>NZ_JAMZAW010000039.1 GCF_024158745.1 Paenibacillus tyrphae | reverse complement strand
CTTATATCGGCAAGAATAAAAGTGCCCGGACGACCCCAAACTAAGAAATAGGTTGGGGTGTTGCAATCTTACGCAAATCTGCTATAATGTAGTTAAAGTCAAAGAAAGTCAAAGTCAATGATTCTGCCACTAGACTTATACCAGATCATCTAGGCTTTCTTTACTTTAAATATGGTTTTACTTCTGTCGCGGGAGGTCGAATAGATGCGCAATGTTTCAGAAATTATTGAGCAATATCTGAAGCAAACTTTGCAGCAGAGCCCCGACGGTGTGATCGAGATCCAACGCAATGAGTTGGCCGATCAATTCAACTGCGTTCCCTCGCAGATCAATTACGTCATTAGTACCCGTTTTACATTGGAGAAAGGGTACATTGTCGAAAGCAAGCGGGGCGGCGGCGGTTACATTCGAATTCAAAGAATCGAGCTGCAATCGCATGGCGCAGTGATGGACCATATTTTCCAAACCATCGGTGCGCACATGGATCAGCTTGCATCCGAAGGACTGCTGTATCAGCTGGAAGAAGGGGGCTTCATCACTTCGCGGGAAGCGGCATTGATGAAAGCAGCCATTACCCGGGAGGTCCTGATCCTGAAACTGCCTCTAAGGGATGAGATCAGGGCAAGAATATTGAAGGCGATGTTGATTTCTTTGCTAAGCAAATGATATTCGTATCCTGCCGTCCCAGGGCAAGATTAAAGGAGGGACCCAGATGATTTGCCAGGAATGTGGCAAGAAGCAAGCGACGCTTCATTTTACGAAAATATTGAATGGCGAAAAGACGGAATTTCACATTTGCGAATCGTGCGCCAGAGAAAAAGGGGAGCTCATCCCGGGGACGGCTAATGGGTTTTCCATTCATAACCTGCTCAGCGGACTGTTGGATTTCGAACCTTCGGCGCACAGCACGCTCGCCAACAAAGTACAGCCCAGCCGCTGTGAGCATTGCGGACTAACCTATACGCAGTTCAGCAAAATCGGCCGTTTCGGCTGCAGCGAGTGCTATAAGCATTTTGGGGAGAAGCTGGACCCGCTGTTCAAACGCGTCCATGGCAGCATTATTCATACCGGCAAGGTTCCCAAGCGGTCCGGCGGGTTAATTAAACATAAGCGTGAAATCGATCAGTTGAAAAAGGAATTGCTGATCCGTATCGATAATGAGGAATTCGAAGAAGCAGCCCGTCTGCGGGATCAAATCCGCGAGCTTGAGAAAAAGGTTGCCGAAGGCTAGACGGCTGAGGTAAGGAGGAGTGCTTATGACGGAAGCAAGCCGTTTTACAGAGAATGCGCTTAGCGATTGGATGAAGGGTGAAGGGCCGGATTCGGATATCGTCATCAGCAGCCGCATACGCATCGCGCGAAATATGCAGGCGTACCCCTTCCCTATGTTGGCAACGAACCAGCAATCGAAGGAAGTGCTGGAGCAGGTAGCTCAGGTCGCTCATAATGAAGAGCTGGGCACGATAAGCCGGTTTTCGATGCTGCCGCTTTCCGATTTGAATGAACTGGAGAGACGGGTGCTGGTCGAAAAGCATTTGATTAGTCCGGCACTGGCTAACGAATCGCGCAACGGAGCCGTCATTCTCAGTGACAACGAGTCCGTTAGCATCATGGTCAATGAAGAAGACCATCTTCGGATTCAGTGCTTGTGTCCTGGTTTTCAGATTAAAGAAGCTTGGGATCTGGCCAACCAGATCGACGATATATTTGAAACGCATTTGAATTATGCTTTTGACGAAAAACACGGATATATGACGAGCTGTCCTACGAACGTGGGTACGGGGATTCGCGCTTCGGTGATGATCCATCTTCCCGCACTCGTTCTGACGCAGCAGATCAACCGCATATTATCGGCTATTACCCAGGTTGGGTTGGCCGTGCGGGGCTTGTATGGAGAAGGCAGTGAAGCGCTCGGCAACCTGTTCCAGATTTCGAACCAAATTACGCTGGGACAATCCGAAGAGGAAATTATCGATAACCTCTATAGCGTCGTACGGCAAATTATTGAGCACGAACGTGCGGCCAGACAGAAGCTGATCTACGAGACAAGAGCTAAAATTTTGGACCGGGTCAGCCGCTCTTACGGCGTCTTGTCGTATGCGGCGATTATGGATTCCAAAGAAGCGGCGCAGCGGCTGTCGGACGTGCGGCTCGGGATTGATCTCGGGTTTATTAAAAACGTCTCTTCACATGTGCTCAACGAGCTTTTGGTTATGACCCAGCCTGGTTTTTTGCAGCAGACGGCAGGAGAAAAGCTGACACCTGAAGAAAGAGACATTAGGCGAGCACAGCTCATCCGGGAAAAAATTGCGGAAACGGGCTAGCCGTCAACATACGAAACCGCATAATAAGCATACGCTATACCAATCTTTGGAGGTGTTACACATGATGTTTGGCAGATTTACGGAACGCGCGCAAAAGGTATTGTCCTTGGCGCAGGAGGAAGCAGTTCGTTTGGGACACAACAATATCGGAACAGAGCACATTCTGCTCGGTCTGATTCGTGAAGGCGAAGGCATTGCCGCGAAGGCGCTTATTGCGCTCGGACTCGGCCTTGAAAAAATTCAAGACGAAGTCGAATCGCTGATCGGACGGGGACAAGAGCAGCCATCGAATATCGCGTACACGCCGCGGGCGAAAAAAGTAATCGAGCTGTCGATGGACGAAGCCCGCAAGCTGGGACACACGTACGTCGGAACGGAGCACATTCTGCTCGGCTTGATTCGTGAAGGCGAAGGCGTTGCTGCACGCGTATTGAACAATTTGGGCGTGAGCCTGAACAAGGCTCGTCAGCAAGTGCTTCAACTGCTTGGCAGCAGCGAGGTGGTCTCGCCTAACCATGGTAACCCGACGAATGTGAATACACCGACCTTGGACGGTCTGGCTCGCGACCTGACGGCTTATGCCAAGGATGGCAACCTGGATCCGGTCATCGGCCGCAGCAAAGAAATCGAGCGCGTGATTCAAGTGCTCAGCCGCCGGACGAAAAACAATCCGGTCCTCATTGGGGAACCCGGCGTAGGTAAAACGGCGATTGCCGAAGGACTTGCGCAAAAAATCGTCGCCAACGAAATTCCGGAAACGCTGCGCGATAAGCGCGTCATGACCTTGGATATGGGTTCGGTCGTCGCCGGTACGAAATACCGCGGCGAATTCGAAGACCGCCTGAAAAAAATTATGGATGAAATCCGGCAAGCCGGAAATATCATCTTGTTCATTGACGAGCTGCATACGCTGATCGGTGCCGGCGGGGCGGAAGGCGCGATCGACGCTTCGAATATTTTGAAGCCGGCTCTGGCTCGCGGTGAGCTCCAGTGCATCGGGGCTACGACGCTCGACGAGTACCGCAAATATATCGAAAAGGATGCGGCGCTGGAAAGACGCTTCCAGCCGATCACGGTCGATCAACCGTCGCCGGAAGAAGCGATTCAGATTTTGCACGGGCTGCGTGACCGTTACGAGGCCCATCACCGCGTGAAAATAACGGATGAAGCCATTGAGCAAGCCGTGAAGCTGTCCGACCGTTATATTACGGACCGGTTCCTTCCGGATAAAGCGATCGACTTGATCGACGAAGCTAGCTCCAAAGTAAGGCTCCGTTCGTATACGGTACCGCCGGATCTGAAAAAGCTGGAAAGCCGTCTCGATGACATCCGCAAGGAAAAAGACGCCGCCGTACAAAGCCAGGAATTCGAGAAAGCGGCATCGCTTCGCGATACGGAGCAGAAGCTGCGCGAAGAGCTGGATTCGACGAAGAACGAATGGAAAGAGAAGCAAGGGCGCACCGACTCCGAAGTGACGCCGGACGATATTGCCCAGGTCGTAGCAAGCTGGACCGGTATTCCTGTCGTGAAGCTGGCTGAGGAAGAAACTCAGCGCCTGCTGAAAATGGAATCGATCCTGCATAACCGGGTGATCGGTCAGGATGAAGCGGTCAAGGCTGTCAGCCGCGCAATTCGCCGGGCTAGAGCGGGTCTTAAAGACCCGAAACGCCCGATGGGCTCGTTCATCTTCCTTGGTCCGACCGGCGTCGGGAAAACCGAGCTGGCTCGTGCGCTTGCCGAGTCTCTCTTCGGTGACGAAAATGCCGTCATTCGGATCGACATGTCCGAGTATATGGAGAAACACTCTACTTCTCGTTTGGTCGGAGCGCCTCCGGGCTACGTCGGATACGAAGAAGGCGGTCAATTGACCGAAAAAGTACGCCGCAAGCCGTATTCCGTCGTCCTGCTGGACGAAATCGAAAAAGCGCATCCTGAAGTATTCAACATTTTGCTGCAGGTGCTTGAAGATGGCCGCCTGACGGATTCCAAAGGCCGTACGGTCGACTTCCGCAATACGCTGATCATCATGACATCGAACGTTGGCGCCGATACAATCAAGAAAAACTCGACGCTCGGCTTCACCGCTGCACATGATGCAGGCAAAGACTATAACAATATGAAAGAAAAAGTAATGGGCGAGCTGAAGAAAAGCTTCCGTCCGGAGTTCTTGAACCGGATCGACGAGATTATCGTGTTCCACTCCTTGGAAGAACAGCATATCGCCGAGATCGTGACTTTGATGGCCGAAGAGCTTCGCAAACGGTTGAAAGAGCAGGAAGTCGAATTCTTCCTGACCGATTCGGCCAAAGCGTTCCTGGCCAAAGAAGGCTACGATCCGACCTTCGGCGCAAGACCGCTGCGCAGAGCAATTCAGAAGCACATCGAAGACCGGTTGTCCGAAGAATTGCTGCGCGGCAATATCGCCAAAGGCGACTCGCTTACGATCGACGAGAAGGACGGCGAATTGATCGTTCACCGCAACCAAGGTGTCGGTACGCAGGCTTAAGTCAAAAAATTTTAGGAGCGCAGGCTTCTTCCATAGCATCCCACGGCTGCAAGTTGGGCCGGAGGGATGTTTTTTTTCTTTACCATTAAAGCTTTTTTTCTTTTCAGCGGCGGCAAGGGTTTTCAAGACAGGGTCAAAATGGTAAACTTTGAGTTGGGATAAGAAAGCAGGGTTAAATGATGGCGAAAACAAAAACAAAGTTCTTCTGCCAGTCATGCGGCTACGAATCGCCGAAATGGCTCGGTAAATGTCCGGGCTGCGAAGCTTGGAATACATTTGTGGAAGAAGTGGAGACCGTTGTTAAGAGCAAAGGGCTGCACACAAATTTTTTGAACAAGAAAGAAAAAGCGGTTTCTATCATAAACATAGAAAGCAGTCAAGAAGAGCGGATCGTGACGGACAATCGGGAGTTGAACCGCGTGCTTGGCGGCGGCATTGTACCCGGCTCCTTGATTCTGGTAGGCGGCGACCCGGGGATCGGGAAGTCGACGCTGCTTCTGCAAACATCGCATTTGCTGACGCAGCTGGACTTGAAGGTGCTGTATATTTCCGGAGAGGAATCCGTCCGCCAGACGAAGCTGAGGGCTGATCGGCTGCAAGCCGTTTCCCCGCAGTTGTTCGTGCTCTGTGAAACGAATGTGGAGCATATCGAAGCGGCGATCGACGAGATCGAACCGGATTTCATCGTCATCGATTCGATCCAAACGGTATACCACGGTGCCGTAGCTTCCGCTCCGGGTTCGGTTTCTCAAGTTCGGGAATGTACGGGACATTTTATGCGGATTGCTAAAATGAAAGGAATCGCAACCGTCCTCGTTGGTCATGTTACTAAAGAGGGCGCCATTGCAGGACCGCGATTACTCGAACATATGGTCGATTGCGTGCTGTATTTCGAAGGGGAGCGGCATCATTCGTACCGGGTGCTTCGCGCCGTTAAAAACCGGTTCGGTTCGACCAATGAAATCGGGATCTTCGAGATGCGGGAAAGTGGCCTGGTCGAGGTCAACAACCCGTCGGAGCTGTTTTTGTCCGAGCGCCCACTGGGCGTTGCCGGCTCGACCGTCGTCGCCAGTATGGAGGGGACGCGTCCGGTGCTCGTAGAGCTTCAAGCGCTCGTTTCGTCCACCAACTTCCCATCCCCCCGGCGGATGGCGACAGGCTTCGACCATAATCGACTATCCCTGATTATCGCGGTGCTGGAGAAGCGGATGGGCATGTTTTTGCAAAATCAGGACGCTTACCTTAACGTCGCAGGCGGTGTGAAGCTGGATGAGCCTGCCGTCGACCTTGCGGTAGCGGTCAGCATTGCCTCCAGCTTCCGCGAACAGCCGACGCAGCCGTTCGACGTCATCTTCGGCGAAGTCGGCCTGACGGGCGAGGTGCGCGGCGTCTCGCGCGTCGACCAGCGGGTGAGGGAAGCGGAGAAGCTCGGCTTCCGCCGCGTCATTCTCCCGCAAAAAAGCCTGAAAGGCTGGACGCCCCCGGCAGGCATTCAAATTATCGGCGTCAATACCGTAGCCGAGGCGCTATCGGCTGCTTTAGTATAGTATATTTTTTGAAACAAGGGTTTTGATGGAGCGCAGGGGAACTGCCGGAGAGTTTACGTGCCGCCTTTGAACTCGGAAAGCTACCTTAAATTATAATTCAAACTTTCCGAGTTCAAGAGCGGCCGGAGGCAGTTCTCCCTGCTGCGCAATCAACCTCCACTTGCTTCAAAAAATTCGTCAGGAGGGACACCATTGAGCAAGGAAGAAGCAAAACGCGACGTCATGAGCCAGCTGCTGCAGCTCGTTGCGCCAGGCACGCCGTTCCGGGAAGGGCTGGAGAACGTGCTGCGCGCCAAGACGGGCGGCTTAATCGTCGTCGGCTACAGCCCGGAAGTGATGGAGATTGTAGACGGCGGCTTTTCGATCAACTGCGATTTTTCCCCGAACTATTTATATGAGCTGGCCAAAATGGACGGCGCGATCATCCTCAGCGAGGATTTGAAGCGTATTCTGTATGCGAATACGCAGCTGATTCCGGACTCTTCGATTACGTCTACCGAAACGGGCATTCGGCACCGGACGGCGGAGCGCGTCGCGAAGCAGACCTCCAAGCTTGTGGTGTCCATCTCGCAGCGGCGAAACGTCATTACCTTGTATCAAGGTAGCTTGCGCTATTCGCTCAAAGATATCGGCGTTATTTTGACGAAAGCGAATCAGGCGATTCAAACGCTGGAGAAATACAAGTCCGTATTGGACCAGGATTTGACCAATCTGGGCGCTTCCGAATTTGAGGAGCTGGTCACTTTGCACGATGTGACCGGTGTGATGCAACGTATTGAGATGGTTTTACGTATTAAAGGAGAGATCAAGCGTTACATTAACGAGCTTGGTAACGAAGGCCGGTTGATCAGCATGCAGTTGGAGGAATTGGTTGGCAACACTGAGAATGAGGCATACTTGTTGATTAAGGATTACGTCAAAGAGTTGACTGAAGAGAAGGTAAAAGAAGTTCAAGTGACCCTCAAGAAGCATTCGACCGACGAGATGCTCGATCATTCGCACATTGCACGGGCGCTCGGCTATCCGCATACGCCTGGCAGCGCGGAGGAGACGATCTCGCCAAGAGGCTACCGGGTACTGAACAAAATACCGCGTCTTCCCTCCGTTATTATACATAATTTGGTAGAACGGTTTGGTCAGCTCCCGCATCTGATGATGGCGACGATTGAGGAATTGGACGAAGTGGACGGCATCGGCGAAGTGCGTGCACGTACGATTAAAGAAGGCTTAAAGAGGATTCAAGATCAGGTGCTCATTGACAGACATATTTAACTTGCATACAATCAGAGGGTAGCCAAATATTATTAAGATATTAGGGTACAGTAAAACCAGAGGTGGACTAAAACAATGATAACAAAATCCCTTCCGAACTTGTTTACGATTGGGAACTTGTTCTTAGGTATTATTGCAATTATTTCCGTGTTTAATAGTAAGCCCGAGCTTGCTGCGATCATGGTCATCGTCGCGATGCTGCTGGACGGATTGGACGGACGCGTTGCCCGTGCGCTCAATGCGCAGAGCGAATTCGGCAAAGAGCTAGACTCGCTGTCCGATGTCATCTCGTTCGGTGTAGCGCCGGCGTTCATCATGTATGTGGTGGCTTTCACCGAGATGAATGCAGCGGCAGCGTGGATCGTGACCGCGATCTTCCCGATCTGCGGCGCGCTTCGTCTGGCCCGCTTCAATGTCGTTGCCGGGACGCCGGGATATTTTATCGGCTTGCCGATTCCTGCAGCCGGCGGCGTATTGTGTACGCTCGCGCTGTTCCATAAAGAGTTGAACACCGTCGTACTCGTCTTGTCGACGCTTCTGCTGTCTTACCTGATGGTCAGCACCGTCAAATACCCGAACTTCAAAAAAGTCGGCATCCCGAAAGCCGCTATCTGGATTACGCCTGTCGTTGTCGTGGTTGCCGTTGTACTGGCTGTCATGTATCCGGGGCTGTTGTCCAAGCTCATCTTCGTACCGCTGCTTCTTTATGCGCTGTACGGCTTAAAAAAAAACGTTGATCGGCTGTTCTTCTGGAAACGAAGAAAACGTCCGTCCATGGAAGAGCAGGAGTCCAAAACAACGGGCATCTAAAACCGCATAAGCTTCACAAGGCCATGAAAATGAAAAGCATTTGTTTTCCGCAAGGAAAATGAATGCTTTTTTTCATTTTCTTCAACTGATACGATTAGGCTGGAGTAATTTGGATCATAATTGTAGAAGAAGGCAGAATTTGTTATTTTTATGGAGGTGAAAGTCTATGATGAAAAAATGGTTTCAGCTTCTATTTGCAGTTATCGGCGGTGCGCTAGGAGTACGGTGGAGTGATACGATAGGGAAACCATGTTTTGAATTCATAGCATCGGTTTTGGGACGGGAAGAGATTCAAGGACAAGCCCTCTGGATGCTGGGGGCCGGCGCGCTGCTCTTCTATTCGATCAGTTCTTGGGCATTAACGTATCTGCTGAAAGTGGTGCAGCGGGGAGAGGAACGCATTGCCAACGTACCGGTGACCGATCTGCTTGCGGGCTCGATCGGGATGGTCGTCGGCTTGCTTTTTTCGTCGGTACTGCTCCATCCGTTCAGCCAGGCAGGCGTGTTCAGCCCTCTGCTGCATATGCTGCTGATCGCGGCATTTTCGTATGCGGGCTATCGGCTTGGCGCAGTGAAACAGGAGGAGCTGTTCACTGTGCTGGATGCACGACGTTCGGATCGCGGGAAGGGAGCGTCAGGGGAGGCCAAAGGATTCGAGGAGCATAAAATTCTCGATACGAGCGTGATTATTGACGGACGTATTGCGGATATTTGCAAAACCGGATTTATCGAGGGAACCCTCGTCATTCCCGAATTTGTGCTGGAGGAGCTGCAGCATATTGCCGATTCGTCGGATTTGCTCAAGCGCAACCGCGGCCGTCGGGGGTTGGATATTTTGAACAAAATCCAGAAGGAGCTTGATGTCAAAGTACTCATCTACGAGGGGGATTTCGAAGAGATTTCCGAGGTGGACAGCAAGCTTGTGCGTCTGGCCAAAGCTTTGCAGGGCAAAGTGATTACGAACGACTTCAATCTTAATAAAGTATGCGAGCTGCAAGGCGTATCGGTTCTGAACATCAACGATCTGGCGAATGCGGTGAAGCCGGTCGTACTGCCCGGAGAGGAAATTCTGGTGCAAGTCATCAAGGACGGCAAGGAGCATGGACAGGGCGTCGCCTATTTGGATGACGGCACAATGATTGTCGTGGAAGGCGGCCGGGACTTTATCGGCATGACGCTCGATGTGCTGGTGACAAGCGTTCTGCAAACGTCAGCCGGACGGATGATATTTGCCAAGCCGAAGCTATTGGAAAAAGCGCTCTAACACGGTATGATAAGATAGATGCGCTTAGAATAAGGCAAACGGGTTTGCTTCATTCGGAGCCGAACCATAGTGGCAGGTGGACAAGGTGACGGATAAACTGGGGGTCGTGGTCGTAGCGGCGGGCAGAGGCTCGCGTATGCGAACGCAAGAAAGCAAGCAATATTTGCTGCTGGACGGTAAACCGATTCTGGTACATACGCTGGAGCTGTTCGATCGGCTAGAAGCCGTAAGCGACATCGTGTTGGTTACGGGTGCGGACGATGTAGAGCGGTGCCGGGGCTATATCGAGACTTACGGGCTAAGAAAGGTGAAGTGGGTGATTCCCGGGGGGAAGGAACGTCAAGACTCCGTTTACCAAGGGCTGCTGGCTTTGGAGGGCACGGTCCATTGGGTGATGATACACGACGGTGTCCGGCCGTTTGCCGCCCGGGAGCATATCGCAGCATGCCTGGATAAAGCGAAAGAGACCGAAGCGGCTGTTCTGGCCGTACCCGTAAAAGATACGATTAAAATTGTGGACGGCGAAGGGTTGATCCAAGCGACCCCGGACCGGCGCAGCTTGTGGGCGATTCAGACCCCGCAGGCTTTTCGTTTTTCTTTGCTGCGCGATGCGCACGAGCGGGCGCGGGAGGAAGGCTTCGTCGGGACGGACGACGCTATGTTGGTCGAACGGCTCGGCGTCCGGGTCGCCGTAGTCGAAGCGGACTATTACAATATCAAAATCACGACGCCTGAGGACTTGCCTTGGGCCGAGTGGATCATTCGACATGTCAGGGGAGAGCGAGAGTCATGATACGAGTGGGACAAGGGTTCGACGTGCATCAACTGGTGGAGGGACGCAAGTGCATTATCGGCGGCGTGGACATTCCGTATGAAAAAGGGCTGCTTGGGCATTCCGATGCGGACGTGCTGCTGCACGCGCTGACCGACGCGATTCTTGGCGCACTGGGGCTGGGGGATATCGGAAAGCATTTTCCCGACACGGATGCTGCGTATAAGGATGCGGACAGCTATAAGCTGCTTGTGCAGGTTTGGGAGAGTGCCAAGCAAGCGGGGTACCGCCTGGGCAATGCGGACTGCACGATCATCGCGCAGAAGCCAAAGATGGCGCCGTACATTCCCGCCATGATCGAGCGGATCGCAACCGCGCTCGAATCGGAGCCGTCGCAGATTAATGTGAAAGCGACGACGACGGAGCAGCTCGGCTTCACCGGGCGGGGCGAAGGGATTGCCGCACAGGCGGTTGTTTGTCTTGTGAAAGATGTGCTATCATAACAAATAATCTTTTTACGGATCGAATGGCTTCCGGCGAGCGGTTGGCGCGGGAGTACGGGAGGAGAGGGCATTATGGCAGAGTTTCGCGTAAGATACGCGCCGAGTCCGACGGGGCATTTGCACATCGGCGGAGCACGGACGGCATTGTTCGATTATTTGATTGCCCGCAAGCAAGGTGGGAAATTCGTGGTCCGTTTCGAGGACACGGATCAGACGAGACATGTGGAATCGGGTGTCGACAGCCAGCTTAACGGTCTCAAGTGGCTCGGCGTGGATTGGGACGAGAGTGTGGACATCGGCGGACCGTATGGACCGTACCGGCAAACGGAGCGGCTTCATTTGTATCAGCCGTTTGTCGATCAACTGCTGGAAAGCGGTGGTGCGTACCGCTGCTATTGCTCGGAAGCGGATCTGGAGAAGGAGCGCGCAGAGCAGGAAGCAGCAGGACAGATGCCGATGTACTCCGGCAGATGCCGTCATTTGACGACGGAGCAAGTCGAAGCGTTTGTGGCCGAGGGCCGCAAACCGTCGATTCGTTTTCGCGTACCGGAAAATCGCGTCATTGCCTTCGAGGACCGCATCCGCGAGCATGTCGAGTTTGAGAGCAACGGGATCGGCGACTTCATCATCGTGCGTCCGGACGGCATTCCGACGTATAATTTTGCCGTTATTTTGGACGACCATCTGATGAAAATTTCATTGGTCATCCGTGGCGAAGAGCATCTGACCAATACGCCGCGGCAAATTATGATGTACGAGGCACTCGGGCTGCCTGTGCCTGAATTTGCCCATTTGGCGCTTATCTTGAACCCGGACCGCAAGAAGATGAGCAAGCGGGACGAGTCCATCATCCAATTCATTGAGCAGTACAAAGAGCTCGGATATTTGCCGGAAGCGGTTATGAACTTCATCGCCCTGCTCGGCTGGTCGCCCAAAGGCGAGGAAGAAATTTTCACCAGAGAAGAGCTGATCGAACAGTTCGATCTGGACCGGGTGTCCAAAAGTCCGGCAGTATTCGACATGGATAAGCTCAATTGGATGAATAACGTTTATATTAAAAAAGCCGATACCGCACGGATTACGAAGCTGGCGCTGCCACACTTGCAGAAAGCCGGGAAGCTGCCGGAGACGCTCAGTCCCGAGCAGGAGCAGTGGGTTCACTCGCTCGTCGGGCTTTATCAGGAGCAGCTGCGTTATGCCGCCGAAATCGTGCCGTTGTCCGAGCTGTTCTTCCGTGAGGACGTCAGCTACGACGATGAAGCCAAAGCGATGCTTGCCGAAGAGCACGCGCCGATCGTCCTTGGTAGCTTCTTGAAGCAGGTCGAGGCCGCAACCGAGTTTACCGTGGATGCGCTGAAAGCGATGATCAAGGCGGTGCAGACGGAGACCGGCTATAAAGGAAAGCAGCTGTTCATGACCATTCGTGTGGCGCTGACAGGACAAATGCACGGGCCCGACCTGAACATGGCGCTGCATTTGCTGGGAAAAGAAACGGTGTCCGCACGCATTAAGAAGTTATTGTAATGCCTGCAGTTTTCTTATATACTTAGAAAAAAATAAGATCATTTCTTCGATAACATACATCTACGGCGACGAACGGGAAAGTACGGAAAAGTCGGGATTCCCAGAGAGGACGATCGGTTCGGAAACGAACCGGCTGCGAGTCGTCCAATTCCCCTTTTGCGGAAGTGCACCCGGGAGCCGTAAAGACGATCTGACGCGAGCGCTCCGGTGCAGCGGCAGGGTAGTTTTTACCGTGACGTTCACGATACGAACGATTGAGAAGGATAGACGTTGGGCCGGTGCGCTGCCCTTGTACGTTTATCCAAGCAGAGTGGAACCGCGAAAGAAGACGCCTCTGCAGCCGAACGGCTGTAGAAGGCGTTTTTTTTGCGTGATGCGTAGACGAAGTCGTCGCACAGGAACGGGGGATGATACGTGTTTACCAGAATGAAAGAAGACATCGATACGATCTTTGAGAACGATCCGGCGGCGAGAGGCTGGTTTGAGGTCGTGTTCACCTATTCCGGTTTGCACGCCCTCTGGGCGCATCGCGTGGCCCACTGGTTTTATAAAAAAAGCTGGTTCACCCTCGCGCGCATCATTTCGCAGGCCAGCCGTTTTATGACAGGGATCGAGATCCATCCTGGCGCCGTGATCGGGAGGCGTTTTTTCATCGACCACGGCATGGGCGTCGTCATCGGGGAAACGTGCGAGATCGGCGACGACGTGCTGCTTTATCACGGCGTAACGCTCGGAGGCACCGGCAAGGAGCGGGGGAAGCGGCATCCGACCATCGGCAACAACGTGGTCATCTCGGCCGGGGCGAAGGTGCTCGGGTCCTTCACGGTGGGGGACAACTCGCGGATCGGGTCGAACTCTGTCGTATTAAGCGAAGTTCCGGCCAACAGCACCGTCGTCGGAATTCCGGGCAAAATCGTCAAGCGGGACGGCGTGCGCGTCGGGCGGCTGGAGCACGACAAGCTTTCGGACCCCGTTCTCGATATGATTCGCCAAATGCAGCAGCAAATCGACGAGCTGAAGGTTGAGGCTCATAAAGAAAAGACAAGAATTGGAGGAGCCGTGAAACATGAGTCTTAAGATTTATAATACGTTGACTCGCACGAAAGAAGATTTCAAACCACTCGAAGCGGGTAAGGTGAAAATGTACGTCTGCGGTCCCACCGTGTACAGTTACATTCACATCGGAAACGCGCGTCCGGTCATTTTTTTCGACGTCGTGCGACGTTATTTGGAATCGATCGGCTACGAAGTGACGTATGCCGCCAACTTTACGGATGTGGACGACAAGCTGATTAAAAAAGCGGCCGAAATGGGAGTCACCGTACCGGAGGTTGCCGACTTGTTCGTGCAAAAATATTACGAAGATACCAAGGGGCTCGGGGTGCGGGAAGCGACGCTTCATCCGCGCGTCACCCAGAACATGGCGGAGATCATCGATTTCATCTCCGGACTGGTGGAGAAAGATTATGCCTACGAGGCCGGAGGAGACGTCTTCTTCCGGACAGCCAAATTTCCGGAGTACGGCAAGCTGTCGCACCAGAACCTGGAAGAGCTGCAATATGGCATTCGCGTGGATGTCGACGAGCGGAAGGAAAGCCCGCAAGATTTCGTGCTCTGGAAAGCGGCGAAGCCGGGCGAAATCAGCTGGTCGAGTCCGTGGGGCGAAGGGCGCCCGGGCTGGCATATTGAATGCTCGGCGATGATCCGCAAATATTTGGGCGATTCCATCGACATACACGGAGGCGGACTGGACCTGACCTTCCCGCACCACGAATGCGAAATTGCCCAGTCCGAAGGCTTGACGGGGCAGCGGATGGCTAACTACTGGATGCATAACGGGTTCGTGAACGTCAACGATGAGAAAATGTCGAAATCGCTCGGCAACG
The DNA here is from genome assembly GCF_024158745.1 of Paenibacillus tyrphae. Lineage (GTDB taxonomy): Bacteria > Bacillota > Bacilli > Paenibacillales > NBRC-103111 > Paenibacillus_G > Paenibacillus_G tyrfis_A. The sequence goes on along the minus strand of NZ_JAMZAW010000039.1, from coordinate 45,035 downwards.
GAATCAATGTGCACGAGCTGCTGAAGACGATTCCGGGCGAGGTGATCCGGTACTTCATGCTGTCGGGCCACTACCGCAATCCGCTCAATTTCAGCGATGAAGCCGTGGAGCAGGCGAGAGGAAGCTTGGCGCGGATTGAGAACTGCCTTTCCGCGCTCAAGCACCGCCTCAAGACGGCGGAAGCGGGGGAAGTCGATGCCGAAATGGCGGCGGCGGTGCAAGGCGCGCAGCAGCAGTTCGAAAGCAAGATGAACGACGATTTCAATACGCCGGACGCGATCACGGCGGTCTTCGAGCTCGTCAACGCGGCGAATCCGTACATCAACCGCGAGCAGGTGACGGCTCCCAGCTTGGAGCTGCTGCTGAAGCAGTTTGAAGCGATGGATCAAGTGCTGGGCATACTAGCTCCTGAAGCCGAGGACCTGCTGGATGAAGAAATCGAACAATTGATCGTCGAGCGGACGGAAGCCCGCAAAGCGAAAAATTGGGCGCGTGCCGACGAAATCCGCAATCTGTTGACCGAGCGCGGCATCGTGCTTGAGGATACGGCCCAAGGCATTCGTTGGCGGCGGGGCTAAGGCGATGGAACGGGATGAACAGGCGCTGCCTTATTTGCAAGCGAATTTGTTTTCTTTTCCGCCTTCGCGCGAGCCGAGGCTGTTGAATCCCCTCGTGCTGGCCTATATGGGCGATGCCGTCTACGAAGTGTTTATTCGGCAATATGTCGTCTCGCAGACGAATCATAAGCCGAACCATCTTCACCGGCTGTCTACCCGGTACGTCTCGGCCAAGGCACAGGCGAAGGCGCTGCAGCGCTGGCTGCCGCTTCTGACCGAAGAGGAGACGGATATCGTCAAGCGGGGAAGAAACGCCAAATCGGGCACAACGGCCAAAAATGCCGATGTGCTCGAATACCGCCACAGCACGGCGTTCGAGTGTCTGATCGGTTACTTGTATTATACGCAGCGGTGGGAGAGGCTTCAGCAGCTGCTGATGCTCTCCTTGGAGCGGGACGAAACATCAACGACAACAGGAAAGGGGGACGCCTGACGTGGAAGAATTTATCGGAGGCAAGCATTCCGTACTCGAAGCGCTGCGTTCCGGGCGGACCATCAACAAAATTTGGATCGCCGAGCAGGCTCAAAAACAACTTACCCAGCCGATCCTCGCGGAAGCGAAGCAGAACGGCGTCATCGTGCAATTTGCGGACAAGCGCAAGCTGGACCAAATGGCCGGCGGTGTGCAGCATCAAGGCGTCGTTGCCCAGGTAGCGGCGTATGCCTATGCCGAAGTGGAGGATCTGCTGGCTTTGGCCGCGGAACGCAACGAAATGCCGTTCCTGCTCATTCTCGACGAAATCGAGGACCCGCATAACTTGGGGTCCATCCTGCGGACGGCGGACTGTACCGGCGTCCACGGGGTCATCATTCCGAAGCGGCGTTCCGTGGGGCTGACCGCAACGGTATCCAAAACCTCCGCAGGTGCGGTCGAATACGTGCCCGTAGCCCGCGTCACCAACCTCGCCCAGACGATCGAACAGCTTAAGGAGCAAGGCGTTTGGATTGCCGGAGCCGATGTGGGCGCGCAGCAGCCGGTCTATCAAACAAACTTGAATCTGCCTCTGGCTATCGTGATCGGCAATGAGAACAAAGGCATCGGGCGGCTCATTCGCGAAAAATGCGACTTTTTGTTGAAGCTGCCGATGTTCGGTCAAATCAACTCGCTTAACGCCTCAGTCGCGGCGTCGGTGTTCATGTATGAAGTCGTCCGGCAGCGAATGGCTGCGGAATAGCGTCATGCTGCGGGGCGATGCGGCATGATTCAGGAGATCCTCATCGTAGACGGTTACAACATCATCGGATCATGGCCGGAATTGCAAAGGCTGAAGGAGATCCGGCTGGAGGAAGCACGCGACCGGCTGATCGAAACGATGGCCGAGTACCAGTCGTTCTCCGGGATGAAGGTTATCGTGGTGTTTGACGCTTACTACGTTCCGGGGCTTGGCGGCAAATACTTGCAAAACAAGCTCCCGGTGTATTACACCAAGGAAAAAGAAACGGCGGACGAGCTGATCGAAAGGCTCGTCACCGCCCATATCGGACGGCGCAAACAGGTATATGTTGCAACCTCCGATATGACGGAGCAGCATGTAATTTTTGGCAAAGGAGCTTTCCGGATTCCGGCAAGTGAGCTTTTGGTCAAGGTGAGGCAGGTCCGCCAGGAAATCCGCCGGACGATCGACACCGAAGCAGCGCCGAAGCGCAATTCGTTTGACAGCAGACTTAGCGGAGATATACGCGATCAGCTGGAGAAATGGCGCAGGGGGAATTAGGGGCTTTGAAGGCGATGCCTGTAAATCAAGCAACAATCTAGCTTTTGTAGCGGGAATCCGGTTGACGGCGCTAGATTACATAATGTATACTAGTCCTATCTTTCAAGCGTTGGGCCGGAGGGATTGTAGTGAGTGTCGACCTCAAAGAGTTGAGAATGTACGAATACGACCTCAAGGCAGACGAAGATGTGGTCGAAGCAGTCCGTGAAGGGGATAGCGACGCCCTGGAGTACTTGATCAACAAGTACAAGAACTTCGTTCGCGCCAAAGCGCGCTCTTATTTTCTAATCGGCGCTGATAGAGAGGATATCGTACAAGAGGGAATGATCGGCCTGTATAAATCGATCCGCGACTTCCGCGGCGATAAGCTAGCCTCCTTCAAAGCGTTTGCCGAGCTTTGCATTACCCGCCAAATCATTACGGCCATCAAAACCGCCACTCGCCAGAAGCATATCCCCCTAAATTCCTACGTTTCGTTGGACAAGCCCATCTATGATGAAGATTCTGACAGGACGCTGCTCGATGTCATTTGTGGCTCCCGCGTATCCGATCCCGAGGAATTGATCATTAATCAAGAGGAGTTCAGCGGGCTGGAAGATAAAATGGGCGAGATATTAAGCGACCTGGAACGTAGGGTGTTGATGCTGTATTTAGACGGGCGGTCCTATCAGGAAATCGCCGTCGATTTGGACAGGCACGTCAAGTCGATTGACAATGCATTGCAGCGCGTGAAGCGCAAGCTGGAGAGGTATTTGGAAGTGCGTGACGCATAAACGTAGATAAGCGCCTTTATTGCTGCGAAGCAAGGTGCTTTTTTTGTTTTTTAGGTTTAGAGATTATTATAGAACGAATGTTCGTGCATGGCAAGATGTCCTTTTGTAAAAAAATCATCAAGTTTTCGTTTAGGAACGAGCCGCCTGGTCAATAATGGATGAGACGGGACAGGCGCTATGTTAATCCTTTTTCCTTGACAGAAGATAGGCCGTATGCTAAAGTATATCGGGTAGCCTTAGACGAAAAGGCGTTTTTTTGCTGGTCGTGTAAGGTTGTAAATTTCGAGGCTGGTCCGTAGGAGGTGTACATCATGCGGGTGATCATCACGTTAGCGTGCACAAACTGCAAGCAAAGAAACTATACATCCACCAAAAATAAGCGCAACCATCCTGACCGCATGGAGCTCAAGAAATATTGCAAGTTTTGCAATGAACAAACTGCTCATCGCGAGACTCGCTAGTTTTTGGAGGTGTAGTTGTGTCCTTTTTGGCTAAAATGAAGCAGGGATTCGGCAACACATTTTCCTTTTTCGGCGATAGCTGGTCTGAGCTGAAAAAAGTGAAATGGCCCACCCGTAAAGAATTGATTAGCTATACGCTGGTCGTGTTGTTTACGGTTGCCTTCGTGACGGTGTACTTCTACGTTCTGGACTTAGGAATTTCTGAGCTGCTTCGCCTCGTGTTTAAATAAATTTAGGCTATAGGGTGGCGCTATGGAAATGGAAAAAAGATGGTACGTCGTTCATACCTACTCCGGGTATGAAAACAAGGTAAAGGCCAATTTGGAGAAACGCGTCGAATCCATGGATATGAAGGACAAGATCTTTCGTGTGCTCGTTCCCATGGAGGAGGAGCTTGTGAATAAGGATGGCAAGAAAAAAACGGTTATGCGCAAAGTGTATCCGGGGTACGTTCTCGTGGAGATGATCCAAACGGACGACTCTTGGTATGTGGTGCGCAACACGCCCGGCGTTACCGGGTTCGTGGGTTCAACCGGTTCCGGGTCGAAGCCGACGGCTTTGCTTCCGGAGGAAGTCGATTCTATTCTCAAGCATATGGGTATCGAAGAGCCGAAGCCGAAAATCGACTTCGAACTCAAAGAGACCGTGCGCGTGAAAGTCGGACCGTTCGCCAACTTTGTCGGTTCCGTAGAAGAAATTCTGCTCGACAAAAGCAAGCTGAAGGTCCATGTCAACATGTTCGGCAGAGAAACACCGCTTGAGCTCGACTACCACCAGGTGGAAAAGCTGTAGCGTGAAACACTGCCATACTACGGGCGAGGAGGTGTCACACAATGGCAAAAAAGGTTATTAAAGTTGTGAAACTGCAGGTTCCTGCAGGGAAAGCGAATCCGGCTCCGCCGATCGGTCCGGCTCTCGGTCAAGCAGGCGTTAACATCATGGCATTTTGCAAAGAGTTCAACGCTCGTACTGCCGATCAAGCAGGTCTTATCATTCCGGTTGAGATCTCCGTTTTCGAAGACCGTTCTTTCACGTTCATCACAAAAACTCCGCCGGCTGCCGTATTGCTGCGCGTAGCTGCTGGGATCGAAAAAGGATCCGGCGAACCGAACAAGAAGAAGGTTGCAACTGTAAAACGCGCGAAAGTGCGTGAAATCGCCGAGCAAAAAATGCCTGACCTGAACGCTGCATCCGTTGAGGCTGCTATGCGCATGGTTGAAGGTACGGCTCGCAGCATGGGCGTAGTCATCGAAGACTAATCGCTTGCTGCACTCAGTGGGAGGATATTCCGCTAATACCACATAGGAGGACATAAAAGTGGCTAAACACGGTAAGAAATACCTTGAAGTTGCTAAGCAAATCGATGCTGAGACGTTCTACGAACCGCTCGAAGCCATCGAACTCGTTAAGAAAACAGCACGCGCCAAATTCGACGAAACCGTTGAAGTGGCTGTGCGTCTGGGCGTAGACCCGAGAAAACAAGACCAAGCCGTTCGCGGTGTGGTTGTATTGCCTCACGGCACAGGTAAAACGAAACGCGTTCTTGTATTCGCCAAAGGCGACAAAGCCAAAGAAGCGGAAGCGGCAGGCGCCGATTTCGTAGGCGATCAAGACATGATCAACAAAATTCAGCAAGGCTGGTTCGACTTCGATGTCTGCGTAGCTACGCCGGACATGATGAGCGAAGTGGGTAAACTCGGTCGTATCTTGGGTGGTAAAGGTTTGATGCCGAACCCGAAAGCGGGCACTGTTACGTTCGACGTAGCAAAAGCCGTTCAGGAGATTAAGGCAGGTAAAATCGAATACCGTCTGGACAAGGCTGGACAAATCCATGCGCCGATCGGTAAAGTATCCTTCGACGCCGAGAAGCTTGCTGAGAACTTCAAAGCTTTGATCGATGCGCTCAACAGAGCAAAACCGGCTGCAGCCAAAGGGGTATACCTGAAAAACATCGCGGTATCCTCGACGATGGGGCCAAGCGCTCGTGTCAATGCAACAGCCCTGAGATAAGGTAAAGCTTGGTAGTTGACTTTTGAAGTCATCCATGCTAACCTGTTTTAGGTTGACAAACGAATATGCTTACCGTAGACAGCAGGTGCTCATTCGAGCTTAATTTCCTGCCGAGGTGTTGTGATATAAATTCGATATTCTGTACGGAATATGTGAATCGTCATGCCTTCGCCGTGTCTGCGAAGGCATTTTCGCTTTTAGCGGGAATGTCGGCGGAGAGTGACGGCGAGGAAAGGGAACGACCTCGAGAACGTGTTTACGAAGTAAGTTTTCGGACGCATAAGAAGCAGTTTTCTCACGAGAGCTGATGCTTACGAAATAGTTTTCTTACGAAAACTTGTAGGAGGTGCAAAATGGCAAACGTAAAAATTATCGAGCAAAAAGCTCAGCAAGTTACGGTAGTATCTGAAAAGCTGAAAGAGAACTCTTGCTCCATCGTAGCTGACTACCGCGGTTTGAACGTGAAGCAAGTAACCGAGCTTCGCAAACAACTGCGTGAAGCGGGCGTAGAATTCCAAGTGTTGAAAAACACGCTGATTCGTCGCGCGACAGCTACTGCGGAATTGTCTGATCTGGATGAGTACTTGACCGGTCCTACCGCGATTGCATTCAGCAAAGACGACATTATAACTCCGGCTAAAATCTTGACCGAGTTCGCCAAGAAAAACGACCAGCTCAGCGTAAAAGCGGGTGTCGTTGAAGGTAAAGTGGTTGATTTCAACCAAATCAAAGCGCTGGCGGAACTGCCTTCCAGAGAAGGTCTTCTGTCCATGTTGCTCAGCGTGCTTCAAGCTCCGGTTCGCAACTTCGCCCTTGCGGTTAAAGCTGTGTCCGAGAAGCAAGAAGGCGGCGCGCAAGCGTAATTGTGCCGTTTGAAATGATTACAAAACATTCTTAATTGAAGATAATGGAGGTTTAACCATGAGCAAAGAGCAAATCTTGGAAGCCATTAAAGGCATGACTGTTTTGGAACTGAACGATCTGGTTAAAGCAATCGAAGAAGAGTTCGGCGTAACCGCAGCAGCTCCGGTAGCTGTTGTAGCAGGCGGCGCTGCGGCAGAAGCTGCAGAGCAAACAGAATTCGACGTAATTCTGACCAACGCTGGCGCATCCAAAATCAACGTTATCAAAGTTGTTCGCGAAATCACGGGTCTCGGCCTGAAAGAAGCAAAAGATCTCGTAGACAACGCACCGAAGCCGCTTAAAGAGAAAGTATCCAAAGAAGATGCTGAATCCGTTAAAGCAAAATTGGAAGAGGCAGGCGCTTCCGTAGAAGTGAAGTAATTCGAGCTACAGCACCCCTTGCAGAGGCGATCCTCTTCAAGGGGTTTTCCTTTTTAATTCGAACCAGGAGGCGGTGGATACGTGTCTGAGCATTACTATACCCCGAGACCCAGCGTAGAGCACGACTTGCATACGATCGAGGAAACGCTGCGCGGTCGCAGCTTTGTTTTTTGGACGGATGCCGGGGTCTTCTCCAAAAAGGGGGTCGATTACGGATCGAAGCTGCTTGTGCAGACTATGGAGCTGGCGAAGCAAGCCAGAGTGCTGGATGTAGGCTGCGGGTACGGCCCGATTGGATTGGCGGCCGCAGTGGTAGCGGAGCAGGGAAGCGTTACGATGGTAGACATTAACGAGCGTGCCATTGAACTTGCGCAACGAAACGCTGAGCGCAACCGGATCGCAAACGTCCGGATTTTGCAAAGCGATTTGCTGGCAGAGGTGATGGACCAGACTTTTGATACGGTGCTAACCAATCCGCCCATTCGCGCCGGCAAAGAGACGGTACACCGCGTGTTTGAGCAAGCTCATCATGTATTGGCTCCCGGCGGGGCGCTATGGGTAGTCATCCAGAAAAAGCAGGGGGCTCCTTCCGCTTACGCCAAGCTAGAGTCCCTATACTCCCAAGTGGAAGAAGTCGAGCGCGACAAGGGCTATTGGATTATCAAGGCCGTGAAGTAAGTCCTTCGTTAGGCGGAGGAATATATCGGTTGGCGGCGAGTTTTTTGTCCCATTCCTTTCAATGTGATATGTAGTTTAGAAGGAATGGAACAAAAGTGTCTGAGTTTAAGCTGACCGATATATTCCGTAGCAGGAAATATGTTGACTTGACTTCTGCTTTGTGATATTTTTATAAAATGTCAGCATTAAGATAGGGTGAAATCTCTTTAGTCGACTAAAATGTCAAGATTTTTTTATACAGGTATGAATAAAATTTTTCCATTTGACGTATAATGTTAAAATTTTAGGTAAACTATACAAGGTATAAGGAAATTTATGGCAAGTCGATTGGGCGGACACCCATATTACTATTTGTATTTAGTCATTTAGAAGCTTCCTGAAGAAGTGACACTTCGCGCAGTTATTTACTCGAGAAGGCTTCCCAAAGAGGCTTTTATTTTGTTCTATTGAGTAGACATGAGGGGTGAATCTAAGTTGGCGGGACATCTTGTTCAATTAGGTAGACGTAAACGCAGGTCATACGCTCGGATTCATGAGGTTTTGGAGGTTCCGAACCTGATTGAAATCCAACAAAAATCATATCAATGGTTTTTGGATGAGGGATTGCGTGAAATGTTTCAAGATATTTCCCCGATCCAAGACTTTACGGGGAATTTGGTGTTGGAATTTATCGACTACAGCTTGGGAGAGCCTAAGTATTCGGTCGACGAATCCAAGGAACGCGACGTCACCTTTGCTGCACCGCTTCGTGTGAAAGTACGCTTGATCAATAAAGAAACCGGCGAGGTTAAAGAGCAGGAAGTGTTTATGGGCGACTTCCCTTTGATGACCGAGACGGGTACCTTTATTATCAACGGCGCTGAACGGGTTATCGTCAGCCAGCTGGTTCGTTCCCCTAGCGTTTATTTTAGCACGAAAGTCGATAAGAACGGTAAGAAAACATATACCGCAACCGTGATTCCGAACCGTGGAGCCTGGCTGGAGCTGGAGACGGACGCCAAGGACATTATCTACGTGCGGATTGACCGTACGCGGAAAATTCCGGTCACGGTGCTGCTCCGCGCTCTTGGTTTCGGTACCGATGCGGAAATCATAGAATTGCTCGGCGACAACGAGTATATCCGCAACACGCTGGACAAGGATAACACCGATTCGACGGACAAGGCCTTGATCGAGATCTACGAGCGTCTGCGTCCGGGCGAGCCGCCTACGCTGGATAATGCGAGAAGCTTGCTTGTCGCGCGCTTTTTCGATCCGAAGCGGTATGATTTGGCCAACGTCGGCCGGTACAAAATCAACAAGAAGCTGCACATCAAAAACCGTCTGTTCAATCAGCGGCTGGCAGAGACGCTTGTCGATACGAATACCGGAGAAATCGTTGCCGAGGCCGGCCAATTACTCGACCGCCGTCTGCTCGACACGATCATTCCTTATCTGGAAGAAAGCGTCGGCTTCACGGAATACAATGTAGTTAATGGTGTAACCGAGTCGGATAAAATTCCGCTGCAGTGCGTCAGCGTATATTCTCCGCTTGAGGATGGGAAGGTCGTCAAGGTTATTGCCAACGGCAAGATCGATAAAACGGTCAAAAACATTACCCCGGCCGATATTATCTCATCCATCAACTATTTCATTAACCTGCTGCACGGTATCGGCAGCACGGACGACATTGACCACTTGGGGAACCGTCGTCTGCGCTCCGTCGGCGAGCTTCTGCAGAACCAGTTCCGGATCGGGTTGTCCCGGATGGAACGCGTTGTGCGCGAGCGGATGTCGATTCAAGATGTGAACACCATCACTCCGCAGCAACTTATCAATATTCGTCCGGTTATTGCGTCCATCAAAGAGTTTTTCGGAAGCTCCCAGCTTTCGCAGTTCATGGACCAAACGAACCCGCTTGCCGAGCTTACGCACAAACGTCGTTTGTCCGCATTGGGACCCGGTGGTTTGACGCGGGAGCGCGCAGGCTTTGAAGTCCGGGACGTTCACCACTCTCACTATGGACGGATGTGTCCGATCGAGACGCCGGAGGGACCGAACATCGGGTTGATCAACTCCCTTTCGACCTTTGCGCGTGTGAATGAATTTGGCTTTATCGAAGCGCCTTATCGTCGCGTCGACCCGCACACGGACGTTGTGACGGATGAAATCTCCTACCTGACGGCCGATGAAGAGGATAATTACGTGGTCGCTCAGGCGAACGCTGAACTGACCGAGGAAGGCAAGTTTGCGAACGACTCCGTTATCGTGCGTTACAAAGACGACATTTTGACGCTTCCGAAAGAGCGAGTCGACTACATGGATGTCTCTCCGAAACAGGTTGTGTCCGTGGCGACTGCTTTGATTCCGTTCCTTGAAAATGACGACTCCAACCGCGCCCTGATGGGTTCGAACATGCAGCGTCAGGCGGTGCCGCTTCTTATTCCGAAGTCGCCGCTTGTCGGTACGGGGATGGAGCACAAATCGGCCAAAGATTCCGGCGTATGTATCGTTTCCAAAGTGAACGGCGTCGTCGAACGGGTTTCGGCTAACGAGATCTGGGTGCGCCGTCAAGAGATGGTGGACGGCCGCTTGGTCAATGGAGACATTATCAAGCATAAGCTGCACAAGTTTTTGCGTTCCAACCAGGGAACTTGCATCAACCAGCGTCCGATTTGCCACAAGGGCGAACAGGTGCGCGTCGGCGACATTTTGGCCGACGGTCCTTCGACCGAACAGGGCGAGCTGGCGCTCGGCCGCAACGTCGTCGTTGCTTTCATGACTTGGGAAGGCTACAACTACGAGGATGCGATTCTGCTTAGCGAAAAATTAGTGAAGGAAGACGTTTATACTTCCATTCACATTGAAGAATACGAATCCGAAGCGCGCGACACCAAGCTCGGACCGGAAGAAATCACCCGCGATATCCCGAACGTAGGCGAGGATGCGCTGAAAAACTTGGACGAACGCGGCATTATCCGCGTCGGCGCCGAGATTGCCGCCGGTGACATCCTGGTCGGTAAAGTAACGCCTAAAGGGGTAACCGAGCTTACGGCGGAAGAGCGTCTTCTACACGCAATCTTCGGTGAAAAAGCCCGCGAAGTCCGCGACACTTCGCTTCGCGTGCCTCACGGTACGGACGGAATCGTGGTTGACGTGAAGGTGTTCACCCGCGAGAATGGCGACGAGCTTCCTCCAGGCGTCAACCAATTGGTACGCGCCTATATCGCCCAAAAACGGAAAATTTCCGAAGGCGACAAAATGGCGGGACGCCACGGAAACAAAGGGGTTATCGCGCGCATTCTGCCGGAAGAGGACATGCCGTTCCTGCCGGACGGGACGCCGGTTGAAGTCGTATTGAACCCGTTGGGGGTTCCTTCCCGGATGAACATCGGACAGGTGCTGGAAGTTCACTTGGGGATGGCCGCGAAATATCTCGGTATTCACACGGCTACGCCGGTATTCGACGGCGCCCGCGAGTATGACGTTTTCGATACGATGGAAGAAGCCGGAATGCAGCGCAACGGTAAAACGATGCTGTATGACGGCCGGACCGGAGAAGCATTTGAACGCGAAGTTACCGTTGGCGTCATGTACATGATCAAGCTGGCGCACATGGTCGACGATAAAATCCACGCCCGTTCCACTGGGCCATACTCTCTCGTTACGCAGCAGCCGCTCGGCGGTAAAGCGCAGTTCGGCGGCCAGCGCTTCGGGGAGATGGAGGTTTGGGCGCTTGAGGCGTACGGCGCAGCTTATACGCTGCAGGAAATCTTGACGGTCAAGTCCGACGATGTCGTCGGCCGCGTGAAGACGTACGAATCGATCGTCAAGGGCGAGAACGTTCCGGAGCCGGGCGTTCCGGAATCCTTCAAAGTATTGATCAAAGAGCTTCAAAGCTTGGGTATGGATGTCAAAATCTTGTCCGAGAACGAAGAAGAGATCGAAATGAAGGAAATGGACGACGAGGATGAGGTGACCAGCGACAAGCTGAACCTGAATCTCGAAGGCGCGGAGCTTGGTGTAGAGTAAGGCTGTGATGGAATGCTTTACGGACGTAAGTCATGGGCATATGCCCGCACACAGATTTTGCTGCACAAAACATGGAGGAGGGTTGCTCCTTGATCGACGTCAATAATTTTGAGTACATGAAAATCGGATTGGCTTCCCCCGACAAGATACGTTCATGGTCCAGAGGCGAAGTAAAGAAGCCAGAAACGATCAACTACCGAACGTTGAAACCGGAAAAGGAAGGCTTGTTCTGCGAGAAAATCTTCGGGCCGACCAAAGATTGGGAATGTCATTGCGGTAAATATAAACGCGTCCGTTACAAAGGCGTCGTCTGTGACCGATGCGGCGTAGAGGTTACTCGTCAAAAAGTGCGCCGCGAACGTATGGGCCATATCGAACTGGCAGCGCCGGTTTCGCATATTTGGTACTTCAAAGGCATTCCGAGCCGCATGGGGCTTGCGCTTGACATGTCCCCCCGTTCGCTGGAGGAGATCATCTACTTCGCATCCTATGTTGTAACGGATCCGGGAGATACGCCGCTGGAGAAAAAACAGCTGCTCTCCGAGAAAGAATACCGCAGCTATCGCGAAAAGTACGGCTATGCGTTCCAAGCCGGCATGGGCGCCGAAGCGGTGAAGAAGCTTCTTCAGGACATCGACATCGAGAAAGAAGTCGATACGCTGAAGGAAGAGCTGAAAACCGCCCAGGGTCAACGCCGCAACCGCGCAATCAAGCGGTTGGAGGTCATGGAAGCTTTCCGTAACTCGAAAAATATGCCGGAGTGGATGGTGCTGGACGTGCTGCCGGTCATTCCTCCGGAGCTTCGTCCGATGGTGCAACTGGACGGCGGGCGTTTCGCGACCTCCGACTTGAACGACCTGTACCGCCGGGTAATTAACCGGAACAACCGTCTGAAAAGACTGCTCGACTTGGGCGCTCCCGACATTATCGTGCAGAACGAGAAACGGATGCTGCAGGAAGCCGTTGACGCCTTGATCGACAATGGCCGCCGCGGCCGTCCGGTAACGGGCCCGGGCAACCGTCCGCTCAAATCGCTCAGCCATATGCTTAAAGGGAAACAAGGCCGTTTCCGTCAAAACCTGCTCGGTAAACGGGTTGACTATTCCGGTCGTTCCGTTATCGTCGTAGGACCGAGCCTTAAGATGTACCAATGCGGGCTCCCGAAAGAAATGGCGCTTGAGCTGTTTAAGCCTTTCGTCATGAAGGAGCTTGTCAACAAAGGTCTTGCTCACAACATCAAGAGCGCGAAGCGCAAAGTGGAACGCGTCAGCCCGGAAGTATGGGACGTGCTCGAAGAAGTCATCAAAGAGCATCCGGTCCTGCTTAACCGCGCCCCCACGCTTCACCGTCTCGGGATTCAGGCGTTCGAGCCGATCCTGGTCGAAGGGCGCGCGATCAAGCTGCATCCGCTCGTATGTACGGCTTATAACGCCGACTTCGACGGTGACCAGATGGCCGTCCACGTGCCGCTGTCCGCAGAAGCGCAAGCGGAAGCTCGCGTCTTGATGCTGGCTTCGGGGAACATTTTGAACCCGAAAGACGGCAAGCCTGTCGTTACGCCTTCGCAGGATATGGTTCTCGGAAGCTTCTACTTGACGACCGAGAACAAGCAAGCGAAAGGCTCGATGACGATTCTTCGTACCGTTGCCGAAGCCGTGTCCCTGTATCATCGTGGAGACGCTTCGCTTCATGCCCGCGTAGCCATTCCGACCAAAGCGCTCGGGAAAACGAGCTTTACGCCGGAACAGCAAGAAGCGATGCTTATTACAACGATCGGAAAAATCATCTTTAATGAAATTTATCCCGTTGACTTCCCGTACATCAACGAAGCGACCAAAGCGAACTTGTTGAACGGTGCGTCAGATAACTATTTCGTATTCGAAAAAGGCGGAGACATCCGCAAAGCGATGGAAGAGCTGCCGGAGACGAAGGCCGTAGGTAAAGACTACCTGGGTACAATCATCGCCGAATGCTTCCGCCGTTACCATACGACGCAAACGTCGGTTACGCTGGATAACATTAAGCAGCTTGGCTTTACTTACTCCACGCGAGCAGGGATCACGATCGCGGTGGCGGACGTTACCGTTCCGCAGGAGAAGGATCAAATTCTTCAAGAGTCCGACGAGAAAGTCAAGGTCGTGACGAACCAATACCGCCGCGGTCTGATTACGGACGACGAGCGGTATGAACGCGTCATTGCGATCTGGAGTAAGGCGAAGGATGAAATTACCGACATTTTGATGAAGTCGCTTGATAAATACAACTCCATCAACATGATGGTCGAATCCAAGGCGCGCGGTAACAAATCGCAGATCACCCAGCTTGGCGGGATGCGCGGTCTGATGGCGACGCCGACAGGCCGGATCTACGAATTGCCGATCAAATCGAACTTCCGCGAAGGCCTGACGGTCTTGGAGTACTTCATCTCCACGCACGGCGCGCGGAAAGGTTTGGCCGATACGGCGCTTCGTACCGCCGACTCCGGTTACTTGACCCGTCGTCTTGTCGACGTAGCGCAGGACGTCATCGTACGCGACGAGGATTGCGGTACGGACAAAGGCTTCCTGGTCAGCCGCATTCAGGACGGTAAAGAGGTTATTGAGGATCTGTACGACCGGATCGAAGGCCGTTATTCCTTCGAAACGATCCGCGATCCGAAGACCGGTGAAGTCATTGTTTCCCGCAACGATCTAATCGAAGCAGGAAAAGCTGACCGGATTATTGATGCCGGCATTGAAAAAGTACAGATTCGTTCCGTACTTAGCTGCCGCTCCAGACACGGCGTATGTAAAAAATGTTACGGACGTAACTTGGCGACAGGCCAACACGTCGAGATCGGTGAAGCTGTAGGTATTATCGCGGCGCAATCCATCGGGGAACCGGGAACGCAGCTGACGATGCGTACGTTCCATACCGGGGGCGTTGCGGGCGACGATATTACCCAAGGTTTGCCGCGGATTCAGGAGCTTTTCGAAGCGCGGAATCCGAAAGGGCAAGCGACGATTTCGGAGATCGACGGCGTGGTAAAAGAAATTCGCGAAGCGAAAGACCGCCGGGAGATCGAGGTTCAAGGCGAAGCGGAATCCAAAGTGTACTCCATCTCTTACGGTTCCCGTATCCGGGTCTCCGTCAACCAGACCGTAGAGGCTGGCGACGAGCTGACCGAGGGTTCGATCGACCCGAAAGAAATGCTGCGCATCAAAGGGATCCGCGGCGTGCAGAACTATATTTTGCAAGAGGTTCAGCGCGTATACCGGAACCAAGGGGTAGAAATCAACGACAAGCACGTAGAGGTTATGATCCGCCAGATGCTGCGTAAAATCCGTATCGTCGATGCGGGCAATACAACGCTGCTTCCTGGCTCGTTCGTGGATATCCACGAATACGAGGAAGCGAACAAAGTGGCTCTCTTCGCGGGCGAAGAGCCTGCAGTTGCGAAGCCGGTGCTCCTCGGGATCACCAAAGCGTCGTTGGAGACCGATTCGTTCCTGTCTGCGGCATCGTTCCAGGAAACCACCCGGGTTCTTACCGATGCGGCGATCAAAGGCAAGGTCGACCAACTGCTCGGCCTGAAAGAGAATGTCATCATCGGGAAGCTGATTCCAGCCGGTACGGGGATGTCGAGATACCGCAACATCCGTATCACCGACCCGAACGCCGTTCCGTTGGATGAAGAAATGACCGAGGCGGAAGCTGTAACGGTAGAATAAAGCATCTCATAGACTTGCCTTTAAAATTTGGATTGAAAAATCTTGTTTAAAGGCAAGTCTTTATTCTTGACAGGGTATAACTGAAATGCTAATATATCAAAGTGTGCCATTTTAGAGGCTCGTCACCTGTCCCTTGGAGGGGTTGTCACATGTCTTATGATAGAGTGAAGCAGGCAGCGAAACTGACTATCGGCACGAAGCAAGCGATGAAGACAGTGGAGCAAGGCCAGGCCACGGAAGTGTTCATTGCGAAAGATGCAGATCCGCGAATTACGATAAAAATAGTTAACCTTTGCAAGAAATGCGGGGTTAAAGTGACATACGTGGACTCCATGAAAATGTTAGGTAAAGCGTGTGGAATCGATGTAGGCGCAGCTGTGGCTGCGGTGGTGAATGAATAGACGTTTTTGTCTGAGAAACAGTAATGGATCGAAGGCAAAAACTTTTCCTTTGTTCATTTACGACTCGCCTGGATCTGTGGGCTTGAAAAATGCAACATCATTACAATGAAGGAGGTGGCCAATATGCCAACAATTAACCAGCTCGTTCGTAAAGGACGTCAAGCTAAAGTTGTAAAATCCAAATCCCCTGCTCTTCAAAGAGGCTTCAACGCCCTGAAAAGAGAAGCAACGGATCTGAGCTCCCCTCAAAAACGCGGTGTGTGCACTCGTGTAGGTACGATGACGCCGAAGAAACCGAACTCCGCACTTCGTAAATATGCGCGTGTTCGTTTGACCAACCGTGTCGAGGTTACGGCTTACATCCCGGGTATCGGACACAACCTGCAAGAGCACAGCGTGGTGCTGATCCGCGGAGGCCGGGTAAAAGACCTTCCGGGGGTACGTTACCATATCGTTCGCGGTGCGCTTGATACTGCAGGCGTGAACAACCGTAAACAAGCTCGTTCCAAGTACGGCGCGAAACGCCCGAAAGTGAAGAAATAATGAGTAGTAATCCAATCAATTTATTGAGAAAGGGGGATAACTATGCCTCGTAAAGGTCCAGTTACTCGCAGAGACGTATTGCCAGATCCGGTGTATAACAGCAAGCTTGTTACCCGTTTGATCAACCGCATCATGATTGATGGTAAAAGAGGAGTAGCTCAACAGCTGCTTTACAATGCTTTCAATCTGATCCAAGAGCGTACAGGCAAAGAGCCGATGGAAGTTTTCGAACAAGCCATCAAAAACATCATGCCTGTTCTCGAAGTTAAAGCCCGCCGTGTGGGGGGAGCTAACTACCAAGTGCCGATTGAGGTTAGACCTGAACGCCGCACGACGCTCGGACTTCGCTGGCTCGTCAACTACTCCCGCCTGCGCGGAGAGAAGACGATGGAAGAAAGATTGGCGCAAGAGATCATCGATGCAAGCAACAACACAGGCGCTTCCGTTAAAAAACGTGAAGACACGCACAAAATGGCTGAAGCCAACAGAGCGTTCGCGCACTATCGTTGGTAAAATTTTATTCCTATCAATAGGAAGGAGACAACCTGATGGCAAGAGAGTTCTCCTTAAAAGATACGCGTAACATCGGGATCATGGCGCATATCGATGCCGGTAAGACGACCACGACCGAGCGTATTCTGTTCTACACAGGCCGCGTGCACAAAATCGGTGAAGTTCACGAAGGTGGCGCAACGATGGACTGGATGGAGCAGGAACAGGAGCGCGGAATCACGATTACGTCCGCCGCTACGACCGCTCAATGGAAAGGTCACCGCATCAATATTATCGACACCCCGGGTCACGTTGACTTCACTGTTGAAGTTGAACGTTCCCTGCGCGTATTGGACGGAGCAGTAGGCGTATTCAGTGCCAAGGAAGGCGTTGAGCCGCAGTCGGAAACCGTTTGGCGTCAAGCGGACCGTTACGGCGTTCCTCGGATTGCTTACGTCAATAAGATGGATATCATCGGTGCAGACTTCTTGGGTGCCGTACAGCAAATGCGCGAGAAATTGGGTGCGAATGCTGTTGCCATCCAACTGCCGATCGGTGCCGAAAGTGATTTCAGAGGCATTATCGATCTGGTTGAACAAGTCGCCTATATCTACAAAGACGACCTTGGCAAAGACGTTGAGCAAAGCGAAATCCCGGCTGAATTCAAGGACAAAGTGGAAGAGCTTCGCCTTGAGCTCGTAGAGAAAGTAGCCGAACTGGACGAAGAACTCATGATGAAATACCTCGAAGGCGAAGAGCTTACCGTTGATGAAATCAAGGCTGCCCTTCGTAAAGGGGTATGCGAAGTGAAAATCTTCCCGGTTATCTGTGGATCTTCGTACAGAAATAAAGGCGTACAGCCTATGTTGGATGCCGTTGTTGCTTACCTTCCATCCCCGCTCGACGTACCGGATATCAAAGGTACGCTGGAAGACGGGACGGAGGTTGTGCGCAAATCCGCTGACGAAGAGCCTTTCGCGGCGCTGGCGTTCAAAATCATGACAGACCCGTTTGTTGGTAAGTTGACATTCTTCCGCGTATACTCCGGTATCCTCAACTCCGGTTCCTACGTGGTCAATGCAACGAAAGGCAAGCGTGAACGTATCGGTCGTATTCTCCAAATGCATGCGAACAGCCGTCAAGAAATTAGCATCGTATATGCTGGTGATATTGCTGCTGCCGTAGGCTTGAAAGATACAACAACCGGCGACACGCTTTGCGACGAGAAGAACCCGGTTATCCTGGAGTCGATGAACTTCCCTGAGCCGGTTATCCAACTCGCGGTTGAGCCGAAAACAAAAGCCGACCAAGACAAAATGGGTATTGCTTTGGCGAAACTGTCCGAAGAAGACCCGACCTTCCGCGCTCATACGGACGAAGAAACAGGCCAAACGATTATCGCAGGTATGGGTGAGCTTCACCTCGAGATTCTCGTTGACCGTATGCTTCGCGAGTTCAAGGTAGAAACCAACGTGGGTAAACCGCAGGTTGCCTACCGCGAAACGTTCCGTCAAGCGGCTAAAGTCGAAGGTAAGTTCGTTCGCCAATCCGGTGGCCGTGGTCAATACGGACATTGTTGGGTGGAGTTCGAGCCTCTTGAAGCGGGAACTGGCTTCCAATTCGAGAGCAAAATTGTCGGTGGTTCGATTCCGAGAGAGTACATCGCTCCGATCCAAGCAGGTATCGAAGAGTCGATGAAAAACGGCGTGTATGCAGGCTTCCCGCTTGTAGACATCAAAGCTACCGTTGTCGACGGATCTTACCATGATGTCGACTCCTCCGAGATGGCGTTTAAAATCGCAGGTTCCATGGCCCTCAAAGCCGCTGCGGAAAAATGCCGCCCGGTTCTGCTCGAGCCGATCATGAAAGTGGAAGTTACCGTACCGGAAGAGTACATGGGCGACGTTATGGGCGACCTGAACTCCCGCCGCGGACGGATCGAGGGTATGGATACTCGTCACGGGGCTCAAGTCATTCGTGCGAAAGTGCCTCTCTCCGAAATGTTCGGTTACTCCACGACGCTGCGTTCGCGTACGCAAGGTCGCGGCGTATACTCGATGGAAATTTCCCATTATGAAGAAGTGCCTAAGTCCATTGCTGACGAAATCGTCGCAAAGAACAAAGGCGCCTAATATAATTAGTTATTTAAGGAGGCAATCTACTCATGGCAAAAGCGAAATTTGAGCGTAATAAACCGCACGTTAACATTGGTACCATCGGTCACGTTGACCATGGTAAAACAACTTTGACTGCTGCAATCACGACTGTATTGTCCAAAAAATACGGCGGTGCTGCTGTAGCATTCGACCAAATCGACAAAGCTCCGGAAGAGCGCGAGCGCGGTATCACGATCTCCACTGCGCACGTTGAATATGAAACTCCTAACCGTCACTACGCACACGTTGACTGCCCAGGCCACGCCGACTACGTTAAAAACATGATCACTGGCGCAGCTCAAATGGACGGCGCGATCCTGGTTGTATCCGCAGCTGACGGCCCAATGCCGCAAACTCGCGAGCACATCCTGCTCTCCCGCCAAGTAGGCGTACCTTACATTGTCGTATTCCTGAACAAATGCGACATGGTTGAAGACGAAGAGCTTCTTGAACTGGTTGAAATGGAAGTTCGCGACCTGCTCAACGAGTACGAGTTCCCGGGCGACGACACTCCGATCGTTCGCGGCGCAGCTCGTGAAGCACTGCAAAACCCAGACGGTCCTTGGGCTGACAAAATCGTTGAGCTGTTCGAGCACATCGATACCTACATCCCGACGCCTGAGCGCGACACTGACAAGCCTTTCTTGATGCCGGTAGAGGACGTGTTCACGATCACTGGTCGTGGTACCGTTGCTACAGGTCGTGTAGAGCGCGGTGTAGTTAAAGTCGGCGACGAGATCGAAATCATCGGTCTGGCTGAAGAAACTCGCAAATCCGTTGTTACGGGCGTAGAAATGTTCCGTAAGCTTCTGGATTCCGCTCAAGCGGGCGACAACATCGGCGCACTGCTTCGCGGTGTAGACCGTAAAGACATCGAGCGTGGACAAGTTTTGGCTAAACCGGGTTCGGTTAAACCGCACACGAACTTCTCCGCTCAAATCTACGTTTTGACTAAAGAAGAGGGTGGACGTCATAAGCCGTTCTTCACTGGCTACCGTCCGCAATTCTACTTCCGTACAACAGACGTTACGGGTATCATCAACCTGCCGGAAGGCACAGAGATGGTTATGCCTGGCGACAACATCACGGTAACGGTTGAGCTGATCGCTCCAATCGCTATCGAAGAAGGTACTCGCTTCGCTATCCGCGAAGGCGGCCGTACCGTTGGTGCCGGTGCCGTTGCTTCTATCTCGAAGTAATCCTAGTCTCCGGACTTTGCCCTTCATCTCATAGAGATGGAGGGCTTTTAATTTTTTTTAGGCAAATGTCGAATTTTTTCTTGCTTTTTGGTTTTGTATTTAATATAATAGTGAACGTTGGTCTGTGACGTTGCGATGATGTGAGAGGTTGCTGACACACCCGGCCCCTTTGCCATAGGGACGGCGTCAGGAGATTTTCACGGAGTATGTCCGATACTAAATTGGGCGATAGAAGGAGGGAATACTATGGCAAAGCAAAAGATTCGTATTCGTTTGAAGGCTTATGATCACAGAGTGCTGGATCAATCCGCAGAGAAGATCGTGGAAACAGCCAAACGTTCCGGTGCAGGAGTGTCTGGTCCGATTCCGCTTCCGACTGAGAAGCAAATCATCACGATTCTGCGTGCGGTTCACAAGTACAAGGACTCGCGTGAGCAATTCGAAATGCGCACACATAAGCGTTTGATCGATATCGTTAATCCGACGCCGCAAACCGTTGATGCGCTGATGCGTCTGGATCTGCCGTCCGGTGTGGATATCGAAATCAAACTGTAATATACGTTTGTGGATAAATAAGCGACAAGCAAGAGAGGAAAAGAGGTGTCAACGATGACAAAAGGTATCTTAGGTAAAAAACTTGGGATGACTCAAGTATTTACGCCGGAAGGATTGGTTGTACCGGTAACTGTAATTCAAGCGGGTCCTTGCACAGTGTTGCAGAAGAAGGATTCGGAGAACGACGGTTACGAAGCCATCCAAATCGGTTTTGCCGATAAGAAAGAAAAGAACGCGAATAAACCTGAGTTGGGCCATGCGAAAAAAGCAGGCGCAACGCCTAAGCGCTACGTTAAGGAGCTTCGCGGCGTTCAGATTTCCGAGTATGAAGTTGGCCAAGAAATCAAAGCCGACGTATTCTCCGAAGGTGAATTCGTTGATGTAACAGGAACGTCCAAGGGTAAAGGATTCCAAGGCGTTATTAAAAGACATAACCAATCCACTGGTCCGATGGCTCACGGTTCCCGCTACCACCGCGGTCCGGGTTCGATGGGTTCCATCCAGGCTAACCGTGTTCCTAAAGGCAAGAAATTGCCGGGTCACATGGGTACGGAAACCGTTACGATTCAAAAGCTCGAAGTTGTGAAAGTAGACGTTGAACGCAACGTTCTTCTGATCAAAGGCTCCATTCCGGGTCCTAAAAACAGCTTCGTTACGATAAAGTCTTCGGTGAAGAAGTAAGAAAGACGGAAAGGAGGATAACAAATGCCAAAAGTAGCAGTGTTTAACGTTAGTGGTGCCCAAGTAGGCGAAGTGGAACTCGCGGATAGCGTGTTCGGAATCGAGCCGCACGTTCATGTATTGAATGAAGCGGTATTGATGCAGCGTGCGTCCCTTCGTGCAGGTACGCATAAAACGAAAGGTCGTTCCGAAGTTCGCGGCGGTGGCCGTAAACCGTGGAAACAAAAAGGCACAGGCCGTGCTCGTCAAGGTAGTATCCGCTCTCCGCAGTGGAAAGGCGGCGGTACCGTTTTTGGTCCGACTCCTCGCAGCTATGCCTACAAACTGCCTAAAAAAGTTCGTCGTCTGGCGATCAAATCCGCGTTGTCTTCCAAGGTGAAGGCGAGCGAAATTATCGTGCTTGACCAATTGCAATTGGCTCAACCGAAAACGAAAGAATTTGCAGCGATTTTGAATAACCTCAAAGTGGATCGTAAAGCTTTGGTTGTGACGGCTGCTTACGACGAAAACGTAGCATTGTCCGCACGTAACATTCCTGGCGTGAAGTTTGTTGCTGCTGAAGGAATCAACGTGCTTGATGTTATGGTTTACGACAAGCTGATCATTACGAAGGATGCGGTGCAAAAGGTAGAGGAGGTGTTTGCGTAATGAAGAACCCTCGCGATATTATTAAGCGCCCGGTCATTACCGAACGTTCCAGCGAAATGATGGCGGAAAAGAAATATGTGTTCGAAGTGGACATCCGTTCCAATAAAACGGAAGTCAAACAAGCGATCGAGCAAATCTTCAAAGTAAAAGTAACGAACGTGAATACGCTCAGAATGCCGGCGAAGCCGAAGCGTTATGGCCGTTATTCCGGATATACGTCCGAATGGAAAAAAGCGATCGTCACTTTAAGCGCAGACAGCAAAGAACTGGAGTTCTTTGAAAACTCGCAAGTTTAATTTTTTGAAGTAAGGAGGGAATCCACGTGCCAATTAAAAAATATAAACCAACCTCTCCTGCAAGACGTGCGATGTCGGTTTCTACTTTTGAAGAAATCACAACATCCACACCGGAGAAATCGCTTTTGGCTCCTCTGAGCAAAAAAGCGGGTCGGAACAACCAAGGTAAAATTACGGTTCGTCACCAAGGCGGCGGACACAAACGTAAATACCGCATCATCGATTTCAAACGGAACAAAGATGGAATACCTGGTCGCGTTGCTACAATCGAATACGATCCGAACCGTTCCGCTAACATCGCACTGATCCACTACGTGGATGGCGAGAAACGCTACATCATCGCTCCGAAAGGCTTGAAAGTGGGCGATCAAATCGTATCCGGTCCGGATGCCGACATCAAAATCGGTAACGCGCTTCCTTTGGAAAACATTCCGGTAGGTACGGTTATCCACAACATCGAGCTGAAGCCTGGCAAAGGCGGACAATTGGTTCGCGCAGCTGGTACGGAAGCTCAATTGCTCGGTAAAGAAGAGCAATATGTAACGGTTCGCTTGTCTTCCGGCGAAATGAGAAAAATCCTCAAAGTTTGCCGCGCGACAATCGGTTCCGTGGGTAACGAAGATTACGAACTCGTGAAGATCGGTAAAGCCGGCCGTTCCCGTTGGTTGGGTCAAAGACCGGAAGTTCGCGGTTCCGTTATGAACCCGAACGATCACCCGCACGGTGGTGGTGAAGGTCGCTCCCCGATCGGACGCAAATCCCCGATGTCTCCTTGGGGCAAACCGACGCTCGGATACAAAACACGGAAGAAAAACAAGGCTTCCAATCAATATATTGTACGTCGCCGCACGAAGTAATTACGGTTCGGTTAAAGAAGGGAGGAACGAAGCATGGGTCGCAGTTTGAAAAAAGGGCCTTTCGTAGATGGCTACCTTTTGAAGAAAGTCGAAGGTATGAACGTTGAGGGCGCAAAGAAACAAGTGATCAAAACTTGGTCTCGCCGCTCCACGATTTTCCCGCAATTCATCGGTCACACGTTCGGTGTGTATGACGGCAGAAAGCATGTTCCGGTATACGTAACGGAAGATATGGTCGGACATAAACTCGGTGAGTTTGCACCAACCCGTACTTACAAAGGACACGACGACGATAAGAAGACGGGTAAACGCTAGGCTCGGAACCTACAGATCAGTTTGTGAATGAGAGGAGGTACATCCATGCAACAAGCTAAAGCTATTGTAAGATACGTTCGAATTGCTCCGCGCAAAGCGCAACTCGTTGTTGACTTGATTCGCGGCAAGCAAGTGGGTGAAGCGATCGCAATCCTGCGTCACACGCCGAAAGCAGCTTCCCCGATCGTTGAGAAATTGCTCAACTCGGCTATTGCCAACGCGGAGCATAACTACTCCATGGATCCTAACAGTCTGGTGGTTTCGCAAGTATTTGTGGACCAAGGCCCGACTTTGAAAAGATTCCGTCCTCGTGCGATGGGTCGTGCGAGCCGCATCAATAAACGTACCAGCCACATTACATTAGTGGTATCTGAGAAATAAGGAGGGACAACGTGTGGGTCAAAAAGTAAACCCGGTAGGACTTCGCATCGGTATTATCCGTGATTGGGAATCCAAATGGTACGCCGGTAAAGATTTCGGCGACTTGCTGATGGAAGACGTAAAAATCCGTGAATATTTGAAACAAAAGTTGAAAGATTCCGCCGTTTCCCGCATTGAAATCGAACGTGCCGCTAATCGCGTGAACGTGACGATTCATACGGCGAAGCCAGGCATGGTTATTGGTAAAGGCGGTTCCGAGGTTGAAGTTATCCGCGGTTACCTGACTAAGCTGACGAACGGCAAAAAAGTACACATCAACATCTCTGAAGTGAAACATCCAGAGCTGGACGCAATCTTGGTTGCAGAAAGCATTGCACAACAATTGGAGCGTCGCGTATCGTTCCGTCGTGCATTGAAACAAGCGATTCAAAGAACGATGAGAGCCGGTGCAAAAGGGATTAAGACATCGGTTAGCGGTCGTCTGGGCGGAGCGGAAATCGCCAGAACGGAAGGTTACAGCGAGGGTACGGTTCCTCTTCATACATTGCGTGCGGACATCGACTATGGTACAGCTGAAGCTCATACCACTTACGGTCGAATCGGCGTAAAAGTATGGATCTATCGTGGCGAAGTTCTTCCAACGGCTAAGAAAAAGGCTGCTGCGGAAGGAGGCAACTAATCATGTTAGTTCCTAAACGTGTGAAACACCGCAAAGAGCACCGCGGCAACATGCGCGGTCGCGCTAAAGGCGGTACGGAAGTTCATTTCGGTGAATACGGCTTGCAAGCGATGGAGCCGGCTTGGGTAACCAACCGTCAAATCGAAGCTGCCCGTATTGCGATGACTCGTTACATCAAGCGGGGCGGTAAAGTTTGGATCAAAATTTTCCCTTCCAAACCGATCACCCAAAAGCCGCTTGAAGTTCGGATGGGTAGCGGTAAAGGTAACGTAGAAAAATGGGTTGCTGTCGTTAAGCCAGGTAAAGTTATGTTCGAACTGGCCGGCGTAAGCGAAGAAATCGCCCGTGAAGCTATGCGTCTCGCCTCTCACAAGCTGCCGATCAAAACGAAGTTTGTGAAAAGAGAAGAAGTAGGTGGTGAAGTAAATGAAAGCTAGTGAATTTCGCAACTTAACCACTGCTGAGATCGAACAAAAGATTTCCGGATTTAAAGAGCAGCTCTTTAACCTCCGTTTTCAACTGGCTACAGGTCAACTGGATAATCCCGTACAAATTCAAAAAGTCCGCAAAGAGATTGCCCGGGCAAAGACTGTTTTGCGTGAAAGAGAATTGGGAATCACTAGTTAATGAATGAGAGAGGAGGATCTCAGAATGGCTGAACGCAACGAGCGTAAAACGCAGCTGGGTAAAGTCGTAAGCGACAAAATGGACAAAACCATCGTTGTGGCTGTAGAAACTTACAAAAAACACGACTTGTACCACAAACGCATTAAATATACGAAGAAATTCAAAGCTCATGACGAAAACAACGAAGCGAAAATCGGCGATGTTGTTAAAATCATGGAAACTCGTCCGCTTTCCAAAGACAAGCGTTGGAGACTGGTCGAAGTCGTAGAAAAAGCGGTTATCGTTTAATATAAGCATCGGGCATCAATTCCGGAAGGAGGGAATACACAATGATTCAACCTTTTACTCGTTTGAACGTAGCTGACAACTCTGGTGCGAAGCAACTGATGTGTATCCGCGTGTTGGGTGGTACGGGTCGTCGTACGGCTAACATCGGTGATCTGATCGTCTGCTCCGTGAAAGAAGCAACACCAGGTGGCGTTGTCAAAAAGGGCGACGTTGTTAAAGCAGTAGTCGTGCGTACGAGACGCGGTGCTCGCCGTAAGGACGGATCCTACATCAGCTTTGACGAGAACGCAGCCGTAGTTGTAAAAGAAGATAAGAGCCCGCGCGGCACACGTATCTTCGGACCGGTTGCTCGCGAACTTCGCGACAGAGACTTCATGAAGATCGTTTCTCTGGCTCCGGAAGTTATCTAATAAACCAGTTGCTTACGAAGTCGGCTTTCATAGGAAAGTTTGTAGGAGGTGTACACAGTGCCAAAACAACCGAAGAAACTCGAGTCTCACAACAATAAATTGCACGTGAAAAAAGACGATACGGTTTTTGTTATCACCGGTAAAGACAAAGGGAAGAAAGGCCGCGTTATCGCAGCATTCCCTCGTGAAAACCGTGTGCTGGTCGAAGGCGTGAACATGATCAAGAAGCATTCGAAGCCTTCCCAACAAAATCCGCAAGGCGGCATTATCACGCAAGAAGCTCCGATCCACGCATCCAACGTGATGTTGGTAGATCCGAAGAGCGGCCAACCTACTCGCGTAGGTTACAAAGTGCTGGACAACGGCAAAAAAGTTCGCGTTGCGAAAAAATCCGGCGAAGTTATCGACTAATCGTATAAGTAAGAAAGGAGGTACACGGATTCATGGCTGCAAGAATGAAAGATCGCTTTTTGAACGAAATTACGCCTTCCCTGATGCAGAAATTCAACTACACCACGGTGATGCAGGTTCCGAAAATTGAAAAAGTGGTTATCAACATGGGTGTTGGTGAAGCAGTTGCTAACTCCAAGGTACTCGATACCGCTGTTAACGATCTGCAGTTGATCTCCGGACAAAAGCCGGTTATCACCAGAGCGAAAAAATCGATCGCAGGCTTCAAGCTGCGTGAAAATATGCCGATCGGTGTGAAAGTTACGCTTCGCGGCGAGCGTATGTATCACTTCTTGGATAAATTGTTCAACGTTGCTCTTCCTCGCGTACGCGACTTCCGCGGCGTTTCCACCAAAGCTTTTGACGGCCGCGGTAACTACACGCTCGGTTTGAAAGAACAACTCATCTTCCCAGAGGTTGAGTACGATAAAGTGGATAAAGTGCGCGGTATGGATATCGTTATCGTCACAACGGCTAAAACGGACGAAGAGTCCCGCGAATTGTTGGCTCAATTGGGCATGCCGTTTTCCAAATAACATGCTTACGAAGCAAGTTTCCTAATGGAGACTTTGGAGGTGTAAACTGAAGTGGCAAAAACTTCGATGAAGATTAAGCAGCAGCGTCCTCCGAAATTCAAGGTGCAGGCTTACACACGCTGCGAACGCTGCGGTCGCCCGCATTCCGTACTACGGAAATTCAAAATTTGCAGAATTTGCTTCCGCGAATTGGCATACAAAGGCCAGATTCCTGGCGTGAAGAAAGCAAGCTGGTAAACTTTAAGCTCTCGGGAAGGAGGTTCACTACACATGGTTATGTCCGATCCAATTGCAGATATGCTTACACGCATCCGCAACGCTAACGTCGTTCGTCATGAAACTGTCGAAATTCCGGCTTCGAAGGTCAAAAGAGAAATCGCTGAGATCCTCAAGAAGGAAGGCTTCATTCGTGACGCTGAATATATCGAAGACAGCAAGCAAGGCATCATCCGCTTGTTCCTGAAATACGGCCCTAACAATGAGCGCGTTATTACAGGACTGAAAAGAATCAGCAAACCGGGCCTTCGCGTTTACGCGAAAAGCCAAGAAGTGCCTCGCGTACTTGGCGGTTTGGGAATCGCAATTCTGTCCACGTCCAAAGGCGTGATGACGGATAAAGAAGCTCGTCAATCCAAAGCTGGCGGAGAGGTAATCTGCTACGTTTGGTAATCTAGATTTTGAATGAACGGAGGTGCACAACATGTCCCGTATTGGTCGCAAACCGATCACGATCCCAAGCGGAGTAAACGTGACTATTGACAATACACTCATTACG
Source organism: Paenibacillus tyrphae (assembly GCF_024158745.1). GTDB lineage: Bacteria > Bacillota > Bacilli > Paenibacillales > NBRC-103111 > Paenibacillus_G > Paenibacillus_G tyrfis_A. The sequence continues at coordinate 17,487 of NZ_JAMZAW010000039.1, read as the reverse complement.
GTAAAAGGTCCGAAAGGCACTTTGAGCCGTGAATTGCATAGAGATATGAAGATCAGCGTTGAGGACAATGTTCTGACCGTAGAACGTCCTTCCGACAATAAATTGCACCGCTCTCTGCATGGTACGACCCGCAGTGTCGTACAAAACATGGTTAGCGGAGTAACTGATGGTTTTGCTAAATCTCTTGATCTCGTCGGCGTAGGTTACCGTGCGAACAAATCCGGCAACAAGCTGGTTCTGAACGTAGGTTACTCCCACCCGGTTGAAATCGAGCCGGAGAACGGTATCGAGTTCGAAGTTCCTTCCAACACTAAGATCATCGTCAAAGGGATCGACAAAGAGTTGGTTGGAGCTACGGCAGCAAAAGTTCGTTCCGTTCGTGAGCCTGAGCCGTATAAAGGCAAAGGTATCAAATACGAAGGCGAGCGTATCCTTCGCAAAGAAGGTAAAGCCGGTAAGAAGAAATAAGGCTGCTTAAGCTGAGCGCATAATCCGAACTTCGGATGATCCAACTCGAAAGGAGTGAACCTCGAATGATTACTAAAGGCGATAAAAACAAAGCGCGTTTGAAAAGACATCTTCGCGTTCGTAAGAAAATTCAAGGAACGACGGAACGTCCTCGTCTGAACATTTTCCGTTCCTCTAAGCATATGTACGCACAACTGATCGACGACGTTAAAGGCGTAACGATCGCAGCGGCTTCTACGCAGGACAAAGAGCTCAAAGAAGGGCTCGGAAACGGCGGAAACGCAGAAGCAGCTTCGAAAGTCGGCGCTCTGATCGCTGAGCGTGCGAAAAAAGCAGGTATCGCGAAAGTCGTTTTCGACCGCGGCGGTTACCTGTACCATGGACGTGTTAAAGCACTTGCTGACGCTGCTCGTGAAGCAGGTCTTGAATTCTAATCCAATTCATCAATAAGGAGGTAAAGGACTTGCGTATTGATCCCAATACATTAGAACTGACTGAAAAAGTCGTTCATATTAACCGCGTAGCTAAAGTCGTAAAGGGCGGTCGCCGTTTCAGCTTTAGCGCACTCGTGGTTGTGGGCGACGGCAAAGGTTGGGTAGGCGCGGGAATCGGTAAAGCTTCCGAGGTACCTGATGCGATTCGCAAAGGTATCGAAGATGCGAAGAAAAACCTGATTCACGTTCCTATCGTCGGAACGACTATTCCTCACATGGTGATCGGACATTTCGGCGCAGGACGCGTATTGCTTAAGCCTGCTTCGAAAGGTACCGGAGTTATCGCCGGCGGCCCGGTTCGTGCGGTTCTTGAACTGGCAGGCGTAGGCGACATTCTGACGAAGTCCCTCGGGTCTTCGAACTCCATCAACATGGTTAACGCTACTCTGGAAGGCTTACAGCGCCTGAAGCGTGCGGAAGAGGTTGCTAAGCTTCGCGGTAAAACCGTAGAAGAACTCTTAGGTTAGGAGGGATACCATGGCTAAGCAACTGCAAATTACCCTCAAGCGCAGCCTGATCGGTCGTCCTGAAACTCAGCGTCGTACGGTTACGGCTCTCGGACTTCGCAAATTGCATCAATCCGTTACTCAACAAGACAATGCTGCAATCCGCGGCATGGTTAACCAAGTAAGCCACTTGGTCGAAGTTAAAGAAATTGAAGCTTAAGGTGTTAACATATAGCTAGAGGAGGTGCAAACGATGAAATTGCATGAGCTTTCTTCCGCTCCAGGTTCCCGCGATACGCGCAAGCGTGTAGGTCGTGGTATCGGTAGTGGGATGGGTAAAACAGCTACTCGCGGTCACAAAGGTCAAAACGCCCGTTCCGGCGGCGGTGTCCGTCCGGGCTTCGAAGGCGGTCAGAACCCGCTTTATCGTCGCTTGCCAAAACGTGGATTTAACAACAGATTCCGTACGGAATATGCGGTTATCAACGTAGAGGATTTGAACAAGTTTGCAGCAGGTACGGAAGTAACTCCTGAAGTTCTTTTGGAATCCGGCATCGTGAAAAACCCTAAAGATGGCATCAAAATTTTGGGTAACGGTGAAATCACGGTTCAGCTGAACGTTAAGGCTAGCAAGTTCTCCCAATCTGCGGTAGAGAAAATCCAGGCTGCCGGCGGTAAAACCGAGGTGATTTAATGTTTCGTACCATATCCAATATTATGAAAGTAGACGATCTGAGGAGACGGATCCTGTTCACCCTTCTGGTGCTGATCGTCTACAGAATTGGTGCTTTTATTCCGGTACCTAACATCAACACAGACATTCTCAAGCTTCAAGACCAAGCTAACGCAGGTGGTGTATTCGGCTTGCTGAATACATTCTCCGGCGGCGCGTTGTTCCAATTCTCCATCTTCGCGATGGGGATTATGCCGTATATCACGGCATCCATCATCGTGCAGCTTCTTTCCATGGATGTCATTCCGACATTCACGCAATGGGCTAAAGAAGGAGAAGTCGGCAGAAAGAAGTTAAGCCAGATCACCCGTTACGGGACCATTGTGCTAGGAATCATCCAAGCATTTGGTCTGGCGATCGGATTTAACCGTCTATATGCCGGTCTTGTGATCAATCCGAACTTTACGACGTATGCGTTGATCGCGATCGTGCTTACGGCTGGGACTGCTTTTCTGATGTGGTTAGGGGAACAAATCACCGAAAATGGCATTGGAAATGGTATTTCCATTATCATCTTCGCAGGGATTGTTGCGGCAATCCCGACTGGCATCGGACAAATATACCAAACGCAATTTGCAGATGCAGGCGGCGCGCTCTTCCTTAACATCTTGAAGGTCGTTATTATTGCCGTCGTGGTCATTGCCTTGATCGCCGGTGTGATTTTCGTCCAGCAGGGCGTTCGTAAAATTCCGGTGCAGTATGCAAAACGGGTGGTAGGACGCAAAATGTTCGGAGGACAGTCGACGCACATTCCGCTTAAAGTAAATGCGGCTGGCGTCATTCCGGTCATCTTCGCGCTTTCGCTGTTAGTGTTTCCTCCGACGATTGCAAGCTTCTGGAGAGGTAACGCTGTGGCGGAATGGATTATCACCAACTTGAACTACACGCATCCGCTCGGTATGGTGCTGTACGTTTTGTTGATCATCGGCTTTACGTATTTCTACACGTTTGTACAGATGAACCCTGTGCAAATGGCGGATCAGATGAAGAAAAATGGCGGATATATTCCAGGCATCCGTCCGGGCAAAACGACCTCGGTTTACTTGACGAGAGTCATGACCCGAATCACATTGTCCGGTGCGCTATTCCTGTCTGCCATCTCGATCCTTCCAATGATCATCGGTTCTGTGGCTGGGCTGCCGAACTCCGTTACCATTGGCGGTACGTCTTTGCTGATCGTTATCGGTGTAGGACTTGAGACGATGAAACAAATCGAAAGCCAACTGATCAAACGCCACTACAAAGGCTTCATTAATAAATAGCAAATAGGTACTGATAGTGAGCTTTTAGCTATCGGCACCTATTGTGCTGTTAGTATCGATAGATGCCAGTGGGGAGGAAGTCTGATGAACGTCATCTTTATGGGGCCCCCGGGTGCAGGAAAAGGTACTCAGGCGGAACGAATCGTTGATGAGTTTCAAATTCCGCATATTTCTACGGGAGACGCCTTTCGGCTGGCGATGAAGCAGGAAACGCCGCTCGGGCTCGAAGCGAAGAAGTATGTGGATCAAGGTTTGCTCGTACCGGATGAAATTACGATCGGGATCGTTCGCGAACGCCTTCAGCAGCCGGACTGCAGCAAAGGCTTTTTGCTGGACGGTTTTCCAAGAACCATCTCCCAAGCCGAAGCTTTGGATGAGATTGCGGCATCGCTGGGTAAAACCATCGAGCACGTGATCAATCTGAAAGTGGATCGGGATTTGCTGCTTGCCCGTTTGACAGGTCGCCGGATCTGTAAATCCTGCGGAGCTACGTATCATGTCTTGTTTAACCCTCCTGCACGTGAGCATGTTTGCGACAAATGTTCTGGTGAGTTGTATCAACGTTCGGATGACACCGAAGAAAAAGTAGGGACTCGTTTGGACGAGTATACCAATAAAACCGCTCCGCTTTTGGAGTATTATCGTAACAAGGGAATATTGCGTGAGGTTAACGGTGAGCAAGAGATTAATACGGTTACTGCACAAATCAGTTCACAATTGCGGGGGCTTGCGTAATGATCATCTGTAAGTCAGCTGCTGAATTGGAATTGATGCGGGAGGCGGGACGGATTGTCGCCGAAACGCATCGGGTGCTGCGGCAAGCCATTCAGCCCGATATTACAACGAAACAGCTCGACCAGATCGCAGAAGATTTTATTCGCAGTCAGGGCGCAATTCCGTCTTTTAAAGGCTACAATGGTTTTCCTGGCAGTATTTGCGCTTCGGTCAACGACGAACTGGTTCACGGCATACCCAGTCAACGAAAGCTTAAAGACGGTGACATCATCAGTATCGACATCGGTGCAGAGTACAAAGGATATCATGGGGATTCCGCATGGACCTACGGTGTTGGCGAGATTTCCGATACGGCCCGCAAGCTGCTCGAAGTAACCGAAAGGTCGCTTTATGCAGGACTTGCTGAAGCCAAGCCGGACGCCAGACTGTACACGATATCCCACGCCATTCAAAAAGTGATTGAAGATGAAGGTTTTTCGGTTGTTCGGGAATACGTAGGACATGGCATCGGAACGAAGCTCCACGAGGAGCCGCAGATTCCGAACTACGGTATTCCAGGGCGCGGTCCGCGGCTGAAGCCCGGTATGGTACTTGCAATCGAGCCGATGGTCAACGTGGGGGAACGTTATGTGAAGACCCTCGCAGACAATTGGACGGTTGTGACGGTGGATGGCACACTGTGCGCGCATTTTGAGCATACCATAGCGATTACGCCGGACGGCTACGAGATTTTTACGCTGCCCGGTAAGTAAAGCACGATGGCAACATCGAACATGCCCCAGATCGGACAAATCGTAAGGGTGAATCGGGGACGGGAATCCGGATCGTACGCTGTCATAATCGGCGTCGTAGACCAACGGTACGTGTGGATTGCAGACGGCGGAAAACGGAAATCAGACGCACCCAAAAAGAAAAACGTGATTCATCTTGAGCTTCTGCCGGCGATCAGCAGCGAAGTGGCTGATAGTATTATGACTACCGGTCGAGTCACCAACGGAAAGCTGCGGTTTGCATTGACGAAGTATGCGGACCATGAATCAGCGAAAGCGCAAGAGAAAGGAGAATGACTGTGGCCAAAGAAGATGTGATTGAAGTTGAAGGTACAGTGATTGAACCTCTTCCGAATGCAATGTTTAAGGTTGAACTGGAGAACGGTCATAAGATACTTGCTCACGTATCCGGTAAAATCAGAATGCACTTTATCCGGATCCTGCCCGGCGATAAAGTGACGGTCGAGCTTTCGCCCTATGATTTGACCAGAGGCCGTATAACCTATCGTTTTAAATAAATGTACGAAGTCAGTTTTCTCACGAAGCTCAGCTAACGCTTACGAAGTAAGTTTTCTAACGAAAACTCTTAGGAGGTTAACACCATGAAGGTTAGACCGTCGGTCAAGCCGATTTGCGAAAAATGCAAAGTCATTCGCCGCAAAGGGAACGTTATGGTAATCTGCGAAAATCCGAAGCATAAACAAAAACAAGGTTAAGGAGGTGCTGTGTTAAATGGCACGTATTGCTGGTGTAGACTTGCCTCGTGACAAACGAGTAGTAATCGCGCTGACCTACATTTTCGGGATCGGTAACACGACTGCTCAAAAAATCGTCGCTCAAACCGGTATCAATACCGATACTCGCGTTCGCGATTTGACGGAAGACGAAGTAAGCAAAATCCGCGACGTCATCGACAAAACGCTGAAAGTAGAAGGCGACCTGCGTCGTGAAATCGCACTGAACATTAAGCGCCTGATCGAGATCGGCTGCTATCGTGGCGTTCGTCACCGCCGCGGCCTGCCTGTTCGCGGTCAACGTACTAAAACAAATGCTCGTACGCGCAAAGGTCCTCGTCGTACGGTAGCTAATAAGAAAAAATAGTAAAGGGGGGTAACCTTTAAATGGCTAAACCTAAAAAAGTCGTTCGTACAAAACGTCGTGATCGGAAAAATATCGACTCCGGAGTGGCTCATATCCGCTCTACGTTCAACAACACTATCGTAACCATTACCGACCCGCACGGGAATGCAATCTCCTGGGCAAGCGCCGGTAACCTCGGCTTCAAAGGCTCGCGTAAAAGCACTCCGTTTGCTGCGCAAATGGCTGCCGAATCTGCGGCAAAAGCTGCTATGGAGCATGGCATGAGAGCAGTTGAGGTTATGGTTAAAGGACCGGGTGCAGGTCGCGAAGCTGCGATTCGTTCGCTGCAAGCTGCAGGTTTGGAAGTTAACCTGATTAAAGACGTTACACCGATTCCTCACAACGGTTGCCGTCCTCCGAAACGTCGTCGTGTCTAATTAGGATTGCTAAGCCAGGCGGTATAATTTTCCAAAAGTTGTGAATACTATTTGGATAGGCATACTGCGCGTTTATACGTCTTAAGTTATCCAAAGGGAAACGACGTTTGAAGGAGGGTGTAACCATGATCGAAATCGAAAAGCCGAAAATAGAAACCGTATCATTGAGCGAAGACGGCACCTACGGCAAGTTTGTCGTAGAGCCATTGGAACGAGGCTACGGAACGACTCTTGGGAACTCGCTTCGCAGAATTTTGCTTTCGTCTTTGCCGGGCGCCGCTGTGACGTCCGTGCAAATCGACGGCGTGCTGCATGAGTTCTCCACCATTCCGGGTGTCATGGAAGATGTTACGGAGATTATCCTGAACCTGAAAGGGCTATCGCTCAAGATTCACTCCGATGAGGAGAAAGTGCTCGAGATTGATGCCGAAGGTGAAGGGGCTGTTGTGGCTGGCGATATTCGCGGCGATAGCGATGTGGAAATCTTAAACCCTGATTTGCACATTGCTACGCTGTCCTCCGATGCAAGGCTGCATATGAGAATTCATGCGAGCCGCGGCCGGGGATACGTATCGGCAGACAAGAACAAAAAAGAGGATCAGCCGATCGGCGTGATTCCGATCGATTCGATCTACACTCCGATTACTCGTGTCAATTACAGCGTAGAAAATACTCGCGTCGGTCAAGTTACCAACTATGATAAGTTGACCCTTGAAGTTTGGACGGATGGTAGCATCCGCCCGGAAGAAGCCGTAAGCTTGGGCGCCAAAATTTTGACGGAGCATCTGATGCTGTTCGTCGGTCTGACCGACGAAGCCAAGGACGCCGAGATTATGGTGGAGAAGGAAGAGGACAAGAAGGAGAAAGTTCTGGAGATGACTATCGAAGAACTCGATCTCTCGGTTCGTTCCTACAACTGCCTGAAGCGCGCCGGCATCAATACGGTGCAGGAATTGATTACGAAAACGGAAGAAGACATGATGAAGGTCCGCAACTTGGGTCGCAAATCTCTGGAGGAAGTTCAAGAGAAGCTCGAAGAGCTTGGTCTTGGCCTGAGAATGGAAGATTAAGTCTTAAGTCGCGCACCTCTGACCAATCAAGCAGAAGGAGGTTGCTCACATGGCATACCAAAAGTTGGGTCGTGACTCCAGCGCGCGTAAAGCTTTGTTTCGCGATCTGGTAACCGACTTGTTCATACATGAGCGCATTCAAACGACGGAAGCGAAAGCCAAAGAACTTCGTTCCATCGCAGAAAAATTGATCACCTTGGCAAAACGTGGTGACTTGCACGCACGTCGGCAAGTGGCTTCCTTTGTTCGTCGCGAAGCGGCTAACGAAAACCAAGATGCGATTCAAAAGCTTTTCTCCGATCTGGCTCCTCGCTACGCTGAGCGTCAAGGCGGCTATACCCGCATTTTGAAGCTCGGACCTCGTCGCGGCGATGCTGCTCCAATGGTTTACTTGGAGCTTGTAGACCGGGCTTAAGAGAAAAAGGATGGGAAAGGGTGGACGGGATCTTACGATTCTGATGAAACCCTTTTTTTTGTAGGATCGAAAATTCGTTTTCCAAGCACGGAGGACTGCCGTGAGAAACATCAGCATGACGGTATCCTACAACGGGGCGAGCTACCATGGCTTCCAGACGCAGCCTCAGAAGATTACGATTCAGCAGCAGTTGGAGCAAGCTTTGTATCAGCTCACCCTCGAGGAGATCAAAGTGACGGCTTCGGGGCGGACCGATGCGGGGGTTCATGCGCGGGGACAGGTTTTTAATTTTCAGACCGGTTCTCAAATCCCCATTGAACGCTGGTGCATGGCGATTAACTCGCGATTGCCGGATGATATTGTGGTATGGGATGCTAGGGTGGTGCCGGATGATTTTCATGCCCGAAGGTCCGCTAAGCTCAAGACGTACCGATATACGATACGATGCGGGAAATATCCGGACCTGTTTAAGCAGCACACGGAATTTCACCATCCGACTCCCCTTGATATAAAGGCCATGCAGGACGCGCTGAGCTGCTTTGTCGGCGAGCATGACTTCACTTCGTTTTGTTCGAGCCGATCATCGGCGGATAGCCATGTTCGCACGATCTTCGAAGCTCGCTTGGAATGCGAATCGATAGAGCCGCACTTGCAGTCGTACGCTATCCACATTTATTTGACCGGCAGCGGTTTCTTATATAATATGGTGCGGATCATTGTAGGTACCTTGATTGAGGTTGGCGAAGGGAAGCGGAGCCCGTCTAGTATTCGCGATGTATTGTCGGCGAAAGACAGGGCTTTGGCAGGGCCGACGGCGATGGCGCACGGGCTTATGCTGTGGGAAGTTTTTTACGGAAAAGATGCGCCAAATGCTTGATTACTGCATGCCGATGTAGTAAAATAACAAATGGTGTTTCTTATGACTGGCTACCCCACGGCCCCGGGTCAATGAAACGGCCAACCAACTTGTTATAACCTATAACCATGATAAATGAATGACCTGTGATGAAGATAGATTTAGGAGGAACATTAACATGCGTACCACATATATGGCGAAGGCTAATGAAGTTGAACGCAAATGGTACATCATCGATGCTACCGGCAAGACGCTTGGACGTCTGGCCAGCGAAGCGGCAAGCATTCTGCGCGGCAAACATAAGCCTCAATTCACTCCGCATGTAGACACTGGCGATTTCGTCGTTGTCGTCAATGCTGAGAAAATCGTTTTGACAGGTAAAAAACTGCAAAACAAAATGTACTATCGTCACTCCCTGCATCCGGGCGGTCTGAAAGTGACTTCGGCTCAAGATATGCTGAACAACAAGCCTGAGCGTATGTTGGAACTGGCGATTCACGGTATGCTTCCGAAAAACCGTTTGGGCAACCGCCTGAAAACGAAGCTTAAAGTGTATGCAGGTTCGGAACATCCGCATCAAGCACAACAACCTGAAGTTTGGGAACTTCGCGGTTAATAAAGGGAGGACTGTCTTGTGGCACAAGTACAATATTATGGCACCGGTCGTCGTAAGCATTCGGTAGCACGTGTACGTTTGGTACCGGGCGAAGGCCGTATCGTTATTAATAAACGCGAGCTGGACGAATACTTTGGTCTGGAAACGCTGAAATTGATCGTAAAACAACCGCTGAACCTGACTGAAACATTGTCCAAGTACGATGTATTGGTTTTGGCTCATGGCGGCGGGATCTCCGGACAAGCCGGCGCGATCCGTCACGGGATTTCCCGCGCTCTGCTGAAGGCAGATCCGGAATTCCGCGGCGCCCTGAAGAAAGCGGGCTTCTTGACTCGTGACCCGCGGATGAAAGAGCGTAAAAAGTACGGCTTGAAAGCTGCTCGTCGCGCTCCTCAATTCTCCAAACGTTAATATCGACACAACGAACCTTTCCGAATTCACTTCGGAAAGGTTTTTTTATTTTCACCGAACAAGCCTGAGAGCAATAAAATAAGGCAGAAGCCTAGACAAAATTTTAAATTGACAAAAAGGGTCCATCGTTTATAATAAAAATAAATAAAATAAAACACATAACTATACTCGGAATTAAACTAACGGAGGTGCGTAAAATCATGAATTTATTTGAAAAAGAGGAGTTAATCCGCCAAGCTGCAGAGGATTTTGAAGCTCAAAGCCCGGAGGCACTTTTATCCTGGGCGGTAGAAAGTTTCCCCAATATCACTTTAGCCTGTAGTTTTGGAGCAGAGGACGTCGTATTGGTCGATATGCTCCAGAAGGTCAGCCCCAAAACAGATATCTTTTACCTGGATACGAACGTGCATTTTCAGGAAACCTATGAAACCCGCGACCGCCTGCAGCAGCACTACGGAGTCGAATTCGTTCAAGTGCTCCCGAAGCTGACATTGGCAGAGCAGGCGCAGCAGTTTGGCGAAGAACTGTGGAAGAGCGCTCCGAACCAATGCTGTAACATCCGCAAAGTCGATCCCTTAACGGATATCCTCAAAAACTACGATGCCTGGATCACAGGAATTCGCCGCGACCAGGCGCCGACACGCGCCAATTCCAAGAAGGTTGAATACGACGTCAAGTTTGGTCTTATCAAATTCAATCCGCTCGCCGATTGGACATCTGAAGATGTATGGAGTTATATTCGAAGCAACAACATTATTTACAACCCGCTTCATGATCGGAACTACCCAAGTATCGGCTGCGAGCACTGTACCCGTCAGGTAGTGGCAGGTGAGGACCCGAGAGCGGGCCGTTGGGCCGGTTTCGAGAAGACGGAATGCGGACTTCACAAATAAGCAGAGAGGACAATGGGAGGGGCAATAGCGATGGGAGAAACTATTCGACCGCACGGTGGAACGCTCATTAATCGGGTGATTGAGGGCGAGAAAAGAACAAGCCTGCTGGAGCATGCTGCAACGTTATATTCGCTTAAAATCGACGCATGGACGATTTCCGATCTCGATTTGATCGGTGTCGGCGCTTTTTCGCCGCTTACAGGCTTTTTGGGTGAACAGGATTATCATTCAGTCGTGGAACGTATGCGCTTGGAAGACGGAACGGTCTGGAGCATTCCGATTACGTTAGCTGTTGATCCGCAAATCGCCAGTAACCTTGCGATCGGACAGGAAGTAGCGCTTGTAGGAGCCCAGGACGGCATCGTCTACGGCATTATTGAAGTTCAAAGCATTTATCATGTCGACCAACGCAAAGAAGCGCTGAACGTGTTTAAAACCGACGACGAGGCGCATCCCGGCGTCCAGAAGCTGTTCTCCCGGCCGTCTACCTATGTGGGCGGGCCGATCCAAGTATTAAACCGTCCGAAGCCGGATAAATTCGAGGAGTTTTACTACGATCCGGCTGTAACGCGGCTACTTTTTTCCGAGAAGGGCTGGAGGACCGTAGTCGGTTTCCAAACTCGGAATCCGGTTCACCGGGCGCATGAATACATTCAAAAAAGCGCTATGGAAATCGTCGATGCGCTCTTTCTGAACCCGCTCGTGGGCGAGACCAAGTCTGACGATATATCGGCGGATGTCCGGATGCGCAGTTACTTGGTTCTGCTGGAAAATTACTATCCGAAGGACCGCGTATTTTTGGGCGTATTCCCCGCAGCGATGCGCTATGCCGGGCCGCGTGAAGCGATTTTCCATGCGATGGTGCGGAAAAACTACGGCTGCACGCATTTTATTGTAGGGCGCGATCATGCGGGTGTAGGCGACTATTACGGAACGTATGAAGCACAGGAAATCTTCAGCAATTTCACTCCCGAAGAGCTTGGCATCACGCCGCTGTTCTTCGAGCACAGCTTCTTTTGCACCAAGTGCGGCAACATGGCCTCCAGCAAGACGTGTCCGCACGGCAAAGAAGACCATTTGCATCTGTCCGGAACAAAAGTTCGTGCGCTGCTGCGTGACGGCCAATGCCCGCCGCCTCAGTTCACGCGGCCGGAAGTAGCGGAAGTGTTGATCGAAGGTATGAAAGAACCTGAATATCAGGTATAAGCTAGGTATAATTGTCCACCTCGTCCCATAAGATGAAAGAGAGTCTAGGGATGTGAGGTGGATTTTTTCATGTTCGGAAAAAGAAAGAGGGTCGTCGTTTGGCTGACCATGCATAGCGGGATCAAAATCGTTATGTCAGCCTTGTTGGTGGCGCTCATGCTGTTTATGTTCACCTACGAGCTCCCATCCACCAAAACATGGACGTATTGGACGATGCCGTTGTCCGGCAAAATCATCGCATTGGATGCCGGGCATGGCGGGGCGGACGGAGGCGCTCGAAGTAAGGACGGGCTGGAGGAGAAGGATGTCAATTTGGCCATTGCCTTGCACCTTCGGGATTATTTGCAGCAGTCGGGAGCATTGGTGGTCATGACCCGGGAGGACGACCGGGACCTGGCCTCTCCGGAAACGAAAGGATACAGTAAACGCAAAACCGAAGATCTGCTGAAACGGGCTGAATTTGTTACCAAGCAGAAGTCCAATCTATTCGTCAGCATCCATCTGAACAGCATACCGTCCCCCCGCTGGTCGGGTGCGCAGACGTTTTTTTATCCGAATCATGCGGACAATTCGACCTTGGCAACGTTGATTCAGGAGGAAATGAAAAGGAACTTGAAAAATACGGATCGGGTCGCGAAGCAGGCCGACAAAGAAATCTATTTGCTTAAAGCGATGACCATTCCAAGCGCTCTCGTCGAAGTCGGTTTTTTATCCAATCCGGGTGAAGCTCAACTGCTTCGGGATCCGGCTTATCAGAAAAAGATAGCGACTTCCATTTATCAAGGCATTCTCCGGTACTATTCGGGTGAAAAAGTGGGCTCCTGATGAATTTGTGGTATAATATACCGCAGTAGAACTTAACTATGGATCGCCGAGGTGACATCGTGATAACCAAAGAACAATTGCTGGCTTTCGTAAGCCCGCTGAAGGACCTGGAGTTCGGCTTAAGCTTGGCCGGTTTGAATTTTATTCGCGATATCATGATCAAAGAACAACATGTGTCGGCAACCGTACTGCTGTCCAGTGATAACGAATCGTACAAGCAGCAGCTGCAGGATCAGATTGCTGAAGCTTTCAAACAAGCAGGCGCCACGGACGTTCACCTGCGTTTTCGGCTGCTGTCCGAATTCGAGCGCAACGAAGCGGCGCGCAAGGCTCAAGAATCCGCTTCTGTTCACGAAAAAAACGAGCAACCTTCCGAGCCTTCAGTCAACGTGCTTGACCCGCAATCGGGAGTGCGTTTCATTGCCATCGCGAGCGGAAAAGGCGGCGTTGGGAAGTCGACAGTCACGGTTAACCTGGCTGTAGCGTTAGCAAGATTAGGGAAGAAAGTCGGCTTGGTCGATGCCGATATTTACGGATTTAGCGTTCCCGACATGATGGGAATTGAAGAACGTCCGCAGCTCATGAACAACCGCATTATTCCGGTTGAACGATTCGGCGTTAAAGTGATTTCCATGGGCTTTTTTGTCGAAGAAAATACACCGGTCATTTGGCGCGGCCCGATGCTGGGGAAAATGCTCCGCAACTTCTTTAACGAAGTGGAGTGGGGCGAGCTTGATTATATTTTGCTGGACCTGCCCCCGGGGACGGGAGATGTGGCCCTGGACGTCCATCAGATGATTCCGCACAGCAAAGAAATTATCGTTACCACGCCCCATGCTACAGCTGCTTTTGTAGCGGCACGAGCAGGAGCAATGGCGATTCATACGGAGCATGAGATTATCGGTGTCGTCGAAAATATGTCGTACTATGCCTGCGGCAAATGCGGCAATAAAGAATATGTGTTCGGCCGTGGAGGCGGCGGCAAGCTGGCTGAGGAGCTGCATACGAAGCTGCTGGCGCAAATTCCTCTCGGCGTCCCGGACAACCATGTGGCCGAAGCGGACTATTCTCCTTCGGTTTATAAAGCCGATACCGAAACAGGGCTCATTTACCGTGACATGGCGGAGCAAGTCATCCAACAGCTAGAGGAAAAAGGATCAGCCTGAGGAGGCTGATCCTTTTTTTCTAACTTTAATGTTAACCTCCGCCGCTTCCACCGCCTTGCTTAGATCCGCCACCTTGCTTGCCTTGTCCTCCTTTTTGCTTATCCTTGCCTTCGCCTTCACCGCCCTTCTTCTTGCCTTTCTCCTCCTTAGGCTTCGATTCTTCCTGCAGCACCTTTTTCATCAAATCCATCATTTCCAAGCGGAAAATCGGACTTTGCAGTGATTCCTGAATGACAGCTTTGGTTTGAGTGCGGTAGGCCGTTCCCTTCAACGTATCCATTAGCATTGCTTCAAAATCCGGGCTCTTCATGGCATCCATCATGGCTTTTTGATATTCGGGGTCCTTTAATAATTCTTTTTGAAGCTGCTTGGTGTCTTTTTGAATGGCTTTTGCAAAATGACCGGCGAATTTCGGGTCGCTAATCATTTTTTGCAGAAACTGGTTGCTCTCCGTATCGGTCAATACATCCTTTACTGCAAGCTGAAGCTGCTGCGTATCACCGGCGGATAATAATTGAAGCTTGCTGTTCTCATGTATGGTAGCCTGTTGGATAGCTTTCCGCCCGTCTTCGGTTTTCAAAATATCGAGAACCATCGACTTGGTGTCTTTATAAGTATTCCCGCCGCCGGCGGATGAAGCTTGTGATTCGGAACCGCAGGAAGTTAAGAAGCCGACGATTAGGACAGCGGGTAAAAAACGAATCCATCGCGCAATCATCAGTTCGGGCTCCTTTCATTGTTTTGCCGTTAGTATTTGTTACGTCCCCGGGGATTAACACAATTGTTGTTAGCTTTTTATTGTGAAGGTTGGTACAATTAACTGTTGAAATGACTTATTGGGGGTATAGCGGTCGTGACGTTAAGAAAATGGTTTTATTTATTTTGGACCACGCTGCTGATCGGTGCGGTGGCGGCCGTTATTGCCGGGCTTGTACTACAATTGACGGACCAACAGGTTGAGCTCGGCGGAAAACAAATCGGCTTTAGTGTGATCACGATGATCCTTGGCGGTGCTACGATCAGTGTGTTGAGCCAGATGGGCTTTTTCGCTTATTTGATTGTCCGGTATATTATAGGCGGTATTCTTCGAAAATGGGCTTGGGATATCGTCCAAGTGATCATTACGGTGATCGTCTTGTTCGATCTGATCTATTTGCGTTATGTTAGCAGTGAGCAGCAGATGAGCTGGGGAGTGTATATGATCCTTCCGCTGTCGCTCATTCTGGTGTCGATCGGCGTAGCTTGGTGGAAAATAAAAATGACGAATCGCAGCGCCGCCATTCCGACATTATTCTTTATGATCGCGGTCACGGCGATCGAGGCTATTCCTTCCCTGCGGCTCGACAACGCGGCTTCTACAATCTTTATGATGGTTCCGCTGTACTTGTGCAATGCTTGGCAAATATTGATCCTCAGCAAAGTGCTGAACACAAATAAAGAGCCGATGTAACGGCTCTTGCTGTTTTTTCGTATAAGAAGCGGGGTTAACGTACAGGCTTCATGGTTTGATCTTCGACTGGCGGTTGATTGCCGACCTTCGTTTGCTTCATCAATTGACTGACGGTTACGAACTCGTAACCTTTTTCACGTAATTTGTCGATAATAACGGGGAGCGCTTCGTGGGTTTGCTTGACGGAGTCGCTGGCGTGAAATAAAACGATATCGCCAGGATGCGCTTTAGATAAGACGCGGTTGATGATCGTGTCGACCCCTTTATTCATCCAATCCTGGGAATCCGTATCCCATTGAATGACCGTATAACGCAGCTCGTTCGCGATCCGCAGCACGCGTTTGTCAAAATCGCCGTTAGGGAGCCGCAGCAGGTTCGGACTTGTACCGGTGACTTCTTGAATGATTTGGTGAGCCGTCTTAATTTGGGCGCGGATTTCCTCATCGTTCAAGCTGCTGTAGTTCACGTGCTTATGTCCGTGACTGCCGATTTCCCACCCGCCTTTGACGATTTTGCTTACGGTGTCGGGATGGCTTTTGGTCCATGGGGAGGATAAGAAGAAGGTAGCGTTTCGAATCCCCTTATTTTCCAAGATTTGAAGGATCGGCTCCGTGCGCGTATCCCCCCAGCTGATATCGAAGGTGAGAGCAATCACCTTTCTTTCCGTGGGAATGCTGTAGACCGCGGCGGGTTCGTATTGGGAGAAGACAGAAACATTTTCCCTTTCCGAATAAATGATGCCGATGGCGAACAGGACAGCAACGGTAATAATTAGCGCCTGTTTGAGCTTTTTGCCGTTCATGACATAAAAATAATTCACTGGCTAGGCCTCCTTTGCCCATCTCGTCCGGAAAGGCTTGTATTAGTAGATATGTATGCTCGTACCCTTATCTTATGCTTAAAAGGAGGGACTCTCTTTGAATTGGAAAAATGCAATTATGCAAATGAAGCTGATGAAACATTACTTTATTGCATCCACCTTGGTATTTGTCACGGGTATCGTGATGGGCGCTCTGTACTCCAGCCAGTTTCATGCGTTCATCAACGGCCAGCTCGAAGCGTTAAAACAAATCTCGGATTCCATTGCAAGCAAGCCGAATCAGCAATGGTCTTTATTTTGGCTCATTTTTTGGAATAATGCTTCCAAATCGTTATTGATCATCGCCTTAGGGCTGTTTTTCGGGGTATTCCCGCTGTTCTTTCTTCTTGCCAACGGCTTGCTGCTCGGCTACGTATGTATGGTATCGGCCCAGAAGCAATCGTGGCTGTATGTGATCAAAACAATCCTTCCCCATGGGATCCTGGAGATTCCAGCAATTATCGTGGCTTGCGCTTTCGGGCTGCGATTGGGCGTGATGGTACTGAAGATGCTGCTTTCTGCACTTAGTCCGACCCGTTCCGTCAAGACAAGAGAACAGTTTCTGCTGTTTATCAAAGCGCTGCTGCCTGTCAGTGTAATGCTTGTGGCAGTGCTGTTCTTAGCCGCGTTAATCGAAAGTACATTAACCTTATGGCTGGCCCGCGGATAAAAATAAATGAAACGCAAACACATAAAAATGCCCAAAACTGTGCATAACAGTAAAACACAAGACGGTTTTGGCGATATAAAGAGGTATGCAGACCAGCGCCGCCCTTCTTGGTTTGGGTTCGATTACGCTAATGCTGCATATCTCTTTTTGCATTTGCGCACTTCATTTTGGAAAGGGGCCACATCGGCATGCTTGGCTTTTTGTTTAATGAACGGGAATGCAGAGAACTGGATTACGTCCTGCGCAAGGAGCTGGATGAAATGCTCTTCGACTTGAGTGATAAGAGAATCGATGCGGACATCAAAACGGCGATCGAATCGCGGTACAAAGTCATTTTCCGCATGTATGCCCGCCTGGCCTCGCCTAAAGAAATCTCGAAATACGCAAGAAACCGGATGTACCATTAAAATAAATCGAAAAAACGCTTGACTTCCAGTGCGCTCTTATGATAATTTATTACTCGTTCTCCTTTTGCAAGCAAGCAGCTTCACCTCTGGAAACAAAAAGAAATAAAAAAAGCTTGCTTTTCGATAGGCGAATGTGATATATTATAAAAGTCGCCGCTAAACAAGGTGACAGCAAGAAACAAAGGCTGCAGAGCTTGATAGTGCAGCATTTGTTGAAG
>NZ_JAMZAW010000038.1 GCF_024158745.1 Paenibacillus tyrphae | reverse complement strand
TCACATCTGCCTAGTTGATTGCAAGCATTATTTTTAATTTCTTTTTTCATGCTCGGCTCTTTCGAGCTCAACCGCAGAAGTGACAATGACTAATATACCAAACGCTCCTGCACTTTGCAACTGTTATTTTCTGCCTTTCGAACTAACTCTAGAGCAAACAAAAAAAACATGCTCCCTCATAAAGAGCGAAGCATGTTCTGCTTGTCTAAATTATTCGCCTTGACGCTCACGCATCAGCGGGAAAAGCAGCACGTCACGAATCGACGGCGCATTCGTAAGCAGCATCACCAGACGGTCGATCCCGATCCCGAGACCTCCGGTTGGCGGCATGCCGTATTCGAGAGCGCGCACGAAGTCTTCGTCCATTTCATGCGCCTCGTCGTTACCCTGCTCCCGCTCCACCAGCTGCGCTTCGAACCGCTCCCGCTGATCGATCGGATCGTTCAGCTCGGTGAAGGCATTGGCGTGCTCGCGCGCCACGATAAACAGCTCGAAACGGTCCGTGAACCGAGGGTCCTGCTCGTTCTTTTTCGCCAGCGGAGAAATCGCCACCGGATGCCCCGTGATGAATGTAGGCTGAATAAGCGTCTCCTCGACGAACGTTTCAAAGAACTGGTTCACGATATGACCGAAGGTCATCATCGGCTCAACCGGCACTTTGTGTTCTTTGGCCAAGCGATGTGCTTCCTCGTCCGTCATCTGAACACTGAAGTCAACGCCTGTCACTTCTTTAATCGCATCGACCATCGAGACCCGACGCCACGACGGAGCAAGATCGATTTCTTTATCTTGATACGTAATTTTGGTCGTGCCCAGCACTTCCTGAGCAATATGCGCGATCATCTCTTCCGTCAGCTTCATGATGTCTTTATAGTCGGCATACGCTTCGTACAGCTCAATCATCGTAAATTCCGGGTTATGGCGCGTCGAAATACCTTCGTTACGGTAGACCCGTCCGATTTCATACACTTTTTCCATCCCGCCGACAATCAAACGCTTCAAATGCAGCTCGATCGCAATCCGCATATACAGCTGCATGTCTAGCGCATTATGATGCGTGATAAAAGGACGAGCGGCCGCACCGCCCGCAATGGCATGCAGGGTTGGCGTCTCGACTTCCAAATAGCCGCGGGAATCCAGGTAGCGACGCATCGACTGAATGATTTTGGAACGCAAAATGAAGGTCTGCTGCACGTCTTGGTTCATGATCAGATCCACGTAACGTTGACGGTATCGCAGCTCGACATCTTTGAGCCCATGATATTTCTCCGGCAAAGGCAGAAGCGATTTGGACAGCACTTCTACCGATGTCGCTTTAACGGAAAGCTCGCCCGTTTTTGTCTTGAAGACGGTGCCGCGAACGCCGATCAAATCGCCGATATCCAGGAGTTCGTACGCCTTGTACTTGGCTTCTTCCAACGCATCGGCGCGCACGTAAATTTGAATCTTGCCGGTGATGTCCTGAATATGGGCAAAGCCCGCTTTGCCCATTTCCCGCTTCTGCATAATCCGCCCGGCAATGCTCACCTCGGCGGAAAGCGCTTCAAGGTCTTCCTTGGATTTGTCTTCGTAGGCTTTGAAAATATCGCCGGCATGGTGCGTTCTTTCGAACTTTTGCCCGAACGGATCTATTCCAAGGCCGCGCAGTTCATCCAATTTGTTGCGCCGAATTTGCAGCAATTCATTCAATTCCAATTCCACAGTCATGTTTCCAGCTCCTTGGTTCGTAAGTAAAGCTTCCCGGCTCTATAGTCAAAAAAGCTTCCTGAGGAAGCTCCTTTTGTTGTCGCCGTTTACTTCTTGATATCGATAATTTCGTACTGGATAACGCCTGCCGGTACGCTGACGTCGACGATTGCCCCTTTGCGCTTGCCGAGAATGGCTTTGCCGACCGGGCTTTCGTTGGAAATTTTATTTTGGAACGGGTCGGATTCCGCCGTACCAACGATGGAGTATTCGACGATATCCCCGAATTCGAGGTCCTTCAAGATGACGATGGAACCGACGTTCACAGCATCCGTATCGACTTCGTCGTTGTTGATAATCCGCGCGTTGCGCAGCATTTTCTCCAAAGTGATAACACGGCCCTCAACGAACGCTTGTTCGTTCTTGGCGTCTTCGTATTCCGAGTTCTCGCTGATATCGCCGTAACCGATCGCCACTTTAATCCGCTCCGCCACCTCGCGGCGCTTCACCGACTTTAAATGCTCCAGCTCTTCCTCGAGCTTTTTCAAACCTTCCTGCGTGAGAATGACTTCTTTTTCCGCCATTACTACCTATCTCCCGTCGTGTGAAAGATTTTCATATTTCGAGCCCAATCGAGTATGAATTCACTGATAATTACTATATGAACGCGACGCTGCTTGATGCCACCAACCGTCGGCCGCAAATGACTATTGACTGATTATATTGCAACCCCATTCAAATGTCAATTGAAGCCAAACGCCCCGGTTTCGCCCATCGAACCGGACTAGTGGACGGTTGCCTCGCGCTGGTCGAGCGTTTCGATAAAGTCGGTGAGAAGCTGAACCATGGCGTCCCGTTTCGTCTGCTCCATAATGGCGTCTTTGATCCGCGCCGCTCCGTGCAGCCCCTTCAAGTACCAGGCCAGATGCTTACGCATTTCCTTGACCGCCACCGCTTCACCTTTCAGCGCCGTCAACCGGTCCAAGTGCAGCACCGCGATGCGGATCTTCTCTTGCGGGCTCGGATCTGGAGGAAGCTCCCCTTTGGTCAAATATTGGATGGTCCGGTACAGCATCCACGGATTGCCCAGTGCCGCGCGGCCGATCATGACTCCGTCGACGCCTGTCTGGTCAAGCATCCGCTTCGCATCCTCGGGGGTAAAAACATCCCCGTTGCCGATCACCGGAATCGAAACCGCTTCTTTAACTTCTTTAATGATGTCCCAGTTCGCGTGCCCGGTATACATCTGCACTCTCGTGCGCCCATGAACGGATACGGCTGCGCCGCCGCCGTTTTCGACGGCTTTCGCATTCCGTACCGCGTAAATATGGTCGTCGTCCCAGCCAATCCGCATTTTAACCGTTAGCGGTTTGCTGACGGACCGGCTGACGGTCGAGACCATCTGCTCAATTTTGTCGGGATCCAACAGCCAACGCGCCCCCGCGTCGCATTTTGTAATTTTGGGCACAGGACAGCCCATGTTGATATCGATGATGTCCGCATTCGTATGCTGGTCCACATATTTGGCCGCTTCGACGAGCGTTTCGGTGTCGCCGCCGAAAATTTGCAGGCTGAGCGGCTTCTCTCTCTCATCGACGTACAGCATCTCCAACGTGCGATGATTCCCGTGCAGGATGGCCTTATCACTGACCATCTCGGCACAGACGAGGCCACAGCCGAACTCTTTCGCGATCAAGCGAAAGGCCGGATTGCAGACGCCTGCCATCGGGGCCAGAACCACTTTGTTCGGGGCGGTGACATTGCCTATCGTTAACATCGTATCTCTCCTTTCTGGGAAGGGTAATTTATTTACCGCTTGCTTGGAAATAAAGCTCCTCTGGCTCGATTCCCAGCGTTTCGCATATTTTACGAACGATTTTCGGGTCCGCCTTGCGCGTTCCCCGCTCGATGGAGCCGAGTACGGCAATGGAAACGTCCAACCGTTCCGCCAGTTCGTTTTGGGTAAATCCTTTTAATTTGCGAAAAGCGCGGATGCGCTGGGCTACTGCATTTTTTTCCAAAGTGTAACGCCTTCCTTTCCTTCCGCACGCTCCAAAAACGCCCGTAAAGGCACGGCCTGCGGCTGGTGATGAAGCTCCAATACCTCAATAAGAGGGATCAGAACGAATGCCCGCTCATGCATGCGCGGGTGCGGCAGTGTCAATTCGGGCTGCTGCCGTCTGACGTCGCCGTACATCAGCATATCAAGGTCAATGGTACGAGGGCCCCAGCGAATATCGCGGACGCGGCCAAGCTGCCGTTCCGTTTCCATCAACTGCTCCAGCAGTTGTTCCGGGGAGAGCGTCGTAGTCACCTCGATCGCCATATTCAAAAAGGGGGCTTGATCCGTATAGCCAACCGGATCGGTCTCATACAAGGCCGATTGGCCGGACACGCGAATCTGCGGATGCTCCTGAAGCAAACGAACGGCTTCCGTCAGGAAGCGCTCCCTGTCTCCGATATTGGAGCCAAGTCCGATGTAAACCCGTTCGCAAGCTTCGGCCGATTGCATATCTCCATCGTTCATCAGCGGACTTCCCGCTTCCTGTGAATTTCGATCGTGAAGCCGTCAAAATGAACGGCAACCGGCGGGTGCGGCTTGACGACGCGAACGGTCAATTCATTTATACTAGTATAAGTTCGCAATACCTCGGATGCAATATGCTCAGCCAGCGCCTCAATCAGCTTGAACGTTTTCTGCTCGACGATCGTTTTGATCAAGTCATGTACCTCGGCATAATTGACGGTGTCTTCCACCCGGTCGGATTTGCCCGCCCGGTCCAGCGGAAGGTACAGCTCCACATCCACATAGTAGCGCTGCCCCAGCTTGTTTTCCTCCGGGAAAACGCCGTGGTATCCGTAAAAGGCCATCCCTTTTAGCATCATTTTATCCAACTTCGTATTCCTCCTTCAAGTCGCGGTCGCGTCATGCAAGCAACCGCTTCATCGGTGCCGCGTTATAGCGTCGGTCATATCGGCAACACGCCGCATGGCTTTCACATCATGCACTCTGACGATCCGGCAGCCTTGGACAATGCCGAGCGCAACGGTAGCCGCGGTTCCTTCCACCACATCGTCCGTCGGCAAATCCAGCGCACGGCGGATCATGCTTTTGCGCGACGTGCCGAGCAGCACAGGATAACCTAAGGAGACGATCCGGTCCAAATGATTCATCAGCTGCAAATTGTGCTCGTACGTTTTGGCAAATCCGATGCCCGGGTCCAAAATAATCTGTTCGTCGCGAATCCCCGCTTGGTGCGCCCGACGAACCGTTTCCCGCAAATCCTCGATCACGTCTTGGATAAAGTTAGCATACACCGCTTCGGTGCGATTATGCATCAGAACGATCGGGCAGCCGTATTCTACAGCTACGCGGGCCATGTCCGGCTCCTTCTGCAATCCCCATATATCGTTGAGCAGGCTCGCGCCCGCGGCCATCGCTTGTCTCGCTGTTTCGGCCTTGTACGTATCGATGGAAATCGGCGTTTCGATGCCTGCCTGCCGCAGAGCGCGAATGACAGGAATGACCCGCTCCAGCTCTTCCTCCAGCGAAACAACAGGAGCGCTGGGACGCGTCGATTCGCCGCCTACGTCAATGATTTCGGCTCCCTGCGCAATCATCTCCAGCGCCCGGGCTACGGCAGCGATCGGATCAATGTACCGACCCCCGTCCGAGAAGGAGTCCGGGGTCGCATTGAGAATCCCCATCACGACCGTCCTCGACCCGCTCAACAACTGCTTGAGCTTGTTAGAATCCGTCACGCTAGCGTTCATAATCTTCCTCCTTGGCTTTAGCTATTATACCGCATCAGGAACAAATGTTCCTATATCGAGACAACAATCTTGCCGTGACAGGACCTGCCGTGCCGTCGCCGACGGTATGCGCGTTCCCTTCCCGGTCGAACAGCCCTGTGACAGGGACGATTTCCTGAATGGAGTTCGTCAAAAATACTTCGTCCGCTCCGGTAAGCCCTTCCCACCTGTACAAGCCCTCCGATACGGATAATCCGATCTCTCGCGCTATCGTCATCACGTAGCGTCTCGTGATGCCGGGCAGAAGCCCCGTTTCCGCCGAAGGCGTATGCAGCTCTCCGCCGCGGACAAAAAAGACATTGCTGACGATCCCTTCCGACAAAAAGCCTTGGGCATCCAGCAGGAGACCTTCTGCCTGAGCCGCCCAAGGATAGCGCCGTAATTCTTGTTTCGCCAAAATATTGTTCATATAATGCAGCGATTTGTGTCGAATCGTGCCTTCCGGCGAGTTTCGACGCAATTCGAGGAGCTGCAGCGGCTTGCCGCTGCTATAAACCGACGAATTGACAGGCGGCAATGATTTTACATAAAGAATTTCCGTAGGGTGCTTGTACGGTTCGGCCGGAAGACCGAGAATGTCCGTGCCCGCCGTAACCGTGAGGCGGAAGTAGGCATCCGTCAATGCGTTTGCTTCAAGCAGTCTGCGAATCCGGACCTGCAAGCCGTCCGGATCGGGAACGTAGCGGATATCCAGCTCCCGGCAGCCTGCGGCCAGCCGCTCGAGATGCCATTCCAGCAAAAAGGGACGCCCGCCGTAGGTGCGGAACGTCTCGAATAAGCCCATACCGTAAAGAAAACCGTGGTCGTATACGGAGACCACGGCCTTTTGTTCCTCTATGACGTTTCCGTTTAAATCGATTTTCACGCTTGGCCCACTGCCGTTTCGTTCAAGAAATTACGCAGCATTTGATGCCCGTGATCGGTAATGATCGACTCGGGATGGAATTGAACGCCTTCGATCGGGTATTCTTTATGGCGCAGCCCCATAATTTCACCCTCGGCCGTTTCGGCGGTGATCACGAAGCAATCAGGCAGCGTTTCTCTTTTTACGATCAAGGAATGATACCTCGTTGCCGTAAACGGAGACGGCATATCCTTAAAGACCCCTTGACCGTCGTGGAATATTTCCGAGGTCTTCCCGTGCATCAGCCGTTCTGCGCGGATCACTTCGCCGCCAAACGCCTGTCCGATCGATTGATGGCCGAGGCAGACGCCGAGAATGGGAATCCGGCCTTTAAAGCGCTCGATAAGCGACAGGCTGATTCCCGCTTCGTTGGGCGTGCAGGGCCCCGGAGAGATCAGAATATGGTTCGGCTTTAACGCTTCGATCCCCTCCAGATCGATCTCGTCGTTGCGGCGCACCTCGATCTTTTCGCCCAATTCTCCCAAATACTGCACCAAATTGTACGTAAACGAATCGTAGTTGTCGATGACCAAAATCATGGTTTTCTACCTCCCGCGGGACATGGATTTCGTTCGCTATATTGGATTGCTTTCCACATGGCTTTTGCTTTGTTTATCGATTCCGTGTATTCCTTCTCCGGGATCGAGTCAATGACAACCCCCGCCCCGGCCTGCACATATCCTGTGCCGCCCGCTGCGATCAGCGTACGTATGATTATATTAAATTCCATATCGCCGTTATAGTCAATCCAACCGATAGACCCGGTATATGGTCCTCTTCTCACCGGCTCCAGTTCCTCGATGATCTCCATGGTGCGAATTTTCGGAGCGCCGGTTATCGTGCCGCCCGGGAACGTCGCGGCAATGACATCGAAGGCATCGCGGCCCTCGGCCAGCTTCCCTTCAATTTCCGACACGATGTGCATCACGTGGGAATAGTACTCAATGACCATAAAGTCTTTGACCTTTACAGTCCCGTATGTCGAAATTCGTCCGAGATCGTTACGCTCCAAATCGACAAGCATGATATGCTCGGCCCGTTCTTTCTCGTGATGGATCAGCTCATCCGCAAGCCGCCTGTCTTCTTCCGGGCTCATACCGCGCGGACGGGTGCCTGCAATCGGACGGGTGCGGACAGTTCCTCGTTCAAGCTGGACCAGCAGCTCCGGGGAACCCGATACAAGCTGGAAATCGCCGAAACGTAGCAGCCCCATATAGGGGGAAGGGTTCACCAGCCGCAGCCATTCATAGATCTCTTCAGGCGATGCCTCAAGCTGCTTGTTCTGGCGCACCGATAGATTAACCTGAAACACGTCTCCGGCACTGATATAATCGCGGATTTTGCGTACCGCATCCATGTAGGCTTCTCTCGGAAAATCGGCAGCTATCCCTTCAATGGCGTCCACGTCCACCTGCAGGCGGTCTTCTTCCATCAGCTTCCGCTTCCAGACCGCTTCTTCCTGCAAAAGAGGATTGGCAGCAGCTTCCGTCAAGCGGTCCCACAAGCCTTTCATCCGGACCGCGGACTGCTCCGCTTCCTTATAGCGGGTTTCAAGCCAACCCGGTTCCTCTGCTTGTTGCGGCAAAATTCCCGTATGAACCGCACAAAACAGCTGATTGGTTTCATGATCGATAATCCAAAGCTCGTTCACCCGAACAAAGGCATAATCGGGCACGGGCAAATCGGCTTTCGCCCGGACTGGCAGCCGTTCAATGGTACGGATCACATCGTAGCCCCAGAACCCGATACAGCCGCCTATCCATTTCGGGGCCCCCTCGACAACCGGCGAGCGAAAAGGGGCGAGCCAGCTTTTGACCAGCTCTAACGGGGCTCCATGCCGCTTCTCTTCGCTGCCATCCTGTTGCGTGATTGTCGCCTCGCAGCCTGTTCCTTGAATAGCCGAAACGGGCCGAATGCCAAAAAAGCTGTAGCGGCCGCCCTTACCGCTCTCCAGCACGAAGGAACCGGGAGCCGCTTCCTCCCAAATAGGCGCCCAGGAAAGCGGGCGGCTTTGCTCTAATGAAAAACGGATAACATATGGAAGCACGGTATAGCCCTGAGCCCACTGCTGCCATTGATGATAGGATGTCAGGAGCATGTTCCGTCCTCCTTTTGCGTTCGTCGTGTAATGTTGGGATTAGTATACTTGAAATTGCGAACGAATAAAAGGGTGGTGAAAATTGGAGGGGATTCATCAGGAGATGAGTCGGAGATGAATCGGGAGAGCCCGGGCCCCTTGCGCAGTCTGCGGAGAAATCGCGTTTCGCTTCAGCTCAGACACGTTTTGCTCCATCCCCCTAGAATTTTATGGAAGTAGAAGGGGATGGAGCAAAAAACTCGCCGCGAAACGCGATTTCTCCTTCGACTATTCCACGAAGCAAAAGAACACCCCCCTTCCCTCCCAATTTCATGGGAGAGGTAGAAAGATAAAAGCCCGCTCAACCTTCGCAGGATGAACAGGCTTGTTGGCTTATTAGTCCTCGAATTGATACAGCGGCGTGGACAGGTAGCGCTCGCCGTTGCTTGGAACGACCGCGATGACGCGCTTGCCGGGGCCAAGTTCCTTGGCGATCTTCAGTGCGGCAAAGATGGCCGCTCCGGACGAAATGCCGCCCAAGATGCCTTCTTCTTTCGCTACGCGGCGGGACGTTTCGAATGCTTCCTCGTTCTCTACCGTAATGATCCCGTCATAAATGTTGGTATCGAGGATGTCCGGCACGAAGCCTGCGCCGATCCCTTGAATGCGGTGCGGACCCGGTTTGCCTCCGGACAATACCGGAGAAGCCGTAGGCTCGACAGCGTAAATTTTAATGTTCGGGAAGTGTTCCTTGAGCACCGAACCGGCGCCTGTAATCGTACCGCCCGTTCCGATCCCGGCAATGAAAGCGTCCAGCTTGCCGTCATGCGCGTTGATCGCTTCCACAATTTCCGGACCGGTCGTTTCGCGGTGAATTTTGACGTTCGCTTGGTTCTTGAACTGCTGAGGCATAAAGTAACCCGGATTTTCGACCAAGATTTCTTCCGCACGCTTGATGGCGCCCTTCATCCCTTCCGCTCCCGGCGTCAGCTCCAGCTGCGCACCGTAAGCGCGAAGCAGATTGCGGCGTTCCATGGACATCGTCTCCGGCATGACCAAAATCGCCTTATAGCCTTTAGCCGCGGCAACCATTGCCAGACCGATCCCCGTATTTCCGCTCGTCGGCTCAACAATCGTATCGCCTGGTTTGATACGGCCTTCTTGCTCGGCCACTTCAATCATGCTGATGGCAATCCGGTCTTTTACGCTGGCGCCCGGGTTTTGGAATTCCAGCTTCACGTAGATTTCCGCACTGCCCTCCGGCACGACACGATTTAATTTGACCAATGGCGTGTCCCCAATCAATTGCGTAACGCTTTGCACTAATCTGGCCATTCCGTTCTCCTCCTCAAGTTCACATCAAAATATCCGAGTAATTTAGTGGGTATTATATTGTAATCTTATCAACCCCTACGGTGGTTGTCAATACAATTCCCTGTTGTTTCCTAGAAATTTGCCCGGACGGATACTTTCCATTTATCTCGGAGCGTTCGCAGCGTCTCCTTCATCGGAGGAGCTTCCCGAAGGGCGAGATCTTTGCGGACCCGCTCTTGAACTGCCGCAGGCTCTTCCTTCGACGTTTCTTTACGCTCTCTCAGCTTGACGATGACATATTTGCCATCGACTTCGACGGGTTTTCCGATTTCCCCTTGCTTTAGCTGCTTGGCAGTCTTCATGATCGGGGCGGGAACGAACGGATCGCCCTCTTCCAGCCAACCTAAGTCTCCTCCGCTATCGCGCGTCGCATCATCAAGGGAACGCTCCTTGGCTACTTGCGCAAAATCGGCGCCTTTTGACAAATCGTTCAAGGCCCGCTGGGCCTGCTCCTTGCTGGCCGTCACAATCTGCTGGAGGCGGAGCTCTACACGTGTCTGGAATTCGTCCGGATGCGCCGCAATATAAGCCTTCACTTCTTCATCGGCAATCTGGATGTTGTGTATGGCAACTTTATCGGCCAACAGCTTGTGGTAAACATCCTCTTTGAGCGTATCTGGAGTTAAACCCAGCTGATTTTTCATCGTTTCTAAAAATGCTTGCTCGCTTTCGTACCCCTGCTTCATCCGCTTCAGTTCCTGCTGCACTTCGCTGTCGCCGATTTCGATGCCCAAGGCCTTCGCCTCCAAGCGCACCACTTCCCGGTCGATCATTCGGTCCAAGAGCTCGCGTCCGTGCGACGCCAGCAGCTGCGTTTCCAATTCGGCTAACGTAATCTTTTTCTCTCCGATCGTGGCCAAAATTTGCGCCTCTCCGTCCTGCTTCTGGGGGTCCGGATGTTTATCGGTAGGGGATGGGTATAAGGAGTGGGCCATTAATACGGAGGATAGGATGACTACCGCGACCAGCAACACAGCGATCATGCCCCATAATACTTTAATGTTTCGCATACCCTATCTCCTCGTATAATCACTCTCTATATAGACCGGGCGGCTGCTCGCCATCCTGTCGCTTTATATGGTTTTGAGAATCGCTTCAAGGTCTTCCCTACTGAAACGATAGGCTTCGTTGCAAAAATGGCACACGATTTCCGCTTTGCCGTCTTCTTCCAGGATTTGCTGCAATTCATCGCGCCCCAGACTTATTAAAGTCTGCTCGACGCGCTCGCGCGAGCATTTGCACTGAAAACGTATGTCGTCGCGTCTCTCCAGTACTTCGGCTCCGGGAAGCAGCGTAGCGAGGATGTCCTCCAGACGGTCTCCGCGGTCAAGCAAGGACGTAATCGGCGGAAGAGC
The DNA here is from genome assembly GCF_024158745.1 of Paenibacillus tyrphae. Lineage (GTDB taxonomy): Bacteria > Bacillota > Bacilli > Paenibacillales > NBRC-103111 > Paenibacillus_G > Paenibacillus_G tyrfis_A. Next base: position 51,013 of record NZ_JAMZAW010000038.1, on the reverse strand, counting down.
CGCAAGCTCCTGCTCAATCTGTGAAATTTCGTCATCCGTTAACCCCGGCAGCAACTGAATGATGAATCCGCCGGCGGTCTTCACGGTATAATCCACGTCGACCAGCACACCCAAAGCGACAGCGGAAGGCGTTTGCTCGGATTTGGCAAAATAATACGTAAAATCTTCGCCGAGCTCGCCCGAAACGATCGGTATGCTGCCGCGGTAAGGTTCTTTGAGTCCAAGGTCTTTAATGACATACAAAAAACCGTCGGTACCGACAGCACCGGCCACGTCCAGCTTGCCGATCGAGTTCAAAGGCAAATCGACGGCCGGATTGTCCACATACCCGCGCACTTCTCCGTGAGCATTGGAATCCGCGACGATCTGGCCGATCGGCCCGCCGCCTTTGACTTGAACGGTCAGCTTCTCTTCGCCTTTAAGCATAATGCCCATCATCAGCGCAGCCGTTGCCGTACGTCCTAAAGCAGCGGTCGCGGTAGGCGTGGTCTGATGACGGCGGCGCAGTTCCTCGACAATTCCGGTGGTGCGGACGGCAAAGGCGCGTACTTTTCCTTCGTAGGCCGTGGCCCTGATTAAGTAATCTTGCATGACAAAGCTCCTTCTGTTCTAATGACGCTACAAACTAGAGTCCGAGAAGCCGGATTAAGGGGTCCTGCTTGTTGCGAATATGCAGACCTCTAGCCGATGTTGCGTTCGTATATAATTTGCAATCCCTGCAGCGTGAGAAGTGGATCGATCAAATCGATCGTACGCGATTCCCCTGCAATGAGCTCTGCCAGCCCACCCGTCGCGATGATTTTCGGCTCCACCCGGAACTCCTGTTTGATCCGTTCCACGATTCCGTCCACTTGACCGGCGAAGCCGTAAATAATCCCCGCTTGCATCGATGCGATTGTATTGCGGCCGACGACGCTTTTTGGCTTCACCAGCTCAATGCGGGGCAGCTTCGCCGCCCGTTGATACAGAGCTTCAGTGGAAATACTGATCCCGGGCGCCACGGCACCGCCGATGAACTGACCCTTCTCGTCAATATAGTCGAACGTCGTAGCCGTTCCAAAATCGACCACGATACAAGGCGAGCCGTACAGCTCAATGGCAGCGACTGCATTCACGATCCGGTCTGCGCCAACTTCCTTCGGGTTCTCGTAACGGATGTTCAGTCCGGTCTTGATACCAGGTCCTACGATCAACGGGGCTTTCTTCAAATAATTTAAACACAATTGTTCCAGTACAAACATCAGCGGCGGCACGACGGAAGAAAGAATGACACCATCGACTTGATTCAGGCCGATTCCCGCATGCTGGAACAGGTTGTACATGGTCATTCCGTACTCGTCCGAAGTGGCCGACCGGTTTGTGCTAAGCCGCCAGTGGTGAAGCAGTTGCTTCCCTTCGTAGATCCCGAGCACGATGTTAGTATTCCCTACGTCCACCACCAAGATCATGACCGGTTCACCTTTTCTCCCGCGGAACCTTTCTGTTCGTTCAGATCCAAACTGATATCAAGCGCCTGAACGGAATATGTCAGCCTGCCGACGGAAATGACGTCCACCCCGCTTTGGGCAATGCTGCGGACACTATCCAACGTAACGTTACCCGATGCTTCTACCATGATATGCGGAGCCTGACTTTTCATGCGCTGTACGGCTTGCGACATTTGCTCCGGCGACATGTTGTCGAGCATGACGATGTCGGGACCGGCCGCTAACGCTTCTTCAAGCTGCTCGAAGTTCTCCACTTCGACTTCAATCTTCATCGTATGCGGAATTTGAGCGCGGGCCGCCGAAATGGCTTCACGGATTCCTCCCGCTCCCTTGATATGGTTGTCCTTGATCATAACGGCATCATATAATCCGAACCGGTGGTTATGTCCTCCCCCGATACGAACCGCATATTTCTCCAGCATCCGGTGGCCCGGCGTTGTTTTGCGCGTATCCACAAGACGAACCGGCAGTCCTTCCAGCCGGTCCACAAACTGGCGCGTACGCGTGGCAATGCCGGACATACGCTGCAGCAGATTAAGTGCGAGCCGCTCCCCGAGCAAAATGCTGCGGGTGCTACCGTATACTTCAGCGATGACAGTGCCGTACCGGGCCGCCGCGCCGTCATTCACCTTCACTTCGAACCGAAGCTGCGGGTCAACCAATGCGAAGACCGCTTCGGCCACCGGAACCCCGGCGATTATGCCCTCGTCTTTGACGTGAATAATGCCTTTGGCTTGCGATTCCGCCGGAATCGTCGTCATCGTCGTGACGTCGCCCATCCCGATATCTTCCTCAAGCCAAGCCCGCAAGCTGCGGTCCAGATTCGACCGGTTCAACTCAAACATCATCAATCCGTCCTTCCGTAATGCCGTTGGCACGATTAAACACGGTATGCTTGCGCCAAACCACGTCATCTTTTTCCGGGAAGTCCTCCCGGTAGTGTCCCCCGCGGCTTTCCTGCCTAATCAAAGCGGCTTGCGTCGTCAGAAGCGCGCAGATGAGCAGATTGGCAAATTCATATTCTTCCCGCTTGGCCAAACAGCTGTCGAAGATCGATACGTGACGCTTCAGCTCGTCGTGACCTTTTTCCAGTCCTTGAGCGTGCCGCTTGAGTCCCGCGTACCGGAGCATTACCTTTTGCAGCTTGAGCTTTTTTTCGACAACGGGCTGAATGGCGTTATCCTTCGATCGCTGCTCCTCCCGGATATGGGGAAGCTCTGCAATCGGCGGCAAGCCGTCAATTCGCTCCACAATTCGCCGCCCGAACACAATCGCTTCGGAAAGCGAGTTGCTGGCCAGCCGGTTGGCCCCATGTACCCCCGTAGAGGACACTTCACCGCACGCAAACAGCCGTTTTACAGCCGTTTCTCCGTGCAGGTCGGTTTCTACGCCGCCCATCATGTAATGAGCTGCGGGAGCTATCGGAATCCAATCGGACGACAAATCGAGCCCGTAGGACAGGCAGTATTCATAAATGGTCGGAAACCGGTGCTTCACCGTTTCTTCCGATTCGTGCGTGAAATCAATATAGACGAAGGTCGACTTGGTGTTTTCCATTTCACTGACGATCGCCCGGGCGACAATATCCCGCGGAGCAAGCTCCAGCTGCGGATGGTAGCGCTCCATGAACCGCTCGCCATTAATGTTGCGCAGTACGGCCCCTTCCCCGCGTACCGCTTCAGAGATGAGAAACCTCGGGGCTCCCGGATAGCACAAAGCCGTCGGATGGAACTGAATAAATTCCACGTCCCGGATATTCGCTCCTGCCCGGTAAGCAATCGCAATGCCGTCTCCGGTGGCGATATCGGGATTGGTCGTATAGCGGAACAATTGCCCCGCTCCGCCGGTACAGAGGATGGTCGCCTTCGCATGAACGATCACCCGGCTGCCGTCCGGCTTTTGAACCAGTGCGCCATAGCATTCGCCGTTATCCGTAATTAAATCGATTACAAAATGGTCATCCCAAATCTCAATATTCGGGTCCTGCTTCGTTCGCTCGGACAACGCACGCACGATTTCCGCGCCGGTAGCGTCCCCTTGCGCATGAAGGATGCGCCTCTGGCTGTGCGCCCCTTCTTTCGTCAGCGCATAGCGTCCGTCTTCCATATCGAATTCGGTTCCCATCCGGATCAAATCCGCAACCCCGGCGGGCCCTTCATGCACGAGAACATCCACGGCCGCAGAAGAGCAAAGTCCGGCTCCCGCGATCAGCGTATCCTGCCGGTGATAGGCCGGCGAGTCTTCGTCCGAGATGACTGCCGCGATACCACCCTGAGCGTACCGGGTATTGCTGTCGAGCAGCGATTTTTTGGTGACCATCAGCACTTTGTGGTTCTCAGCGGAACGCAGTGCCGTGAAAAGACCGGCGATTCCTGCGCCGATCACAATGACGTCGGTATGTACCTGCGGCAGCTGCCGCACGTCGAAATTAACCAAATAACGAGGTATCATCAGCTCTCACCCGTTCAACAAGGAAGTAGCGCATGCTACTTGACCTGCAGCATGCGCTCCAAAGATGCTCTGGCTTTGTCGGCCACTTGCGGCGGAACATAAATTTGGGGTTGGTTCGTTTCCAGACATTTAACCACTTTTTTCAAGTTGTTTACCTTCATATTCGGGCAAACCAAATATTTGGTGGCAAAATGGAACTTCTTGTTCGGGCTGTCGAGCCGAAGCTGATACCCCGTACCGTCTTCCGTACCGACGATAAACTCCTGGCAATCGGATTCCCTGCAATATTTGATGATGGCCGTTGTACTGCCGACAAAATCGCCAAGCTTGACGACCTCCGGACGGCATTCGGGATGAACCACGAATTGGGCATTCGGATATTGAGCTTTCATCTCCTCAACATCTTTGACGGTCAGCATGTCGTGAGTGTTGCAATATCCTTCCCAAATAATCATTTTCTTATCGGTAAATTTGGAAACGTAATCACCAAGGTTTTTATCCGGTACCCAGATGATTTCATCGGAGTCGACCGAATTAATGACTTTGATCGCGTTGGCCGATGTACAGCAAATGTCGGTTTCGGATTTGACGTCCGCCGACGTATTAATGTAGGCCACGACTTTGGCGTTCGGATGCTTCTGCTTCAGGGCCCGCAGACCGTCGACATTGACCATGTCGGCCATCGGACAACCTGCCCGCTCGTCGGGGATGAGTACGGTTTTGTTCGGGGCCAATATTTTTGCACTTTCGCCCATAAAATGCACGCCGCAGAACACGATCACATCGGCGTCGGTGGAAGCGGCTTTTTGAGCCAGCAGGAACGAATCCCCGCGAAAATCGGCTACCTCTTGAATCTCGTCGCGTTGATAATAATGAGCAAGTATAATGGCATTCCGTTCTTTCTTCAGCTGGGCGATCCGCTCTTTCAGCTCTTTTTGCTGTTCCGCTTTACGCTCCAACGCTAATGCTTCCATGACGCACCATCCTTTTTTTCGTATGACCACCCTGATGCTTCCAACTCATATCTCTCTGGAACGTGCTGCAACTACTGGTGAAAATGTTCACAAAGTGTTTAAAGATTTACACTTAATTTACACAACAGACCGGGCGGTGTCAATGCTGAAATAGGTACAAAAAGGCCCGAATATAACGGTTTCGTATTATGGGCCGATTCGCTCCCTTTCCTAAGGCTAGTTTCTCAATAAACGTCCCGTTTTAGCCTGTACAGAAAAGGAAAAACCGGTGCTTTGCGGCACCGGTTTTATTTGCAAAATTATTTATTTTCCTCTTTGTCGCCATCCGACTCGTTTTTCTCGAAATCGAGCTTGTTGGCTTCGGATTCTTGATGCTGTCCTTGGATGTTCACTTTCACATCTTCCGGCTTCGCTTCCCCGTCTTCTTTCACGGGTCCGAGCTTGCCGGTCTCGATCAGCTCGCGAATCTGTTCTTTCTCCAACGTTTCTTTCTCGATCAACGTTTCGGCAACCAAGCGCACTTGGTCGCTATACTTGGTCAAAATGTCTTTGGCCCGGTCATAGCAGGCGCGTATAATCGATTGCATCTCTTGGTCGATCTCGTAAGCGATGGCATCACTGTAGTTCTGTTCATGTCCGATATCCCGGCCCAAGAAAACTTGGCCTTGAGTCGTACCGAACTGCATCGGTCCGAGCTTATCGCTCATCCCGTACTCCATGATCATGCGGCGTACGATGCCTGTGGCTCGTTGGAAGTCGCTATAAGCACCCGTTCCGATTTGACCGATGAACAGTTCCTCGGAGACGCGTCCTGCAAGAAGTCCGGTGACTTTGTCAAGCAGCTCGTTCTTTGTCTGCATCATCCGGTCTTCGCCTTCCTTCGGCAGCATCATGACGTAGCCGCCCGCGCGGCCGCGCGGAATGATCGTTACCTTGTGCACAACGTCAGCGTCCTCGACATGAATACCGACGATCGTATGGCCTGCTTCGTGGAAGGCGACCATCCGCTTCTCGCGTTCGCTGATGACGCGGCTCTTCTTCTGCGTTCCGACAATCACGCGGTCAAACGCCTCGTCGATCTCATCCATCGAGATGTCTTTCCGATTGCGTCGGGCTGCAATAAGCGCCGCTTCGTTCAACAGATTTTCAAGGTCCGCACCCGTAAATCCGGTTGTGTAACGGGACAGCTGATCCAGCTTCACATCTTTGGCGAGCGGCTTGTTGCGCGCATGCACCTTCAGCACCGCTTCGCGGCCTTTTACATCCGGACGGTCAACGGTAATTTGACGGTCGAAGCGTCCCGGACGCAGCAAGGCAGGGTCCAAAATGTCCGGACGGTTCGTCGCGGCCACGATGATAATTCCTTCGTTGGCGCCAAAGCCGTCCATCTCAACCAGAAGCTGGTTAAGCGTCTGCTCGCGCTCGTCGTGCCCGCCGCCTAATCCGGCGCCGCGCTGACGGCCGACAGCATCGATTTCATCTATAAATATGATACAAGGGGCGTTTTTCTTAGCATTTTCGAACAAATCGCGTACGCGGGAAGCACCGACACCGACGAACATTTCCACGAAGTCGGAACCGCTGATACTAAAGAACGGTACACCGGCTTCACCGGCTACGGCTCTGGCAAGCAGCGTTTTACCGGTACCCGGAGGACCGACCAACAGAACCCCTTTCGGGATGCGGGCGCCTACGGCTGCAAATTTGCGCGGGTCTTTCAAAAACTCGACAACTTCAACCAGCTCTTGCTTTTCCTCATCGGCTCCGGCAACGTCCTCGAACGTGACGCGCTTCTTCTCTTCGTTATAGAGCCTCGCCCGGCTTTTGCCGAAGTTCATGACTTTTCCGCCGCCACCCTGCGCCTGATTCAACAGGAAGAAAAACAGGATGAAGATGATCACAAACGGGATAATGGAGGTAAGGAAGCTGATCCAAACATTGTCCCCTTCCATTTTCTCGATGTAAACGTTCCCTTGGGGAATGTCGCTGTTTTCAATCAAACGGAAGATTTGCGGGTCATAAGGCGCACGAGATTCGAAATTTTTCTTATCCGCAGAAGCGTTCTTATATTTCCCCCGAACCAGATACGTTTGAGCATCGTATTTTACGATGATGGATTCGACATTCTTTTCGATTAAGGCCACGCGGAGCTTATCGTAGCTAATGGTGTCTTTCTGTTCATTCTGCGTGCTGATAAAATGAACGATTCCGACGGTGACCAAAAAGATGAGCAGATAAAAGCCTGTATTGCGAATAATGCGATTCATCCCCTACCTCCTCTCAACAACGGCAACTTTGTATATTGTACCACAGCAAGTCTTGGCATCTCAAGAAATGCTATTGGGAGTAAACTTCGGGCTTCAGCACGCCGACGTACGGCAGGTTCCGGTATTTCTCCGCATAGTCCAAACCGTATCCCACCACGAACGCGTCCGGGATCACGAAGCCTTTATAGTCTGCATCCAACTCTGCCGATCTACGCGCTGGTTTGTCGAACAACGCGGCGACTGTAATGGAAAGGGCGTTGCGGCGTTCGAGCACGTCGATCAAATAGCTTAGCGTCAAGCCGCTGTCGATAATGTCCTCGACGATCAGAATGTGGCGGCCCTCCACGGAAATATCGAGGTCCTTAATAATTTTGACCACACCCGACGATTTCGTCGATGCGCCATAGCTGGACACGGCCATGAAATCGAGCTCAAGCGGAATCGTGATCTGCTTGACCAAATCGGCCATAAAGATGAACGCGCCCTTCAGTACGCAGATGACCAACGGGTTGCGTCCTTCGAAATCGCGGCTGATCTGCTCGCCCATTTCTTTGATTTTGTCTTGAATTTGCTGCTCGCTGTACAGTACTTCTTGAATGTCGTTTTGCAAGAGAGGTCCTCCCACTTTAATAAAAATCTTTGCCATGAATATCCACTTGAATATGTAGCATTCGCTTCGTCCGACCGGTTATCGCAGCGGCTGAAGACCGCCGAACGCCCGGTACCCAAAGCACGCTGCCGCCGGCGTCCGCAAGAATCGGAATCGTCTCACGCAAGGTAGGAGGTACTTTCGCATCGATGAACATATCTTTTACCTTTTTCGTCCCGTTTAGTCCGAGCGGCTTCATCCGGTCTCCCGGAAGGCGGCTTCGGACCGTGAGAGGCATGGCAAGTTCCTCTGCATCGAAACAGGCGGTCCAGGCATCGGTACATTCGGGGTGCCCCTTTTCGCTGTCCAAGGAGCGGAGCGTAAGTCTGACTCCCGTCTCGGGAATCGCAAGCTCCGTCTGGCCTTCGCGCAGTATGTGCGCGTAAGGGAGAGGTCGTAACACCATAGTATGAACCGCAATACGATCATATTCCCTGCTGAGCGCGATGTTCTGCCCGATTTCCAATCGAAAATTGGACGGTCGTTCACGCAGAACAGCCGTCCGAAATTGTTCGACTTTCAGGAAATCCATGGAATCCGGGTCGGAAGCAAGATAATTTAATATTAGTTTAATCAACCGCCTTTGTAAAGCAACATGTACCCCTGTAAACCATTTTGCGGAAAAGCTGTAACAAGCGTTTTTTCGGGTTACGTGCCGCTCGCAGATCCGCCGGACTTCCCGGTCCATAAAATCGTCTTCTCCGGCCACCGTCTCCGCCAGCCGGTTCAACGCCGCGGGCAGCTGTTCGTTGTAGCGGGACAGAAAAGGAAGCACGTCCATTCGCACCTGATTGCGAACGTACTTTCTCTCCAAATTGCTGCTGTCCGTACAATACGGCAGTCCTTCCGCTTCGCAGTACCGGATAATATCCGCTTTGTATATACGCAGCAAGGGGCGTATGAGTTCCAAACCATTTTCTGCCATTCGGCGCACCGGAATTCCCGACAATCCCGAAGGCCCCGTTCCGCGCAGCAGCCGCATCAGCACCGTCTCCGCCTGATCGTCCGCATGGTGGGCGAGCGCGATTCGCCGCGAACCCGTTCGCCTCGCGACGTCGAACAAAAACTCGTACCGCTTGTCCCGGGCGGCAGCTTGGGAGTTCCGACCCGTTTCTTCTATAATACGGGGCATGTCGATGAAGGTCGTTTCCACAGGAAGGCCCCATCGCTCGGCGAGCGACTTCACAAGCTCCGCCTCCCGGTCCGATTCGGCGCCCCGGAAGCCGTGATTCACGTGAGCGACGGTGAGCCGGAGACGATAACGGTCAGATAACGCAAAAAGGAGGTGCAGCAGCCCGACGGAATCGGGTCCGCCCGATACCGCCACGACCACGCCATCCCCCGGTTCGATTAACGCTTCATCTTGTATGAACCGCTCCACTTGCACGGATAATGTTTCCGCCGTCTCCATGAATGAACAACCTCTCGTCTGACGAACCTTCCCGTTTGACTATTACCCGATCCGGGCCGTCTTGAATTGCCTTAGTATACATTTTATTGCAAGACGAAATAAATGGCCGCGCCGAACATCACCAAGGAAGCGGCGAAGCACAGCTTAATCCAGCCCCCTTTGACTGGCTTCTTGCGCACCGGACGGTAAGCCGAGCCGCGGGCGCGCCAGTCGGCCAGCGCTTGCTTGGAGCTCGTGTAGCGACCCGTCAGCGCTTTGCGCAGCACGGGGGCCGACGGCGCGAGCAGCGCATTGCCCTTCAGCATATCGAGCAGCCACTCGACGTTGCGGTTCTGCGGCAGCAGTGAGTTCACGGAATGAAACCGGCGTTCCCGGTCCGTCACGTTGAGCACCAGCACGGCGAAAGAGAACAGATCGTACGCATCGTCCGACATCCGCGTGCCGGCATTCCAGAAGCCGCGGTCGTACACCTCGGTAAACTGCTTCACCGCGCGCCCTTTGGCCGTTACGCCGCCGAAATCGATCAAGGCCACGTCGCCGTAACCCGATATGATCATATTCTCGGCTTTCAAGTCGCCGAAGACGAAGCCGCTCGCATGCAGCTCGGACAGCTTCCGCAGCAGGTTCAGGCCGATGAGATGAATCCAATCGCTGCCGTACTGCTTCATGTATTCCGTCAAGGACTTTCCTTTGATATACTTTGTGACGCAAAAAGGATAATCCGTGCCTTCCCATGAAAAATCGTCGACATCAATCAACGTCTGCTGAAACGATGTGGCCGATTGGGACAACGCCTTCAGCGCATTGACCTCGGACTGATGATCCACGGCGTCGAAACCGACCTTAAGCGCGTAATACCGCTTCCCCCGGGAAACCAGATATACTTTGCCGTTGGCTCCTTCGCCAAGCAGCCGCTCCACACGGTATGCGTTATGATTCCATTTGCCGTTTACGAGGGTTCCCGCCGGAAAAGCGGGCCTAAACGACGTAGTCACCGAATATCCCATCCTCGCTTGATCTCATACGGCTGTCGGCCGTCCGCCGATCCCCCGCTGCATTATGCTTGCTTCTATATGTATCATCGGCCGAGCCGTTCATGAATTCAACGACTTTGAGCAGCGCCGGTCCTGTCGGCGTCGTACCCTTCATGTTTAATTTATAAAACAACCGGTTCAAATTTGCAAGGTCGCGGGTCCAGCCGATGTCCATCTCGACCTCCTGATCGCCCGATACGTTGCCCGGAAAATGAAAGACGGACAGCAGGCTCTCGCCCATCCGCGACTGCAGACTGAGCTGAAGATCGCAGATCGCTTCCTTGACGGCCGGCAGTTTCGGCTTCATACTGGCGCTGGCGTCGATCAGCAAAGCGACCTTCAAATCCGCAGTCTCCGTCAAATCGTCAATGACCCGCACCACTTCGGACCGCTGCTCCGGCGGCAAAGCCTCCAGTTTCGTCGTCTGCCCCAAAATGCTCCGCAGCTCTTGTCCGACCACCTGCTGGATCGTCTGAACAACTGTTTTGCGCGTCATCATCTGCATCGTTTGCGAGAGCTGCGACGGCTGCACGGTCCGGCTCATGCCACCGCCCGCTGCCGAAATCTCGTCGATCTCGGAAGCGCCCAGTTCGCCGATCTCGCCGGCATCCAGCACCCCGATGACGTGAACGATAATTCCTTTCGCTTTCGCTTCCGCCGCCGCGACAACCGGGCTGATTCCGACATTGGAGCAGCCGTCGGTCATAAGTATGATCTGCTTCATCTGTTCATCCTCCCATCTATCTATTACCCAGTTTTTCCAGTTGGGAGAATTCTAAACTTGCCCTCCAGTGTGACATTTTGAACAATGAAGAAACAAAAAATCCGACCCCGCTTAAGGAGTAAGCGGATCGGATTCATTTTTCGGGTTCAGACTGGCCCTTGTTCAGCAATCCTTGCTCAGCCATGCTGCAATACTTCCCATCGCCTGTTATGATATGGTCGAGCACTTCGATCATCATCAGACGGCCGGCTTCGACAATCGTTTGCGTGATTTCGATATCCTCTTCGCTTGGCGTCGGGTCGCCGGATGGATGGTTATGGAACAGCACGATACTGGCTGCATTGTTTAAAATGGCCGCTTTGAAAACTTCCCTTGGATGAATCAGCACAGCATTCAATGTGCCGATGGCGAGGACATGAATACCCGCCACAACATTTCGCGAATCCAGCGTCAGAATGCCAAATTTCTCAACCGATTCGTTATTCAAATCGAGAACGGTTTGAATAATCTGGTTTGCATCCTCTGGAGAGCTTACTTTTTTACTATTCAAATGATATAACCCACTTTTTTCTTTGACTTGCTTAACCGAATAGAAGTTTATTCTTTCCATCTTCAGGCTCCTTTCGGAATCCAACTTACCTTATTGTACTGGATTCCACACCCTTCCAGCAAACTCCTGTCGGTTTATAAAAACCCTGCATAAGTACATTCCATTTGTTACCAATATGGGATATAATATTCCGGATACGACCGCTTTCGGACAATACTCCTAGGATTTGTTACTGATCCACAATTTTAAGGAGGTAATAATTATTTTAACTGGAATACCGCTTGGAGTATCGCTTGTAATTGCAGTAATTCTCACAGCCTTACATAACATTTCAACCAAAAAAAATGTAATAAAAAATCTTACATTGTTGATCTTTTATCTACACATTTTAGTTGTTATTTCAATAACACTCTTTCCAATTCCTGTGCAATCCAACCTATTGTTAAGCCTCAAACGGGGCAATATAGAACCTAATATGAATTTTATACCTTTTAAAAGTATTATTGATATTATGCAAAACTCTGTATCTCCTTTCGTAGCTGTTAAACAAATCGCTGGAAACATTCTCATGTGTGCTCCTTTTGGATTTTATGCGCCACTACTATTTCAACACATTAAATCTCCAATCAGAATAGTAATCTACGGTATTCTTTTCGGATTATGTATTGAATTATCCCAATTGATTATTGGCGTTGGAATTGGGTTCTTTTATCGAAGCTTGGATGTAGATGATATTATTTTAAATACTATAGGCGTTACACTTGGCTATGCCTTTTTAACGCTGTTAAAACGCTTTGACATAAAAAACTCATTATATCAAAAAGTTTTTAAATCCTGATTTGTGTAGAACAATATTAGGTTTAACTAACTAAAAAACGTCCTGAAACACAGGACGTTTTTTAGTTTGGTAGCCTTTATTTCAGCTCACCGTCTTCGGACGGTCGACGCGCTGCATGCCGGGCCAACGGAACGTTGCCCACTCCGGCTGGAACTTCGAGATCCGCGCGACGACCACCGTCATGTCGTCATAAATGTCCCCATGGTGATAACGCACCACCCTCTCCAATAAAATGTCGGCAAAATCCTGCGGGCTGTCCGCCTCGATCTCGCTGATCATCCGTTTCATCCACAGCTCCTTATTCACCGCATGGCCCGGCGCGTCGTAAATGCCGTCCGTCATCATGATCAAAATATCGTCATGCCGCAAAGGCACACTGACCAGATCGACGTCGATATCATGCACGATCCCTACGGGCAAATTGTTGGCCGTAACCGGGACTACCTCATCCCCTCTCTTGATAAAACTCGGCGTCGAGCCGATCTTCAAAAAAGTGGTCTGCGCGTTATACAAGTCGACAAGCGCCACATCGACCGTCGCAAACATCTCGTCCGACGAGCGCAGCATCAGCACCGAATTGACGGATTTGATCGCCAGCTTCTCGTCCATGCCGGATTGCAGCAGCTGCTGCAAAATCGACAGCGCCGTGCTGCTCTCCGCCCGGGCCCGCTCGCCATTGCCCATGCCGTCGCTCAGCGCGACCGCAAACTTGCCGTTGCCAAGCTCCACGGTGCTGAAGCTGTCGCCCGACAGCAAATCCCCTCCTTTGGCCGCCCCGGCCACCCCGGTTTCCACCTCGTATTCCTTCGCCGAACCGAACAGCACCGTGCTGTAGCCTTCCTTCCGCTCCATCGCCTGCTCGTTCTTGACGGCAATGTTCTCCCCGACAATCTCGGAGAGCAGCGGCGCGATGATTTTCCGGCATTCGTCAAAGCCTCTCGTATATTGATGCACGATTTCGATCTCGACATTGCCTTCGTCCAAGCTGATGACGTCGATGCTATGTATGGAGAGCCCCAGCTCCTCCAGCGCGCTGCGGATCTGCTCTTCCTGCATGAAAAGCTCTTGTCCTTCCCGTTTGATCTCTTTTGCCAGGTCCTCCATCACCTGGGATACTCCGGACAATTGATCCGCTACGATCTGGCGGCTGTCGACGATCTGTTTCTTCCAATGCTGATCGTGCTTGTACAATTGATACTGCTGCTTCATCACCTCCAATACTTGATCCGGCTTAATGCACTGCTTCTTCCACTGCGGCCGGATATCCTTGCGCGACATATTTTCCCGAAGCTCCACCTCCGTCATCATATCGGTCATAAACTTATAAGTCTGATAAAACTTGCCGTCCCAGCACTGCTTCTTCTTCCAGCAGTTCGTGCACGACTTCTCCGCCACCGAATTCATGAAATGGCCGACTTCCTCCTCCTTGCGCGCCGGCTGCGCATCGACGGTCACCTGCTTGAAGCTGCGAGAGAGCTGCTTGAACACCTCGGAAAATTGCTCGACGCGGCTCGCGGTCACATCACGTACCCGCTTGGCGTAATCTTGCTGCGACTTCAGATTTTCCTGCGTTCCCGGCACGTATTTCGCCAGCATCTGAATGACTCCCTTCGGCGTCATCAGGAACAGCGAGACCGCCGCCACCGATTCCCACGTGGAATATATCACCTCCGACGAATTCCCCAAATAAAAGGAAAGAATGGAAGAACCGATCAGCATGCCGAGCGCTACCGCCATTTTGTTGCCTTCACGCAGCAGCCCGGCAAGCATCCCCGCAAACGCCAGCAAGCTCATCTGATAAATGGCGCTTGCATTCGCGAGGCTTAGAATGAGCCCGGAGATGACCCCCACGGAAGCCCCGAGCGGCGCCCCGCCAACGAGCGCAAACAACAGGATCAAGTACCGCGACATCACATGCTCCAGCGTAACCGGCCCGATGAGCCAGCCCACGGTCCCCGTCATCACCGAAGCAAGCAGAATGATCAGACAGATGACTTCTTCGTTTTTTAAATTGTAATTTTTGCGGGTTAAGGTAAACACGGGAATCGCTTGCAGGAATATATGCGTTAGAATGAGACTAAGCGTCGATTCGATGCCCGTCATCATCAGCGTATACCAGCTCAGTTCCGCAGAGGCCAAATGGGAGAACAGTTGAACAAAGAACGTGGCGGCGAACACGATTCCCGGGGCATACGAGATGTCAGACCGCTCGAACCGCTCTACGCCTTTTTGGATTAATAAGAAGACCAACATCTGCGCGACCAGGTATCCCGTATGCTTCGGATCGATGGAGAACAGCCCGCCCGCGGCCAGAAATACGCCGGACCAATACAGCAACTCCCGCCGCAAAAAATACATGACCGCGAAAAAGGCGACCGCGAACGGCGCGAGCTGATCGAGAATCATCGCCCGGCCCAGCAAAAACGCCATCAGCAGCAGCAATATCGACCATTTCTTGGCGACGAACCACTGCACCAACCGGTTTTTCACGACCAACGCAACTATGCCTTGCTTGATCCGAAGCACCCATCCCGACGCTGCCGTTCCCATTGCATTCATACTTTGACGTTTTTGCATATTTTCATCACACCACCCATAGACTATTAGTGGTCTTAGTATATAAGCTGTCCATCGGAAAGTTTGTCAGAATGCGGGGGCTGGTCCAAAGTTTTTTCCGACAAAATGAATTGCTGCCTCGAATCGCCCTGAACCAGCAGGTTAACGGAAATTGGAAGCGCTATCACAAAAATCCGCTTCATGCTCTTCACTTTATGTTCGGGCCTTGTTCGCAGCGGACCTTTGTCCTTTACGTTACAACCTGTCGATTCGCCGGGGCCACCCGAAAGATACGACAAAAAAAATCCGGCCCGCCCTGACTTGTGACAAAGATATGGCTTTCCCGCCAAACAAGCGGAAAAACGGCAAACAAAAAAACCTGACCGTCTGACGTTTCTCACCGCCCGACCTCAGGTTTATTCGCTTTGCCTCTTAATTATAGCGGCAGAGGGGATCGAACCCCCGACCTTACGGGTATGAACCGTACGCTCTAGCCAGCTGAGCTATGCCGCCGCAACAAGCATGAGTATATAACAGCTGAGAAGGGCTTGTCAAGCGGCAAAAAAACCGAATGAGCCCAGGCCCATCCGGTTCCGTCTATTTATTAGTCACGACGCGCGCCGCGTCCGCCTCTTTTGCCCTCGGTATTTTTCTTCAAGGAAGAGATGCGATCCTCGCTGTCTTTCAGAAAACGCGCCATTTTATCTTCGAAGGTAACGTGCTTGTTGGCGGGAGGTCTACCACCACCACGGCCTCCACGGTCCCCTCGGCCGAAGCCGCCGCGGTCGCCTTGTCTTTCAAAACGAGCGGGCCTTGTCGGAGCGGCATCCACCGGGCGATCGACCGCTTGCTTGATCGATAATCCGATTTTGCCGTCTTTGTCGACATTAATCACTTTTACGGTTACGATATCGTTAAGCTTCAGATGATCATTGACATCCTTGACATAGTTGTCCGCAATCTCCGAGATGTGCACAAGGCCAGTAACCCCCTCAGATAGCTCAACGAACGCCCCAAAGTGAGTAATGCCTGTCACTTTTCCTTGCAGCTTGCTGCCCACTTCAATTGCCATAAAGTAAACTAATCCTCCCTTAAATAGTTAAGAAACAAAGAGAAATTGAAGCTATGCCGATTATAACTTACGGAGAAAATACGGTCAACACAAGGCTGTGCCCATCTTTTGCCGAGTTACTTCTGGGCCGGTTTCGGGGTATAAAATAATGTCTCCCCTTGCTTGACATAGTGCAGCTCTTTGCGAATTTTTTGCTCTACGTACTCGGGGTCGTTCAGACGCGCGATCTCACGCTGCAAGGTTTCATTCTGCTGCTGCGCTTCCGTCGCTTTCTGCTGCACCGCGCTTAGCTTTTGGCTGCGCTCGCTGATTTTATCGACCTGATTCCAAAGTGTGACGCCAGCCCAACTCAAAAAACAAGCCAGCATCAGCATGACCAAACGGCGTCGGCGAAAGGAGCCTTTGTTATGCGGTTGCATGGGATTGGTTTTCGAGACTGCCTGCATGTACCTGAAATCCTCCTACGTACGATCAAAAGAGTCGGCGGAGCCATGCCGCGATGCTTTGACCGGTTTTCAGAACCCATGCGGGGACGGAAACGCGAAAACGGATCCACCGACCGAAAGGCTTAAGAAGCCATAACAGCAATTTCCACACAGGATAAAGCAATTGTAACACAATTTTGTACAGGAATATAGCCATTGCGGCCAAAAATCCCAAAATGATCACAACGATGCGGTACATCACCAGGACCGGCTTTATAATCAACAGCTCAATCGTCCGTTTGCCGAACCGGATCGCAGCCAGCACGACACGGATCATAAAATGAATTACCCGGATCATGGTCCGGCTAAACACCAAAAAGTAAAACGTAATCCCGATGCCGAGACCCAAAAATATAAACGGGCGCACTTCGCCCCAATTGCTCTCATACAGCAGTGCGAACACCAGGAGCGTGCCAATAAGCCAATAGAGAAGGTCCAGAACCGCCCGGAGCCATGCCCGGACTTTCAGCTGGCCGGAAAGCACCCGGTACACGTCATACAATCCCCCGAGCGCCAGACCTCCCGCATACATCATCCCCAAGGTGACGAACTGGATATGCAGCGTCACTTGAACAGCTTACTCAGGAATCCCTTGGTTTTCCCTTGGGAGTTTGCGTCAACATAGGCCAGCTCGTTCACGTACCCTTCGATGGCAACGAGACCCTGCTCCAGGCTCAAGTTTTTGATATGTAAATTTTGCCCCTTGATCATCAAATAGCCGCACTCGGTTTCAAGCAAAAATTCTTCGCTGTCGAAGCTCTCCACATTCAACACGCCGGATACCTCGAGCAGCTTGCGGTTGAGCATCTTGATCTCCTGCCGTTTCACCTTCCCCGGCTGTTCTACCATGGCTTGGTTCATCCTCCTTGGACGCTTTGGCGGTAAAAACCATTTGTTCTCGTTGTCACTACGAACGGTGCTGATGGCCTGCAGCCGCTCTTGAAAACGGGTTATCTTCATATTGAATTTCAGAGGAAATAACCCGTTTTCAAAGGCGGCACGTAAACTCTCCGGTCATCACACCGTTCTTCGCTAACGCATCATCAAAAATTTTTTACGCACAAAGCTTGTTTACTTAAAAATATGGAGGTCGTCCGAGGTTTAGAACTACCAATGGTAGAGAGAAGAAATTTGCCTTGAATGGAAGGTAAAACCGGAGGTCCAGAAAAAAATCGAAGCTTTACTCAAGTCGCGAAGGATCGGTGGTTTTATAAATAGAGGAACTTAAGTGTGCTATTGTATCCAAATTAGCCCGACCGGAAAAAATAGAGAACCTGACATGCGTTAACAGGCTTATATCAGGGGATATGAACCTTTTTCGACACGGTTAAAGAATCCTGGTTCCGCTAAGTCCAATGAATAACTGGCAGGCTCGGCTTAGCGCATTGTGGTTCCTTTATTTGCAAAGCGGGGCACTGCTACCTTTCCGGCTCCGGTGAAGGATATCCTTGAAAGGTACGGGTTTCACGGTCCCGGCCACGGAGTTCGACTAAAAAAAGACCGGAAAGCTCCGGTCTCTTTGGCGGGCCTTTAAAATAAAGGCTCGGGTTTATTCATTTCTTCTTTGAGCAGCGTGTACATCTTCGCCGCGTCTTCCTTGCGGGTCGACTCGGACAGCAGTTCCACGCGCACGGTCACCAGCTTTTGCCCGAACTGAATGGTCAGTTCGTCGCCCACTTTCACCGCGCTGCTCGGTTTTGCCTCCCGTCCGTTGATCCAGACGCGGCCCTGTTCGGACACGTCCTTCGCGACAGTGCGCCGCTTGATCAGGCGGGAAAGCTTGAGAAACTTATCAAGCCGCATTACTTCACCGCTTCTTTAAGCTTGTTGCCTGCTTTGAATGCAGGAACCTTGGACTCAGGAATGGTGATTTCTTTGCCCGTTTGCGGGTTGCGACCCGTACGGCCCGAGCGTTTGCGGGTTTCGAACGTACCGAAGCCGATCAATTGTACTTTGTCACCGTTGGACAATGCTTCCGTAACTTCGCCAAGGAAGCTGTTCAATACGGATTCCACGTCTTTTTTAGTCAAGCCGCTTTTTTCTGCGATGTTGTTGATAAGATCGGTTTTGTTCATGAGTTTAATATCCTCCTCTTAAAAGTGACGCTGAACTAAAGTATTCTTTGTTCGTTAGGAAAATCCTGCAAAGCTTCTTATTTTTTCAGAACTTTTTTTGCTTCCTGCCACAAAGATTCCATCTCTTGCAAATCAGTTTGGTCAAATGATTTGCCCTTTAAACGCAATTGCGCCTCGATATACCCAAACCGTTCAAAAAATTTGCGGTTGGCGTCCGCCATCGCTTCTTCGGGGTCCACCTTGAGAAACCGCGCCAGATTGACGACGGCAAAGAGCAGATCGCCCAGCTCTTCCTGCTGCTCCGCTTTGCCGAAGCGCTCGATCGCCTCTTTCACTTCGGCCAGCTCGGACTCGACGACCGGCAGCACCTCTTCCTTGGTGCCCCAATCGAAGCCGACTGAAGCGGCTTTCTTCTGCAGCTTGTACGCCTTCATCAGTCCCGGCAGCTCGCGGGGAACGCCGGAGAGAAGCGGCAGTTCGTCGGGGTTGATCCCCTTCTTCCGCTTCTCCTCCTCCTTGATCTGCTGCCAGTTGCCCAGCGCCTCGTCGGCATCTTCCGCCTTCGCCGTTCCGAAGACGTGCGGATGACGACGGACGAGCTTCTCGTTGAGCTCGCGGATGACGTCGAAGACGGTAAACATCCCGTCTTCCGCTTCGATCTGCGAATGCAGCATGATCTGCAGCAGCAAATCGCCGAGCTCCTCGCGCATATGGTCGGGATCGTCCTCGTCGATCGTTTCCAGCACTTCGTACGCTTCTTCGATCAGGTTTTTGCGCAGCGATTGATGCGTCTGCTCGCGGTCCCACGGACAGCCCTCGGGGCTGCGAAGGATAGCCACAATCTCATGCAGCCGCGTAAAAGTCCGGCTCCGCACATCCTCGCGGTCGGTGCGCGACACCCAGACCAAGGACAAATTGCCGTAGCCCTCCACCCGGTCCAGCTCATAGAGCGGCACCTCGCGCACGCGCTCTTCTCCGGCTACGCCAAGCGCATGGCCGACGACGACGGGATAATCGTCCGGATACAGCTCCATCAGCGTCAGCTTCACGTCGGACGCCGTGTAGGCGTCGTACACCTGCCCGATCAGCGTATGCAGCTGCGGATTGAGCCCGCTCGCCGTCAGCGAAGTGCCGTCGAGCAGTTGAAAGCCTTCGATCGGATCGAAGCCGAGCCGCAGGAACGCTTGATCCAGGAAGCTTTCGCCGCCCATCAGGGTAAGCAGCACGCCCTCGGCCGGACAACGCTCACGCAGCAGCTGTACGGTCCGCTCGGCCACCATCGGATGGCCGGGTACGGCGTAGAGCACCTCCCCGCTGTTCGCGCTTTTGGCTCGCTCGATCAATTGCGAAGCGATCTGCTCGTAGACGGCGTCAAAGCCCTCGTGCGCTTCATAGACCGCATCGAACGTCTCATAGCGAAGGCTATGATGGTCCAGCATCGCGACCATCGGGTGCTCCCGGGTGCGGAGAAATATCGCCCCGCCTCGCGCGCCGGCGGCTTCGAGCTTGCGCCAGACGCCAAGGGTCAGTTGGTTTTCGTCGCCGGTTCCGAGACCGACGACCGTAATTTGCGGTTGAGTGGACATAGCCCAGAGCCGCCTCCTTCAGTTTGGGGTGCGGCGCTCCGTCAGCGGAGCAGCCGGAATCGGCGCAGCCAGGCGAGGGGCTTCCCCGCCAGCTGCGGCACAAGCGCCAGATCGGCGGCGGTGACGACGCCCAGGCGCAGCAGGGCCACCGCGTAAGCGAGCGCCCCTACGGCGACGCCGCCGAGCGCGATGACCGCGGCCGTGCCCCGTGGGGGCAGGGCTGCGGGCAGCTGCGCGAGCAGCGGCGGGACGCCGTGCGTCACGGCCAGCAGGCCGAGCGCCATGAAGCCGATGCCGAGCATCGGTTTCATGGCGGCTAGGCCGCCCGCGGCCGGGACCCCGGCGGCGCGCAGCGCGTGCGCGAGCGCGAGGCCGCCGGCGAGCGCGTAGGCGGCGAGCGACGCCCAGGCGGCGCCGTCGATGCCGTAGCGCGGCACGAGCGCCACGCTGGCGGCGACTTTCACCGCGGCGGCGAGCAGCAGGTACAGCACCGGCGCACGCACGGCGCCGAGGCCCTGCAGCACGCTTCCCGCGACGATGTTCACCGCCGAGAACAGGGCGGTGAACGCCAAGATCGCCATGGCCGCCGTGCCTTCGGCGCTCTTGAAGAACATCACGTTCAGCGGCTCCGCCAGCAGAGCAAGCCCGAACGAAGCGGCAAGCCCGATCAGCCAGGTTAGCCGAAGGGACAAGCCCGCTCGTGTGCGCACCGCGTCCGCATCGCCGCGCCGGAGCGCTTCGGCGATCGCCGGAACGAGCGCCGCGGACATCGAGGACGCGATCATCGCGACGAGCTGCACGAGCGGCAGGCCGTGATTGTACAGCCCGAACTGATACAACGCTTCGCTCTCGTCGAAGCCGGCCGAACGAAGCAGCCGGGGCATCGTAAACGAATCGACGAGCGTTAAGATCGGCATCGCCACGGAGCCGAGACAGAGCGGCAGCGCATAGGCGGACAATCGTTTCGCCAGCGCCCAATCGCGCCGCCAGCCGCCGCCGTTCCCTCCTACCGGGGTTTGCGTCCGGAACGGCTCACGCCCTCGCTCCTTGTGCCAGTACCACAGCATGACAGCGAGTCCCGCCAGCGCCCCCGTTACCGAGCCGAACGTCGCGCCTGCGGCGATTCGTTCCGGCCCGAAGCCAAGCCGCATCAGCGCCAGCAGGAGAACGACCATCGTCGCCACCCGCACCGTCTGCTCCACCACCTGAGACCAAGCGGTCGGCCGCATATCCTGATAGCCTTGATAGTAGCCGCGCAGCGCAGACATAAGAGGCACGACAAGCAGGGCATAAGATACGCTTCGTATCGCCGGAGCCGTTTGCGGCGCAGCCATCCACCACGCAATCGTCTCTGCCCCGAAATACAGCAGCGAAAAAAAGACGATTCCGGTGACCATCAGCGATAAGGAAGCCACCCGGAGTACACGCCGGGCCTCGTCATACTGCCGTTCGGCAGCATACTCCGACACAAACTTCGATACGACCAGAGGAAATCCGGCCGTGGCCAAAACCAAAATCAATATGTACAACGGATACACGGCATTGTATATGCCAAAGACCGCATCGCCCGCCAGGTTTTGCAGCGGAATTTTTTGCAGCGTGCCGATCAGCTTCGAAATGACGGCCGCCAGACCAAGCAGGGCCGCCCCTTGCAGCAGCGCTGAGCCTTTTCCGCCGTCCCGGTTTTTGCTGTCCGCAATCTCAGGCCCGCCTGCTTCCATCCGCTCCGATCGCTCTTTCATGACGCTTCCCCTTCGTTCCCGCGACCGGTCCCTCATCCGTCCGGCGAGAGACCCATTCGGACAGATTTTGCAGCCCCATTATACCGCAATTCGCAATCCTTTTCCAAAAACGCAAAAAGCTTCCCGATTCCCCTCCAAGGGATTCCTATCAGGAAGCTGCGCATCGCTGTCCATCGGCGGAGCTACTGCTCCATCTGCTTTGCCAGAAAGCCGGCGGCCGTTTCCGCCATCTTCAATTCCATTTGACCCATCTTCACATTCTCGTCCTTATTCAGCAAAATTACCGAACCGATCGGATCGCCCCCCGCCACGATCGGCGCAATCACATACGAGCTGTACGTCTCGGTAACGTCCTTGCAGATTTCATAAGAGCCGCCGCCGGTTTCCAGCGTCGCTTTGCGGTTTTCCATGCTTTGTTCGACAAGCGAACCGATCTGCTTCTCCAAAAAATCTTTCTTCGAGCCGCCGGCTACGGCAATGATCGTATCGCGGTCGGATATCATCGTGATATGGTTTGTGCTCTCATAGAGCGATTCGGCGTACTCCTTGGCAAAATCCCCAAGCTCGCCGATCGGAGAATATTTCTTTAAAATGACTTCCCCGTCCCGGTCTACAAAAATTTCAAGCGGATCCCCTTCCCGAATACGCAGGGTGCGGCGTATCTCCTTCGGGATTACGACCCTGCCAAGATCGTCGATACGACGAACGATTCCAGTTGCTTTCATGTTTCTAGATGCCTCGCTTTCCAAGAAGAATGGGATACAGACTGGATATGACCCTGTATGCAAAATGGAGGGAATTCGACTGACCCTAGTATTCTTCAATTCCCGGCGGCCTATGCATGTCCATCTCCGTCAAGGTTGCAGACGCTTGGTCGCACGCTTAAGCCGTCGCTGTTTACATTATGTCCAAAAAAATGAAAACAAAACAGGGCACCCCATAGGGTACCCTGGTAATTGTTACTTGCCGCCTTCCGTCTTCGGCGCATCCGTTTTTGGAGCGTCCGTTTTCGGAGCATCGGTTTTAGGCGCATCGGTTTTAGGAGCTTCCGCCGGCTTTTTCTCCTCCGGCTTCGGCAGGTTGTTCGTCTGAATCAGACCCGGCAGTTCTTTCTCCACAAAATCGTACACCTTCGTCTCAGCAGCCGCGGAGCGCAGCTCCGGCTTAACTTCATCGAGCGTTTTGGATTTGCGGGATTCCACTTTCATCACATGGTAGCCAAACGACGTTTCCACCGGATCGCTGATCTTCCCGATCGGAAGCTCCGCCGCCGCTTTCTTAAACTCGGGCACCCACTGGGAGATGTCCGCGTTCTCGTACTTGCCGCCATTCTCTTTCGAGCCCGGATCGTCCGAATATTCTTTCGCCAGCGCGTCAAAGTCGCCGCCCTTGTTCAGTTTGTCCTGTACTTCCTTCGCACGCTTGAGCGCATCTTCCTTGGAACGGGTTTCCTTGCCTGTCGCCGGATCGTTGATCCCGACCAGAATATGTCTGACCGTCGCCGTCACATAGGCGGTTTTGTCCTGCTCCAATTTGGTGTTGTACGCCGTTTGAATCTCTTGATCGGTCACTTTGCTTTCTTCGGAGACAATCGCCGTGATGCTGCGCTTCACGAACTCCTCCACGTCTTTTTGCTCCAGCTTCGCATCCTTGAGTTGTTTCTCCATGCCGCCTTCCTGAGCGCCCAGGAAGCCCTTGATTTGCTCAAATTGAGCAGTAAACTGCTTCTCAGCTTCCGCCTTCGCTTTGTCATCCGCGCGGGAGGACAAAATTTTGAAGGTGACGAGCTGCTTCATCATATCCTGTTGAAAGGCAGGGTCGTCTTTGAATTGCGCATATTGCTTATAAAAGAACGCGTTCACGTTCAAAAAGGTATCGAATTCGCCGCGCGTGACCTGTCCGTCCTTGTACGTCACAAGCACCTCGCTCGGTTTTCCTTTATCGGCGGCAGCCGTTGCCGCTTCGTCCTTTTTCTTGCCGCAACCTGCAGCGACACCCGCGACCAATACGAGCGCACAAAGAGCCATAAGCCCTTTTCGTAACGGTTTCCGTTTATTTTGCCACATTCTGCAGCTCTCCCTTCGATTTCAACACACGCTTGTATTGTACCAGAAACCTTTCCAGCAAAGCGATGGTTTCTTCTGGCTTCAACCCTTTTCCCTTGAGCTCGATGTGGATTTGCGGTCCGCTGATCAGCTTGATCCGATTCTCGAATTCGCCCGACAGTTGGAACAGCTTCTGTCCGTCCAGATTGCCGTTCTGATCGGGGTGAATTTTCAGCTCGTAATCGAGCCCCTTCTGCGAGATGATCTCGATACCGTACAAGGCACCATACACTTTCAACCGTGCGGCGGTTAACAGATTTTGCACCGCATCCGGCAGATCGCCGAAGCGGTCAACCAATTCGTCCTCAAGCTCCATCGCTTCATCCAAAGTTTGAATGGCCGCGACTTTTTTGTAAATCTCGATTTTTTGCACACTGTCGTAGATGTAGTCGCCGGGAATGTAAGCGTCCAACTGGATATCGAGCTGCGTCGACCATACTTTCGTCTCCTGCACGGCTTCGCCGCCCAATTCCTTCTTGCGCTTCTGGATTTCCTCGGCCAGCATTTGCGAATACAGATCGAAGCCTACCGACGCGATAAATCCGTGCTGCTCCGCGCCGAGCAAGTTGCCTGCACCGCGGATGGACAAGTCTCTCATCGCAATTTTAAACCCGGATCCAAGTTCTGTAAACTCTTTTATCGCCTGCAGCCGCTTCTCCGCCACCTCCGTCAGCACCTTATCGCGCTGGTACGTAAAGTAGGCGTAAGCGATCCGGTTGGAGCGCCCGACCCGGCCTCGAAGCTGATACAGCTGGGACAAGCCCATCTTGTCGGCGTCGTGGACGATCAGCGTATTGACGTTCGGGATATCGACCCCGGTCTCGATGATGCTGGTGCTGACCAGCACGTCGTATTCGCCGTCCAGGAAGTCGAGAATGGTTTTCTCCAGCTCCTGCTCGGACATTTGGCCGTGCGCAACCGTCACCCGGGCATCGGGGACGAGCATCGAGATTTGATCGGCCATCTGGGTAATCCCCTGCACACGGTTGAACAGGTAATAGACCTGGCCTTCGCGCGCCAGTTCCCGTTCGATGGCCTCCCGGACCAGTGAGGCGCTGTATTCGACGACATACGTCTGCACCGGAAAACGGTTTTCCGGCGGCGTCTCGATGACCGACAGGTCCCGCACGCCGAGCATGGACATATGCAGGGTACGAGGAATCGGCGTCGCGGTCAGCGTTAGCACGTCCACGTTCGTCTTCAGCCGCTTCAGCTTTTCCTTGTGCGACACGCCGAAGCGCTGCTCTTCGTCGACGATCAGCAGCCCCAGATCCTTGAACTGCACGTCCTTCGACAGCAGCCGGTGCGTCCCGATCACCACGTCGACCGTGCCGTTCTTAATGCCTTTCATCGTTTCGGTCTGCTCCTTCTTGGAGCGGAACCGGCTGAGCACTTGAATGTTGAACGGATAGCCCGAGAACCGCTCCCGGAACGTCTCGTAATGCTGCTGCGCCAAAATCGTCGTCGGCACGAGCACCGCTACCTGCTTGCCGTCAATCGCCGCCTTGAACGCCGCGCGGATCGCCACCTCGGTTTTCCCGTATCCGACGTCGCCGCACAGCAAGCGGTCCATCGGTCTTGGCTTCTCCATGTCTTTCTTGATTTCTTCGATAGCTCGCAGCTGGTCCGACGTTTCCTCGTACGGGAACATGCCTTCGAATTCCTGCTGGTAATTCGAATCATGATTGAAGGCATAGCCCAGCGTCGCTTGACGCTCCGCATACAGCTTGATCAGATCGTCGGCAATATCCTGTACGGATGCGCGGGCCTTGCTTTTCACCCGGTTCCAGTCGGCGCCTCCGAGCTTATAGACCTTCGGTTCCTTGCCTTCTTCCGAGCCGACGTATTTCTGCACATGATCGATCTGATCGATCGGCACCGACAGCTTGTCGCCGCCGGCGTACAGGATGTGTAGATAATCTTTATGAATGCCGCCGACCTCAAGCGTGCCGATGCCGACAAATTTACCGATCCCGTGGTTGACGTGAACGACGTAATCGCCGATTTTGAGCTCCTGGTAATTTTTGATCCGCTCGGCGTTTTCGATCTTTTTGTCCACCTTGCGCGCTTTGCGCTGCTTTTGCGTGAACATCTCGCCTTCGGTGATGACAACCAGATGAATGCCCGGCAGCTCGAAGCCGGTCTGCAGATTGCCGTCCACGATTTGCGGCTCGTCAATGTGGTAATCGGCCAGCACGCGCTTGATGCGGTCGACCCGCTCCGCACCGCTCGCTACCATCATCACCTTCGCGCCGGACTTTTTCCAGCGCTCCATTTCGCTTTTCAACAGGTTCATCTGCCCGTGGAAGTTTTGCATCAGGCGGCACATGAAGTTGACGATGTTCTGCGGCGACGTCTGCGGTACCTGACGCAGGAACAGCGACATGTACAAGGTCGGATACGGTCTGCGGTGCAGCAGCGTCTCGTACGGCTTCGACAGCACGAGCTGCGGCAGGCACTTGCCGTCCTGCAGCGACATCGTCATCCATTCAGCCTCGTCCTTCTCCAGCTGCTTTGCCGTTTCCAGCAGCCGGGCCGGTTCGTCCACGATAAGAATGGATTCCTTGGGCATGTAATCGAGCAGCGTCTGACGCTGCGGGAACAGCAGGGAAACGTACTTGAACATCCCTTGAAAATGCTGCCCCTCGCGAAGCAGCTCGATCTCGTGGCCGATGCCTTCAAGCAGCCGGTCCTTCGCCCCGCGGTCCGACATTTTGCCGATCTGTTCCTGGAGCAGTTCATACGCATGCTGCGCCGCCGATTGTAACCGTTTACGGTCGACTACGATTTCACGACAGGCCGTAATGACAAGCTCGGAGCATTTATGGATCGATCGCTGATCGGCCGGGTCGAACGTCCGAATCGAGTCCACCTCAATATCGAACAGCTCAATCCGGTACGGATTCGGCGAAGTGAGCGGATAAAAATCGATAATGCCCCCGCGAACGCTTAGCTCCCCTTTGTTTTCGACACGCTCCACCCGTTCGTAGCCAAGCTCGACCATGCGGCCGATAAACGACTCTAGGTCAAGCGTATCGCCGACGGCGACGCGAAGCCGGGCTTCTGCAATCGACGCCTGGTCCGGCAGCAGCCGCCGCATCCCGGCATAAGGCACGATGACGATCCCGCGAAAGCTGTCCGCCAGCTTGGACAGCGCATCGATCCGCTGCGCCAGCATTTCCGGGCTTGCGATCGCTGCTTCGGCCGCCAGAAGCTCCTGGGCCGGAAACAGCAGAACTTGGCCTTCCGGCAGCAGCTCTACCAAATCTTCGAACATCTTTTGCGCAGAAAACATATTGTGGGTCACGACAAATAGAGGCTGCTGCAGCTCCTCGTAAAGCGAAGCCAGCATCACCTGCCGCGAAGAACCGGTCAACCCGGCTATTAATTGTTCTCTCATCCCCGAACGTAGGCCGGACACGACGCTTTGAAAATCGTTGTCCGCGGAGAACGCCTGAATTAAAGCCTGCAAAACAGGACACCCCTCTCAACCGCGTAACACTAAAAAAGCCTAAAAGTCCCGTGAATAAGCAGCAGTGCGGGCGTCATCGCTTCTGAAGCAGCGAATCGGAAGGACGATCCGCCCGCGCAGCGGCCTCTTATTCACCGGACTTTAGGCCGATCCTCAACCAAAAAGCCGGATAGCCGAAATGC
This sequence comes from Paenibacillus tyrphae, assembly GCF_024158745.1. GTDB lineage: Bacteria > Bacillota > Bacilli > Paenibacillales > NBRC-103111 > Paenibacillus_G > Paenibacillus_G tyrfis_A. Next base: position 23,353 of record NZ_JAMZAW010000038.1, on the reverse strand, counting down.
GAAAGAACCCCTATTGCAGAGGATTCGCGAGGAGCGAGAGCTCCGGATTGGCATCCAGCGCTTCCTTGCAGTAATCGCAAACCACCTTGACGGTGACATCCCCATTCGGGTTATACGATATTATATCTCTCCGCTCCTCGGGGGTCAAGAAATGGAAACCGAGTTGAAACTCGCTCACTTCCCCCTGCCGGATTTCTCCGATCACGGTCTGACAATGACGACAAACATATTTCAGGGCCATTGGACTTCCTCCTCCGCTTGCCTTGCCAAGCGCCGTTTTTACTTATTATGGCCGGGATAGGAGGAGATTAGCCTCTAGGCTAACGCTTTTCTTGACGAAATGCATAATACGGCTCAGCCGTTGAATTTGGCCATCGTCTTCTCGAACGGATGCTCCAAGATATGCTCCATGGCATCGACCGTCTTGTCGAGCAGCCCGGGCATCTGCTGAAACTCTTCTTTGCTGAACGGGCTCAGCACGTAATCGGCGATGTCTCTGCCAGGCGCGGGCCGCGAAATGCCCATTCGAATGCGTTGGAACGATTGCGTGCCCAAGTGGGCGATGGCCGACTTGATCCCGTTATGCCCGCCTGCGCTTCCTTGGTAGCGCAGCCGGATTTGCCCGTAGGGCGTATCCAGATCGTCATAAATGACAATAAGGTCCTCAATGGCCGCTTTGTAAAAATCCATAAAGGCGCGGATCGACTCCCCCGACAAGTTCATGTACGTCTGCGGCTTCAGCAGATACACCTTCTGTCCCGCGACATGGCCTTCTCCCAGCAGCCCCTTGCATTTGCTTTGCGTAATTTTGATGCCGTGCTTGTCGGCAAAACGGTCCAGCGCCATAAAACCGATATTATGCCGCGTCACTTCGTACTGCCGTCCCGGATTGCCGAGACCCACAAACCATTTCAACCTGACCTGCCCCTTTCAACGCCATGGGGTGAAACGATACCCTAAACTTATCATAACCGAAAAAAACGTCCCACGCCAATTTCGCGATAAGCAGCAGGTAGGGCGCCCGCCGGACACAAAGAAAAAGCGCATCGATCCAAGCCGATACGCTCTCTCTAATTTATGCCTCAGCCTTCTCCGCCGTCTCGGCGGCATTTCCGGCTTGGGCGGCCGGAGCTTCCTCCTCCGGCTCGGCTTCTTTCTGCGGCGTCAGAATTGTAGCGAGCACGTCGTGCTCGTCCGTTTTTACCTCGACGCCCTCCGGCAGCCTGAGCTCCGATACAAGCATGCTTTGTCCGATCTCAAGCCCGCTGACATCGACTTCGATAGAGCTCGGGATATTCTGCGGCAGGCAGCGGATCTCGATTTCGTGATGCTGAATTTGCAAAATCCCGCCGACCTTAACCCCCTCGGGGTCTCCGATATATTCCAGCCGAACCGTCGTCTGAACCGGCTCGTCCATATTGATCTGATGAAAATCGACATGCAGCAGCTGGCGGCTCAGCGCATCCCGCTGCACTTCGTTGATCATGACCAGCTGCTTGCCAAATTGCGGAACGTCCAAGTCGATAACCGCATGCGGATTCGTCTTCAGCAGCGCAAGCAGCTCTTTCTGGTCGATGGCGATCGGCGTCTGCGTCACTTTTTTTCCGTAGACGACACCGGGGACTTTTCCCTCGGCCCGCAGCCGGTTGCGGTCGCTTTTCGTCCGGCCTGTCCGAGCTTCCGCTTTGAGCGATGTAGCCATAAGAAAACCTCCTTCAATTTGGGTGAAGCCCTAGCTTCTTACTACTTTACCCAATTGAAGGAGGTTCGAAACATCGCTGTATAGGATTTGCTACGGATTGCCCCGTTAAACCTTACTTCTTCGCCTTCTTCGCCGCAAACTTGGTGCGAAGCTTGTCGGCGTAGCCGTGCTTGTTCACCTGACGCTCCCGAGCAATCGCCACGTCGCCGTCCCCTACTTGGTGCGTGATGGTGGAGCCTGCTACGACATAGGCCCCTTTGCCGATCTTAACCGGAGCAATGAGGTTGACGTTGCTGCCGATAAACGCATCTTCTTCCACTTCGGTCAGCTGCTTGTTGAAGCCGTCATAGTTGACGGTAATCGCCCCGCAGCCGAAGTTGACGTTCCGACCGATGACCGCATCGCCGACGTAGCTCAAATGCGACACCTTCACGTCGTCCGCGAGCTTGGCGTTTTTGATTTCGACGAAATCGCCGATTTTTACGTTTTGCCCAAGATCCGCTCCCGGCCGTAAATAAGCGTATGGTCCTACGGACGATCCGTCACCGACGATCGCCTCCTGCAGCACGGAGTGCTTGACGGTGACGCCGCTGCCAATCGTACTATCCGTAATATCCGCTTGCGGTCCAATGATACAGTCTTCGCCGATCACCGTTTTTCCCCGGATCACCGTTCCCGGCAGCACTATCGTATCCGCTCCGATCTGCACGTCCGCTTCAATATACGTGCTTGCCGGATCGATCATCGTCACCCCGGCGAGCATATGGCGGCGGTTAATCCGCTCGCGCATCGTTTGCTCCGCCACAGACAATTGCATGCGGTCGTTGACGCCGAACGACTCCGCCTCGTCTTCCAGCACGTAGCCTTCGACGATCTGCCCCTGACCAACCAGGATGCCGATCACGTCCGTAATGTAGTATTCGTTCTGCGCATTGTCGTTTTTCACAAGCGCCAGCGCTTCAAACAGCTTCCGATTGTCGAAGCAGTAGGTGCCGACGTTCGTTTCCTTGACCAAGCGCTGCGCCTCGTTGCAGTCCTTCTGCTCCACGATCTGCGTCACGTACCCGCGCTCGTCTCGGATGATTCGCCCGTAGCCGGTAGGATCGTCAACAACCGCCGTCAGCAGCGTAGCCGCCGCGCCCTTCTCCCGGTGCAGCTTGATCATTCCTTCGAGGGTGCTATCCGAAATCAGCGGCGTATCTCCGTAGATGACAATCGTCAAGCCGTCCTCCGCGGCCAGCAGATCTTTGGCCTGAAGCACGGCGTGGCCTGTCCCGAGCTGCTGCTCCTGCAGCGCATACTCGACCCGGTCGCCCAAATACGCTTGAACGGCTTCCGCTCCGTGACCGACGACGACGACTGTACGAGAAGCTTGTATATTTTCCAATGCGGTAACCACATGATCGACCATCGGTTTACCGCATACCCGGTGCAGCACTTTATATAGTTTCGATTTCATTCGTTTCCCCTGACCTGCAGCCAGTACGATCCCCATGATGTTCAAGTTTCGTCCATCCCCTTTGATCCAATGTATTGTTTTCTTTTTATGATAAGGTTTCTGTCCGTGAAACGCCAGTCCCAATATATCCTGCCCGGTTATAAAAGAAAAGAGAGCCTTTTGGCCCTCTTCATAGATCGTATTAAGCTCCTTCTTCAATGACTTCCTCTTCTGTTGCGGCACGCTCATATTCCGCTAACACGGCCGCTTGAATTTTCTCGCGGGTTGAAGAGGAAATCGGGTGAGCGATATCTCTGAATTCTCCGTCCGGGGTCCGCTTGCTAGGCATGGCCACGAACATGCCGTTGTTACCGTCAATCACACGAATGTCATGGACTACAAATTCGTTATCGATGGTAATGGAAGCAATGGCTTTCATTCTGCCCTCGGAGTTCACCCTGCGAAGTCTGACGTCTGTAATTTGCACTTCTGATTCACCACCTTTTTCCATCTTGGAGACATGAACTATAAATTCCACATTTTAGGGCAAATTCCTGCTAAATCTCTAAAGTTTTTGAGCAATTTTATAAATACTTTATAAATTTGAAATTATTCGACACTTAACGCCGCAATAAGCTCGATTTCGACAAAAACGTCCTTCGGCAGTCGTGCAACTTCGACAGTTGAACGCGCCGGTTTGTGGTCTCCGAAGTAGGTTGCATAGATTTCATTCACCTGGGCGAACTGATTCATGTCTTTGATGAACACCGTTGCCTTGATCACGCTCTCGAATGTTGCCCCCGCTTCTTCCAATACCGCTTTCAAATTACGGAAGACTTGGTGCGTCTGCTCGGCAATGCCGCCTTCGACGATTTGGCCTTCGGGATTGAGCGGAATTTGACCGGAGGTAAATAACAGATTGCCGAATTTGATTGCTTGTGAATAAGGACCGATAGCGGCAGGCGCCCGGTCCGTAGAGATACGTTCTAATGTCATATGCATTTGTCACTCCTCAATTAGATTAGAAACCTCTTCTTGAAAATAATTGCCCGGCTCAGCCGTAATCTGCCGTGTCTTCGGGTCAACGGCGGACAGCTTGGCGAGCGAGACGTAATCCTCGACCAAATGCTCTTCGACTTCGCCCGACTCGACGAATACGCCAACGCCTTTGACCGTGGCTTTAAACTCCTGCAACAAGTCCATCATGCCGTGAATCGTTCCGCCCACCCGCATGAAATCGTCGATGATCAGCACCTTGGCTTCTTCCTTAAGCGCCCGTCTGGACAAAGACATCGTCTGAATGCGTTTGTTCGAGCCGGATACGTAGTTGATACTGACGGCGGAACCTTCCGTCACTTTATTGTCGCGGCGCACGATGACGACCGGCAGGTTCAAATAAGTAGCCGTGGCGTAGGCCAGCGGGATGCCTTTCGTTTCCACGGTCATGACCACATCGATATCGTTCCCCGAAAAGGCGGAAGCGAACATTTTGCCGACTTCATTCAAAATCATCGGCTGCCCCATAATATCGGACATGTACAAATACCCGCCTGGCAGGATGCGCTCGGGCTGCTCCAACTGGCGGCACAACTGTGTGATGAATTGCAATGAATGCGATTTCGATACTTTCGGTATGAACTTGACGCCACCGGCTGCACCAGCGAGCGTCTGAAGCTCCCCAAGGCCTTCCTCTTCAAACACTTCTTTAATGATGGCCAAATCTTCGCTGATGGACGATTTGGCGGAATTGTATCGGTCTGCAAATGTCGTCAAAGGAATCAGCGTATGGGGGCGGATCAGCAAGTATTGGGTCATTTCGACCAATCTTGCGCTTCTTTTTAATTTCTTCATGAGCGTTCCCCCTACACGTCGGATAAATAGCTATAAATCCGAATAATATATTGTGAATATACCATTTTTATACGTATTCATTCAAGCTGTCCATGCAAAAGATGATGACACAAACGTGACATACATTGGCTTCTTTACGTAAGCAGGCGGACAGCGAACACATCCTTGCAAAATCCCCGCAACCCGTTATAAATGCGCGGAATTTTCGTTTCCTTGGACACGAGGCCGAACACCGTCGGACCGCTGCCCGACATCAGCACGCCTTCGGCGCCCAGCTTGATCATAACTTCCTTCAGCTGGCGCACTTCGGGATACAGGTCCAACGTCACTTCCTCCAGCACGTTGCCCAGCTCACCGCACAGAAGATCGAACCGCTTCTCGCGAATCGCCCGAAGGACACCTTCCGTCGACGGATGCTTCCGGATTCCCGCGGCGTTCAGCTTGCCGTATATTTCCGAGGTGGACACATTGATCGGAGGCTTGGCCAAAATGACCCAGCACTGAGGCGGCGATTCAATCGGCTCCAGCTTCTCTCCCCGGCCGCGCGCAATGGCCGTCCCTCCCGTCACGCAAAAGGGCACGTCCGAGCCGAGTTCGGCCCCAAGCTTCTGCAGCTCGTCCGTTTCGATTCCGAGCCTCCACAGCCGGTTCAAGCCGCGCAGTGTCGCTGCGGCATCGCTGCTTCCTCCGGCCAGGCCCGCGGCCACGGGAATCTTTTTGTCCAAATGAATATATACGCCCTGCTTCACGTCATACCGGTCTTTAATGAGCCGGGCAGCCTGAAAGGCAAGGTTCTTTTCGTCGAGCGGGATATACCCGGCTTGGCTGGAAATAATGATCGTATCGCGAGGCAGCTCCTGCATCTCGATACGGTCCGCCAAATCAACCATGGTCATCACCATTTCGACCTCATGGTAACCGTCTTCACGCTTATGTAAAACATCCAGCGACAAATTGATTTTTGCCGGCGCTTTCTCAAACACTTTCATGTCGACACCTTCTTTGCACCTGTCTGTCATCCCGTTAATCGAAGGCATGATGCCGTTCATCCTAATACTATACCAAAAGCGCTACAAAAAAAAGCTAAAGCTCCATAACGGGCGCTCTAGCTTGAGGATTCTCCGGAAATGAACGTCCGCCCTTACGGCGCAAAGGAGGTGTAGCCCGTTTGAACCGGATTTGGGGCAATCGCATAAGCAGGCGGCAGCCCGGCATAAGGCGGTTGACCGTAAGGCGCATAGGCTTGAGAAACAACCGGCGCCGACTGGAAGCCGACCGGTTCGCGTACCGGCGCAGCCGCCGATTGCTGGTTCTGATTCGTCAAAGCCTGCTCGGCGATTTGGATCGCGCGCTTGACCATATTGCCCGCATCCTTCGTGCGAATGCCGCCCCAGCCTTCTTGCTGAACCGTCTCATAGAAGCCTAAATCTTTGGCCAGCTCGTATTTGAATGATTCCGACATGACGCCCCGACTTCTGCGTCCCATATCGCGTCCCCCCTCATAACTATGATGGTATCCGTACGATCTATTATGCGCCTGACGCAGCAGAATCATACGGTCCGCAATCTTTTCCAAGGGGAAGGGGGAATCTTGGACTTCCATTAAAAAAACGGCTGACCGTAAGAACCGGCCAACCGTTATGTACTTATTGATGTATCGTAATCCGTACTTCACCGTCATCGCCATGCACAGTAACTTCGACGGATTCTGTCAGGATGTCTGCGTAGCTGTAGGAAACGCGCTTGAATGTATGCTGTTCCTGATCCAGCTTGACAATAAAAACGGAAGGGTAGGTTTCCTCCAATACACCGGATCGTTCGATTGTCTTACGGCGACCACCATTCGCTTTTAACATAATCTTCTGTCCGACATGAGGTTCCAAACTACGTTTGATCTCCAACAGCGCATTTTTTGCCATTGACCACTACCACCTCTTTCCTTAACGATTATAACGCAACGACAGTAGTATGTCAATTTAAGCCGAATATTATATCAGCCATACAAACCCGTTGTCAACGGAATTTTTCCTTAATATGATGCGGTATTCCAAAAAAACGAGGGTAACCCGTTCACGAAATTGTAAAAGTTGGTGCGCAGAGCAAAATAAAAAAGCACCTTTCGGCGCTTATTTACGAATCGCATATTCAATTCGGGGAACGCCCCGGCGATAGCTCCCGCGGGATTCGATACCGCCCAGCCCTTCCAATCCGCTATGTGTCAACCCGATGACATCGACGATATTCACCGTATCCTTAATGGGGGTAAAAGCTACCTTGGCCGCGATGCACAAGGGATCAAGCGCGTGAATCAACACACGGGCCGGCGAACTGGCATAATTGGCCCCGGCCTGCATCAGCGCCTCAAAATGCGACTGGCACGCTCCTGCGACGATCGTCAGGACATCGCGGTTTTTTTCGAACTGACGGGCCACGCGAACGGCATTGACGAAGTTATGCGAGTTTTTGTAGCTGGTAAGCTGGGTAATATCTCCATGGGTTCGCCCGCGCTGCTTCAGAAGGCCGTCGTGACCCGTAATCACGACGATATCCGGCTGCAGTTGGGGCAGCAGACGGTAAAGCGCATCGGCCATATTCGCCTCCGCTACATAGTAGCCGTCCGCCGGAACGCGGAGCTCATTGTAGAGAAGCATGCATTTGCGCAAATAGTTCGGGTCGCCATCCAAATGCAGTACTCTGCCAGGCAATTCAAAGTAAGCCGGGCGCGGTTTTGGGGACTCCGCAGGCTCCGTGCCTTGCAATCCATCCGATTGCGTCTGCGGCGCTGCTCCGGCTCCCGACCGTCTCATGTCTTCCAGCCATTTGGGACGCATCGCCCCTAGTGATTCAAGGGGATCGATCTGCGGGGCCATCTCCAAATCCCGGAACGGGGCATCGGCCAGCAAGCGAAGTTCCACCCCGCGTAATATGGCCTGCTGCTGCCGAAATTCCTGAATTTTGAATATAACGTCACCGCCATACGACTTCCGAGTGACCAGGTCTCCCTGCTTCATGGCTGCATCGCCTCCTCGACTATCGTATGGCGGATATGGGCAAATGGTGCAGGGACAACCGCCTACGATCGTCCGGGCCGGCTAGCCCTTCAACGCGGCGGCCAGATGCCGGCTCAGTACGCTGTATTCCTCGATCGACAGCGTCTCCCCGCGGCGTGACGGCTCGATGCCGGCATTTCGGAGAATGCCTTCCAGTTGTCCTTTGGTCTCCTTCGTAAAATATCTGGCGGCCAGATTGTTATAAATCGTCTTGCGGCGCTGTACGAAGCTGGCTTGAACGACATCGAAGAAAAAGCTTTCGTCCTCCACTTCCACCGGCGGCCGCTCGCGCACCTTCAATTTAATCACGGCGGAGTCGACGTTCGGCTGCGGGATAAATACGGTGTGGGGCACAATGGTGACGACTTCCGGCTCGCAATAGTACTGTACGGCGATGCTCAAGCTCCCGTAATCTTTGCCCCCGGGCTTCGCTGCCATCCGGTCGGCGACTTCCTTCTGGATCATTACGACGATATGCTCCAGCGGAAGCTTTTCTTCCAGCAGCTTCATCACGATGGGGGTCGTTACGTAATACGGCAGGTTTGCCACGACGCTGACTTTCGAGACGTCGCGAAAATGAGCCTCGAACAGCTCGCGAAGATCGGTTTTCAGTACATCTCCGTGGACGACGGAAACGTGAGGATAAGGCTCAAGTGTTTCTTCCAGCATCGGCAGTAGCCGTTGGTCGATTTCGACCGCTACGACCCGTCCGGCCGTCTTGGCCAGCTGTTGGGTGAGCGCGCCGATCCCCGGTCCGATTTCCAAGGCCCCTTTGCCCGAGTCAAGCTCGGCGGCAGAGACGATTTTGGTTAAAATGTTTTGATCGATCAAAAAGTTTTGCCCCAGGCTTTTTTTGAGTGTAAAGCCGTACTTCTGAATGAGCTCCTTGGTCCGCTTCGGCGAAGCGATATCCTCGGCAGCTTGTCCGGACCGTTGTCCGCGATGTTCTGTCGTCATGAGCCTGCACCCTCTTCTTTATCCAAATGCCGCCGGGCCGCCTCGAACTCTTCACGCGAAATTTGAAACATCCGGCAGCGGTTATAGAACTGTTTGCCGTTGCAGTACCCGATCCCAAGCCGCTTCCCCATTTCGAGCCGTCGGGAAGCCGCTTCCGGATGGACGATGAGTCCCGCTTCGATCAGGTCTTCCCAAGCGATGGCGGATTCGCCTCTCATCCCATCCGTCCGCACGTTCTCCAGCGCCTCGCGAATCGCTTCGACGGATGCGTTCTCGACGCCGATATCTCCGCGGCTCGTTGCAGCTTCTTGCGTCAGGAAGGCATGCTTGCAGCCCGGTACTTCCTTGGCGATGATTTTACGGATACGCTCGCCTGCATGGTCCGGGTCCGTGAATACGATGACGCCGCGCCGCTCCTGAGCAAGCCGAATCCGCTTCAATACGTCTTTGTTTATCGCGGAGCCGCCTGTTTCAATCGTTTCCGCTTCCACCGCCCGCTTAATGGCGACGGTATCGTCTTTTCCTTCCACAACGATGATTTCCTTAATCATTTCTTTAAGCCGTACCTTCTTTCGTAAACAAGAGAAAAGAAGAGGGACATCAACCGTACCTCTTCTTTCCGTTCTATATATGATGAGTCTGCCCTAATTGCGCATCCTTAATCGACCGATGGCTTTTTCGGCCCGATGACATACACCGTGTAGCCCTTCTTTGAACCGAAACGATTGGCGTAGTCACTGCTGTCGAAATATACGTCGATCACATTCCCTTTCACCGCGCTGCCGGTGTCTTCCGCACGGCGGAAGCCGATTCCTTCGATATATACCCACCAGCCCATCGGGATTACTTTGGGGTCTACGGCAATTGTGCGACCTTCCGTTACTTTCGTGCCTGAAGAAGTTACCCCGTACTGCGGATGCTCGCTGCTTTTTCCTGTGGAGTCCGCATCGGCCGAGTACGCCGTAAGCTTCACATTGTTAATCACTTGCTTGTATCCGAATTTAACCCCGTTTTTGGTCAATTCGTCAACGGTCGGAGAAGAAGAGGATAAAATGACAACCGGATTTTTCGTGCCGACGGCTACAATTTTCTTAATGCTCTGGGTTTGCACCTGTTGATCGACGACATTCTCGGCGACGAGCGCCCCGTCCTCGAATAGCTTTTCCTTTTTCTTGAGCAGAATGCCCTCTTGCCCTTCTTGAACAACCTGTTCCTTGCCTTTGAGCAGCTGCGGCTCGTTCTTCTTCACCGTCTCGAACGGGATCGGTTCTTTCACTTCTTCCGTTTCTTTCTTTACGCGAACCACTTTGATCAGCGCGTTGTCCGCGACTTCCGTGGTCAATTCAGGGGTTACCTTATCGAGCTCGCCGAGCGCGATTTTCAAATCCGCCAGCGCGGTCTCCACCGTTTTCCCTGTCGTATAAACGGTCTTCGTCTCTCCATCTGCTGTCAACTGCACCGGCTTTGCCTTATCGATCGTAATGCGATCTCCGGACTTTACCGAAGCTTGAAGGGAATGCGACACCCGGTCGTATTCTCCTACAGCAATGCCTTGCTCATCCAGTATGCGTTGTAGAACCCCTTGCCGGGTCTGGAACGTACGTTCCTGTCCGTCTACAACGACTGATACGCGCTTGGTGGCCGTACCGTGATACATCAGTAAGAACATGAAAGTCATAGCGAATGAAATGAGGGCAATAATCGATATCATACGCAAGTTTTCATGCTTCCATCGCAATGCGAAGGACATGCTGGATGATCGTCTTACATGGGGTTGCTCATGGTTCACAGCGCCCACTTGTTCGGTCCTCCTTAAAGCCCCGCCATCCGAGTGTTATGCATGATTTAATCTGACGCGACTATGGTAAAATGGTTTGATTGCCATTCCAACAATTATCTGCTGCCATCAGAACTTACTTGCCTGCGGCGGCCACCTCCTTCAACTTGTGTTGGTTAAACCGGTTCCGGTTAATATCCCAAATGAACGGGAGAACACAAAAAAAGTCAGCGGAGAAGAGGAACCTTTCCGTGACTTTTTCATTTTGGCCAAAATGAAATAAAAGCTCACGACAATCGTTACCTCTCTCTGAACGCTTACGAGGTTAGCTGACGGATTCGGACTTGAGAGTCGCCCTACCCCAGTGCATGTTACCCATGCACGATGAGGATTCACCCCTAAAAAAACACCACAACGGTCAAAGCTGCGCCTTAACTGCCGCGATGTGGTTCCCCCGTTTCCCTTTCGGAAACTCAGCGATGTTGGATTTTGGTAATCGTTATGAAGTTATTATTGAGTTTACGATGGGAGCACCAAAGTTGTAAAGTATACAAACTTCGAAAAAAAGGATGGTTTTGGATCAATTCCAGCCGATTGGAGCTAAATCAATCTCAAAAACCATCTTTCTCTTCACAAGTCGTATGTTTTTATATATTTTTCTTCGATTATCTCGATTCGAAAGAAAATCCGCTTGTTCGAATCTGTGTATTTATTCACGTTAAGCCAAAAAGCCGGCTGGCATTGGACGTGGTGATTTCACACAATTCTTCCAAAGTTATCCCTTTTATTTCGGCAGCCGTCTCGGCGACCAGGCGCACATACGAGGACTCGTTTCGTTTGCCCCGATACGGGTGAGGAGCCAAATAAGGCGCATCGGTTTCGATCAATAAACGGTCGAGCGGCACCTTCTCGAGCACTTCCTTCGGCTGCTTTGCATTCTTGAACGTAACGGGACCGCCGAACGAAATATAGAAGTTCATGTCGAGGCACATCTTAGCCGTCTCCCAGCTGCCAGAGTAGCAATGCATGACCCCTCCGACCTCCGCCGCTTTCTCTTCGCGAAGCGTCTGCACGACGTCATGATGCGCATCGCGGTTATGGATCACGATCGGCAGGCCGACCTTCCTCGCAAGCCGAATTTGCTGGCGAAATACGCGGTCCTGCACGTCTTTGGGAGACGTATCCCAGTAATAATCCAGGCCGATTTCCCCAATGGCGACAACTTTCTCGTGTCCGCACAGCGATTCGATCCATTCGAGATCCTCCGGCGTCATGTCCTTCGCATCGGTCGGATGCCAGCCCACGGTCGAATAAATAAAATCGTACTGTTCCGCCAAAGCAATGGAGCTCGGGATCGTCTCCCGGTTAAAACCGACATTAACGATTCGACTGATTCCGCTTGCGCGTGCGCGCTCGATGACCTCCTGTCGATCCTCATCGAACTGCGGCGCATTCAAGTGTGCGTGTGTATCGGTTATCATCTTTTTCTCCTTATATTATGGTCTGGTTGTAAGAGCAGGTGATGACGGTTAAAGATCGAGCAGTTTTCGAAGATTTTTATCCAATTTGTCCGCATGGTTCAAAAGCAGCTCCCTTGGGTAATACAAATGGTATTTTCCCATATGAATGCCGCTGATGGAGCGGACAATTTCCGATTTCCGCGATATTTCCGTCAGGGTATCCCGCGAGTCAAGCAGCAGAATAGGCAGCTTCTCATCCTGTTCGCCGGGCCTGTACACATCATACGATAGATCGGAAGGAAAATCGATGTCCAGGTAATAGTCCGGATCGATGCCGAAGCTGCGCATTTGATCCCGGAGCCGCTCGATCTGCCGGGCATCGATTTTCTCAAGCATCACATATTTAAACAGCCGCCGCTGCAGGAACCGGGTACATAGGTCGGAAAGCACCGGATCCTCTTCGAAGGACCATTGCATCAGCACCGTCTGCATGAACGCCTCGTCCATTAAAAAATGGTCGTGTACCGTCATTTTTTGCCGGAACAGGTTCGGTAGCGGATGTAATAGGAAGCGGAAGGCAAAGCCTTCCTCATGAAGGTGATTCGCTCTTTGAAAAATGTTGTGAAGCAATACTTCGGCACTGCGTGTCACGGGATGAAAGTAGACCTGCCAATACATTTGGTACCGGGACATCAAGTAATCCTCCACCGCATGCATACCGCTTTCCTTCACAACGATATGACCCTGATACGGGCGCATGACGCGCAGGATGCGTTCCAGATCGAATGTGCCGTAATTCACGCCGGTGAAATAGGCATCCCTCAGCAGGTAATCCATCCGATCGGCATCGAGCTGGCTCGATACGAGGCTGACGACGATTTCCTGGTTGTACGTTTTAGCGATCACGCCCGCCACTTGCTGTGGAAACGTAGGCGATACGCGCCGCAGTACCTGGTTCACTTCCGTGTCCCCGAGAACGATGCGGCATGACCATTCCTCGTGGTGCGTCCCGAACGTTTTCTCAATCGAATGAGAGAACGGGCCATGCCCGACATCATGCAGCAGCGAGGCGCAGAGGCACAGAAGGCGCTCCTCTCGCGGCCAGTCCTCATACTTGTTGCGCTCGAACTGCGAAATAATTTTGCGGGTCACCTCGTAAACGCCGAGCGAGTGGGAAAACCGGCTGTGCTCCGCGCCGTGGAACGTCAGGAAGCAGGTGCCGAGCTGGCGAATTCGTCTGAGGCGTTGAAACTCCTTGGTGTTGATCAGGTCCCAGATCGTTTGGTCTTGGACGTAGATGTATTTGTGCACGGGATCCTTGAATACTTTCTCTTCTTGAAGGGGAGTGGTCATGAACATCCTCCTATCGGCTCCGGCTATTTTTTCGACAATACTCTCGTAAGAAGAAGATAAAATTTGTCGAAATATGTCGAATTCGAGCTTCCATTATTGTGTTTTCTTTTTTTATCTATACTTCAATGATCTGGTGACAGACCCTTTCTTAGTACGATGTGTATTATAAAAAACAACGATTTTCTCGCTTTTGAACGTTTGTTTTTACTGAATTTTGCATAACCCACCTCGTATACCATAAAATAACAAGGAAAACTCATATTTTTTGGTTGACTATTTTGGGAATGGTTGGTATCATATGTGTAAAGAAATGTCGAAACATGACGATTAATCTTTTGAAACACTATACTTCATTATGTACTTCTTAGAGAGGGGAATTTTTTATGATGAAATCCACCGGTATTGTTAGAAAAGTAGATGAATTGGGTCGTGTCGTTATTCCGATCGAATTGCGCCGTACTTTAGGCATTGGTGAAAAAGACGCTTTGGAAATTTACGTTGACGGCGAGCGCATCATGTTGAAGAAATATGAGCCAGCCTGTATCTTCTGCGGCAATGCTGAGAACGTTTCCTACTTCAAAGGAAAAATTGTTTGCCACGAATGCTTATCTGAAATGCCAATACCTGTGACAAAATAAAAAAAATAGGTTATAATAGAGATAGCACAATTCACTTTGGTAATTCTAACCTTTTTCATATCTCCTCTATATCCCTGATTCGTGGTTGTCCGAATCGGGGATTTTTTTTATGCAGGGAGTTTCCATCCCCCTAAATCCCCCTTCCTAAGGGGGACCCCAGGGGCCGCAGCCCCTGGACCCCGCAGGCGCTTCGACGCAGCTGGGTCCAGGGAGCGCGTCCGTCTCCATGCGAACCCTGCGGGCTCGGCATGAAGACACGCTTCACGTCGGCGCTCTTACGAAGCGGTGCATGCGCACACGGCGGCGTTTGATTCTTCATACCTGCTACGACCCGCATCGAGGCAAGCCTCGACAGCTTTTGTTCGAGCAAAGCCGAGACGCACTCGACAGCTCGTGCGTCGGAGAGCTCGCTGCTGAAGCAGCATCGCACAAAGGCGCTAGTTACTTGAAAGATGACCGACGCTGTGCAATCGCCAAGATTTTAACGAGTGACCATCGGTTAATACGAATGTAAACTTTTAAACATACTTTCATCGTTCGTTATAACGCGCACGACATACTAAACTGTTCTCAGGACGCCTACATTTCCTTCTCTTCGATTCGCGCAACACAGATAAGTCTTATTACCCGATTTGGCTCTAGGCCTAACATCTTGTCTCTTCTATTATATAGGAGGCGCGGCCGTTGTAAACTATTTCCTGTTAGCTTCCCTGGTGAAGCAGGTTATACAGCTCCCGCTTCGGGACGCCGCGGTCTTGGGCGGCGCGCCGCAAAGCCTCTTTGTGGTCGAGGCCGTCGGCCTCGTAGCGGGCGACATGCTCCGCAGGGGTTAAAGCGGCCCACCACAGGGCTTCGCCAGATGCCTCGGCTTCTTCCGGGCTGGCGCCGTGAAGGATGAGTACATACTCGCCTTGAGGCGGGTGCTCGTTCAGATGGTCCAAGCATTCGCGGATCGTGCCGCGGACGGCTTCCTCGTATTTCTTGGTCAGCTCGCGAACCAGGCAGATTTCTCGGGTCTCGCCGATCGTTTCGGTCATAACCGTTAGCGTCTTAACCAAGCGGTGCGGGGATTCGTAGCAGATTACCGTGCCGGGCTCGCGCTTCAAGGCAGCAAGCTCCCTTTCGAGGGGCTTTTTGTCGCGCGGCAGGAAGCCGACGAAGGTGAACCGCTCGGTCGGCAACCCGGACATGATCAGCCCAGAAAGTGCGGCGTTAGCCCCGGGAATAGGGATAACGGGGATATCCGCTTCGATGGCGAGGCGGACCAGATCCGCGCCTGGATCGCAGATCGCAGGCAGCCCGGCGTCGCTGACAAGCGCGATGGAATCGCCTTCCTGCATGAGCCGAATCAGCTCGGGGCCGCTGGCTTGCTTGTTGTGCTCGTGGTAGCTGACGAGCCGGGTCGAAATGTCGAAATGCGTGAGCAGCTTGCGCGTTTGCCGGGTATCCTCGGCCGCAATCCACTGCACTTCGCCAAGCACCCGAACGGCACGGTAGGTCATGTCCTCCAGATTGCCGATCGGAGTGCCTACCAGATAAAGGCTGCCTTGACGGCGGCTGTCGTTGGCATAGCTTTTTTGAACGTTCACGGACATCGATTCCTTCTATAATGAAGTATTGGACGGATCGGCAAGCGCAGCGCGGCGGCCGTAATAGACCTCCATCAGCTCATCCGTATATTCCGTCTCATTCTTATAAACAATCAGCGGCGGAAGCATGCGAACCTCCGGTTTTCCGTCGCGAAGCGCTTCGATGAGCACCATATTCGCTTCGGCATCGGCCCGGGGATGAACGAACCGGATCCGTTTCGGCTCCAGCCGGTACTGCCGCATCGTGCAGCAAATATCGACCAAGCGGCTCGGCCGATGCACCATGGCAACTTTGCCGCCACTGCGCACCAACCTACTGCTCACCCGGACTACATCGTCCAACGTGCAGAACAGCTCGTGCCGGGCGGCAGCTACGTGCTCATTCACATTCTGATCCCCATTCGGGACAGGCAAATACGGAGGATTGACCGTCACCAAATCGAAGGCACCGTTCCCCAGCTCTGCAGGAGATTGACGCAAATCGCCGTGCTGGATGGCGATTCGTTCCTCCAGCCCGTTCAGCTGCACATTTCGTTGAGCCATATCCGCCAATCTGGCTTGAATTTCTACGCCCGTAATGTGCGCTTTCGTCCGGGTGGTCAGCAGCAGCGGAATGACGCCGTTGCCGGAGCACAGATCGACGATACGCCCTTTCGGCGGCACCGAACAAAAGCGCGCAATCAGCACCGCATCCATCGAAAAGCTGAATACTTCGTCGCTCTGAATAATTTTTAAATCGTGCGTAAGCAAATCGTCGATTCGCTCCCGCTCATAGATCGGGACTCGTTCCAAGCGTATTCCTCTTTCTGCCGATTATTATGTACCATATCTAAACTCTTCAAAAAAAACCGTAGAAGAGTCATTCTCCTCTACGGCGCATCGTTATTTATTCAAAAATGACATGCAGAACAAGCAGTCGCCTTCCGTACGCAAATGTCCATAATAGACATTGCAAATGTGAAAGCCTTCGTGATAGATGCGTGCCAAATTGTCGTAGCCTTCACCGGTCGTTTCCTTCATCGAAACAGGGACGCTCGCGCCGGCTGCTTGAAGCACAGGCAGCATCGGTTCGGCATCTTTCTTCAGCAGCTTGCGCAGCTGCTGATTCTCGATACCCAGCCGCTTGTTCTCCTCCAGCAGCTCGATAATCTGCCGCTTGATGTCACCTAGCTCGGCATACAGCGTGCCCATCTGTTCTTCCATTTGATCGATTTGTACGAATATATCCCTTTTATCCACGCTTTTCTCTCACCTCAAGCTGCAGAAGCAGCGACTGGCTTTTAATGCTGCTCCACTACATCATCCAAAGGAAGATCCATCACTTTTTTCAAATCGAAAATTTGCACTTTCGCCGTACGCTCCCCGACATTCAGCGACACCACGCGTCCGTTGCCGAACGACGTAATGACCTCGCTGCCTACGCGGGGAAGATCGTCCTTGGCGCTTTCGTAATTATCATGCTCATATTTGAGGCAGCACATTAATCGTCCGCACAATCCGGAAATTTTCGTCGGATTGAGCGACAGATTCTGGTCCTTCGCCATCTTGATCGAAACCGGCTCGAAATCCCCCAGAAAGGAAGAGCAGCACAGGATGCGCCCACAAGGCCCGATGCCCCCAAGCATCTTGGCTTCGTCCCGTACGCCGATTTGGCGAAGCTCGATCCGCGTCCGGAAAATGCTGGCCAGATCCTTGACCAATTCCCGGAAATCGACCCGGCCTTCGGCCGTAAAGTAAAAGATGATTTTGTTCCGGTCAAATGTATACTCAACGTCGACCAGCTTCATGCGCAGCTGGTGATCCTTAATCTTATCCTGACAAATAGCAAACGCATTTTTGGCCGCTTGCTTGTTATCCTCAACAAGCTGTGCATCCTGCTGGTCCGCAATGCGGATGACCTTCTTCAGCGGAAGCACAACATCCGATTCGCCTACCGTCCTTCGGCCAATCACTACCCGGCCGTACTCGACTCCGCGCGCCGTTTCGACAATGACCGCACTGTCTTGATCAATCGGCAGATCGCTCGGATCGAAGTAATACACTTTGCCCGCCTTCTTGAAGCGGACACCTACCACAGAGAACAATCTTACACCCCCTTGAGCCGCATTAATATATGTTCCAGCGCGAGCTGGGGATTGGCATGGGACCGCAATCGTTTCTGCGTCTCCACCGCCTGCTCGAGGCAGGCGATCCAGTGCTCCATCGAATAAGACAACGCTTGCTGCGACATCCAGTCCAGTTGATCCGTGTAGACCAATTCTTCGCGGCTGCCGAGCTTGAGCTGCACCATATCTTTGAGCCACAAAATCAGCATATCCATGAAGCGCGGCAATTGTTCGGAAAACTCGCCCTTTGCCAGCTTCTGCTGCGCGATCAGCATTGCAGATGGCAAACGGGACAAACTCTCCCTAGCTAATTGTATCACCAAATTTCGGAGTTCTGCAAACCCATTTCCTTGAATCAACTCGCGCGCCGCCTCCGGTCCTGCGGCCAAATTCACCGCCGCTTGCACGAGCACGGGCGGATGTCCCTCCTGCAGAAGGAGCTCCTTCATGCCGCTTCGCCCCATTGGCAAAAAAGGAATCCACTGGGAGCGCGACCGAATGGTCGGCAGCAGGGCTTGTCCGTTATCCGTAATTAGAACGGCCACGACCTGCGAGGTCGGCTCCTCCAAAAATTTCAGCAGACTGTTCGCCGCTTGAACGGTCAGCTTATCCGCATCCTCCAGTATATACATTTTAATGTTAGAGGCCGAGGCGCGATAAGCAAACTGCTTTTGCAGCTCCCGAATCTGGTCGATTTTGATGGAGGCGCCGTCCGGTACGATCCAATGCAGATCAGGATGGTTTCCATGCTCTACCTTGCGGCAATCCAGGCATTCCCCGCAGGCATCGTCCGCCAGCACCTTGCAATAGATAGCTTGGGCGAACGCCCGGGCCATCGCTCTCCGCCCGGTCCCGGGCGCCCCCGTAAATATATACGCGTGCGAAACTTTGTCGGTCCGAAGGCTGTTTTGCAGCATTCGTTTGACTCGCTCCTGCCCTGTAATCGCTTGAAAAGACATGACGGTCTGCATTTCCTTTCCAGATCGGCTGCTTCGCTAAAAAAATAAATTAATCAGCATTCCGCGAATTTCACCGATTTTTTGCAGCAGCTCGATGCGTCCCTGTTCGCTTTCCACCAGCTCGTCCGCCAGGCCGAGCAGCTCGGCATCGATTTCCTCCAGCAGCTTGTACCGCTTCGTCCGACCCCTGCGATCCCAGCCCCGCGTATCGCGAAGCTGAACTCCCCGCCGTGCCGTCTCCTCCAGAAACTGCTTCACAAGCAGCTTATACTGCCGGAGCTCGCGTACCGTCATCGACTTGGCTAGCCGTTGACCTTGCAGGTCAATTTGCTGAAGGATGCGCTGAAGCTGCTCCCGGGTTGCTCTTTCTTCATGCTGCTGCATCGTATCGGAGAACGACATTTTTTGAAGCTGCTGGGATGACGTATTCTCGCTGCGGACGACTTCATTGCCGAAAGGGCGCCAACCCGGGTTGATTTTCACTCGGCTCGACCTCGTTTCTAGAAATGTTCGAACCGCTCGACCGGAAGCACGAATACCGCCGCCCCGCCAACCTGAACTTCGACAGGGAAAGGAATATACGAATCTGTCGTTCCCCCCATCGGGGATACCGGGGTGACCATTTGCTCTCTGATTTTGCAGTTCGCTTTAATGACTTGCAGCGCTTCATTGACACGCTCATCTTCCGTACCGATCATAAATGTCGTGTTTCCGGCGCGTAGGAATCCTCCCGTGCTCGCCAGCTTGGTTGCGCGAAAGCCCTCTTTGATCAGTGCGTTCGACAAACGGTTGCTGTCCTTATCCTGCACAACGGCGATAACCAACTTCATGCATCCAGCCTCCTTTGCCAAAGGAATGTTATCCGTCTTCCTACCTTAAATAATTAGACAAGCGTTTGAAAAATTCCTTCATTTATATATAAACATCTGTAGAAGGAATATATCTATTATATCATACTCGCTTGGGGAGCTTTTGGTTCAGCATTTGCCCAATATCCTCGAGCACCTTGTCCAGCTCCTGCTCCGCATCCACCCGTACGACACGTTCCGGAAATCGGCGGAGTACTTGCAAGTAACCTTCTCGCACTTTGTTGTGAAACGTCATCGACTCCAGATCCAGGCGGTTCACTTCCCGTCCCTGATCGGCGCGAATCCGGGCCAGCCCGATCTCCGGACGAATGTCCATGAACACCGTCAAATCCGGCATCCAATCGCCGATCGCAAACCGGTTAATGGCAAACACCTCGTCCATGCCAAGCTCGCGCGCATACCCTTGGTACGCCAAGCTGCTGTCGATAAAACGATCGCATACGACGACCTTGCCGGCTTCCAGCGCAGGAATGACTTTCTCCGCCAAATGCTGCCGTCTCGCGGCCGCATACAATAACGCTTCCGTACGCGGGTCCATCACCGTATTGTTCCGGTCGAGAACGACCGAGCGAATCTGCTCGGCAATCGGAATGCCCCCGGGCTCCCGCGTGGATAACACGTCGTACCCCCGCGTCTTGACTTGCTCTAGGATGGCATCGATCGCAGACGTTTTGCCTGCGCCCTCTCCGCCCTCTACCGTAATAAAAAAGCCACGTTTCACATGCATGTCTCCTGTCCTGTAGTGACTCGGATAGCGGTTGCAATCCGTTTCTCCGCTCTATAGCGAGCTTCTTCTCTTGATGCCGTGCGAACAAACCTCCGCCTATTCAAAACTATTCGTGTATGCGTCTGTGCCGCTAAGGAATTACCTGCCGCGTTTCCAGCACCGGGACGGTGCCGCCGGCGCTCACATCATGTCCGTGAAAACGCGACCCTAAGGCGGCCAGCCGCGTTAAATGCGCTGCCGTCCGTTCGGTAATCCGCTCTCCCGGATAAAGGACCGGAATGCCCGGAGGGTATGGCACGATCATCTCGGCAGCGATGCGGCCTGCGCATTCGGCTACGGGGACCGTTACCTTCGTCTCCGTCCCCTCGTGGATGGCTTCCCAATCGAACGTAACCGGCTCGGATATCCGCTGCGCCGCGTCTTCGGTCTCCCATAATCCCGACTTCGTCTCGTTTCCTTCGTCCCGTGTTTCTTCGTCTATCCGCTCCAGCGCTTCAATAAGCTGCTGCGCTGCTTCTTCGGTGCTCGCCAAACTGAACGCAAGCAGAACATTCGTCGGGTCTGCCAGCTCCGGGAAGCAGCCCTGCTGCTCCAGACGCTCTTTTAACGCAAAGCCGTCGAGACGGCCTGACACGTCGTACAGCGCCACCTTAAAAGGGTCCTGAAGACAACCGATCTGAAGCATGCGTTCCGTCAGTTCTCTTGCATGCCACCGGCTATGTCCGTTTAGATAGGCTGTCACTCTCCGAGCAGCCGATAGGCCTCGTTCGATCCACTCCCCGCCGTCTTTCTGCAGCATCCGCCGGCTGAGGTCCAGGCTGGCCATAATCGGATAAGAAGGACTCGAGCTTTGCACCATAGCAAGCGCCTTTCGGACAGCACTGCGGTGAATACGCGGGCCCTGCACGTGCAGCATCGCGCCCATCGTCATGGCCGTCAACATTTTGTGAGTGGACTGCACGACCGCATCCGCCCCACAGCTTAAGGCCGAGGCAGGCACATCGGGATGAAAGCCAAAATGAGCCCCGTGCGCCTCATCCACCAGCAGCACCTTCCCCCGGTCATGTAGAAGGCCGGATAATGCCTTCAAATCGCTTGTAATGCCGTAATAGCTCGGATTGGTTACAAGCAGCCCCTTGGCCTCAGGATAGCGATTTAGCGCCTGCTCGACATCCTCTGCAGCCACTCCCATGCTCAATCCGCTCTCCGGGTCCCACAGCGGGGAAATAAAGACTGCCTGCGCACCCGCAAGCATCAATCCGTGAATGACTGATTTATGTGCATCCCTCTGCACCAGCAGCAAATCGCCGCGGCGGCAGGCTGCCAAGATCATCGCCAAATTTCCCGCCGTACTCCCGTTCACCAGAAAAAAAGTTTCATCCGCCCCAAAGCACGCCGCAGCCAAGGACTGGGCTTCTTTAATCGCTTCTTCCGGATGGTGAAGATCGTCCAGCCCGGCGATCTCCGTCCTATCGAGTAATAAGATTTGCCGGAAGTCTGACTCCGCTTCGGCATACCCTTGCGCTTCCGACTTATGACCGGGCACATGGAAGCTGAGCGCACCCGATTCCCGATGGGCCGCCAATGCTTCGTACAGCGGCGCTCTATGCTGTGACACCTTGTTTCCTCATTTCAAAAACAATTTTAGCAGTATTGTACCAAACAAAAAAGCCCGCTTCCATCCCTGTCCGAGATAAAACGGAGCTTGCTTCCTTTCGCTTGCCGTTCAAGCATTCTTTTTATATAAAATTTGCTTCATCTGGTGTATGAAAAAAGGGTACTTGGCATCGTTGACTTCCGTATGGACCATTTCATTCTCGCAATCCTCGCATATGAATTCGGATATGATTAGGATGCCGTTTTCTTTGGTTTGCCCGCAAATGATGCAGGATGGCGTGAAATCGTGCTGCAGCTCTTCGCTCATGTTCGATTCACCTCTACTCTTCTTTTCTAGCAGTATGCCCAATTCTCTTAAAACTCAAACCTTTCCGCGATATTTTTGTTGAAAATCCATGTTAGCCCGTGACAAACTCAACATTTTCCTGTACCCTACCGATATATGTAGTAAATTTTCATTTTGTTCTTCAAGTGAGGATTGGGGCTTATTATGCCAAGAGACCGAACGTTGTCCAAAGAATCGACCATCTATACTTACCGGCTGCTCAAACGGGTACATTACAAGCCGATCTTCTTTCAGGTATATTGGATTTTAACCGCTTGCGCTTTTATCGGGGCCACTATTGCGATCTCTTTTGCATCATTACCTGCAGGGTTGATTGGTGTCCCGATCGGAGTGATCGGTATACCGCTCGTCCAAACGCTTCTGATTCGCCTCCTGCTCCGAACGAAAGTCAAGCATGCTCCTCAAACCTGGAGCTGGTCCTATCGGCTGCCCTGGTTCGGTTATGCTCCGGGCACGGACACGTATATCGCTATGACCAAAGTACGCCGACTCCATTTCCATGTGCTGTGGATCGTCTTGGTCTTGCTGGGATGCCTCTACCCGTGGCTCTCGCCATCGCTCCTCGGCTTCCTGGTATTCGTTCATCTCTGGCTTTTGCTTCCGCGCCTAGTCATCATTTTCCTTCTTCGTAAGCACAGTTCATCCGGCTATTTAAAATTAAATGAGAACGACTCGTCTTGCTATGCACAGTAGGGCGAGTTTTTTTAGATAATCGTATAAATACCGAAAAACCCTTGCATCTCCAAAGTTGGATCGCAAGGGTCTAATTATTCCCTGAAAACTGGATCGAAACAAAGCGTTTCCGATATATCTTTTCTCGCTCCGTTGACTTCGTCAAAAGTCGCTCCTAAAAGATATATCTTAACTGGTAATCAAACCTTAGTCGCTTCCCAAAGATTATTCGGAAAGCTTGTT
>NZ_JAMZAW010000037.1 GCF_024158745.1 Paenibacillus tyrphae | reverse complement strand
TACTTTATTAATTTCGTTTCTCTCAGTTGCACCAAATACACAATTGTCGAGCATAAATCTTCCCTGAATATCTAATAAGATTGCCTTAGTAATGGATAATGCAACATCACCACTTTTCACTAACATCCTCCCCCTTGAATGGACTGACTATGATGATCATAAGTTTTAGTGCTATACAAAAATTTCTCTGCTTTATACCAACCGTTATATGTCCTTTGAACATTAGTAGGTTTAATTGGAATAGCATGAAACCCTTTCTGTCGTCTATTTGTTGCCAAATTAATCTCAGCCGTTGATTGTATAGAATCAACAGATATCCACTCCACATTCGGGGGGAGTTCCAGTCGATTAAGGATACGCGTAATCATTTTTTGAGATGTACCGATTATAATCAGTTTAGTTATATTTGAGTCACGTATATAGTTTTTGACTTCATTTTTTTGGTCATCCCAGTGGAATATCGCTCTCTGCGTCGCTGAATATAGCAACCTTTCACACTTTGCCGAGACCCCGGCTACATGAGATTGATCGACAATTAGAATGCCATCATCAATTATCGAATTGACACCCACCTTGTTCGCTAGTGCTTGAACTTTGTGGCTCTCGCCCGTTCCGCTCCTGCCGTAAAATCCGTAAATTTTCATAATAAATTACCTCAAAATCTATTTAACTACTAATATATCGCGAAAACATACTTGCTACTATAACTGTATTTCCATACTTTATTTTCATTTACTTAATCTCATCCATGCTCATCCATATTCCCTGTAACTCTTCTATTTTCCATTCGAGTTTCTTCATGTATTCGATCATATTTCTCAAAGTTTGCTGTGTTACAAATCCTGGAACACCTCTTGCTTCTATCTCTATAGACTTGACAAAAAAATCGCTGCGTCGTTCTAACTTTTCACATCGAACATTTTTAAATCTTCGCAGTAAATTTAGCATCTGTTCCCAACAATCCAGCTTAATCTGCAATAGGATTAACTTGTAGTAATGATCACTGTTACTAGTGAATGGATAATCATAATATTTCTTGCTTCGCTCTAACGCCGCGCTATATAAACCTACATTTCTTTCCACAGTTTCAATAAGTTCATTCACTTTTCTCATTCCCTCCGCTGCATATTAGTTGCCCTTGAATTTATATAGAAAAACTCACCCATGTACAGAATTTATCTCTAAATCAGGGGAAGCACTGATTGTTTGTTTACCGCCTCTGAAATCAACTGATGCAACGATTCAGAGAGGTTTCGAGCCCCTAATTTACTTATCAAATGATATCTTTTGACAATTGGATACTTGCTTTTGACTTCATTAAAGGCCCATACCAGCTTCCTCCTACGATAATCATGAATGTCTTCTATATTTTTTTGTATTATTTCGCTGGTCTTTGGCAAATGAATCAATCTTTTTGGGTCTGAAAGAATACTCTCCCCAGTAGCCCGAGTAAGCCAACTTCGAGTAATACGAACCGGTTTAATATTAGATTTTAAGTTTTCATCAATCTTATTCCTGACAAGTTTTACGAGAGCATTATCCCGAGATTCCCAGTTCATGCTTCTTCTCAAGGGTTTAGGTTTGATGGCACATGGTTTAACTTGGTTAAGCCACTCTACATCATATTTCGTAGGCCAAGCGTATTCCGCTCCAGCAACTTTTTTTAATTTACTTATCGTTACATTATTTATACAATCCAAGGCTCGCACGAAGGATCCTCTTTTTCGATTTATAACTATTAAACTTGGGACATTCCTGCTTGTTTCGTTTAAAACCACTTTTCTCACCCGATTTGTAAACTGGTAACTTAAAGATCTGTCACTACAGAGTGATTTACTGAGGTCTTTAATTGATATACCAGGTTCTTTAGCTCTTAGTTTGTCAATAAGTGACTCCGTATCCTCTCCAAGCCGGAGTATCCTTCTAATTTGATAAGCGCCTTCCTTATTACAATCAGGCTCGTTACGGCTATAGGAAAAACCGCAATTTCCACATGTGAAAATCCCTACCACCTTTTTAGTTTTCCTATCATTCGTTTCATGATATGAGGTAATGATATTCTCTCTAAAATGGGCACTAGTCGGATTAAGGCAAGGAAAAGGTCCCTTCCCAAAAGGTTGGAAATTATTTTCCTTAAAGCTCAAACAGTTTTCAACAGATCCAAACAAAAAACGAATCAATAATAGGTGCCGTAATGGATGTACTGGCTTATCTCGTTTGTTGAATATATTACTTATCCAGTTGATTTGGCCTGCTCTAAGAGGGAAACTATTAAGCCTCTGCAGAAGACTTTCTCCATAATACATCCGAAAGCTTTCTAGCAACTCTCTTTGCTTTACATAACCAGTACTAGTTAATAACCCCATCTCTTTCAGTCTTGTTTTATAAACTTCGCTCCAGTTATTTATTTTTAAAATCCCTTGGTAATGATCCAAAAGAAACTGTGTGTCCCTACACAATAACACCTCGTGTTTTCTATCTCCCAAGATATCTAAGGATGAATAAATTCGTAGTTCTCTTAAATCAGTACCACAAGAGCAGTTAATGTTTATTAAATGGTAGCAACTAGAACTCAAGGGATAATTTTTCCCGCAAATAGGGCATCTTTCAATAAGCGGGAGTTCATGAATTGGACAGATAGTCACACTGTCGGCTTGATGAATGACATGCCAAAAGGGCTCCCCTCGTTGGACCACATCATCCTTAATACAGGAGGGGCAGAACTTTAAATTTCTGATAAGAAGACTGTTTGTTTGGTTCAATGATGCAGGAATAGGCAAGCTTATTGGTTTTCCAACAGCATATTTCATTCTTTCTAAGATGTGATTGCGCCTATCCTTATCCATAAATGCCGCATAATAGGTAAACAAAGTGTTCCGGTGGATAATATTTTCGGGATCAAACGAGACATCTACAGAGATGCGATCACATAGTGTTGAAATTCTAGATGGAAAGTCCACCCTAGCAAAAGTATAGCAACCAAAAAGGTCTTTAGTCGTCTTCTTGAAACTGCGGCTGGCACTCCGATAGTGATACCTTGCAATGGTGCTATAAATTAGTTCTCCTTCGTAGGGTCGCGGAAAGAACTTCGTCATCTCAGTTCACCTCATCTAATATTTAATACTTATATGATTAATATCAAATTTACATACTTATCTACGTGTTTTTCCTGCATCCTATTTTTGCTACACTTCCAACAGAGGGAGTTGATGCCATGAGCGATCTTCTTAAGCTCTTAGGCGGAAAAATACGTGACCTACGAAAAGAACGGGGTCTTTCCCAAGAGCAATTGGGGGAAATAGCTGGTTTCCATTTAACTTATATTGGTGGCCTGGAACGTGGGGAAAGAAACATTAGTATTCAAAATCTAGAAAGAATTGCCCAATCTCTTGATGTCGAAATATTTGATCTTTTTGAATATGTAAATGAGCTGAAAGCTTTCTCTACTAAAAATGATCTTCTTCATTCCCTATTCCTTCTGTTAGTGAATCGAAATGAAAAAGAAATTTTAATGGCCCAAACACTCTTAAAAGAAATATTCAATACATACGATCATTAAAAGCTCTACTTGATTAGTAGTGCTTTCTTTATTTTAGTCGCTGCCTATTTTTGAACAAACTAACTTGTTTAGATCTCCTCCTCTGTCTTTTTAAACTTTGGTACTTTTCTTTATAAATAAGGAATGTTCTATAGTACAGTCTCTTTTCATCCTCCGTTACGTTCTTATTCAATTCCACCTTAAAGGCTTTCTCCAGCATTCCATCTACAATTAAAATGATTTCATTGGTACAGTTTGATGTAAACAAGACCGGTAAAGCCCAAGTTTTTTTTCTCGAGAGCATAAACCAATTTTCTGCAATGGCAGTTCGGCAAGTATATCTCCTTCCTCTAAAGACAATACCTACTGGAGTTACAATTGCAATTCCTACTTTCAATCCACTCATTTCTCTTTCCTCCTATTAGAATTGTTACTAGTATGTTCATAGTTTTAAAAAATGATACTTATATAGTTATTTTTAATAATTAATACTTTTATAACAAGAACCTCAGCAAATGGCATAATAGAAACTGTATCAATTGGATCTTTTCAATTGTCACTCCTCTCATTTATGATTAAAAAAAATTTGGGGAGGGGCTTATAAATGAGAAGAGCCGAATTTTCTATTCAAGAGCAACAGGAAATCGATAAATTTTTAAATGAGATGTCATTTGGTTATCTGGGGACCTTAGACAAGGACGGATGGCCACATATTACTCCTCTAAATTACACGTATCAGAATGGGCACATTTACTTCCATGGTTCAAAGAGAGGTGACAAAATGGATGAGATATTGACTTCACAAAAAGTAAGTTTCGCAGTTGCTAAAGAGTTTGCTATTATCCCTTCTTATTTCACCGACACTCGGCAAGCTTGCCCCGCAACAGCTTTTTTTAAATCTGTTCATTTTAGAGGAATCGCTGAGCCTGTTGAGGATTTACGTGAAAAATCAACTGTATTAAGTGGCCTAATGGAAAAACTTCAACCTGAAGGGGGCTATGCTCCTATTACTTCGGAAGATCCGAAATATCAAGGAGAATTAAAGGCAGTTTCAGTAGTAAGAATCTCTGTTGAAGAAATAACTGCTAAATTTAAGTTTGGACAAAACCTAAAGGGGCAACGGCGAGATAAAGTTATTGAGGGGCTTAATGAAAGAGGAAGAGCTGAAGATGAAGTAACTATTGAATTAATGAATAAGTACTGTCCCTTGCATAAAAAAGAGTAGGTGACTGGAGGTTCAGGAAACCTGCTGGAATTTAGAAGTGCAGCAAAAGGACACCAGATTACCTTCAATCAGGAACCTGGTGCTCTTCTGCAAGCGAAAGTGAGTTTATGCAATGCTTTATGCATAGATTAAAGAACTTTATTTTTGATTAAAGAACTTTATTTTCAGTTAAAGAACTTTATTTTCCCACACCACTACTTCGTCTTTCACGAAGGGGCGCTCTATTTTCACGGCAGCAAAATCGGGCAAAAAATGGCCAATTTGAAGGCACGGCCGCAAGTCACCTTCTCCGTCGCCAAGGAATACGCCATCGTGCCGTCCTATATCCTTGATCCGAAGCTGGCTTGTCCGGCTACGGCCTATTTCAAATCCGTCGTTATCAAAGGCTACGGCGAATCGGTCGACGATCTGCAGCAGAAGGCGGAAGCGCTGGGCGCGTTTATGCGCAAGCTGCAGCCGGAGGGCGGCTACGATCCGATTGATGCGGCCGATCCCGCCTATGTGCCGCAGCTTCGGGGGACGTCCGTGGTGCGCATTCGCGTGGAACGGATCACGGGCAAATACAAGTTCGGACAAAATCTGAAAGAACCCAAGTTGAGTCAGGTCATGGACGGACTAGAGCAGCGCGGCGGCGAGCTCGATGCGGAAACGATCGCGCTTATGAAAGCGTACTGCCCGCACCACCAAGAAAAGTAAAATTCGGGAAGCTTGCGGGGCCATCCGGCACCTGGCGATTACCTGAAAATACCCGTCTTTTCATCCCGGTGCAAAAGCGGTATGCTAAAGTAAATCGCACTTATGGACCCCAAGGAGGCTCCCGCAAACGATGACATCCGAAACCGAACTGAACCGGCTGGCCGAGCAGCTTCCGGCCTGGCTCGAGACGAGTCGCAAGGAATCCCGGCACGGCCAGCCCGCCTCCTACATCCCCGAATTGGCGCACGCTCCGGGCGACGCCTTGGGAATCGCGCTGCTCGACGCCGCAGGACGCGAAGTAACGGCAGGCGACAGCCGCTTGTCCTTCACCCTGCAAAGCATCTCTAAAGTGTTCACGCTGCTGCTCGCCTTGATGGATCAAGGCGAAGAAGGCGTTTTCCGCAAAGTCGGCATGGAGCCGACCGGCGACGACTTCAACTCCATGCTGAAGCTGGAGCTGGTCGAGCCCGGCATTCCGTTCAACCCGCTGATCAACGCGGGAGCCATCGCCGTCTCGTCATTGATCCGGGGCGTTACCCCCGTGGAAAAGACGGAGCGTATCCTCTCCTTCTTCCGCGAGCTCGCGGGCGACCCGACGCTGACCTTCAACGAAGCGGTATACCGCTCCGAAGCCGCTACCGCGCACCGGAACCGGTCCCTTGCCTACTTCCTTAAAGATAATGAAGTGCTGGACGAAGAGGTGGAGCCGGTGCTGGACGTTTATTTCAAGCACTGCTCCGTGGAAGTGACCTGCCGCCATGTGGCGCGCATGGCGCTCGTTCTGGCGATGAACGGAACCGATCCTTTGACGGGACGGGAGCTGGTGCCGCGACGCTACGTGCAAATCGCCAAAACGTTCATGGTCAGCTGCGGCATGTACAACGCCTCCGGCGAGTTCGCCATCCGCGTCGGGCTTCCGGCCAAAAGCGGCGTCGCCGGCGGCATTCTCGCCCTCGTGCCGGGACGGTACGGCATCGGCGTCGTCGGCCCGGCGCTGAACGATAAGGGCAACAGCATCGCCGGCGTCCACCTGCTGCAGACGATGTCGGAAGCGTTCGACTGGAGCATGTTTTAGCTGGAGCGGATCGTCGGAAGGCGCTGGCGACGGTGAACCGGCGCCGCAGCGCGCTCAGGCTTGAGCGGGGAGCATGGTGCTCCCGCTTAAAGCCTCAAGCATAGGCTCCCCCTGGGCGCGACACAGCGCACGCTTCTTCGGGCCTGCGCCGGCTCCCAAAATAAAGGAACTTCAACGAGCTATCACTCCTAAGAAACCGGATTCGAATCGCTTAGCGCACCCCCAGTGCTTTACTCGTGTCGAATCGTGGTCCCCGCATCGAAAAAAGCCCAACTAACGCATTTCCCGTGCTCTATTTCCCAAAAAGCAACATCCCCAACCAAATTAAATGCATCGCAGTTCCGCTATTTTCCTCCGGTGCACGAGCACTCTACTCAAAATCGCCAGTCACCTTATCCCGATCATCGTTCCTTTCCCCTTCACGCTTCCTTAAACAATTGTGCAACCGAAAACGTCGCTATGCAAACAAAAAAAGCACAGCCGCTTGAGCCGTACCCGTAAGGTTCGCGCTTCAAAGAAACTGTGCTTTTCACTTCCCGGTGCCTTACTTCAGATTTACTTCAAATCTTTCATGGCGACAGCATCCATGTCGGAGAACTCCTGGTTCTCTCCGGCCATTGCCCAGATGAACGTATAATTGCTCGTGCCTACGCCGCTGTGGATCGACCAGCTTGGGCTGATGATTGCCTGCTCGTTGCGTACAACCACGTGACGGGTTTCCGTCGGCTCGCCCATCAGATGGAAGACGACGCCGTCTTCCGGCATATCGAAGTAGAAGTACACTTCCGAGCGGCGGTTATGCGTATGGCAAGGCATCGTGTTCCACATGTTGCCCGGCTTGAGCAGCGTCATGCCCATCACGAGCTGGCAGCTTTGGATGCCGTTCAAGTGAATGTATTTGTAGATCGTGCGCTCGTTGGAGTTGGTGATCGAACCGAGGTGCTGCGGCTCCGCCTCGCTGATCGCAACCTTTTGCGTCGGGTAATTTTTGTGCGCCGGGGTCGAGCTCAGGTAAAAGCGCGCCGGATTCGCGGCATCCGCGCTCTTGAACACGACTTGCTTGTTGCCGAGGCCGACGTACAGGCCGTCTTTGTTCTCCAGCACGTAATCGGTGCCGTCGACCGTGACGACGCCTTGGGCGCCTACGTTAATGATCCCGATTTCGCGGCGCTCAAGGAAATAGTCCGCCCCCATGTCGTGCTTATCCGCTTCGAGCAGAACCGGCTCCGTTGTCGGTACGGCGCCGCCCGTAATGAAGCGGTCCACATGGCTGTACACCAGATTCAGCTTGCCCGGTACGAACAAGCCTTCGATCAAATATTCTTGGCGCAAACGTTCCGTATCGTACGTTTTCGTTTCCGTCGGGTTGGTTGCGTAACGAATTTCCATAGACATCGTATAATTCCTCCCGTATTTACATGGTCACTGCTATTATAAACCATACGTTCATTTAAGTTCAAATGAATTATTTTTGAACCAAAATGAACCAACAAGTACATACGAAACCGCAGACGCGGGTAACGAGCATGATCATTCGCCGCCTCCGCCCTCTTCATCTAGGCTTTCACTCAAACGGCCGTCCGCGTACAAGCCCACTTCAGCGCATTTGCCGGCCAGATGTGCTGGCTTCCGGATCGCAAGCGTCCCCATTCGGCGCTCGCTGCGACACGACGGATGGTCAAGCCGCATCTGAGAGCATCCCGCTCCTACCCTACCTTCCGGCTCGGCTCCGCCGGTTCCGCTCGATTCGCGTGCCTGCCGCTTCGTAGCTGCGCGCCGTCTCCTCCGGCAAATACGGATCGGTCACGATCACGCCGATTTCGGACAGCTTCGCGAACGTGATCAGCGCGCACTTGTTGAACTTGCTGTGGTCCGCCACGCAAAACACCTGCTTCGCGGAATCGATCATCGCCCGTTTTTGCCCGACGTGGGAATGGGTAAAGATCGTAAACCCATACTCCGGATGAATCCCGGTCGTGGACAGGAACGCCTTCTGCACGTTCAGCCTGCCGAGAAATTCCGCGGCTTCTTCGCTGACCAGCATATTCCGGCTGCGGAAGCCGCCGGGGACGACCAGCCGTACGCGGTCCTTCTTGATCAGCTCGCTGATGATATACAGATCGTTCGTGATGACCGTCAACGGCGCATTGTCGAGCAGCTTGGCCATCTCCAGCGTCGTGCTGCCGCTGTCGAGCGCGATAATGTCGTTCGGCTCGACGAACCGCAGCGCCCACTCCGCCGCCTCCCGCTTCTCGTCCGGATGCTTCGGATTCGGCGCGAGCCCGGCCAACAAGCCGGAGTAGCCTTCATTGGCCAGCACAGCGCCGCCGTGCGTCCGGTGCAGCAGTCCTTTGCTTTCCAGCTTCTCGAGATCCTGGCGGATCGTCTTTCCCGTCACCCCGAGCTTGTCCGCCAAATCCGCGACGGACACCTCGCGGTGCGCCATGAGCAGCTCCATAATTTTCTCGTATCGTATAATGGCTGACATCGTTGCCCCCCGCTTTGCGGACTGCTTCCTTCACGCCAATCCGCACCCATATTTTAGCTGCCCCTATGGTAACACAGCTCCTCCGGGAAAACCAAGAGCCCCCGGCAAATACGCCCGTCCGCACGTTCCGGCCCCATCCGAAATGGCTCTGCCGCAAAATACGAAACACCGTGACGCTGCCGTACGAAAAGTGTTATAATATGGTCTAATGTAAGCAATGAAGAAATATGGAAGGATGGAGCGTCATGAACCCTCTTGCCCAAAGTTTAAATGAGACCATTCAAAAGGAAAGCCCGCACGTCTACGAGATGCTGTCCGAGCTCGGCAAACAGATTTATTTTCCGAAGGTCGGCATCCTGAGCCAATCCGCCGAAGCGAAGGCGAAGGCCAAGAAGTTCAACGCCACCATCGGCACGGCGCTGGAGAACGGCCAGCCGATGCATCTCAAAGTCATCCAAGATACACTGTCCGCGTACAATCCGAAGGACATTTACGAATATGCCCCGCCGGCGGGCAAGCCGGAGCTTCGCACCGCATGGCGCAGCAAGATCATCGAGGAAAATCCGTCCCTTCAGGGCAAAAACCTCGGCAATCCGATCGCGACGAACGCGCTGACCCACGGGCTGAGCATCGTAGCCGATTTGTTCGCAGGTCCAGGAGACGCTGTGATCATTCCGGATAAAAACTGGGAAAACTACGAGCTGACCTTCGGCATTCGCCGCGGCGCCGAGCTCGTATATTACCCGCTCTACACGGAAGACCGTCAGTTCAACGCGGCAGCGCTCCGCGACACCCTGCTTGCGCAGAAGAACAAGGGCAAAGCCATCGTCGTGCTGAACTTCCCGAACAACCCGACCGGCTACACGCCAGGTCCGGAAGAAGGGCGCGCCATCGTAGCGGCGATCAAGGAAGCGGCGGAAGCCGGCATCAACGTCGTGGCCGTCACGGACGACGCTTATTTCGGCCTGTTCTTCGAGGATTCGCTGCACGAGTCGCTTGCCGGACAATTGGCGGGGCTTCATCCGCGCGTGCTGTCGGTCAAGATTGACGGCGCAACGAAGGAAGAATACGTGTGGGGCTTCCGCGTCGGTTTCATTACGTACGTCGGACAAAGCGATGCGACGCTGGCGGCTTTGGAGCAAAAAACGATCGGCATTATCCGCGGAACGATTTCCAGCGGCCCGCATCCGTCCCAAACATTCGTGCTGCATGCGCTGAAATCGCCGGACTTCAAAGCCCAGAAGCAGGAGAAGTTCGACATTATGAAAGGCCGTGCCAACCGTGTCAAAGCGCTGCTCGATACCGGCAAATTCGATCAGGTATGGGACTACTACCCATTCAACTCCGGCTACTTCATGTGCCTGAAGCTGAAGACGGTCGACGCCGAAACGCTACGCTTGCACCTGCTCGATAAGTACGGCGTCGGAACGATCGCCCTCGGCGAAACCGATCTCCGCGTCGCCTTCTCCTGCATCGAGGAAGCGAATATCGAGGAGCTTTTCGAAACGATCTACCAAGGCGTTCTGGATCTCCAGAATGTCACCGCGAGATAAACGAAATCCGTAAAAGCCGGGGTTCGCAAGAGCCTCCGGCTTTTTTTGCATTTGCAATCGACCGAAATCGAATGTTACAATAAATCTACGTTAACACCTCGGTTAAGTGAGACTTTGTCCGAAAGGAGGAATGTGGATGACAGCATGCCGACAAAAGCACCCTCTTCATGTCCTTTTCGTGCTGCTTACCGGTCTGTTCCTCACGTTCTCCTGGTTCATCCCGATTGCCGAAGCGGAAAACCCGCCGCTTACGCGCTCGATGACGATGGGCCAATCGGGCGCCTCCCACGCTGTCTCCACCGCTTCCCGTCAGCAGACGGACAACGACATGCACACGCCTGTGTCAGGCATACCGTATCTCCGTTCGGAAGCAATCCGATTTCCCATACCTGCCTTCATCTTGGAGCGGCGCTCAGACCGTTCCGTCTTCCTCCTGCTCAAGCAGCAGCTCCTGATGCCTTTAAAATTTACGGTGATTACGTACCTCGCTCCCCAAGTTTGATCGTTTACGGGCTCCGATAGCCGGACCCGCAATTCAAAACTTGGGAGGAGATTCCATGACAGATATCCGAGAGTCCGATCTTCCGGGAATCGGACGAAAATTTCAACTGCACGCACGCGGAGGCGATAAATTGGTCGTGGTCGTCCACGACGACGGAAGAAGAGAGCTGTATCATTTTGATCCGGACGATCCGGATGAGACCGTCTCCACGGTAACGCTGGACGACGACGAGGCAAGAATGATGGCCGGTATTATCGGCGGGATGAGCTATCGGCCCAAATCGCTCGAAACGATGGAAGTGGCGCTGGACGCCCTGGTCGTGGAATGGTTCAAAATCGAGGCCGGCGC
The DNA here is from genome assembly GCF_024158745.1 of Paenibacillus tyrphae. Lineage (GTDB taxonomy): Bacteria > Bacillota > Bacilli > Paenibacillales > NBRC-103111 > Paenibacillus_G > Paenibacillus_G tyrfis_A. The sequence goes on along the minus strand of NZ_JAMZAW010000037.1, from coordinate 52,083 downwards.
AGGCAGCGTCGGGCATACGATCGGCGGGCTGAACGTCCGCAAGCAAACGGGAGCGACGATTATCGCCATCGCCGAGAAAAATCACACGCACTGCATCAATCCGGGCCCGGAGTATCGGCTTAATGTGGAATCGACGCTCGTCGTCGCGGGAGAACGCAAGCAATTGAAGGCGCTGAAGGAGCTCCTTCAGCATGGGAGCCTGTAGCCTATGGAGCACATCGTTCTAGAGATCGGGCTGGCGATTTGTCTCATTGCCGCTGCAGGCTGGCTTTCCACGAAGCTGCGATTTTCCGTCGTTCCGTTTTACATTTTGATCGGGATGGCGGTCGGCCCCCATGCGCCGAAGTTCGGGGCATTCGATTTCCGCTTCATCGACAGCGCTCCGTTGATCGAATTTATGGGCCGCCTCGGGGTGCTGTTCCTGCTCTTTTATCTCGGACTGGAATTTTCGGTCGGCCGGTTGATCAAGTCCGGGCGCTCCATCGCGGTCGGGGGCACGATCTATATCGCGATCAATTTCACGCTCGGGCTGCTGTTCGGCTGGCTCTCCGGATTCCCGCTGAACGAGACGCTGGTCATTGCCGGCATTACGACGATTTCCTCCAGCGCGATCGTAGCCAAAGTGCTCGTCGATCTGAAACGGACGGCCAATGCCGAGACGGAAATGATTCTGGGCATCATCATGTTCGAAGACGTGTTTCTGGCCGTCTATATCTCCATCCTGTCCGGACTGCTGCTAAGCGGAGCCACATCGGTAGGAGGCATTATCCTGTCCGCGCTCCTCTCGCTCGGCTTCATGCTCGTCTTCCTGATCGTCGGGCGCAAAGCGGTGCCTTGGCTGAACCGCTTCCTGAATATCCGGTCCAACGAAGTGTTTCTGCTGTTCGTCTTCGGATTTTTGACGGTCGTTGCGGGCTTCTCCGAAACGATTCATGTCGCGGAAGCGATCGGGGCGCTACTCGTTGGACTCGTATTGGCCGAGACCGAGCACAGGCACCGGATCGAGAAGCTGATTCTTCCGTTCCGGGATTTCTTCGGGGCGTTGTTCTTCTTCAGCTTCGGCCTGACCATCGATCCACTCACGCTCGGCGGCGCCGTCTGGCTCTCGTTGGGAGCGGTGCTGCTGACCCTCATCGGCAATTACGTGGCAGGGATGCTAGCCGGGCGAAGCGCCGGGCTATCCCCGAAAGCCTCGTCCAACATCGGGCTGACGATCGTCTCCCGGGGAGAGTTCTCCATCATTATGGCCAATCTCGGCAAAGCCGGCGGACTGATGACCGTCCTGCAGCCGTTCGCCGCGCTGTACGTATTGATTTTGGCGATTCTCGGACCGCTGCTGACGAAGGAATCGAAGTTCGTGTACGGCATGCTGAATCGTTGGTTTAAATTCGACACAACGGCTGCTGCGCCGCCGGACCGCTCCAAGGCGCAGGAAAACCATCCGGCCTGACGACGCAAACAAGCCTGACGGAAGGGATCGCTCCCTTTTCGTCAGGCTTGTTTATTTTTCCTTAGATCAATAAATTAAACAAGTTCGGGTCTTTATTAATCTCGCTGAACCGCAGCCCGCGCTGCTCCATCCGTTCGATCAGCGGACCGTAATCGTCCTTGTGCTTGAGCTCGATGCCGACAAGCGCAGGACCGTTTTCTTTGCTAGTTTTCTTCGTATATTCGAACCGCGTAATGTCGTCGGTCGGTCCGAGCACATATTCGAGAAACTCCCGCAGAGCGCCCGCGCGCTGCGGAAAGTTGACGATGAAGTAATGCTTCAGTCCCTCGTAGATGAGCGACCGCTCTTTGATTTCTTGCATCCGGTCGATGTCGTTATTGCCGCCGCTGATGACGCACACGACATTTTTGCCGGCGATCTCCTCGCGGTAAAACTCCAGCGCCGCCACCGACAGCGCTCCCGCCGGCTCCGCCACGATGGCGTTCTCGTTGTACAGCTCAAGTATCGTCGTGCACACTTTGCCTTCCGGCACGACGATGATATCGTCGAGGAACTCGCGGCAGATGTCGTACGTCAGCTCGCCGACCCGTTTGACCGCCGTGCCGTCGACGAATTTGTCGATCTCGCCTAGCGTGACGATCTCGCCCGAATCGACCGATTGCCGCATCGAAGGCGCTCCGGTCGTCTCCACGCCGACGACCCGGGTGGACGGGCTAACGCCCTTGATATACGTGGCCATGCCGGCAATGAGTCCGCCGCCGCCAATTCCGGCGAATACGTAGTCGACCGGTCCCTGCATGTCGTTCATCAGCTCCAGGCCGACGGTGCCTTGCCCGGCAATAACCTTCGGATGATCGAACGGGTGAACGAACGACAATCCTTCACGCTCCCCATAATCCAGCGCTTCCTGCAGCGAATCGTCGAAGGTGTCCCCGGTCAGCACGACGTCGACGAACGGGCCGCCGAGCAGCTTGACCTGCGATATTTTTTGCCGCGGCGTTGTCGTCGGCATGAAGATTTTGCCCGGAATTTGCAGCGCTTTGCAGGAATAAGCCACGCCTTGGGCATGGTTGCCGGCGCTGGCGCAGACGACGCCTTTGCGCAGCTTGTCCTCCGGCAGGCCGCGGATCATATTGTAGGCGCCGCGAATTTTGAACGAGCGGACCACCTGCAAGTCCTCCCGCTTCAAGAACACGTTGCAGCCGTACTTTTCGGATAAAATGAAATTTTTTTGCAAGGGGGTCTGATGCACGACGTCCTTCAGCAGATGGCTGGCGACGAGAATATCCTCTAGTTTGATATGCTGTGCGGTCATAATCGCTTTTTTCCTCCAACCCGGTGTACGTAAGTCTCGCGCCCGGCAGTACGGGCTTGCGCGCAATTTCTCCTAATTATACACCGTTCGGCGCATCTGTCCATCCCCCATGCCCAATTGCCAGGATAACCCGCCGCCGATGTTGCAAAGCGTTGTATGATCGGGTACGATGACGGTATCGGGGCATGACCTCGACGCCATTTCTGCGGCAATTCCATAATCATGGAGAAATTTATGAAAATAACTACGCTAATCGAAAATTTGAAGAATGATTCACAAGATTTAATCAATGAATCCGGCTTATCTCTTTACATAGAACAAGATAACAAACGTATCCTTTTTGATACCGGAAAAACCGGCAGCTTTATTACGAATGCACAGAAATTGGGAATTCATTTGGAGCATGTGGATGCCGTCGTGCTTTCTCATGGCCATCATGATCATGGCGGAGGTCTTCTACCGTTCTTTAAGGTCAACAGCAAAGCCAAAGTCTACATGAAGCGGAAAGCTTCGGGAGATTATTATTTTCATCTTCTGGGTTTTAACAAAAACATCGGCATCGATAAAAAAGTGTTCGAGGAGTATTCCAACCGAATTGCTTATATTGATCGTTTTACCGAAATCATGAATGATATTTATATCATTACAGACATCGAGGAGCAGGATTTGACCCCTAGGGGAAATAAATATTTATTTGCCAAAGAAGGGAACAAGCGGGTTCAAGATAAATTTGAGCATGAGCTCATGATGGTTATCAAGGAGCAGGACGGGATCTGCGTATTTACGGGATGTTCTCATAAAGGTACCCCCAATATGATACGAGCCGCCAGAACTATGTTCCCCAGTCTAGATATTAAAGCGGTGATAGGCGGCTTTCATCTCATGACGATACCGATGCTAAAATCATTCAGCGCTTCCCAGGAAGAGATTCAGGCCATTGCCAAAATGATCATCGACGAAAATATCCAAAAAGTATATACAGGGCATTGCACAGGGGTAAAAGCTTACAAAAATTTAAAGCATATTTTGGGTGCCAAAATCGAGTATATTCGAACAGGATCTCGGATCTATGTGTAAAAAACGGACCTTCCGGCAGACATTTAACATGGCTGCAGGAAGGTCCGTTTCCCGTTGCAATTCTAACCTTTTTTAATCGTTCTCTCTCATTTATCGAATGATGATGGTGTGTACGAGTTGGTTTTTACCTCTCAGCTCCAAAGCGCGTCCTGCGGTCAGCTGGCTGACGTCGCCGGAAATGTAGACTTCGGGAGCGACTCCGTAAACAGCCGATTGCACGCCGCCGCCGTTTACGTTTTGGTTAATCGTGATGTTGGCGAGTCCGCCTTTGGAGTTCAGTGTGTAGCTGTTCAGCGTTCCCGTTACCGTGAAGTCCGTTTGCTGCTGCGGATCGCTCGTCGTGTTCAATACTTCGACGTAGATCGCTTTGCCGCCATACGTGCGGATCAGCACCTGATCGCCCGTGCGCAGGTCGCCGAAAGCTACGCGGGAGCCGTTGCGGAATACGAACACGTTCGAATCCAGCTCAACGTTCAGCACCTCGTTGTTTTGCGATTTAACCGGCAGCAGGTTGTTGTTCAGCGCGCCAGTCACCGTGCCTTTCACCGATGCATGGTCCGGCAGCTGGCTGCCCGTACGATCCAGCAGCGCGGCAAGCTCGGCGCGGGTAACCGGCTTGTTCGGACGGAACGTGTTGTCCTCGTACCCGTCGATCAAGTTTTTCTCGATGGCCACGGCAACGTAGCCTACGGAGCCAGCGGAAATTTTGTCCGCATCGCGGAACGGAAGCTTGGCGTTCATTTTCGCTTTGGCTTCGTTCTGCAGCTTCATCGCTTTGACCAGCAGCGTCGTCGCCCACAGGCGGTCCGCTTCTTTCTCCGGCTGGATCATGTCGTCCGTCTCGGCGAACAGGTCGTTTTGCAGCGCGACGGAAACGTAGCCGGTCGCCCACGGATATTTTTGCTTTAATTTGTCCGCATCCTTGAAGTTCAGGTTAGCCGCTTTCGCATCAGCCGACTCGGCTTGATCGCGCAGACCCATCAAGCGGACCGCAGCGGTAATCGCCTCGATGCGGGAGATCGTTTTGCGCGGCTGGAACGTGCCGTCCTCGTAGCCTTCGAATACGCGCTTGGAAGCGAGAGAAGCGATGTAACGCTGCGCCCATTCCACGTCCTTGCCCTTCAGATCGTCGAACGTCAGCTTAATATTGATGTTGACATCTTTGTCAAAGTTCACTTTTTTCTCGATCGTGTCACGGTTGTCGCGGTCCTTGTCATGACCTTTACCTTTGCCGTCGGCGAAAGCCGCCGTCGATCCGCCCAGCACCATCGCCATGGTCAATCCGGAAATTACTGTCTTCTTGAACGCTTTGCTCATCATTCATTCTCCTTTGCCAAGTGGGTTGGACCGCAGTCCCGCTCCTGACGAACCCACGGCCAGCACGGGGCCCTGCCGCTCGATATAGCGGAGGAAATCCGTCGCCCGTCGATTCTCAAGCAGGTACGATCTATAATATGAGTTTGAAAAGAGGATGTTTCAGAACCTTCGCGAAGAGTTCCTGACTGCACTTACATCGTTCGCCCACCCCAAAATGTTTAGGGGGGTCCCTTTAGATCGCCTGCCAAAAATGTTAAACTTAACAGCATACCCCGGGATTGTCCTTTTCGGACCCTGTCCCGGCTTCTACCATAAACGAAAGATAAGGAGAGAGAGATGAAACTTAGCGGCAAAAAGCTGACGGTTGTTCTGGCCCTGGTGGCCTTGGTCGCCCTGGCTGGGATCTATACGTTCCTGCAGCGGAGCGCATCGGACAAGCCGTCTCCGAACTCAACGACAACCGCAGGAAAAGACGATTCGAACGGCGGCAAGAGCACAACCGCCTCCAAAACGGACAACAAACTGCCCGACATCCCAACAGAGCAGACGGATATCGTCGTGATCGGCAGCGAGCTGGAAGGCCTCTATCTGGCCCGCGCCGCGGCGGACGAAGGATTGAAGGTCAAAATATTGGACCCGCGCAATGCATTCGGCGGTCAAGTGCTGCAGGGAGAGATGCTGTTCCTCGACGAAACCCGCGACGATCAGCACAGGCTGCTGGTCCAAGGCCGGGCCAAGGAGCTGTTCGACGGTTTCCGCAACGGCAAAATCCGCAAGCTGAAGGAATTCGAGCAATATTTTGACAAGCTGAAAAAGGACATTCCCGTCGAGCAAGGGATCAAGATCGAGAGCATCGAGCAAAATCCAGGCCAATTCGGCGGACAGGCGTTAAACGGCATCGTCTACACGACCAAGGACGGCCAGAAGAAACGGCTCGCCGCCTCCTATTGGGTGGAGAATACGGATTACGCCGCGATGGTCAGCAAGCTTCAAGCGACCCGGATGCCGGGCCTGGAGAAGTTCTACGGGCAAAATAACATCGAGTATATGAGCTCAGGCATGATGATGAAGTTCAAAAACGTCGATTGGGCGAAATTCCAGCAGAGCTTCAACAATATGCCGAAGGAAGAGCGCAGCGCCAAATTCGGCTGGGGCTCGGTGGACAACAGCTTCGCCATCAGCCTCGCTGGCATGACGAGCAAGTACAAGCCGACGAACGACCGCGTGTTTCTGCGCGGGCTGAATGCGGTGAGCCAGCGGGACGGCGAAGTGATCATCAACGCCTTCCTGATCTATACGGTCGATCCGTCGGACGACAAATCGGTGGCTGATGCGATGGAGCTCGGGAAGAAGGAAATTCCTCTGATCCTGAACCATTTCCGCAAAAGCTTGCCCGGCTGGGAGAAAGCGGAGCTGAACGGGTTCCCGAACTACCTGTACATACGCGAATACAACCACTACGAGACGGATTACGTACTGAAGCCTTCGGACATGCTCGGGGCGAAAATGTTCTGGGACAACGTGAGCATCGGCGGTTACCCGCTCGACCTGCAGGGCACCAGCGCCAACAAATGGGGCATCGAGATGGGCCGCCCGGACAAATACGGGATGCCGCTGCGCAGCTTCCTGCTCAAAAATTACGACAACGTCATTATGGCCGGCAAAAACGTCGGCGCCTCCGCCATCGCTTACGGCAGCGCGCGCATTCAGCCGAATACAAGCTTGGCGGCCGAATCGATCGGCGTCATTCTGGGGCAAATTCAAGGCAAGAAGAAGCTTCGCGAGCTGAAGGAAGCCGACATGCCGCAGCTTCAGCAGTACCTGGCCTCGAAATATAACATCAAGCTGACCGGCGTCACCGGCAACAACAAGCTCGCCGGCTGGTCGGCGGACGAAATCGCCAAGCTCGATACCGGCGAGATCGTATATGCGTCTTACGTGAAAACACGCAAGAAATAACAAGCAAGCCCTCCTGCACCGGATCATGCGTCCGGTTGCGGGAGGGCTTTTTCGTGTGGCGGCAATGCGCCTCCACCTTTTGACACATCGGGTAAAAGGGAGTACAATGATTTAGTTCAAAGTTTAAATTATTTACAAACAAAATTATTAAGAGCTAAAACTCAAAGGGGGAGCCGTCATGCGGGAGCAAGGGCTTCATGCGTCCACAGAGATTGAAAAATGGACCCGGCTGGCGATGCGCCGATGGATCTCCGAAATGGGAGGCCGGCTCAAGCACGGTCTGCCGATTCAGCAGTACTATTTGCTGGAGAGCCTTCGAGCGAACGGAACGATGCGGTGTTCGGAGCTGGCGGACACGCTGCAAATTACGCTGCCGGCCGTGACGAACCTTGCCAATAAGCTGGTGGCCGGCGGGTATGCGGAACGGGCGCATAACGAAACGGACCGGCGGGTTGTCATGGTGACCGTCACGCCGAAAGGTCTGGACGCTTTGAGCGAGTTGGACGAGAAAGCGGCAGAATTGGTCGAGTGGTTCTGGCAAGGGCTGGAGCCGGGCGAAACCGCCGAATTGACCCGGCTGCTCCGCAAAGCGGTCGAGTATAGAACGGCTGTGGATAGAGACTAGAGAATGGGCTCCCGCTTACCGGAGAACCCGACAGCAGAGAGAAAAGGAGAGAATAGCATGGCTTCGCTTGAAAACACCGAGAAACCCGTGCCGTTTTGGCCGGTCATGATCGGTATTTTTTTCGGCTCGTTTCTGGCGATTCTGGGAACCAGCTCCATTAATGTCGCCATTCCGATCTTAATGCAGGATTTTAATACCGACTTAAATACGGTACAGTGGACGCTGACCGGCTTTATGCTGGCGACCGGGGTCATTGCGCCGATCACCGGCTATCTGGGGGACCGGTTCAGCACCAAATATTTGTATGTCGCGGCCCTGATCGGGTTTACGCTCATGTCGGGGCTATGCGCCGTAGCCTGGAATATTCATTCGCTGATCGTGTTCCGCATTCTGCAAGGGGCCTTCAGCGGCATGGTCATGCCTGCGACCATGACGATCATATATCAGGTCATTCCCCGAGAACGGCAGGCATTCGCCATCAGTATGTGGAGCTTGTCGGCGATGCTGGCTCCGGCACTCGGCCCGTCGCTAGCCGGTTGGCTGATTCAAACGTTCGACTGGACCTGGCTGTTCTTGATCAACCTGCCGTTCGGGATCATCGCCATTGCGCTTGCGATGAAGCTGATTCCGTATTACCGGCTGACGACGCCGAAGCCGTTCGACCTGTTCGGCTTTCTGGCCGTCATTCTCAGCAGCTCCGCGCTGCTAATCGCGTTCAGCGAAGCGCACGCCTGGGGCTGGGGGTCTTGGCAGACGATATCCCTGCTGGCCTTCGGAGCGTTGACGCTGATTGTCTTCGTCCTTTACGAGCTGCGCAAAGCCGGGCCGCTGTTGAATTTAAGAGTATTCGCGTATTCCCGGTATACCTACAGCTTGATTCTGAGCTGTATCATCACGATCAGCTTGTATTCCGGAACGTTCCTGACGCCGGTGTTTCTGCAAAATATCCAGCATGTCTCCGCCTTCGATACGGGCTTGATTCTCCTCATCCCGTCGCTGGCGATGGCGGTCTGTATGCCGATCACCGGCAAGCTGTATTCGCGAGTGGGACCAATGCCACTAATTCTGTTCGGGATCGTGCTGATCGGCGTCGGAACGCTGGCTATGGCCCATCTCAGCGTCGATGTGACGCATGGCTATATCATTATGTGGATGACCGTCCGCAACCTCGGCATCGCCTTCTCGACCATGCCCGCTTCCAACGCTGGCATGGAGGTCATTCCGCGCGAGCTGTCCGGGCACGCTTCCTCGGTGAATAACTGGATCCGCCAAGGGTTCGGATCGTTCTCCATCGGCCTGTTCACCTCGATGCTCGCCTCCCGTGTTGCCGCGCATAGCATGGAGCTCGGCAAGGCCGGCGGGCTGAACGGCCAACAGTTGCAGCAGCAGGCGTTCACGTTGAGCGTCAACGACGTATACATGGTGGCTACGGTTGTCGTCCTGATCGGCTTGCCACTGGCCTTGACGCTGGGAAAGCGGCGCGGCAAAAGCCAGCCTGAAGCTGCGCCAGGTCCGGGCTTGTCGCAAAAGACTTCATAGGCGAGCTGACACAAACTGGTTTTGTACTTACCCACCTAAAAAGGGACGGTTTCCTTCGACTAGAAAGGAAACCGTCCCTCAGTGTATTGAGAAAAGTGGTTCGGACAAGAATAGAGACAAATACGGAGGTGGGGTATCTACTGGAGGAGCGATAGCGTTCGCCTTTGTCTGCGGGAAATGTCCGCTGTTAAGCGGCTTATAATCAAAATTTCCTGCAGACAACAGCCGACCGGAAGTAGATACCCCACCCTCTCGTACACCTCTATTACCTCATACACTTTCTCAACAAACTCAGGGACGGTTTCCTTCGATTGGAAAGAAACCGCCCCTTTTGCTTTTATCTATAAGCGCAGCCCGAAGGTCACACGTACCGTAGACCCTTCAAATGCTACGTCCCGAATCGCCACATGCCTCGGCATATATTCGTTCAGATCAACCTGAATCGGCTGGAGGCTCAGCCATTCGCCCGGTACGTTAACGTCCCGAATGACAGTGCCGGTATGGGCAGCCGTCAAATACGGCGCTTTCCAGGCAAGGTCGAAGTTGAGCCGGGCGCCAACCTTCCAGCGGTCTTGAAGCAGCAATGTCACGTCCGCCGCGAGCCGGTCCCCCTCAAGGAAAAACCTCGCTCCCGTCAGCTTGACGCCAGGACGAAGCTCGGCCCTGCGGGCAAGCGCTTTTTTCAGCAGATCGCCTACCTCCTGCTCCGTCAGCACCGCCTCCGGCTTGCGGTTGACTACCATGGCGGCGAGCTTTTCGCGCACCGGAAGATCGTTGTACGACAAGTCCAGCTCCGCTTGCGGCTGCGCGTACCATAATGCCCCGGCGACCAGCAGCCCGGCCAGAATTACGATCGTGACGATTCCTTTGAAGAGCGATTTCATCTGACTTCCCCCTTAAAGGAGCCGATCCAAACCTGAGCCTGATGTCCTGTCACGAATTTGACAGGCGGAATCGGCAGCTCATTCGTTACTTTTTCGGTTTACCCGACGGATCGCGCTTTTCCTTCAGCCAGCGCGGCGCTCCTTTGTTTTTGCGGTCCCGTTCCCGGTCCGCCTTGCGTTTATCCGGGGCAGCCGGAGCCGGGGGACGGCCCGTGCCGGATTGTGCCGGCTTTACGCTCTTGCCTTCCGTACGGGGAAGTTTCGGAGCTCCCGCTTGGGCAATACGCGCTTCAGGTTTCTCCCTTCCCGACGGCGCTTCATCCGGCACCCGGCGTTCCACGAGCTTCTTCGCTTCCCGGCGAACGGACCGCTCCTGCTCCGGATCGACGACCTTCCCATGAAACATCGTCCGCTGCTTGATCTCGATACCAAGCGCTTTGGAAAACTTATCGATAATGAACTGCTCCCGCGGAGTAATGATCGACACGGCCGTGCCTTTGCGGCCCATCCGCCCCGTCCGGCCTACGCGGTGCACGTAATGGTCCGCATCGATCGGCGGGTCGAGGTTGATCACGTGCGTCACCTGCGGCAGATCAAGCCCTCTAGCGGCTACGTCGGTCGCGAGCAGCAGCTGGAATTTGCCGGCGCGGAACGCCTGCATCGCCTTGGCCCGCTCCTGCTTGAAGGAATCGCCGTACAGGCCTTCGACCGATAGGCCGATGTACTGCAGCTTCGCCACCGCTTCCCCGATATCGTCGGTCTCGTTGACGAACACAATCGCGGCCTTCGGGTTATACAGCCGGACGATCCGGCGCAGCGTATCGATTTTGTCCCGTTCCTGACATACGAAATACAAGTGCTCTAGCGTTTCCGAGGTGCGCTGCGCCGGATTTACCCGGACGTAGACTGGATCGCGCATCCAGCGGTCGATGACGTCCTGCAGCGGCGGCGGGAATGTCGCGGAAAAAAACAGCAGCTGCCGGTCACGCAGCATGCCTTTGAACAGCGCCTCCACATCCTGCATGGACCCTAGCTCGAACACTTGATCGACCTCGTCAACGACGACCGTGCGAATCCCGTGCAGCTTCAATTTGCGGAGCTTGACCAGCTCCTGCACGCGGCCGGGCGTCCCTACCACGATCTGCGGCTTGAGCTTCAACCGGTCGATCTGGCGCTCGATGGAGGCGCCGCCGATCAGCTGCTGCACGCGGATATCGCTATCTTTTACAAGCTGCTCCAGCGTCTGCACGATCTGCATGCCGAGCTCCCGCGTCGGCACCAGCACAAGAGCTTGTACCTCTCTCGCGCCCGTGTCTATTTTATGCAGCAGCGGCAGCGAATAGGCCAGCGTTTTCCCCGTACCGGTCTGCGATTGCGCAACGATATCTTTTCCTTCCAGCGCGATCGGTATCGCTTCCGCCTGTATGTCCGACGGCTCCGTGATACCGAGCTCCTGCAGCCGCTTGACATACTGCGGAGCGATATGTAAAGCTGCAAACCCCGTATTCATTCGATCATCCTTTCTTCCCTTGCGTTTCCTTAGTATACCAGAATATGCGGGCGATTGCCCTACCCGGCGGGAAGACAACCGGCTTACCGGTCCCAACCTTCCGCCTGTCCCTGTTTGCTTGCGATCCATCCGAACACCGCATCGAGCGCGCGTTCGTCGTCCTCCTTCGGAAAGCGGTGCCCGAGCCCGTCGTACAGCTCCATCGTGTACTCCTTCCCGGCCCGTTCCAGCGCCGACCCCAGCTTGCGCGCCTGCTCTACGCTGACCTGCGCATCCGCCGTACCGTGTACGATCATGACCGGCACGCGGATCGCATCGACCCAACGGACGGGCGACCGCCGCTCGTAGCATTCGGCCTGCTTGCGCGGATGGCCGACGACCCGCTTCAGCATCCGCCGGAGATCGACCCGCTCTTCATACGTATCGAGCAGATCGCTCACGCCGCCCCAGACGACGACAGGACCGGCGCCTTCGCACTCTTTGGCCGCCAGCAGCGCCATCAGTGCGCCGCGCGAAAAGCCGATCAGCGGAATCGGCCCGGACTGCACCTCCGGCAGCGATTGCATGAGGGTAATGGCATGATGCACGTCAAAGCGGTCTTCCCCTCCAAAGTCCTCCCGTCCCTCGCCGCCTTCGTTGCCCCGATAAAACGGCGCAAATACCGCGTATCCGCGCCGCGCCATCGAGAAAATGCGCCGTTTGCGCACCATCCCGACCTTGCGGATGCCTCCCCGGCAGTAAATTAAACCGGGAACGGGTACGGCGGCATCGGGTACGGCAAGATAGCCTTTCACCTGAAGTCCTTGGCTAATATATGTCAGCCGGTAAAGCGATATGCCCTTCGCCAGGCTGCGGAGACTTTCCCTCTGGACCAGCGTTCCGTCGGCTTGAATGCCGCCGGTTGACCCGCTTTGCGGAATGTTTGTATCGGTAGGTATAGGCATGTTCGGTTCACTCCATTTTTTGACACAAAGTCGTTCCGGCGTTACACTAAGATGTATTATGACCGGAAAGGTGGATTTTCAAATGAATTCCCGTTTTGCCGCCGAATTCGAAGGGCTGGTCGAGAAATATGCCGAGCTGCTGACCGGCGACGCTTCCGCCGAAACGGTGGAAAAAATTAAAGTTTGGGCGATCTACAACCATATCCATAAAACGATGCCGGCTCTCGCCAGCCATTGGAATCAGCAGCATCCCGAGGGCAAAGCCGATGTCCGGAAGCTGTTCGAAGAGGTCCGTGACCGCAACCAGAAGTTTAAGGCGGCCAATCAACAGGCGGAAGCCCAGCCGGAGCCGGAAGCCTGATCGCTGATGACCATTATTTCCTTTACCATACCCTGCACGAAGACCGAAAAGCAATGCGCGCACTCGGTCTTTTTCTTATTTCTTATCGACATTCCCGGGGCCGCTAAAAGGCGAGCCAAAGAAGACCGCCGCCCCTCGAAGGGTGCCGCGGTCTTCTCGCATATCACATCCGGCGGTTTCACGCCATTCGCCACCGCACGCCCTAGCCTTATCAATCCGGCTTGCAGCTATTTCTTGTTAAGCACTTTAAAAGCGATGCCGTCGAACAGCCGCGGAAACAACTGATACAGCTTCACCCCCGCAGCCGCCATGAACGGCAGGTTCACCTCGGGCGTCCCCCGCTTGATCGCTTCCAACACTGCCTGAGCGACGCGCTCCGGCTTCAGCATAAACCATTGGATGTTTTTTACGTAGCTGCCCGAAGGATCGGCCCGCTCAAAAAACGGCGTATCGATCGGCCCGGGGTTGACGGCGGTCAGACGAACGCCGGTGCCGACAAGCTCCTGCCGCAGACAGTTGGTCATTCCGAGCACGGCATGCTTCGTGGCGGAGTAGCCGCTCGACTTGGCCGAGCCGATCTTCCCGGCCATAGAGGCGATATTAACGATATGGCCGCTCCCCTGCTTCAGCATGGAAGGCAGCACCGCTTTCGTACAGCGGACCGTCCCCATGTAATTAACGTCCATCATGCCCTCGAATTCACTTAAAGGCGCCGTCACGAACGAATCGAACACGCCGTAGCCCGCATTGTTGATCAGAATGTCGATCCGGCCGTATTCGGCGATCACCCGCTCCATCGTTGCCGTTACCTGCTCCGCCGAGGTGACGTCGAGCCGATAGATGCCGTGCTTGCCCTGTATTTTAGCGGACGCCTCCGACAGCTTTTGCTCCGACCGTGCCATCAGCACAGGAACGGCTCCGCGCTGCGCCAGCATCTGCGCCATCAGTGCGCCTATCCCGCTGGACGCTCCCGTGATTACCGCGATTTTGCCCTGAAAATCCATCCTCCGGTTCCCCCTGTCTTCTATCCGAACAAAAAAAGCGAAGCGCTCCCGGCGTTATCGGAACCGGAGAAGCGTTCGCTTACAGCTTACACGTTATGGACTTGTCATTTCAACTATATGGCATGCCGCTTGGTTAAGCGATCAGCACTTGAATATCCAGCTCGCCGATGCCTTCCATAATCAGCGGGATCGTCAGCGCCTTTTGCGCGTTGAAACCGGCCGCATGCGCGGAATGAAGCATCTTGGGCGGCGTAATATCGACGCGGACTCCTTGGTTGAACAGCATCGTGCTGGCATTGCCGCTGATCATATTGCTGAGCTCGGAGATGGCGCTTTTGCCGATGTCGTTCATTTCGGTGATCGAGAATCCGCCCATCATGGCGGACACGACCTTAAGCGCGACTTCCTCGTGCAATCCGAAGACGATGTCCCCTTCCATTTGTCCGGTCATGCCAATTTGAATCCAAATATATTTTTCAGCAAACTTCACGTCTTTGATGCCGAGCTGTCCGGTGGTCGGTCGTACATTCGCGACTTGTTCGATGACGATTCTGGCCGACTCCAAAAACGGGTTGATAAGCTCTGCCTTCATAAGATGACCGGTCTCCTTTTTTCGACAATATGCCGCAGATCCATAGGACTTTTTTGTTATTTCATTATACCTAATTTCATGCTGCAAGTATAGAACTTTTGTCGCGTTTTGTGTGAAATATAACAAAAAGCACAGGATTGAAGCACCTTTCAAAGAAACGGTCTGATTCTTTATACATGCTACAAGTTACTCCGCCTGGGGATTTCGTCTGGGTCGGCTTTCTCCGGCAAGCAGGGTTCATACATCATAATGGCGTGGTTCTCGGCAACGAACTGTTCGTCGAGCCAGTGCCCTTCCGCATCGAACCGGTTGCGGCATATGACGTTATGGCGAACATATCCGCCCCACCATTCCTGGGTAATCCAGTGCCTGGTTTCGGCAATCTCATAACGGTGCGATGCCGGACTGTCGGCCCGCCATTCTCCGACCAAGTCAGTGTCCGTCAGCCAAATTCTGAGCTGGTAGCACATCTCCGTGCGGTTCTCGATCTGCAGATCCAAATAATTATAAAAGCAAGTCGCCCCCGTTCCGAAAGGCTGCTTTCGTCCCGCATCGGGAAAAACGTCGTATCCGTGCCGGTATCTCTCCGTCACGGTAAGCGGCGTATGCAACGTCATCCAGTAAATCAGATTGGAAAGCTGACATAAACCGCCTCCCACCCCGGCCCGGACCGTGATGCAGCACCATCCCGTCCACGTAGCCTTGATGGCGGGTCGGTTTGCCGATCGTCTTCCAGTACGAGAACGTTTCGCCCGGCTGAAGGACCAGACCATCCATTCGCTGCGCAGCCAGTCTCAAGTTAATGATTTTGTTGTATTGAAGCTGCATTTCCACATTCCGAAGCTGTCGAAGCAGCGGAGTACGGTGGGTGAAATGAACGTGCCGCAGCGGTTCGTCCCGGCGCAATCGCGCAAAGCGTTTATTCCCGAGCATCCAGCTCACGCGGCGGCGCAGCCGGTAATACGCAATGCCTGCCGCCGTCCGCCATCGGCTGCGCTGTTTCGGCTTCGGCACCGACGATGGACCGAACATCCGTCCTCCCCTCCCTTCCTTCATTCTAGCAAAAACCCGATCAGCTTACTACGACGAATCGACACATACGTCGAATTTTCGTCTAAGATGACAAAAGGCGGCCAAGCTCCCCGAACGGGTCTCTTCGCCGCCTGCTTTAATGCTGCCAGCCGTAGCTGTCGTAAAATACGCCCGCCAGCACGTTCTCGACCGCCTGGCGCACATGGGGAATCACATCTTCCGGAAGGCCGTCCAGCGGATACCATGCCATTTCGGAGCATTTGTCCGGTTCCCGGTTGTACGGCTCCCCCTCCCATCGCTTCACGGTCAGAAAAAAATCGATCCATTCGCCCGTATCCGAAAGCCGGTGCATAACGCTCGCCACTTCCAGATCGGCCGGGTCCACCCGGACGCCGCTTTCCTCCCACGCTTCGCGCGCAGCCGCCCGCTTCACTTCTTCGTTCCCGTCCATTTTGCCGGCCACCAGACTCAGCTTGCCATCCTCGTAGCCAGTGTTGGTCCGTCGAAGCAGCAGCAGCTTATTCTCGTGCACAAGGAGCAGATACACGGCGCTGTGTACCCGAAACCATTCTTTTTCGGTCGTACTCATAAGCTGTCCTCCGCAGTCATTTATCGTAGAGTTGATCCTTAAAGTCTAGCTTCTCCGTTCGTTCCAGAACCATTATACACCTCTTCGGACGGCTTTCACATCCGAAGCCCCATCGCATTGCCGGAACTGTACCGCCGCAAGCCGCGGTGAAAGAACCATAAACCGGCCGCGGTCACGAGCCCCGTCATTCCGAGCGCCTGCAGCGTGAACGCAAGATCCGCTTCCCGCAGCAGTCCGATCGGCAAATAGCTGATGAATCCGGCGGGGATCACCGTGAACAAAATCAGCCGGCCCCAGCCGCTGAAAATGCCCGTCGGATAAGTGGAAAAGGTAAGAATCGCATTGAACAGCTGCTGGCCGATGGCTTCGGCTTGCCCGATGTAGAAGGCGAGCGACTGCGTCGTCACCACGAAGAACAGAAAAATCAGCATCGCGATGAGCAGCGCCAGCACGAACTTGAGCAGACCAAGCGGCGAGCGGTCCCCAAACAGCCCATACAGCAGCAGGGCGAACAGTACGTCCCCGATCGCGGAGACGGACATCCGGCTAACCAAGATATGAAGCAGCACCGGCTTCGGCTGCGTCAGGTACAGATCAAGCTGACCGCTTGCAACCAGCGAGGCCAGCCGGTACGCATTGCCGAACAGCACGGCGGACAGGCCGAAGCCGCCCGCGCTCACCGCCCACATCATCATCACGTCTTGCAGCTCCCAGCCGTTCACGACCGGAAACCGCTGAAAATAAAGCCCCCAGAAAAAAATCCAAACGGCATTGTTCACCATCATCATGCCCGCAGTCATCAGAAAGCTCAGCCGGAATTCCATGGCTCCGGTCAAATTGAGCTTCCAGCACGTCCATACGAACCGCAGCAGCGGCATCATTTTCGAATTCTGGCGCAATTCGTTCCCCTCCCTTCTTTGCGGCTCAGCCGCCGTTGACGTTCAGCTTGCGGACACCCTTCCGGTAGATGAGCCAGACGACCAGTGCCAGCACGGCCGCCCACGCCCACTGGACCGCCAGCATCGGAGCGAGGTGGATTTCCTCCCAGCGGACGGCGGTTTTGGCCGGAAAATACAGGACCGCCTGAAACGGCAGCCAGCGGCATACCTGCTGCAGCGCTTCGGGAAACAGTTCGAGCGGCATCAACATGCCGCCGATCGTAAACAGCAGCTTATGGTACACGAACTCCAGTCCCCGCGTCTCCTCGACCCAGAACGCGCACAGCGACAGCGCCATATTGAGCATAAAGTTGACGGTCATCGCACCGAAGCTCATGATGAAAAATCCGATCCAGCCCCAGCCGAACGACGGAGGACCGAAAAAGGCGAAGCCGAGCGCGAGGCCGACGGCGAGGTTCACCAGCAGCCGGACCGTTACTTCGCTTACATAAGCCATATAATGGTAGCCGATATAGCTGAACGGCCGTGTCAGCTTATAGCCAACATCGCCGCTCTTCACTTCTTCCTCTACGCGGGTGCACAGGCTGGGAAACGCCATCGTCAGCGCTTCGGCGAATAAAATGTACCAAATGATCTGCTCGAAGCTGTAGCCCGCGATCAGCTGCGACCCTTCCCCGCGGTACGTCGTCTGCCACAATTGAATGAAGATGTACATGATGATAATCAGGAAAATCGAGCGGATTAAAAAATCGAGCACGTAAGCAAAATGATTCCGCAGGCTGATCCGCCCGATCGCACCGTATTTCAACAGCTTCGGGCTCAAATTCATACGCTTCCCTCCCGCTCGTAAATATGCGTAATGATGCTCTCCATAGGAGGATCTTCGATCGTGATGTCCGACACTCGGTATGCCGCGACGAGGCGGGAAAGCACTTCCTGGGCGGCGATAGCCGACGTATCGACGGAAAGCGCTAGCTCCCGGTCCGTTTGCGTCAGCACTTCTACGCCGTCGTGCCGGAACGGCGGACCCGGTTCCAGCAGCTTGAGCCGGATTGTCTTGCCCGTCAGCAGGTCCCGTTTCATCGCCTCGACCGTATCGTCGAAAATCATCTGCCCGTGGTTGATGACAACCGCCCGCCGGCACAGCTGCTCGATATCTCCCGCGTCGTGAGAGGTCAGGAACACGGTCGTCCCTTCCTCCCGGTTCATAAACCGGATAAGCTCGCGTATGCTTTGCTTCACCACCACGTCCAGCCCGATCGTCGGCTCGTCAAGGAACAGGATCTGCGGCCGGTGCAGCATCGCCGCCGCAATCTCGCAGCGCATCCGCTCGCCGAGCGACAGCTTCCGCACCGGAGTATGCAAATACGGCTCCAGCTCGAAGCGGCGGACGAGATCGTCCCGCCGGGCGAGATAGTCGCTGCGCTTCAATTCGTAAATGCGACTCATCAGCTCGAACGAGTCGGCGGGCGGAAGGTGGTACCAAAGCTGCGATTTCTGCCCGAAGACGGAGCCGATCCGGTAAGCCAGCTTGCTGCGCTCCTTCCACGGACAGCAGCCGAGCACCTCCGCGTGTCCGCCAGACGGATGCAGAATGCCGGTCAGCATTTTGATCGTCGTCGATTTGCCGGCGCCGTTCGGTCCGAGAAACGCCAGCGTCTCCCCCTGCGGGACAGTCAGATCGATGCCTTGCACCGCCGTCTTCTCGCTGTACTGCGGGCGCAGCAGCGATCGTACCCCGGCCTTGAAGCCTTCCTCCTTCCGTTTCACGGCGAACCGTTTCGTCAGCCCTTCGGCCCGTATCGCGTTCATGTTCCTCCTTCTCCTTTCCTCTGCTAAAGCAGAAAAGACCCCATGCCGTTTCGCCTTGTCGGCGGAACTTGCACGAGGTCTTTTATCCCTACGGTGTAGCGCGGCTCTATCGGTGGCGCGCCGGCTCCGCTTGGTTCGCCCGGCCGTTTGGCCGTCGGATCCCTAGAAGCCCTTCCACGTTAATTGTTATATACTACCACGCGATGTAAGGACTGACAAGATGAAATTGTTCGAAAAAACGGCGGCTTCCGTTCCCTGTTGATGCCTGATAATAAAGTTGTTTAAAAAACGTCATTCAACTATCGTACCTGTTAGCAATGATTTATGATACGGTTTCACTGTAATGAATCTAAGCACAAAGTACAGTTTGACTACAAAATATACATCAGTATATAAATACAAAGCCACTCCTGACATTGTAGTAGTTTCTTTAGGTACATTCACTTCTTATCTAAAAATCGTGTGGGTCAGCCCATTCAAAGTCATCAATTGAAAGCCCTTCTCTACCTTGCAGCGTTAAGTAAAAATGCTTGACAGCATCTTCAAGTGCTTCTTCGATTGTTGAGCCATTACCTCCAATCCAACCTGGAGTACCATCTAACACGCTTATGACTGCAACATTTACTTGTCCAAAAAATGTACCTGTTTTGGAGTTTTCCTTTACTTTTACCTTCACTTTTGCAAAAGGAAGTGAAGGATGAACCCAAACATCAAATTCTGCAACAATCTTTTCTATGTATGAAATCCCTTCATGTTTCACGTCTTTCCAACTCATATCCATCACCTTAGTGGTTAGAATCTATGTTAAGTAATGTTTCTATTGAAATAATCATAAGGAAGTCCACTTTTGTCATGCTCTGGTTCATTTGGTTCAAACCAATCTTTATTTTTATTGTCCGTTTCAATCCTTAAACAAGTTCCGAAGGGACATCCTCAACTACCTTCGTCAAGCCAAAAAAAAGCAATATTTCTCTGGACATTTATTTTCAATCGCGTTTTCCATATTTCCCCTTGAAGAAAACCATGTATTCATCGTATGCTTCTTGAATTTTCTTTCTACATATCTTTTCCCACAGATTCTTTAACTCTTCAGTTTTATGTGTATCATAATCAGATGGCTCCATATCACCACCAAATCCAATCAAAGCGTTTCCATCTGGAACCACACCTTCATGCCCCGAATAAGCAATTTCATATGGTGCATCTGTATATGCCATAAAAGCACATTTATTCTCCATGCAATGGTATCCTAATCTCCTCGCTCCTCGTTTACAAAAGTTTGGAACAGGCTTATTTTCCTCTTGTTGTTCTCCAAGCCCGTATAGACAATGAACTTCTAAAATCATATGAGTATATGGCATATCTGACTTGTCGCCCTTTCAGAATATAGTCCTCTTCATTAACTTTAGCTTTGTTCATTTGCCTTGTTCCAAATTTGGTTTGCTACAGATAAGCATCTCTCATACTTAAACGATTCACCAAAACTCAGTGAAAATATCTCTTGTATACTTCTAGCTAATTCTTCTAATGTATTCACTTGTTGAAGGGATTCTGTAACCTTTTCAATTTCTGAATCAAATTCATTATCGGGTGCATGTGGTAATAACCCATAAGGATTCCATTCATGAATTACTTGCCTAACAAGATTCTTCATTCTCATACATCAAAATTAATCATTCCACCAGCAATTGTACCACATATCGGAATATGCAAGTTATGTATTGCTTGAAAGAACGACTTTGTGCTACTTGTGGTACGATTCTCCGTACCACCTATTAGTTGTATGATCATCCCACAGTATCTTTTTTCCAAGTCTCTCGCTAATTTCACGCAAGGGTAAATAGGTAGTTTCTTGATATAAAAATTGTCAGATCCTACTCGTTCTCCGTTAATCTTAACACTAATATTAACAATACATTAATTTGCCCCCAAACTAATGTTTTTCATGGCATACCTCCAACTTTATATCAAAAAGTTTTTATTCCATTTTTTGTAGCAACTTGGAGTTCATGTTCCTCTGACTTCTTTATACTATAGCAAAGACCCCGTGCTCTGGCAGAACTTGCACGAGGTCTTGTATCCCTTGATGTAGCGCGGTCATATCGGCATGCCGCCGCTTTACTCCTTCGGATCGACGATGCTGCCGAGGAACAGCAAGCTGCCGGTCTCCGTACTCTGAATCGCCATCAAAAACGGCCGGTCGACGATCATCTCGAACGGCTTGGCCACCGGAGCGGGCGCAGAGGTTCCTACAACTCCTATGGAGGTGACCGCCGCGGCTTCCGTACCCTGCTCGTTCATCTCCACGAACGTCTTATGCTTCACTTCGCTGATCAAGACCGTTTTCGGCGATAACCCGGAAAAGTCCGCCTTGGCCGGGTCGAACGCCGCAGGCATACCCATCGCTATCAGCGAATCGTTTAACTCGTATCCCAGCTCCAGCTTCAGCCTCGGCAACTTCAAAGTCCCGCTCGCGGAAGGAAACGGTTTGTTCCAAAATGCCTCATCCGCCCACAGCTTCTGCTGAACCTGATCCAATCCGGCCTTTTCGGAGGGCAGGACGACGACCATTGCCAGCTTGCCGTCCGCGTAAGGCAGCCGGACCGCTTGATAATCCGGCTCCTGTACATATTCGAGCCGCCCGGTCAGTGCCATCAGGTTCACAGGCTTCGTCTGTCCCGCCGCCGCATGGAACGTACCGGGCTTTGTGTCCCGCTCCGGAAACGGATGCTGCCACTGCGCTTTGAAATAGACGGCATTCAGCAGGTACATGACCGTTTCCTGCGAGATCGGACCCTGCACGATGCTGTCGATTTTGCCGTTCGTTCGCTTGCCGACCCATTGATTGATTTTGCGAACGGTACTCTCCTGCGCAAAATCGAGTGTATCCGTCTCCGCGCCGTAGAAGTCACGGTTTCGCTGCAGGAAGCCTTCGTGAAACGGCACGCCCTTTCTGGCCCAGATCGAATTCGCGACGGAGAGCTGCGTTTCCTTGCCCGAATGCTCCAGCAAATCGCGAAGCACCTGATGCCCCCGGTTCCATTCGTCAACGGACAAGCCTTGGCCCTGCAGCGTTTTCCCGATCTGCTCGCGCGTCGCCCCGCCTGCTCCGTGGTAAACCATCGACAGCGCCATCGATACGCTGAACGGCGAAACGAACACGTTGCTGCCGGGATTTTGTTCCGCAATTGTACGGTGCAGCTTCAAGCCGAACGCATTGTCGGCCCGCACGATCCGCGCATCCAAGTCCGCCGGCGTATGCTTTCTGAGGCTGACGTCGCCCCCGGCATTGGTGGCGGTACAAGCCGAGCATAACAGCGCGGCCGCCAGCAGCAACAGCATTGTTTTTTTCATGGTGACTCCGGATTTCGGCATCTCTCCATCCTCCTCTGTCATGATATGGAAATGGACGTCGCCGGCCATCCAGAGGTTGCAGCCGCGCTGAAAATGGCAAGAGCTTAGATCACGTAATCAAGCACTTGCTCGTATGGAAAATACGACTTCCCGGCAGGCGCCGGAGCATACAGATGGAAGGCTACCGCGCGCTGCGGGCCGGAATTGCGAAGCTGGTGAATTTGTTTTTTCGGCGCGTAATAATAGCTTCCTTCCTCAATTTCGACCTCCCCGGACAAGCAGGGGTATCCGTAGCCGTCCAACCGGAACATTCGGTTCGTAAGCGTGCCTTCGAGCAGCCGCGCGCATCCGACGGATACGCCATGATCGTGAATGTACGTTTCGGTTCCGGGAGGGAGATGGATCAGCACCGCTTCGGCGGCATCGGTCCGGTACAGACATGTTCTTCCGTAAGGCAAGTCCGCAGGCTCCGCAATGTAGGGCGACAAGGCTTCAAGCGACAAATCCATGCCTCTCATAATCGCCTGAAGCTGCTTGGGCGAGGTTCTGCGCAAAGGCAGCGCGTTCAGAATCCGTTCGATGGTTTTGATCCGGTTCATGGGATTCCTCCGTTCATAACATTTTTTTACTGCTTTAATAAGTTCACCTTATAATCCAATATATTCCTCCTTTAACCAAAAAGTGACCTTTTCGCAAAAAGCGGCGACGGTTTCTCCCTTTCCCTTAAGAATGTTTTAAGGTTTTAAATCGTTAGTCGTTAAGATTTGCCGGCTATACTAGGTGACAGTCAAGTTTAGGAAAGGGGAGTGGCCCGCATGCCGTTTGTCAAGGTTATCCCGGCGTGATATGCTTTTTTTGTCGTCGGCGCCGCCCGAAAAGCACGCCGACCCCACTCCGCAACAACCGAGATTTTTTGGAATGAAAAGGAGGTCGGCCCCGTGGCGCAGCCTACAATATTGCTCGTCGACGACGAGAAAGAGATTATCGATTTGCTCGAAATTTATTTAAAAAACGAAGGCTACCGTCTGCTGCGCGCAGGCAATGGCATCGAAGCGTTAAGCGTGCTGCAAAAGGAAGACGTCGATCTGATCGTGCTCGACATCATGATGCCGAAGATGGACGGCATCGAAGCCTGTCTGAAAATACGAGAGCAGAAGCATATGCCGATCATCATGCTGTCCGCCAAAAGCCAGGACATGGATAAAATTCTCGGCCTGAGCACCGGCGCCGACGATTACGTGAGCAAGCCGTTCAATCCGCTTGAGCTGGTCGCCCGGATCAAGTCGCAGCTGCGCCGCTACACCCGGCTCAATGTTCAGCGGCCGAATAAGGAACACGAGCTGGAGATCGACGAGCTCACGATCAATACCGCGACGCATGAGGTCAAGCTGGACGGCCGGGACATTAAGCTGACGCCGCGAGAATTTGCCATCCTAGAGCTGCTGGCCCGCCACCGCGGTACGGTTTGGAGCATCGAGAAAATTTACGAGGCCGTATGGAAGGAAGCATATTTCGATTCAGACAATACCGTGATGGTTCATATCCGGAAAATTCGCGAGAAAATCGAGGAAAATCCGCGGAAACCGAAGTTTATTAAAACGGTTTGGGGAGTGGGATATAAAGTTGAGTAAAAAAGAAAAGATCAAACCGCCGCGCAAGCCCATGCTTGACCGCTTCCCGTTCACCTGGTTTCCCTTTAATCTGCTGAGGGGCATGATCCTGTTCCTTCAAGATCTGTACAAAATGGCGCGCAACCACGTGAAGCGCAGCATCCGGCTGCAGTTGATGCTGACCTTTGCCTTCTGTTTCGGCGTGTCGCTGGCATTCTACGGCATCAGCTCGGCTCTGTTCGGCGCCGTCAACCAGAACACGGTCATCGATTACAGCCAAGGGATGGAAAGCATCGATCGCGAAGCCCGCTCGCTCGCGGACCGGTTCCTTACACCTTCACGACATAGCGGCAGCGGAAACGGGACAAGCGACGAATCTCCCGAAGATGATTCGAACGAAGCGGGCCGGAGCGAATCCGGACAACCGCAAGCGGCCGTGCCGCAAGGGACGCCGACGCCCAATCCCGGCACAGCCGTTCCTGTTCCCGGCGTAAACGGCCAAGAGCCCGGCGGCGTGCCCGGAGTCCCGGCAGCCAATCCGCAGGTTTCGCCGCAGCCGAGTCAGCCGAATCAGCTCAATAACCGGCAAGGAGAGAGCAAGCAGGGGGAGGCCGTGCAGCGCAAAAATTTTGAGAATACGGTCAAACGACTCGTTACCTACAACAAGCTCAAAATTGTCATTACGGATCTGGAAGGCAAAGTCGTCTTCCGCAGCGAAAATGCGCCGGAAACGTACGTCGACGTTCACAGCGTCATCCGCAACGCCATGGAAACGCGCAACTTCGAATCCGACTCGCGGGCGGAATTTTCCAGCTTTTACCCTGTGACGTATAACAATCAGAAGTCCTACTTAATCGTCAGCGGCATCCCTCAGCCGAACATCAGTTACCATAAGGGCGAGAATCCGCTTTCCATCTTGGCTTCGCTCGCGGTCTTTATCTTTCTGTTCTACTTTTTAACACAGCGGAAAATGAGATATATCGAGGAGCTTGCGAGCGGGCTTCGGATTATCGCTACAGGCAATCTTGACCATCGGGTCATCGAGCGTTCCCAGGACGAGCTCGGATCGCTGGCGCGGGACATGAACTTTATGGTGACGGATCTGCAACGCAGAATCGAAGAGGAACGGCGCGCCGAACAGCTCAAGAACGAGCTGATTACGAACGTCTCGCACGATTTGCGCACGCCGCTGACGCTCATCATGGGGTATTTGCGGCTGCTGCACGACAAAAATTTCGAAACGCCCGAGCAAGCCGACGGATATGTCAGCATCGCTTATAGCAAATCGGAGAAGCTGAAAGGGCTGATCGACGATCTGTTCGAATTTACGAAGCTCTCCAACCATGACGTTCCGCTGCACAAGAAGGGCGTCGTGATCAACGAAGTTCTGGAGCAGCTGCTGGAGGAATACGTGACCCTCAGCGAGGAGCAGCAGCTCACGCTGATCCGCAGTCTTCCGCAGGAGCGGCTGCCGGTGCGCATCGACGTGGACAAAATGATCCGCGTATTCGAAAACCTGCTCGGCAACGCGATCAAGTACAGCCCTAAGCCCGGCGTCATCACCTTCGGCATGATCCGCGAACGCGAGCACGTGATCATCCGGATCTCCAACAAAGCGGACGCTTTGACCCGCGACGAGTTGGAGCAGTTGTTCGACCGGTTCTACCGCGTGGATAAAGCCCGGACGTCCGATACCGGAGGCTCGGGACTCGGTCTTGCGATCGCAAGAAGCATCGTCGAATCGCACGAAGGCAGCATTTGGGCCGAGTCGGAGAACGGCGAAATTCATTTTTACGTGAAGCTGAAGCTGGCATCTTAGGATGCCGTAGGCTGTTGAGAAAGTGGTCACTTGTGTAATAGAGGTGTACGAGGGGGTGGGGTATCTACTTCCGGCCGCTCTTGTCTGCAGGAAATCTTAATTGATACCGCTTAGCAGCGGGTATTTCCCGCAGACAAAGGCGAACGCTACCGCTCCTCCAGTAGATACCCCACCTCCGTTTCTGTATTTCGGTCAAAAACCTCTTTCTCAACTGCCTGAAGCTGGCATCTTAGGATGCCGGCTTTTTGGTTATTAGGGCACAGGCGGATAAAGCGACACGTTCGCCTTGGAGAGCAATGCGCGGTATAATGAAGCGGACAACGCAGCAACGAGCGGACCCGTGCGGCACGCATCGAAAGAATGGAGAATCGGATCATGAGACATGGATTTTTGCTGGATTTGGACGGGACGCTGTACCATGGGGACCGTCCGATCCCTTATGCGGCGGATTTTATCCGCTGGCTGCGGGAGAAAGGGCACCCGTTCTTATATGTGACCAACAATTCGTCGAGAACCCCGGAGCAGGTTGCGGCGCACCTCATCAAGACCGGAATTGAAGCCAGGCCGGAGGAAGTGCTCACGTCCTCGCAAGCGGCCGTGATGTATTTGCGGGAAACCGGCGCCGGGAACGGACGCGTGCTGTGTATCGGCGAGGAGGGGTTGAGAGCGGCCCTGAAGGACGGCGGCTTCGAGCCGATCGCGGAGGACGCTCCGGAGGAAACGGTCACTGCGGTCGTGCAAGGCATCGATCGTGCGTTCCATTACGGCAAGCTGCTTGCGGCCGTCCGCCACATCCGCGGCGGAGCCCCGTACATCCTGACGAATCCCGATCACCTGCTGCCGTGGAACGGCGAGCTGACGCCGGGAGCGGGCTCCATCGCGGCTTCGATCGAACGGGCAAGCGAAACGCCGCCCGTTGTGATCGGGAAGCCTTCGTCGATCATTATGCGCTACGCCGTCGCCAAGCTGGGACTAGCCCCTTCGGAGATTTGGACGGTCGGGGACAACTTGAACACCGATATCCGCGGCGGAGCCGACGCAGGCTGCCGGACGGCGCTTGTGCTAACCGGACTGGCCAACGCCTCGAATGTGGACGAGCAGATAGCCCGATCGGGCGTGCGTCCCGAGCGGATCTGCACGCATCTGATAGAGCTGGCGGAAAGCCTCGGCTAATCGATGCCGTGCCGCTTCCGGATTTCGCCGATCCGGCGAATGTGGACGTTCGCGTGGCCGGCCATCATTTTCATCAGGCGGCCGGCCGTCTCCTCCCTGCCGGAGGCGATAACGCTGCGTGCCAGCGCTCCCGGCGTATGCTCGCATACACTGAGCACGTGCTCGCGCAGCAGCCGAAACAGCGCGACCTCGGCGCGGACCGGCCGCGAAGCGTAACGCATGCCTGCGGCCCACGCGTCCTGCGAGAAGCCGTTGCCGTTGTAGGCGCGTCCGCGCTCCGGCCCGGCCAAAGCGAACTTGAGCTTGTGCAGCGCCGCAAGCTCCAGATCCACCACATGGAGCACCTGCTCGCGGATGCTCCATGTGCCGGGCGCCCGGGCCAGATCGAGCCCGGCGGCCTCGCCAAGCCCCGCCAGCGCGGCCTCCAGCCGGTCCGGCCCCGCTGCGAACAAAGCGAGTGTTTCCTCGTCGCTCGGAAACAGCTCCTGCCAGTACGCCGCGCGATAGCCCTCCGGCGTCGTAATCGTGACGGTCCGCCAGCAGCCCGGCTCCGTCTCGTCCAACCAGCGCCCGCCGGCCTCCGCGGCGCGCTGCTGGAGCCGCTCCAGCGCCTCGCCGGGCGGCGCTGGCACATAAAACCGGCCGCCGGGCGACAGCTCCCGGCATGCCGGAGCCTGCAGGCGGCGGAGCGCTTCCGCCGCCGTGCCTTCCGCGGCGAGCAGCGCTGCATCGCCGCCGGGCTGACGCAGTAGCGCGTAGCCCGCTGCTGCGCACAGCTCCAGGCGCTCCCAGCCGAGCGTCTGCTCGTAAAAGCGCAGCGCCGCCGTCACCTCCGGCACGCGCAGCAGAAGGTTCGCTTGACCCACGCTAGTCTCCATTCGCCTTCCCCCTTTGCAGAAACTGAAGCTGAGTCAGCCCTATTTTACCATAGAGCATAGCGGTCCAGCGAAACGTCGGAAACGAACAAACACCGCCCTTTGCGAAAGAGCGGTGTTTGGCATTGGCAGAGACTATTTTATTTCCGTTCGTATCAACCGGCGACCACGGTTTTGGACCCGCCGTTGCGCGAAGACACGTCGTAGTTTTCGAGCTCTTCGTCCGCTTCGTTGTTGAACGCCTCACGGTTGAATTCTTTCTCCGTTACGGCGACGACAAGGGAGCTGACGGTCGTACCCGTTGCGTTGATGGCGGTCCGGGCCATATCGAGAATCGCGTCGATGCCAAGCACCATCGCCATCCCTTCGATCGGAAGACCGACGCTGGCCAGCACGACCGTCGTCGAGATCGAAGCCGGTCCGGGCACCCCGGCCACGCCGATGGAAGCGATCATCGCCGAGCCGACGATGAGCAGGTAATGCGTGATCGTCAGATCGATGCCGAATACTTTGGCGACAAAGATCGCGACAATTGCCGGATACAAACCGCCGCAACCGTTCATGTTGATCGTAGCGCCCAGCGGAGCGACGAAGCTGGCGATCCGGTCGGATACTTTAAGCCGCTTCGTGATAACCTCCAGGTTAACCGGCAGCGTCGCATAGCTGCTCCGCGTCGTAAAAGCGACGGCCAGCACGGGATAAATCTTTTTCAGGAAGCGGATCGGATTGACCCGCGCCACGAACGTGACCAGAAAGCCGTAAGTCAGAACGAAGTGCAGCAAGCAAGCGATGTAAACGGCAATGACCACTTTGCCCATCGGCAGCAGCGAAGCGAGGCCGTATTTTGCAGCCATCGCCGCCATCAGTCCGAACACGCCGTAAGGCGTCAGGCGGATGATCAGCTTCGTCACGCGGAACATCACGACGGCGAACGATTGAATCACTTCTTTGATCGGCCGGACCGATTCCGGCTTGCGGTTGCCTTCGATCGTAATGGCGACCGCGACGAACATGGCGAATACGATCACCGGCACGACCTTGCCGGTAGCCATCTCGTTCACCGGGTTTGCCGGTACGAGATCCATAAATACTTTCAGGAACGACGGAATTTCTCTGGCGGCGAATTTGACATCCTGCACGTAAGGAATGCCAGCGCCCGGATCGATGATCACCGCAACGACGACACCGATGGCCGCCGCGATACCGGTCGTGATCAGGAACAATGCGATCGTTTTCGTTCCGACCTTTCGAAGCATATTCGGATCGGATACGGACGTAATGCTCGAAATAATCGTTGCGATGACAAGCGGCATAACGATCATTTTGATCAGGTTGACGTAGATGGAACCGATCGTTCCGAGATCTGTCGCCTCTTTACCGAACGCCGCCCCGACGACTACGCCGAGCACCATGGCGATTAATACACGCGTCCCGAAACCCACCTTTTTCTTGGCCGCGAAAAATAGCAACAGCAGGACTACGACAGCCACAGCCCAACTGGCAATGTATAGGGAATTCACAATCATGCGCCTCCTTGAGAGTATATCCTAATAATCCCTACTCGTTTACTAGGTATTCTATGCCCATTTTCGGCGGCTGTCAATAAGTATTTTATTGCTAAATTATTTATTTCGCGGGCCATCCGGAGGCATAAACCTGCTATTCTCTTAAGGCGTCCCTTAATTTCGTCGATTCGTACCGCCGGTCCGCCGACTGGGCGAGCGCTTTGCGCAGCCGCTTGTTTTCGCCCGCCAGCCTCTCGATCTCTCCGATCAGCTCCAGAGCGAAGGCTTGAGCCGCCTCGCCGGATTCCCGGCTAACGGAGGCCGCCCTTTCTTTATATTCGTTTAACCGCTCTTCTATGCTTCTCATCCGGTTCATCCTTTCCCAAAAGCAAAATTTATCGCAACGAGCTCGGCCACAGGACGAGCGAAGCGCGGTCGGCCTCCGCTCCGAGCTGCCGCAGCATACCGGCAGCAGGCGTGTCCAGCACCGGCTCCCCGTTCCACGTATCGATGACCACTTTGCGGACGCCCGGCTTCTTCAAAACCGATTGCAGCACGGCCCGAAGCATCTGCAGCCGCTCTTCCTCCGGCAGCCATTCCTCTTCCGGCACGCCGGCCAGCGCGTGTAGCGTGTGCATGCGCCTGCCGTTATTTTCGCACCACAACACCCAGCGGCCGCCGCGGAAGACGAGATCGTTACCCGGCTTGCGGGCAAAAGCGACACCCGGCGCGGCCGGCCATCTCACCGTCAATCCGAACGGATTGGCGGGATCGGCGGCCGGAAGCAGCACCGTTTCGCCGCCTCCCGCTTCCCAGACCGCCTCCCGGAGACGCCCTACCGTCTCCGGCGCGGAAAACTGCATCGCCGCAATATCTCGGACCCAGAAGCCGCGGGTCAGCATCCCCCACAGCTCCAACTGCTTCAACGAGCCGTACACGTCGTCCCAGGACCACGGCAGCAGCGTACCGGCGAGGTCCCGCGTAAGCAGCGCGCTGCCGTCCAGCGTTTGCTTCACCCAAGCGCCGAGCGAGTCGCCTCCGCCCGGCTGCTCCTCCGCCAGCGTCTCCAGCGCATACCAGCGGCCAAGGCCGGATTGGAATTTGGCGGCAGTTTTGGAAGTAGACTTCCTGCCGCTTCCATTCATCCGCAGCGGCGCAAACTGGTCGTTGGAGACGAGCCCCTCCCAAGCCAGTTCGATCAAATCCGCCGTCAGCTCCGACGGGACGCTTCCCGTTTCGCGGCTGAGCGCCGACAGGAAGCTAGCGCCCTTGCGCCGGAGCAGCGCCAGCAGCGGCTCGTGCTTCGAGACCGCTCCCCGCTTGAGCAGGGGGGCGTAAAGCTCCTTCGCTTCCGCCAGAAAGAAGGCGACCCGGCCTTCCTTCTCTCCCGCTTCCTTACGCCCGATCCAGATCACCTCGCCCGCCGCGCACAGCCGGTCGAGCGTTTCTTTGCGGTAATCGGTCAAGCGCAAAGGAAACACCGACGCCTCCCATTCCGGCAGCGGCAAAAACCAGCCTTGCAGCTTGCCGATCGCGTCCAGGAGCCCCTCTTCCCCGCTGAGGCGGCTGCCGGGCAAGATATGCTGCGCGGCCATCAAGAACCGGCAGTACCGGACCGGATCGACCGGCTCGGCCTGCTCGCGCAGCGCCCGTTCGGCTCTGCGGATCCGGCGCTCCGCCGTTTCGCGGCTCACCCACGTCCGCGGTCCGGCTTCGCTTCCGCCAAAGGCCGGTTCGATCGTCCCATCCGCGGCCCACTGCCCTACAAGGTCGTCGATAAGCGGCAAAGCCGCGCCGTACCGGGCGGCAAGCTCTTCCGCCGTAAACGACACGCGGTGCTCCATATAACGGGTCAGCACAAACCGAGCGGCCAACGGATCGTCCGGAAACCGCGCATACGTATCCGCTTCGTCGGAACAGATCCAGCGCTCTTCTCCGCCGATTTCGATCAGACGCACTTTTCCTTCCTCTTCCAATCGGCGGAGCAGCTTGCCGATCTCTTCCGCTCGCGGCACGCCCGCAGGTTCTGCCGAACTCGGGCCGCTCCCGTCCTCCGCCTGCAGCTGCGCCTCGTCAGCGCCGCTATCGGCGGCTAGCCTCGACATCTCCGCAGCAGTCCGGTCGCCTCGCTGCTTCAGGAGGCGCAGCAGCGTCTCCGGCTGCTCCAGCTCCAGCGGGGCGGAAGCCGGCCACGGCTCCTCCTCCGCAGCGCCCCGGTCCGGCTGCCCCGCGGCCAGCACCGGGCTCTCGCCGAACAGCCGCCCGGCTTGCGCCCGCTCCAAGCCGAGCAGCTGCAGTTGAATATCTTTGCCGACGGCGTCGGACTCGTAAATTTGGGCGCCCATGAACTCGGTCAGAAACGCCGCGGCCAGCGGCGAAGGAAACAGGCTCTCGCGCACGTTCACCTCGAGCGCTCCGGCCTCAATCTGCTCCAGCGCCTCCCGCACCCGCGGCATGTCCAGCTCCTCCTGCAGGCAAATGCGCATCGCCTCGCCGAGAAAAGGAAAGCGCTCGGCGTACGGCAGCGATTCCCGCAGCAGCTCCTCGCTGCGCAGCCGCTTCTTCCACGCCGGGGTGCGCGTAAAGCTTCGCGACAGCAGCAGCGACGTCTCGGCCAGACGGCGAAACGCCGACCCGAACTGCGGCGAAGACGGAACCGCTTCGCGCAGCAGCGCTTCGAGCCGGACGGACGTCACGCCGCGAAGCATCGCCACGAAGCTTGCGGCCATTCCCTCGTCGGCGCCGGACAAGACGAAATGAATGCCGTTGTCCTTGGCATTCGCGAACAGCCGCACGGGGAAACGCTCCTCCCCATGCTGCCGAAGCGCCAGTAGCCACGTTCGGTTGAACGTCCGGCCGAATGTGCTGTGCACGATGGCATGCCACTGCTTCAGCTCGTCGCGGAACCGCTCGATGACGATGCGGCGGTGCGTCGGCACCGCCGACACGGCCTTCTGCGACCGAACCAGCGCAATCAGCTCGCCCGCGGCTCCGGCGTCCAGCCCATAATCCCGGATCAGCCAGTCCAGCGTGCCATGCGGCTCCTCCCGTTCCAGCCCGCGCTCCAGCTCGTCCATGAACCGCCCGATGTCCTGCGACATCTCATACGTGCGCCCCTGCCCTTCGCCCCGCCAAAATGGAATCTCGCTGAACCGGTTGCCCGCTTCGACGACGTACACCCGGTCGTTTTTGATCGATTGAATTTTCCAAGACGACGTTCCGAGCTGGAACACGTCGCCGACCCGGCTTTCGTGAATATACTCCTCGTCCAGCTCGCCGATGTGCACGCGACTGTCCGCATGATGCACCGGGTACGCGCTGCTCTGGGGAATCGTGCCGGCCCCCATAATGGCGGCCATGGCCGTTACCCCGCGGCGGGACAGTACGCCTGTGTCGCGGTCCCAGTCCAGGAGAGGACGAACGAACGGGTAGTAACCGGACAACACCTGCAGCACGTCCAATAGCCTCTGACGCGGAAAATCCCGGTACCCATAGCTGCCAGCCAGCACGCGAGCCAGCTCGTCGATCGTCCAATCGCCTCCCGCTACGATCGCCGCGATTTGCTGGCACAAGATGTCCAGCGACTGCACCGGGATGCGGATTTCCTCGATATCGCGCTCCAGCACGCGGCGGGCCAGCACCGCGCATTCCGGCAGTTGGCCGCGGCTGCGCGCCAAAATGACCCCCCGGCTGACCCCGCCGACGCTGTGACCGGCCCGGCCGATGCGCTGAATTCCCGCGGCTGCGCTCTTCGGCGAATCGATCTGTACGACCAGATCGATGTGGCCGACGTCGATACCCAGCTCCAGCGAAGACGTTGCCACGAGGCAGCGAAGCTCGCCCGCCTTGAGCGCGCGCTCCACCTCAAGCCGCTGCTCCCGGGAGACGCTGCCGTGATGCGAGCGGGCCATTTCGTAGCCGACATGGTCGTTCAGCCGCAGCGTCAGCCGCTCGCAAAGCCTCCGGTTGTTGGCGAAGATCAGCACGGACCGGCTTCCTTCCATGAGCTTCACGAGGCGTTCGGTGACCGGCCCCCAGACGGCTTCCTGCTTGTCCTGCGTAATGAACGTTTGCTCCGGCATCGTGACCGCAAGCTGAAGCGCCTTGTGCATCCGGCTCTCCACAATGTTCACCGGACGAGGCCGCATGGGGGCGTCCGCAATCGTACCATTACCGGCTTCTACGAATATACCCACTACAGTATCGTCCAATCCGGCTTGAGCTTCATCCGACCCGCTCCCTTCCGCCATGGCCTCGCCGTTCGCTTCCCCCGTCTCCGCAGGCTCCCAGCCTCCGAGAAAACGGGCGACCCGCTCAATCGGCTTTTGCGTCGCCGACACGCCAATGCGCTGTGGGGAACGTCCGCACCAGGCGACGAGACGCTCCAGCGTCACCGACAAATGCAGCCCTCTGGCTCCCTCGGCCAGATCATGAATCTCGTCTACAATCACATGGCGAATGGTCCGCAGCATGTCTCTGCCTTTCAGAGACGTCAGCAAAATATACAATGACTCGGGTGTCGTCACGAGCACGTCCGGCGGCTGCCGCAGCATCGACGCACGGGTGCTCTGCGTCGTATCGCCCGTACGGACGCCGACGGTCAGTCCCGGCCACGGCAGGCCGGTCTCCGCCGCGGTCCGCTCCAATTGATCGATAAAGCCGACAACATGATGGTGAATATCGTTGTTCAGCGCCTTGAGCGGCGTGACATACAGCAGCTTTACTCCCCGGACCGGTCCGTCCGCCGCCTTGCCGGTCACAATCCGGTCCAAGCAGGGCAGCAGCGCCGCAAGCGTCTTGCCCGATCCCGTCGGCGCGGCAATCAAGGTATGAGCGCCCGATCCGATCGACTCCCACGCCCGCAGCTGCACCTCCGTCGGCTCCCCGAACGTCTGCCCGAACCAGGCGGCCAGCAGCGGATGAAACCCGATTGGCGACTCCGCATCCATGTTCGTTTCCCCTTCTTCCCCTAAGTTTCTTCCCAAATGTACGTTCGATATCGGTATCATACCAAAAAACAAGCGCCGGCACATCCAAGCGAAATTCCGTCTTCCCCGCCGTCCGGGCCGCTGTCTTCCATTGACACATGTTCAACTCGGTGCTACGATTCATTCGAATAAATTAAATCTAACCTATTAACACTTTAAATATCGGATTATTTCGAAACGAGGAGCTGAAAAGCATGGCTGATCCTATGGATCACGCGATCGAGCGGTTTGAAAAAGCGTTTTTTACAATGTTCCAAAAACTCGGACCGGGATTGGCATTGCCTGCCGATCTGAATTTGACAGGGCCGCAGATCATGATGCTGTATACGATCGTCAAATGCGAGCCGTGCCAAGTCGGCCGGCTGGCCCAACGGATGGAAGTGACGCCGAGCGCGATTACCGTCATGATCGACCGACTGGTGCAGAACGGGTTCGTGCACCGGAAGCACGACGAGAACGACAGGCGCGTCGTGCTTCTGGAAGCGACCGAGCAGGCGCGCGAGGCGCTGCTCCGTATCCGGGCGCTCCGCTCGGAAGTGATCAACACCTACTTGTCCTATCTGGAGCCGCAGGAGCTGGAGCCGTTCCTGCAAAGCTTCGAGAAAATTGCCCATAAAATGTCCGAGTAAAACATAGAAGGGACCGCCCCGATGAACTGCCCCCTAATGGTTAGACACAGCCTAACCACATTGGAGGCAAGATCGTCGGAGCGGTCCTCTTTATGATCTGTGCGCTTAAAAATTCGGTATCAGTCTTATCAATTTATCCGGGGTGCCGTCGCCGTTCTTGTCGCCGTTGTTGCTTGTAATAATGTAGATCGAACGGTCTGGAGCTTCGATGACCTCACGGATCCGGCCGTAGGTGTTTTTATACAGGTAGCTCAGGTTGCCGATCACCGGCTTGCCGTTCTCCTCTTTCACCTGCATGCGGATAATCTGCTTCCCGACAAGGTTGGATACGAGCAGGTCGCCTTTCCACGGTCCGTCGGTAACGAAGGTGATGCCTGACGGCGCCCATCTTGTATTGCCGCTGTGGATAAGCGGCGGCGTGATGCCCGGCTTGTTCTGGTTATCGCCTTCGTAATCCGGCCATCCGTAGTTGGCTCCGGGCACGATATAGTTAATTTCGTCCTTGGCGGCTTCCCCGTGCTCCGAAGAGAAGAGCCGGTTCGTCCCCGGCTGCCAGGCCAGCCCTTGCGGATTGCGGTGGCCTCGCGTATACACCGGCGAGCTGGCTCCGAACGGGTTATCGCTCGGAATCGTGCCGTCCAGGTTCAACCTGAAAATTTTCCCTCCCAAGTACGTCAGCGTATCGTCCGTTTTGCCGTAATTGCCGTTGCTGAAATACAACTTGTTATCCGGGCCGACCTTGAGCCGTCCGCCGTTGTGATAGACCGCGCCGGGCAGCTTGTCGAGCAGCACTTTGTCGAGCTTCGCCGTATTGTTGTTCTCGATCAGGCGGACCAGACGATTTTTCACAGTATTATTGGAATCCTTGTAAGTATGATACAAGTACATATAATGGTTGGTCTCAAAATTCGGATCCAGCGCAATCCCCAGCAGCCCGCCTTCGCTTTTCGGCTGGTAGTAGAAAGGCGCTCCGAGCGTAATGACCGGCGTGCTGCGCACCTGGCCGTTGACGACCACGCGAACGCGGCCGCTGTTGCGCTCGGTGAAGAAAATCCGTCCGTCCGGAGCAAACGCCAACGCCCACGGAACCTCCAGATTATCCGCTACGACCTGCAGCGTATACGGATCGGTAGAAGTCGCCGAAGTCTTCACGGAAAGCGTATTGCTGGCGGCCGATACGTTACCCGCCAAATCTCTCGCTTTTACGGTGAAGCTGTACGTCGTGCTCGCCTTGAGGCCGCTGACGGTAAAGGTTGTGCCGGTCGGGCTGTCCACCAGTGTCCCGTCTTTGTACACCTCATATTTGAACACGCCCACATTGTCCGTCGACGCCGTCCAGGCCAAGGAAACGGAGGAGGAGGTTTTGCCGGGACTGGTCAAATTGGAAGGAGCCGTCGGGCTTTGCGTATCCGGCTGTGCCGCTGTCGTTACGCTGAGCGGTGTGCTGGCCTCCGATACCCGTCCTGCCGCATCTTTCGCTTTCACGGTAAAGCTGTACGTCGTGCTTGCCTTGAGGCCCGTCACCTTAAAGGATGTTGCCGTCGTCGTGCTGCCGGCAAGCTGGCCGTCCCGGTAAACGTCATAGCCGGTGACGCCGATATCGTCCACCGAGGCAAGCCACGTCAGGCCTACGCTGGTGTCCGTTTTGCTGTCCACAGCCACATTGGTCGGAGCCGTCGGCGGGTAGACGTCTCCCGACGCGTTGACGGTCACTTTGCTTATCGTAGCCGTGCTGGCCGTGTTCACGTCATGGCTGGTGACCGCCAGACCGAAGTATACATCCGTCCCCATGCCGACCGTTACGCTGCCGATGTCTCCCCAGTTCATGCCGTTATTGGAGACAAAGCCTTTGATCACGTTGCCGGTCCGCTGCAGCTTCACCCAAGCCGGGCTCGAAGACGCTTGTTTGACCGATTCCGTCGTTCCTCCCGCCGCAGTCCGGTACTGGAACGTAAAGCCGTTGGACGGGGACAGGAGCAGGTCGGCATGCTTCGCGTCGGCATTCAGGTTCTCGCGGATCATCACTCCCGCTTTCGCCCAGCCGTCCGTATTCGTTTGAGAGCTGATCAAGGCAACGATCGTCCCGTCGCCGCTCCAAGGCCGGTACACATAGCGGAATTGGTCCGACGTGCTCCAAATATCTTTGCCTGCACCGGATACGGTGAACACATCGGTATTCGCATCGTACTGAGCGCTGCCGGCTACGGCCGGGGAACCGATATCCTTCGACTGCCACGGAGCCGGAACTTCACCCGGACCCGGAGCGTTCGTCTTGACCGATAATGGCGAGCTGGCGGCCGATTGGTTGCCCGCGGCATCCTTGGCCTTGACCGTAAACGAATAAGCCGTGCTTGCGGTCAGCCCCGTTACCGTGTACGACGTATCGGTGACATCAGCCTTAACGAGCGTCCCGTCGCGGTAGATGTCGTAAGCGGTCACGGCGACGTTATCCGTCGAGGCGGTCCAGGTCAACGTCACGGTCGTATCCGTCTTGCCGGCCGCAGCTACGTTCGTCGGCTCGGTCGGAGCCGTCGTATCGGCCTTAGTCGTCACGCTGAGCGGGCTGCTGGCAGCCGACGAGTTTCCAGCGGCATCCTTCGCCTTGACCGTAAAGCTGTACGCCGTTCCTGGCGTCAGCCCTACGACGGAATACGAGGTGCCAAGCGGGCTTCCGATCAAGGTCCCGTCCTGGAACACGTCGTAGCCTGTAACCCCGACATTGTCCGTCGAACCAGTCCATGACAAGTCCACGGTCGTTTCGGTTTGGCCCGGCGAAGTCAAGCCCGTCGGGACGGAAGGCGCCGTCGTATCCGATCCGCCAAGGCTTACGTTGGTAAAAGTGGCTGTGTTCAGTTTCGAAACGTTATGGCTCGAAACGGCTAAGCCGACATAAACGCCGCTTCCCATCGCGACGCTTGTCTGGCTTACTTCCGTCCAGGTCGATCCGTCCGTGGAATAAGAGCCTTTGAACGTATTGCCGTCACGCTCAAGCTTCAGCCACGACGGACTCGTTGCATTCGTCTTCACGCTGGTCGTCGCCCCGCCCACATCGTTCCGGTACTGGAACGTATACAGGCCGGACGGAACCGCGGCGATATCGACGTGCTTCGCGTTCGCATCGAGCGTCTCGCGGATCATCAGGCCCGCCTTCGCGAAGTCGTCGGTATTGCCTTGCCCCGTCACTTGCGCTATGATCGCGCCGTTGCCGGTTAACGGCCGGTACACGTAGTGGAATTGGTCGGAGGTACCCCAGATGTCCTTGCCCGCTCCCTTAACCGTATACACGCCCGTACCGGCATTGAAGTCCGCGCTGCCTGCCAGCGCCGGTGACCCGATATCCTTGTTCGACCACGGACTGGGGACGGCTGCCAGCGCTCCGATGCTTCCACTGCCGTAGACGGCGGAGGTAGTCGTTGCCGGAATGTTCGAGTTCCCCGTTTCCGGGCTGTCTTGCCGCGCCTCCTGCCCGAACCCTTGAGCGGGCACCAGGAGCTGCAGCGCGAGCAGCACGGAAATCCCTAATGCTTTTGCCGCTTTGATCTTCATCCTCAAATCATGCTCCCTTCCAAGAATTTTGAAAAAAATAAGGCGTACAAGCCGCAGCCTTCGGTTTCCCCCACCTCCCTTCATAAGCGCTATCGGCTTCCTGCTTTCCCCTACAATGAAAAAAGAGACGGCAACCTTAGTTTTCAGAAACTTGAACTGAACGAAAAGGTGTCGTCTCTTGTTTAAGGGGATTTCAGACAGCGTCAACAAAGTGAAATCCATTATAAAGACCAGTATCCATATATTAACATCATCATACCTTCAAAACGGGGATTTTTCTATTTCCTTTATTGATCTTTTCCTTGCCGGATATTGACAAAGATTATTGATCGAAAAAAACGGGCCTTTTCGGGCCCGTCCATGTACTTGTTGAGAAAGTGATCATATTGAGGTAAATAGAGGCTACGATGGAGTGAGGTATCCACTTCCGACCGCTGTTGTCCTCGGGAAATTTTTATTGGAAGCTGCTTAGCAGCGGATATTTCCCGAAGACAAAGGCGGCCGCTACCGCTTCTCCAGTGGA
Organism: Paenibacillus tyrphae; assembly: GCF_024158745.1. Taxonomy (GTDB): domain Bacteria; phylum Bacillota; class Bacilli; order Paenibacillales; family NBRC-103111; genus Paenibacillus_G; species Paenibacillus_G tyrfis_A. The sequence goes on along the minus strand of NZ_JAMZAW010000037.1, from coordinate 13,152 downwards.
TACCCCACCTCCGTATGTATCTTTCTATTTAAGTCAAAAACCTCTTTCTCAACACTCTGAAGAGCCGTATTGCAGTTCTCTTTGAAATATTTTCGCGAATCCATCGCTCATTTCATTAATACCCCAATAACCCCAATTCACTTATACAAATCAAATTGCCGCCATTATTTGATGAAATATTGAGCCTATACTTGTTATAAGCTGTGGAATTGTTGATTTTATAACTATTGGCAACTGTTTTTGTCCAATTCGTTACGTTGGTTTGCGTATCCAAAGTAACCCACTTTTGTCCGTCGTACGCTTCAAAAACCCAAGATTTAGGTGACTGAAGAAACGCATGGGACGGATCATCTTGCTTCATTCGGATTGTATATTCCTTCACCGTTTTTGCAGATTTAAATTCATATTGTAGCCATCCAGTTGTTGCTCCATCCGATGTTTCCCACGGGGCACATCTATTATCAAAAGCATGAAAAGGTTTTGAATCCCAGCCTGTATCATAACTACTAGCGCTAGCAATACCGTAAACATCTTCATTTGAAGTCATAGCATGAACTAGCCCGTTATTTTCTCTAATACTGCATGAATCAACCGGTGGGTTGATTGGACCTGTTGGCGTTGTTGGGGTAACTCCGGAAACGTTCCATGGCTGACCGCCGTTAATAATGATCGTTGTATTTCCTAACGACCCGGAAATAAATCCGGAAGCAACAATGGTCGCTTTCTCACCGGAAGTAACCGTTATTTTTCCTGCATATGGGCGATCTGTGCATTTTTCATTTAGTCCACCGAACGTTTGGTGGTAGAATGCGCTCAAGAGTGGGCTAACGGAAATCGAAGTACCAGGGGTAATCGTAGAACTAATTCCGTTATATGTTGTTCCTGGAGCTACATACTGGGTGCCATCCGCTTTGATTAAATCTAATTTTACCGTCGCATTGGTATTACCCATATTTGTTAAATTTAAAGATAGTTCTACTTTTTGAGATTGATCGCAAAAAGTATTTGCAGGGATCGAAAAGGTCATTTCGTTGTTTCTCTCAGCAGGTTTGTCTTCTGCTAATGCAGCAGGAGCTGTCTGGCAAATTAATAAAACTAATAATAAAAACGTTAAATACTTTTTCAAATAAATCTCTCCTTTATTTCACTTATCTTGTTTTATTAACAAATAATAGACTACTAAAAATATCCATGGGTTGTCTAAACATAATAGAACTATTTTTCCAATATTATGGAATAATTTTACTAATTATTTCTGAGTGAACGGATTAGCCTACTCCAATATAAAAGGGAGCCACTTCTCTTCGAAGCGCTCCCAGTTGTTATTTATACATTATTGTGTCTTACGGAACCGCTGGACGATCGTAGTCTCCGCTTCGAGACTTACGATCATCCTTGCAGCGTAATGAAAACGGCGCCTACTCCTCCAGCGGCTTGCCGAATTCGTACAGCCTGCCTGCCGCGGCATCGGCAGCCAGCCGTTCCAGCCAGCGCAGCTCCGTGACGGCATGCTCCCAGCGGCCTTTCATCATATGCAGCACACTGCGAGGGACGGTAGGGATATGCTCCTCGTAGATATCATGCAGCAAGGCTACGATACGGCGCTGCTCTTCGATCTTTTGCGAGATAATGGTATGAATGCGCTGCGCATCCCCGTGAAAGGCGAATACCAGCGCCGCATACATCGGGTGAAAGACGGTAGTGCGGCTCTCGAACTGCTCCAGCAGCAGGCGGTGAAACAGCAGCCTGCCTTCTTCCGTAATCCGGTAGACGGTGCGGTCCGGACGCCCGCTCTCCTTCACGATTTCCAGCGCCTCGATATACCCTTCTTTATTCAGCGTATCGATGGCGTAGTACAGCGAGCCTTCCTGCATTTTAATGTAATGGAGCATGGCCCGCTCCTTCATTTTATGCCGCAATTCGTAGGGATGGCTGTCTCCTTCCATGAGCAGACCCAAAATGACGAGTTTCATGGACAACCGTATTCACCTGCCTTACATATGCTGCGGGGCATGAATGCCGGAGCCCTCATCCGGATTGCCGCCTTCTTTACGGGGGCCTCTTGCCGGAACTTCCATTTTGGCTTTGCCCATCAGCAGAATAAAGACGAGCGCGAGCACGGCCATAACGATGGTCACCTGAAATACATAGGCGATGGAATCCGCAAGACCGACCATCATTTTCTCCAGCACCGGCTTCGGAACGTTCGCCTGAAATTCCGGCGACAGCAGCGCCCTCGGATCGGCCGGCGTCTTCGCACCCGCTCCGGCGGGCAGCAGCTCGGCCAATCGGCGGCTCAGCGCGGACGCTTGCAGCGCGCCCAGCACCGTCAGGCCGACGGCGGAGCCGATCGAACGGAAAAAGCCGACCAGTGAGGTGACGGTGCCGCGAAACCGGAAGTCGACGTTATGCAGCGAAGAAATCGACGTCACCGGGAAGCCCGTGCCGATGCCGAGACCCATCAGAATCATATAAAGCGTAATTTGCCAACGGGGCGTGTCGATGGACACGAGGCTGAGCAGCGCGGTTGCGATCAGCAGCAGCAGAACGGAGCCGAGCATGATGCCCCGATACGACAGCTTTCCGATAAACCGCCCGCCGATCGCACTGCTGGCAACCACGCCGAGCATCATCGGCGTCAGCACGAGTCCGGCGCTCGTCGCCGACCCTTGAAATACCCCTTGAATGAACAGCGGTATGTATGTCGCCGCGGACATCATCAGCGCCCCGTAGAAGAAACAGACGCCCATACTGGCGGTAAACAGCCGGTTGCCGAAGAGCGGAAGCGGCACGACCGGGGAAGCGGCGCGCATCTCTATCCGGATGAACAGCAGAAGGAAGACGACCGCTATAGCGAACAAGCCGATGATCTGCACCGAATCCCATGCATACTCCTTGCCCCCGAGCTCCAATCCGAACATCAGGCTCAAGATCGAAACGGCAAACACGAATGTTCCCAGCCAGTCGATTCTTTGGTTCGGATTGTTCGGCAGCACCGGATGATAAAACAGCGAAATAAGAATCAGCGACACGATACCCAGCGGCAGATTAATATAGAAAATCCACGTCCAATGCACGTGATCGGTGAAATAAGCGCCCGCCAGCGGCCCGAGCACGCTCGATATGCCGAAGACGGCACCGAACAGACCTTGCATCTTGCCCCGCTTCTCCGGGGGAAAAATATCAAAGATAATAGCAAACGTAATCGGCATCAGCGCGCCGCCGCCGATCCCTTGGATGGCGCGGTAAACGATCAGCTGCGTCATCGTCGTCGAGGTGCCGCAAAGCGCCGAGCCGATCATAAACACGACAAGACCGAGCAAAAAAAACAGCTTCCGGCCGTACATATCGCCGAGCTTGCCGAAGATCGGCATCGATACGACGTTAGCGATCAAGTACGCGGAAAATACCCATACGTACTTGTCGAGCCCTCCGAGCTTACCGATAATCGTCGGCATGGCGGTCGAGACGATCGTCTGATCGAGCGAGGCTAGCAGCAGCCCGAGCATCAATGCGCCGACCGTCCATGCCGTATTTGTTTTCTTCTGAACCATAAGTTGCTCCTTACTTTACCTGAGTGTATTTTTAGTGCTAAACTAAATTATACTCAAATTTGAGTAGGTGACAAGAGCAAGTGTGATTTTTTTCTCCGGGCGTAGTTTGCCCTAATCTTTCAAGTATCATATAATGGAGTAAGTCAAGAAATTGTATTTATGCTTAATAAATAAATGATAAAATTTGCTTATTCTGAGAATGCTATGAAAGCGTTCGCGCCCCGATGAGGAGGAACGATGTGAATCTCAATCAGTTGGAAACGCTCATTACGATATCCAAGACCATGAGCTTTCGCAAAGCGGGCGAAATTCTGAATCTGACCCAGCCGGCCGTTTCGGCGCAAATTAAAAGTCTGGAAGACGAATTCAAAACGGTGCTGATCGACCGCAACCAGCCGGTTACGCTGACCGACAGCGGCCAAGTCTTTCTTGAACATGCGGAGATCATTTTACAGACGGTCGAAGATTTGAAGCAGCGGCTTTCGGATTTGAACCAAACGCCGCAAGGACATATTCATCTGGGAACGACAACTTCGATTGCGATCCAAATTTTGCCTAGGGTGCTTTCTTATTTTCAGAACCAGTTCCCCTTGATCAAAACGACCATCCATTCGATGACCACCTCGCAAATCATGCACAGCGTCGAGAACGGAACGATCGATATCGGCATCACCTACCTGTTCGACAAGCATCCCGCGCTCGAAAGCTCCGTGCTTTATTACGATACGTTCGAGCTGGTCGTCTCCCCCGATCATCCGCTTGCGCGTTTCGCGCATGTGCCGATCGAGCGGCTTCACGAGCTGCCGCTGATCATGCTGTCTCCGGAAACGGCCGGACGGAGGTTCGTGGACCAAATTCTGAAGCAGTTGTACATCACCCCGCAGGTCGTGATGGAGCTATCCAGCAGCGAGGAAGTGAAACGGATGGTGGAGCTGAATCTCGGAGCGGCGATCATCTCGAAGCTGTCGATCCAAAGCGAGCTGCGCCTCGGGACGCTCAAGATGATCAAGGTGAACGAGCTCGAGATCAGCCACCCGGTCGGAGTGGTGTACAAGTCGGGACGCTATCTGAGCTCGGCGCTGCATCAGTTTCTGGAGGATTTGAAGGGCATGCAGGAAACTCAATTCATAGGTTCGGAGTGAGGGAACGCCATGAAATTCGATTTGCATACGCATCACGAACGGTGCGGTCACGCGACCGGAACTATCCGCGACTATATCGAAGCGGGGATCAAAAACGGCCTGCAAGTCATCGGAATTTCCGATCATTCGCCGTACTTTGCAAGCAGCGTGGACCGGGAGCAGCCCGGCATCGCGATGGCGAAGAGCGAGTTCGCCCGTTACGTGGAGGAAGTGCTGAAGCTGAAGGAGGAGTACCGCGGACGTATTGACGTTCTGCTGGGAGTCGAATCGGACTTCTTCCCCGAGGTGGCGGACGTATACCGCAAAGTGTACGAGCAGTATCCGTTCGACTATATCATCGGGTCGGTGCATTTGTCGGGCGGCGTCAGCATCTTCAACCGGAAGCGGTGGAACGGACTGACGGACCGTCAAAAGGTGGAGCAAAAGGAGCTGTACTACGATCTGATCGAGCAGTCCGCGCGCAGCGGCATGTTCCAGATTCTCGGCCATATCGATGCGATGCGCGGCTTCTATCCGGCCTTCTCCGATATTCAGACCGACGCGGTAGACCGCACGCTGCAGACCATCGCAAAGTACGACATCGCCATCGAGATCAACACCTCCGGGAAAACGAAGGATTGCGGCGGCTGGTACCCGATCGACGAAATTTTGGAGCGGGCGCTTCATTTCGGCGTTCAGGTTTCGTTCGGCTCGGACGCGCACGTCCCTTCCCGGGTTGGCGACGACTGGGATGAAGTAGCGGCAAGGCTGAAGGAAATCGGGTTCCGCGAATGGGTGTACTACAAGGAAAAACAAAAGCAGGTCGTCCCTTTATAGAGCACGGGCAAAAAAATATCCGGCAAATTCCCCGAGGGCCGAGGAATTTGAGCCGGATATTTGTGCTTTGACGGCCGTTCGGCCGCGCTTATCTTGCTGTCCGCTTTGGTCCTGCGGCCCGCGCGGGCTTCGCAAGCGCCCGGGAACGGGGCTTGCGTACGCCCTTGGCCGGAAGCCGGAGGCTCTTGACCTTCGCTCCGCCGCCGAACAGACCGCCTAAGCCCCCGAAGCTGCTGAACAGCTTGAAGATCGGGCCGATCTGCTTTACGATGGTGAACACCTTCTGCACCTTGCCCATGGTGGAAATGATGCCGTCGAGACCTCCGATCGAATTGAAAAACGAGAGGAAGCCCCCGCCGCCACCGGCGCCTTTGGCCACCTCCGCAGCGCCTACGCCTCCGCCGGGTACGCCGCTTACGGTACGTCCAATGCTGGAAAAGCCGCCTAAACCTCCGCCGATGCCGAACGGGCTGAACAGTCCCCGCACCTGTGCCGTATTCATATGGGGAGGGATTCGTACCGGACGCAGCGGGCAAGAGGCGCCTCGTTTTGCCGATTTGGCTGTACGGGCCGAAGCTCGTTTTGGAGTAACATGATGCTTTTTATTGTTCATTCGTCGATCCCTTCCTTAGCCGAGAAACTGAATCCGACTTGTCTGATACATCAGCGTATGTCGGTCTGCCCTTCCGCGTATGGGTATGTGGACCGATCGAAGGAAAATGGGTGTATATTTAGGAAAAAACACATGTTCAATGGGAGGTACTTCAAATATGACGATCCGCCGCGCTACGGCTCATGACGCGATGCAGCTCAGCGAGCTGTCATTTCGCGCGAAAGCTTATTGGGGCTACGATCCGCAGTTTATGGAAGCCTGCCGCGAGGACCTGACGCTGCGCCCCGAACATATCCATTCGTCGGCCGTCTACCTGCTTGAGACGGACGGCGGTGAAATCGCCGGCTTTTACAGCCTGCTGCCTCCGGGTTCGGGCGGTTCGTCCGATGCCGTGGCGGAGCTGGACAGCCTGTTCATCGCCCCCGAGTACATCGGCCGCGGGTACGGGAAACGGCTGTGGAGCCATATGCTCGCTACCGCCGACGAGCTCCACCTCCCCCGCATCCGCATTCACAGCGATCCCCATGCGGAAGCATTTTACGCCAAAATGGGCGCCGTGCGGATCGGCGAAATCGAATCCACCGTTTTCCCGGACCGGAAGCTCCCACTGATGGAGCTGATCCTTACTGCTCCATGATTTCGAACGAAACCTGCAAAGGAGGAAGCGTCATGCTCCATGAGATGACCGATATCGCGGGCAAAAAAATCGTCATTATCGACGATGAACCGGACCTCGTCAACCTCCTCGATGCCGTACTGCGCAAAGAAGGCTTCCGCCTGGTGTACAAAGCGGCCACCGGCCTTGCTGGCATCGAGCTGTGCCGCAGCGAAAAGCCGGATCTGATCGTCCTTGACGTCATGCTGCCGGATCTCGACGGCTTTGCCGTCTGCCAGCAGCTGCGGCAATTCACGCTTGCGCCGATCTTTTTCCTGTCTGCCAAAAACGAAGACGTGGACAAGCTGCTGGGGCTCAGCCTCGGCGGTGACGACTATATCACAAAGCCGTTCAGCCCGAAGGAAGTCGCGTACCGGATGAAAGCGTATTTCCGCCGCAACCGGTACGCGGCCATACAGAAGGAAAGCCGAAGCATCTACGAATTCGGCAGCGTGACGATCGACGAGAAGCAGGGCGAAGTACGCAAGCACGGCATTCCCGTGACGCTCACCGCGAAGGAATACCAGCTCTTGCTGTTTCTGGCCCGGCACCCGGGACAGCTGTTCAGCAAGGCGCATTTGTACGAAACGGTATGGGGCGATTCGTATACGGGGTACGACAATACCGTGATGGTGCATATGCGCCACCTGCGGGAAAAGCTGGAGGACAAGCCGTCGGAGCCGGAATATTTGCTGACCGTGCGGGGACTCGGCTATAAGCTGCAGCGAAAGGACGGCCGTCCGTGAAGTGGAAAGTCATTATCCAATTCCTGTTATCCATGTCGACGCTGGCGATCCTGATTTTGATCGTCAATTATACGGCGCTCTATTTTTTAGCCGGTGGTCCGGCCTTCGAAAACGGAAGAACGGCCGCTTTCGCCGAGCGGTTTACGCACGACTTCGGGCAGCGCATCGCCTTGCAGGGCGGACGGCCGTACGTCACTCCGGAAGGTCTGGAGGAATTGGACCGCCAGCGAGCGTGGATTCAAATTTTGGACGAATCCGGCGCGGAAGCGTTCGCCTATCATAAGCCGCCGCATGCCCTAACGCATTACTCGCCCAGCGAAATCGCATTTTTTTATAAATATGCCGTCAAAAATTTTACCGTCTTTATCAGCCGCGTGGAAGATAACGGCTATCATTGGAGCTACATGATCGGCTTTCCGGTAGAAACGGTAGCCAAATATTTTCTATATATCAGCCCGAAAAATGTGCAAACGTTTTTCCCGAACGGCCTTTACATCCTCCTCGGGGTGACGCTGGGCGGTACGTTGATCATCGGCTATTTGTTCGCCAGGAGACTTTCCCGACCGGTACGGACCGTTATCGACGCGATCCGCGAGCTTGCGGACGGCCGTTATGAGCTCCGCCTTACGCCGAAAGGAATCTATAAAGATGTGTACCGCAGCCTGCTTCACCTCTCCTCTACCCTGTCGTCCCTTAAGCAGCACCGGGATCGCGTGGACCGCATGCGGGAGGAATGGATCGCTGGCTTGTCCCACGATTTGAAAACGCCGCTCTCCTCCATCAAAGGCTACGGCGAAGTGCTTGCCGAGACAAACTACGACCTCAGTCCCGACGAGCGGACCGGCTATGCGGCAACGATCGTGCGCAATGCCGCTTATATGGAGGGTTTGCTGGACGATTTGCGGCTGACGTCTCAGCTTAAGCACAATCTCCTGCCGATGGATAAGCGGGAAAGCGATGTCGTCCGGCTGCTGCAGGAAACCGTCATTTTGCTGCTTAACAGCCCGGAAGGCGAGGACCGGACGATATCGTTCGATGCGCGTCCGCAGACGATCCCGTTGTCCTTTGACGCCAAGCTGCTGCAGCGCGCGTTCCTGAATCTTCTCTTCAACGCGCTCGTCCACAATCCCGCCGGAACGCAGGTGCAGGTCGCCGTCTCGGGCGACGAGAGCGGTGTGCGGGTAGTCATCGCCGACAACGGCGTTGGCATCTCCAAGGAAGATATGGCCAAGCTGTTCGACCGTTACTACCGCGGCACGAATACGGCGACAAGCCATCAAGGCTCGGGGCTCGGACTTGCGATCGCCCGGCAAATTATCGAAGCGCACGACGGAAAGGTCGAAGTGGAAAGCCGGCTTGGGCACGGTACGACGATCATCGTCCATTTTCCGCAAACTTAAGCCGGATTTAAGATAAACTAAAGCGAAGCTTAAATCCCATACGATACCATGCTCTTGTCGAACGAAAGGAGCATGGTTTTTTTATGAGCGAATTCATCTTGGAAACGAAACGGTTATCAAAACAATTCAAGTCGTTCGCCGCGGTCAAAGGGGTCGATTTGCAGGTAAGGCCGGGCGAAGTGTACGGCTTCCTCGGTCCGAACGGCGCAGGCAAAACGACGACGATCCGCATGCTACTCGGGCTGATTCGTCCGACGCAGGGCGAGGTGCGCGTCTTCGGGCAAGACTTGGCCCGGCATCGGCTCGATATCTTGCGCCGGGTCGGCTCGCTGGTCGAGTCTCCGTCGTATTACGGCAATCTGAGCGCCTATGACAATTTGGAGATCACCCGCAAGCTGCTCGGCGCAAGGAAAACCGATATCGACAAAGTGCTGGAAACGGTAAGGCTGTCCGAATGGCGCAACAAAAAAGTCAAAACGTTCTCCCTCGGCATGAAGCAGCGGCTCGGCATCGCGCAGGCGCTGCTGGGCAATCCGATGCTGCTCGTGCTCGATGAACCGACCAACGGCCTTGACCCTGCCGGCATTCTCGAAATCCGCGAGCTGATCGCCCGCCTGCCGGAAGAACGCGGCTTGTCGGTGCTCGTCTCCAGCCATATTTTGAACGAAATCGAGCTGATTGCCAGCCGTGTCGGCATTATTTACAAGGGCGAGCTGCTGTTCCAAGGCTCGCTTCAGGAGCTTCGGGAGCAGAACAAAACGATGCTGCGGATCGATGCCGCTCCGCTCGTGGAGGCGGGCAATTTCCTGCTGGCCCGGGGCCATCAAGTGGAAAAGCGTCACAACAGCCTGTACGTCGACATGTCGAGAACGAACGCTGCCCGTCTGAACCGCGATCTGGTTACGGCCGGTTTCGACGTCTCACACGTCAGCGAGAATACACCGTCGTTGGAAGATATCTTCCTGACGATGACGAAGGGAGCGCAAAGCTTGTGAAGGGTTGGAGCGTCATTGCGGCAGAACTGTACAAGCAGAAAAAAGGCGTGTTATGGAAGCTTGCCTTCGGTGGTCCGGCCCTGGTCTCCCTGCTCATTTTCCTGAACATGTCTATGCGCTACGATTATTTGATGCAGCGGCATGCAGGGAAAACGTCGTGGGAAGCGATGCTGAACGAAGTGTTTTTTCTGTGGGCCTTCTTTCTCCCGATCGGGGTTACACTGCTGGCGGCTATCGTCCATTTCCGCGAATATAGCGAGAACGCCTGGAAGCACCTGCTGAGTCTGCCGGTGAAGCGGGGGCACGTGTATGCGGCCAAGTGGTTCGTCATTGTGCTTGCAACCGTCTTGTCGGTGCTGGCGCTTATGGCCGGACTGCGGCTGTGCGGGCTCGTCATCGGCTTTCCCGAACCGTTCCCCTTCGGCCTCTATGGACAGTATGCGCTGTACCTGATCTTTTCGTCGCTCGGCATCGCCAGCGTGCAGCATTGGCTCAGCTCCCGCTTCCGCAATACGATTATTCCGGTCGCCGTCGGCGTGTCTGGCACCGTAGGCGCGATCTTCCTCGCTCAATCGGAATGGACGCGCTACTTGCCATATGCGGCCCCGCTGTTCACCATGCCGGGTCCGGAAGGGGACGCCGGCGTCTCGATCGTGAGCGGGCTGCTCTTCGGAACCGCAGCGCTGTTGGCCGGTATGCTCGAATTCGGAAAAAGGGATATTTTGTAATCCCAAGCCAAGGAGGTACGCTGGAGATGAAGTCGTTATTTGCCGCCGAATGGCTGAAATTAAAGCATTCGCGCATCCTATGGATCGTTATTCTCATGCCGATGTTGTTAACCGCTCAAGGCGTTGGCAATTTTGCCCGCTACACCGACGTATGGACCCGGGACGATTGGACCGTCATTATCGAGCAGTGTCTCATTTTTTACCCGCCGATGCTGCTGCCGTTTTTTATCGCCATTGTGATCGCGCTTATGATCCGCATCGAGCACAGCCATAACGGCTGGAAGCATCTGCTCGCGCTGCCGGTGCGACGCGGGTACATTTATGCGGCCAAGTTCGGCCTCGCGCTGCTGCTGGTCGTTCTGAATATCGCCGTCTTCGGCGCAAGCATCGTCGCCGCGGGCCTGGTCGTCGGGGCGAACGGCCCTCTCCCGCTGGACCGGATCGCACTGCCGCTTCTGCGCCTGATCCCGGCGGTGCTGCCGATTATGGCGATTCAATTCTGGCTCAGTCTGCGCTACCGTCATATCGGCATCCCGCTAGGCATCGGGATCGGGCTGGCGATCCCCTCGCTCCTTGTGGCGAATACGAAATATTGGATCGTCTATCCGTGGACCTACCCAACGATGGCCGCGCTCGCGAGTCACAGCAGTACCTTCAGCAAAGGCCCGCTTCTGTACGGCGTGGTAGCCCTTGTCTTTCTTCTGGTCACCGTCTTCGGCTTCAACGAGTTCAGACGGCGGGACATTCTGTAAATAGCATAAATCTTAAGCGAAGGCTTTCCGTTTTCGGGAACCTTCGCTTTTTATTTTTCCCGGGAGCATTTTCCTATCGATGTGCCATTTATGTGATATACTTAATGAACGCAGGTACATGCAAAGATGCTTATAGTATACATTTATATACCGAAAGGAAATGAGCGAATGAGCAAGAAAATAAACGGCGGCTGTAGCGTTCCCAATTTTGAAGGCTGCCCTGTCGAGTTTACGCTGGATGTCATCGGAGGCAAATGGAAGGGTATTCTGCTCTACCATTTGATCAATGGAACGAAACGGTTCAATGAATTCCGCCGCATCTGCCCGGCCATTACTCAACGGATGCTGACCCTGCAGCTTCGAGAACTGGAAGAGGACGGCATCGTGCATCGCGAAGTATACCAGCAGGTTCCGCCTAAAGTGGAATATTCGCTCACCGAATTCGGCCGGACGCTGGAACCGATCATTTTGCAGATGAAGCAGTGGGGGGAAACGTACCGAGGCCGGATGAACGATACGTCCAAAGCCGTGGCTGTGGAGCAAGAACGGTAGCTTTACCTTGCTTGGGTGATCCATGGAAAAGTAAAGGAAGTCCTTGAATTCGAAGGACTTCCCTTTTTATTATTGCGCAGGACCGTGAACCGTAACCGCTAAGCCGGGGTAAGCGGCTGCGAGCTGGGCTGCCCGCTCCTCGATCCGTTTCCGCTCAAAGCCCGCGCCAAACAGCTCGCGATTCGGCCGGAATGTGACGCTCGTGCCTGTCGCCTCCGTCAAGCCGACTGCGAGCAGCTCCGTCTGCGGGATGCCCTGCTTGTAGTCTTGACGGTGCACCTTCCCTTCGCGCTTGATTTCAACCGACAACGATTCGGAAAGAGCATTGACCACCGCGATGCCGATCCCTTTCTCCGCGCCGGGCGAAACAAACGGCGCATTGCCGCTCGACTCGGCAGCAATATCGGTCAGAACCCTCTGCACATTCGAGAGGTTCGAGGAAGGGATAGGCTGTACCGGAATGCCGCGTCCGTTATCCGCTACGGTTACCGTATAGTCGTCGTGCACAAAGATATGGACTTCGCTGCAATAGCCGGCCCGATGCTCCAGCACGCTGTTTTCTAAGACGGCCCATAATAATATGTGCGTATCGTAGCCTCCTTGCTCCCGTCCCAAGTAAGCGCCCGCATTGCTTCTGACCTCCGTCATATCCATGTAATCGCTCGTGTCGATCAGATCGGAGAGCGCGGCCAGCAGCAGCAGCAATGGCAGCATCCGATGGGCGGGAAGCGTATAGCCTCCTCCCGGCTCTTGAACGAGCAGATCCGCCCCAAGCAGAGCTTTCAGATGATGATAGAGCTGTCCGGTCGTCCCCATATTCAGCCGTTCCACCAAGGCGGCCCCGGATAACGGTTCGTTCACGACAGCCCGCAAAATATCCAGCCGCTGCTTATGCCCGAGCGCAGACAGCACTTTGGACGCTTTGTCCGTACTCAGACGAAGCAGGTCGTCCATCCGCCGCTCTTGCGGCACCCACTGGAAGACGCGCCCCTTACCTTCATAATGGCCGGAATATTGAACACTCCCACCACCTGCGCTAATAACGCTGAGGTAGGGGATTCTTGCGAACAGAGAAGCATCCTTCTCTTCTTGAGCAAGCGATCCCTGCGGTTCCCGCAGTTCAGTTGGCCTTCGCCAACAAGCGCAGTCCTTCTTGCAAGATGTTCATGCTGGCATTGTGGTCACGGTCATGGTGCGTC
>NZ_JAMZAW010000036.1 GCF_024158745.1 Paenibacillus tyrphae | reverse complement strand
CAACTTGGATCTAGCAAGGAACGAAATAAAAAATGGACGGACGTCGATAGTTACTTCAGCGATCTGCTTATAGCACATGATCCTATGCTCGAGGAAGCGCTTCAGAATAACGCTGCAGCTGGTTTGCCACCGCAAGATGTCGCACCGAATCAGGGTAAGCTGCTGCATTTGTTGGCGCGAATCCAGGGTGCGCGCACGATCTTGGAAATCGGCACGTTAGGCGGTTACAGCACCATTTGGCTCGCAAGGGCACTGCCTGCGAACGGACGTTTAATTACACTGGAATCCGATCCGAAACACGTGGAAATCGCACGAGCTAATATCGCGCGTGCCGGTTTGTCCGATGTCGTTGAAGTACGATTAGGTCAAGCACTTGATTTATTAAAGGAACTGAACGCCGAAAACAGACGATTTGATATGATATTTATCGACGCCGACAAGCCCAATAATCCGGAATACTTCAAGTGGGCACTCCAGCTCTCCCGTGTTGGAAGCATGATTATAGGTGATAATGTCGTGCGCGATGGAGCGGTGGTCGACGCCGATAGTACCGACACTAGCGTCCAGGGTGTGCGCCGATTCTTCGAACTTATTGCTTCGGAGCCGCGTGTAACTGCCACGGCAATCCAAACTGTAGGCTGCAAAGGGTACGACGGATTCGCCATAGCTCTGGTCACGAACGACAATTAGCTCATAAGACAACGGAACTGCCGTGCGCTATTTTTGTCTGAGATGGCCTGTTTCCAGAATAGCAAACGTACGTTCCGTTATGCGTGTCGAAATATATATAGTGAGGCTAAAATCAGGCGTTTAGCGCATCTGAGTTCCTCTGTATTTACAGGAGGAGGTCAAAAAGCCGGTTTAGAGGAACTTTTCCACTTCTATTTTGCTCGCACTCGATCCCGCCACAAGTGAGAGAAGGACCCGCCCGGGGCTCTCAGGGTTCCGTGGGGATTTCATGGGGGTTTCGGGGGTTCTACGGGGGTTTCGGGGGTTTCGGGGGTTTCGGGGGTTTCGGGGGTTTCGGGGGTTTCGGAGTGTTCCTGCGGCGCCCGGTGCCTTCCAGTTATCGACGTATCCAATCCGCACAAGTTGACGGATAGCAAAAAAACCTCTCCGCAGAGAGGTTTCAACGTTACAATATCAAAGCATTTTAAAGCTTGTCCATCCGTTTCTATGATCCAGTCACGCCATTCCGGCAACCCGGCCATCCTGCTCCGTCTCCCGCTCATGCAGCGACAGCTTGGCGCCCAGCGCGCGGAAGCTGCCGATGACGTCCTCGTAGCCGCGCTCCAGATGCTCCACGCCCGTAATGCGCGTGCAGCCTTCGGCTGCCAGTCCGGCCAGCACTAGACACGTGCCCGCGCGTACATCGGTCGCATGCACCCAATCACCGACAAGCGTCCGGCCGCCTTGGATAAAAGCACTCTCTCCGCGCACCTCGATCTCTGCTCCCATGCGGCGAAGCTGCGGCACGTGATTGAACCGGTTCGGGTACACCCGTTCCGTGACGATGCTTTTGCCTTTGGCCTGCGTCAGCAAAGCCGTCATCGGCTGCTGCAGGTCCGTCGCAAAGCCCGGATACATCGTCGCGCGGACCCGGGTCGCACGGATCTGGCCGGAACTGCGGGCGGTAATGCTGTTTTCGTCCCATTCCATCTCAAGCCCCGCCTCGCTCAGCTTGGCGATGCACGCCCCGAGGTGCTCGGGAATGACATCCTTCACGGTCACGGTACCACCGGTGATGCCCGCACTCATCAAGAATGCCCCGGCGATGAGCCGATCGGGAATCACGGCATGCCTTCCCCCGTCTAAGTATGGCACGCCCTCGATCCGTATACGGTCCGTCCCTGCGCCGTAAATGCGCGCGCCCAGACCGTTCAGGAACGCCGCCGTATCGACGACCTCCGGATCGACAGCGGCATGATACAGATTTGTCCGGCCCTGAGCGCGGACTGCCGCCAGAATAGCGTTGATCGTAGCGCCCGACGTCACGGTATCGAAGTAGATGTCTGCCCCGCGCAGCGTTTTGGCCTCGACAATATAGTGATCCTCGCGGAACTCCACCGTCGCGCCCAGCGCTTGGAACGCCTTCATATGCTGGTCGATCGGCCTGGAGACAAAGTTGTCTCCCCCCGGAAACCCGACCGTCACCCGACCGAATTTGGCAAGCAAGGCTCCGGCAAAATAGTAGGACGCCCGGTAAGCGGACGCCTTGCCCGGATCGATGATCGCACTGTGGATGTAGCGCGGATCCAGCACAATTTCGCCTGATGGGCGGCGGGTGATCGTCAGACCGATGTCTTTGCCGATCTGGGCGATCAATTTCACATCGTCGATATTTGGAATGCCCTCCAGCGTCACCAGACCATCCGCCAGTGAGGCGGCGGCCAACAAGGCGAGCGAGCTGTTTTTGGAACCGGGAATATGTACACTGCCGTTCAGGGGACCGGCAGATTCCACTTCAATCCATCTCATTGACCCTTACCCACTTTCCGATGATGTCGTTATTGGTTATGAAGCTCCAGCACGTATCCGCTGCCGCGAACCGCACTGATGAGAAAGGTGTCTTTGCCGTATTTTTTGCGAATCCGGTACACCAGCGCATTCAATTCGTCCATCGTCACATCCGGAACCCCGTCCTCGCCGACCGAGCGTTCCGGCCATACAGTCTGCTTGATTTCGGCAATCGGCACGAGCCGATTCGCATGATCGTACAACAGTTGAATAAGCAAAAATTCCTTCTCGGACATCGCAATCCGCTTACCGTCAACTACGCATTCCCGTTTCTCCCAATGGATCGTCAGTGGGCCGTGAGGTTCGTCCCACCGCTGCGTAATGCTGAGCGGCTCGAACTCCAGCGTCTGATCGGCAAAAAGATACGAAAAATGCAGTACCGTCATCCCTTTGGCCAGCTTGATGATATCAAACGATTTCAGCGGATACGGTTGATTCGGTTCGACGATCACACCGTTGATTTCCGTGCCGTGCGTGCTGCCCAGATCGTACAGAATCGCACGCTCCTCTTCTTTGCGGATCACTATATGTTTACGGGAAATAAACGCGTTCGAAAAAGCGAAGTCCGGAGAATACGAGTTCGATGCCCTGCCGATAACCGTTTCGGCGGCGGTCAGATTCAGGCACGTTCCCGAGCGGAAAGGCTCTCCGCGAATCACATAAAGACAAGCGAAAGTATCCAGTTTCGTTCCCTCCGAGTGCTGCACAGCGGTCATGCGTCGTTGTGCGGTCGATAAAAATAAGTTGACCTCCTATCATCATAGCTTATTTCGGCCTTGAAGGAAAATAGGCTTCGCTGACGGATCGGTTATATTTCGGTAATACGGCCCTGTCAGGGAAAAACGGACATAAAAAAGCCCGCTTCGCCGAAGGGTCCTTACGGGAAGCGGACAACAGTCCATTCATCATTAGTATTATTCAAACAACGTCAACAGCTCGGAAACCGGCGTACGCGGCTTCGAACGCGGCACTTTGCCTTCGTCGAAGTAGCCCATGTGGAGTGTGCCGACGATCTTCTCTCCGGGCTTCACTCCGATCGCCTGGCGGAAATCAGGGTCCCAATTGTATTCGTTCGTTTTCCAGACGACGCCGATTTTTCGTTCCCACGCCAGCAGCTGGAGATTTTGAATAAGTGCACTGGCGGCGGAAAACGCTTCCTCCCATTTGTTCGGCCGCGGTTCCTCGGTGATCGCCACGACCAGATGGACCGGCACGGTATGGCAATAAGCATGCGCGGCCCGCTCGCCGTACTGCTCAAGCTTTTCCTTCGGGTACGTCGCAAGCACCGCATCCGAAAATATTTTCCGTCCTTCCCCCATGAACAGGAAGAAGCGCCAAGGCTCCTTGCGCGAATGGAACGGTGCCCATACGGCATCCTCCAGCAGCTCCAGAATAATTTCCTTCGGAACCGGTTCCCCGTTAAATTGATTGATTGTCCGCCGCTCGCGAACGGTAGCGGCTATACCCGGACGTGTTTCCATCATGCTAACCGTCTCCTCTGCTTATTTTTTCGCCAACGCTTGCAGCACGTCGTCAATTTTTTTCTCGTAGGCCAGAAGACCGAAGGTCATCCAGACGTCGGTGGTCACTTCGTGGACCTGTCCCTTTTTAACGGCAGGGATGTTTTTCCACACGCTGCTGTTCATCAGTTCCTTCGCTTGCTCGCTCCGGCCTTCGTCTACGACGAGAAACAAATGGTCGGCATCAAGCTGGGCCAGCACTTCGGACGATATCGCCTTCATGCCGCCATCGTTCGTCCAAGCAATCGACTTGACAAGATTGGGCGGATTGAGCCCGAGGTCCTTATACAGCACGCTGCCCGAATAGCCGTCCGGCCCGCCGTAAAGGCGCATCTCCTTTTTATGTACGCGGATTAACGCTACGGTCTCGCGACCGATCGATTGCTCCAGCGTCTTGCGCGCTTGAGCCGCTTTTTCCTCGTAGCGCTTGAGCAATTGCTCCGCCTGTTCGGACTTGTCCAGCAGACGGCCGACCGTACGCAGCGTTCCCCGCCAGTCGTCAGCGGCATCTTTATCGAAGACGTACGTTGGGGCGATTTTGGAAAACTTCTCGTATTTCCCCTCCGCTCCGTAATTCGGAAAGCCGAGCAGAATCAGATCGGGCTTCGCCTCCAGCACCGCTTCGAAGTTCATCGCGCCGGTATCCAGCTTCGGCAGGCCTGCGGTATATTTCTCCAAATATTTTTGGGTGAACGCTCCCACAACCGTCTGCATGACCGGTTTTACGTCTAAAGCGGACAAGAAGTCCTCCAAATATAAACCGATAACCCGCTGCGGCTGTGCGGGCACTTCCGTTTCCCCCATCACATGCTTGAATTTGCGGGGCGCCGACGCCTCCTTTTTGTCCGTGGAGCCTGCCGGATTCGCTCCAGTAGAAGCCTGCTGCGCCGTCTGCCCATTGCTGCCGCAAGCAGCGAGCAGCACAAGCAGAGTGATGATGCTGCATAACCGTACCATCTGATGAAATGCCGAGTTCATAGCTGTGTCCCCTTCTCATGATGAAAATGATTCTCAATATCAATGAGAATTGTAGCACGATTTTCTTCCCGCGCGCCATCCGATATTGTGCGAATCTCCCTATAGAATTGTGGGATAGGCGGGGAGGAGACATGCGGCATATGGATCAGAGACGAAAAGACCGCCTTCCGTTCCCAATGTCGCGTGGCTACTGCATGAAGGATGATCAAACTCCATGCGATGGGGGATGCGGAAAGGCTATGCCCGGCAAGTCAGAGCGTTCAGCACGTCGTCGATTTTACGTTCATGGGCGATCATGCCGAAGCTCATCCATACGTCGATGCCCACCTCGTGCACCTGCCCTCTGCGCACCGCAGAATGGCCACGCCAGCTATCGCCGTTCATCCATTGCTGCGCCTGCTCCCGGCCTTCTTCGTCAATCACGACAAACAAATGGTCGGCATCCAGATGCCGCA
Organism: Paenibacillus tyrphae; assembly: GCF_024158745.1. Taxonomy (GTDB): domain Bacteria; phylum Bacillota; class Bacilli; order Paenibacillales; family NBRC-103111; genus Paenibacillus_G; species Paenibacillus_G tyrfis_A. The sequence goes on along the minus strand of NZ_JAMZAW010000036.1, from coordinate 60,304 downwards.
GCATGTCCGGCGTTATCGCCCTGACGCTGCGCTCTCCCCACGCCAGCTCCCGTACGAGTGCCGGAGGCTCCAGCCCTAGATCGCCGTACAATACCGGTCCCGTATAGCAGGTCTGCGGTCCGCCATAGAGAAGGAGCCGTTTTCTCCGATCGACCCGCAGCAGCGCCACTTTCTCGCGGCCGATCGACTGCTCCAGCTGTTTTCCAGCCGCCGCTGCGCGCGCTTCATAACGGCGAATCGACGCTTCCGCCCGTACCGATTCCCCCGTCAATCGTCCGACCGTACGCAGCGTTTCCCGCCAATCGACCGCGGCACGCTCGAATACGTACGTCGGAGCAATTTGCTTAAAGCGATCGAAGCGCCCCTCCTCCGCCCAATGGGGAAACCCGAGCAGAATCAAATCCGGTTCGGCCCGCATGACGGCTTCAAAATCGATTCGATTCACATTCAGCTTGTTCACCCCGGTCAAAAAAGGCTCCAAATACCGCTGATAATACGTTCCCCAGGCGAACTGCAGCACCGGCTTCATGCCAAGCACTGTTAAATAGTCTTCAAAAAACAAGCCGATCACCCTTCCCCGGCCTGCTGCTGTAATCCCAAACTGCGGCATATATGGATAAGCACGCGTAATGATGCGGCCGCGCTGCTGCTTGACGAACTCCGTGGGAGAAACGCCCGTGACCTGCTTGAAGCGGCTGCTGAAATAAAATTCGTTGCTGTACCCTACGCTCTGCGCAATATCCTTGATGCGGGCATCGGACCGCAGCAGCTTTTCCTTGGCCCGGTTCACGCGCGTTTCCGTCAAATAATCGGTCGGCGTTTTCCCCGTAATTTTCTTAAACAAAGATGAATAATGCCACGGACTGAGCCCGGCCAATTCGGCCAGCCTGTCTCTTGTCCACTCTTCATCGCAAGCCTGCTCCATCCGCTCGATCGTCCGCTTGATGGCAAGCGTCGAATCCTTTCCCGCTTGCTCCCGTTCGGCATCCTCCCACAGAGTACTCATCAGTTTCTGAAAAAGCAACTGACGGTTAAACCTCTGCAGCTCGCCCCGTTCCTTCATCCCTTCGTGAAGCCCCAGGACCGTGCGCTCAATCTCCGCAAACCGTTCCGCAAGCACCTCCCCCTCGAACGGCACAGCCTCCCTGCGGACAGGGATCGTTTCCAAGGATGGCGACTCTTCGATTCGAAATACGTCGAAGATCACGCGATACCCCTTAAGCGGCATATCCGCATCGCTTGCGATCTCCATAGGCACATTGCGGGACAAAAGCAGGCATTTGCCGTAAAAAAGCCGCTCCGTCCGTCCGTTTCGGTGCAGACGTCCCTTGCCGCCTGTAATGAGCAGCAGCATGCCTGCTGTAAGCCGAAGCTCCTCGGCTCCCGAATCTTGTGACCATTCGGAGGCCTTCTCTGCGTATCGGATCTCCCGTAGGGCGAACGCAAGCGGCTGCTCTGTCACGGACTTCGCCGATTGAGCTTCCATGCCATTCACCTGCCTTTTTATATTGAGAATGATTATCAATTATATAGTAAATTAAATCGGGCAGCTCGACAACCACCTTTGAAGCGCCGCTCTATCTACAAGCCGAATGTCCATGGTATAATAGCACTACTTTAACGAAAACGCATTCAACGGGAGATCCGCCTATGCCTTTGTTTTTTCGCCTTACGGCTTTGACCTGCGGCTTATTTCTTCTTATTATGTTGCAAGCTTCGGGCTACATCCGACCTCCCGTCCCACTGCCGCCGCCCGAGATTGAAATTCAAACCGAGTGGTCGCCCGAAGAGCTGCAAAAGCCCCCGAACATCATCATCCTGCTGAGCGAAGCATTTTGGGACATCACCCAAATCAAAAGCCTGCAGTTCAGCGAGGACCCGGCGCCGATGTTCCATGCGCTGCAGGAGAAATTCTCCCACGGCCCCCTGCTTTCCCCGATGTTCGGCGGCGGTACGGCCAACGTCGAGCTGGAAGTGCTGACTGGGCATTCGATGCGCTTTTTCCCGGAGGATTCCACCCCGTACGAGCAATACATCAAGCAGCCGACCGCTTCGCTGGCCAGTCTGTTAGCGGGACAAGGGTATAAGACGACAGCGATCAGTCCGTTTTACCATTGGTTCTTCAACAGCTCGGAGGTGTACAAGCATCTCGGATTTTCGCGCTTCATCAGTCTGGAGTATTTCAATCCGGACGAGTATGTCGGCCCTTACATCGGAGATCACGCCGTCGTGCGGCGCATTATCGAGGAGTCCGAACGAAATCCCGGCCCAGACTTCATTTTTGCCAATACGATGGAAAACCATTATCATTACTGGCCGGGCAAGTTTAAAAAGAATCATATCGAAGTGAAAAGTCATATGTCCAACGCAGTCACAGGCATAGCCGAGACGTATGCGCAAGGCTTGTCAGGCGCTGACCGGGCGTTGCAGGAGTTGGTTCTGCATTACAGCAGGTTGAAGGAACCGACGATCATTGTATTTTTCGGCGACCATCTCCCTTCCTTGGAAAAGCTGTTGGTTTATAAGGAATCGAATTACATCAGCGGCGAGGACGACCCCGACTTCTTGGAGAAAATGCATAACACTCCCGTCGTCATCTGGAGCAACTATTTGCCGAAGGAAGCGAAAGAGGAATTGCATATGAGCCCGTCGTTTCTAGGCCCATACGTTTTGAATCTGGCGAAGCGGCCGGGTAGTCCGTACACGGACTTTTTGTCCGACCTGTACCGAAAAATGCCGGTGCTGCCGCCGAAAACGTACTATGAAGCGATGAACATCGACGTTAATCTGGTGCAGCAGTACGAGGATCGGCAGAAAGCCATCCTAGCTCTGGAAAAGCAGGCGGCCGCAAGCAGCGGAAACGCAAGTGCGGCGGCCAATGGTGGCGCGAGCAGCGAGGCTGGTGGTGAGCGCGTGGCAGGTAACGACGACGCGAGTAACGCAGCTGTAGGTGCTGGTGCAGCGGGCGGCGATGGGAGTAGCTCGACTGGCATGGTCGGGACGGCAGACAGCAGCGCAAGTGGCGCGGCGGGCAGCAGCGACGCGAGTAACGGAGCTGTAGGTGCCGGTGCAGCGGGCAGCCACGGGAGTAGCTCGATTGACAAGGCCGCGATGACAGACAGTAGCGCAAGTGCCGCGACGGGCGGCAGCGACGCGAGTAATGCAACCGCAGGTGCCGGTGCAGCGGGCGGCGACGGGAGTAGCTCGACTGGCATGGCCGGGACGGCAGACAGCAGCGCAAGTGGCGCGGCGGACGGCGACGCGAGTAACGCAGTTGCAGGTGCCGGTGCAAAGGGCGGCGATACTAAGGGGAAGCCGTTTATCCTCGGCTACGGCGAGCCACTCATCGAACGGATAAGCCCCGCTTTCTTAACCGTCGGGGGCGATGCTTTCGGAAGATCGCAGCTTACCGTACATGGCGGAAGATACGGCCTTGGCAGCACCGTCTTCATCAATGGCGAACCGCAGCAGACGACTTGGCAAAGCGAATCCTCGCTTAGCGTCAGCCTGCCGAAGGCACTCACGGCCAATGCCGCAACGCTTGACGTCCAAGTACGCGTTGTCGATTCCAAGAACCGGGTATTGGCCGAATCGCGAATCGTAAAGGTGCCCGTGCAAGAGAAGAAGCATTGAAAAGCCGAAGATGCGGCATCCCTTTACGAATCGGATGGCGTGTCCTCGGCTTTCTTAAAAATCAGAAGATAGTACATACTCTCCTGAAATCATGCATCTGAAGCAGCTCATAAAATAGCACACCCGAAATGCGCTATCGGAGGTAAATCAAGCCATTACAAAAGCTTAGCGGAACTCAGATGCTCTACTCTTGTCGAATTTTCTCGCCCCACGTCCAAACGAAGCACATAGCGCATCTGAGTTCCTTTATTCCCCAGATCACTTCTTCCCGCCAGCCATTAGCGGAAATGAGATGCTCTATTTCCATCCTCTGCAAAAAAAAAGCGAAGCCGATGCTCTAAAAAACACATCGGTTTCGCCGCAATCTAACCGCCCGGATACCACGGTAATCCTGACGTCCTCATAACCTTCCACACTGTAGAAGCCTGTCGACTCCTGCGCTTGCCCGGGAAATGGACGAAGCACAGCAGCCCCCCTAACAAGCGCCTGGCCCCAACGGGCCCCTTCTACGCCTCGCCGCGATGCCACAGGCGCTGCAGCTCCGCGTTCGATTCCAGCAGCTCCTCCAGCGTGCCTTGGGCATCGACGCGTCCGTCCTTCAGAACGACGATGCGGTCCGCTCGGGCCAGCGCCGCTTTGCGGTGGGAAATGACTAAGCAGGTCGCGCCTTGCCGCAGTTCTTTGAGCCGCTCCCACAGCTTCCCCTCGGTATCGACGTCGAGCGCGCTCGACAGATCGTCGAAGACAAGCAGCTCCGCATCGCGTACGAACATCCGGGCAGCTGCGGTACGTTGGGCCTGCCCGCCGGAGAGCTTTACGCCGCGCGGCCCGATGACCGTGTCGAGGCCATGCGGCAAATACCCCAGATCCTGCTCCAGTACGGCGGAGCGGATCGCCCGCTCAAGCTGCTCCGACTCGGCATGCATGCCCAGCAAAATATTGTTCTCCAGCGTATCGCTGTACAGCCGCGGAATTTGCGGCGTATAGGCGCTGCGCGGCGGAATGAAAAAGTCGTCCGGCTTCGCCACAGGCTCCCCGTTCCAACGAATGTCTCCCGCTTGCATGGGCAGCAGCCCAAGCAGCGTGCGCGCCAGCGTCGTCTTGCCTGAGCCGACCCGCCCGGTAATGACGGTGAACGAACCGCGCGGCAGCGTCAGGTCGATCCCTTCAATCCCCCGGCCTGTTTCGGGATAACGGTACGTCAGGCCGCGCACTTCCACCATCTCCAAGGTCCGGCCGCCGGTAACCGCAACCCCTTCGTCCATCTCCGGCAGGCTTCCCCGCAAATGCAGCGGATGGTACTCCGTCAGCCTTTCCTCGTCCGCCCCTTGCAGCAGCGTCACCAGACGGTCCTTCGAAACCGTGCTTTGCTTAAAGTACGTCATGAACTTCCCGAAATTTTGGATGAATTGCGTCACGAACGTCAGGTAATAAACGAAAAGTGCGAAATCGCCGACCGTAAAGCTGCCGTCCCGCATCGATTGCGCGGCCAGCAGCAAAATCAATCCGGTGCCGAAATTAACCGCGTTGGAGAAAATCGACTCCAGCGTCGTGCTTAGCAGCCGGTCCTTCAGCATCGCTTCCCGGCGCTGGTCATTCAACCGCTTGAAGCGGCCGATGACCCGGTCTTCCGCACCTGCCACCTGAATCGATTGCACCGTAGAGAACATTTCGCTGATTGCCCCGGTGACTTGGCTTGTCGCTTCCCGGCTCGCCGCCCGGTATTTTTGCAGCATTGTCGTCGACAATTGAGCGATCGTGACCACGATAACAAGCGGCAAAAACACCCAAAGCGTCATCTCCGCGTTAATGCGAATAAGAATGTAGCACGATACCGCAGCGAACAGCGTCATCCCGAACGAGTCCACCGACCAGCTAACTGTTTCCTCCACCTGCTCAACATCGTCCCGGAACGAGCTGATCGCCTCGCCCGGCGAGATCGGAATCGCCCGCGCCCCCGGTTCCTTGAGCACATGCCGCAGCAGGTTCCGGCGCAGCAGCGCCGCGACGCGGAAACGGAACTGGACGTCCGTGATAAAGCCGAACACGATCAGCACGACCCGGGCCAACGCCGCCAGCAGCAGAAAGAGGACCAACGTCCAAATGCCGAAGCTGTAGGCGGAATGACCCGACAACTCGTCGAAAAACGCTTTCGTCACAAGCCCGGGAACGATCGGGGCCAAATAAATCAAAGACCAGGCGAGCGCGTTCAAAATATAAAGCCCCAACCGGTAACGCGTCAGCCGCCATAAAAAAGAAAAGGTCGTCATACCAGCATTTCCTCCATTCCGACCTTCAGCATCCGGCTATAGCGGGAATTCGGATCGGCCCCGAGCCTTGCCCGGTCTCCCTCCTCGGCGATACGTCCGTTGTCGAGGATAAGAATGCGGTCCGCCCGCTGGATCGTCGCCAGCCGGTGGGCGATAATAATGCAGGTCCGGCCCAGCAGCAGCCGGTTCATTGCCCGCTCGATGCGCTGCTCGGTCGCCGGGTCCAGACGGGAAGACGCCTCGTCGAGAATGACGAGTCCCGGATCGGACAAAAACACCCTGGCGAACGACAGCAGCTGTGCCTCGCCTGCGGACAATCCACCGCCCCCGGACTCCAGCATCGTATCCAAGCCGCCCGGCAGCGAGCGAAGCCACGACTCCATCCCCAGCTCCCGAAGCACCTGTTCCACCCGTTCGTCGGAGATCGTCTCGTCAAAGAACGTCAGGTTGTCGCGGACCGTCCCTTGGAACAGCTCGATCGACTGAGTCACCATCCCGACCCGGCTGCGCAGCTGCTGCAGCTTCGCCTCGCGAATATCCGTCTCCCCGAGAACGATCCGTCCGTCTCCCGGATCGTAGAAACGCAGCAGCAGGCGCGCCAGCGTCGTTTTACCGCTGCCCGTCCGGCCGAGCAAGCCCAGCACCTGCCCCGGCTCCAAGCGGAAGCTGACGTCATGCAGCGTCAGGCTGTCCGCATCGTAGCCGAAGCGGACGCCCTCGAACGCCACAGACAGCGCTCCCTGCGGCACCAGCGTACCCGGTCCGTCCTGAATCACCGATTGCGTCTCCAGCAGCTCCTTCACCCGGACGATGCTGGCGTCCGCCTTTTGCAAATCCTCCATCTGTGTGCGGATTTGCTCGATCGGTTTGGCCATCAGCTCGGTGTAGTAGAAGATCATGTACACGGTACCGAGCGTAATCGATCCCTTTTTCCACAAATAAAAGCTCAGCGCAAACGCAACCGCGTTGCCTATCGCAAACACGATCAGGGTCGTGATCCACATCGACGCCCAACCGAGAAACGCCCGCACGCGCACCGGCAGCCATTCGCGCAGCAACTCGTGATACCGGCGCATCACATACCCGGTCGCGCCGTTGGCTCGCGTATCCTCCGTCCCTTCCAGATGCTCGCCCAAGAAGCCGTAAAACTTCGCGCTCACCTGTCTCAGCTTCCCCCAATGAGGCACCGCAAACTTCCGGATATACTGGATGGCGACCATCGCGAACACGACAAAAAAGAGCATGCCGACGCCGATCAACCATCCCTCCCGGAAAAGCAGCACCAGCATCCCCGCCACCAGCACGAGATTGCTCAGCAGCGTAATGACGAAGCTGGAGAAAAAGTTGGATAAATTGTTGATGTCCCCATCCACCCGCTCGATGATCGTGCCGGACGTTTGCGACTTATGAAACGTCATATCGAGCTTCAAGCAATGATCCGCCACATCACCGCGCAGCTGATTGGTTGCCAGCCACCCGACATTCGCGCCGACATACGTAGCGGCCACGGCCACAACCTGTTGAATCAGGGTGACGACAATGAACAGACCGCCTGCGATCAGCAAGGGCCTGGTGCTTGACTGGGACTGCGCCGTGTCGATGAAATAACGGATAATTTGCGGGTTTACCAGCTGCATGGCAATGCCGCTTACGAGCAGGACGGCCAGCAAAATCATGCTTTTGCGCTGTGGCTTCAAATAGCGGCTCAACAAGAGGGCGTATTCACGAACCGGTATTTTTCGTATCGCTTTCTTCAACCTCTCCGTCCCTCCTTTATCGTACAAACATTTTATCACAGGAAACACTTGTTCGGCCATCTATTTCCAAAAGAAAAAACAATTATAACCAAATTTCCAAACCAGCCCAAACAAAAAAGACGGCCGCAGTACCGTATTCAACACGGCGCCACAAGGCCATCTTCAAAACCGGGTTTTTACGTGATCGAATGCTTCGTCTCGCTCCACCGCTCATAGAACAGCATCCGGTCCCGCCGCACGAAACAGAGCAGTGCATGGATGCCGAAGACAAGGTTCAGGAGCCCTGCGACAAGCAGCAGCGGGATCATTACCACCGAAGGGAGGTGGTTCATTCCGCCACCGATAAACAGCACATTTGGACCGCCAATAAGAAAATACAGTGAAACACAGCGGACCAAAAGTGCGTGCAGCGTCAACCCGCCGTCTTTTCCAGTCAGGCGAATGCGCACGATCCGCTTGCCCAGCGTTCTGCCTTCGGTCAAGTATGGGACGACGACAAAATAGAAGAGGACCGCTCCAGCGATCGGAAGCAGCATATGCCGACCCAGGAAAAATAGAATGAACGGCGACAATATCGCCCAATCGATCAGCCACGCGACAAAACGACGGGTGTAGCTGACACGCGTAACGGACAGATCGACGCCTTCGTCCAATGTATCGCTTTTGGGCATAAAGGCCGTCAACCACGGAGCTATCGCATAACCGACCAGGCCGCCTGCCGTATTAAGCATCAGATCGTCCACATCGAACAGACGGTAAGGGCAATCGTAAATCCCATACAGTCCCGTTCCCTGCGTCACTTCAAAAAACAGCGATACCAGAAACGTCGTAACCGCCGTTCGCACAATGCGGCGCCGGAAATAATAGCGCAAAAACACGCCCAAAGGGACAAGCAGCAGCACATTGAACGCTACTTGCAGAACCCCCCGTTCCCCGAACACCTTAAGATAGGTTGCCGGATTGTTCCACTGCAGGCCGGTTTCCCGCAGAAAATCGCGAACAAACTGGAACGGTACCCATTGATTGAACGAGCCCGTCGTCCCGGAGCAAGTATGCCGGGTATCCGGCAGCGGCAGGATGACCAAGTACAGGGCGCACAATAAATACAGTAAAAAAGAATACAGGACAATGACACGTATTTTATTGACGTAGCCGTATTTCCGGTACTGTACGATCAAAAACGGCAGCGTAAAGACGAACGCCAGCAGCGGAAACGTCTGTAGCGCGAAGCCGATTGGAAACAAATAAGCTTGAAGCATTGTCGTTCACACCCATGCTGTCATATTTTATAACAATTATAACGGAAAATACGGCGGTCTTCTCATCGAATCGGCTTACATGAGTGACATTATTGTCACCTTGTACATGCAAAAAAACACGCCGAACATCAGCGTGTCATGCAATTTTGGCTTCTTTACAGCTCCTTGCGCATACGCACGTGCCAGATTCCGGCGTCGAGGAACGGCTCGCTAGAAACCGTTTTGTAGCCTAACTTCTCGTAAAACGCCTCTGCCTGGGTTTGAGCGTCCAGGATGATCGCCGGAACGCCCTGCGTCCGGACATCCTCTTCCATCTCCTGAATGATCTGACGTCCGAGCCCGTATCCGCGGTACGGCTTCATCACGGCAATCCGCTGGAGCTTGGCCGTCTTCCCATCGTACATGATCCAGCGGGCAGCCGCGGCGGGCTCATTTCCGTTCATGATCAGAAAATGCCTTGCGGCGCTTGGCGAAGCATCGTATTCGTCCATCTCTTCTTCCGGCGAAACCCCTTGCTCTTCCACGAACACGCGAATACGTACGGCAAAGCAGTCGCGAAGCTGTTCTTCTGTATGTACAGGCATGATGCTCAAATCCATGATGTCTTTTCCCCCAAGCTATAACGTAAGTTTTTCTCCCGGCTGCAATGCCCGGCTCTGGATGCCTTTATCCCGAAGTCCGGCGGCGAAACGGTCCGCATCCTGAACGATCGGCGGGAACGTGTTGAAATGAAGCGGCACGACCGCTTTTGCACCCAGCCATTCGGCGGCTAGAGCCGCATCGTCCGGCCCCATCGTGAAGACGTCGCCGATCGGCAGGAACGCCAGATCGATCTTGTGGCGCTGTCCGATCAGCTTCATATCGGAGAACAGGGCCGTGTCCCCGCTATGAAGAATCGTCAGCCCGTCCCACTTGATCACATATCCGCCGGGCATGCCGCCATAGATGATCTTTTTTTCTTCTTCCAGCACGATTCCCGAGCTGTGGAACGCTTGAATCATCTCGATCTCCGCGAATCCGATCGACGCTCTGCCGCCGATATTCATCGCGAAGGTGTTCAGACCTTGCCAGCTCATGTAAGTCGCCAGCTCGAACGTTGCAATGACCGTTGCATTATTGCTTTTGGCGATGGGTACGGTATCGAGAATATGGTCGGGATGGCCGTGTGTAAGAAGGACATATTCCGCCTTCACATCCTCGGGCTTGGTTGTGGCCAGACGGTTCCCGGAAATAAAAGGATCGATGATTAAGGAATGTCCTCCATGAGTCAATTGAACACAGGAATGACCATGATACCAAATCTCCATACGACCAGCTCCTTCTTTTCATTCGAATAGTAGCTTTCACGAATTCTATTGTACCAAAGAGAAGACGCGAAACTCAAAAAAGAAAGGCACCGTTCCTGCCGGCTCCTTTCGCGGCTGCACCTATACATCGTCAATCCTAGCTCGCAAACGCCTTTTTCAAAGCCTCCCGGACCCGGTCCTTGCTGAACGGCTTGACGATAAAGTCACTTGCTCCCATCGAAACCGCCCGAATCAACAGCGCCTGCTGGCCCATAGCCGACACCATGATGACTTTGGCGTCGGGGTCCATATTCTTGATCTCTTCCAGTGCCGTGATCCCATCCATTTCGGGCATCGTGATATCAAGGGTAACAAGATCCGGCTTCAGTTCAGAGTATAATGTCAGCGCTTCCAGTCCATTGCTCGCCTCGGCTACCGTTTCGTAACCCAATTCCTGAATTACGTTTCTCAGTATCATCCGCATGAATAGCGAATCGTCCACGATCAAGATTTTTTTCACGCCGAACTGCCCCCAACCCGTTGTTTTTATACATAAAAAAATAAGACCGCCCCAAGCGCCAAAAGGGAGGCCGTGTTCGACTATTTCCTCTTGTCCTTCGGCAGCTGGCTGACATCGTGTTACACCTTAGTCCCTATAGCTTTGCGTCCTTGACTTTCGCCAAGTTTGCCATGTCTGTGACAAAAAACGATTGTAAATTGTATTATAAGCATCTGGTAGAAAAAATACAAGTATAACGCCGAGAAGACCTCTTCGCAACATCCCCGCCATTGAAGAGTTACGTTCGAGAGGCCTTATGCTTTGGCTCATGCAGGCTCAGCCGAACGGGCCATGTTTTGCAAGTATCGTTCAAACTCATCCGGCGGCAGCGGCTTGCTGTAATAGTAGCCCTGCACCAGATCGCATTTTTTGTCGCGCAGAAAGTCGATCTGCTCCTGTGTCTCCACGCCTTCCGCGATGACCTGCAGGCCGAGATGGTGCGACATGGCTACAATCGTAGCGACAATTGACGCCCCGCTGGACCCGTGGGCAATATCGCGTACGAATGATTGATCGATTTTCAGCTTGTCAATCGGGAATCGGTTCAAATAGCTGAGCGAGCTGTAGCCCGTGCCGAAATCGTCCATGCTGACTTGCACGCCGATTTGCTTCAACCGGCGCAGCGTCGTTTCCGCATTGTTCGCATCTGCGGCCATCATGCTTTCCGTAATTTCCAAATCGAGATATTTCGGCTCCAGCCCCGATTCGTGCAGCGCTTCCCGGATCGTTTCGATCAAATGCGGCTGCTCGAACTGCTTGTTCGACAGGTTGACGGAAACGGGCATCGGCGGGAATCCGGCTTCCTGCCACAATTTGTTTTGCCGGCAGGCCAAGCGCAGCACCCGCTCGCCGATCAGATGAATCAGCCCGCTTTCCTCGGCGACCGGGATGAATAACCCCGGCGATACGAGGCCTTGCTCAGGATGCCGCCAGCGCACGAGCGCCTCGGCTCCGATCACCTGCCCCTGCATATTCACCTGCGGCTGATAGTGCACCTCGAACTCATCCCGCTCCAGCGCAAGCCGCAAGCCGTTCTCAAGCGCCAGCTTCTGTTCGGACGCCTCGTCCATTTCCGAGGAATAAGCCTGTATCCGGTTCCGCCCTTGCTTCTTCGAATAAAACAGCGCCGAATCGGCATGCTTGAGCAGCATTTCCCCGTTAGCGGCGACAGTCTGCACCGCGTAGCCGATCGTGAGGCTGAGATGCACTTTGTGCGCACCCAGCGTAAAGGGGCGCTGGAGATTTTCGTGCAGCTGCAGCGCTTCGGCGGCCGCTTCGCTCTCTCCTCCCGCAATCTCGTACAGCAGCACGGCAAACTCGTCGCTTCCGATTCGCGCGATAACCTTATCTTCGCCGACGGCGTGGTGCAGACGGTCCGACAGCTGCCGCAGCAGCTTGTCCCCCTGCTTTTGCCCGATGGAATCGTTGATCAGCTTGAAGCGGTCGATATCGATGACCAGAAGCGCCCTTCCGATTGCTTCTTCCGCCTCCGCCAGTCCATTCAACGTTTCCAGCAAATAACGGCGGTTCGGCATCCCTGTCAGATCGTCCCGGTAAGCAAGGTCGTTGATCCGGCGCTCCGCTTGTTTCTTTTCCGTGATGTCTTGACATATCCCGAACAGTCCGGTGACCTCCCGGTTCACGACAATGGGAACGCAGGTGACGCTCAGATCTATAGCTTTACCCTGCTTATGCTTGATGGTCATTTCGAACTTCTGGGGGATGCCCTTTACGGATTCCGCAAACCTCCAGTTCAGCTCATCGGTATCCCAAAGCTCCGAGATGCGGCTTAAGCTGCGTCCTACGGTCTCCTCCGTCGAATAGCCCGTTATCGCTTCGACCGCGGGATTCGCGGCGATGAATCGCCCTTCCAGATCGATGGAAAATACCGCATCCGTATTGTAATCAAACAGCGATTGAAAATGCTGCTCGCTTTCGTGAAGCTTGGCCGCGTGGTACGCAAGCCTCTTGTCCACGAACGACGACACAAGCGCAATCCCCAGCAGCAACAGCGTCATCATGCCGATTACATAAGCAATCAACGACGTTTCCACGCTCAGCTCGTTGCTCATCCAATTCATATGATCCAGACTGATGAAGCGGGCTGCCCCCATCCCCGTGTAATGCATGCCCGAAATCGCCGCTCCCATCACAAAGCCGCTGCCGATTTTACGGTAAATGCGGGATCTGCCGATGTCATCGCGAAAATAAAAGGTCAGCCACATCGCGGCCATGGACGCGATCACTGCGATGATAACGGATAGGCTCAAGACCAGCGGGCGGTACTGAATGACCGCGTTCATCTTCATCGCCGTCATTCCCGTATAGTGCATGCCTATGATGCCGAAGGCCATGAACAGGCCGCCGACGGTCCAATTGCGCCATCCGAAATGTCTGCCCCCAACCGCAGCCAAGGCAATATACGAGGCGATAACGGCAAATACCATCGAAAGCAGAACAAGGGCGACGTCATAATGGACCTCCATCGGCATCCGGTAAGCGAGCATTCCTACAAAATGCATCGACCAAATCCCAAGCCCCATCGCCAGCGCCCCGCCGCAAAGCCATATTAACCTGGTACGTCCACGTGCCGCATTGATTCTGCCACCCATATCCAGTGCGGTATAGGAAGCCAGGACCGAGATCACATAGGAAAGAAAGACCAAAAACCAGTCATAGGTGCCGATCATTTGCTGCATAGTCTTTACCTTCTTTCCAATTTGATCCTTTTCTTTTCTATATTATACCTACGTGGCCTATATACCGTCTACATCTTTTTGTCGAAATAACTCGAATATCCTAAAGATGTCGAAAAGACTGCAGATCTTTCGAGCATGCAAAAGAAGCAGATCTGCAGACCTGCTTCTTTGCGTATCTGTTATTTACGTATCGGCGCGTTTCGATTTGCCTGGGGACAACAAGCTGCCTAGCGACAGCAGCGAGTTACCGGCTATGGCCAAAGCCAGCGCCATGACGAAGAACGCCAAATCCAATTCGTACCCGGCCATCTGCGGACTTCCCAAAAATCCGCCGGCCCATTTCGCCTTCACGATGGCGCCGATCATAAGCAATGCGAACAAAGTGGAAACGATCCGTGTGCCAAGGCCCAGGATCAGGGCGATTCCTCCGACCACCTCGATAATCCCTACAGCATAGGCTGCAAAGCCCGGAAGACCGATGCTTTCGAACCAACCGGCGATATTGCCGATCCCGCTCTGAAATTTGACCACTCCATGAACCAAAAAAGAAATGCCTAGCACCAAACGGATTAACAACAGACTAACTTCGTATTTCTTATTCAAAAGTTTCCTCTCCTTATTTCCTAATAGTTATTGTTAAAATTGCAAACACATATAGCTGAGCGTGCCCAAATCGTAGCTCCGATGGATCACCTGAGCTTGCCCTTCCCCGCTTCCCATCGCGATGAACAGCGGCACGAAATGCTCCGCTCTCGGCACGGCCTGACGGGCATGCGGGGCTTGCTCCGCATAATGGAACAACGCGTTCAAATCGCCGGACTGCAGTTTCTCCAGCAGCCAGTCGTCGAAGGCGACCGCCCACGGCTCCGGCGTCTTCTGGCCCCAGTTCAGCATTCGAAGATTGTGCACAGTTACCCCGCTGCCGATCACCAAGATGCCTTCCTGTCCGAGCCCGCGAATCGCCTCGCCGATCCGGTATTGCTGATCAGGGGCAAGATAAGGGTTCACCGATACTTGAACTACCGGAATGTCCGCCTTCGGATACATGCGATGGAGCAGCGTCCAGGAGCCATGATCGAGCCCCCTGATTGAATCGGTGCGGACTTCGATACCGTTTGCCGTCAGCTTTTGCTCCAGCATCGCCGCGATCGCTTTGGACCCTCTGGCCGGATACTTGACCTGGTATAGCTCATCCGGAAATCCGCCGAAATCGTAGATCGTATCGTAGACATCGTCCGTCGATGAAATCGTCAACGTCTCGCTTTCCCAATGCGCCGTAAAGATGACAATCGCCCGGGGTTCGTACTGCTCGCCCAATTTCGCCAAAAAATCGGTGTAAGGCGTCTGCTCGATCGCAAGCATTGGAGAGCCGTGCGCTAAAAATAAAGCTGGAATCATCATGCTACCCCCTAAGTAATAAGGTTACTTTATGTAAGTAAGTATACAATGATAATTTATCTATGTCAAGTAACTAATTTTTTGTTTGCAACTATATTATTTTTGTTAATCGTGCGGTATAATAGAACTATAGCGAGGTGACGGGATATGAATCAGTCTTCAGTGTGCCCCAGATTCGAAAAAGGCATGCGGATCGTCAGCAAGCGATGGGCCGGGCTTATTATCCATCAGCTGCTTAAGGGCCCTCAGCGGTTCTGCACCATCGAGACCGCCCTTCAGATTAGCGGAAGATTGTTATCGGAGCGATTAAAAGATTTGGAACACGAGGGGATTGTGAAGCGGGACGTGTATCCGGAAACTCCCGTTCGCATTGAGTATTCTCTCACGGACAAAGGCCACGCTCTGGCCCCTGTCTTCCTGGAAATGGAGAAATGGACGAGTTCTTGGATAGAGCTCGATGAGGAACCTGCGGCCGATCCGCTTACGAAATAAAAGCATGCAAAAAAGGCGCCGATTGGCGCCTTTTTGCATGCTTGTTGAAAAAGATGGCTTTTACAAAAATAGAGATACATACGGAGGTAGGGTATCCACTGGAGAAGCGATAGCGGCCGCCTTTGTCTTCGGGAAATGTCCGCTGATAAGCGGCTTCCAATCAAAATTTCCCGAGGACAACAGCGGTCGGAAGTGGATACCCTACCCCATCGTAACCTCTATTGTTTCCATCTGACCACTTTCTCAACAAGCTCAAGGCGCCCTTTGGCGTCTTTTTGCATTAATGAAATACCCACACGAATTCGCCGTACGCGGAGGACCAACCGGCTTCCGTGCGGCTAACGGAGCCGCTTTTCCGGCCGTCGGCATCCACGGCAACTTCGGCCGTGCGCCAGCGGTACTCGCCGCTCTCGTAGGCAAATGTCTCGCCGTCGTCGTCAAACAGTTGGAACTTGCCCGGGCTCGTGCCGTAATGATGCAGCTCGAGATCGACCTTCACTCCGGCGCGCGGCGCATGGTCCATGACGGCCATCATTGGAATAACCGCACCGTCCTTTACAAACACCGGAATCTTCTCAAGCCCTGGCTGGACGCGGATCGTACGGCCGCCTTCGAAGCGTTCCCCCGTATCGAAGTCGTACCATAGACCTTGCGGCAAATAAACGATCCGCTCCGTTTCTCCTTCAAACAGCGGGGCAACGAGCAGCGAATCGCCGAACATGAACTGGTCGTCCCATTCTTTATCGGCTGCGCCGCCGTAAGCGAATTCATCCGAGTCGAAGCGGCCGCTGCCGGCCTGCGCGCGCACCGTCACGCCGGCTTCCAGAGCCATGGCCCGCACCGGGGGCACGCCTTCCGCCCAATAGTTGGCGAAGGCCGAATACAGGTAAGGCAGCAACTGCATGCGCAAGCGAATGTAGCGGGTAACGATGGGCTCGACCTCGGGGAACGACCACGGCTTCGTCCCGTCTGCCCATGCATTCAGCATGGCAAGCGGCGAGAAGCACACGGTCTGCATCCGGCGGACCCAGTCTTCGCTGCTCCGCGCTTTTCGCACCTCGGGCGTCCAGAGCAAGCCGCTGAAGCCCGAATTGCACAACGCGCGGACATAGTCGCGGTGATCGTACAGATCGGAATAAAGCACGTAAGGAAGCGACGAAGCGGCGCCTGCGGAAGCGCGAACCAAGCCGTACGTCCGGCGGTTATGGGAGCGGTACAGATCGTCGGTCATTTTCTGAAGCAGCAAGCCGTACAGCTGCCGCAGCTGCTCGCCGTCACAGCCTGAAGGAAAGCTTGCATGCGCAGGGAACATCCACGAGTTGCGGGTCAGCTCGCTGCCGTCGCATTCGTCCAGCTTATAGCCGGATACGCCGATCATCACGTGCTCGCGTTCGTGCTGTTCCATATAAATCGCTTGCGCCTCGGGCAGCGTATAGTCCGGCGCCAGCCCGTGCCAAACCGTGTGGGAGCCGGAAAACGGCCGAAGCGCCTCGTAAATGGCCGCATCCGGCGACACGTAGGGATGTTCCCACAGGTTGACTTTGAAGCCGTCCTTTTCCAGGTCCCGGACAAATTGTTCCGGATCGGGAAACAGCTCCCGGTTCCACTCGTACGTCACCGGGTAGCTGCGGGTGTGCCAGCCCGGCTCCAGTCCGATGACATCGCACGGAATGTCCCGTTCCCGGAACGCCGCAGCTTCCGCGCGCACCTCGTCGGCCGAGTAGCTTTTGGGCACCCGGTGCCAGAAACCAAGCCCCCAGCGCGGGGGAAGCGAGCCACCGCCAAAATACAAGTTGTAGCGGCGAACGGCGTCAAGCGGCGTCGGTCCGGCGAAAACATAAATGTCCAGCCCCTCGTCCGCCACCGTAATTTCCACCCGGTCGCTCACCGGCGTCGCTTTCCACGATGGGTCGCGGTTGCGATCCTTTGCGTTCCCGGACAGACCGCTGTCCGACCGGACCGACGAGCCGCAGCACAGGGTCACGATACGCGAAGTATCGGCATATACCCCATAGCCTCTGCTGGACACATAGAACGGAACGGGCGCATGGGTCTCTCCCGTATCCTGCTTCGGGTCGCTGTTGACCCGCAAATAACGCGTCCGGCCGCGGTGATTCAGCTTCAGAAGCTGCAGGCCTAGTCCATACAGCGACTCCTCGCTTCCGAGCGGCAGCGCCACGACGATACGGCCGCCGACCCGCTCTATTTTCACATCCGCCGCATCGAACGGGAATTCGGCTTCGCCCATCGATTGCAGAGCTGCCGTCTTGGGAGTCCGGTTCATGACTGAAGCGGGAGATAGCGTCGAAGGCCTTCCCGCCTTCAGCCGCCATATTCCCGGAGCTGCCGTCTGCCAGGTCAATGTCGATTGTGCCACTTGCTTCTCCCCTTTGGACCAATTTTTACGCATAATGACCGCTTATTTCATCTTTAAGGGAAATACCTGGTTCCAAGTGTTGCTGCAATCCGAAAAACCTTTCACGCCGTCCGATACCGCTGCAAACAGATGCGTGGGCCTGCCGTTCGCATCAAAAAGCAGAAACGGCCGCTCCAGATTGCCGAGCGTCGTCACCGTCCAGTCATCCCAAACAACGGTACGCGAGTAAGCTTGGGGCTCCTCGCTTACTTCCCAGTTCAGCCCATCCCGTGAATACGCGCGGATGCCGCCGTATTTTTCGCCGCAGACGGTGCCCTCCATATCTTTGGCAACCAATTCATAGCCGTTCTCGGTCCGCCAAATAAACGGATCTTCGAGATGGAACCGCTCCGGCGGAAAAACCGGCGTTTCCTGCAGCACCCGGTACGGGCCTTCGTAATGATCGGCCGCTGCCGCGCCGATAGTCATTTTGCCGTGCACGCTGCCTTCATACCGGCGCGCTTTATAGATCAGCAGCACGGAGCCGTCCTCGCCGACGCTCGGCGCCGGATTCGACGTCAGGAAGCTGTCGAATTTGCCGGGCCGCACGCCGAGAATCGGAGCGTCCTGCCGGGTCCACGGACCGAACACGCTGGGCGCCGTGGCGAGGCCGATGCGTTTGTTCGCCCGAGCCACGATGGTCCGGGGATCGTTCATGCCTTCGAACGTTTCCAGCTCGGGCTCGCTGAGCGGATGCGTCGAGCCCATATAAAACAGCATGTACCGGTCTTTATGCTTCACGATGTGGGGATTGTGCGTACTACGCCCGTCCCAATATTGGGCGCCGCGGGCCGGCAGCACAACTTCCTGAAAAGCATACGGCCCTTCCGGCGTATCCGACACGGCACGGACCACCTCGGATTGCAGAAGCCAGCCCGGATGCATCGGCAGCGACTTCGGCCAGCGCGAAGCGAACATGTGATATTTTCCGTCCTCTCCTTGCACGACGGAGCCGCACCATACCCAATACCCTTCCATCCGGAAACCGCCTTGTCGCGGCGCCGGAAGCATTTCCCATTTCATCCCATTCGCCTCTCTTTTCTCGAAGTTAGATTGTTTAGAGTCGTTAAAAATGCTTCATGGCGGTAACTGGGGACTTCATTTTCTTTTTCCTGAATTGCGAAGGCGACTCGCCTTTACGCTCATGAAACAGCCGGGAAAAGTAGGACGTCGTCCAGCCTACGCTTTCGCTGATTTCCGTCACGGTCATGCTCGTCGTTTCGAGCAGCTCCATCGCTTTGAGCAGCCGCACTTCCTGCAAATATTGAATCGGGCTCATCCCGAGCCGCCGGTTGAACATCCGTATGATGTAATGCGGGTGGAAACCGAAGCGCTTGGCCATATCGTCAAGCGTGACTTTGGCCGCATAATGATTCCGGATGTAATCGGCCATCGGAAACGGACCGCCACCGGATAAAACTTGTCCGCAGCGAACCTCGTGAGTCAACGGCCTCCGCTCCGTGCCCAACCGCGCCAAGGTAAGCAGCACCGTCTTGACCGCCGCGTCCATCCGGTAGGACGCCAGAGGATCGGCCGCATCGCCCGGCAATCCTCCCGCTTGCAGCCAATATTCGATGTTGGATACCGTGGCCGAGCCGCAAGCTCCCATCCGCGGCATGGCCCGGACGATCCGCTCCAAACCGTCGTCGCGCAGCTCGAACTGGACGCCGAGCGCCCGCCCTTCCGTCGACAACGCGAGCTTACAACCGTATTCCGGAGGGACGAGATAATAGTAGCCGGAGAGAACAACGAACGATTCCGCATCCATCCGCAGTTCTCCGCGGCCTTTCAATGCCAACAGCAATAAATACGCCTCGCCGTCCTTCTTGCCGGAAGTCACTTCGTTCTGGCATCCGCCGCCAAAGCCGTAGAACCCGGTTGCCCGAAGCCCGGCGTCCCTCAACTCGTTATGCGTCACATCGACCCCGTTCATGGAAGCCCTCCTTTGTTTAGGCGTGAACCAATCCCGCTTCCGGTTCGCGCGCCAGACACATTTCGAATCGCCCAGGGTATACGCCAACGATGATATGTTTGCACGGCGGCTCGTTCATTAAAGTTGCGGCGCATCTTGACTTTCCTTTTGCTCTAAGCTCATCTTAAACGGAATCGAAACGCAAATGATTACGGAGTTTTAAGATCATGTATCGCTCTTTTGCTTTTCCTTCCCATGCTCCGCTGCTGCCGAGGGATAATTTCCGAGCCCATTGACAACGACTAAGTTACGTAATAATATATTTTTACGTAGCAAATACTGTTTTACGGAGATGAACCACTGTGACCGAAGACATATTGGAAAGCCTGCGGATTGAAGCCCCGGAGCAAGCCATGGTGCTGCTCAATCCGCTGCGGGCGGATATTGCCGCCCGGCTGGCGGCACCCGCTTCCGCGGCGGAAGTGGCCCGGGCGATCGGCGAAGCGCCGCAGCGGATCAACTATCACTTGAAGGCGCTGGAGAAAGCCGGGCTCGTGCGCCGGGTCGGTACGAGGCAGGTACGCAACCTGGTCGAGGTGCTTTATCAAGCCGTCGCCAAGACGTTCATCCTGTCGGATCAATTGGGAATGAAGCCGGAAACGGTCCGCCGCCTCAAGGACCAAGGCTCGTTGTCCCATCTGGTTCAAACGGCGGAGCGCATCAAGCAGGATGCGCTGCTCCTGATGGAGCATTCGGACGAAGGTCAGGACATTCCAAGCGCGTCGCTGCAATTTCAAGTCTCTCTCCGGGATGCGGAGGAGCGGCAAGCTTTTGTCGAGGAGTACGCCGCCCTTGTCCGGCAGTTGACCGCCAAGTACCGCAAACCGGCGAACGAAGCGGAACCGGCAGACCCGTATCACGTCGTGCTGGCCGTATATCCGCAAATCGATCAATCCTCGGGAGGGAATGCATAATGGAACGCGAACGAGAGCACGAAGCAAAGCAGAACAGTGCTGCCGAAGCCGGCGGAGAAAACTCCCCGGCCGTCGTGTGGCAGTGGTCGGAGCCGCAAAGGGACCGGGAAGCCGAACGAGGCCGCCGGCAGGTGACGCACTTGGACGACTATCGGCAGGCCGGAAACGATCGCTCGGAAGCGACCGTGACTCGCTGGACGCTGTCTTCGCGAACCGGAGAGCCCGGCGCCGAGGAAGTGCTCATCATGGTCTCCTCGGGCTTTACTGCACGCAGCCAACGCGGCCTGAGCCGTGGAGGCACGAATATTCAAGCGCTGGCCGCCTGAGCGGTCTGAGCCACACAAGGAGGGCATCAAGCATGAACTATGTACCGGTCGTCGTGGAACAAACCGGCCGCGGGGAACGTTCCTACGATATTTACTCCCGCTTGCTGAAAGACCGCATCGTCTTTCTCGGAAGCGAGATCGACGATCAAGTCGCCAACTCGATCACCGCTCAGCTGCTGCTGCTGTCGGCAGAGGACCCCGAGAAAGACATTCATCTTTACATCAATTCGCCCGGCGGCTCGACCACCGCAGGCTTCGCGATTTACGATACGATGCAGTTCATCAAACCCGATGTGTCGACCATCTGCGTTGGCTTCGCCGCCTCCTTCGCCGCCGTTCTGCTCGTCGCCGGAGCCAAAGGCAAGCGGTATGCGCTGCCTAACGCCGAAGTCATGATTCATCAGCCATGGGGCGGGATGAAGGGGCAAGCGTCCGATATGAAAATTCATGCCGACCGCATCCTCGATACCCGGGATCGGCTAAACCGGATCGTCTCCGAGCGCTCGGGCCAGCCGCTGGAGAAGGTGGCGCGGGATATGGACCGCGATTACTTCCTGTCCGCGGACGATGCGGTGACTTACGGCTTGATCGATAAGGTCATGCAGCCTTAAATTAAGGCAGCGAATAAGGATCGGAGCTTCTTCCAAGGAAGCCCGGTCCTTTTTTCGTATTTGCGCTACTTTAACCAAAGCAGCGGCTGGCGAATCGCGATATTGCGCCGCACCTCGGGATCGGCCGGGTCGGAGTCCAGCCGCCGCCACAGCTCGACGTACTCCGGCCGCCCCAACGCAAGTCCTGCAAGCAGCAGCGACGACACCTTCGCCGGCCAGCCTTCGTCATGCTCCACATCCGTGGGAAGCGGCCATGCGCTTTTGTCGGCCAGGTACGGAAACAAATATTCGAAGCCCCGCCGGATCCCCCGGCCGTCCGATAGCTCAAAGCGCCATAGATCGTCCTCCGGCGTTGTTAATACGTGGCACAAGGTCGTCAAGTTGTCGAGCGCGAAGATCGAGTAGCCGTAAGGCTTCGTGCGGACGAGCTCGCGGGGAAAGCTCCCGTCCATAGCCATTTGCTCCGGCAGCAACGACTCCTTGTAACGTTGGCGGCAAAAGCGCAGCATCTCCCCGTCGCCCGTAAACCGTGCGAACACGGCCGCCTGCACAAACCAGCAAATGCCGTGGTTGTTACCCTCGTTCATTTCTTCGATTCCGTTCTCATGCGTACGCATCCAGTGCAAGTAATCGGCGAACCAGCGCCGCAGCTCTTCATACAGCTCCGGCGTCAAATGCGGTGAGTCTCTCAACGCCTCAATCGCGACAGGCACGTCGATCAAATGCAGCGTATCGATAATACCGATGCCTCGCCCCGCGCAAATGCCCGGAATCGCTTGAGCGTACGCCAAGTGCGGGTTCATCCGGGTCGCATCGTCCGCAAAGAAGGTGCGCAAAAAGGACACCGCCTTTTCCGCATAGGCCTCTCCCCCTGTCAGCTTATAGGCCGCAGCCAAATGCGCCGTGTGCGTCCGCATGCTGCGGAGAAGATGCCGGTGGCTGTCAAAATTGCCCGGATTGCTCTCCCCGTCCCGCCGGATATAGGGCAATCCGTCCGGCGTATCCGGATTCGGCCACCAATAATCGCCGTTGGAATAATAATCGTGAGGGCCTCCTTCGCTCAGCGGCGCCGGCCGATCCGTTATCGCGACGGGCCTTGTCCGCATTGCAGCCTCCGCATGCTTCATCACCCAATCCCGCTCGAAGAGCGACGCAGCTCCGCCAAATTGCTTCCACAGTTCTTCCGCTTTTCCAAGCTCCCTCATCGATTCCGCCCCTCTCTTATGCTGTCGGCTTACTAATCTCGCCTACATTATATATGGAAGCGGAAACACCCGAACATGGAATATTCTCATCTGTTTTTGGCTTTTATTCAGGTTTTTGGGGAACGGCTCGTGACGCTACTTGTTGTTTTATTCTTAAATCATTTTATATTAAAGGAATTAGTAGTATGATAGACTAGTTCAAGCACTGCAAACTGAGGCAAGTGGAAGGAGTCTGCGTATGGAAGGCGATTTGCTAGTCGGGCTGCTAAAATTAATTCTGATCAACATCGTGCTTAGCGGAGACAATGCCGTCGTCATTGCTTTGGCCTGCCGCAATTTGCCAGCTGAGCAACAGAAAAAAGCCATATTCTGGGGGAGCTTCGGAGCGATTTTGCTGCGGATCGTTCTCACCTTCGTAGCCGTCTGGCTGCTAAAAGTTCCGTTCGTGCAAGTGGCCGGAGCGCTGCTGCTCCTGTATATCGCCGTGAAATTGCTGAAGGGCGAAGATAACGCCGAAACCTTGAAATCCAGCAGCAAGATCGGAGAAGCGATCCAGACGATCATCGTCGCCGATTTGGTCATGAGTCTCGATAACGTGCTTGCGGTGGCTGGTGCCGCCGGCGGAAACCTGCTGCTGATCGTCGTGGGACTGGCCATCAGCATTCCGCTGATCGTTTGGGGAAGCCAGCTGCTGATGCGCCTTATGAACCGTTTTCCTGTCATCGTTCTGCTCGGAGCGGCGCTGCTCGGCTATACGGCGGGGGAAATGACGCTTAGCGACAAAGCCGTCGGTCATTGGATCGAGACAACCTTCCCAGCCGGTCACTATGTGCTGCCCATCGGATTGGCTGTGCTGGTCGTCGTGGTCGGCAAGCTGGCCAGCCGGAGGCAGGAACGCGAACACGCCAAAAAAGAAGCGGAAAAGCACGCCGTTTCCTAAACAAAAAGCACTCTTCGTCCCGTACGACGCGCATGGCGCCGCCGGCGGGCGAAGAGTGCTTTTTTTCATCAGAGGTTCTTGCGTTCGGTTAAGCTGCGGGAACGCCAAGCTTTAAGGCAGCGGCTGTGCAGGTACATTCGAGATGGTGACCGCTTCCGTCTTCAAGTTGTTGCTCGCTTGTTTGAGCCGGAGGTTTGCCGAACCGCTCGTTCCCGGCTTAATCTGAACCGTCAAATCTATCGTAGCCTTTCCTTGACTGTTGGCCGTAAGCGAGAAATTCGAGCTGTAGCCGTAGCCCGCCGGCCACGAGCCGTCCGCATTGCGGATCTTCGCCACTTGGGTGCCGCCGGACACATAAATGCCCAGGTTTAAGTTCGACACCGTCGTCCCGGGAGCCAAATTGTCCACGACGACACGAATCTGAAACTCTTTGGCGTTCGGGAGCGGCTCCTGCTTGACGAAGCTGTACACCGGATTGCTGACTACCGATCCGGTGCCGTACGATCCCGGCTTGAACGTCGAACGGTCCCACCATTTATACCCGGCCGCCGGTGCCGACCACGGCTCGGGCTTCGGCTCGGTCGAGCTTGCCGGGTTTTCGAACGGCAGCAGCGCAGTCGGTTGGTCCAACTGCAGGCTCGGGACTTGGTTAAGCTGCGTGTAGCTTTCTTTTTTGGCAAGCCAGTTGACGATATTAACCAGCAGTTTGCCGTCGTCCTGCTCCTTGAAACCGTCGTAAGTCGTTTTGGCTTGTCCCGTTTCTTCGCGGCGGTATTTCGGCGTGGCATCCTCAACCGGCGACGAATCGCCAATGAACGCTGCCTTGCCGGCAGCCACTTTGGCGACAGCCGCGTACGGCCCTTCCGCTGTCCCGCCGCCGTTGTATACGCCTTGATCCACCGCATTCGGCCAAGCGGCGTCTGTCTGCGGCAGGTATACGATGCCTTTTGCCTTTATAGGATCGATGATGGCAAGAGTCGAACCGGCATGCATCGCGACCGCCGAGACGCCTTGGGTAATCCCGAACGCCTGGTTAGGCGAAACGATCTGATTGGCCGTAACGTTTCCCAGCGCATTGTACCGGAAACGGACGCCGAAATTCGTGGCGAGCCAATCCGAGCTGACCACTCCCTGCATTGCATCGGAAGCGCGTTCCTCGGCGCTCATGCCTTTCGCCGGATCGGTCCAGGCTCCCCGCCGGTAGCCGTTCATCACCTCGGAGGCATCCCAGCGGTTTTTGTTACGATCCGCATTATAATGGTCGGCGATGAAAAAGATGCTGCCGCCATTCCGGACGTACTGCGCCATCGCGTCCTGCTCGCTTGTTTTGTAAGGAATGTTGGCCTCTCCGACCACGAACACGTCGTAGCTGCTCAAGTCGCTCAGCGTGATCGGCGTCGTTTTGCGAAGCTCCTTGACGTAGTAGCCATTGTTCGCGAGCGCATTGGCGAAATCCGAGAACCCCCCGTCAATCACCCAGTCCGCAGCCCCCGCCGTCTGGCCGTGCGTGTTGTCGAACAGAATTTTTTTGCCCGCATTCTCGTTCACAACCGTAGGATTAAGGAACGGAGCAGGGTCCGTCGGCCCTTCCGCCAGCGCCTTCGGCGCGTCCCCCATCCATCCCGGCAGCGGAAGGAGCAGCGAAAGCGCCAGTGCCGTTTTTGCAAGAACAGCTTTAAAGGATCTCATCAGTTACCTCCAGTATTTTCTATATTGGGGCATACTGCCCAGATTCATTTTACCATTTTGTCAAAGCTTGGGAGATTAATTTTCCGTAAAAAAGCTGGACGAAAATCGGTTCACAGTTCGGTGACATGCTTCTCATTCCCTTCCTCTTGACGCATCGCGGCGAGTTCACCGCGGAACCTTCGTTCGATCGCTTCCTTGTCTCCGTACACGAATAGGATATCTCCCTCTTGAAGGGCCAACCGCAAACATCCGCTGCGGATTTTCGTATCTCCTCTCTGTACGAACAAGACATTGATGTCCTCCTTCGGACAACAGACGTCGCGGAGGCCGCGCCCCGCCATAGCGGACCCCTTGCCGATCGAAATGCCGGTAAATAAATCGCTGCCCGTAAAATATAACACTTCCTCGATCGGCAGCTCGTGCAGCTCGAATTCCTGCTTGAGATGCTTGTGAAACCGCCGCTTCAAGCTGTTGACGATACGCTTGTTTTTGATTGCAAGCAAAACAGCGCCGAACCCTAACGTCACGCCTGTCAACTGCGGCACGCGGAAGCTTTGGGCCAATAAATTGCTGAGCGTGGAGATCATTACCGCGAGCGAGAACACCCCGAACAAGATGAGAAATACACCGATCTTACGCCGAACGGGATGCCGCAGGATCAACTCCGACTCCTTGGTGGTGAACCCGGTGGAAGTCAGCATGGAGACGGCTTGGAAGCGGGCGATTTCGTTGTCGAGACCCGTAACGATCAGCAGCATGACGGCAATTTCCAGCACGATAAATATCAAGACAAAATAGATCAAAATGAAAAGAAAGCCCATTTCCTCGGCTCCTCTCTATCCGTTCTATTCTCTTCATTACCATGCTTGTCCGCCGTTGAACCCGTTGCCTTTTACCGTTCGCTGCGTCGGTGAGATTTGCGAACTTAGAGGAACTGCGATGCGCTATGCTTTCCATATTCGTCGTGTATAAAAACAAACCGCCGCCCCTTCGCCTCGGAAGCGGCAGTTTTGACTGCGGCTATCCCGAAACAGAAGGAGCGGCGCTCCAACAACGACGGCCGGCGGCAGTATCGGGCGATAGGCCCGCTGCACGCTAGAATGTGTTATAAATGTTTTCGCACTCTGTCGCGGTCGGCTGGTAGAAACAGTGTTTCTTGTACCTGGCCACAAGCGGCTGGTTATACCATGTCGGCGGACAATCGCCCTGCGGCCGAAAATACCAAAGACTGAACTTGGCCGGCCATTGCCGTTCGCCATTTACGGTCCGTTTCGCTAAACGTTTCTCCCGGTCTCTCGCTTTCTGATAAAAGTACCCGTGAATGACAGCTTCAAACGCATGCGGCTGATAAATCATTTGCGGAATCGTGCGCAGCCCTTTAAAGTCCGAGCAATTCGCGCGAATCCGGTTGATTCCTACATTGCCGACCAGGATCATCCCTTTTTCCCCTTCTCCCTCCGCTTCCGCGCGAAGCAGTCGGGCCAGCAAATCAACATCTTGCTGTCTGGCTTTGACAACGGCCATGATGTCACCTCTGTTATCGTTATGATACTTACAGAGTATTGCCGTACTTGCCCATAGGTGACTGACACGGAGCGGCTTTTTCTTCCAAGTGCAAGGGAAGGGCGGCGTGCAGGTTCGGCGGCCATAGCCTTAATAAGCACGCAGAATGTGAAGCAAATATTCATTCCGGTTCAACGGATTGTAATCGGTCCGCACTCTTGTCGGCACGTCGCCATGCATTCTTACGAATCCGGCCGGTTCAACGAGCATGAAGCCTTCGCCCTGGGTAAACGCGTGCAAGCTTCTCTTGAAGCTCTCCGTTGCGGCTACAGAAATGTTGCCTGTTATGAGACACATGCCGTTATGCATAGCCGTTTCGTGCACTACCGCTTGGATCGCGGATAATTTGTAGATCGCTTTACTCATCATAGCCGCGGGCACCGTTAACTCGAACGCCTGAATAGGCTCATAAACATGCGTACCTGCCTGCGCCAGCGCCTCCATCAATACAAGGGGTACCAGCTTTCTAAAATCGCCCGCCGCCGATACCGGACTAAAATAACCGGTATGGGTCAGTGTCACGACAATATCGGTAACCTCCCACCCGGACAGCCCTTGTTTCAAGGTCTGGTGAACCGTCTCCTCAATGGCTTTATGGAAGGCCAGCGGCAGCGAGCCCAATTCGACTTCCAAAGCGTAGGCGACTCCGCTTCCCGGCAAGCCGGGCTCGACTTTAAACCCCACGGTCGCATAAAAAGGATTATCGCCCTCTGCGATGATCTCCAGCGCCTGACCCGTTCCTGCCGGTTTCTCCAGGCAAACCGTTCTGGTCTCCGAAAACCTGACTTCCAAATCATACTGTTCCTTCAAGGCCTCTTCGATCACTTCTTTTTGCACTTCGCCGAAAATGCGGATATAAAGCTCTTGATGAACATCATCTTTCATCACCTGGATTAACGGATCTTCCTCTGACAGGCCGATAAGCGCCTTGTACAACAGATGGTCCTTGCTGGGCTCCACCGTTTCGATTCGCGTCTCCATTCGGGGAACTGCGAAGCTGAAATGCTTAATTAAATGAGACCGCTCGCCGACGACATCCCCGATCCGGACGTCTTCCAGTCCCCATACTTTGCCCAAATCCCCCGCGGTTACCTTGGAGGCGGGAACAGCCTTTCCGTTCATCAAGGCGTGAAGCTTTTTGATTTTGCAGGTGCGCGCCTCGAATTCGCCCTCCCCGTTTTTCCGCTGCAGCTTCACTTGTTCCCTCATGCTTAAGCTGCCTGAGAACAGTCTGACATAAGCGATCTTTTCACCGGACGGTTCTTTTTCGAGCTTAAATACGACCCCCGACAACGGCTCTCCCTCAGCGTATTCATTCACCGGAAACCATTGGGCCACCCCGGCGAGCAGGCCGGACACGCCTACTCCCGTCATGGCGGACCCGAAATAAACCGGGTAGATGTTCGCCTGCCTTACTTGCTTTCCGAATGCCGCTTTCACTTGTTCTTCCGTTACCGCTTCGCCGTTCACATAAGCTTCCAACACCCGCTCGTCGTGCGCTGCCGCAAGCTCGATGCATCGTTCCATAAAATCGGGGTTCGCAGCCCAATCGAAACGGGATTCAACAACAGACGCCTTCTTATCGCCTGCATGTTCGACCTGACACAGAGGAAATGCGTTCGGTGTCAGCTTTTCACGAATCCACTCCAGCGCCGTATTATCGGATTGCGCGCCGAGACGATCAATTTTGTTCACGAACAAAATCGTGGGAAGCCCCATTTTTTTCAAGACGGAAAACAGGATTTTGGTCTGCGCCTGAACGCCTTCCACTGCCGAAACAACCAGAATAACGCCGTCCAATACGCTCAGCGACCGCTCCACTTCCGCGATAAAATCCGCATGGCCCGGCGTATCGATCAAATTCACTTTCAACCCATGAAGTTCAAAAGAAACGACGGACGCTTTGATCGTGATGCCTCTTTTCCGTTCCAGCTCCATGGCATCCATCTGCGTATTTCCTTGATCTACCCTTCCCAGCTCGTCAATAACATTCGTATCATATAAAATACGCTCAGCCAGACTTGTCTTTCCGGCGTCTACGTGCGCCAGAATCCCTATATTTATAATATGCATGCGTTAAAATCCTCTTTTCTCCGTTCATGTTATTCTCCTTTCGAATGTGGTTAAGTTGCCGCATTCCGATCACTCCAATCTATAGTAATAACTCCAGTATATACGGGTCTGACGGATTATTCCAATGAATGACGCTTACGTCCTTCCATCGGATGTGATATAATCGGGTTGGTTTATTTTCTCATTTTTACTAATTTGGAGGCGTAGCATATCATGCGGCAAAACAATTTCGCAAGGGTACAACATTTAGGGGAAGGCGCATCATTGACCCTATAAACTGCGATTCCCCTTCCTTATAAAGGGGTCATATTCAAATGCAACACCGAAATGAAGCTCACGCGTCGCGATTCATCCTGTGGTTGAGCATTTTGACGTTCTTCAGCGTAATGAACGAAACCATGTTTAACGTTTCATTGCCGGACATTGCGGCTTATTTCAACATTGCGCCGTCGGCAGCCAATTGGACCAACACCTGCTTTTCGCTTTCTTTCGCCATTGGCGTCGCTGTATACGGCAAAATATCGGAACATTCAGGCATGCGAAAGCTGTTGTTATTCGGTATGCTGACCTACGGTTTCGGTTCGGTGGTCGGCCTATTGGGTCATGGCTGGTATCCGGGCGTGCTAGCCGCGCGTTTTTTGCAGGGAATCGGGGCTTCGGCCGTTCCGTCGCTGATTATGGTGATAATCGTCAGAATTGTTGAGCCGGGGAAACAGGGCAAAGCTTTCGGCCTGATCGGCTCTGTCGTTGCATTCGGCGAGGGGCTCGGTCCGGTCATCGGAGGCGCGGTGTCCGGCTATATGCATTGGTCGCTGTTGTTTGCCCTGCCATTGCTGTCGTTGCTGGCGCTGCCGTTCGTCCTTCGGACGCTGCCTGACGAGACTACAGCAGGAAAAACATTCGACATGACCGGAGCACTACTGTTGTCTGCCGGCATTCTGTCGTTTGCTCTGTTTACGACGCTGTACCATTGGATTTACCTGATTGCAAGTCTGATTTTGTTTGCGATTCTCGCACCTCATATCCGCAGGCACCGGGAGCCTTTCCTGGAACCGTTCCTGTTCTGGAAGAAAAGGTATCTTGCCGGGGTGCTTACAGGCGCCTTGCTGCTCGGCACGGTCGCCGGCTTTATATCCATGGTGCCTTATCTGATGAGAGCGGTGTACGATATGCCGACCGGCCTCATTGGAAGCGCCATTCTGTTCCCCGGCACCTTGAGCGTCATCCTGTTCGGGATGCTCGGCGGGATGCTGGCCGACCGCCGGGGCCATATCGCCGCGATGTTGACCGGAATAAGCATGACTGTCGCCGGTTTTCTGATCGTCCTGTTCTTTGCGGACCGTGCGCCGTGGTTTATTGCGGCTTCGATGATTCTGACGTTTGGCGGCCTGTCGTTTGTCAAAACCGCCGTTTCCGCAAGTGTCGCCAGTACGCTGGAAGAGAATGAAGCGGGCTCCGGTATGGGCATGCTCAACTTCGCCTGCTTCCTCGCGGAAGGGATCGGCATTGCCGGTGTGGGCGGTCTGCTGACGAAGCCGTGGCTGGACTCTCCTCTTGTCGGGACCGTAACGAGTCAAACGGCTGCGCTTTACAGCAACATGATGCTGATTTTTATGGCGCTTGTGGCGTTTGGCGGGATTCTTTTCGTTATGTTTTATAAGCGGAATAGGTATTGATGATGTAAATGTAGTAGAGGTTACGAGGGGGTGGGGTATCTACTTCCGGTCGCTGCTCCACCCCACAAAGTGAAGTTGAATCGAGGAAGCTTAATCCGATTACTTTGCGGGGACCCCGGGTCTGCAGGAAATTTTTATTGGAAGCCGCTTGACAGCGGATATTTCCCGCAGACAAAGGCGAACGCTATCGCTCCTCCAGTAGATACCCCACCTCCGTATGTATCTCTATCTTATCAAAAATCACTTTCACAACACTCTGAGCTCCGGGGATGCCCCGGAGCTTTATTATAAAAAAAATAGCACATCGTCGTTAAAGTCCTTAACGACATGCACCCGGTCCAAATCATACCGTAAAACTCCCCATCCAGTGCAGCAGCGATCATATCTTCTCGATGCACCGGATTCGTTCCATCTCTTCCAGAAAAACAATAAAGAGAAGCCTGTTTTTCACATTGGCTTCTCCATTAAATAAATATTCATTTTTACCGAACGATCTTCACCTGCTGTTCCTGAAAACGGGACAGTCGGAACAGGCTTAGATCGAACGCGTCCGGTTTTCCTTCGATCCGGTCTGCCAAAATTTCGCCGACGACGCTGGCAAACTTGAAGCCGTGACCCGAGAAGCCGCAGGCGATCTGAATGTTCGGATCGGACGGCGCCCGGTCGATGATGAAATGTTCGTCCGGCGACAGCTCGTATTTGCACACCCCGCCGCGCAGTAGAGCGCCCGCCGCAGCAGGCATATACGTCTCCAGCGCCCGGCGGACATCGCCTTCGTCCTCCGGCAGCGTCCCGAAGTCAGCCGGCTGCTCGACCGGCGAGAGCGGAAGGCCGGTTTCGTGCCGGCCGATCTTCACGCCGGACCCTCGAATGCTCGGGAAGCCGTAAAAACCGCCCTCTGGAGTGCTTAACGTGAATCCCGGAAAGCGCCCGGAAGCGAACAACTCTTCGTCGGCCTGAAACCAGGCAACCGCTTTGCGGACCGGCGCCACAGGCAGCGCAAGCGACGGAAGCAGCACGCTGCCGACTCCGGCGCCCGCACTTACAATAAGACGGTCCGCGTAGAAGTCGCCGACCCCGGTTTTTACGGTGACGCCCGCGTTCCCCGGCACGACCTCCGTTACGCGCGTGTACGGAAGCAGCACCGCCCGATGCGCCAGCGCCGTCTCGCGGTACGCCTGCACGCACTGCTCGCTGAGCAAATAGCCGGCCTCCGGCTCGAACAGCCCCGCGTAGTCGTCCGGCAGTTGAACGCCCTGCCAACGCTTGGAAATCTCTTCCATCCGCAGCAGCTCGACCGGCAATTGAAGCGCAGCCGACGATTCGAGCTTATCGCGGAGCCCCGAATGCCCTGCCGGCGCCATATTCAGCACGCCGCTGCGAAAAAACAGCTTCCGGCCGTTTTCCTCCTCCAGCTCGTTCCAGAGCCGGTGAGCCCGAACCGCCATAGCCGCGTAAGGGCCCCCTCCGGCGTAGGCATGACGGAGCAGCCTCGTTTCCCCGTGATGGCTGCCTCCCCCATGGGGCGGGTCGAACGCGTCGATAAGCAGCGTGCTTATCCCTCTTCGCGCCAATTGCGCCCCCGCGCTCATGCCCATGGAGCCTGCGCCGATGACAATGACATCGTAAGACGTACGGATAAACGGTCACTCCTTCCCAATCGTATATTAAACCGCCTTATAATTAGGTATAATCAGACTATGACCACCTACATTCCGAAGGAGTGAATTTTTTTGGAACATAGATATTTCGGCGCGTCCGACAAGCAATTTCCGATTCTGG
Source organism: Paenibacillus tyrphae (assembly GCF_024158745.1). GTDB lineage: Bacteria > Bacillota > Bacilli > Paenibacillales > NBRC-103111 > Paenibacillus_G > Paenibacillus_G tyrfis_A. Next base: position 27,784 of record NZ_JAMZAW010000036.1, on the reverse strand, counting down.
GCTTCGGGGCCCAGCGCATCGTGGACGAGCATCAATGCACGGAGGAAGAAGCGATACGCATCGTCAACCGGGCGATCGACGAAGGCATCACCTACTTCGATACGGCCCCGAGCTATTCCGACGGACAGTCGGAGGAGCGGCTGGGCAAAGCGCTCCGGCACCGCCGGGGAGACGTATGGATCGCAACGAAGACGCACGACCGGACAAGAGACGGCTCATGGCGTCTGCTTGAAGCCAGCCTGAACCGGCTGCAAACCGACCATGTCGACGAATGGCGTCTGCATAATCTGGTGACCATGGACGATTTGGAGCAATGCTTCGCCAAAGGCGGGGCGATGGAGGCGATGCTCGAAGCGAAGGAACAAGGCATCATCAAGGCAATCAGCGTCAGCGGACATACGAACCCGGAAGTCCAGCTCGAAGCCATCGAGCGGTTCCCGTTCGACAGCGCCTTGGTTGCGCTATCCGCCGCCGACCATTTCATCTACAGCTTCGCACACGAATTTGTTCCGCGGGCCGTCGAGAAAGGAGTCGCCGTGATCGGCATGAAGGTGATGGCGCTCGGTAAGCTCGCCCCATGGTACGAGCAGGCACTGCGGTATACGTTCTCGCTGCCCGTTGCCACGACCATCATCGGGATGGAAACGATGGAGCAGCTGGAGAAAAATCTCGCCATCGCCAAACAATTCCGCCCGATGTCCGACACGGAGCAGCTCGACTTCTTGAAAGAAATCATCCATCTCGCCACGCCGGACGTACTGCGCTGGAAAGCAAGCGAGTGGATGTCCGGCGAGTGGTATCGGCGCGACTAGCCACGCAAACGATCCAAAGCGTGAACCGCCGTAAGCGCAAATAAAGCCGCTCCCGGCGCCAGCGCATCCTCGTTTAGCGTAAATTTCGGATGGTGCCATTCCTCCGTTCCGCTCGTGCCCATCCAGAGGAAGCAGCCCGGCACCTGTTCCTGATAGTGCGCAAAATCTTCGCCGCCCGTGGAACGACGTGCCTCCGTCACCTGGAGGTTCAAGGCTTGCGCCGCTCCCCGGGCGATCTCTACCGCTTCCGGATGATTCATAACCGACGGAATTCCCACAAACCAAGTCAGGCGCGCCTCCGCGCCGTAGCCCGCAGCGATGCCGCTGGCGATGCGCCCCAACAGGTCCGGCAGCTTCTGCCGGACCTCCGGGCGGAACGTCCGCACGGTGCCGTCCAGAACGGCTTCATCCGGGATGACGTTCCACGTGCTGCCCGCATGAAAGCTGCATACGCTGACAACTGCGCTGTCGAGCGGGCTGATGCTGCGGCTGACCGCGGTCTGGAGGCCGCCTACGATCGCGCTGGCGGCGACGATCGGGTCAATCGCCGCATCGGGAATGGCCGCATGACCGCCCTTGCCGGTCACCGTCAGCTTGAAGCCGTCGACGCTGGCCATCAGCGGTCCCGGGGCCAAGCCCACGGTGCCGACCGGCAGCTCGGGCTTGTTATGCATACCGAAGATGGCCTGCACGCCTTCCAAAGCGCCCGCACCGATCATCGCTTTCGCTCCCGTGCCCTTCTCTTCCGCCGGCTGAAACAGCAGCCTTACGGTTCCCTTGAGCTGTGCGGCATGCCGCTTGAGCAGCAGCGCCGCGCCCACAATCGCCGCGGTATGAAAATCGTGCCCGCAAGCGTGCATTTTCCCGGGAATTTCCGAGGCGAACGGCAGCCCGGTTTCTTCTGTCACCGGCAGCGCGTCGATATCCGCCCGCAGCGCGACCGTCGGCCCGGGCTCGGCCCCTTCGACCTCCGCCAGCACGCCGACAGGCAGGTCGAGCGGCAGCAGCCGGATGCCCGCTCCGCTTAAGGCTTCCCGGATTTTGCGGGTCGTCTCCACCTCCTGCATCGACAGCTCCGGATGGCGGTGCAAATCGCGGCGAAGCCGCACCAATTCGGGCTTCAGTTCCTCAGCCTCTTGAAGCAATCGTTCAGGGTTCATGCGCAGATTCTCCTTGTTTCAGCCTGTGGTGGCGCGGACTTCAGGCAGCAAATTTTTACGCAAAAAGACGAGCTTGTCGTCCCGTCCCAGTTCCCGTTCATAGAAGCGCACATAACCTTTCCGTTCGTACATGGGTAGCAGCCAGGGATGCTTCGCCGAGGTCGCGAGCACAACAGCCGGCGAAAGCAGAATGTCCCGTACGACCGCTTCCTCCGCATAGGCCAGAAGCTTACTGCCGACACCGCGGTTCGCATACGCCGGATCGACGGCAAAGTTGTACAGGAACGGCAGATCGGTCACTTCCGGCAGCGACCGGAGCGAAATGGTCGCGACGATCGTTCCGCCGATCTCCAGCACGTAGCTGGCATGCTCGGCGATATTCGTCCGCACCATTTCCAAATCCGCATGGACGGCCGCAAATTCGATTTCCAGCTCCCCGATGCTCCGATAAGCTTTGCGAATTACACCCAGAACCTGCTCGGCATCGTCTAACGTCGCTTGACGGTACACCTCGTTCACGGAACCCACCTCACGATTTTCGCTATTATATCACATAACTCCATTCCGGCGTGATTCTTCGCAGGAACTGCTTGGTGCGCTCTTCTTGAGGGCGGGAGAAAATGTCCTCCGGCTTTCCCTCCTCGACGATGACGCCTTCGTCCATAAACACCACGCGGTTCGACACTTCGCGGGCGAAGCTCATCTCATGCGTCACGACGATCATCGTGATGCCTTCGCGCGCAATTTTGCGGATGACCGACAGCACCTCGCCGACCAGCTCGGGATCGAGAGCCGACGTCGGCTCGTCGAACAAAATCACCTCGGGATTAAGCGCCAAAGCGCGGGCGATCCCGACCCGCTGCTGCTGCCCGCCCGAAAGCTGGCTGGGATAGGCATCGACTTTTGCCGCGAGGCCGACCTTCTCCAGCACCTGAAGACTTTGCTTCCTCGCCTCTTCCTTCGGCAGCTTCTGCGAAATCACGAGACCTTCCATCACATTTTCCAGCGCCGTCTTATGCTTGAACAAATTGTAATGCTGGAACACCATCGCCGTTTTGCGGCGCAGCGTCAAGATGTCGCGCTTGCTCGGATGCTTGCAGTTGACCGTAAAATCGCCGATCGCCACCTCCCCGTCCTGCGGGCGCTCCAGCAGGTTGACGCAGCGGAGCAGCGTCGTTTTGCCCGATCCGCTGGGCCCGAGAATGACAACGACCTCTCCTTTTTCCACCGACAAGTCGATCCCTTTCAGCACCGCCTGCTTGCCGAACGACTTTTGAATGTTCGTCAGCCGAATCATGTGACGCCTCCCCGATTGTATTTGGTTACTTTTTTCTCCAAATAAGCCGTCAGCCGCTCCGCCACGACCGTGATTCCCCAATAAATCAGCGCCGCCGCGATAAAGGCTTCCAGAAACTTCAAATTATTCGACGCCACGACGCTGGCTTTGCCCAGCAGTTCCATCTGCGAGACCGTGAACGCAAACGTCGACGTATGCAAAAATCCGACGAACAGGTTGCACAGATTCGGCAAAATAACCCCGATCGCCTGCGGCAGCACGATGCGTCGGAGCGCTTGCGGCGTGCTCATGCCGACGGAGTAGGCGGCCTCGATCTGACCGCGGTTTACCGCCAGGAGACCGGAGCGGATGATCTCGGACATGTAGGCGCCGGCGGTCAAGGAGAACGCCGTCAACACGAACGACAGAATCGGGATCGAAGCCGTCTTGATCCCCCATCCGTAATACGCCGACAGCTTGTCGATCAGCATTGGCAGCCCCCAATAAATGAGGAACACGTGCAAAATGACCGGCGTTCCGCGCAAAAAGGAAACATACGCGTCGGCGATCCGGTGCAGCACCTTCACCTTGTACATGCGGATCAGCGCCGTCACCACGCCGATGACGAACCCGAACAGCAGCGGGACGATCGTAATGACCAGCGTCAGAGGCAGCGCATCCAATATTTCAAAAAAAGCCGTCACAATAAACCCGATGTCGATACTCATTCGTTCTCACTCCATCCCCGGACCGGCAGCCGGTCATGCGCTCGCGATTCTTTGCTCGTGCCGCTGCAGTCGGATTTCCGTCAACGCAAAGCCCTTCTCCAGCACGAGCACGGTCAAATAATAAATGATCGTCAGACCGATATACACCTCCAGCGTGTGGGCGGTCGTCGCAATCAGCGTCTGCCCCCGCCCCATCATGTCCATGACGCCGATGGAGTACGCCAGCGACGTATCTTTCAAGAAGCCGATCACCGTGCTCGCGAAGTTCGGAAAAGCAATGACGAACGCCTGCGGCAGGACGATCCGGAAGAAGGCCTGCGGTCCCGTCATGCCCACGGCGTACGCGCCTTCAAGCTGACCGCGGTCTACGGCGTTGACCGCCCCGCGGATCACCTCGGAGATCGAGGCGGCGCTGCCGAGCGCATACGTAATAATGACGAACACGATCGGATTCATCCGCGACATGTCGAAGTTCACGAGCTGCAGCAGCGCAGGCACCCCGTAAAAGACGAGAAACAATTGGATCAAAATCGGCGTTCCGCGGACAAACGAGACGTAAACGGCGGCGATCCGGTTCAGCACCGGAACGTTGTATAGCCGGGGCAGCGCGATCAGCAGTCCCAGCAGTACGCCGAAGAAGAGCGAAGCGGCCAAAATAAACAGAGTAATATGCAGGTAAGACAGCAGTATAGGAAGGAACTCCCCTATGAGCGCGGCGTCGAACGATTTCCCCATTCCAACCCATACCTTTCTGTAAGGGAATTTGGTTTATTTTTCCACGGTATAGTCGTCGCCCAGCCATTGCTTGCTCAGCTTCGCCAGCGTCCCGTCGGCCTTGATCGCCTTCAAAGCCTCGTCGATCTTGCTTTTCAGCTCGCCTTCGTCCTTGCGAAGCATGAAATACACCTTCGAATTGGAAAGCGTCTCGCCGACCGTTTTGAGCTGGGCGTCCGCGCTTTTGTTCAAGTAATCGATGGCAAACTGCGTGCTGATCAAGGCGTCGACCCGCCCGGTTTTGACTTGCGTGCTCGTGTCTTCGCCTGCGCCGGTATACACGATCTGGATCGGATTGCCGTGCTCCTTATTGTATTTTTCGGCCAGCGCCGCCGCATTGCTCGTCGCGGTGGCGATCAGCTTCTTGCCCTTCAAATCCGCAATCGACTTGACGTCGTTATTGTCCTTGTGCACGACGATTTTGTTCGGGAAAATGTTGTACGCTTCGTCGTTGTACAAAAACTTCTTCTGTCTCTCCTCGTTCACTTCCATTTGATGCGCGATAAAATCGATCTTTTTCGTTTCCAGGCTCAGCAGCAAATTTTTGAATTCCATCGTTTTCAGCTCGAACTCATACTCCGGCAGACGCTTGTCGATTTCTTTGACGAGCTCCACATCGTACCCGGTCAGCTTGCCGTCCTTGTCGATGAAGCAGATGTTCGGAAACTGAGTGCCTGTGCCGACGATGATTTTTTTCACGGCCTGACTTCCATTGGAAGCTGGCGCACTGGAGCTGCCCGCTCCCGCGGCCGCCTCTTTGTTCCCCGCCCCTCCCGTAGAGGCTTGAGCGCCGCAGCCTGCCAGAAGGAGGACGGTCAGCAGAGACGCCGAAAGTAATCGTTTTTTCATATGGTAACCCCCATGATCATGATGAATTGTTCGTCCAGCCGGTCCGAGCGTAAAGCCAAAAAGCCCCTGCTTGAATAAACAGGAGCTTTTGGCGGTCCAATCAGCTTCTTTTTTGGCACAAATATTCTTATTTTACCGATTCATTCTGCGGGAGAGCCTGCTTTATTCGCTCGATCTGCCGCAGATGCGTCTGCACGTGGTTGATAAAAGCTTGAACCGCTTGCTCCAGCGTCACGGTTTCGCCTTTGAAATTGACGCCGCTCTTGCTCCAATCTTCCCCGGTTAACCGGTGGAACAATCGGCTGTTGAAGACGAGCAGCACCCGGAATACGTCCAAAATATCGTCTGCGGAGCTTTCGTTCGCGCGGACCGAGCTTACCCAAGGGTCCTGCTTGAAGGCGGGCAGCTGCGCCGCCGATTCGGACAACAGCTCGCGGATGCGGAACGAGACGACGATGCTGTGATCGGCCAGATGCGACAGCACCTCCGTTACGCTCCATTGCTCCGGCGATGCCTTCCATTTCAGCTGACTCTCCGACAAGCCTTCGATGGCTTGCTTCAACTGCTCATGCGTATGCAAGTACGCTTCAATATCGATAACACTCTGGCTCACAGTGTCTCCTCCTGACTTTATGCGGGATAGTGGCAAGCGGCCCAGCGGCCCGCTTCCACCTCGGTTAACTCCGGCGCATCCTCCCGGCATCTCGCCGTCGCTGCGGGGCAGCGAGGATGAAAGCGGCAGCCTGAAGGCGGATGGGCCGGAGACGGGATTTCTCCTTGAATGGCGGAGCATGTTCTTTTGCGGGAAGGGTCGGGGACAGGGATGGAAGCAAGCAGCGCCCTGGTGTAATGATGCGCCGGGTGACGGAACAGCTCCTCGCTCGGAGCGATCTCGACCAGCTTGCCCAGATACATTACCCCGATCCGGTCGGAAATGTAGCGGACGATCTGCAGGCCGTGGCCGATAAACAAATACGTCAGCCCCAGACGGTGCTGCAAATCCTGCATCAAATTGACGATCTGCGATTGGACGGATACGTCGAGCGCGGACACCGCTTCGTCCGCCAAAATAAATTTCGGACGCAGCGCGATCGCCCGGGCGATGCCGATCCGCTGCCGCTGTCCGCCGGAAAGTTCGTGCGGATACCGGTCGTACCACGCCGGATTCAGCCCTACGGCGGCGAGCAGCGGCTCTACCCGCTCCCGCTTCGCGCGTCCGCTCCAGCCTTCATGCACCGCCAGTGGTTCCCCGATCAGATCGCCCACCTTCCAGCGCGGATTGAGCGAGCCGAACGGATCTTGGAAAATCATCTGCATGTTGCGCCGGACTTCCCGTAAATTTCCGGCGGTCAGCTTCGACAAATCGTGCCCGTCGAACCGGACCCGGCCGCTTGTAGGACGGTCCAACTGGAGCAGCAGCCGTCCCAGCGTCGACTTCCCGCTGCCCGATTCCCCGACGAGTCCGAACGTCTCCCCTTTGCGAATGGAGAAGGACACTTGATCGACGGCGCGAATGTGCGCTCCGGCACGCCCGAAGCGAAGAAAGCCTTGCTTCACCGGAAAATGTCTGGTCAGCTCGTGCGCCTCGATCAGGTTGCTGGTAGGAAGCAGCGCGGCTTCATCCTCCTCCGGTTCAACGATTCGGGACACCCGGGCAGCGGCGGTTTCGGAGGCTCCGGAGGCAAAGGCGGTCTTCCACCGCCCGGAATGCGCTAAAGCCCCGGCGTGCCAGCAGGCCACCTGCCCGCCGCCTATGTCCGCGAGCGGCGGGCGCTCTTCCTCGCAGACCTCCGTGGCAAACGGACAGCGCGGATGAAAGCGGCAGCCGCCCGGCAGCGCGGACAAGCTCGGGATCGAGCCGTCTATCGAATACAGCTTCGCTCCCCGGTCGCTCTCCAGCGTCGCGACCGATTGCAGAAGCCCCTTCGTATATGGATGCTGCGGCTCCCGAAACAGTTGCTCTGCCGCCGCCTGCTCCACGATCTCTCCGGCATACATGACGATAATGCGGTCCGCGATTTCCGCCGCCACCCCCATATCGTGCGTAATGAGCAGAATTGACATGTTGAACTCCGATTTCAGCTCCTGGAGCAGCTGGAGAATTTGCGCTTGAATCGTCACGTCCAGCGCGGTCGTCGGCTCGTCGGCGATAAGCAGCTCCGGGCCGCAGGCCAGCGCCATCGCGATCATCGCGCGCTGCAGCATGCCGCCGGAAAGCTCCCCGGGATACTGCTTCATCCGGAGTTCCGGCTCCGGGATGCCGACCTTGCGCAGGAGCCCGATGCCGCGCTCCCAAGCTTCGGCCCGGGAAGCCACATGATGGCGCACCATCGACTCGGCAATTTGACTGCCGACCGTAAAGATCGGATCAAACGCCGCCATCGGCTCCTGGAACACCATCGCGATTCGTTTGCCTCTCCAGCGCCGGATTTCCTCCTGCGGCAGCGCCGTCAAGTCCACGCTGTCCATCCGCACATAGCCGCCCGTAATGACGCCATTCTCGAAGTCGATCAAGCGCATCAAGGCTTTGGCCGTCACGGTCTTTCCGCTGCCGGACTCCCCGACCAGGCATACCGTTTCGCCTGTTCCAATGCGGAGCGACACGTCCCGGATCGCCGGAAGATAACCGGCCGGGGTGACGAAATCAACCGTTAGATGCTCGATCTCAAGCAATGCCTTCACTCGGGCATCTCCTCCTGACGTAGTGGAAAATTTGACGCATCCAACTGACTACTATGTCAGACTCCGCTTCGGGTCCAGCCGGTCGCGGAACTGATCGCCGATCAGATTGACCGCCAGTACGAACAACGTAATCGCTAGCCCGGGGAACGTCGCCATCCACCAAGCGACGGTCAGGTAGCCGCGCCCTTGTGCTAGCAGCGTGCCCCAGTCCGGAATTTCCCGTAACACCCCCAGCCCCAAAAAGCTGAGCGACGCGCCGATCAAGATCGATGAACCGACGCCGATCGTTGCCATCACGAGCATCGGAGACCACGAGCCCGGGAGCACATGCCGCAGGAGGATATGCGCATGAGACGCGCCGACCGAGCGGGAAGCCGCCACATAAGGGCGCGCCTTGATGCTGAGCACTTGGCCCCGCAGCACACGGGCGTATTTCGGGATCGCCGATACGCTCACGGCCAGCACCACATTGAACAGACTCGGGCCGAGGGCAGCGGCAATGGCGAGCGCAAGCAGCAAGCTCGGGATCGCCATCAAAATATCGATGAACCGCATGAGCACGGTATCGACCGCACCGCCAATATAGCCCGACAGCGCTCCGATCAGACTGCCGGCCAAGCCGCCGAGCAGAACGGAAGCGACGCCGATGAGCAGCGAGCTTCGGGCTCCGTAGACGACGACGCTGAAGACGTCCCGCCCGAAATAATCGGTGCCGAACGGATGGGATGCTCCCGGCGGCTGCAAAATCCGGTCCGCCCGCATGTCCGTCGGCGAATACGGAGCGATCCACTGCGGAAAGACGGCGCACGCCGCTATGAAGAGCACCGCCAATACTGCCCCGTAGAAGAACGGCCCGGATAGCGACGACGATAGCTTTGATCGACTCGAAGCGGACACGAGCGGTCTCCTGCGGAACAAAATCGGTCTGGCGGCCGAAACGACGCTTTTCATAATTAACCCTCTTTTCCTTCCGTATTACTTGGTTTAAGTTGAGCGTCTTACCCTCGGATCGACGATCGAGTACGAAATATCTACGAGCAGGTTCACGACGACATACGCGATCGCGGTAAAAAAGACGACACCCTGAACGACCGGCAAATCTTTGGCCGTGATGGCGTCCGCCAGCAGACGCCCGATGCCCTGCCGGGAAAAGACGGTTTCGATTACGACAGCCCCCGCCATCAATTCGCCGATTTGAATCCCGATCATCGTGATGGCCGGAATGAGCGCGTTGCGCAGCGCATGCCGGTACATGACGATTTGTTCCGGCAGTCCTTTGGAGCGCAGCGTAACGATAAACGGCTCGCCCAACACCTCAAGCATGCTGTTGCGCACCATGCGAACGATGAACCCGGCGCCGACAAGCCCAAGCGTCAAAGCAGGTAGAATCAGCGTTCGGACGCCCTCCGAGCCCATAGCCGGCAGCCACTGAAGCTGCACTGAAAAGATCAGAATAAGCAGAATGCCCGACCAGAACGTCGGCATCGAGATGCCGAACAGGCTGACGATCCGGGCGATCAGATCGACCGCGCGACCCTTATGGATCGCCGAGAGCACTCCGAGCACGACGCCAAGCGCAACGGCGACGCACGAGCTAACCAAGGTTAAAAGGGCGGTAGCGGGAAACTGCTCCCAAATTTTCGGCAGCACCGGGTCGTCGCTGACCAGCGAACGGCCGAAATCTCCGCGTAGCATATCCCACAGGTAAGTTCCCAGTTGAACCCATACCGGCTGGTCGAGCCCGAGCTGATGGCGCAGGTTCTGCACCGTCTCCGGACTGGCCGGCGCCCCGGCCAGCATGATCAAGACCGGATCGCCCGGCAGCAAGTACAGGATGAAAAAGACGAGGACCAAAGCTCCGATGATGACTACAACGGAGGATAAGAGACGCTGAACGATCACCCCAGCCATAGCAACCGGCTCCTTCCGTCGTTATTTTTTCACCGTCACGTCATAGAAGAGCGGGTAACCGAGGGAATCGAATTTCAGTCCACGAACCGATTTGGCGGCAGCCACCGTGTATGGAAATACGTAAACGGGGAACCCGTAGGCGTTGTCCACGACATAGCTCTGCACCTTTTTGTAAATTTCCGCGCGTTTCGCCGGGTCCTGCTCCCTCAGCCCTTCCTCCAGCCATTGATCCAGCTGCGGATCGGAGTGCCGGGTATGGTTGTGGCCCCATTTCTCCGGCGTCGGAATGGCGTTCGTATGGAAGAAGCTCCGCAAAATGTCCGGATCGCCCGACACGTTGCTGACGCCGACTAAATCGTTCGTCCCCTTGATCATGACCGCATTGGTCGTGTCCGGAAGCAGCTCGATGTTGACGGCAATGCCGATCTGCTTCAGCTGCTGCTGAATCATGGCGGCGATATCGTTGCGCTTCTCCCGGTTGGGCGAACCGTCAATGTAGTGCATCGTGAGCGGCTTGCCGTCCTTCGCCCGGATGCCGTCCGCTCCGCGCACCCATCCGAGCTCGTCGAGCAGCGCGTTCGCTTTGGCGATGTCCGGCTTCACGATCTGTTCGAGCGAAGCGTTATAGCCCAGCACGGACGGTGATAAGGGCGACCATGCCCTCGGATATGCGCCCAGATACAGCGTCTTGACGATCGCCTCGAAGTCGATGCCCAGCTGCACAGCCTTGCGCGCTTTAAGCTCGTTCCACGGGGGATGCTGCTGATTCAGCATGAGCGTATACGGAATGCCCGTCGACTCGGCCTGCAGCAGATTGACGTTCGGATCGCCCTTGAGCGAGACGAGATTTTGCGGCGGGACCGTCTCGACGGCCGACACCTGCCCGCTCTGCACGCTGCCGATACGGGTCGCTTCCTCCGGAATGATTTTGAAGGTCAGCTTATCGATGCGCGCCGGACCGGAATTTTCGGCAATCGGAGGCCCCCACTTGTAGTCCGCGTTTTTCTCGAGCCGAATCGCGGCATTCTCCGTCCAGCCGGCGAATGTGAACGGGCCGGTGCCGACTGGATGTTTCGCCAGCTGGTCCTTGTGCTTCTCCGCTGCCGCCGGCGACACGATGCCGAGAAACGCTTGGCTCAAGCTGCTCAGAAAGGCGCTGTAAGGCGATTTCAAATTGACTTTAACCGTATAGTCATCTATCACTTCCGACGATTCGTAAGGGCCGATCAGCGTCACCGCAAACCGGGATTTGGTCGCCGGATTGACGATGCGGTCAAAATTATACTTGACGGCCGCAGCATTGAACGGCGTGCCGTCGTGGAATTTCACGTCCTTGCGCAGCTTGAAAGTATAGCTCTTGCCGTCAGGGGAAACCGTCCATTCCGTCGCAAGCCACGGCTTGATCGATTGATCGGGCATTTGCACGACCAAGCTGTCGTACAGCGCCCGCATCACCCGGTAATCGACAGCTCCCGGGACGACGTTCGGGTCCAGCCCCGACGGCGACGTGGCGAGGCCGTAGGTCAATTCGCCGCCCGTCGCGCCCGGCTGCGTCTCTCCCGCCAGCCCTCCTGACGAAGGCTTGACGCCGGTTTCGCCTCCGCAGCCTGCCGTAAGCAGAAGCAACGCTGCGGCAAGCATCCATGGGCGTAGTAACCGTAACCGTTTCACTGGGACCCTCTCCAATCGTGTGCGTAAAGTTGCAAGTCAAGACGAATCCGATCAGGAGCTTTTCACAAAATTCTGCGGCGTTCGTTTGGCGAGCGTATGGCGGTTTTCCGGCTTGGCGAGGCCCAAATTCCCGCGCAGCGTGTCGGATTCATACTCCTCCCGGTATATTCCCCGCTCCTGCAGGATCGGTACAACCAGCTCGACGAAATCGTCGAGTCCTCCCGGCACGCTGGAATGAATAATAAATCCGTCGGCTGCCTTCTCCTCGAACCACTGCTGAACGAGGTCGGCCACCTTCTCCGGCGTCCCGATGAACTGGCCTTTCGGCGTCGCCGTCTGCAGCGCCACCTGCCGCAGCGTCAATCGCTGCTCCTTGGCGGTCTGCTTGATTTTGTCCGTCGTGCTGCGGAAGCTGTTGCTGCCGACATCGCCCAAATCGGGGAAAGGTTCGTCGAGCGGGAACTGCGAGAAATCGAAATGGTCGAAGAAGCGGCCTAGGTAATTCAGAGCGTTCTCGATCGTCATGAGGTTCGCGATCTCTTCGTATTTGCGCTCGGCCTCCTCCTGCGTCCGACCGACGATCGGCCCGATGCCCGGGAAGATGAGGATATCGTCGGCGCTGCGGCCGTATGCGGCTGCCCGCGTCTTCACGTCCTGGTAAAAGCGCTTGGCGTCCTCGATCGACTCGTGCCCGGTGAATACCGCGTCGGCCGTCTTGGCCGCCAAGGTGCGGCCGCTGTCCGACGACCCGGCCTGGAACACGATCGGATGCCCCTGCTTGGAGCGGGCAATGTTAAGCGGACCCTGCACGGAGAAAAATGGCCCTTTATGATCAAGCCGGTGCATTTTGTCCGGATCGAAGAACACGCCCGAAGCTTTATCCCGCACGAACGCGTCGTCCTCCCAGGAGTCCCACAGCCCGCGGGCCACCTCCAAAAATTCCTCGGCGATCTTGTAGCGCAAGTCGTGCGACGGATGCTCTTTTTTGCCGTAATTAAGGGCGGTGCCTTCCAGCGGAGAAGTGACCACATTCCATCCGGCCCGGCCTCCGCTGATATGATCGAGGGAAGCAAACTGTCTGGCGACCGTGAACGGTTCGCTGTAGGAGGTCGACAAGGTGCCGACGAGACCGATCTTTGAGGTGACCGCGCCAAGCGCGGATAAAATCGTGAGCGGCTCGAACCGGTTCAGAAAGTGGGGGATCGACTTTTCGTTAATGAACAAGCCGTCGGCGATAAACACCAGATCGAACTTGCCCTCCTCAGCCTTGCGGGCTTGCTTCGTATAAAATTCAAAGCTGACGCTGGCGTCCGCCTGGATATCCGGGTGTCGCCAAGCCGCCATATTCCCTCCGACGCCGTGGATGATTGCGCCCAATTTCAGCTTTCTTGCGTTTGCCATTCCGATTCCTCCCTCGTTTTCCACGTTTATACGATCGATTCGGCGAATGCTTCCTTGAGCTGCGACAGCGCCTGAAGCCGCTGTTCGAATTCCTTCAAGGCGAGAATCAGAATCAGTTCGTCCACGCCGTACTTTCGCTGGATGTCCAGCAGCTTGGCGCGTACGGTTTCCTTGGAGCCGTGCACGACGTCCGCATCCTTGACTTCGATCGTATATTTCTCCTCGCTTTGCCGTCCGAATTCTTCCGCATGCTCTACGGTTTTGACGGTGATCGTCCTTCCGCTCTCCAGGTGAATTTTCACGAGCTTGGCGTCGGCGGCAAGCCGTTTCGCTTCCTCGTTCGTATCCGCCACAATGACCGACAGCGCAAGAATGGCCTCTGGGCGGGCGGACTTCCGGGGAGCAAACCGGTTCCGGTACGTGTCCAGCGACTGCCGGACAACCGCCTCATCCCCGTTAATAAACTGCGCGAAGACGTAGGGAATGCCTCGACTCGCCGCAAGCTCCGCGCTGGCCGGCGTCGTTCCGAGCAGGTACAAGTCTGCAGGCTCGGCCGGAACCGGAATTGCTTTGAGCCCATTTAGCGGATGGTCGCTGGGAACCGTATCGGTCAAAAACTGCTCCAGCTCGATCAGCTTATCCGCCAGCGGTCTGCTATGTCCGGCCGTCTCCTGTTGGAGCGCCTTCGTCGAGCGGGGAAGTCCTCCCGGCGCCCGGCCGATACCGAGATCCACCCGTCCCGGGGCCAGCGAGGCGAGCACGTTGAAGTTTTCCGCCACCTTGTACGGGCTGTAGTGCTGCAGCATGACCCCGCCGGAGCCGATGCGAATCCGCTCGGTCTGCGCCAGCAAATGCGCGATCAGCACTTCCGGGGAAGAGCCTGCGACGGCGGCCGAATCGTGATGCTCGGACACCCAGAACCGGTGGTAACCGAGTTCCTCCGCTTTGCGCGCCAGAGCCACCGTATGCCGGAACGCGTCGACTGCCGTTTTTCCTTCGTCAAACGGACTTTGATCCAAGATGCTTAGCTTCAGCCCCATCGTCCATTCCTCCTGTAATCCGGCTATCGAATTAATTAAAATCCAATAGGTTTTGTCGGTTTTATTTGGTTAAAAAAAGTCTATCACCGCCCCTGTAGTCCGTCAACCGGGTACGTAATAGAGGATTTCTATTCTTAAATCGAACAATTCGATTTAAGCCTTTCGTTTCCAATCGATGTCCCGGCTGAGCTCCAGCACCATTTTGCCGAGAGCCGAGCCTTCCCCTTTGAGCGAAACGAGATTGGTGCGCAGGGTGATGCCGGCAAGGGAAGGAATGTCGACCGGCCACATCAGCCCTTCCTTCACTTCCTTGCGCACGCACAGCTCCGGCAGAAAGCTGATTCCCATTTCTTTCAGCACCAGCTTTTTGGCTGTCTCCAGGTTATCGAGCTGCAGCTCGATATTCGGCGGGCGGTCGAGCGTATCGAACAGCCGGTGAATTTTCATCCAATCGAGGGCTCCGCATTCGAAAAACACGATCGGCTCGCTTCCGATATCCTCCAGCGCAATGCGGTCCTGGCTCACAAACGGATGCCCCTGGTACACGAAGAGACGGATCGGGTCCTCGTAGAACCGGACAGAGTCCACATGCGGATGCGTAATGTTGCGCACAAGTCCGACGTCCACTTCCTTGTTCAGCAGCTTCTCCAAGATTGACTCGCTCGAAGCCGTCACTAATTTTAGCTGGAGATCGGGGTATTTTTGCTTAAAGAGAGGCACCAGCTCCGGGATCATATAATTGGCTGCCGACACGGTGCAGCCGATCCGAAGCTCGTGGGGCGTGGCGTTCATTTGCTGCAGCTGCTGCTTGCCTTTTTTGTAGGTCTGCAGCACTTGCTGGGCGTAGGGCAAAAACTGCTTGCCCTTGTCCGTCAGCGAGAAATGTCGGCCCTCCCGATCGAAAAGCTTGACGTCCAATTCACGCTCCAGCGACTGGATTCTGGCGGTAATGGACGGTTGGGACAAGAACAGCGCGTCGGCCGCTTTGTTAAAGCTGTTGAAATGAATGACGTAGACGAACGCCTCGAGATTCTCAATATTCACGAGCGCTCCCTCCTCCTTCCAGCTCTTGGCGAACTTGTTAAAAATCAATATATCATAAGTATTCCATTAGGAATAGTATAATTTATGTTCGGACGAAAACGAGGAAAAAAGCAATATCCGTCAATTGTAGTTGAGTTTCCGCCATTTCGGAGGTCGCGCAAATCCGTTAAGCTAGAGGAAAGACAACCTGTTTTTTCCAAGCGGTCCGAACGGCGGATTCGATCCGAAAATTGGCGGCGTTTAGCGAAAACGCTTCCGACATGTCGTCTTTGGCAGCACGGTTCGCGAAAGGGGGACGGTGAGAAAGTCCGCAGTACAACCAACCGGCCGGTGCTGGGCTTGGACAAAGCCTCACAGCCTGTAAAGCTATTCATTCGAAAGGACGTGTTCTGATGTTCGCCAAAACATACGCAGCACTCGCATTAGCATTTTTCGTATGCTTTGCCATTCTCGCTATAGGAGCGCCCGCGCACACCGCATGGGCCGCGACCAAAACCGTGCCGCCCGGCGACGTAGCCGCTTTGCGCAGCTACTTGGCCGGTGCCCAGCCGGGAGATATCCTCGAAGTTTCGGGCACGTATGCCGTATCGGACGGCACGATTGCGACGTCGGTCAACGGAAGCGCGGGCAAATATATTACGATCCGGGGAACGGGCAGCGGCGCAAGCTTCACCTTTACCGAATCCGCGGGCAATGCGGCTTTTCATATCAAAAACAATTATTACAAGCTGGAAAATGTCACGATTAACTCGAATTCCAAATCGAACAAAGGGATTCTGATCGAAGCCTCTCACGGCTATCTTACGAAAGTGACAGTGAAAAATACGCTGGGCGAAGCCTTTAAAATCCGCAAAAACAGCCAGTACTGGCTACTTGAAGACTGCACGGCAGAGTCAACAGGGCAAAGCGGGGAATTTGGGGAAGGGTACTACGTAGGGGATGCCGATCAGAACTGGCAGACGAAGCCGGATGCGGACCGGAGCGGGTACATTACGTTCCTGAACTGCAAGGCCATTCTCACCAAGAACGACGGATTCGACTTCAAGGAAGGTACGCACCACATCAAGGTGATCGGAAGCACGGTCGATTTCAAGAATACTGTGCCGGAGTCCACGGTAGGAAACAACGGCTTGTTCATCCGCGCGAACAACGTGCAGGTGATCGGCACGACGGTGAAAAACAACGCCGGGACCGGCCAGGCTTTCCGCGCCAACAAAATAACCGCCACCGACGGCGTATCGTACGGCAGCAATCTTGAGCTCAAAGCCGTGACCGCTTCGAATCTCGGCGG
This sequence comes from Paenibacillus tyrphae, assembly GCF_024158745.1. Taxonomy (GTDB): domain Bacteria; phylum Bacillota; class Bacilli; order Paenibacillales; family NBRC-103111; genus Paenibacillus_G; species Paenibacillus_G tyrfis_A. Next base: position 11,145 of record NZ_JAMZAW010000036.1, on the reverse strand, counting down.
CGCGATGATTCATACGAACTTCGGCTCGACGAAGCTGTATTCGGATTATACGATGACCGGCGTCGCGGGAGGGCTTAAAACGTCGGGCTCCGCCACGATCACCACGGCCGCGCCGTCCGCTTTCACAGAGATGACCTGGAACGGCGAGGGCGGCGATACGTACCAGTAAGCTGAACGAACAAGGCCGGCCTAGAGGCTGGCCTTCAGTGTGTCGGGAAAGTGGTTCTGACAAGATTAGAGATACATACGTAGGTGGGGTATCTACTGTAGGAGCGATAGCGTTCACCTTTGTCTACGGGAAATACCCGCTGTTAAGCGGCTTCAAATCAAAATTTCCCGCGGACAACAGCGACCGGAAGTAGATACCCCACCCCCTCGTAACCTCTATTAGCTCATTGACCTCTTTCCCGATCAGCTCAACCTGCCGCCTTCAGCTTGCCTTGGATCTTTTCCTTCCTCCCAAAGCCCTGCTGGCCCAGGAAAAGCGTGGTCAGCAAGGACGATTTGGACATGAGCCAAGCGGCCCCTAACGGAAGCAGCACGCCGGCCAGCGTAAATACAAGCGAGCCATATTCCAAGCCTAAACCGTACTTTAGCACGATGTTGACCGGAATGTGCAGGTACATGATCGAGATGGTCACCGTTCCCAAAAAGGCCAGAACGGAAGAACCCGGCCAGCGCGATATCCAGTAGCACAATTGAAGCGCGACGAGGACACACGCCAGCGGAACGATGAGATCCAGCACCGGCTGGGTATAAACCTTCATCTTCATGTCCATGCGGAAAATCCAAATTTGTTCTTTATTAAGAACAATAGCGGCTGCCGAAATCAGCAGCGCCGGAATGAACCAAGTCCGCCGCTCCAACCATGAAGCCAACTGAGCCTTAAAGGTATAGCCCAGAAAAAAGAACGCAACCGCCATCAGCGCCACATCCGCATTCCAAGGGATGTCCACTTCGGCCAAAGGCGTCATGCTGACGAGATGAGCTGCCGCATAGGACACAAGCACCGCTCCTGCTTGCACCTTAACCGGATATCGGGTCAGAAACCCCATCAAAAGATGCACCAGCAGCAAACAGGTGATGAACCAGAAGACGCCGTACCACCCGCCCAATACCGTTCCCCCGTAAATGAGATTCCAAATATCGCGGGGAACGGATAGCGGATCTCTCAGCTTGGCTGCGACCAGCACTGCAATGCAAATCCCGTAGGCAAAATACGGAATCATAAACGTGCGAATACGTTTCAGCGCCCACGATCTGTACTTGTCCGGCATCACGCTTTTGAACAAAAGCCCGCTGACCAGAAAAAATAACGGCATACGGAACCAACCGAAATAATGGTCGATGATTTCATTCCCGGAATGCCCCAATACGACCAGGATGATGCTTAATCCCCTGGCTACGTCAATCCATTTTCTGCGCTCCTGCATGACCGCTCCTCCTTCCAGTTTCGTAACCCACTAAAACGATACTAAATTTGGAAAGAGGATAAAATAGGTTCTATTGTCGAAAACTGTAGGTCTTCCGAATGGAATATGGACAGCCCCCGGCAGCCTATCCGCGGTCAGACGCATAAAGCTAATCCTAATGGCTTATTCATTTTACCGCCCGTGCAGCCGATAATCCGCCACCCGATCCTCGCCTGCGCCGAAGCGGGTCAAGTACACCTCACCTTCGCTGCCCCGCACCGGAATCGTGATCACATCGAACGCCGTCTCGGTGATCGTCCCCTCCGTCCGTGCTGGAGCCTCTTCGAAGTCTTGATTCGTATACGCATTCAAGGTTGAAATGACGCGAATGCCGTCTTTGAGCAGCATTTGATCGAAATGCACATGTCCGAAAAAGCTGGCGATCAGTCCCCCGGGACCCTGCTGCGTGTAATCGGCCTCCACGTCGTAGCCGAACTCCCCTTCGCGGGACGAACGGTAAGACGTGCCCGTCCGGAACGCTTTCATAATGCCCCACATCGCTTCGTCGTTCTCGATGCCGTGATCGCCACCGAATACGCCCTCCTGCAAAACGGACGCGTGCGAGAACAGAACGACGCGCCAGTCCCGCGAATCGGACTTGCTGCTGAAGTCAAACGCCTTATGCGCTACCCAGTTGAGCTGCTTGTCCGAGAAGGCGTATTTCCACTGGCCGTTATACTGCAAATTCCCTTTTTCCGTTACGCGGTACGGGATGTCGATGATGTTCAGCAGCACGACCCTCACCCGCTTCTCCGGGATGTCGTAGGAATAATACAAGCCCAACGGATGCTCCGCGTCCAGCGTAACGGCCTCCTGCCGTTCCTCCACGTATAAAGCGAAGCTGTCCTCCGGAAAGACCACGTGGCCCGCACTCTCCGGATGATGATAAAAGTCGTGAATCGAATTGTCGTCGTGATTGCCCTTGAGCGGCAGCACCGGGCATGCCGCTGCCGACAGCTCGCGGATGATTTCGCGCTGCGATTCCATAAAATCGCCTATCGGCCCGTTCAAGCTGTGGTCGCCGCCGCAGATGACCGCGTCAAGCGGCAGCCGGCGCGTCAGCTCTTGGATGGCCCGGGCGGTGCGAAGCTGGTTCCCGCCCTTCCAGTGATGAAGGTCGGTGACGAAGAGAAGCCGGAGCGCTTCTTCCTGCGGCAGCTCGTCCAAACGCTTAACTACACGGTCCATTTCGGCGTTCATATAATCGGGCAGCGGCGGCTCGATCTTCGTTTCATAGACGGTATTCATTCTGATGTTCAGCGCTTCCCTTCAAGGAGAAAATGAGGATATCCGTTACCCGGAACCGGCGATCATGACGATCCCTGCGACGACGATGACCGATGCGGCGAGCCTTCTTGTCCCTTGACGTTCCTTGAGCACGATCAGACCCAGCAGCGTGCCGAAGACGATGCCGATTTCCCGCAGCGGCGCAATATAGGACACTTGAGCGTGCCTCATCGCCAATAAAAACAACAAATACGAACCGGGAGACAAAATCGATCCGAGCAGCACGACCTTCCACTGTCCGCGAACCGCCCGCTTCAATCTCCCGGAGGATAAAGCGGCCGGCGTCAGACCGAGCACGAATCCGATATTGGAGACGGCGAGCAGCGACAGCGGCGATAAATACTGCAAATTTTGCTTATCGATCAGCGTGTAGCAGGTAATGCAGAGTCCGACCGATAGCGCGAACAGGATAGGCTTCCAGACCGCAGGCGCCCGTTCCGGTTCCCGCTTCCGTCCGCTCATGACCGTAAAGCCCAGAAGCATGCACCCGATCCCCAGCCACCCCCAGAGCGGAAGAGATTCCCCCAAGAAGAGGACTCCCGTCGCGGGAATGAGCAGCGTGGACGTTCCTCGCATCACCGGGTACACCTGCGACAAATCTCCCAACTTATAGGTGTGGGACAGCAGCAGAGCGTAAGCGCTTTGCGCCACCAAGGATGCGACGATGAATAGGAAGGCTTCGGCCGGAATCCCCGTCTGGACAAGTTCAAGAACAAGATATGGGATGAGCATGATCGTCGTAGGCATGAAGATCGCCCACAAAAACGCGCTTTTGTCTTCGCTCTGCTTGGCGAACAAATTCCACACCGCATGCGTCATGCCCGATCCGATTACAAGGAGCAATGAAAGTATAATTTTCAAGCACCTCCCGAGATATTCAACTTTTCCAACATAATAACACACATACACACACATTTACAACAGCCTATTATTCACTCCACAAGCTAACGACGCCACATCCAAATCAAAAAGTCCCGGACAAAAATCCGGGACTCCAGTCTTACTGGGTATTTTATTGTAGCTGGCGGAGCGGCTCCCGCTATTGGCAGACAATCTCGACGCCGTGCTTTTTATATTTGTCCACGATGGCCGGATCGATGCTCGAATCGGTCACGAACCGTTCGATCTCCGCACAGCCGCACACTTTGATCAACGAAACCGCCTCGAACTTGCTGCTGTCGGCCAGCGCAATCGTCCGTTTGGCATTCTTCAGCATGATTTTCTTCATCTGCACCTCGCCGAGACCGTAGTCCGTGACGCCTTCGGTCAGCGTGACGCCGCTCATGCTCATAAAAAACAAATCGGCATGGAACCGGGAAGCGAACTCCTCGGCCAAATCACCGATCATGCCCTGCTCTTCGTTGCGGATCACGCCCCCGATCAAAATGATCGTGTAGCCCGGCATATGGACCAGCTCGTTTGCGATCGGCAGCGAATTCGTAATGACCGTCAACCGTTCGATCTTTTTCATCAGCGCTTTGATGAATTGCGTATTGGTTGTGCTTACGTCAAGGGCGATGGACTGCCCCTCGGTCACATACCGCGCGGCAATTTCGGCCAGCTCGTTTTTCCCGTCCAAATGGACCTTTTCCCGGACGGTCATCGGAATCTCTTCGCGGTAATCCCACTCCTTCAGGATTGCGCCGCCATGGACGCGCTTCAAGTACCCCGCCTTCTCCAAATGCTCCAGGTCGCGCCGGACCGTTTCGAACGATACGCCGAACAGCTCCATCAAGTCAGACGCCTTGATCGACTTCTCGCGGTTTATTTTTTGAATAATTGCTTGATGCCTTTGCTCAGCGAACAATCCGCTCCCCCCCTCTCCGTGAAATGACGGGCACCGCCGCACTTCTTTATGCAAGTAGTCTACCATAAATAAAAACAAACACAAATATTTGCACATCGAAGTCACCGGGGGAGCTGTAATGAAACGCCCAAACGGGATTGTCCTTACCTGCAAAAAAGGAAGCGGCGGTCTCCGCTCGGGAGTCCGCCGCCATACGGGCCGCAGCCTATCAGGAAATATTCAGTTCGGCCAACGCTTGAAGAAAGTACCGACGCAGCTCGCGTTTGTCCGCCTCATCCATAAAGCCCGCTTCCAGCCCGTTTAACAGAAGCTTGCCAATCTCCGCCGGGGTAAACCCGAACTTTTCCATCAGGATATGATATTCCTTTGTGAGATTCGTGCCGGAAACCGTGAGGTTGTCGGTGTTGATCGTCACCGGAATTTCGAGATCGAAGTATTCGCGGATCGGGTAAGCAGCCCATCCGGGGACGGCTCTCGTCTGAATGTTGCTCACCGGACACATCTCAAGCGGAATCTGCCGCTCCTTGACCAACTCCAGTACGGAAGGATCTTCCTTCATGCGAACGCCATGGCCGATACGGGACGCGCCCAGACGGACGACCGCTTCGTACACGCTGTCGGCTCCGGCCGCTTCCCCGGCGTGAATCGTTACCGGCAGCCCTTTGCGGTGGGCCAAAGCAAACAGTTCGCGATGAAGTCTGGCAGGGTAAGCCGCCTCGTCCCCGGCCAAATCGACTCCCACGATCCCTCTGCCCTGGAAACGCGAAGCGGCTTCGATGACTTCCATATTATCGAGCTGCTCATGATGCCGAAGACAGCAGGCGATCCCCTTGGCCTTCACGCCAAACTGCGCTTCCCCCTGGTTCAACCCGGCGATTACACGGCTAATGACTTCATCCGGTGTCATGCCGCGATTGCGATGCAGCTGCGGGCCGAATCGCACCTCGATATAGCGGCAGCCGTGCTCCGCCGCCTGCTCTACGACTTCGAACGCCACCCGTTCCAACGCTTCGGGCCGATGCAGGAACCGTCCGACAAACTCGAATTTCCCGAGGTACGCCGGCAAGCTGCCGCACGGCTCATCAACCTGCATGTAAGGAAGCAGACCTTCCGGCGTAGCGGCAGGCAGCCGGATTCCCTCCGCCGCGGCAAGTTCGAGAACTGTCTCCGGCTTGACGCTCCCGTCCAGATGCAGGTGCAGGTCGACCTTTGGCAGCAGGCGCAGCCATTCCATGCAGACGTTCGTTGTCACCTTCTTCACCCTTTCCTTTATCTTATTTATCTTCTCAGTTCAGTTATTGAGTTATACTATATGTCTATGTTATGTAATTGTCAATATAACTCACATATGTTGCATGTGACTTTTCAGATAGGCCATATCTAACATTTATGTATCACTTGAAAAACCGCTTCATAGGCTATTCCGCTGAAAAACAAGAAAATCCTTGATTGGCTCAAGGATTTTCCTGTACAAGCTTATTCGGCAGCCGCTTGCATGCTGCCGGCAAGCCGTCCCTGTTTTAGCGGATAACACGACGGGCGGTAACGAAAGTCTTGTCCCATGTGCTGCCTTTAAAGTTGGAAATGGTAACGCCGACGCCGACCCGATACGTATGGAGCAGCTTGCCGTTTCCGATATAAATGCTCACATGGTTTATTTTTCCGTCCCGATTCGTGTCCGAGAATACCAGATCGCCCGGCTTCAGTTGATTTTTGGCAACCTTGATGCCAACCGTAGCTTGTTGTCTGGAGGAACGAGGAAGCTTGATTCCGTTCTGCTTGAATACATATTGAGTAAATGAAGAGCAATCAAATACATCCGTTCTTCCCGCAGGCGCCGCGAACTGATAGCGGACTCCTAAATAACGCTTCCCCGTGGCTATGATTTTATCTGCAACCGATGCTTTAGATACGGTAGCCGCTTGAGCCGATTGCGGCACTGCAAGCATATTTCCTGTGACGGCAATCGATAGGCTCATCGTTACTCCCAGTAACGCTTTGACGATCCGGCTTTTCTTCGTGTTAATCATGACTTCCTCCTTGGTTTGGCGATTGGGCAAGCGCCCCAAGAACACCATAACACAATTAAAAAGTACATGATTTTCCAGTAAATCAATTTTCCCGCTCCCCGCCTGCTATAAGAAGCTATTATTAGAAATTAATGAGAAATTATTAACCTTAGCTTATTGACAAAAAAAAGCCGTGCTCCAAGAGCACGACTTCCCGCGTTCGCCGCATGAATAAAGATCAATCCATAAAATCTTTCAGCCGCTTGCTGCGGCTTGGATGTCTGAGCTTGCGCAGCGCCTTGGCTTCGATCTGCCGGATGCGCTCCCGGGTCACGCCGAAGACCTTGCCCACTTCTTCCAGTGTGCGCGTACGGCCGTCATCGAGACCGAAACGAAGACGCAACACGTTTTCCTCCCGCTCCGTAAGCGTGTCCAGCACATCCTCAAGCTGCTCCTTCAGCAGCTCGTAAGCTGCCGCGTCCGCCGGGGCAAGCGCCTCCTGGTCCTCGATAAAGTCGCCCAAGTTCGAATCGTTCTCCTCGCCAATCGGCGTTTCGAGCGACACGGGCTCCTGCGCGATCTTCATAATTTCCCGCACTTTATCGGGCGTCAAATCCATTTCCTTCGCAATTTCTTCCGGGGTAGCTTCCCGGCCAAGCTCCTGCAGCAGCTGTCTGGATACGCGTACGAGCTTGTTGATCGTTTCCACCATATGTACCGGTATCCGGATCGTTCTCGCCTGATCGGCAATCGCGCGCGTAATCGCCTGACGAATCCACCATGTGGCATACGTACTGAATTTGAAGCCTTTGGTGTGATCGAACTTTTCCACCGCTTTGATTAAACCCATATTGCCTTCCTGTATCAAATCAAGAAACAGCATGCCCCGGCCGACATAACGTCTTGCGATACTTACCACCAAACGGAGGTTTGCCTCGGCCAGTCTGCGTTTCGCTTCTTCGTCCCCTTGCTGAATCCGTTCCGCCAGCTTGATTTCGTCATCCCCCGAAAGCAGCGGCACCCGTCCGATCTCCTTCAGATACATACGTACCGGGTCATTGATCTTGATCCCCGGCGGGAGCGACAGATCGTCATGCAGCAGGTCATGCTCCTCGTGATCCGATCCGAATACAGGCCCCTCGTCCGGTTCGCCGCCCACCTCGATGCCAAGCTCGCTAAGCTGCTCGACGAACTCGTTGATTTGTTCCGGATCGGGATCGAACGGAGCGAGTTTCTCCGTAATTTCTTTGTAAGCGAGCGAAGCTTGCTCTTTGCCCTGCGCGATGAGTTGCTGTTTCACCCGATCAATCGTAAGCTCTGTTTCCGCTTGCTTGTGCTGATCGTTCGCCATATGCTGCCCCCTCTTCTCCGAACCCACTCTTTATTAATTCTTGACAAAGCCGTAAATATGTGATAGTATAAAATTGGATATTAGTGATAGATATCACATTTTTTTAACTGCTAACCGTCATTCTAACATAAAATCGATTAAAATTCAACTGTTTCTATAAAACCGGTATCTGCCTTGGCGGACGCCGGTTTTTTTGCTTTTACCTTCAACATGAGACAAGCTCGCCTGGACCTAAACTTTTTCCCAACGAAAAACGGAGCCCGCAAATTCGAGGCTCCGTCGCTTCTATTCCATCCTAATGCTTGCTGTCTGGCCGTTAATTAATCCATTGGGCAAGGGTAAGCCAACGGCTGATCATTACCGCGGCTTCTGCCCTGCTCGCCTTTCGATTCGGAGCATAGCTCGTATCGGTGAGGCCGGTAATAACGCCCGCCTTCACGTTTCTCGCACCCCGTCCGGTTAAAAACGGAAAAACTTGCGGAATCCGCCCACCCTCTTTTTCCCCGCTTCTAATCGAACGTTAGAACAACTTTGCCTCGCCCGTGTCCGGTTTCGACTTCACGGTGGGCATCGGCGGCTTGGCGCAGGGGGAATGTGCTGCGAATATGGAGGCGCAGCTTGCCCTGCTCGTACAGATCGGCGAGCTCCGCCAACCGGGCAGCCGACCGCTGGCTGCGGATCGGACGGATGCCCAATTCCTCGGCCAAGTCGAAGCCGACGAGGGTGCCGATGCGCTCCCGGTTCCGGACCAATTCCACCGAGACGCGAAGGGCGTCGCCTCCGGCCCCGTCAAGCACCGCATTGATTCCATGCGGAGCGAGAGCCCGCACTCTGTCGGCCAGACCTTCTCCATAGGAGACAGGTATGGCTCCGAGCGAACGCAGGTAGTCGTGGTTGCGCTCGCTGGCGGTACCGATAACCGTCGCGCCCCAAGCCCGGGCCAGTTGTACGGCGATCGTACCGACAGCGCCTGCTGCGGCATGGATCAATACCGTGTCGCCATGGCCTGCTCCAATTTCCTTCAGCCCGGTATACGCCGCTTGTCCTGCCCCGGACAGACCGCTCGCCACCTCCCAAGGCATGCTCTGCGGTTTAACGACGATTTGACTGGCATCGACCGTCACATACTCGGCATAGCAGGTTAGCATTTTGTAGCCGATCACCTCGCTGCCGACGGAAAAGCCGGTGACCCCTTCCCCGACTTGATCGATAACCCCGGCGAACTCGTTGCCCGGAATTTGCGGGAACTGTACCGTTATACCGGGTGGAGGGCTCCAGCCGCTCCGCAACGCCAAATCGAACGGCTGCACGCCTGCCGCCTTAACGCGCACTCTCACCTGCCCCGCTCCCGCTTGGGGATCGTCAAATTCCATCGTTTGCAGCACATCCGGTGTGCCCGGAGAAGAAAACGCCGCCGCTTTCATACCAAACTCCTCCTTTTTATTTGTGCCGTCCGCAGGAACCGTCTGTTCCCGCACAGCTTCTTTTTAGGCCTATTCGCAAACCCTTTTCCGCTTAGACTCAAAAAACCTTCGCCGCTTGAATGGCTCGTTGAATTCCGTCTCCAATGATGGCTTCCTTCCGGTCCGGATATTGGCTGTGGCCTTCGACGATCACGGTAACAATGTCCGTCATGCCGAATAACCGCAGATTCGCCAGAACCCAATTGACCGACATTTCATAGGAAGCCGCCTCGCCTTCCGAATAGATGCCGCCTCTCGCACTCAGCAAAACAGCCTTTTTATCCGGCACCAGACCGATGGCGCCTTCCGCCGTAAACTTGAACGTTTTCCCCGCTCGGTTCAAATAATCGAAATACGTATGCAGTACGGCCGGGACAGTCAAGTTCCAGAGCGGAAAAGCGAAGACCACTTTGTCGGCGGCCAAAAATTGGTCCAAGTATTTGTCCGCGAGCGAGGTGATCGCCTGTTCCTCGGGAGTTAGCGGCAGGCCGCGTCCGGATTTGTAGCTTCCGCTGATCAGATGGGTATCCAGGTACGGCAGCTTTTCCCGATACAGATCCAGTTCCGTGATCGAATCTTCGGGATGCGTTTCCCTATAGCTGTCCAAAAAAGTGTGATACAATTGCACGCTTACCGCTTGATCGATGGGACGATTGTTCGCTTTAATAAACAATGTTGCACTCATTGGTCATGCCTCCTGATTTGGGATTCGCAGGAATTTGCCCGCTTGCAGCATTTATTTTATACTGGAACATAAATAAACAAAAATACATCTTATCTCATATATTATATAACCTCGAGTATATGAATGAATGGGAATGAAAAGGAGTGAACGAGGATGGAACTGCTGCAGCTCCATTATTTTCGGACGGTCGCCAAGCTGGAGCATATGACGAGAGCGGCGCAAGAGCTTCACATCGCGCAGCCTGCGCTCAGCAAAACGATTTCCCGGCTGGAGGCCGATGTAGGCGTGCCGTTATTCGACCGCGAGGGCCGGCAAATCCGGCTCAACTCGTTCGGTAAAGCGTTTCTGGACAAAGTGGAAACGGCGCTGACCGCGCTGGAGGAAGGACGCCGGGAAGTGGCCGATATGGCCGGTATCGAGCAAGGAAGCATCGGCTTGGCCATGTCCACGCTGAATCGTCTGACGGACCCTCTAAGCGCGTTTCTGGCCGTTTACCCGAATGTGAACTTTCGTATTACCCAAGCCTCCATGGATGAAATGGCGCAGCTTCTCGAAGCCGGAGAGGTCGATTTTTGCTTCACGGCGATGCCCATCGAACGTCCGGACATCGATGCTGTGGCCGTTCTGCACGAAGAAGTGTTTCTGGCCGTGCCTCCGGGTCACCGTCTGGCGGACCGTGGCAGCGTTGCGTTAAGCGAGGTGGCAGACGAGCCGTTTATCGGGTATAAGGAAGGATTTATTTTCCAAAAGATGAACGATGCGTTTTGCCGCGAGGCGGGGATATCGCCGAACTTCGTCTGCCGGGTAGACGAACCTGCCGCCATAGCAAGCTTGGTGCGCACCGGGCTGGGCGTCGCTTTTGCCGGGGGATGCAATATTAACGCAACCTCAACGCCGCTTACGCTGCTGCATATCGAACAGCCTGTATGTCAACGCACGTTCCAGCTCGCTTGGCATGAGAAGCGGTATTTATCTAAGGCGGCCCGCCATTTTCGCGATTTCGTCGTCAATTACTTTGCCGGGCAGCAGAATCAGGACCAGACACACCAGCCGGAAGCCACCTTTAAATAA
>NZ_JAMZAW010000035.1 GCF_024158745.1 Paenibacillus tyrphae | reverse complement strand
GGTTCGCCCCTTTGAGATTTTTTGAATCGTCTGCAGCTGACGTATTCCAAGGACTGGCCAAAGAAAAGCAACTAAAGGGCTTACCTATGGAGGAATTTGCAAGCCGCGCCGCGCATTACATGGCCGAGATCAACATCTTGCATCCGTTCCGGGAAGGTAACGGCCGCACGCAAAGGGAATTTGTTCGTCAGCTCGCCGCGAATGCCGGTTATCAGCTGGATTGGTCGAAAGCGGACAAGTCCATAGTGCTGCAGGCTTCCATTCGCTCCGCAGTAGACACGAAAGAGCTCTCCAATGTCATATTGAGCTGCATGGACAAAAAGCCAGAAACTACCCGGGACAATCTCTTGTTAAAGGATTTATTAAAGCAGGTGGAGGGGATGCCGTCCGCCCTGCATAACCGGTATCTTCCGGATCATAAGGATTTAAACCGGGGGGTCAGCAAATACCGGGTCCGAAATGTTCAAGGTCAATCGGTTTTAGAATTTCAGCTGAAAGGTGATACAGAGCTGCGTTCTCTACGGATGGAGAAAGTACCTCACTTGAATGTTGAAATGAAAAACAAGTGGATCGAGCAAGCGGCGCAAAATGTGAAATCGATTAGCTTTGGCAAAGGGCTAGAACGTTAATAAGGATACGTCCTCGAATGAGGACAAAAATGGAATGTGGGAGGGAGCTCATTTTGAAGCTAACCGAGGAGCAACGGGGTTCGATTCTAAGCAGCTTAAACGACGAACAAGTTCAATTCTTGAGGGATGGAATGAAAAGAGGCAAAAGGACCGTTTTCGCCAATATTATAGCCTCTCAAAAGGGTTTGCGTGTCCCGGAAGGGGCCACATTCGAGGACATTGAACATTTGGTCGATTCCTGGATTTTGATTGATTATATTGATGCAGGCGCCGTTACAGATGATTTAAAATGCGAGTGTGGAAGAAGCCTGCGCTATCAGTACAAAGTCAGCAATAAACAAACCGGCGAAGAACGTAAATTTGGTATTGATCACTTGGAGCTGCATACCGGGATTGACGCCAAAACAGTATCGGAGATCCGGAGTGGTTTTTCGAAAATAGACCTGGAATTAGATGAATTGTTGCTTAAAATTGAAGCTGATTGGTCCCTAGAAAAAATATCGCTGCCTCCTTTCTCTCACATCACGTTACCCCACGATATTCAGCTTCATATCGATCTTCAATTACCGTTGCTTGACCGGCAAATTACCAGGCTCCGAAGATTAATAAACGAAGTGGGCGGAAGACAGCCATTCGCTTCTGCAGCTCAGGCAAACAGAGAGCCGGAAAGGAAAACGCCGGAGATATTTCATGAAGTGGATTTATTTACGGCTTATGAGCATGATGCTCATAATAAGTTCGATGAAACCGAGCACGTTGAACTATCATCCGTGCAGAAGCAAGCTGTTTTGTCTTATCTTCAACGAGGGGTTCAAAGTGCCAGAATTATATGCGAGTTATTAATAGAAGACGGAACTGCGAAAGAAAATAGATTTAGTACAGGCAAGCCAAAGTTTTACGTCGAGGTTTGTTGGTTTATTGAATCACATATTTATTCTGGCCAATGCAAAATGCTATCAGCGGATCAAAATGACCGTACATACCAATGGAATTGTCACCTTTCGTAAGAGGAGCGATATTAAGCAAAAGAAATTGAACCAAATAAAGTAATTCTTCCGGTAGGGGGTATTGGAAATGCATTTCTTTCAAAAACGGGACGGTAGCGAAGTTCATTACGATGACTTGATTTGTGAATGTGGTACTAAAGCAGACGATATGGACGATTCCGAATTTCATACTCAACTAAGATGTAGATGCGGGGAAATATATCTCAATATAATATGGGATTTAGATGGATTGGCAGCAAGGCATCCCGACAAATGCTGAGCATGCATGTATATTAACGAAAAGGGCGTGTTCTTAGTGGAATGGATTCTAAATTTGATTGAGAAGTTCTTCGGAAGGCATATCCATCTTTTTAACAGACCCTCGAAATTGGAGTATCCCGGTTTTGAGGTGTATCATTGCAGATGTAATAAAGCGATAAAAAAGGTATCAAAGAATATAAGAGCATAAAGTTAACGGCGGCCACGTAAGGCTGCTTTTTTTTGTGTTTCGAAAAGCATGCTTTTCGAGACACAGGAAAACCCCTCTATTATATTGTGTCAAAATGTACTAAAATGACTTTAGAAACGTCTCAAATTAATTCAACACATTTTGATGCATATTTAGGGGAGAGTGGATCGATTGAAGCTGGCATACGGCCGGGTGTCGGCCAAAGACCAAAATCCGGAACGGCAGCTCGTAAAGTTTCGGGAGCTGGGCGTCGAAGACCGGTTTATTTTTGTTGATAAGCAGAGCGGTAAGGACTTCGACCGGCCGCGCTATCAGGCCATGCGCATGATGCTCCGCGCAGGAGATTTGGTGTATTTGGATGCCTTGGACCGGCTGGGCCGGGATTACGATGGGATCATTAGTGAATGGAAATATATCACGCGGGAGATCGGGGCAGACATTGTATGCCTAGATAACGAAACGTTATTCGATTCCAGGAAGTTTAAAACGATGGGCGATTTTGGGAAAGTGATGGAGGACCAGTTCCTAAGTTTGTTGGCGTATGTAGCAGAACAAGAGCGGAAGAAGAACCGGCAACGCCAGGCGGAAGGGATCGAGGTTGCCCGAACGGAAGGTGTGACATTCGGCAGGCCCAAGCATCACATTAACGATAAATTTATTAAGGCATATGGGGAATGGAAAGCCGGTAAGTTGACCGCGACCGCGGCCATGCAACAAATCGGAATGAAGAAGCCAACTTTTTACCGGCGAGTGAAGGAGTATGAAGAAGGAGTATAAAGAAGGAATATGATGCTGTAGCTGTCATAAAGTATTGGAATTAATCTCAATATTCTACGCGAAGTTTCGGGTTGCCTTACCGTCAGACTCCATAAAATTAGTTTAAGACAGGCCTTTGAAATTGAATCAGTGATTGCCATGGACGCGAAAATAAAGTCCTAGACTGACGGTACTTGTTGTCAATATATTGACTTATTGGAAACTAGTTTGGTATGTTCTTATTTAAGAATTAGAATAGTTTTCCAACAGATAATCAAGAAAAACACTAAATCAAAAGGGGCAATTTTCCATGGGTTTTAAATCAGTTACAGAGCAAACAACAAAAATCAATGCGACTAATGTTAGGCTGGAGCTACAATCTAAGAGTAATAAAGTTATATCACAACTTGATCCATTTTTGCTTGAAGATTTTTCTTTAGCAATTGAGCAAGCATACCATCTCGAAATAATGAATAATCTTGATGGGAAAGCTGCTACTTACAGATTGAGAGATGCACTAATTAATATTGATGCTTTAGTTAGTAATGCGTTGTTACCACTCAAGCTTGAAGTTGAAATAAATGGAAATATTGATACACTTGATTTTAATATTTCTAGGATAGATCCTAATACGAGTTACGGAAGCCTAGAAAACCCTAAGTATTACATATATTGCGACAATTCTAACGAGATAGGATTTAGATTTTGGTTCTTAAAGAATAAGTAGTTGTGAGCTCTAGTCAACAACTCAATTAAGTTTAATAAAGAAAAATAAGCCACATTTAGTTGTATTACTTCTTATTTCGTATATTGAAAGTACTATATTGCTATAGTTTCTTTCACTTTAATTGAAGCGCCCTCAAAGAGGGTGCTTTTTTATGATTATCCAGCACCGATATAGTCACACAAGTTTGACAGTAGCTGCTCGAGTAGCGCCTAGCGTCGACCGCTTTGGTGGACCGGCTCTGGAAGGAGCCAGGAACGGAGCTGCAACTGCTCGATGTAGCGCGGCCAGCGTCGGCTGCTTTGGTGGACCGGTTCCGGAAGGAGCCAGGAACGTGAGCTGCAGCCGCTCGATGTAGCGCGGCCAGTGTCGGCCGCTTTGGTGGACCGGCTCCGGAAGGAGCCAGGAAGCGAGCTGCAGCTGCTCGATGTAGCGTGGCCAACGTCGGCCGCTTTGGTGGACTGGATCTGGAAGGAGTCAGGAACGGAGCTGCAGCTTGCAGCTGCTTGATGTTAGCGCAGCCAGCCGGATCCGGAAAGATGCACATAATTCTCAGCTAAGCCAATGATTCCATATACAATTAGGTTCAACCCCGTGTTATGTTCATAATGGAGGGTGGTGCCTAATGCTGAATCGGCCACTAAAACCTATGCTGTTGCATCCATTGCAGCCTAACGAGATAAAGAAAAACTGGAAGTCTAGCTTGAAATGGGACGGTTTTCGAACACTGATACATTACGATAATGGGAAGGTCAGGGCGTTCACAAGGCATGGCACGGAGATCACTTCGCGGTTTCCGGAGTTAATGAATATTAAATTGCCTGTGAAGACGGCAATCCTGGACGGCGAGTGTATCGCATTTGATCTGACTCAACCGAAAGATCAACCACCAAAGTTATGGTGGGATGATGCCATGACTAGATTTAATACAAAACAAGAATCATCCGTAAAACAAATAGCCAAAACATTAAAGGCTCACTTTCCCTTATGGGATGTACTATATTTAGATGGAAAACCTTTGCTACATAAGAGCTTTATGGAGCGTAGAGAGGCCCTTTTATCTATAGTCCAACCTTCAGAGGTTCTTTCCATAACCCCTTTATACGATGATGGTCAACAACTGTTTCTGAAAGCGAAGGAGCTTAGCTTAGAAGGAATCTGTCAGTATAATCCGGCTGCTCCAATCCACTTAGATACTCGCTCTAAAAACATGATTAAAGTTAAGGCTTATCAATACATCACCTGTCAAATAACATCTGTAAGGCTCAAGGGCGGGTTTGGCTGGGGATTAACCGCAAATGGCATGTATGTAGGTATGATTGAGTTTCCGCCCAGCAATGAGTTTATCCGTGCGTTTAACCAAATATCCAAGCAGCTCGTCCGCAGTGAATATAAAGGTTGGCGCTATCTTGAACCGGTAATAAGTTGCAAAATAAAATTTCAGTGTTTCACAAAAGACGGAAAGCTGCGGTCCCCGAAATTCGAGGAATTCTGTACACCAATTTTTATGTAGATATTTGCTAGGAGAACGATTGATTCCGAGCTGCAGTTACTCGTACCGATCCATCGAGAGCGGTCGCCTTTGTTCGGATCGGAAGGAAGCCACTAGCCGCAGCTGCTCAAAGCCAGTCGCCGCTGTGCCGGACCGGATCCGGAGGGAATCAGAATCACAAGCTGAGCAGCTGATCGCCGGTCGCCATATCGGCGCATCAATGCTGCTTAAAGGACATGAAATAAGCTTCCCCTGACAGGGAAGCTTATTTCATGTGGTAAACATTTCTTTTAGAACACGATAGGCCCGTTGTTGATCGACTTCTTGCTGCTCCTGCAGCAGTAATACGGTGCGCCATATCCACTCCTGGTTTTTCAGGTGTTCAAACTGATCATGATTAAAAAAGGCGAATACGCTAATATGTAAGGCTTCTGCTATTTTTTCAAGCGTTGCGAGCTGTACGTTTTGCTCGCCCCGTTCTAAACGACCGATATAAGTTCCATGGGATTCCAAGGCTTCTGCTAGTTGTTCCTGTGTTAAGCCTCTAAGGTTACGGAAATGTCGAATTTGATCGCCTATTATTTTAGCAAGGTTCATGTCCAGTTTCGTCACCTCTCTTTACATAGAGTGTAGACAAGGTATCTGTAAGATTGGAGGTAATTTAAAATTCAGTATTTATACATGTAATTGAACTTTAAAGTTCTATTGGATATACTTTTTCCATACCACCTTTAGATTTGCCTAAAAAATGAGCTCTGCATAAAGTTGAACCTAAAGCAGGAAAAGCGTTTTATGCAATTCAAGTCGAAAGGAGGGAGTTGGGGGCGTCTTTTTTCTTCAAATGTAAATATATAACTTATCTTTTAAATTTTGCTTTATAATTATCCGATGGTATATTGTGGTAAGAACATTTTGCGTTTTTGTGGGAGGGAATTTTGATGCAGGTTATCGCTCGTTGTTTGCGTTCCGAGATCGAACTCCAGCTAAAACTACACGGCTATAGTCTTACGAAATTAGCTGAATTAAGCCGTATACCGGTCGGCAATTTAAGCAGTATTTTGAGTTTGAACGAAGCTTCCCGATCCATGACTATTGGCCAGCTCGACACTTTGGCCATGGTTTTTAACCAAGCCCCCGGCTGGCTCTATGAACTGTATCCGGATGAATGCTGCTCGGAAGAACGTTTATCACGAAAACGGTTAGTTCCATACCTGGTTCGATGTGCCGAGGTCGGCCGTCACGATTGCATTAAGCCGATCGTCTCTAAGCTGCTCGATAATCAAAAAAATGTATCGATTCTTTTTACTGTTGCCGAAAAGCTGTTTCAAAATGAGTGGACAAAAGAGTCCGCCTATTTTTACAGCTTAGTGATTGACAGCGAAAAGGATTGCTTTTCTGAATCATTTCTAATGAGTCAGTACCGGTTATTTTTGTTATCGCAGGGGACGAATGCCGAAGAAAACCAGGAAGCCGTTGTTCGTTTCGCTCCTTATCGTAAACGCTTATCGGAAAGCCTTCAGCTCGATGCGCTGACGAAACTCGTCAAGGTTTGTTTCACACTCCACAAATGGGACAAAGTCGAACAATATGCAGACGAATTGATAGAGCTGACCACCACTCAATATGAGCTGCTTAAGCGCGGCTTTTCCGAGGCTATGTTTGAGCGCCCTTTAGTGTACTATTATGGCATGGGAAATTTGTTTAAAGGGGTTGCTTTGGAACGGCAAGGGCTATACGGTCAGGCTGCCGAGTATGTCCGAAAGTATGCTGATTTAGGATGGTTTGAATTCCTGGATGAGGAAGGAAAGCAAGAGGTCGAATTCTTCAAAATTTACTCCAAAGCTAATATGTATACTCTTGATGTGTTGATGGGAAAAGAGGCTGTCATCGGGGAATATGTGGCCTATTTGGCCGAGCATCCAGACGAAATTTTGGCGGGGCTCGTTACGATTTTGAAGTCCGCCAATCAATACGGATTTTGTATCGATCAGGTATTGCATCTATTCTCCGACCGGATTGCCAGTTTCGATACCCTGCAGGACTTGATTGGGCTGGATCAGCATGCCCGGTTCAGGTACGAAAGAGCGATATACGAATTTACTAAGGAAAGGTTCGCAGAAGGGATCGAGGAAACTTTATGCTGCTTGATTTTAGCATATAGGATGAGGCGATACGAGGACTGCTTCCGTTGTTCCGCCTTGTTTGAAAAACACAGAAAATACGCAACAGGGGAGCAAATTCAGCGCTTTCAAGCTATTATGATAGGAGGGGAGGAGGTGTATTGAGATGAAAGGTCTTTTCTTTTCTTTGCTTATTGCATTTGGATTGTGCAGCGGTTTGGTCCCAACAATTCCAACACCAGGATCAGGACAGGGACCGGTAATCGTGACTTTGGATGAGCACGGCGTAGGACATTAGAACACAGCACCCCTTAAAGCATTTCCGGATCATTTCCGGGAATGTTTTTTTTATCAAAAAAACGAAAACCCTTAATTTGGATAAATAGCATTATTATAGGTTTCGAGGGGTGCTTTATGAATAGAAGACTAACACAGAAAATCAAGAAGTTACAGCAGCAATTGATACTCCTAGTTGAACAAAAAGGATCATTTACAGACCAGGAGGTGATAAAGCTTAGTCAATGTTTGGATCAGTACATTCTTATTGCTCAAAAGTCTTCTTCTAAGCTAAAGGTGTGTGGCTAATGCAGCATGATTATTTACTCGCCGGGGAAAGTGAAGAACGGATTCGCTACCTTGCCAAGATCGGAGCGATATTTGAACGGTTATACGGCATTAAGAATTTACACGATGCTGAATTCAGAGCGACCACGAATGCCGGTGTTACGGCCAAAATGTTGTCAGAGCTAGGCTACAGTAGCGAGCACATCGAGAAGCTTTTACGCGAGCGCTTGTTTTTTTATAGGGTAAACAAAATGGGACACTAAAATTCTATTACTTTCCAAAAATAAAAAAAATATTTTTAAATGAAACATTTTTCAAGTATTCCACGTTTTATATAATGTTGGAAAAAATTTGTATATGGAGAGTGGATCACTATGAAAAAAATGTTATCAGCGGCAGTAGTTGCAACAGCTCTTTTGGCATCGTCTGTACCTCAATTTGCAAGTGCTGCACCAGAAACTAATGTTGTAACACCTCGACTTGATGTTGCTCCCAACGTTGTAATTGGTTCTGGTATCGCTGCTCCAATTGAAAACAAGGCTAAATTTGAACAGTATCTTTACAGCTTAGATAAATCTGATCCTTTTGTTAGCGAACAGATTCAAAAATACAATAAACTATCTGAAAAGGAAAAAAGTCGTTTGGTTGAACTTATTTATGATCCGAATGTCACTAAACAAGCTTTTGATGCTATGAAAACCGTAGCTTTAGGAAAATCCACTTCTATTTCAAACGGAGAAGTAGTTATTCAAAGCAAGGTAGAAGAAGCATCCAACAAAAAAGGAGCTATCACAACAGCAAGTGAAGAAATAAGCTTCTGGGGGTCGTACTCCTGGACTATGACATTTTTAGGGGTTGATTTAACAACTCTAAAAACAAAAGTAACCTATACCATTGACGAAAATAATAAGGTGCTCAGAGCAGACAATGCTGTGAATTCACACTGGAACATTGATCCTTTAATTATTGTAAATGATGGTGTTTCAAGCTCCTATAAAAGCGGCGACTACGCTTTTGGAAACGGCCCATTTACAGTTTATGGAACTGCTACATTAGGCTTCGTTTCTGCATCAGTAACGGTCATGGTAAAATCAAAACCTGGTGACACTTCTGGTTGGAAAGAATCCGCTATTACCACCTAATGTGGGGTGGTTAGCCCCGATCCTTTCCAAAAACAACAACTCCAAAAGTAAAAAATCGGCTTTGTTCGCATTCTTTGCGACAAGCCGATTTTTTTTTAGGGGGGCCAGTGATCCGTACCTCTTAAAAATAAGTATTTAGGTTGTTGATATAACAAAAATTGATAGTGATGAAAGAATTCCCAATACGAAGAGAGTTAACATTACCCAATAAATTTTGAGCTTTACTTTTTGGTTTTCTATCAATTTCCTTATGAACAAGAATAGTATTAAATAAATTATACTTTGTACGCAAACAGCAGCGAGTAAGTTATTCAAAACGTTTCAACTCCTTTCCTCTTCACTTACAAATTATAACAAATTATAAGTATGCAATCTAGTTTATAGAAATTCTCCCACCTTGATTTTCAGCCTTGAGCGGCGATTTTGATTACGTGGAATAATGCAAAAAACGGCTCGGCTCTTGTTCGCATCCTTTGCGGCAAGGGCCGTTCTTTATTTGTTGCCTCTGCAAATTGGTGGGGCTTTTTTTATTTGGTTTGGATCCCCCAGCTCGTTCAGTCGGGCCGACCAAGCGAACGACCGGCGCTAAGGCGGGCAAGAGCGGCCCACCTAAGCGCCAGTACGTTCCATTGGCCGTCTGATCCTCCTTTGCGTTCCGAAGCCTTTTGAAGGGATTTTGAAAGCGCAGGCAGGGGAAGAAGGTACGTTCCCGGCTGCGCCAGGAACGCGGCCCATTTTTGGCTCTCTTGCCGCCTTCAACACGATACCATAGCCCTTCGGCAGGACAAGGGGTTCGCTGCGCCGCTGCGGCATATGCTCCTTCCCTGCGGTCAGTCCGCTATTCCTCGCGCCCCTTGTCCTACCGAGGCGTCCACTCCACTTGTCTCCGCTCTGCTGCGCCAAATGGAGCCTCCGGGACGCCGATCGGGCGAAGCCTATTCGGGGAAGCTGTTTCGATATGGTATGCGTGAGCCAAGCGGCAAGCTGATGTGGCCGTGAATTCATTCAAAGGAGCGATTCTCAATGAAGCTAACCCAAGAACAAATAAAAGCAATGCGGCTCATGGCCGAGGGGCTTGGCGCTCTTTCCAGGCTGTGGACCGACGAGCTCGGGGAGGCACTGAGCGACGCAGGACTCCTGCCGTTTCGTAGTTTGGACGAAGCCGAAGCCGAATATTTCTACATTGCCGAGACAGGCGAAATCACGAACTAACCGGAGGGATGCGCATTGGAAGCCAAACAAGCGCTGAAATACTTCTTTGAAGAAAAAGTGATCGAGCACCGGACTTTTGTTGTCGAGCATAACGGCAAGCTGCATATGGTCGAAAGCGACTTCCTGCAGGATGTGATTATCAACCATGCACCGCCGCATGAGCAGGAGAAGATCCGGGGAATTATAGCGCGGATCGACTTCCGGAATTACGATGTAAACCACTTCTTGGAACACTTGGCCAGATGCTACGTGTTCAACAATTTCTGAGCGGCCGGGGGATGAGCTTCCCCTTGGCCACCAATAAATTATTGAAAAGGAGCAATCCCCGATGACAAAGGAACGAATTTACGAAAACGAAACGGCAGCCGAAACCGCTAAGAAGATCCGCAAAATGCTGAAAGAGGCATTCCCTAGCATCAAGTTTTCCGTCCGGAGCAGCACGTATTCGATGGGGTCAAACGTGTATGTCCATTGGACGGACGGGCCGCTGCAGAGCGACGTAAATGAGATCCTGAGCCGGTTCAAGTCCGGATATTTCGATGGTGGAGAGGATATGTACGTTTCCACCGGCTATGAGTGGGAAGGAAAGACCGTGATTGGAGCTGAGCACTTTAGCAGTTCGCGGCAGCTTTCGCCGGAAAGGAAGGCCGCTATTGAGGCGAAGCTATCGGAACTCTTCGAGCCTGACATACATGGGGATTTTTGTGTTTTCGAATGGGCGGTAGCCGAAAAGCAGCTGATCGATGAAGGCCAGCTGCAGGGTTTTCCTTCACAGCTTCCGGAACCGGTTGCCGCAGATCCGGAAGAAATCGAAGCGCCTGCAGCAGAACAGGCATCGCCTTCTATTCCGCAAGGATGGGGAAAAGTCATCGAATTTCCCGTCCAGGCTGTCCGCGATCCGGAACTGGCCGCCGAACGGCGGGTGGAAAAGCTGATGAACTCGCTGACACCCGAACAGCGATTGAAGCTCATGTTGCTCCAATCGCTTGTCGGCTCGGATGAAGTGGCCAAGTTACTGCTTGCTGGAAAGTCCACTATCGACGAGATTTTTACAATCATCGCTGAACGGGTTTTCACCAGTTGAGCCGACTTTCCGGCTTTTACCTTACCATCAAAGGAGCTGAATGCTTATGAGTAAGATCCGGGATCAATGGGCCGAGAGGGAGGAAGAGCGGAGTCAAGCCGAGCATGTGAGGGCCAGGCGGGTTTGCCAGATTGTGAGCATGGCCGGGGTAGAATATATCACGGTGGAGGAGCTGCTACGCCGATTCACCCCGGCGAAGCCGTTATCGGCCGAACTGATCGACTTCCGACGAAATGGCACCGATGATAAACTGATCAATGCGCCCCGCGTGAAGGAACTGGCCGGGCCGATGGAAGGAGGTCCCGGACTTGTACGATACGAATCATGGACGAGAACATACAACGAATATTCGAGAGATTGACGAACAAACATTGGCTGAGCTGGCCGCCGCGATCGAGCGCTGCAGGTTGGAGCTGAATGACCTGGGCGCAGCCCTTGGCGAACGTCACCCCGATGTACTGGCCAAATCGCAGCTGCTGGACGAGCTGATCCTGCAGCACATGAAAACTCAAATAAAAAGCAAAAAGCCGACTGCATGAGCCGACTTTTCGAGGCGAGAAATCTTTGCCGGATACCCTCGCCTCCCTATTTTATCACAATGAGGGAGTGCTTGAAAAATGAATCTGATCGATACCGTTTGGTGGAATGTCCTGGGGACCTGCTTATTCTTTGGCGTCTTCGTTGCCCTGGCCTGGTGTTTGTATGATGCGCGTCGGGAAGCTATTTTAGAGGCCGAGCAGGAGTTGCAGCAGGAATGCTAAACTTTTGGAAATTGGTATGATGGTCTATTTTTCTATGGTACAGTATGGCTATAGTGTTTAAAGACTAGAGATGTTGTGTTTACCTGGTTTTTCACTTTGAATATCGTTATCTTTGCACAAATTAGTTTTAGACTGAGCAGCCAAAAGGGTTACTCAATGAATTGGATGCGAAAATAAAGTATTAGACAAGGAATAAGGGGCGAGATAAGAATGCTAATAATTTCAGATCATAAATGGAATAAATTCGTTGCTGATAGTGAAATATATGGTTTTAAGTTAAGTAATGATGAATTCAATTATTATATAAGGTACCACCAAGAAGAAGAATATCCAAATGATTTTTTTGAACTAAGAGTCTGTGTGGAATCAAGAGAAATAAGCATTGAAACCTCTAATGTTCGTTATAGTGGCTTTGAAACGAATGGAGAAGAGTTAGAAGTAATATACGATTTAATAATTAACGGATTTGTAGAAAAGAAGTAGCCAGTCTACAACAAAGAATCTGTTAACGGCGGTTTGTGTGAAGAATGTAATAGTGGGCAGCAAGAGAAATGGGATCGGCAATGGGACGAAGCGGAAAAGAATATTGATTGATTTATATAAGTATCAAAATGAAATAGGGTGGTTTCATGATAGATGAACCGAAAGTAATTAAAGAAAAGTGCTTTTACTGTGGGTTGCCTGTGACAGATCACGACCAAACAACTACTTTGGGCGATCATCATTTATGTGAAGTTTACGCTATGCAATGCGGTGAAAAGCTTGCTTGGGAAGAAGGTGAACATGGTGAAAAAGGATAGATTAGAAGAGACGAGAAGCGAGAAAACTTTCTCCTATTCAATTAGTTTGATTTTTATAGTGATAATTTTTTCGGGGGTAATTTCTCTATACTATTACAACGATGTACACGTTGAGGATATAGCGTTCTTATTAGTGCCGGTGTTTTTATTTTGTGTAACAGTATTGGTAAAAGTGTTAACGAACAAAATGAAACGATATCTGGATGAATAGAAGTTTTTTGCGTGTAAGGAGGCCATTCCAAAATAAGGAGTGGCTTTTCTTATTTTCCTCAAAGAAAACGGTACTAGCCTCCCTCCCATCAACATATTTAATAAATAAATCGCTAAATCGTTAAATGATTTAGTGGGCTATTGGCTCAAAATGAGGGAGGAAACGAAATTGCAGACGCAGGGGAAAGGACCAACCGGACAAGCTAACCAGGAGAGAAAGACCAGGAGTGACAAGAAGCATAAAGTTTTGCCGGCCCTTGACTCAGACACGCACCGTAAATTGAAGCGCCTGGCGCTGGCGTGTGACACGAACAAAACACAGCTGGCCAGTGAGATCATTCGGATCGTTGTGAATCATCCGGACTTCATAAATTGGCTGCAGCAAAAACACCGCGGCCCTGAAGAGTTTCGTATTATACCCGTTCGGCATCCGGACGGCCGGATCGAATACTAGCGGGGATACACGACTCTATCAAGATTTTTGCCGATCTTTTTTAAGGCTTTGGCGCAATTGAGACATAATCCTCCGCGCTGCAGAAACGACTCTTTAGAGCCTCGGCAGCTGCAGCCGCATTCCCTGCATTTCATGTTCGATCATCCTTCCTGGATTCCTATACTATGAAGTATGGCCAGAAAACTCTATGAATATACTTTGGCGGTCCTCCGGATTAATAGGAGGGCTTTTTACGCTGCAGCTGCTTATTGACCTGCAGCCTAGAAAGAGGGCCAAGCGGAAGCCGTCAAGCGAGTGAGGAATAGCGGACCGGCAGAGCCGGGAGCATATGCCGGAGCGACCTTGACGAGCGGTTCCTGTGACCAACCCTTATTATGCCTTCCGAAACCTTGCGTTTCGGGAGCTGCCCCCGGCGAGGGAAAAAGCGGTCCAGCGTGCTACGCTGGGCGGCGTGCGGGGCCGAGACCCCGCGTTTTTTCCACCCTCGAAGTTGCAAAAAAAATCCTCCGTCTACTAAACGGAGGATCTGTCATTACGCGTAGGCCAGCGCAGCGGCTTGTTCATCTATGACCAAATCAATTTT
The DNA here is from genome assembly GCF_024158745.1 of Paenibacillus tyrphae. Classification (GTDB taxonomy): domain Bacteria; phylum Bacillota; class Bacilli; order Paenibacillales; family NBRC-103111; genus Paenibacillus_G; species Paenibacillus_G tyrfis_A. The sequence goes on along the minus strand of NZ_JAMZAW010000035.1, from coordinate 54,093 downwards.
CATGCCTACAGCTTTTGCAAGTTTTTGTAATGTATCAATTCTCGGAATAGAATTCGCGCTCTCGATCCGTGCGACTGCAGATTGTTTAAGTCCTGCAGCTTCGGCGAGTTGGGCCTGAGTCCAGCCCAGATCTTTGCGCCGAATGATGATTTTTGCTACAAGTTTTGCGGTGAAATCAATTGCGTACCGTTCTTCCTCCGGGATCGACGAGAGCGTGTGTTTCACATCGTCCCAACTTTTCATTAAGGTTTCACCTGCTTTTTTAAAATTTGGCTAAAAATAAGGTGGCGTCCCGGACGTTGGTTAAAAATTTTTAAATCTGAGTGAAGCTATTCTGCATCATGATCGGTTCTACGTCGATTTTTAATTTTTGCATTCCATTGGGCCACAGGCATCACCTTCCTTTCTAATATGTCCTTTCTCGATTCATTTTTACGTAACCTCCGTGAGGAGGGAGGGGATTAACCCCTCAATGCCCGTTTCTACTAACCCAATCTTCCATTTCACGCTTTGCTTTTTCGATTTCCTCCGGTGGTGTTTTTTTCGTCTCTTTGCGGAAAGTATGTAAGAGTACAAAATGATTGCCGTTCCACAAAAAGAAAAACACGCGGTGGTCCCCTGGCCGAAGCTCCCAGAGTTTCCCGTCAATATGCTTAGTGAATTTTTCACCAGCTCGGGTTCCACCTTCTTCAAGGATGCCAAGACAATGATAGACTTTTTTAAGCAGTTGTGCTGCTCGTTTGTCCGTCTTGGCTCGTTGGTCCAGCTCAGCAATGAAGTTTCCGAAAGGGCAGTTTTCGCGGGCATCCCTGTAGAAATGAATCTTGTACATAGGATCGCCCCTTATTTTTTTTGCGTTATCTAACGATAACGTTCATGTTATAAATATAACATATAAGTTATAAAAAAGTCAAGGTTTCACCCTTGTTAAGCCAATGCTTATTTGGCTATATAAACATTATTATTTTTCTAGTAACCTCGTATACCTCTTGAAAAAAATTTTTTTCGTTATCAAGAATTTTCCAGGGCCGCGGGGAAAAGGTTCGTTTCCTTCCGGAAACGTTCCGGTTTTTAAAACCGTGAGGTGCCAGGAAAGGTAACGAGCTGGCAAGCAGCTCCTTTTGAATTTAGGATTAGAAGCGTTTTTCCTTACGCTCCGACCTTACCACTCCGCCCCTTTACCAATGCAAGGCAACCCCTAACGGGGTGGACGAAGGGCATTCCACGGCAGGGGCGAGCCGGAAAAACCACCGGCTCACTCCCCTTGTTTCATTCGTCCAGCCTTGCATTGGCGGGGCTTCGTGGTGCGGTGCTACGCGTAAGGAAAAACGAGCAGAGGAGCTAATCGGAGATGACAAAACACTATTCAGTTCAAGACATGGAAGTCGTGCATGATATTTCAATGGCTGCCGGGTACAAGTTGACCAAAGGCGAGATTGATGTTATGGATTCGCGAGAGCTATTTTCAAGAATTCTTGAATGGGCGGAGGAGTTTATGCGATTTCACGAAAAAAGCAGCTGGGACTCTGAGGATTACATCGGAGCCGTGGATGAATTCGCCTTGATGAAATTGGCCGAGGTTTACGGCAGCGAGGAAGAGGCTGAATGCGACTGGTGCGGAGAACGGCATGTTGAAAAGAAGTGTATCGCTTGCAGATTTACCGCTTGTTTCCGTTGTTTTTCTGGAGAAACATGCCCGAATTGCAAAAGTAATTATGTGAAGGAGATAACACCGGCTGAATAAGCCGGTTCATGCTGGTAAATCGATCGGGATCAGGGCCGGGTTAGAACGTGCAATGAAATATATACAAAGCGAGGTTATTCGGATGAAGGTACAAATTTTAAGAGGCGATGGATGGTATAGGGAGAATGTTGGGGGGATCTTCGAGGTGGAAGAAGAAACGACATACTTTCGGACCTCGAACGGCGGGAGACGGGTAAAGCATTATATTTGCACCGAAACCGAACAGGAAGGTTCATGGATCAAGTACAAGTTAATTCAATGCTCTCACGCAAGAAAATTGAAATGAATTAAGCCGGGGGAGAGCCCCCGGCTTTTATATATGGGCTGGCCGGGTTTAGCTGTCGGGACGGTTCGCTTAGAAAATCATCGGACAACCTCTTAATTCTTTTTTGGATCCCCCAGCTCGTTCAGTCGGGCCGACCAAGCGAACGACCGGCGCTAAGGCGGGCAAGAGCGGCCCACCTAAGCGCCGGTACGTTCCATTGGCCAGCTGATCCTCCTTTGCGTTCCGAAGCCTTTTTGAAGGGATTTTGAAAGCCAGGACAGGGAAGAAGGTACGTTCCCGGCTACGCCAGGAACGCGGCCCATTTTTGGCTCTCTTGCCGCCTTTAACACGATACCATAGCCCTTCGGCAGGACAAGGGGTTCGCTACGCCGCTGCGGCATATGCTCCCTCCCTGCGGTCAGTCCGCTATTCCTCGCGCCCCTTGTCCTACCGAGGCGTCCACTCCACTTGTCTCCGCGTTGCTGCGCCAAATGGAGCCTCCGGGACGCCGATCGGGCGAAGCCTATTCGGGGAAGCTGTTTCGATATGGTATGCGTGAGCCAAGCGGCAAGCTGATGTGGCCGTAATCCAATTCAGGAGTGAGACAGCATGAGCCAAAAAATCTATGAAATGGTGACTGACCGCATTGTGAAGCTATTGGAAAGTGGCGTTGTTCCGTGGCGCAGGCCGTGGAAAAGCGGCGCAGCCGTGAACTGGTTGACGCAAAAGCCTTATCGGGGAATTAACGCCGTTTTGTTGGAGGCGGGGGAGTATGCAACGTTCAAGCGCATCACGGAGGCGGGTGGCACCGTGAAGAAAGGCGCAAAGGGTGAAATCGTGGTTTTTTGGAAGTGGCTGGAGAAAGAGAACGGGGAAACCGGCAAGACTGAAAAAATTCCGCTGCTGCGTTATTACAAGGTGTTTAATATTGCGACCCAATGCGAAGGGCTGGAGAGCAAGCGGAGCGACGAGCCGGTTTATGAGCATGACCCCATCGAGGAAGCCGAGCAGCTTATCACCGGCTTTACCGATCGGCCGCCGATCCAGTTCGCACCGGGCCGGGCGTTTTACAGGCCCAGCAAGGATACGATCAGCGTTCCGCCGCTTGAGGACTATCGGCAGCCCGAGGAATACTATTGCACCTTGTTTCATGAATTGGTGCATTCGACCGGTCATAGCAAACGGCTTGATCGGTCCGGCATTACCGAGCTGGCCGCGTTCGGGGATGAGAATTATTCAAAGGAAGAATTGATTGCCGAGCTTGGCGCGGCCATGCTATGCGGCGTCAGCGGCATTGATAATACAACGATCGATAACAGTGCGGCCTACATTAACGGGTGGCTTAGGGCGCTGAAAGACGATAAGCGCATGATTGTACAAGCTGCAGGCAAAGCGCAACGTGCTGCAGACTACATCCAAGGGGTTCGTTACGAGGCTGACGACGAGGAATAACGTGCCCGTAGATTCCGGGGGCTCCGGCCCCCATTCCCATCTTTTGAGGCTAGGAGGCGAAGCAGGCGACCGGCTCTAAGCCGGGCAAGAACAGCCCGACTAAGAGCCGGTAAGCCCCTTTGAAAGCGAGGGCAGGGGAAGAAGGTACGTTCCCGGCTGCGCCAGGAACGCGGCCCATTTTTGGCTCTCTTGCCGCCTTCAACACGATACCATAGCCCTTCGGCAGGACAAGGGGTCCGCTGCGCCGCTGCGGCATATGCTCCCTCCCTGCGGTCAGTCCGCTATTCCTCGCGCCCCTTGTCCTACCGAGGCGTCCACTCCACTTGTCTCCGCTCTGCTGCGCCAAATGGAGCCTCCGGGACGCCGATCGGGCGAAGCCTATTCGGGGAAGTTGTTTCGATATGGTATGCGTGAGCCAAGCGGCAAGCTGATGTGGCCGCAATTCAATCACTGGGGGATTAAGCGAAGATGATTACTATCAATATCTATACCGTCAAGCAATTCAAAGAAAAATCTGCGAAATATGACTTATCCAGCCGGGCGATACGCTCACCACAGGATGCTTATAATATCGTTCAATCCGTTTTGGATCTTGAGCATGAAGCTTGCGAAAAATTTGGAATCTTAACTCTCAATACGAAAAACTTTGTTGCTGGGCTACATGTGCTATCTGTCGGGAATCTCAACTCGACTATTGTTCATCCGAGAGAGGTTTTTAAAGCGGCTATTTTGAACAACGCTGCTTCGCTCGTATGCTTCCATAATCATCCGAGCGGTGATCCTACCCCTTCACAAGAAGACATTAATTCGACCCTGAGGCTAATTGAAGCCGGGCAAATCTTGGGGATTGAAGTACTTGACCACGTGATAATTGGCGAAAAACGGTTTGTTAGCTTAAAAGAGCAAGGCATTTTGATCTAAGGGCGGAAGGAACGTTCCCGTCTACGCCAGGAACGCGGCCGCAGGCTACTGCGGCCGAGATTTTAAGAAAACCAAGGGAGGAATTTACGCATGTCTTTCGATTCTTATTATCCAAAACGCGAAACCGGCTTTGAACGGGAATTGAGCTGGGAGATCCCGCAGGTAGACTATGACTTTCCTAATGACTTTTCTGGACCCATCATTGTAGAGCCATCGGGTCCAATAGAGGATAGCCGGCTATCTGGCATTCCGGAAATACCGCCACACCAAAATGAAATTTATGCGAAGGAATTGCGTGCCGGTGATTATTTTTACGTCCCCTGGATGTCCTCTATCGGGGCATTACGTGCTACAGGGTGGGAAGAAAGTAAGGTTGCACTTTCCTCTAGGGTGATTGGGACGGACGAGAATAACGAGGATCACGGTATTTATGAAAATGACCGGGTTATTCGGGTCCATCGGGGGAAGTTTTCGCTGGATAAGCCAGCGGAGGACATGACGAACAGCGAGGCGCTAGAGGTTGTCTTTCGGTACATCATTGAGCAAACGCCGGGCCTGAAGGAAGCCATCCTGCAGGCGGACAAACTGAATGCCATCCGGATTTTTAAAAATACGATTAAAGGAGGCTATGGGGCATTCACAAAAGGATTGATGTTCGCCGCACGCGAAGACCACGGACCCGATAAAACCGTGGAGCTGCATATCGGGAAAGCCGGAAACCTATTTCCGTTTAAAATTTCCAATTACCGTAATTTGCTCGGACGATATTTTTACGGTGACCTTTCTGTTCCGGACGTTGCGCCTCCGGAAAAACAAAAAACGTTGTCCCTTTATGATCCGGTTCGGGTTACGTTTGTAGACGGCAATATCATCGATATGAAATATTTCGGCCATATGGGTACGCAGCTATGGGGAAAAAATGAGCAAGGGGAATTACTGACGTTTCCACAGGTTGATGTGGCTCAGGTAGAGCTAATTGCGGGAGACATGCAGGCGCAGGAGCAAGAATCTAAGGGGGAACAGATCCAGGAAGTCATCGAGCAGAGCGTTAAGGAAATTCAGACGGTGGAAGTTATCGAGCAGCTAACGATAGATTTTGACAAGTAGGAAGCTCAGGACTCAGTTGGCGCCAGCTCGGGTAGGTGGGGGGGACAGCAAGCGTTCCCCTATCCAAAATACCCATTGCTGAATCATACACAAATTCATTTTCGGTAGATTCGGGAAAACCCGAAAACCCGCGTCACGACTGCGGTTTTTGTTAATCTAACCCTTTAAATCATACACAAATTATGGTATAATATATTTGTGAATGATTCATCAAAGGGTGAAGTATTTTGGAAAAAGTGCAACCGATTCGGGATCGCAAACAAATTGAGGCTATCAAGAAAATCCTAAAATCTTCCAACATGAGAGACTATTGCATTTTCACCCTTGGAATAAATGGGGGTGGTTTACGAATCCACGAGCTCCTGCGTCTCACGCTTGGACATGTGTTAGACGAACAAGGGAACTTGAGGGATCGGGTCGTGATTCGCGACAAAGAGACCGGCAAGGCAAAGGAATTTTGGTTGAATGAAGCAGCTGTGAAGGCCATCAAGGAATTTCTCAGCAAGCGCTCCTGGAATGCGTTAGATGAACCGTTATTTCCTTCCCGAAAAAAAAGCGGCGGGAACCTAGTCGCGTTGAATAGGGACCAGGCCTATAAGGTGATTAATTCGGCAGCACGAGCTGCAGGCATCCAGGAGAAGGTAGGGACGGAAACCCTACGAAAAACGTGGGGGTATCATGCTTACCTCGCAGGCTTCCCGTTGAAGGCCATTCAGAGAATTTTTAATCATTCTTCTGAGAAGAAAACGCGGGATTACCTCGGGATCAAAGAGGAAGAGCCTGCACGTATCAATTTGAATTTATAGCCGAAAGGATGGGGCAAATGGAAAATAAAAATAGGTTGGAGCTTAACCCGGCGCAAATCGTTGTGCTGGCTGCGTTTCCGGATATTGAGAAGGCACTTTACACGAAGTTTAAGGAAGGGTACAAGGTGCTGGCCATCAAGTACGAAGCCGACAAGGCAACCAGACATGAGAGCCTGGATATTACTTTGAGCAAAGATTATGAACGTTTTTTCCTCATGCAGGGGAAAGGTCACTATGCCGGCGGATTTTCGCACGTGACTTTTGGACGCGAGGGAGAGCGCGGGGTATTTCTGTGAAAACTATGGATAGTAGAAAGGAAGACGATAAATTTGTTTGACAATGAAACAATGAATTGGATCAAATATTTTATCTTATGGGCGGCTTTAGGAATCGCTATAGGAACAACCATAGGTTATATCAATATTAAATTAAAGAAACGGCGGAAATGATTAACCTAAAGGATGGGATATTTGTGGTTAATTTTATAGCCGGTGCTGGCTTTGTGATCGGCATAATGGGTACAGCTTTTTGTATTCACTATCGTATTAATCTAAGGAATAAATTCGAAAGTAAATTGTTGCAACCAAGCTTTGAGCGGCATTTGGATGTGTACGATGAAGCCGAGTATCAGCATAAGGATTTTGAATCGAAAAAATGGTACTGGTTGTTCTGTGCTATGACCTCTCTTTCTTTTGTACTTTTGGTTTTGGTTAATATTATCATTCCAAGAATTACAACATAATGGGAGGTGGACATGTTGCATAGGAACAAAGTTATTAAATACGGGATGTACATAGTCATGATAGCTTTAGGATATTTTCTTGGCTATGTAACAAGATGAATTGGAGGTTATCTTTGTGCTTACTATGAACGATTTTCTAGAAGATGGTTATTTTTGTGTCCGATCGGGTGTCGATGACGGGCAGACTTTCCAGCATGTTAATCAGGCAATTAATTCCCTTGTTACAAATCCTGATTTGGTTCAATCAGTTGTTTTCTATGATGAAGAGGGCGAAGAGGATTTTACGATTTGGTACAACGCCGAGGGAAACAAGCTCATCTGTGAATGCTGGCGTCCCGGTAGCCCAATGGAACCTGATGTGTTCTTGCCGCATTGTGGGCTGGATTATACCGGATACTCGAAAGTTGAGGAAAATTTGTATCCCCCCGAATTTTATATCGAGTGGGTTGTTCATTTGGTTGAGTAACAAAATGAATAGGAGTGTCTGTATGCCAAAAAACAGTATTGCAGGCGAATGGTATGCAGAAAAGGAAATAGTTAACGGCGTCTTAACGGGTGAAGCTGGTAGATCGGGAAGCTGGGAGATTTTGTCCAAGGTAAAGGAATTTGCCGAAAAAGATTTATCATGGGTATACAATGCACAGGTTCACCGCACAATCTACCCTGCGGATAAATTCCGAAAAGAAGCTTCTGAACACATTTCAGTAGTATTCGATGTTGGAGACACCTATATTAAAATTATTTCTTGCAATATTAACTATAAAGATTCAAATGAGCCTTATGTGTTAGATACAAGTTACAACAAGTCTTATGTATGGTCTATGGCAACAATGCTTTAAGCAACTTTTTGAATAGGGTGGTTTCATGGGATTCTGGGGATGGCTACTGTTTATATTTGGTGGAATTTTAGTTCTTTGTTTCGGAATTGCTTTGACTAGAACGATAGATAGATTTTGGAGTCCCTACCGAAATCGTAGATCGAGGAAGTAACAATTTGAATACTTACGTACAGCCAGAGAGTTATTTGAAAAATTGGATGTCCGCAATGAAGTCCCGTGGAGTCCAGATGCAACAAAGGGGTGAAAGCTTATTCTTTACGTCTATAGTCTTCTAATAGCTGCTTTCGTTGGAACCTTAATCTTAATAGGCCCAAGGATCATTAAACGGCTTATTTGGGAAAGTAAGAAGGCTAATTTTGATGGTTGGAATAAAAAGGGGCCTGTTGAGTCAATAACCGACTACATGCCCCATAGCGAATGTACGAAATTCATTGCAAATTTGTACAAATCGCTTCTCGATGATAAAGAGATCGAAGACTTGAACATCGATACTAGGACGCTGCCAACTAAGCTTTCTTTTTTTAAACAAGGAAAGAAATATGTGTATTTCTTGATTCCGGCCCCGGAGGGGTCAGGTGCAGGAAACCAATATCAAGTTACTCTTGTCCTGCAGGAGTATATGGGTTCGAAGCATAGCCAGGCGTGAAAGACGAGCCTCTATGATACTGCCGGTAAAAGGGAGGATGGGAACGAATGACAGCGCCATTGTTAAGTATTAATCCGCCTACTTCTGGCAATTACGTTACCCCAATGCTCAAAAAGAAGGAGGCCATACAAATTATTGATGACTATTCCCAGATGTATAGAAGAGATCCGGAAGTTCTACATATTTTGATGGACTCTAACGAAAAGTTGATGGTTTTCAAAAAAGAAGCTGCCCGGCTGAATGTGATTTTCTATTCGATTGACAACGTAGGCACCTTTTTAAGGTCTAAACGTTATCGTGTCCTTGAATCTAGGTTTGAACTGTAATGCGGCATATGAACGAAATTTTAATAGGGATTACTACGAGAAGGAGTGAACACATGAATTGTCCTCGATGCCAAACCGGAGTGATGGAATCGGTAGGATATATTGAGCTAAAGCCTGGACCGCTGCAGCTCCAAATCACCGCCACCGAAATTCCGAATACGCCAGCGCTCGATATCCGAGTGTGCAGCAAAGACGTTTGCGGATATGTGCAAATGGAGGCAGTCCCGGGATCCCTCTCTTCGGCCAAGAGAAATAACAGGGATATCCTTTTCCAAAAGACCGGAGACCGCCGATAATAGTCTAACACGAAACAAGCCTATTGAATATGAACATAAATGCCTAAATATTGCGTCAGATGAACAAGTAAATATTTTTAGAACAGGTGGAGGACTATGAACGCTGATAATTTGGGTGCTTCGCGAAAGATAGATATCCTAAGATTGCTGAAACGAACTATTTATTTTGCTTTCGCGGTTTTGATGGTGAAGCTAATTCGCTATTACATCCTATCTCACCAGGAGCAAGTCGGTGCTTTCGTGACAGAATTACATAGCAGTGGGGTAAGTACGGCTGATGCGATCCGGACGCTCATGATTATGCTTATGATTATAGCCTGTCTTGTAATTATCAGTTTGATCGTGTTTCGGAGATGGAAGGCACTAGACGGAAAAGTGTTCTATATTTTTTACTTTTTAATTCTTGATGCGTTAATGGTCTATTTCTTCCCCGGAGTATTCGAGTCATTGCTGGGGCTCAGGTGAATTCGATAATATTACGTGTGATAGAGGGGTTAAATATGAACGTGATTCTTGCAGAGAAACCGGACATGGGCCGCAACATTGCGGAGGCGTTGGGTGCGGCTAAGTCGAACCGGGGATACATCGAACTGAAAAACGGCGATGTCGTCACTTGGGCGATCGGACACATCATCCGTTTGAAAACGCCCGATGCATATGAGCAGTACAAAGATTGGAGCATGGAGTCGCTACCGGTGATACCGGAGCCGATGATGTCAGAAGTCGATCCGGATAAAAAAGACCAGTTCAAAATCATTAAGGAGCTGCTGGCCAAAGCGGATTGCTGCGTGATCGCAACAGACCCAGCCAGGGAGGGCGAGCATATAGGCCGAACGATCATTTCCGCGTGCGGTTACAAGGGGAAGCTGCAGCGGCTTTGGATTAGCGACTTGACCCCGGCTACAATCCGGACCGGCTTTCAGCAGCTCAAAGACGGATCCGAAACCTTACACTTGGCCGAATCGGCCAAGGTGCGGGCCTATGCTGACTACTGGATAGGCTTCACGGCCACGCGGTTCTTTACGCTGGCCGCCCAGGAAGTGACTAGCGAAAAGGCGGTGCTATCTGCTGGCCGCGTGCAGACGCCAACGCTCCGGATTGTTTACGATCGGGAAATGGTGATTGAGCAATTTACACCGCAGCCGTTTTACGTCATTGTGGCCGACATGCAGGCGGCAAGCGGCAGCTACAAGGCTCAATGGTTCAAGGACGTGGACGAAGGCCGTATATACCGGTTCGAATCAAAAGAGGATGCGGAAGCGATCCGGAAGAAGATTGCTGGCCAAACCGGTACAGTCTTGCAATATGAGGAAAAACAAGTGAAGCGGTACGCGCCGCAGCTGCTTCAATCAAGATCGATTAAGACCGCCGCCCGGAAAGAACTGGGCTTTAGCATGGAAAAGACAGTGAAGGTGCTGCAGAGCGTGTACGACAAAGGATTCGTGACTTACCCGCGCACATCGAGCCATCACCTGTCCGAGAACGTTGCCGATCAGCTGGCCGAACGGCTGGCAGCGATCCGCGTCGAGAGCAAATACAAGCACCTATTTCCGGACGAAATCCGGAGTTTGAAAAGGAAAAGCCGGTTCGTGGACAATTCGAAGGCAACAGAGCATCATGCTATCATTCCCACCGATATCAATCCAACCGGTTTGAGCGAGGATGAGGAAAAGCTATATGCGCTCATCCTTCGCCACACGCTGGCAGCACACCATCCGGAAGGTTTGGACCGAGAAATTGAAGTAATAACGGGCGTAGCCGGTGAAACCTTCTACACCAAAGCCGTTTCCGTCCTGGAAGATGGCTGGCGTAAGATCATGAAGCCGGAGGCCGAGGACAAAGAACAAGAAGGTATCGACCAGGCGCAGCAGCCGAAGCTCCCACAGCTGCAGAAAGGTGACAAAGCAACCGTTCAGAAAACAGACACGCTCACCGGGAAGACGAGCCCGCCGAAACGGATGGCCGAGGACGAGCTGGAAAAGGCGATGGAGAATGCGGGGAAAATCATCGAGGATGACGACGAGCTGGCGGAGCTGCTAAAAGACAAAGGCATCGGTACACCGGCGACCCGAGCGGGAATCATCAAGGAGCTGGCGAACCGGGAATACATCGAGATTAAAAAGAGCTTGGTTTACCTTACCGACAAAGGCCGCAACTTCATGGAATTGGTCTATAACCACCCACTGGCCAGCATTGAGCTGACCGGGGAATTTGAAAAAAAGCTGGCCGAAGTGGCCGATGGGAAGCGACTCGCCGCGGAAACGTTGGCCGAGTTTAAGCAATTCGTACATGAGATCCTGGCCACGAGGGCGGAGCTGCAGGCGCATATCCGGGATCGTTTGCAGGGCAAGCCTCTTTTTCAGAACATCGAGGAAGTGGCCACATGTCCGAGCTGCGGCAAGCCGATTGTCGAACGGAAAGACTTTTACGGCTGCACCGGCTTCAAAGATGGTTGCAAAGTCACGCTGCCGAAGCAGTTTTTGAAGGTCAAAATACCGGGCAAAGTCGCCCGGGCTCTCTTGGAGGGCAAAGAAGTACTTTTCCAGAATATACCCGGTGAATATGGCCCTTACAGCTTGTTCGTGAAGTGGAGCGAAAATAAGCTGCAGACCCGCAAGCCATCCCAAGACGAGCTGTCGCTTGGTAGCTGTCCGCATTGTAAAAAGCCGGTGATGGAGAAGGAGAAATTCTACGGCTGCACCGGCTTTAAGGAAGGCTGCAAATTCACGCTACCGAAGGAATATCTGGGGAAGACGATCACACCGGTGCAGATCCGCAAGCTGCTCAAAAACGGCAAGACGGATGTCATTAAGGGGCTCACCGGTAAGCAGCGTACTTTTGATTCGGCGTTAGCATACGATCAAAACGAACGGCGGCTTGTGTTCGTCAAGTAAAGAAAGGACTTCGTTCATGCAGATACTCGCCATGTTCAGCATGTTTGCCGATCACACCGGGAAAATATTTTTCCCGGATGTGATCCTGTGGCAGCTAATCGGCCGAATGGCTTTTCCGATATATTGCTATTTCATCGTTATCGGCTATCAACGAACAAGTAATCTAAACAAGTATTTTTCTCGTCTTTTCTTGCTTGGACTGGTATCCCAGATTCCGTATATGCTGGCGCTCAGGGTACAGGGTATTAATGCAATTGGTACCCTTTTTCTCAGCCTGGCGGTGCTTTACGCGCTGGATCAGATCAAAAGCAAAGGGCTTAAAGCAGGCATTGTTATCCTTGGTGGTTTCCTGCTGGAATTCTTGACTTTTGACTATGGCTCATACGGGCTCCTGCTCGTTCTGATTTTCCGGTATACCAAGGGGCATAAGATGGTGGGAGCACACTATCTTTTGAATATAGCCTTCCTTTTTTACAAAGGTTGGTTGCTCCAACTCGCCAGCGTTGTTATCTCAGCTGTCATTGCTTATACACCAAGCCTCATAAGGTGGACCGAAAGAGTTAGGGTTCCAAGATGGCTTTGGAGATCCTTTTATCCAGCTCATTTCGTTTTTTTATTCCTTCTTGCTTTGTTGGTTCAAAAGTCGTAGTAAGAATACAAAAGACGAGTTCCAAAATTTGTGCTTTGTGATCCAAAATTTGTAAAAGTGTAACGTACTCTTTACACTTTTTTGTAGCGTATGCATTACATACGTGTTAAGATAAAAGAAAAGTTATATAAAGTTGTACAAAGTTATACTTTTGGTAACAATAAAAAAAGACCATGAAACTGCGCCAACAGTTCATGGTCGGATGGATAACAAAGCTGTGATTAGCCCACGGCGCGTGAAAAATCGGATTAAGCGGAAAGACCACCGAGCCCTCTAAGCATACGGTGGTTTTTTCATTTGCGCCGCTTACGCTTGAGCCATCTGTACAGCTTCCGAACGCTGAACCAAAGACTCAGCAAGGGGGCCAGTACCTTTAAGGCGGTGTAAAGCGTTGCAAATGTGGCCAGGGCATTCACCTCCTTAAAGGCAATCTGCCGCAGGCCACCACCGTTCTGTTATCATCCATGGAAATTATATCATATATTCATAGAGTACGCCTATATTAATTATGCATCTCATCCGGACGCAGTAGCCGCGCATCAGCTCCGCCGACCTGGCACGCCGGGATCCGTCCCGTCCCCGGCTGCGGTCGCTGGCGGCCGTCCGGATCGCCGTGTCCGCGCATCACAGTCGTTCTGAGTCTCCTTCACGGTACGTTAGCGCTGCCTATTTTATTTTCAATCCGCTGTTGTTTTCGACTATTCAGCAAAGCATTTCCACGTTTAGAAATCAAGGGTGGCTACGCCAGCCCTGCGGGCAGACCCTAGATTTCTAAACGCGGAAACGCTGATTTTGCTGCGTCGAAAACAACGCTCCTTGAAAATAAAATAGGCAAGATCAGCTCCACCAAACCCTAAAGGAGGTCATCTGAACATGGTGATTGACGGTATCGAGTATCCCGAATTGAAATGGGTTTCCAACCCGAAGGTTTTACGCTCTGCAGCCGGTTACTACATCGGCCGCACAGCCAAATACAAAGACGATGACGCAGAAGTACCGTTTGACCGTCTTAGCGGTTATTACCGATTCGAGGAAGATGCAGAGAAAGCCTTGGAGGGCTAAGCCCCCCAAGGCTTTCGGCCTTGCGGCCGTTCGTACCGATGTGGCCGCAAGGCAGCCACATCGACCGGCACGCCGGGATCCGTCCCGTCCCCGGCTGCAGGAGCTGGCGGCCGTCCGGATACTGTAGTCGCGGATCAGCTGCGCCGACCGGCACGCTGGGATCCGTCCCGTCCCCGGCTGCGAGCTGGCGGCCGTCCGGATGCTGTAGTCGCGGATCAGCTGCGCGGACCGGCACGCTGGGATCCGTCCCGTCCCCGGCTGCGAGCTGGCGGCCGTCCGGGTGCTGTAGTCGCGGATCAGCTGCGCGGACCGGCACGCTGGGATCCGTCCCGTCCCCGGCTGCGAGCTGGCGGCCGTCCGGACGCCGTAGTCGCGGATCAGCTGCGCCGACTGGCACGCCGGGATCCGTTCCGTCCCCGGCTGCAGGCGCTGGCGTTCGTCCGGACCGCCTTGCCCTCGCAGCAGCTGCACGACTGGCAGGAAGGCTTCTTGGATTCAAAATTAAGCTTCAAGAGTCCAATAACATTGAGTCTGATACTAATCGAGGTTTGCCCCATTTTCATGTAGACGTTCTCCTTTTCTTTTAGCTTGTAGGTGGTGAAGTGTGGTAAAGCAAGGCAAAGCAAGTAAAGCGAGGTAAAGCGAGCTTGCGGTAAACAGCAACAGGGCAGCGCTCCCGGATTCTCCATCTCTCCCGAAGCTCTGCCCTGTATCTATGCGTCTTTTTTGGCATTAAAAAAGACAAACACGGTAGCCGAGATTTCGAGAGATGAATGGATGACTAAAAATGGGCAGACGGATAGCGCTGCTCCAATTTTCCATTTCTCGAAATTCTCCGCGATACCGGTTTGTCCTGTGGTTGTTTATAGTCGCTACACTTTTATTGCTCCCGAAGTGTATGACATCAATCCTTAGAACGAACGAATCTACGAAAAATTTTTTACCTTCGCTGAGTGAAGGAATTTAACATTTACAATGCTCTACGCACTCATAGAGCTTTCGATTGTCAACGACATCAACCGTGTCATTGATCTTTGGGCGGTACAACAGAAAAGTAACGGGAGCGTCCTTTACTGCCGACACATTTCGGATGTTACGAATTTGCTCGTTGGTTGATCCTTGCCCTAATCTTCATTATGGCTAACATGAGCCATATCACTACTAAATCTTACCACGTTCAAAATTAAGCTGCAAGCGTCAGAGTCGAACTAGCCTATATGTATGATCAAACGCCCCTCCCGAGCGCCTAGCCCAAGCCGTCAAGCGAGCGAGGAATAGCGGACCGGCGAGCCGGGAGCATATGCCGGAGCGACCTTGACGAGCGGTTCCTATAACCGACGCTTGACACCGCCATGCCCCCTATGGCATGGCCCGCCCCCTTTAGGGCGGGGGGTGAAGAAAGGAGTGCAGAGGAACCGTGTTCCTTTGCCCGAAGCCCCCTGGGGGGCGAGGATCGGGGGAAACGCAAAAAGAGCTGCCCCGACAAAACGAAGCAGCTCTTACATCTTTTTTCCTTCTTTCGACTTCCCTACTCTCTCAAACTATGTTACTATATGTTTATTAAATGTGAATTTTCGAGATTCTTCTGAATCTTTTAACAACTGAAAAGGCCATCGTTTCAAGCGGCTAGAGTTTCCTAGGCTCTAAGCTGCTCCGTCCGATCATACCATCGGCGAAACAGGCGCTCAAATCAATGACCTACTTTCAGCAATCAATATGGGTTGAAACTGGTAAACCAGTTAATATACCTTTATTGTATCATTGGGAAGCTTGAATTTCAAGCGCTTCGATGCGATTGGAAGTAGTTACATAGGACTATTTTGTAGTAGGACCTAGAGCCCTGGTTTCTCCCTTGTGAGGTGAGGACCAGGGCTTTTTTGCGTTCTCGGATTGCGATGGGAACGGCTTAATAAGCTGTCCCCCATTTTAATCATAGATAGTACATAAAGACCATAGAAAACACCCGGCGCTCAATAAAATTCCTTTTTTTTGGAAAATGACTATCGAGGGCTTAGTTTCTTATTGCCTTTTTTCATAGAAACTTGGTAATTGGTAGCGTTGCAGAGTCGGTCTAATTCAAGATAACAACCGTATAGCGCTCGAACATTTTCTAATTTTTGGAAAATAGTATTCGAGGGCCTGCTTTCCTATTGCATTTTTAAGGGAGGACTGCCCGATGTCTTTAGCAATCATAAACCACGAAGAAGCGCTTGTACCGCGCAGTCAAGCGGAACGATTTTTTACCGAGCTGTACGGTGGTCACATGAAGCAGTTTCCGAAGCGGTCCGGTCCTCGTAAGAGAACCGGAAAACATGACGTTGACCGTCAATGGGTATTCGTTGGCAACAAAGAGCGCATGAAAAGTGTGGCCACGCTGGCGACTCTCTATGCGGTGCTTGTGGATTCCACCGTCGATACAACCTACTATACGCCGAATGGCTATTATCGGCGCGATCAGCGCCTTACGGAAACGTTGCGATGGTTGAATGCGTTCGTATTTGACCTGGATCAGTATGGCGAAACGCCGCAGGAAGTGTTCGACCGCATCGATCGGGCCGGCCTCCCCTGCCCTACCGCCGTAGTTCGCACGCCAAGCGGAGGCTTTCATATTGCCTACTTCTTCACCCAACCCGTTCGAGCGACGGAACGGGCTGTCCGATTGTATTCGGCTATCATGGGACACATGGCGATGGACTTAGGAGCGGACTTGGCGGCAGTCGGCGCGAATCGTATTTTTCGCACGCCAAACGAGCAAAATCTTATTCACTTTGATCCAGTTATCCGGTATGACTTTGATGTGTTCAAGAATTGGCGGGAAGTCAACCACCCTTACGATCCGGACAATGCCGGTTACGTGAACATCCAAACCGGCGACCTAATGAGTCATTCGGCGCTACAATATCTTCTCACCGCTTATTGTCCGGAAGGAAAGCGCGAACAAACCGCCCTTACCCTAGCGCTGGCTATGAAAGCATCTGATTGGCCACAGGCCCGCGCAGAAGTCGCGCTGCAAGATTGGTTTATTGCGTGCTGTGACAAAGGCGCAAAAGCTGGCAAAAAGCCGTTTACACAGCGGGAGGCGGTTTACAAGGTAGGTTATGTCTACCGCAAGTCGAACCTTCATGCGCCGAAGGCCGAGCAGATCCGGGAACTGACCGGCCTTCCCTTCTACTACCAAACGCGTAACCATTGGGAGAGCGCAAAACCACGATCCGAGCGTGACCGGGTGCATCTGCATGAGTGGAGAGCAGACATACTTGCGCTGTTGGAAGTCGAAAAAGAGATTTCAGGAACGCAGCAGGAGCTTGCGAAGCGTTTGAACTGCCCGCTAACATCGTTTAAGGCCGCTCTTGGCCAGCTGAAAGCTGCTGGAAGTGTGATCGTGGAAGTACGCAAAGGGCGCTGCGGCATGACCGTTTTGCGCTTTCCGGAACCGCCGCAAGAGAGCGAACCGGAAGAAGACAATGTACTACCTTTCCCAGAGCTAACAAGCGACGAGAAAACGGGACAGATTCGGCAACCGACGACCGTTATCATTCATGCTGATTTCGAGGAGCGGAAAATCCAGCGCATCGAGCATCGAGCAGCTGCGTCAGCTGTCGACCAAGGCGCCCCTTCTGAGCCGGACCCGGAAGGCCCAGATTAAAAAGTTCATACTCCATATACAGGGGGTAGGGATGGTGGGCGGGTGCCTTTCCTTCCCCGTAATCGGAGATGGTGCTTTGCGTTAGCAAAGCGTCCTTCTTTACTTCCCCTGTGGGTAACTCTGCGGCCGCCGTTGGTTTTATGCACAGCCTTTGTTTGTTTTGTTTTTGGAGACTTTTACCTGCGAATATATATGAGTCTCCTTCCAGACCACTGTTTACACCTGTTGGCCGCACCTGCGGCCTCCACAACATCCGCGCCGCAGGAACTGACGCTCACCGGCACGCCGTGTCCCCTGCTCGTTCCTGGTCGCGGATGCTGGCCGTCCGGACCGTCGCTGCCGCGTTGCAGCTGCTCGAGCATACCGGCACGCTGCGTTTCCTGCTCGTTCCTGATCGTATGATCTGTCTGTCTGGACCTTCGGGGCCGCGCTGCAGCTGCTCGAGCATACCGGCTTACTCCGTTCGCGGGTCGTTCCTGGTCGCAGGAGCTGGCCGTCCGGACCGTCGCGGCCGCGCTGCAGCTGCTCGAGCATACCGGCTTACTCCGTTCGCGGGTCGTTCTTGGCTGCAGGAGCTGGCCGTCCGGACTGTCGTGGCCGTGCTGCAGCTGCTCGAGCACACCGGCTTACTCCGTTCTAGGGACGTTCTCGGCCGTAGGAATTGGCCGTCCGGATCCGTCGGGCCCGGGCTCGCTCGTAAGCCGAAATTTATAATTCCTAAAGGAGAGATCAAAATGGATCGATACCAAGCAATTGCTATGGCATATCAAATCGCTACACTGACTTACCCTTCACAACAAGTCATGGAGCTTCTTTTGCCCTTGCCGTATGAACGGACCTTAGATTTAATGTTGATTCTGAGGCAATCCCCAAGGCCCGTGAATTCCCCTCTTAATTTTCTACGGCGAGCTATAGAAGAAAATTGGACATCCGAGACGATGCCGGAGAAAATCAACCGTCGGGTACAAAATTATGAAGAGCGTTTTTATGCGAAACAAGGCTATTCTCCTGAGGAAGCAAGGGATATCGCAAGAAATAATCGTCAGGATTTATGACCGGCAGGAACAGCTCGTCTCCGTGAGGAATAAGTAACGCGGAGGTGAACGCGGTGGAGAACAAGGTATACTGGGCAAACGAGGTTGCAACAATCTTGAACGTCTCAAGAAGTACGTTGCGAAAATGGTCATTGGCTTTAGAGGCAGAAGGCTATGCGTTCGCGAGGGATGAACACGATAGAAGATGCTACGTTGAACGCGATATACCAGTGTTCCGCAAAATGAAGGTGATGTTGGATGATGGTATGACGATGGAGAACGCGGCAACAGTTGCAAAAGCCCTCTATGACAAGGAAAAGGAGGACATGTCAGGTTCGGTAAGCATGGTCGTTCACGCTGATAACAAGCGTTCGGATGAGCGTTATTTGGAGTTAGTAACGCAGTTCCAGGATATGCGGAGCTTGTTAGAGCGGATGGAAACGCAAATGTATGAACAACAAGCGGAATTACGCCAACAGCTTGCGGATCAACAGCAGTACATTGAAGAGTCTTTGAATCGTCGAGATGAGTTGCTTATGAAGGCCGTCCGAGAGGCATTAGAAGAACGGCAGAGAGTCGCAGAAAAAAAGTGGTGGGAGTTTTGGAAGTAAATTAAATGATTTCGCATTCATAATTTTGTTATGACTAAATCCTAATAAAACCTTATTTTTATTAGCTTATATGGTCAGAAATCTATTATGAAAATTATTTGATGGCTCTCGAAAACGGTTTAGGGAAAGCTATTGCAAGGAAATGAATATACAGAAACTCAATAATTTTGCTCTAACCGGCTAGATATACCTGGATTATGAGCAATTGGCAGTTGCTCAATTCTTTATTAATTATGACCGCCTAACACCTTTATTCATAAGGATTTATACCTGTTTTTCGCTGAATTTTTCATAAAGAAATATCTGGACGTTCATCGCAGTTATGAAAAATTCAATGAAAAATGCTAAATAATCCTTATATGACAAGGTTTTAATCGTTAATAAAACAATTTTCATCTCGTTATGAATATGTTTGTATAAAATGCGTGATAATCCTTTAAAAATGTGGTTTTTCTTGGTCATAAAACTTAGTTGTTTATGTGATTAGTTTGGGCTACAATGTAAGAGTGGAAAATGCTACTACAATACACGAGGCAGAAAGTTGGTGTGAACATGGAAAATCATTCATTGGTTGTTTTCGATTTAGACGGGACCGTTGAATTCGAGGCAGATGGTTATGTTACGTTTGAAGCCGCGGCAAAAGCAGCCGAGAGTCTTTGGCGTGTGGATCGCTCAGAGCCTGCGGGATTAGAGCCGTCAATTTCCGAAATTGTAGTTATAAGCGGCGGAACCTCAATCTCGATTTTGCCAGAGGAGGCCCCAGGGGCTCAGCTGGATGATAGCTCGCGGAGGATCGTTACCACGACGGCGATTTCCCGAAGGCCGCTGCGGAGCAGCTGAAACCTACCCGGAATTCGTGGGTAGGTTTCTAAGGCAGGATAAGGCGCGTGCCGCGCAAGGGCTACACATCCCCGGCAAAGCCGGGGAGAATACGGTTAAGTGGTGACTACAATTATGGCTACAAAATGATATTTAGGTCTTTCGTTGGACTACAAAATGTGGTAAAATAGTCTTATAGAAATGCTTCTTGTGACTACGGTAGGAGAAAGGGTGAAAACATGACGAAAGAGCTGTTAAACCCCATGCGGATCCGTTTGGAAAAAGACTTGGACGATCAATTGAGCGCCCTGGCGATCCGAAGAGGGGAATCCAAAGCAGAACTGTGCCGAAGGCTGCTTCGCCAAGCAGTTGCACAAGAAACTGCTAAAGATGGCATCGATCCGATTTTAGTAGCGGTCCGTCAAGCGATGGCTGATGTTTTGAAACCGGCAGAGGAACGACTTGCGAAAATTAATGCGAAAACGGCGATCGCTGCGGCGACAGGAATGTACATGAATATGCAAGTGTATGAGGAGTTTGGCAAAGACTCGAAAGCTCTTTATGAAGCAGCTCGTAAAAAAGCCGTAGCATTCGTGAAGCAGCCAAACGATCAGTTAATGGGAGGCAGCGATGGCTGAACGGCGAGAAAACCTCGTCTCCGAGCATCGCAGATTTCAAGCACCGTTCATTTTTAAAATGTCGTTCTATTCGCCGACTGCAAAAAATAAATCCAAGAACGCCGCGCATATAAGTTATATTGGCACAAGGCCAGGAGCGGATATGGGCGTTGAACTGGACGCGGATGAAAAGGGTGTCTCAGAAATTTCAGACGAACTGGCCGTAGACCCAGGATCGGCCGCAGGCCACGTGAAATACGCACATGAACGTCCCGGCAGCCATGGGCTATTTTCTGCAGCCGGTGACACCCCAAATTTAAAGCAAATTCAATCAGAGCTAGAACAGCATGAGGGTGTGGTGTGGCGTTCCATTTTAAGTTTGTCCGAGGAAGACGCAAAACGACTAGACTTTGACTCGCGAACAAAATGGGAGGATGCATTGCGGGCGGCCGTTCCGGAAGCTGCTGCTAAAATGGGGATTCGTGAGTCGAATCTTCGGTGGGTAGCTGCTTTTCACCAGGAACAAGGTCATCCCCACGTGCATCTAGTCATTTGGGAGAAGGAACCGGAGCGGAGGAAAGGACTGCTTTCCAAAGGCGAGCGGATCGACGTAAAAAAATCATTCATGAAACAGATCTATGCCGAGGAACAAACCCGTCTATTTCAAGAAAAAACGGCAATGCGGGACTTAATCCGGGACTTGGCCAAAGGCGACACCGAAAAAGCTCTGACGATCATGGATGACGTGCGTAAGGAAATGAAGGCTGTTGAATTAGATCTTAAAGCAGCCGGTGGCGGCAAGCCCGGTATTGCACCGAAAGCATACCCCGAGGATATCAAGAAAATCGCCGTGCAGATGGACGAGCTTTCTAAGCTGCTGCCAGGTAAAGGCAGGGTAGCTCTGAAATACATGCCGGAGGAAGCTAAATCGAAAGTGCGACAAATGGCGGAACATATGATGCAGCAGCCAGCATTCAAGGACTCGCTGAATCGCTATATGACATCCGTGGAAGAAATGACCCGACTACATACCACCAATCCGGAAGCCATTAAAAAGGCACAGGATAAAGCATATTCTGACCTGCGGGATCGGGTGGCCAACGTCCTTCTGAAAGGTGCGGCAAAAGTCAATAAAATCAATCGGGAAGATTTTAAGAAGGAGCTGATGGATAAAAAAGCGGTTCGGGAAGCTTCTCGACAACAAGCGAATGTCGCTAAAAGTGTATGGAAGTCGGTATGGAGCGCTATGGAACAAGCCCGGATGAAAAACGAGGCCCAGGGCGAGATCCAAAAACGACAAGAAGCGAGACGCCAGCAGCGAATTAGGCAGCAGCAACAAGAACATGAAAAAGATTAATCATCGAAAGTGAGGATAAAAATATGAGAATTTCCGTGGACATTGGTTTTGGTTATACAAAGGCAGTTAGCGAAGCAGGACAAGAAGTAACATTCCCTTCTATTGTCGGCCGCAAGTTTGCCAGCTCTTTAGAAGGGATCTTGGGTGGAAATCAAGAGGATTATATCGTGACGCTCAGCTATCCGGACAAACCGGAAGAGGATGCACAGTCCTACTATGTTGGGGACGCTGCTATGACGGCAGGCGGGAACCGGACCTGGGAAGAGGAACATGCAAAAAATCGCAATCTTGAAGTACTGATATCTACAGCAGTTGGACTTCTCAATGAAAAAGACGAAGAGCCGATACAACTTGCGGTCGGCCTGCCGATGACAGTTTTTAAAGCCCAGCAAAAAGAGATTCAACGGAAACTGACCGGTCTTCATATTACTTGCGTCATCGGGAAGAAAACCAAGGAATTGCAAGTCGATACCGTATTTGTGTTTCCGCAAGGTGCAGGGGTATACTACGCCGCGCTGCATGACATCAATGGAGAGATTAAGAACGTTGACCTATTGAATAAACAAGTCGCGGTCATTGACGTTGGTTATCGAACCACTGATTTTCTTTTCATGGTAAGAGGCAAGAAGGGTTTGGTCGCGCGTCCCGAGCCATTCAGCGGCTCAGAAGATATCGGAATGAATACTGCACATATGGAAATACAGACCGAAATTTTAAAGCCTCTCAGGGGGCAGCAAGTGGACTTATTGGATATCGAAAAGGCGTTGCTTTGGCACAATGGCATGCTCTCCGTAAAAGGCGGGGAACTGGATTTAAAACCATATCGGGCACGTGCCTACGCAAACGTCTCGAACGAGATTACTTCCAGATTGAAAAGACGCTGGGGGGATGACATTAACACCCTTGCTTCGATCATTTCTGGCGGTGGCGGCGGAGATGCGCTGCATTCCCATTTTGAAAATAGTTTCCCTGTGTTAACGAAAATTGAAAAACCGGAATATGCCAATGCCCGAGGCTATTTGGCTGCTCAGGCGCTTGTCATGAAGGGAAGAGGATAACCTTGGCTCACTATAGGTTATCTGCGAAGGTTGAATTTTCGCCGGAAGCTGAAAAGCTGTACCTTGATTCGAAAAATAAGTCGGAATTTATCCTGACGGCCATCGAGTTTTACGCGCATCATGGCAAGGCGATTCAAGAAGATCTTACAGAGATAAAAAAACTCTTGCTTGAGATGAAGGAAAAGGGAATTTCGGTTCCCCTTTCCTTGTCCGATCAGGAAAAGACGCCAGATGTTCCAGAGACTCCAAAAAAGGAAATGTCAGAGGAAGAAAAGGCCATGCAGGAAAGCATTATGAGTACCCTCGTTGGTTTTCTAGGGGAGGATGACGACGAATGAAAAAATTGATTCCCATGGCGATCCTCGTGCTTTTGGACATTCTGCTTCTCCCGTCGATTCTTCGGTTTCCAGAATATTTTAAAACGCATAAGGCCCGCGCACCGTCATTTTGGCTTGAAGAATTCAATATCATCGAGGCAGGAAAACTTGTGCTGACAGATCCGCAGCTTCAAAAGTTGTGGCTGATCTGTCAGCCCCTAATTCTTGCTCTCACACTTATGCTTTTCTGGAAAACTGGAAATAACAGATCCTCTGGCCTGGGTGGACCGGACGGTATCGGCTCCGGGGAGTATGGTACAAGCCGTTGGATGACCACAAAGGAAATAGATAAAAAAACTACAAGATGGAAATTTGGCGAGGTCGTTCAAAAAGGCGGGATAGTTGTTGGAGTGATGCTGAAAAAGGCTTATGCCTGGATCGTTGACTTGGATTTACATACTCTCATCATTGGTACAACGCGATCCGGTAAATCCCGGCGATTGGTTATGCCGACAATATGGCAGCTCGCGCACGCGGGCGAAAGTATGGTTCTGACCGATCCCAAAGGGGAGCTCTATGAAAAATCCCATCGATTTCTCAAAGAAAAAGGGTACAACGTTGTTTTTCTGGATTTTCGGGAGCCAGGACGCGGAAACCGATGGAATCCATTGCATCCTGTAGTCGATGCACTCAAACGAGACAAACCGTCAGAGGCAGCACAGCAGGCAAACAGTGTGGCTCACATGTTTGTTCATCAAACACCTGGATCAAAGAAGGGAGATCAAACGTGGAATAACGGCGCAGAGAGCGTCATATCGGCTCTGAGCTTGGCTGTGGCGATTGAAGCGCCCGACAACAAGCAAAAGCACATGACAAGCGTTTATAAGATGCTTGGTGAGCTGGGCGAGGTTCAAAAAGTCTTAGTTGGAAAACAGCTTATCGATTATGTTCCCTTGAACGATTACATGAAAAATTTACCTAAAGATCACCCTGCCCGGGATGCATTTATCGCTGCCCGGCTTGCTCCGGAACGAATGCGCGGCAGCTTTTACGCTCAAGTTGCATCGTTGCTCCGGTTCTTTGCTGATCCCTCAATTTCATATTTAACCGGTGAACAGGATCATGAACTGGAAGGCGTTGGTAAGGAAAAGACAGCGGTATTCCTGATCATTCCAGACGAGGACTCAACCCGGCATCCACTGGCTGCGCTCTACGTTGAGCAAACGTATCAAGCATTGGTCAAGCTGGCAAACAAGAATGCAGGCAGAATTCCGGTCCGCGTGAATATGATCCTTGACGAATTCGGCAATATGCCGCCGTTTAAAGACTTCGCAACGAAGTTGACCGTTTCAGGGGGTCGGGGGATTCGCTGGCATCTCATTGTACAAGATTTTCAGCAACTCGAAGTCCTGTACCAGGGAGCTGCCGATACCATCAAAGGGAATTGCCATGTTTGGCTGTATTTGTTGACATCCAGCACAAAGACTGCGGAGGAAATTAGTAAAAAGTTGGGTGATAAAACAATTCAAACGGAAGGATCAAGCGTAACCGATGGCGGGCGAAATGTTTCCCATAGTCAGAGCACCGGTAAGACCGGACGTAGATTATTAAAACCGGAAGAACTAGAGCGTTTCCCTGAGAATGAAGCAATTGTTATTCGGCTCAGGCATGATCCGGCTCGCGTGCCTCTTCCGGATCTAAGTCAATGGCCAGCTAATGCAGTGTTTGACGATGTGGGAGGTGATGAAGAAAGAACCATCGAAAAAGTGCCTGTTTTTATCCCAGATATGGGAGGCGGGGCCCCAGCAGAGGAAGAAGTCGCTACTGGGGACGAAGAAGAGGAAGAAGATTTTGTGTTTGTGGACGATGAAGACTAAACCAGGAGGATAAGTACATGAAAAAAATTACTAACCGCACGACTACTTTGTTTTTCTTATTTATGTTAATTTCCACGTTTATGTTTGCTTCGGCTGCTTTTGCAGCACAGCCGAAAATTGTTTCAGGTACTGAAAAATTAATCAGTGATGCTATGACTTGGTTACTTATTCTTATTCCAACTTCTGCGGCGTTGAAATTAGGTTACCACGCAATGATGAAGTATATGGCCGATGACAATCCAGGAATTATTGTAGAGCAGAATAAAAAAATGAAACATACTCTTATCGGTGCAGCCATTGCAGTAACGGCTACCGGGCTTGTAGATTTTATCATTTCCTACTACAAGTAAAAGATTGGACGATTTAGGTGTTGAAGGGGGGGATAGCGCATGAATCCGATGTCGTGGCTTGTTGAAGGCGCGGTTGAGGACTTTTTAAAAAAGCAAGTTGAACAAGCGATTAACTTGTTTCTCCAATTCCTGACGGCGATATCAGGCATGGCCACACAAGTATTGGATCTGCCGGTTGTCGTCCAAGCGATCGCATACAGCCAAGCGATCGCAGGAGCAATCCTGGTTACAAAGGTTGCCTACGAAGCTTGGGTTACCTACATACTTCGTATGAACGGAGACTCAGACGCGGATCCTGGGGGATTGTTGTTTCGCACCGCAGCCGCAGCCGCCTTCATAGGAGGGGTGCCGTGGCTTGTGCGTTGGATGTATGGTTTCGGAGGGGAAATAGCTTCGGACATTGCCAAATTGCCCGGAGTAGATTACGCCAGCGCCGGTTCCCCTTTTGAAAAGCTATTGGACATGGTTGTTGCTGACAGAACATATATGACTTTTATGGCTGTCGGTGTGCTGTTTGCTGTTGTCGTGTTTATTATAATTTTGATTCAGACGTTTGTTCGTGCCGCAGAACTGGCCGTTGCTGCCGTTGTCGGCAGTTTTATGGCTTTGGGATTGACCAATAGGGGAAGCCAAGCGTTTTCCACCTGGTTTCGAGAAATGATTAGTTTATCTATGGCCCAAGCCATTCAAATGTTCTTAATTAAGGTTAGTTTTTTCACTCTCACGTCGTTTTCTTTCGCCGGTATACCACTTATCAATTTATATCTATTTTGCGGATTTTTGTGGGTTACGTACAAATCACCATCGATTCTCAAGCAATATATTCATTCAACCGGCATAGGACAGGCTGGCGGTGGAATCGCCCAGACAGCTGTTCAAATGCTGCTTATGCGCGGTGGTGGTGCTGTCAGTGGAGCAGCTTCAGCCGCAGCTTCAAGCGTAGCATCCAACGTTTCCACAAGCGCTCGCGCGGGCAGTTTTGTACGGAAATGAAGAGGAGGTTAAGCATTGGATCTGTATTTTCTGATTCCGAAAAATGTTCGTACACGTATGGAGTTTTTCACCGGATTCGGATGGTTTGAATTGTTCATCTTGCTTATTGGGTTGGGAGTGGGAATTCTCCTCTTCGGAATCGCCTTCCTCATTACTCACTCGTTTATTACCTTGCTATTTATTGTCGTAGGAGGGACCGCAGGTTTTCTTCTCGGAAAACCAAATCCCTATACTGGAATGAATGCACTTAGCTTTCTTAAAGCATTTAAAGCATTCAAAACAAAGCGTAACCGGTACTTCTATCGGTTTGGCGACGGAAGATAATTTGTCTGCGATTTTAGTTCTTAATTAAGAACAATGAGGAGAACACCCATGATCGGAAAACTCTTGAGAAAAAACAAGGGAGGAGAAAAAAAGCCGGCTGCAGCTCCTACAGCTGCACCGGTTACCTCCGACAAGTCAGCTCAAGGTTGGATGCCGGTGAAAGACGTATATAACGGCTTCATTCATCGAAAGGATGGTACGCTGATTGCAGCCATCCGTATCCAGCCGGTTAACTTCAATTTGTTATCGGAAACTGAGAAATTGCGGAAAATCAAGGCACTGGAAGAAGTTTTGAATGGACTCGATCAACCTTTTCAAATCATCTCCATCGCCCGGCCAGTTGATCTTGACGCCTACATTGCCAGCCTGGACGAGATGAAAAGCAATGTTACCGATCGGATCAAATCGCGGCTCTTGGCTGGCTACATGACACATGCGGCCGCAATGGCCACTAGCGGCGAAGCCTTGGAGAGACAATTTTATATTTTGCTCGATCAACCCGTAAGTAAAAACGGACAGAAAGATGAAGCTAATCTATTCCGGAGAGCTACGGAATTATCCCTAAGCTTTTCCGGCGCGGATTTAAGTGGACATGTTTGTAACGACGAGGAGCTGCGCGATTTACTCTTTATCTTTACGAATCCGAACCAGGCGGCTTATGAACGAGCTCCTGTGACGCAAATGATATTACCGACACTCTTTATGGGGGAGGAATAACGAGTGAGCGAAGCAGCAACTAAACCAAAAAAGAAAAAAACACAGGCTCCTACACCCCAAATGACGGCGCTGTTGGATATCATCAGTCCAACGGCGATTCACTTCAAACCGAAGGACCTCGTGTTTGGGGAACTATACCAAACGATTATTACGGTTACAGATTATCCGCCGCGTGTTGGAGCTGCATGGCTTTCCCGTGTAGCGACATTACCAGGCGTTGTTGTTTCAATACATGCTCAACCAACTGATCCTATCGCTCTCATTCAACAAATTACTGTGTCTATGGGGGAGTTATCTGCAAAGCTGCAGTCCAGTGGAAGTCCGGTAGTTATTGAACGGTCAGAGCAGCAATATCTAGATGCCAAAACCCTGCTAAAGAAAATTGACAGCGAGCAGCAAAACGTTTTTTATATTACGGTTGTGATGGTCGTTTCGGCTAACGATCCGGACGAGCTCCAGCAGCGAAAAAAGCGTGTGGAATCTATTCTTTCCGCTGCCGGTATGCGTGGGCGTACACCAATGTTTCGTCAAGAGGAAGGATTACGGGCTGCAGGACCATTCAAAATATTAGAGCCGGAGATTGCAGATATCGGCGCGAGAAATATGCCGGTAGAAACCATCGCAGCATCGTATCCGTTTGTATATTCCGGAATCAATGATGGTAAAGGCGTACTGCTGGGAACAGATCGATCCGGGGGTATTGTACTGATCGATTTCTGGATGCGTGAAGGAAGTCGGACCAATACCAACATGACGGTTATGGGGCGTCCAGGTGTTGGGAAATCGACGACAATTAAAAAAATCCTGATGAACGAATTTGCACAGGGGACAAAAATTATCATCATCGATCCGGAGCGTGAGTATCGGGACTTGTGCAAGAACCTGGGTGGCGATTGGATTGATTGCGGGGGAGGAAGAAAAGGCCGCATTAATCCGTTCCAAGTGCGCGTGGTACCGGAAGATGACGACGATGACGAAGAAGAAAAATTCTACAGTTCCGAGCTATCTACCCTTGGACCATTAGCGCTTCATTTCCAAACCCTGCGGACCTTTTATAGATTGTATTTAAAAAATATAACGAAGATCCAACAAGGTTTGTTGGAGGTCGCGTGGGAAGAAATCTATAAGGCTAAGGGAATAACGTGGAACACGGATCCGCTCACTATTCAAAATCATGAATGGCCGGACCCAACTCACCTATTTGAATACGTTGATGGCAAATCCAAAGAAGAAAACGCAGATCCGGAATGGCGGCAATTGGCTACTATGCTTCGTGCTTCCGCGATAGGTGCGGATCAGGCGCTCTGGGCCGGTGAAACTACAATCAAAGCCGATTCTGATTTCGTCGTACTGGACATACACACGCTGCTGGGCGGCGACGAAGAAATCCGGAAAGCCCAATTCTTCAATGTTTTATCTTGGGCTTGGAGCGAAATTGCTAAAGATCGCACGCAAAAAGTAATTCTGGCCGTAGATGAAGCCTATCTTCTCGTGGACCCGGATACGCCACAGGCATTACAGTTCCTTCGCAATACATCCAAGCGGATTCGGAAATACGAAGGAGCACTTATGGTCATCACGCATAACATGGTAGACTTCATGGATCCGGCCGTGCAGCGGTATGGACAAGCCTTGATTGATAACCCTGTGTACAAGCTCATTATGGGCCAGGGTGACAAAGATATCGAGGCGCTGACAAAGCTCATGACGCTCTCGGAAAGGGAAATCCAAACACTGACCGAAGGGAAACGCGGCGAAGCCCTCCTTGTGGCCGGGAACCGGCGCATCCATGCCAAAATCGACGTAACTGACTTTGAGCTTGAAATGTTCGGAAAGGGCGGCGGACGTTAATGCCGATATGGCTTTTAAAACTAGCCGCCCAGCTCGTTCCACCCGATAAAGCCTTAAAAATCATTTTAGGGGCCGCCTTTGCTTGTATTGTTATTTTCATCATGCTTTTCGCGGCTCCGATCATGATTTACAAACATCTTCCAATGGGAAAAACGACTGCCGAATTCAATTTTTATTCGAATGCAGTGAAGACGATCCAGAACGAAACCGGCGGCGTCTTAATCAACTGGCAAAAAATCATGGCGATCGATGCCGTGCTACTCGAACAAGATTTCTCCAAATCGAGCGAAGGGCGCGCCTATAGTTACAAGAAATACTTCATTCGCGAAGAACAGGTAAAAGTTGAACAGACGTGTTCCGCAATGGACGCCAACGGAAACACCGTAAGCTTCGATTGCTCGTATTACAGGACGGTATATTACGAGCGGGACTTTGATCAGGTGCTGCAGATGCTTGTGGCCGATGGAAAGCTCGGAGCGGACAAAATCGAAGACGTGAAGCGATATATGACTTATGATGCATCTGCGTTTAAAGATGTGGGCGGGGGCGAAACGATGCCGCCAGGCTGGATGCCATCGACCAAAGATTTTGTATGGCCTGTACCGAACGTCTTTACCATCACATCGCGGTTTGGGCCGAGGGTAGACCCTATAGAGTTCACATCCAAGGTACATACCGGTTTGGATATTGGAGCTAAGGAAGGAACGCAGATCGTGGCCGTGAAAGAAGGAAAAGTCACTTACGCGAAAATGATGGGGACGGCCGGTAATACCGTAATTATTCAACATGCGAGCAACGTGGAAACGCGATACTATCATATGAGCAAAATTTCCGTAAAAGCCGGGCAAGAGGTCAAAGCAAACGACGTTGTCGGCGCGGTTGGAACAACCGGGAATAGCACCGGTCCGCATCTTCATTTGGAAGTCCGAATCGGAGGAACGCCGGTCGATCCGCTGCCATACTTTCAGTAAACGTAAAACGAGGTGAGAAAAGCGTGTATGGAATCATAGCGAATCAGTACGCAGATGACATCAAGGATGTACTGGAAGGCAAGCATATTTTGTTTGAAAGAACCGGCTCATTTAAGCCGGAAGAGTTTCACCAAATTTGTACGGCAGCTGCAGGCGTCGCAATTGACGTTCTGATCGTCGATATAACGTGCTGCAGCTCCGACTTTGATATCGTTAAGGGGTTGCGTAAGTATCGTGTGGCCAGAAGCTCACGCGTCGTTCTGATCGCTCCTGGAAGGCAGCCGGGAGACTCGACCATATCCGCTCTTGTCGGCGCAGGCGTGTATGATATCGTTTCACCGGCCTTGCCGGTTGCCGAAGACGAGGACGAAGAGCCGGACGAGCTGGACATACGGCCGTACCTCTCGCAGCAGCTCTCTATGAGTTACCACCTTGGAAATGCCGCCCGCTGGCATTTATTTGACGAGGAGCCAGAGCTGCCCGAACGAGAAGACACAGCGCAATCGAAACGTGGAAAAAAAGAAAAAGTAGTAGTCGTTAAAGAAACCGTTCGGGAAGTCGAAAAGGTTGTACAGGTTGAAACGTATAAGGTGCTCCCTAATAAGACGATTGTAATCGGGAGCCTATATCCGGGAGCCGGGTCCTCTTTTGTCGCTATCACGATTGCAAGATTGCTCAATTATTTGGGTGTTCCGAACGCTCTCGTCGAATCGCCGGCGAACACACCGGAGCTCTATTCTTTGCTCTATGGCGATAAGTACGCACCGGTTCTGAATGATAACGGCCGAGAAGTACCATATCCGTTTCTGGCAGATCAAATCCTAACTGGCATTCGCGTGAGTCGGGAAGTCGAATGGACGGACGGAGGGACGACCTGGTATCCGGCTAACCCTAAACCGACATTTAAGCAGGAATGGAGCTACGAGCATACGTACAAATTGCTTCTTTCGGTGAAAAGTCCGATCGTTTTATACGACGTTTCCCATGCCTGGCAGCATGATAGCGTCAAAAACATTTGTCTGGATGCGGACGAAGTCGTCTTTGTTTGTGATCCGGCGCCGTCTAAATTCGATCGGCCCGATACGCTCAAGCATACCGAATTTCTTGCTGACTTGAAGAAAAAAGGGAAAACGGTCCATGTTGTGGCCAATCGGGATATTGAGACGCAGCTGACCAATCATCGAAGTGAATGGATCCGCTCACTCCCTATATTGCCGACGTGCATACACCCTTATGTCCCTTATCAGGACATCATAGAGTCGATATGGGAGGGGAAGTTGGTGCAGGATCACCCGGAAATTTCACAAAAGCTTCTAGCAGCCTGCTATCCGCTCATCCGGAAGCTTGTCCCGCCGTCCTTTCCATTGCAGCCGTTGGTCCGTAAGCCCGGATTATTCTCCAAAATATTTAAAAAGGGGAGGGGTTAGTTTTGTATCGGATACTCATTGTAGATCGGGACAAGGACTTTCGTGTTAATTTGTCCGCCGTGCTTCAATCTAAAGGCTTTACAACAAGTACAGCTGGCAATATAGAAACAGCGAAGCAGCTCCTGCAGGAAGAGAAGTTTCAATTTCTGCTATACCAGGAAGATGATTTTTTTCCGGTCGAAACGCTTTTCAAATTTTTGCAGGAAGACATGCTGCTTCGCTTTTTGCCCGTATGTGTGCTCGCGAAAGACAAAAAGCAAAAGGAAAAGTACTTTCAGCTCGGGGCCATGGAAGTCCTCATACATCCCTTCGAGATTGAGGAGCTGCTGACGCGGATCCAAAACCTTGTTGACCATGCCTACGAGCTGGAACAAACAGCCTTTCGAGATCCGCTGACTAAAGTGTACAACCGCCGATATTTTGAACAACAGCTCCGGTATGAGATGGAGCGAGCGCGCCGGTTACAAACGCCTGTGTCGCTAAGTTTTACCGACGCGGACCGGTTCAAGTCCATCAATGATACCTTTGGCCATCATGTAGGGGATCTTGTGCTGCAGGGACTGGCGAATCTGATTCAGCGAAATCTCCGTGGTGGTGATATCCTGGGGCGATTCGGCGGTGAAGAATTTGTCGTACTGATGCCGGGATGTAGCGGTCAGGACGCTTATCAGAAAATTAACAGCATCTTGGAGCAGGCACGTCGCGAGCCGGTGGCCGTTCACGACGGCGATCAACAACGCTTTGTCACCTTCTCAGCTGGCGTATGTGAGTGGAGGGACGGTATGAGCCTGGAAGAATGGATCAAGCTTGCCGATGATGCTGCGTATGAAGCGAAACTTCAAGGGAGAAATCAGGTAATTTTATCTGGCCAGAATGGCAAAAAGAAAGGAGAGAGAAAAAAAGGGGTTATTCTAGTGGATCAAAGGGGCCGGGGTCCATATTTTTTCTCTGATGAACTCGAAATATTTGAAACCAGTTCCCATGAGACAATGGAAACGCTGAAAAACAATCCTATCGAAATTTGCGTGATCAATATCCAGCATGCGGAATTGGAAGCCTTTAGCTTTGTTGAAAAAATCAAGACGGACTATCCGCATATGAAGGTCGTTGTCATTAGTGAGGAAGCAAGTAACTCCTATCTGCTCTCTGCTCTGCGCGTGGGTGCCGATCATTTCCTTCAACATCCATACAGCGACATCGACTTGGAGATAGCCCTATCATGCTAGTCCTGTTGCTCCTGTTGGCGGTTCGAAATAATGTGTTTGATATACTCATCAAGGGGAATTTGAAGTGCTTCGGCTTCCTTTCGAAGAACGCTAATGTCCGGGAATATCTTGATGTAAATTTCGAATGCTTCGATAACCATATTGTTAATATGTTCATCATGCTCAATAGAAAGCTGTTTCATTTTTTTGTAAATTCGGTCTTTTGGCACATAGACCGACCACTTCTTTACGTCCGGCAACTTGGGATCCGAATACAACTTAGTCACTCCTCATTCAACCCTCCTTTTCCAACTACCCAGTATCGACAATGCGAATGTAATTGTATCAAAGGAGGGAGTTTTTTTTTTTACTTTTTATACCGTATTACTGTAATACTGCTTTACCGCATTTTGTAAATATGGTATTATAGTACTATAAAGATTGTAAAATATGCAACTAAATTCATAGGTAAATCGGACCATGAATTAGAGAGATGGGAGGAGCAGAAGCTTGTACAATTCAAAGCTTCAAACAAGTATCAAGAAAGCGATGGTATTCCTTTTGCCGCTAACCGGCATTGTACTAATTGGGTTACTGATTGCTGTCATGTGGTGGTGGGAAATCGATGGCCGCGAGCGGTATTTCTACCATGAAGTCCTAGTGTTAAACGAGGATGTGAAGCGAGGAGCTGTTATTGAAGACCGAATGATCTCCGCAATCAAGGTGGAAGAGAGTAAAAAAATAACAAATGCCATTACGGAAAAGAGCCAGCTCGTCCAAATGGTCGCCAAGCACTACATACCAAAACATACCCAACTCGATCCGCAATACTTCGATAAGCAGGAACGAATTACCGATGGGAACAAGTTGCTTGTCAAGATACCGAACGAGTGGATTTATTCGGTACCAAACACCATTCGTAAAAACGATACGGTTTATTTTTACGAGGTCGCGGCTGACGTTCTGACCCAAAAAGATAAAAAGCCGCAGGCTGACCCCACTAAAAACGGAATGCCGGGCCAGAAAAAAGAACCAGAAACCGTCAGCACTGAGGCCCCGCTGACGCTTCATAACAGCGAAGAGGAGAAGCTGCTGCGGGCCAATCTTAAAACCTCGATCTTTAAGGCCATTGTTGCCTTCGTGAAAGATGGCGCGAATAGGGAGGTCGTCACACTGAGTCAAGTGGACCGCATAGACGGCAGCTCCGTGGTGAAAGACATTGAAGTGATTGCCACACTGGAAGACATGAAACGCATGGAAGAATCTGTGAGAAACGGGCATAAATTCGTACTCATGTACACAGAGGGGGAGGAGCCGAATGAAATTAAGCCTGGTCAGCGCTGATGTAGACTTGCAAAAAGCATTGAACGATACTGGATATTTTACCGAAGTCGTAATCGCTCAAACCCTGGAAGACACGCGGGATAGTCAGGTAGTCGTGATTAGCGACCATGAAGTGCATCACAATGAATTGTCCCTGTTCTACAGCGGACGGCAAGAGAAAAAGAAGAATCAAGTCGTCTTTTTCATGATTTCAAACCTGAGCAACGATCAGGCGCTGCAAAACATTACGGCGATATGCGAATCGAAAAATATCGTTACGATCCCGCCGATGCTGACCATGAATCAAATTGTCGATCGCATTATTAAAAAATTGTTCCCTGAGATCGGGGGCAGAAATCAAAATATTGCCGTGTTTTTCGGTGCAGACAGCAAGGTTGGAACGACCATGACAGCCCAAGTTTGCGCCGAGATGCTCGCCAAGAATACGGATTTAAAAGTTGCGCTGCTTCACCTGAATGAAAACTCTGGCACCCATTATTTCAAAATCAGGGAAGAAGAGAACGTCGGCATTGATGATATTAAGATCCGGCTGTTCAACAACATCCTGACAGCGGACGAGCTGTTCCACACATGCATCCAGCAAAAGGGACTGTTCGTGCTGCAGGGGCCTAAAAGCCTGCTGGACATTCGGCACTATCATCCGGAGCATTTAGAAAATTTGATCCAACTGGCTCGGGAAGTATTCGATGTCATTATCATTGATGCGGGCTTCAACATTCGTACTGGATTAGCGGTCGGAGCTTTACGAAGCTCGAACATCCGTTACCTCGTGACAACCCAACAGGAAACGGCCAGAAAAGAATTTGAGCGAATGGAGTCTCAAATATTCAAAGCGTTGCAAATGGAAACGAACGATTTTCTTCTGATTGCAAATAAATATGTCAATACCAGCTCGATCTATACGGGCAAGCAGCTTGCGGATCTCTACAAAATGAGTTTGGCCGGGACGATTCCGCATATGGAGTTCTCCGGATGGCAAGCTGAAATCGATCAGAAATCATTGATTCATTATGAGAATGAGGGATTCAACGCTCAGGTGGAGCAGGTGTGCAAGCTTATTGCTGCACAAATGAAGATTGAATACAAAAACAATCTGCAGCCGCAAGCAGGCTGGCTTTCTAGGATTGTAGGGAGTAAACGGAGGGGCGAATAGTTATGTCCTTATCGCAACCGTTTTTTCTGGACGAATACATCGAGCAGCAGCATCGCCAGTCCACAAAACAGCAAGATCGAATCGTCAAAGCAACGAACACGCAATTCGAGCGGTTTCAGAAAATATGTGAGTCCGTTAAGATGTACTTCAACGCGGAGTGGGAAGATTCGGAAGGAAAAGGCCAGGAATCATCCGACAAACTCCTTGAGCGTCATAAGAAGGCGATTATTGGATATTCGTCCGAGGTTAACTTCTTTAAGGGAAAGATTGAAGAGTACTTAAAAAAAAATAATCTGATCCATGAGTGGAAGCCAAAATGGTACCCCGATATTACTACGGCTATTTTTCAGGAAGTTTGGGGCGTGGCCGGGATCTACGAATGGAAAAACATGCCTGGCAGCTCGTCGGCCAAGATCATCGGGGAACGGATTTATTTCTTGATGAACGGTCGCCCCGAGCTTCGCGAACAGACAATTTCCCGTGACCGGCTGAACCAACTCATTTCGGCGTTGCTACTTCGCACGCCGGAAAAACGGCGTGATGAAGATTATCACGAAGTTTATATGCTCGATGGCACCCGGATCATGATTTACGAGGATTCGCTGGCCAAGGAGACAAGCGTTGTTTTCCGTAAGTACGTTGTGGACGTTTATACGTTTGAAAAACAAGCAGAGCTAGGAACAATCCCTGCGGGGATCATTCCTATGCTTGAGGCTCAAGTTCGAGTAGGTTATAACGTTGCCTTTGTCGGCCCGGTCCGAAGCGCGAAAACGACATTTTTGACGACGTGGCAATCATACGAGGACCCGGCGCTGGAAGGAATTCAGATCGAGACCGATCCGGAGATTCCTCTGCATGTCATCATGCCGAAGGCACCGATTATACAAATGATTGCGGACGGCGACCGGCTGAGTAAGATAATTAAACCACTCATGCGGTCCGACGGGGACTATTTAATCACGGCGGAGGCTAGGGACGGCATTGCCCTAAAAATCTCTCTGGATGTGACTAAGAAGGGGACCAGGCGGGTCAAAATGACTTATCATACATCCGACCCGATCGATTTTTGTTATGACGTGGCTACGGAAATTGTGCAGCAGTTTGGTGGCGATATTTGGGCGACCACAATCAAAATGGCCAAGGGGTATCATTACCTCTTTGAATTCACGCAGCTTAAGGATAAATCTCAGAAGCGATTGAAAGGAATCTTTGAAATTCGCTATAACCCCAACACGCTTGAGATTTCAATCCACCAAATTTGCCGTTATGACTTTTTAAAAGACGACTGGACCTTTAAATACGACATTGGAGCTGACAAAGAAGCCATCGCCCAGCAGGAGGATTATGAGGCGTTCCAAGTATTTCAAAAAGAGTTGAAGAAGCTTGCGGAACAAAAGCCTATGAACGGCCAATCTGTATTCCAGTTGCCGTACATGAAGTTCATCAAGGGATGATTGTTCGTTATTGAGAAAGATGGATACCTTCCGGCAAGCCGGAAGCTCGCGGCCTTTTGGCTCCCCTTGTCGCTGCGCTCGGAGTGTACCGCAGCCCTCCGGTGCATCAAGGGGCTTTCGCGGCATATCCTCCCTCCGGTCCGGTATTCCACGGTCCCCTTGACACACCGAGCCATCTTCTCATTGCACCGGAAAGGCACCGGCGCAACGAGCCTCCGGATGGCGATCGGGCGAGGCGGATTCAACGATGTAAACTCGATGCGGTATTCGTTAGCCAAGCGACAAGCTGATGCCGCTAATTCCAAATAGGGGGTGATATCCTAAGATGTCCGGAAATATGGAGATGGTAATCCGTTTCGTTTTTTATCTTTTGATCCTGGCCGGTTCATGGCTTGTTATAATGCCGTTGCTTATGCCTTCCTTGAAAAGCAGAAAGACGGTCAAGCGCTATCGTGACAATCAGAAAGAGCAGGGATCAAAAAAGAAAAATAAATACTACCGGCATTTGGAGCTGCTGATTTCAGTTACGCTCAATCGAAAGTCACCATATATCATCCTGACATTTCTAACGCTGTCAGCGGTGCTTATGGTCCTTGCGTTACTGTTTTGTCTCAGCGCCAAACAGCCTCTTCTCACAAGCTTGATGTTTTCATTCGGGTTCGGTATATCACCTTACGTTTTTCTATTGCTTCGGTTGTACGTTATTCGCGTGAAAAGCAGCTATGAAGCTGTTGGACTCGTGACCGAGCTGATCAACCAGTACAAGATCAATTGGTTTAATATGATCGAGGCCGTGGATCGAACTGTTCCGCATTTGAAGAACGAACCGTTTACAAGAAGAGCGCTGTTTCGAATGGCAATTGAACTAAAACAGTACCGAAACATTGAGGAGCTTGACGAGATCATCCAAGAATTTACCTATTCCATCAAGACAGAATGGGCGATTCTGCTGGCAAATAACATGTTCCTATCCATTGGATATGGTGATAACGTACAAGTCTCTTTAGAAGACATTCTCGAAGAACTCAAAGAGCTTAAAGCAATTACCGAAAAGGACAAGCAGTTCAATACCGAATCGTTTATCATGATCAAATACCTGGCACCGGGGCTGTATATCGCCAGCGTGTTCTCAATGTTCCAGTTCTTCGGCTTTAACATTAAGAAGTTTATCGCTTACCAGTTTCAAAATCCGCAGGGATTTCAGTTTTTTATCTTTACGATGTTATTTATATTAATTAACGCGATCGTATACTACTTCGTCAGGCGACCCAAAAATGATTTTTAAAAGGAGGGAAGCTCTATTCTACCGGTTAACGTAGTCTATTATCTCGTCGTGCTGCTGTTCGCTATGCTGGCGTTCTTATGCTTTTACCAAATGAAGTTTGCCTTTAATTTCGATAAAGTCCAGCTCAGACGAAATCGATTTAATCAGCTTCAAGAAATCGTAAAAAATCGGATCGACGAAAAAACGTTAAATCCGATGTTCGAGGAATCGGGGATCCGGGTTAATGCAGTACAATATCAAATCGGTCGTTATGTTGTTTTCGTCGTTTGGATGTTTTTTCTGCTGATTCTCCAAATGAAAGACGGCACTGCCATTCAAAACCAATTGCTGTATGTGATCATCTTGTTTTTAATCAGCGCCCCTAAAACCCATATTTTTAACCGGAAAACACCGTTCAAAATGGCGATTGATTTTTTAACGGAGAATCACCGGTATAAAAAAAATCTAGAGATTTACAGGGCCATCTCGCAGCTGAAAAACTTAGCCGTGATTAAGCAAAATAAACCTCCCGGATCGGGCTTCATCCTCGATCAGCTCCGGAAATTCACAAAAATTATGAGGCCCATTTTTAACCGAATGATTGCTATGTGGAGTATGGGGATGAGGGAGGAGGCTTGCGAGTACTTTAAAAAAGCGGTCGGCACCAAGGAAGGTGAGGAGCTGGCCAACATTTTGTACAAGCTGGAAGTGCTGAATCCTATTGAGCTGAAGGGACAGATGATTCTCTTTCAGGAGATCGTAAAACGCGAACGCGAAACGCAAAAGATGCGGCGAAATCAAGCCAAAGCTTATCTGATTTATGCCGTAGTAAGTATCGCTTCGTTTGCTGCACTACTAAATTTTCTCACAGTAGCGTTCTTCATCGACATGCTAGAAGGCATGAAAACAATTAACTAGGGCGGGAGAGAAATCCATGGTATCAAAATTCATAGCTGTTGTCACATTTGTCGTCTTGGCGGTTCTTATCATTAACACCTTCGTTTCTGGAAATACGAACTCGCTGAAAAGCGAGTCTACACGCGTAGGCAATAACATGATCAATAACATGAAAGAAATCGAAAAAACGGGAAACGTCACAAGACCTTAATTCAAAATTTAGGAGGAATCATTCCATGGTATCAAAATTCATAGCTGTTGTTACATTTGTTGTTCTGGCAGTTCTTATTATAAATATCTTCGTCTCCGGTAACACGAATTCGTTAAAAAGCGAATCTGTGCGTACCGGAGGGACCATGATCAACAACTATAAAGAGATCGAAAAAGCAGGTACGGTTACGACTCCGTAAAGAAAGAGGGCTTAGTCCTCTTTCGATAGGAAGGAGCGAAACGTTTGAAAGAATTCATCATCATGAGCGGCATGATCATGCTCCTAATGTTTTTTCCGGTTCAGTATGTGCTTAACAGCACGAACCATTACAACATGCAGACGGTGAATGAGATTGTTCATAAAGCTGCTCAAAAGGCCCGCACAGACGGATATTTTACGACGGACAACATCAATACGATGAAAGCCGATATTGCGGCAAAATTACACGTCGATCAAAGCGAAATTAGCGTAACGGCAACAACGACTCCCAAATATCGGATGAATGCATTCGATCAACGGGAAATGATCTATTACGAAGTGAAGGTTCCCATAAAACGGATCTTAGCGCTAAGTCGATTTTTTGGCGTCACGGATGAAGCCAATAAAACGGATTACATTCTGAAAGACGCCGTAGCAAGCGAGGTCCCGGCCCCATGAAGACGTTTCTTTTGGGCTTTGCAATGGTCCTGCTCTGCACCGCGTTTCTGTACTTCCAGGAAGACCATGATCGGTTCCAGCGTTACGATTTTCGAGCCAAATACGCAGCCGAGGAAGCAGCTGCTGCAGCTGCTCAGTATATCCAGAACGATCAATATGCAGAAGGAAGAATGGTCTTTAACCAAGCCGAGGGGATCAAGGCAGCGGAATACATGCTCAAAACGCACTTGAGCCTGGACAACCAATTTAAGCCGATCCCCGGCACTTATTGGCTCGATCAAATGAGCTATAAAATCGAATTTTTTGACGAATCCAATACGACCTTTCCGAAGCTATACGAGCACGAGTCCAATTACTTTACGATGGTCATTACGAATCCTACTGTTGTAATCACCGTGAATCTCGGCAGGCCGAGATACAGAGCCGTGTTCAAGAACGCACCACCGGTATTCCGGACGGCGGCTCATACCTGGAAGGAAAGATAATCTTAGGAAGGAGCTTAAAAACGTTGAACATATATCAGAGAAACCTAAAGAAAATATCTTATATTGTTCTTTTGCTTATAAGCTTGCTAACTGTAATGGCCGCTTGCGATAACAAGCCAGATGTCGTAGGTAAATGGGAAATTATTGATAAGCTTCACACGGGGCCATTCAGTCAAACCATTGAGTTTCTTAAAGATGGAACTTACGTATTAGCCGATTCAAGCAGTGGAAAATATAGCTTTCTAGATGAGAATAAGAAGCTCCAATTCAATTTCGGAGGGGTTTCTGCGGTGTGTGATTTCAAATTAGAGAATGGACAGATGATCCTTACGGCCTCTAGAACAACCGCAAAGTTTAATAAGGTGAAGTGATGGGAAATCTTTTTAGGAGGAATTTTCAATGAAACGAGTATTGAAAACTATGCCATTAATGTTGACCATGTTGTTAATGAGCGCCTGCAGCGCGAATGCAAATCAAGTTACGACGCCGGCAGCTGCGGAGCAACCAAAGGTGGCTGCAGAACAAAAAGCCGGAGTGTCTCTAAGCGATATCTCCGGTCACTGGGCAGAGCCGGATATTAAGGCCATCGTGGCAGCCGGATACATCGACGGCTATCCGGACGGATCGTTTAAGCCTGATCACACCGTTACGAGGGCAGAGTTCATGACCATGACGGCGAAAGCAGCCGGATTAAAGGCGGAGCCGGTGCAGGGAAATAGTGAATGGTACGCCCCGTATGTGGCCGCTCTCGTAGAAGCCGGAATTCACCAATACAAGGACTTTACAACCGGGGATTGGAATACCCCTATTACCCGGATGGAAATGGCACGGCTGGCCGTCAGAGCCTCCGACAAGACGCTGCAAGCGCCGGAGGATAA
Organism: Paenibacillus tyrphae; assembly: GCF_024158745.1. GTDB lineage: Bacteria > Bacillota > Bacilli > Paenibacillales > NBRC-103111 > Paenibacillus_G > Paenibacillus_G tyrfis_A. The sequence goes on along the minus strand of NZ_JAMZAW010000035.1, from coordinate 12,827 downwards.
CACCGACGCCAAGAAATTTATGTTTTTGGCCACGCAGAAAGGTTTGATTACCGGCATGGCTGACGGCCAGCTCGGTAAAGAAGAGTCGGCCACGCGGGCACAGTCTGTTAAAATCATTCAACGGATCTTGGATGTGAGCCAGGGCAAGAAGCTTGAAGTTGATAAGCGTGCGGCGAGTTATGCCGAAGTGGAGCTGACCGGCAGCAACGTGCAAACCATGTGGGGGGGGCACGTTGTTGAATTGCCTTATAAGATGCCATTGGAGAAAACCACCGCAACCGTAAAAGTACACCAAGTTTTAATTATGGATTTAAAGGAGAAAGACGGAGCTTTTAGGTCCACTTTTGAAGGGAAACTAGAGAAAGTCGATGGAAAACCTATAGGTAAAGATGATTACCTTGTTGCTTTGAATTTGAAGATAACGAATGAAACGAAAGCCCCTCTTACATATACATTATGGGGGCAATTAGCACCTGTGACTGGATCTATGAGGGTAAACATTGTTGACGTGAACGGTGAAGTAGATAATAGATTTTTTATTCCAGGGATTGGTGCATCAGATTTTGCTCCTGATGGATGGTATTTTTTCGTACTGCCAAGGGAACAAGTTCAAGATCAAATGAAAAAATACGGTTATGCAAGTCTTCGAATGTATGAAAACAATGGGGCTGAATTTGATCTTGCAAAAAAAGAATAGTTAAGGGGGCAGGCTGCTATGCTTATATCAAAAAAATGGAAGAAAATCATTGCAGCAGCCACAATTTTTATTTTAGGTGTCTCCGTGTTCGTCTTGCTAAGACCGGACTATATCATGGCCGCGATCAACTTTAAAACGTTCGAGCAGTCATCAACACTAACGAATTATTCAGTACCGTTAAATTCAGGAACTCAGATAATTGAGCGTGTTGAAGTTTACATGAAGGATGAGACCGGCGCGGAAAGAAAAATTGATTCAAATGCTTATGAAGTGACTAATGATAATCTCATGTTTAAAAATTTAACGGGCGGTGTTCCTGTCCCGTTATATGGAAAACGTTATACTAATCCTGGTCATATTATTTGGCGTGACCCTAGCGGGAAATATTGGGATACGGAGGGAGAAAGAACCAAGCATTATCAATTTCCTGGAAGTTGTAACGGTTCGCCTGATTCGATACCATCTCCTTGCCCTGGTTTGTTTCCCAGTGACGCCCAGCTTTATCCGTCAGGCGAATATATTACTTTTAACGAACCTGACTTGCGGAAATGGGACGGATCAGCGGTTACGACAGCGTATCAGGTTGAGCCTCCACAAGATTTTTACTTTGATGAAAGTCTTAATGGGGAAAAAATTACGCCGGATCGTATAGAGCCTAAAAGCATTACAATTACAAAGGCGGTTACAGTCGCCAGAGGGCTTCAAGTAGAAGAGTTTGGGAGAAAAGTAGATGGCTTCGGATACTTAAAAGTTTCCAAGCCTTTTACATCAGCTTTTAATTCTCGAAAAACAGACTATATTCTTTGGCCCGAAAGTAACCAAAATTATAACAAGAATCAAGAAGGCCGAAATTATGTTATGGACGCTGATACCCGCTGGAGCGCCAAAACCTATAAGTTCGAAGGCCGGATTGAAGTGTTCTACAAAAAGCCAACCTTTCCAGACTTGATTCCTATTGATCTTGTATCGAACGGGCCAGTGAAGATCGGAGAGCCGACAACATTCACGTACACGTTCCGGAATGTCGGGGAGCCGATTAAAAACAAGTCTTTTTCGATCCTGTTTCAAGACCGGTCCAATGGCAAAACGATTTATAAAGAATCCTTTACAAACGCAGCTCAGAACGTGGATATTACCGGCACGTTTCAGTATACGGCGATGAAGCCAGGAAAACTATTGATCGGATTTTTTGTCGATTCGGACAATACGATCGACGAAGGCCCGGACGGCGGGGAAGACAACAACTACAAGCCGTTCGATTTTCCTGTAGATGTTGGCATTGACGGCGACTTTAGAATTATACCCGGCCAAACGATCAAAATCCGGGATAATTTCGAGCTGGAGCCAATTAACTTCAAAATCCCGCCTGGTTGTACATATACCGGCCACAGCTACCGGTTTATATACCAGGGTCAGTATTGGAAGACGAACCGGGTCAACGGCCAAACCGTCCACAGCCAGTTCCCTTATCCGAACGGCCGGCCGTTTTACTTCGGGGAGGGAGTCAATAACATTGCCATCAAAATCGAAACTTCCTGCGGAGAAACGGACTGGATTAAGGAAAAACCACTAACAGTTCTCCCGGATCCGAATAATCGACCGCCATATTTTAAAGCCGGTTGGTTCTATAACCAAGATCGGTACGGTATTTTTCCACCGGAATATTTCTTGGTTGATGATATCGTGAACGTCCGCGTGATCCACGATAATAATTCAGATCCGAAGTCACCCTCCGATCCGGACAACGATCCGATTCGGTGGAAGTGGGACTTCGACTCAAACACAGATCCATGGGTCCAAAAAATAGGGAAGCAGCTGCACGAGGAATGGGGCAAGACACTTGATGCGGAAGGCTATTATCGGATCAAGGCCGATAAGGCGGGAATGTTTAATGTCAAAGTAACCGCCGACGATGGGCGCGGCGGAACGCGAACGGAAACTGTGACATTGAACGTTTTGGAGCCGAACCCTATTGCGGTTTGTACAGCGCCCAAGGAGATTAAAGAAAATCGTCCTGTCCCTCCTGGAGCGATCCACGCAGATAAGAGCTGGAGCCCGGCGAGGAAGTCTATCGACCATTCAAAGGACTTATGGGTAAACAAGCTCGATAAGTACTATAACGGTACCCTGCAGGACGTTACAGCGACTGTCACGCTGGCCAAAGTCGTAGATTACTCAGGCTTGGAATCGACCAGTTCCAGCTCGTGCGACATTATCGTGCATCCGGATTTACCCCCGGTCGGTAAAATCGTCGTGCCGCCGCTCGGTATCCGGAATCAAACGGTCACCATCCGGAACCAATCGTACTCACCAGACGGCGATCAGATCGTTTCCGTCAAATGGCGGTTCAAATACGACGCTGCAAACAACGGTTTCCAAGACGATCCGTGGCTGGATGTTCTAGGAACAGACGGAAGAGTCGTATCCTTTGATAACAACACGCTTGTATTTAAGGCCGACATGGTTGGTAAGTATCTGTTTGATGTCCAAGTGACGGAGGATTACGGGAAAAGCGCCATGGCATCCGATACGCAGCCGGAAGCGCCGCGAACGCTGGATATTGTCAATAATGCGCCGCACGTTTTCTTTGCCATTGAAGGGCAGAACGATCAGCCAGGCATGAATCCGCCTATTATGTTTAACGCGAGTACAATCGTAAGTTCGTGGGCGCTGTTCGATACGAACACGAATAACCGGATCAATAACTATGTTTACCGGTGGGCTGCCGAGGGCAGCGCTGTCCTGCGGGCGGGCTTGGGAAGAGAGATGGAGCGCCAGGAAAGCATCATCAAGCGAGATAATCCGCCACAAGGACCGACCAACGTCTTCGGAACGTTCCTATGGCCGGACCTCGGGTTCGGCGCAAACTTTGTCAGCTCGTATAAAGGTACGGTTTATCAGTGGGTGAACGGCAGATCCACGCTGACCAGTACCCCCATCTTAGTCCCATCAACGATCTGGGATCCGGATGCGAGGACGTATGTACCCGGATATGCTCCAGCGAAGTTCAATTCGCTCGTACGTACGAACAAAACGTATCTTTATTTTGACGAGGGCTCGAAGCTGTACGCATTTAATAAAAAGAAGCTGCCGCAGTACAGCAGAAAATGGAACAATGCAGCTAACAACCTGTTTCATCTATGGGATCGGGACCCGTATGATTTTATCCTCGCGCCGGACAAGTATACTGTCGCCGTACCGTTCCGCGATTCTCCGAATGGGCCGACCTATACGAAAGAAGTATACTTGGAGAGCGAGTATCAAGGGTCTGTGAAGTATGAGGTCGCAGGCGGAATCATCTACAAGGTTTCGAACATCAAAATGTACGATTATTTCACCACTTGCCGCAACGACGATGGTTCGAGAAGCTGGACGTGCGGCGTCGGCAAGGCCAACAACTCCTTTATGATTGAGGCATACGATGCGTATACCGGTAAGCTGCTTTCGAGCAATAAGGACAATCCGCTCAAGAGCGGCTGGGAAGTACTCGGAATGTCGGTTGATGAAAAGGATTATGTCGGACGGAAGACGTTCTCGCTGATGACAAAAGGCGAAAGCCTGGTCATCGTGTATCAGAAGAACTCTAGTAATGGGGCGTCTGCCATTGGGTTCGTCGAGATTAATCCGCAGCTCCAGGAAGTCAGAAGAGGCGGACAATCGTTCCCGGACAGCACGATTAAATACCAAAGAAAATATTATAATACGATGCTGGGGCGCCCGGTTCCTGAGCAGTATGTCGAAGACTATCAATGTAAATACAGTGATCTAAACGGGTTATGGAAAGGGCCGGACGGGGAGTTTTATACCTACATTAAACGCTCCTGCGACCGGGCCGACGGATACATTAAAATCGACAGAAGATATAACGAGGATGCCCCGATCGGCGTTTATCTGCTGCGCATCAACAACGACTTGAGCATGGGATGGACCGCCAGATTGGCGGGTATGGACTGGTTCTATCCTTCCAACACGTCATTGGGTGGAGAAATGCTTTACAACAATTTTACGGCGCTCGTTGTAAATCCATATAACCGGACCTTGCTGACCCGCAGTTACACGAATATGGATCTGATGAACGGTCGTGGCGACCACCACAGCTTCGGACAATACGTGAATATGGACACCGGCGCGGTATCGGACGGACCTGTTCCATACAACTATCCGTACACAGTTGGCATAACTCCTGGTGGCGGATTCAATGATGGTGGAGGAGGTTGCTCCTGGGGGACGGATGGAAAGTGCAGCCGTTTCAATGTTCATGAGGGCGAATTATTGAATGAAGCATCGAATGAACAAGAGCGAGGAGACAATTACTTAGGCGGATTTTATGTAGGGGACGGCCTGTTTTTGGGGATGTACAATACGGTAAAAAGACAAATGGGCAATGGTTATTACTTCACGGAAACCGATAAGTACATGTATCTCGAAAGCGGTCCTTTGGATCAAGATCCGGTACTACGGAAAGGGTTTGTTCTCGGTCAGTTCGTTTCTCCGGACAGCTATCGTGATACGGACATTACGTTCCGAATGAAAATGACAAGTCCGAACGAGGATACAAGCCTAAGCGGCTTTTCGTTCCGGATGCTCGACCCGACCAACCGGTACAGCTTGGAAACGGACGGCTCTACGCTCTATCTAAGCCGTTACGTCGGCGGGAGCCGAACCGTGTTGCGCAGCCAGGCGTGGCCGTTCGATAACACGGACAATCTATTCAAAATCAGCCTATCAGGCGATAACATTCAGGTATTCATGAACGGCGTGCCAGTGTTTGAGGTACAGGACGCCACGTTCGCGGAAGGAAAGATGGGGCCGTTCACTGACAAGTCGTTTGTCACATTCACGGCCATTTCAATCAAGCAGAATCAGGATAGCCGGGATTGGATGTCCGACTACGCTATTTGGGAAAACGGATCGGCATCGGCCAACGTCCGGTATAAAAATATTCTGTTTGAAGATCCGGAAAATGATCCGATGGCAGGCAACTTCCGCTGGGGAGTAACGCATACGCCGAAGTTCCTAAACAATCAAGGACTGTCCACACTGAACGGGAAGACGTTCGACGCTCCGCAGCAAACCTTTGATGCGGTTGGGGTATACATGCTCACGCTACGGGCGCAGGACGATCCGAACCGGAACTATTTATGGGCGAGCATGGTATTTGATCAATACCGCAAATGGTCCAATACGTTCCAGAAAAAGTTGATCGTTCACCGCAGGCCAGTCGCGCAGTTCACCCTCGCGGAGAACGGAGACGGCACAGTCGCTTGGAACGATACGTCCTATGATCCGGACCGATTCGATCCGAATCGGGCGGTGGGGGACCCGGCACGCTGCAGCGCGCCCGATGTGACGGGCTACGATTATTGCAGCATGCGCGGGATCGTGTCCCGGGAATATGGTTACGTCGATCCGGACGGCATGTTTGTCGCGGAGAAACTGACCAGGCCGAAAAAGGCGGGGACATATACCGTATATTTGCAGGTCATTGACGAGTATGGTGCGAAGTCGTACCCGGCGACGGCAACCATTACCCTCCGGGGTGGAGTGCCAGAGATCGGCAAGCCAACTGTGCAGCTGACACATCCAACCGGTTCGAAGGATGCCCCGACGATCGTCTATACAACGAAGCCAACCATCACCTGGAACCAAGACGATAATTCGGGCCTGAACTTCACCGGTTACGAGGTGCAAGTATTGGACAAATTCGGTAGCCTGGTCGTCGGCAGCGGATTAAAGGACCAATACGCGCCGCCGCACAGCTCGGCATCGTGGCAGCTGCCTATGGATATCGAGCGTGGGGAATTGTACCAAGTGAAAGTACGGGCGGAGAATGCGTATCGGTCCTCGGATTGGTCAAACATTGGGTGGATGAGGCTCAACAGTCCGCCAACGGTGACATTGACGTTCCCGAACGGGCCGAATGAAAGCTCGCCAAACATTATCGGCACGACGACACCGACGATGTCTTGGATCCAGAACGATATCGATGGCCAGAACCTGAAAGCTTTTAGGCTGCAGGTCATTCAGCGGTATGAAGACGGCAAGGAAAACGTCGTTTACGATGTGACTCGAAATCAGGACAATCCACCGGGGCCGAGAGACTTTACGGTAGACAGCCATTTGCCTCATGGCGTTTTGCTCTATGCGAAAGTAATGGTAAGTGACGGTGACCTGTGGTCCAACTGGTCGAATATCGGATGGTTCCGGATCAACTTTGCGCCGGTTGCCGAGCTGACGTTTCCAACAGGAACGTATGACAATCCATCCATTGGCGGCGTGAAGCCGCTGATTACGTGGAATCAGACCGATCCGGATCCAGACACCACGTTCACCAAATATCACTTGATTATCGCGAAAGAGGACGGTACCGAGCTCGTGAATACCGGCCCAATGATGCGGAACACGAAAGAAGGGACCGGCAGCTTCCAGGTGGTGGATCCACTTCCGGCCGGCATTAAAGTGCAAGTAAAAGTGAAGGTCTGGGACGAGTACACGGACTCGGCATGGTCGCAAACGCGCTGGATGTTTACGAACCGTCCGCCTGTAGCTGCTTTCACGTGGAAGATCAACCCGCCGACCGATATCTTCGAAGGCCCGGCATGGGAAGGCGATCATATCCAGCTGATAAATCAGTCTACAGACCCCGATGGGGATCCGCTCACGTATGACTGGCAGATCCATGAGCCGGGGAACACGGTTCGTACCGATACGGCCGAAAACCCGCTGATTCGGTTTGCAAAGCCTGGAGACTATGATGTGACGCTGACGGCGACCGATCCTTATGGCGCGAGCCATAGCGTCACGAGACGAATTGTGGTCAGCCCTATCGTATTGGTCGGCTACGTGAACCATACCGACGAATGGAATAAAAACCGGATCCAGTACAATCTTTCCAAGACCAAAACAGAGAATGCTCCGAGAACCTACGATGTCTTTTTCCCAGGCGAAAAATTCCTGCTTAAAGCGGACACCATAGGGAATGTGGTTAACGTGGACGTGAACATTATGGACATGATTTTCACGACGAGGCTGACAAAAGACAGCGGCGGACAGTTTGATGGTGTTTGGACGGGAAGCTTGTGGGACGAATCAATGATGCGCTGGAAGAATGGCACGGTGATTTTCCGATTCACGGCGACTTCATCGACCGGGTACCAGAAATCGGTGGACGTTCCGATTATCATTGATGATGACGAGTATTGGAGGCAACACAGATCGAGGTAATAGACAATTAAAGAAATATATGGTATTTTATTTATAAATCCGAAAGCATCGGTCAAAATGCTCCGTGGGACTTTGCCCTCGGAGCATTTTTGTTTTTCTTTGGTTCAACTAAAGCTCGCGTAAATTGGCCAAGACAGAAGTTGATTCCGTTAAATATTCCGTATCATTTTACGGTACTTTATGGTATAATAAGTAAGTAGAATTGTATTTTTGGTAAAGGGGAATCAGAAGATGGGTACGTCGAAGTATAAGCCCAAATTCGATGTTGACCAGCTAATTTCGAGCTCGGAAGCATCAAAGAAATTCGGTGAAGTGCGGAAAAGAGCCAAATCTTTACCACAATTCATTACTGAGAATGGAAATGTAGAAACGGTCATTGTTAGTTACGAGCTGTTTGAAGCTATGTACGAGCGATTGGCTGAATTGGAAAGACAAGAAGAACTGACGTTGCTACAACAAATAGAGCGGGTTGATCAAAATCCAGAGTCATCTAAATCTTGGAAATCTGTTCGCCGCGAGTCTTAATTCGTTAAGTATACGTTCTGGCCATAGAGCAGGGGAGCCAGAATTAAGGGAATATTACGAAGATCAATAAGTTGAAGGAGGTCACTATGGATAGCATCTCCAAAAATGTTGAAATTGAACGGCAACTTCGAAGCAATTCTCTATCCGATAAAGAAAAAGCCAAATTAATGTTAAAACTATTGCGAAGTAACCCGTATAGGGGCTTAAGAGTTGTATTTGGGAGTATCATTCTTTTTCTTCTGATCGTCACGATAAATTTTACATCTGGGCTACTAAGAAATTTCAAGAAATGATCCAGAGGGTGAATTCATAGTGAAGCGACGAAAGGGGCGGCCTTATGCAGTATGTGTTTATGTTCTTGGGTCTTGTAGGACTTGCGATATTTCTTCTAAAGGCAAATAACATAAAGCTGAAAGACTTCTGGAAGTAGCTGCAGAATTACCAATAGGGAGCGTGCATGATATGAGTTACTATCGGATAACGAAACTAGAAATGCCTCAGGCGGGTTCTTGGGGGATTCTCCAAATTAACGAATTTGAAAAAACTCATTTCCGGTTCGATATTAGGGAAGGGAAGCCGCTATTAGACACAAGCTTTTTTGCTGACGGGGTGGAGAACCCACAGGAAAAACATAAGAAGATGGATGCTGACAGCGACTTTTATAGAGGGATTCAGCAAGCACTTGAACAATATCTCAAAGGACTGGAACGGGGCAAGGAGGATGTATTGATGGAACATTTGAAAAATGGATGGAGTATTGAAATAATCGGTGCAACATCATCTATGAACAAGTATCAATTCACAAATAAAATGTTCTCTTCAGTTTTTGTTGAGGTCCATGTTACGGCTGAACAAAATGAGGATGATGCATGGATTCTCTTTTCTGAAATCTTCAAAACATCAAAATGAATAAGGTGGTTTCATGGGATTCTGGGGATGGCTATTGTTTATATTTGGTGGAATTTTAGTTCTTTGTTTCGGAATTGCTTTGACTAGAACGATAGATAGATTTTGGAGTCCCTACCGAAATCGTAGATCGAGGAAGTAACAATTTGAATATCAATTTCCCTTGTCTCCGACTGTTAAGGAACATATTGAATAGAGGAGTGTGCATGAGAATATGGGATTTTATTCGACTGGATTTAGTTTGTTGACTGTAGATCAGCAGCGACTTTTTGAACGAGTTTTCGAGAGTCATCATAATGCAATGGGTTCTGAAATGAGAAAGAAATATTCCAGAGATAACATCAGTAAAATTACATGGAATGCCAAAGAGAAATGCTTACATGTTCATTTTACTGATGGCGAATGGTGGCATTATGCAACGGATGGTATGTGGTATTAAGTAATTCGATGAATATACATTTTCATAAGGAGTTGCGGTAATGGATAGAAGCGAACTTTGGTATGAGGAAAAAGAAAATGTTGAAAGGGTGGTAACAAACATCGGCACAACGCTAAGCCCGAAATGGGAAATCAACATGGATGAACTTGCTCTAATTACGAATAACCATCCTCAATTTATTCATAAGGTATCGGAGTTTATTAATGATTATGGGACTCTCTCGATTAAAAATGCTGCCGTCTATAGGTTTAATTTGGAGAATATTCAAGGGGCAGAAAAATACGAACGCATAGCGATTGTTTTTGATGTTTATGGCAATTTTATTAATCTATTTTCATGCTGTACCGATCATCAGGATGGGAATAGCTTCGTAACAATAGCTAGTTACCCGAAACCATTCATAAGCCAAATGGCAACAATGCTATAACGTCCGTCCCACGTAGTCATGATGATACATATTGAATAGCGAGGTGTTAAAACTTTGATGCTTTTTCGCATATTCTATTGCTTTCCAATGGTATTGATGATCTTTTTAGTATCGGGGGCATTTATTTACGCGAAATTTCATGGTATCCCTATAGATGGGGTTCGTTGGAATACCTGGCTTATGTTTATCGGTGCTTTCTCATTTATTTTTGTGGGCGCTTTGGCTGAAAAAATCATTCTTAAAGTAACAAAATGAATAGTAGGTGTAAATCATGGAATCTTTCATCGAATATTTAGTTTGGTTATCAGGTTCATTGTTATTTCTATTATTTATTTTAGTTGGAATACCGAATTGGTTTTCAAAAAAGTAACAAAATGAATAGGAGGTTTACATGTATGAAATGGATTATGATTAGCAGTTTGCCTTATACGCATGAGTTTGAGTTGGAAGGTGACGATAGGGTACAACTTAAATTGTCGTGTCGTGAATCGGAGATAATGCACAAGATGCGACTAATTTTTGGGCGTGATGTTGAAGTTGAACTGTTTGAGCATGAATCATAATGAATAAATTTGTTCATAAGAGGGCATTCTAATATTTTCGACAAAATCATGTGTCTGAGTGAGGAGTGTTCGTATGCCAAAAAACAGTATTGCAGGCGAATGGTATGCAGAAAAGGAAATAGTTAAAGGTGTCTTAACGGGTGAAGCTGGTAAATCAGGAAGCTGGGAGATTGACTTTAATGAACTATCACGAATTACAAATGGGCACCCGGAATTTTTGTCCAAGGTAAAGGAATTTGCCGAAAAAGATTTATCATGGGTATACAATGCACAGGTTCACCGCACAAAATACCCTGCGGATAAATTCCGAAAAGAAGCTTCTGAACACATTTCAGTAGTATTCGATGTTGGAGACACCTATATTAAAATTATTTCTTGCAATATTAACTATAAAGATTCAAATGAGCCTTATGTGTTAGATACAAGTTACAACAAGTCTTATGTATGGTCTATGGCAACAATGCTTTAAGCAACATTTTGAACTGGTTGATAAACAAGCAAGCATCCATATGAGTACATTCGTTCGCTAATCCGTATAGGAGTATATGTTCTAAAACGGAGGCGATACGGATGCAATTTGTACAACCGATTCGGAGTGTAGAGAAACTGGATGCGATGAAGGCAGTTCTTCGGCAGCAGAGCGAGCGTGATTGGTTCCTGCTTGTCATGGGTATAAATGTGGGGTTGCGAATAGGCGACCTGTTGCTACTCCACGTAAAGGATGTGAGGAACAGGTCACATCTGACGCATCGAGAGCGCAAGACTGGAAAAATGCGGCGCTTCCCGATCAACAGCGAGCTGCGAGAGATAATAAATGAGTATATCCGCGGCAAGAAGGACAGCGATCCGCTCTTTCCATCTTACCGGACGAAACAGAACATTGGTAGGGTGCAAGCTTACCGTATACTCAACCGCGCGGCGGCGGAGGTCGGATTGGCCGAGATCGGGACACACACGCTCCGGAAGACATTCGGCTACCATTTCTACAAGCGATACAAAGATGTGGCACTGCTCCAGCAGATATTCAACCATTCAGCTCCAAGCATTACGCTGCGATACATCGGAATTAATCAGGACATTATCGACGAAGCTGTAGGCGGATTTCACTTGTAGTGATGAACATTCACTGAATAATATGTTGTGTAAGGAGGTTGCTCATGGTAATTAGAGAAGTAAGAATTATAGATCCTAGCGATGCGAACTTTAGGGAAATAGGAATTATAATGAAACAAGTTCATTCGGATCAAGTTCATCCGAAGTTCCTTCTGTTTTTCAACCATTCAGGAGAGCCAGAATTAAAGTCATATTACGAGAATCAATTTAAGGGCCAAAATGAAGAATAGGCTTATTGGATCCATCGTCATAAGGAGAATTTATAAGAATGAGAGAGATTACTCTTAATGAAAAAGAGCTTCTTGCTATCGTACACTCGCGGCTAATAGGGGAAATTAAAAAAAATGAACATCTTTTAAAGGAAAATCACCCAAGTCCAGAGGATCAAAAATCGCCAAGATATATTTGGCGAGAAGGTTGTATTGACACTCTTAATGAGATAAAGGCGTACATCGAGTATCTTCAACGATTGAAATATCTATAATCCATGTGGGGGGATCGAACATGACTAAAGATGAAAAGATCGAAGACGCCTTGCGCCAGGCGCTGGCCAACTTGGCCATTGAGGGGATTACGGTTACGGCAGAAGGCGAAGAGCTGATTCGAAAAAAATTAAGGGGGGAGATCTCCCAGGCGGAATTCGTAAAGGCGTCTGTTGAGCTCGCAACCCGTGAGTGATTTTGTACAATCTAAATATTGCTACCCCGGCACCGAAGTTCTGATTAATCATGCCGGCATTCGAGATGAAGAGCAGCTTAAATTTTTTGAAGGTCTTCAAACCGGTAATCGCTTGGCTGAATTGATGGAAAAACCAACCTCCGGAAAATTTGACCTGGACCACCTAAAAAAGATTCATCATCATATTTTTCAAGACGTTTATCCGTTTGCCGGGCAGATCCGGACGGAAGATTTCTCAAAAAATACCTTCCGGTT
>NZ_JAMZAW010000034.1 GCF_024158745.1 Paenibacillus tyrphae | reverse complement strand
TTGTTCGTTGTGGTTCTTATCGGAAACAAACATGTTAAATGGCCCCTTTCGGTCATAGTATAAATTTTTTATGAGATTCCCTTAGAATAATAGCAGCAAATTTCAATAAACAAAATTTCAAAAAATATTTAAAATATATAAAAATATATTATCAAATTCGTTGACTTTAAGTTCTTGACCTTGGCACTCATCATCGAACAAAACTGTCCGTTAGCTTCATCCCCAATCCGGTCTCAACTTTGTTTTCTTCGGACACCGTTATTTTTCGGCACGGGCCCCGCAGATGCCACGAATAAATAGTGTGTATTAAATATAAATAATACATACTATTTACAATGTAATAAAGCTATGATATGTTTTATACATCATTAAACATCCACAACGTTCCATGTGTGTAATCGCGGTCTGCGTACCGTAGGTTCTAAAATGACGGGAGGATTATCAATCATGCAAAGTGTAGTGCCGTTTCATTCGGGTCATGCTGGCTTGAAGCAGCTCCTTGGCGGAAAAGGGGCCAATCTTGCAGAGATGACGAACGCCGGTTTGCCGGTGCCGCCGGGCTTTACCATTACGACAGACGTGTGCCGCTCCTATTATGAAGCAGGCATGCAGCTTCCGGCGGGGCTGATGGAGCAGGTCCACCAAGCGATGCGGGAGCTGGAACAGGCGAAGGGCCAAGGCTTCGGCGATCCGGCCAAGCCGCTGCTCGTGTCCGTCCGGTCAGGTTCGGTAACTTCGATGCCCGGTATGATGGATACGATTCTCAACTTGGGCTTGAACGACGAAACGGTGCAAGGGCTTGCGGCATTGACCGGCAATCCGAGATTTGCGTTTGATTGTTACCGCCGTTTGATCCAAATGTTCGGTAACGTCGTGTTCGACATCGAAACGTATCAATTCGAACGGCTGCTGCACCACCTCAAGCAGCGGTTAACGGTAGGCCAGGACAGCGAAGTGAGCGCCGAAGGCTGGACGGAGCTGATCGGAGAGTACAAAGCGGTGATTCGCAAAGAAGCGGGACGCGAGTTTCCGCAGCAGGTGGAGGAGCAACTCGCGCTGGCCGTCGAAGCGGTATTCCGTTCGTGGAACAATGCGCGGGCGAAGGTTTACCGCAAGGTGCATCAGATTCCCGACGAGCAAGGGACGGCCGTCAACATTCAGACGATGGTGTTCGGCAATATGGGCAGCGACTGCGGGACAGGCGTCGTGTTCACGCGAAATCCGTCTACCGGGGAGCCCGTGCTGTACGGCGAATACTTGATGAACGCGCAAGGGGAGGACGTGGTAGCCGGCGTGCGGACGCCCGTTCCAATTGCGAAGCTCGGCGAGGAAATGCCGTCCGTCTTTGAACAACTCGTTAAGACGGCAGAGAAGCTGGAGCGGCATTACACGGACATGCAGGATATCGAGTTTACGGTTGAGCAAGGCAAGCTTTACCTGCTGCAAACGCGAAACGGCAAGCGGACGGCCCAAGCTGCGGTTAAAATCGCCGTCGATCTGGTGCGCGAGGGCGTGATCGACACCGGCGAAGCGGTCAATCGCATCGAGCCGTTTCATCTGGATCAGCTGCTGCACCGCGCGATCGATACCGACAAGCCGCTGCATGTGCTGGCAGCCGGCCTGCCGGCGTCGCCGGGAGCCGCTTCCGGCGTCGCGGTGTTCGACGCGGACACGGCCGAGGCATGGGCCCGCGCGGGGCGCAAAGTCATCCTCGTGCGCTCGGAGACGACGCCGGAGGATATTCACGGCGTGCTGGCGGCCGAAGGGGTGCTGACCAGCCGGGGCGGCATGACCAGCCATGCGGCGGTCGTTGCCCGCGGGATGGGCAAGCCGTGCGTCTGCGGCTGCGAAGCGGTGCGCTTGACGGAACGCGCCTTTGCCGTGACGACCGCTGACGGAGAAGCCGTCACGGTACGGGAAGGCGACGCGCTGTCCATCGACGGCGCGACCGGACGGGTCATCCTCGGCGAAGTCAGCTTGCGCGAGCCCGAGCTGACGGGCGAGCTGCAGCAGCTTCTCGCCTGGGCGGACGAGATTCGCACGCTGGAGGTGTATACGAACGCCGATACGCCGGAGGATGCGGCCAAGGCGCGCAGCTTCGGCGCCGAAGGCATCGGGCTGTGCCGGACGGAGCACATGTTCATGAGCGCCGAGCGGGTGCCGGTCGTGCAAGCGATGATTTTGGCGGAGACGGCGGAAGAGCGGGCGGAAGCGCTGGCGAAGCTGCTGCCGATGCAGCAGGAGGACTTCGAGGGCATTTTCCGGGCGATGGACGGGCTGCCGGTGACGATTCGCCTGCTCGACCCGCCGCTGCACGAGTTTTTGCCGAATATGGAGCAGCTGGTCATCGAGCGCGAGCGCCTGAACGGCCAGCCGGACGCGGATCAGGAACGCAAGGAGCGCCTGGAGAAGCTGCTGCGCAAAGTCAGAGCGCTGCATGAGATGAACCCGATGCTCGGCACCCGGGGCTGCCGTCTTGGGCTCGTGCTGCCGGACATTTACGAGATGCAGATCGAGGCGGTCTTCCGCGCCGTGCTCAGTTGTCTGCGCGAGCAGCTTGACGTCCGGCCGGATATTATGATTCCGCTGGTCGGCCATGCCAACGAGCTGCAGCGGATGCGCGAGCTCGTGACCCGTAAGGCGGACGAGGTGCTCGGCGAGTTCGCCCACACGTTCAGCTACCGCATCGGCACGATGATCGAAGTGCCGCGGGCTGCCGTTACGGCAGGGGACATTGCGCAGCACGCCGATTTCTTCTCGTTCGGCACGAACGATCTGACGCAGATGACGTTCGGCTACAGCCGGGACGACGCCGAAGGCAAATTTTTGACGCATTATGTGGAGACGAAGCTCCTTCCCGACAATCCGTTCCAAGTGCTGGACCGGGACGGCGTCGGAACGTTGATCGAATGGGCGGTCGAACGCGGACGCGCCGTGAAGCCACAGCTCAAGACCGGCATTTGCGGCGAGCACGGAGGCGACAAGCAGTCGATCTTCTTCTGCCACGGAGCGGGCCTGGATTATGTCAGCTGCTCGCCATACCGGGTGCCGCTGGCTAGAATCGCCGCTGCGCAAGCGCAGTTGGCGTTGGGCAGCCCCGCTGCGCCGGATACGGCTTCGGAAGAACCCGTCACGTCCGGTCGGAGCGCTTAAGCAGCGATATCACACGCCGCCTGCATAGGCAAGGGTGCAGGCGGCGCTCTTGTGTCTTGTTCCGGAACGCCCGCAGGCATGGAAAATGAAGGAAACGGGCATACTGGGATGCACACAGCTTCAGGTGTAAGATTAGCAATCTATCATTTTAGAAACGGAGTGTAAGGAACATGGAAAAAACATTTTTGATGATCAAACCGGACGGCGTACAACGGGGGTTAATCGGCAAGCTGGTGCAGCGCTTCGAAGATAAAGGCTTTCAGCTCATCGGCTCCAAATTGATGGTCATCACCAAAGAGCAGGCGGAATCCCACTATGCCGAGCACAAGGAAAAACCGTTTTTCGGCGAGTTGGTTCAGTTCATTACCTCCGGTCCGGTTTTTGCGATGGTATGGCAGGGCGATAACGTCATTGCGCTGTCCCGCGCCATGATGGGCAAGACGAATCCGCTGGATGCGGCGCCGGGTACGATTCGGGGCGATTACGCGGTTCATACCGGCAACAACATCATTCACGGCTCCGATTCTCCAGAAAGCGCGGAACGGGAAATCGCCAACTTTTTCAAGCCGGAAGAGCTTCTTGCTTACGACCGGGCGCTGCAAAGCTGGATCTAGCCATCCGGCAATCGTTTTCCTCAAAATGTAAATGAATTGTGATCTTTTGTCCGAAAACCTTCATTAGGGGTTTGAACTTTCCGTGAAAATTTGGTACGTTGAGAAGGTGAGTTCAGATGCTGTCCTCAAAGGAGAGAAAGAAGATGCGAGATCCACGTTTGCAGCAGTTTGCGAGAAACCTGGTACGGTATTCCGTCGACCTTCAGCCGGGTGAGAACATCCTGATTGAAATGATCGGCCTTCGCGATCAGGAATTGACCAAGTGTTTAATAGAAGAGGTGTATGCGGCAGGCGGACATCCGTTCATCGAATTCCGCTATCCCGAAGTTACGCGCAAGCTGATGCTTGGCGGCAACCAGGAGCTGTACGAGCGGATGGCGGCCATCGAGCTGAACCGCATGAAGCAGATGCAAGCGTACATTGCCGTTCGCAGCGGCGACAACATCACCGAAACGTCCGATGTGCCTGAGGACAAGCTGCGCTTGTTCATGAAGGTGTATCAGCGTCCGGTCGTCGATCAGCGGGTCAATCATACCAAATGGTGCGTGATGCGTTATCCGAACCCGTCGATGGCGCAGCAGGCGAATACGAGCACCGAGGCGTTCGAAGATTTTTATTTCCAAGTGTGCAACCTCGATTACAGCAAAATGTCCGGGGCCATGGACGCGCTTGTCGAGCTGATGAACAAGACGGACAAGGTGCGGCTCGTCGGACCGGGCACCGATCTCAGCTTTTCGATCAAGGACATTCCGGCGATCAAATGCGCAGGTCAGAACAATATTCCGGACGGCGAAGTGTTCACTGCTCCGGTGAAGGATTCGGTCAACGGCGTCATCTCTTATAACACTCCGACGATCTATATGGGAACTTCGTTCGAGAACGTCACGCTCCGCTTTGACAACGGCAAGATCGTCGAGGCGACGGCAAACAATACCGCCAAGCTGAACGAAATTTTGGATACCGACGACGGGGCCCGCTTTGTCGGCGAGTTTGCGATCGGCGTCAATCCGTACATACAGCAACCGATGAAAGACATTTTGTTCGATGAGAAAATCGACGGCAGCATCCACTTTACGCCGGGTAACGCTTACACGGATGCAGATAACAGCAACCGGTCCTCGGTTCACTGGGATATGGTGCTGATCCAGCGTCCGGAATACGGCGGCGGCGAAATTTATTTTGACGATCGTCTGATCCGTAAGGACGGCCGCTTTGTCGTGCCGGAGCTGGAGAAGCTGAATCCCGAGCATCTGAAATAGGCGGAAAGCGAGCGGTTCGCTTTTAGACGAACGCCCGTACGGCCCAAGCTCTCTTCTCATACGATGGAGTACGATTCATCACGGAGAAGAGGTTGGTGCTTATGGATATCCCCGTTACGGGATTCGTGGTTCATTCCGGCGGCGAAGATCCCCGTCACGCACACAGGCTTTATATAACGTCGTGGGACGGCCGGCCGGTTCACGTCCATCCTTTCTCGGGAGCGACTACGTACGATGACGGACATCTTCACTATTATGCCGGCATGACCGAGCCCGCGCCGAGCGGCCCCCGGCATGTTCACGGATATTACGCCGTCACTTCGTTTAACGACGGTCATACCCATACGATCCGGGGCAGAACAGGTCCGGCCATTCCACTGCCCGGCGGAGGACACTATCACTATTTCGAAGGATATACGACCGTAAACGGCGCTAGACCGCACGCCCATGTCTACAGAGGCAACACCGGCAATGAGGTATAACCGTCTGTACCAAAAAAACGCATGTTCCGATACAAAAGCGGAGCAGGCGTTTTTTTTTGGTGCAGATAAGCTTGTAAATCCTGCGCGCATTGACATCGAACCCGCCATTATATAAACTAGATGAGAACCAGTTTATTCGACAGGCAGGAGGGACGTTGCGATGCCGAAAAAGCCCAGCCGCACGACGTTTCATAAGCGTCTGGATCATATGGTTGCCCAGCTTAGGGAAGATATCGTCAGCGGCAAGCTCTCCGTCGGAGAGCACCTGCCGTCCGAGGTGGAGCTCGGCAAGCAGTACCAGCTCAGCAAAAATTCGGTCCGCAAAGGGCTGGATATGCTGGTGGACGAGCAGTTGATCGAGAAGGTGCCGAGAGTCGGCAACCGGGTCAGCAGCCCCGCGGTTCAAGGCAGCGTTACGATCAAGCTGGGCTATTACACCTCCGTCATGGAACAGATGGACTTGAACCGGCTGCTGTCGGATTTTCATGTCGCTTATCCGCATATCCGGGTGCAGACGGTAGCCCTTCCTTACGATAACTACGCGCAGGCGATCGAAGAATATATGAAGGGCGGCATGGTCGACGTATTTACGATCAATCATACCGATTATCAGCTTGTGGTCGACAGCGGCCGGCAGGAGTGGCTGGAGCCCATGAGCCCGCCCGCCGGGCAGTACCCGTTTCTGCAGAGCGCCTTCAAACATCGCGACCGGTACTTGGCGCTGCCGTTCGCGTTTTCCCCGGTTGTGCTGTGCTATAACCGCGATCACTTTGCCGACAAAGGGCTGGAGGAGCCGGACAGCGGCTGGACGTGGGACGATTTGACCGAAACGGCGCAGAAGCTCGCGGATGAGCGGGGGCGGTTCGGGTTTTATTTTTATTTCTTGTCGCAGAACCGATGGCCGGTATTTTTACTGCAAAGCGGGGACTCGGTCCGGTACGACGCGCAGGGTCGTCCGTCGTTTTGCGGGACGAAGCTGATGGAAGGCTTGCGCAAATGCCGCGAGCTGGTCGATAAGGAAGGCGTGTTCCCGCGGTTTGCGGCGGAGAACGATGCCGACGCAGAAGCGCTGTTCCTTCAGGAAAAAGTGTCGATGATCATGACGACCTATTTCAGCTTGAACGATATCCGGGAGGCGGGGTTTTCTTTCGACGTGGCGCCGCTGCCGTACCTGAACGAGCCGAGGACTCTGCTGCTCTCGGTTGCGCTTGGGATGAACCGCCATTCGGAGCAAAAGGAAGCGGCGCGAACGCTGGTCGACTACCTGCTGGGAGAAGCGGCTCAGCTGACGATGCGTCAAAATACCTTCAGCATTCCGAGCCTGAAGAAGGCCGCGGAGTGGCGTGGGAAGGGAGCGGTCAAGCATCCGTCGCGCTACCCCATGTACCGCGAAATTATTCCGTCGTTCCGCTGGACGACGGACATTCATCTGAACACAAGGCAGGTGGATGCGATGCACCGGGAGCTGAAGTGGTTCTGGTCCCGGATGGAAGAGGAAGATACGATTTGCCGTCGGCTCGAGGAGGCGTTGTCCTGAGGGGCCGGACGGCTTTTCTTTTTTCTGCAGGCTGTGGCGTTCGGACCACGCTCCTGCAATTTTTTTGCCGGGACGGTTGACAGCGCTTTCCGATGTCGTTATAGTATAAATAAAAACCAGATATGACCTAGAATCGATTAGAATCGTTTTAATCATGATCTGGATCATTATTGGTTCTTATTGCTGAAAGGGGGACGGTTCGTCCGTCAAAAGAAAGTGTCAATCGTCGACCAAAGTCCAGTGGGTCCGAAACAAGTCATGGATTCGTCAGTTCAGTCTACAAGCGAGGAGGGTCTCATCTATGACCAAACGTGCATTATCGATGGTGCTGTCGGCCGTGCTTTCGCTCGGCATCGTATTGTCCGGCTGCGGCTCGGATTCTTCGGACACTCCTAACAACACAGCCGCTCCAAGTGCGGCCGGGGATAAGGTGGCTGGAGAAATTACCGTATGGGGGCATCCATACGTCGGCGACGATAAGAAGGAGCAGCTCAAAGCGTTCTGGAACGATACGATCGCCGCGTTCAAGCAGAAATATCCCGACGTGAAAGTGAACTACGAAGAGATTCCGTGGAAAAACCGGGAGCAAAAAATATTGACCGCGCTTGCCGCTGGGTCCGGTCCGGACGTCTTCTATCAGCTTCCGGATCAAATTCCGCAGTTTGCCGGCAATCATGCGCTGGAACCGCTTGACGCCTACAGCAAGGACATCCATACAGACGATTTCAGCAAGGGAGCGTTAGCCGGAGCGACTTATCAAGGCAAAATGTATGCGCTTCCGATTCTGCAGGAGGTTCAGACGCTGATCTATAACCCGGACGTGATCAAGGCGATCGGCGAAGATCCGGCGAAGCTTCCGACGACCTGGGACGAATTCGACCGCTGGGCCGAGAAGGCGAAGGCCAAAGGCTACTATGCACGCAACTTCGAAGGCGGCGCGGGCTGCTGTAATGCGACACTGTACCCCTTGCTGTGGCAGAGCGGCGGCAATGTGACGGACGATGGAGGCAGCATTATTTTGAACAATGACAAAGGCGTGCAGGCGTTCGAGTATGTGAAGAAAATGTACGACAACGGCTGGATTCCGAAGGACTCGATCTCCAATGACAACCAGTTCCCCGAATTTTTGTCCGGCAAAATGCTGGCGGTCTGGGGGCAAGGCTCGACGTTGACGACGCTGAAAGCGCAGAAAAAACCATACGTGATCGGGCCTCCGTTGAAAAAGGAAAAGCAGGCGAGCTTCGGCACGGTAGGTATGTTCGTCGTCTCGAAAACGAGCAAAAATAAAGCCGCTGCCGTCGAATTCGCCAAATTCCTCACGAATACGGATACGGCCAAAGCATTCAACAAATTGACCGGCTATTTGCCCGTGCGCAAATCGGCGGGCGACATTTATAACGACGATCAAGATATGAAGGAATTTATGAAGTACGCGGATCTGACGATCCCGGGTATCTCCCATCCGGCCGCCCGCGGGTTTATGCCCAAGATTCAAGCGGAGATCGGCGCGATGATGGAAGGCAAGAAGACGCCGAAGCAAGCGGCCGATGCCGCCGCCGAAGCGCTTAAACTCGACGCGAAAAAGTAATTCCAAAACCAAAGTGGCGGGGAGGGGCAGCGACTGCCTTTCTCTGCACCTCGGACCTGCCGGAGGTGACGATTCGCCGTATGGAATCCGTACGAAACTCGCATATTCACCATCGCAGCCAGCTGTCCGGCCGCATCGCGCAGAGCTGGAAAAAGAACGCCATCATCTACGTGTTTCTGGTGCCGGTGCTGCTGCATTTTCTCGTATTTCAGTTCGCTCCGCTCGTCTTCAGCTTCGTGCTGACCTTCATGGATTGGCCGATGATCGGCGAGCCGTCCTTCGCGGGCCTCGACAATTGGGAACGGTTCCTGCAGGATAAGCTGGCCTGGCGGTCGATCTGGAATACCGTGCTGTTCTCGGTCTATTATATCGTGCCGACGATGGCACTCGGCTTGATTCTGGCGCTGCTTGTCTATTCCAAAGTCAAGCTGGCCGGACTGTTCAAAGGGATGTTCTTCCTTCCGGTCGTCACGTCGTTCGTCATCTTGTCAGGCATCTGGGCCTGGCTGTTCAAGGGAACGGACTACGGGGTGGTCAACCATCTGCTCAGCTACGCGGGGATCGAACCGCAGCTCTTTTTCTCCGATTCGAAGCAGGCGTTGCCGGTGTTGGCCGCTTTGAGCATTTTCAAAGTGTGCGGCAGCACGATGGTGTATTATTACGCCGGGCTGCAGTCGATTCCGGGGCACCTGTACGAAGCGGCGAAGATGGACGGCGCGACGGGCTGGCGAACGTTCTGGAGCGTCACGTTTCCGCTGCTGCTGCCGATTCATTTTTACGTGGCGATCATTACGACCATCGGTTCGTTTCAAATTTTCGACTCCGCGTTTCTGCTGACGGGAGGCGGCCCGGATTATTCGACGACGACGATCGTGTACTACTTGTATCAGGAAGGCTTCACGTCGCTGCGCTTCGGCTACGGCAGCGTGCTGGCGTATGTGCTCTTTTTCATCATTTTTACGATCTCTCTCGTGCAGCGCAAATTTCTCGGCAAAGACGTATCCTACCATTAAACTTCGCGGAGAAAGGAGGCGAACGGCATGACGGCTGGGCGAAAAGCGCTGGTCTATATCCCGCTCGTGCTGGCGGGCATCGCGTTCATGTTCCCGTTTATCGTCATGGTGCTCGGGTCGTTCAAAAAGCTGGATGTGGCGCTCGCCGATCCTTCCTTTTGGATTCCCGACCGGCCGACCTGGTACAACTACGGCTACATTTTCAACAGCGGCAGCATGACGCGCTGGCTATTCAACTCGCTTGTCATAACGTTGGTGCCGGTGGCGACGCAGATGTTTTTCGCCGGCGTGCTCGGATATATTTTCGCCAAAAAGCAGTTTCGGTTCAAAGAGACGATCTTCTGGTGCTTTATGGCGATGGTCATGATCCCGAATCAAATGCTAATTATTCCCAAATACATCATGTTCAGCAAAATGCATTGGATCAACACGTATTCCGCCATTATCGTGCCGGAGCTGTGGGCGATCATGGGCGTATTTCTGGTACGGCAGTTCATGCAGACGATTCCCAAGGATCTGGAAGAAGCGGCTTATCTCGACGGGGCCGGGGATTTCAAAATCTTGTTCCGGCTCATGGTGCCGCTGGCCAAGCCGGCGCTGGCGACGGTCGGAACGTTTGCGTTCATCTCGTGCTGGAACGACTTGTTCACGCCGCTTATTTTTACGACGTCCGAGAAAATGTTCCCGCTCACGGTTGGTCTCGCTTCCTTGTTGACCAAGGAGGGCAATTTCGGCTTCGAAATGGCCGGGGCGGTCATCTCGTTCGTTCCGACGTTTTTAATCTTTTTGTTTTTCCAGCGTTACTTCACCGAAGGCATTACGATGTCCGGCTTAAAATAATTAGATTCGGTTAGGAAAGAGAGAGGGGAAACCATGATGAGGGCAGTAGTCGCCATCAACGGAGAGGCGGAGGTCAGACAAGTGCCCGAGCCGGTCGTGGAGCCGAATATGATTCTGGTTCGCACGATATGTTCGGCGATCAGCCCGGGCACCGAGATCGAAATGAAGAAACGGGCCGGCGCGACTCCGGTCTCGCTCGGCTACAGCGCAGTCGGCACGGTGCTCCAAACCGGCGAAGGCGTGACACATGTCCGCCCGGGTGACCGGGTCGCCTGCTACGGAGCCCCGTACGTGAAGCACGCGGAACTGCTCGCCGTCCCCAAAGCGCTCGCCGTTCCGATCCCGGACTCCCTGCCGGCCGAAGAGGCGGCGTTCGTCGGACTCGGAGCGATTGCGATTCACGGACTTCGGCAAGCCGACCTGCAATTCGGCAGCAAAGTAGCCGTGGTCGGGCTGGGCATTCTCGGCCAGCTCACCTGCCAGATTGCGGAAGCGGCGGGATACCGGGTGTACGCGCTGGACTTGCTGGAGGAGCGGTGCTCAATGCTCCGGCGATCCGGGCTCCAAACGGTGTTTGCTTCTTACGAAGAGCTGGAAGCTTCGCTGCGGGCAGATTATTTGGTCGAAGGCGCGGATGCGGTCGTCTTGTGCGCCGGCGGCGGGGGCGCGGAGCTGTTGAACCGGTCGCTGGGCTGGCTGCGGGACCGGGGCCGTATTGTCATCGTAGGGGACATGCATGCGGAGCTGTCCCGGGAGCTTATGTTCGCCAAAGAAGCGGAATTGCGCATCGCGCGTGCGGGCGGCCCGGGGCGGTATGACGCCGCTTACGAGCAGGATGGCGTCGATTATCCGGTTGGCTTCGTCCGTTGGACGGAAGGGCGCAATATGTACGAATATATTCGTCTGCTTGGCGAGCGGAAGATCGACGTCATGCCGCTAATTTCCAAGAAGCTTCCCGTGGACCGGGTGGGAGAGGCGTACGAATGGTACTTGCGCGCCCCGAAGGAAACGCTCGGTGTACTACTCACTTATTAACCGGAAAATTGTGAAGCGTACGGCATGACCCAAGCCGGTTCCGGGCTCTTCCGAAAGAAGGAGCCTGGAACCGGCTTTGCCGTTGTTCAGAAGGATTAAAGCGATTATTTGTAGGCTACGCTTTTCCATGCCTCGCCGTTCCAGATTTCGAGCATTCCGGTGGCAATATTAAAATATTGAACCCCGACTCCCATATGTCCGTGGTTCGGCCGCTCTTCCGTCGATCCCATCGCGTTAAGCGGCTTGAAGCGGATATTATATTTTTGATCTCCGGCTTTGTTCACAATCTTGTATGTCTTCGCACTAAGGTGACAATGAATGATATGCGTTTCGTTGAATACTTCAATGCAGGTCGGATTGGCTTCCTTATACCCGTCGATGATCGAGTCTTGAATCATCGTTCGGTAGCCTCCCGCCGAAATGGCGACCTCATTATCCGAGCATGTAAAGGTACAGCGGTAAAATCCATTAAGCGATTGATATTTGCCGAATTCGATCTTTACTTTGGCCAGCCTGCCGGCGATGATGTCGCAATTCCAAAATACGTTTCGGTATCCGGTCTTGATGTGAACTCCGTAATTGGCGGTTGTGCCTCTTTCGATAATGCATTTATCGAACTCGTTGCCGGTGGATTGATTATTGAAGTCATTTTTACCGTAACCGGTAAGGGATTCATTCGAATCAAACAATATCCCTACGTCTCGGGGATCGTTAATCTCGCAGCGGTAGAAGGCGTTATTGCCGGCTCCATTGAGCAGGACGATGCCTTGTGTGCAGCGTTCAATGTTCACGGACACGAACGTATTGTTTTGGGATGAATCCATTCGTACGGCCGGACCGAGTACATTTTCGATTTGAACCGCTTGAAATAATCGCTCCACGACGACAAAGGCCAATTCCAGTCCGATTGTCGCAATTTGATTGCCATTGATGTACAATCCGGACATTTCCCCATACCGGTTTCCGTACTCGCTTGTGCCTTGGCTTGCAAATTTAAACATGCTTATAGGGGCTATCGCTTTAATTTCGGAGGCTTGTCCCACACCGTAAAAGCTTACGTGCAATGGAACGTTGATCGGTTCTTTTATAAGATAGGTTCCGCCAGGGAAAAATACGGCTTTTCTGGTTTGGCCGGCGTAGGCAAAAGCATCGTTGATCGCTTTCGAGCTATCGTTTTGCCCGGTGGGATCGGCTTGGAAAGGGGCGTCCGTGACACTTACGAAATTTGTGCTCGGGACATTGAGCGCAGCGGAGCCGTAAACGGCATTCGCAACGGAGCTTCCGTACACTTTGTCAACGCCGCTTAAAAGACTGGCTCCTGCGGCGCCGACTCCGAGCGTTCCCAGGGAAGCTAGCAGCTTTCTTCTGCTGATTTGTTTGTTGTCGTTATTCATGATCTGACCTCCATTACTATACAATTCGTATCTATTATACGAATTACCTTGAAATAGAGATACGTTTAGTATATAAAGAATCGTTAATATTAAGAATATTTAAGGTAGAGATGACTTTGGCTATAAAAAACAAAACAAGCCTTACCGCAATTGTGCGGCAGGGCTTGTTTTGCAATTCCTATAAATGACGCGATGGATTATACCGTAAGCAATAGTAAAATAATCGAAGTTAAGCTAAAGCACGTATTGATCAAGCAAAGAAACAGCACGACTTGCTTCGGATTCAAGCCGCTGCGCAGCAGCCGGTAATGCGCTTGGCTGGCGTCGGCCTGATAGATCGGCTTGCCGTTCATCATCCGCTTGAACACGACGAACAGGTTGTCGAAGATCGGTACACCGAGCGCCAGGATCGGAACGAGCAGCGACAGTACGGTAGCGCCTTTGAACGCCCCGTCCAACGCGATGACGCCGAGCAGAAAGCCGAACAGCGTCGCGCCCGCGTCGCCCATGAACACTTTGGCCGGAGGCTTGTTGTATTTCAAGTAGGCTAGCGCCGCTCCGACCAGGATGATAGCGAGCATCGCCGAATCGGATTGCGCTTTGGCCAGCGCGACAACGAACAGCGTGACCGCCGAAATCGCCGATAGGCCGCCAGCCAGCCCGTCCATGCCGTCCGTAAAGTTAATGACCGTCGTCACCCCGAAAATCCACATGACCGTCAGAAAAAATTGCAACCAGACCGGCAGGATGACGTCGCTTCCGGTGAACGGATTGTTGAACCCGTAAAAGACGACGCCGGAGCTGTACACGATAACGGCTGCGGAGAGCTGTACGATCAGCTTCGGCCAAGCGGCGAGCTCCTTGCCGTGGGTTTTGTACCAGTCGTCCACCATGCCGATGACGAGAATCAGCAGCGACCCCGCCAGGATGGCGGCGGACTGCTTCCAATCGTCCCTTACGAAGCACAGGTAGGTGATCACGAACCCCACGAAGATGGCAAGCCCGGCCGTCAATGGGATCGGTTCTCTATGTATTTTTCTTTCGTTGTCGACTTTGGGCTTGTCGACAAAATCGATGCGAAACGCCAAGCGGCGCAGCGGGGGGATGAGCAGGAATACGATCGTAAATGACATAAGAAACGCGGCCACGTAAAGAATAAAAATCCCTCCACATTCCGTCAATAATCGAGTGGCTATGATTTCCCATTATACCACACGGCTTATCCGAGACAAAGTGTAGTCATCAGTTTATCAGGATTGCGTCAGGCAGCTTTGACGGCGTATTATGCGACGCGCTCGACAACCCGCACAAGTCCTTGAAATTGGGGCATTTCTAGGAAAAGTGAAACATTTCTTCTTGCTGTTCGTCTTAGTATACGAACTGAGAAATTATAGAACCAGGGGAGACAGCTATGAACAAAACGAAGCTGCTGCTGCTCGCCGTAGGCGCGGCGTTAGCGCTTGGGGGATGTGCAGGCAAGACGGAGGAGACGGGAACCCAGATTCCCGTGAAGCAGGAGCAAAAACCGGACGCCGGAAAGCCGGAAACCCCAAAAACGGAAACGCCGCCGGCCAGAACAACGGACGCTTCCAAGCCTCAGCCGGCCCCGAACACGGACAAGAAGCCGGAAAATGCGCAGCAAGGGAACCAAGCGAAGATTGATCTGGAATTCGTGAAGACGAAATTAAAGGAGCCGTTGACGCAGGAGCAAGTGAAGAAGCTGCTTGGCGATAAGTATGCGAAAGTAGCCAGCGCGATGGACAATGCGCAAGTATGGAGATACGATATCGAGCCGAAGGACGGGTATAAGTTCGAGTCCCCGGACGACTCGGTGGACATCGAAGGCATCGAGAAGAAAAAGCTCAAAGCCCAGTTGTTCATCACATGGGATAAAGAGGCCAAGAAAACGGACGGCGCCTCCTTTGCCTACTTGGATGAGAAAAAGAACAAAATTTATAACTACTACGCCGGGGGCGAGCTGGACGGTAAGCTGGACGAAATAAAATAATAAAATGTAATCAGGCCTGTGATGCTGACAGCTTCTTATCAAAGCTGCTGGTCACAGGCCGTTCTTTTGCTCGCCGGATTATCTTAGCCGACCGCCCGCCTCGCGCCAAATCATTTTTCATCTCCGAAGGCGCCAAATACTTAAACATGATTACTGTACCTCCTTCACGGCCGAATTGTCGCCGATGATCCGCTCGGGCTTCGGCTCATCCTGGTCCTTGCGTATGCTGCGATTCAGCACCATTGTAACGACCAGCAGCACGCCAAACAGCGCCATGATCCCGAAAAATAACCGGACGGGAATCCATGTGAGCAATACCCCGGTCAACAGCATAGCGAGGGGCCGGGACGATTCCAGAAGCACCTTCATGAGACTGGAAGCTCTTCCGAGCACCTCTTTGGGCACTTTGAGCACAAACAGCGTTTGCAGCGTCACGTTCGCCAGCGGGCTACCCAGACCGGCGACAAAAACGCACAATAACCCCGCGTACAGCCCGTGTACCCAAGTCAACAGCCCTAAGCCGACAAGCATCAAGCCGATGCCCGTGGCCAGCGCGGTGATGCGCCGCCATTTTTTCACCAAGGCGATAAGAAATACGCCAGCGGTAATGCCCACGAAAAACGCGATTTGAAATAGCGCCAGCTCGGACGAATCGTCCACAATGAGCGGAAATAGCAATGTGGTAGGCGCCAGCATAAAGTTGATGAGCACAATATATTGAATCAGGCTTCGCAGCAGAGCGTGGGAAGTAACGGCTACGATGCCTTCCTTGAAGTCCACGGCGAAGCTGCGGCGATTCAACGTCGTGATGCGGGTTTCGGTCAACCGCTCATTCCGAATGAGCCGAATAAACAGAAATGAAGCGAAGAACGTCGCCGCGTTGAATATAAAAGCATATGATGTGCCGTAATACAGAAGCCACGCCCCTATCGCCGGAGCGCTCAGGCCGACGACCGTCTGAACAAGCTGCGCCAAGCTTTGCGCCTGCACCATGTGATCCTCGGGCACCAGCGTACGGATGGCTACGACACGCGAAGGGCCGAAGAAAGCGCTGAATGATGATAACAATACCGCCGCGATGATGAGCATGTAAGGCAGAAGCCAGCCGTTCACCCATAGCAGAACCAGAAGAGCGACAATGCCTCCCCTGGCCATATCGCATAGCATCATGATTTTTTTCTTGCTTCCCCGGTCGACGATAACGCCCGCAAACAAGCCAAACAACAGCAGCGGCACCGTTTCTGCGGCAAGCAGAATCGACATCAGAAGGGCGCTGCCGGTAAGAATTTTCATTAGCCAAATGAGAGCGATAGCATAGACGCCGTCGCCGATGGCTGACACAATCTGGGACAACAGCAGGAGCCGGTAGTTGGGAATCGCCAGTAAGCTCCGGTAAGAGGGCTCATTGCTCGAATCCTCTTTCGCATGTTCATTGGAAACCAAACGGATCAATTCCTTTCATCCAGGTTAGGCTCGGCGTCGGACCATGAAATAAAGAAACTGCCATGGTATACCATCTGCAATCCGGGTCGTCGGAAACCTGATTTCGAAATGATAGGCAATATTCATGCGGTCTTGTGAGGAAAAAGAAGGGTAAACGAGTTCGTAAGAACGCAAGGGACGAATATTACGAATCCCGTAGTGGCTTGCCGAGGTGTAGTAAGGACTGAAGCGGTCGAGCCGGATCGGGCTGACGCTGCCTGGTGGCATGAGATGGGTCAGGCTGGGCATTAGGCAGGAAGTCTCTTCATACTCTTGCGCATTCTCGACGGGAAAACCGTATAGGAAGTTCCACAATGGGGTGATCAATAATTCTGCGCACCATTTGAGCAGCCGTACATTCTGAAGCATGCTCACTCCCTTCCTCATCAGCTTGAGAACCGAAGTGATGGCGCTTTCAAAACCGGGCCGATGATAGAAGCGAATTCAAGATTCAAATAAAGGCTTTGACATGCGATCCCCCACTTCTCAAGCGCGGATTGAAGAAGGCCAATTTCGATTGAAGGTCTGTACACGGATGCGAAAGGCATATTAATGAGAACAATTCGCATAGGACCAACCTGACTTTTGCATTATTTACTTTTTACTAAATCGAAACCTATATTATGTTATTTTTTCTATTGTTGAGAATTATCGTAATCCTTATAGTACACGCTGTCAATAATGTGCTTTAGTGTTAATGCCTGGCGTTCGCCCCATATTTTTCGGCGGCAAGGGCATAATACCGACGACGAAAGGAGGGATAGTGCAAATGAGAGATGATTTGGCAGGCGATACGGAAGCGTGGCTGGACAAGCTGCACGAAACGCAGGAGAAGGATGAGAAAAACCGGGAGCATCAGGGGAAAGGCCATCCCGGGAAGCAGCTGCCGCCAAAGCGGAAAAGCAACCAAGACTGATTCCGTACCTGAAAGCCCGCCGGAAGCGACGCTCCGTCGGGCTTTGCGCTGTCGCGGCGTAGGACAGGGACGTCAGCTTGGCGTCAGTCAGCTGTCAGCCGGTACAAGCGCAACCTCCGTTCTCTTCGTGGCGTATAACATTACGCTACCATAGAGAGGGGAAGAAGGAATGATGAAGAAAATGGCGCTGCTTGCGGCAGGAATGCTACTTGCGGCTACGGGAACGGCCTCCGCTTACGAGGCGCAGTTGAAGCCGTTTGCGGATTTGGCTCCCAAGGACTGGTCCGAGGACGCCGTATACTCCTTGTCGGCGCTCGGAGTGATCGAGGGTTACGAAGACCTGACGTACCGCCCGAACGATTCGTTGTCCCGGGAAGCGTTCGTCAAGCTGCTCGTGAACGCGGCGCGCCCGGATGCCGGGAACGTTCAGGGCGAAGCGGGCTTGAAGCTGACGGATGTGCCGGCGGAGCGATGGTCATATCCTTACATTACCGCGGCGCTGAATAAGCAGTGGATCGATTTTATGCCGGATGCGTCAAGTGCGCTCCGCCCGGAACTTGCGGTGAAGCGGGAGGAAGTGGCCGCCGCCATCGGAAAATATTTGCTGAGCCTTGAAACGTCCGATGTCGCGAAGCACTGGACGGAAGGCGAATGGACGAAGGAGCGGGAGCTGCGGCGGTTTTCCGATCACGGGTCCATAAGTCAGAGCTTGGCGCCCTACGTTTATTTTGCCGTCCGCCAAGGGATCATGGAAGGGGACGCGAACGGGTTTCGTCCCGCAAGCTCTTTAACGCGCAAGGAAGCCGCCGCGACGATTTACCGGCTGCTGAATGCCGGAATCGCGCAGCGAAAGGTTGAAGTGACCGGCTTCTATGCGATCCGTTCGTACTCCGCCATCCAGCGGATGCCGCTGCTCGATCGCGTCGCGTTCGGCTGGTCCCGTTTATCCTACGAGGGCGGCGGAAGCGCGAAGCTGGATACGAAGTCGACGGAGTACCGGTTTCCGGACGGCTGGCAGGAACCCGTTGATGCCGCCACTCGGGCGAAGCTCGGCAAGGAGTTGATGATCTTCGCGACCGAGCCGCGCGACCGCGTGAAGGAGTTTCTCCGGGATGCCGCGGCGCGGAAAAGTTTCGTTGAATCGCTGAAATCCGTGCTGTCCGAATCGGGAGAGGCGTTCACGGGAGTTTGCCTCGACCTGGAGGGGCTGAAGGAAGCGGACGCTGCCGCAGACTATGTGGCGTTTTTGCGTGAAGTGAAGGCGGGCCTCGGGAGCAAAACGTTAACGGTGGCCGTGCCGCCAACGTATTACTATAAAGGGTACGACCTGCGCGGAATCGGCGAGGTCGCGGATAGCGTCGTTTTGATGGCTTACGATTTCACCCATCAAGATTCCGGGCTGCCTTCGGCACCACTGCCGCTGGTTAGCGATACGGTGAAGCAAGCGCTCCTCTCCGTTCCTAAAGAGAAGCTGGTGCTGGGTATCTCGAAGCAGGCGAATCAGTGGGTCTCGACGGGAGGGAAGGTTACGCTGGCGCAGCCGGATATCGCGGAGGTGGAGAAGCGGATGGCTTCCCCTGGCATTGCATTGAACCGCACTTATCCTTATTTTCTGAAGCAAATCGCTTTTCAAGACGAGCGCGGCAGCCATACGATCTACTACGAGGATGCGGACAGCATCGCCAAGAAGCTATGGCTGGCCAAGTATTACGGACTCAAAGGCGTCTCGCTGTGGCATATGGGGAATGTGACCGCAGCCGATTGGGACACGATAGCCAAGCGCTAAGGACGCAACAAGGCCAAAGGCTGCACGCCTGACAAATCGTCGGGCGGCGGCCTTTTTGGCTTGCGCGTAGTTAAAGCAGAATCGGGAGCGGCTACGCTTTTTGAAGCAGGACGAACGAACAGCGGTGGGGGATTGTCAGCTCCGTCACGTCACGGAACAGCCCGGCTATTTCCTGGTCGACCTGCTGCCTGCTGTCCGTGTCCAGTTGGGAAAACCAGGAGATGGAGCGAACCTTGCCTCTCCAGGCGTCGGGTGCAAAACGCAGCTCGTAGTCGAACTGCCCGCTATCTTTTTCCTGAAAACCGCCGTCCGCCCATTCGTCGAACCATCGCAAGGGAAACCCGTTGCGCCGCTCCGGGCTTTCCGCCATAGACCCGGGAGCCTTCAGCTTGCCGTCCGGCATCTGCTTGCGGATCAGCTCGAACGTTGCGCGGGCCGGCTCGCTTTCGGCCGCCAGGATGACCGAATCGACGACGGCCAGGAAGCCGCCCGGCTTAAGCAGCCTCCTCGCTTCAGAGATAGCCTGCTGCCGGTCGAACCAATGCCATGCGCGGGCCGCCGTGACCAAATCGAACAGGCCTGCGGGCAATGCGGTTGCTTCCGCAGGAGCCTGCACATAGACGACGGAAGAGTCGCTATCGTCTGCGACGCGGCGCGCTTCACCGATCATTTCGGCCAACGGTTCGACGCCGGTCACCGCTGCCCCGCGGCCGGCCAAGAGCCGGGAGAAGCTTCCCGTCCCGGCGCCGAGATCGACGGCCCGGGTACCGTTCTTCAAGGCGCCGTGCGCTTCCAGCCAGTCGGCCAGCCTCGCAGGCAGTTCGTCGCGGTAACGGGCGTAGTCCTGCGAGACGTTTCCGAAATTCACTTGTTCTTTCATTATAAACCGCCTCCTGAATACAGTATATTTCAATTGGCGAGTAAGTAAATTTTTAATATTCGTTCATGGCGAAAAGTTATTTTTATGTTATGAGCTTTACATAAACGGGGTTCGGAGCGGCGGAAGAAATATCCACTCCTTTTATACCGCAAAAGGGGGATTATCCGTTGTTCCGGATACCCCCTTTTTTCGTGCGAAACATTCCCCTGTGCGGCTATTCCGGGAAAGTCACGACGCCGATGGCGTTGCCGTCTGGGTCCCATGCGTCGAAGAAG
This sequence comes from Paenibacillus tyrphae, assembly GCF_024158745.1. Lineage (GTDB taxonomy): Bacteria > Bacillota > Bacilli > Paenibacillales > NBRC-103111 > Paenibacillus_G > Paenibacillus_G tyrfis_A. Next base: position 50,887 of record NZ_JAMZAW010000034.1, on the reverse strand, counting down.
CGCATGCCTCCTGCTCCGTGAATCTCGGATGTGCGGACCTGCCGCTCCGTAAAATAAGCGTACGACGCATCGACATCCGTAGTATAAAAGTTAAAGGCAATATGCCGCGACTCGGGAAGCTGGTCCGTTTAATGTGCTTGCTCATCTGAAAAAACCTCCTTTGGATGCGTTGGATTTGGAAGATAGGGTTCCCGTAACAAGAAACGGAATCCGAGGGCAAAACCGTACATGGTTTCGCAAAATAAGGTTTATGTGCTCACCATCAGCTTGTTACCATCCAAGTCCTCGATGGTAAAGTACAATTTGTCGGGAGCCAGTCTGTGAATGCCGTCGATCCGATAGCCTTGTCGATTCAGCCGCAAATACGCGCCACGGGGTTTCGCCCCCGAAGTCCGTCGACAAGGGCTTCGAACAACGTTGCGGGCGGAGCGGCTTGCCGTTCCCCTGACTGCAGGCCGTCCGCTTCCGCGGGCTCCGCCGCCAGCGCTCTCAGCTTGTTCCTTGCCCGGGACCGGGCGGCTTGCACCGCGCCTTCCGTGGAATCGATCATAGCTGCGGTCTCCCGTGCCGTAAAATCGAATACGTCCATCAGCAGCAGAATGACGATTTGGCTGACGGGAAGCCGGTGAGCCAGCGTTTCCAGCAGCTCGCGGGTCCGGAGCCGGTTGTCTTGAAAGGCGAGCTGCGCCAAGTGCGCGTCTGTAAGCGGCACGGCGGGCTGGCGCATCGTTTTGCGCTGCTTGTCGATCCACAGGTTTTTGGCGATGCGGAATAAATAGGCTTTGCTGATTGGACGGTCAGGCTGCTCGCGCAGCACTTGCAGCACGCGAATAAGAGCTTCCTACGCCAGGTCTTCGGCTTCCCAATGCGAACCGGTGATTTTCAAACAGTACTTGTTCAAGACGGATTGAATGTGGCGCATAATACCTCCCGGACAAACCCGCAAATTCGGATTGATCAACCTAATATTTCTCCAAAAGGAAACAAATACCTTTTCATGAGTTTTTTTCTTATAAAATCCTAATTATTGGTTATGTTTGCGGAATTATAAGTATAAACCGTGAACATTATGATCAAATAGTATACAATATATAAATGAATAGTGTACAATAAATGAAGAACGACATGAAGACAGAAAGGGTTGGGGCATTACATGAAAACGACGGAGTACAGCTTCGATACGGCAGCGCTTCTTGCCGGGGGGAACGTTCATTATAATTTGCCGGTTCCTGTTTTGGTTCAAGCTGCTTTGAAGCGGCAGGAGGGGGAGCTTGCATCCAGCGGGGCGCTGCGGGCCTTCACCGGAAAATTTACGGGCCGTTCGCCCAAGGACAAATATATCGTGCAGGAGGCTTCCGTCGACGGCCACATCGCTTGGGGAGCCGTCAACCAGCCGATGGCGGAGCAGCACTTCGATCGTTTATTAGCCAAAGCGGCACTATATATGAAGGAACGCGAGCTGTACGTGTTTGACGGCTTCGCTGGCGCGGATGAAGAATACCGGCTGCCGATTCGCGTCGTGAACGAATATGCGTGGCACAATTTGTTCGTGCGTCAGCTGTTTATTCGCCCGACGGCGGGGGAATTGAAGGAGCACCGCGCGGAATTTACGGTGATTGCACTGCCCGGCTTGCAGGCTGACCCTGCCACTGACGGGACGAAATCCGGCACGTTCATCGCCGTTTCGATGGAGAAACGCATCGTCCTGATCGGCGGCACGGAATATGCGGGCGAGATGAAGAAGTCGATTTTCAGCGTGCTGAACTATTTGCTGCCTTTCCGCGGCGTGTTCCCGATGCACTGCTCGGCCAACGTCGGAGAAAAGGGCGATGTGGCGCTCTTCTTCGGGCTGTCCGGCACAGGCAAGACGACGCTGTCCGCCGACCCGAACCGCCGCTTGATCGGCGACGACGAGCATGGCTGGTCGGACCGCGGCGTGTTCAACTTCGAGGGCGGCTGCTACGCCAAGTGCATCGGGCTGACCGAAGAGAAGGAGCCGCAAATTTGGAATGCGATCCGGTTCGGAGCCGTGCTGGAAAATGTGGTGCTGCGCCCGGATACGCTGGAAGCGGATTACCATGACGGCTCCCGCACGGAAAATACGCGGGCCGCTTACCCGCTTGAATCGATAGCGAACGCGGTGATCCCCGGTACGGCGGGACATCCGGAGACGATCGTCTTCCTGACGGCCGACGCGTTCGGGGTACTGCCTCCGATTGCGAAGCTGACGAAGGAGCAGGCGATGTATCATTTTCTGTCCGGCTATACGTCCAAGCTGGCCGGAACGGAACGTGGCGTGACAGAGCCGGAAGCGACATTCTCCACTTGCTTCGGATCGCCGTTTCTGCCGCTGAGTCCGAGCGTCTACGCCGAGATGCTGGGACGCAAGATCGACAAGCACGAATCCCGCGTCTACTTGGTGAACACCGGCTGGTCCGGCGGACCTTACGGGGTGGGCAAACGGATGAATTTGGCGTACACCCGCGCGATGGTCACGGCAGCCTTGGAAGGCAAGCTGGAGCAAGGGGAGTTTACCCCGGATCCGGTATTCGGCGTGCTGGTGCCAAGCCACGTTCCCGGTGTGCCGGATGAAGTGCTGCAGCCGCGCAGCACGTGGGAGGACAAACAAGCTTACGACGCCAAAGCCCGGGAGCTTGCCGAACGGTTCGTCAGCAACTTCGGGAAGTTTGCGGATGCGCCTGAGGCGGTTCGCGCCGCTGGTCCGCGTCTGAGTTAAAGCTGTATTTTGAATACACCGGCATTAGCCTGCAACAACGATTTTATCGTTGCTGCGGGCTTTTTGGCGTTCCCGTAGAATCAGTATCGTTCTGCCGCTCTCACTTTAAGTTGGGATTAAGCGACTTTTCACGTTTTTTTTACAAACGGGTGCTACATTGAAAGAGGTGATCAATGCTACATCGATTCAGAAAGGAGATACGCGGATGGCGTGGCTGCGTTACAAAAAATGGATCATCGGCGTCCTCGGCCTCTTGGTGGTCGGAGCCGGAACGTACGTGTATTTGCAACAAAAACCGAAAAAGTCGGCCGCCAGCGTACAGGACAAGACGGTCGAGGTCAAAAAAGGGGAAATCCGGTCAACGGTATCCGGCACTTCGCAGTTTGAAGCAAGAGACATGCAGAACATCATCGCTCCTGCGGACGGAACGATCAAAACGATGAACCTGACCCGGAACCATCCGGTGAAAAAAGGGGACATCCTAGTGGAAATCGCCGATCCGACGCTCGAAACGAACCTGCAGGAGGCGCGAATGAGCCTTCAACAGATGGAAAATGATTTGAATGATCTGCGGACCCAGCAGGGGAATCTGCGGATTACCGCTCCGATCAGCGGCAAGCTGACGTTGTCTGGCAATCTGGATACAGGCTCGAACACGACCAAATCGAGCCGCGTGGGCACGATTGCGGATCTGTCCTCACTCACGGTGAAGCTGCCGTTTTTGCTGGAGGATGCTTCACAGCTGAAGAAGGGGGATGCGCTCGATCTGGCTCCCGACGGCTTCCTGCTGACGAAGACGGGGACGGTCGCTGCGGTAGGCACTTTAACGAGGTCAGACAGCTCCGGCGGCAAGCTGGTTGATGTCGAAGTGACCGTAGCGAACGACGGGACGCTGGATGCCGGGATGAAAGTGAAAGGAACGGCGGCGATCGGCGGACGCAGCATTGACTCGCAGGAGAAGGGAACGCTCGAATACATAAAAACCGAAACGGTGTTCGCCGGGGCGAACGGCAGCATCCGCGAACTGAAGGTAAAGTCCGGAAGCCATGTGGTCAAAGGCGATCTGCTCGCCGTGATCGGCAGCGACACGCTGCCCGGCGATATTTTAAACAAGCAGGGCGCAATCGAACGCCAGAAGGCGACAATTGCCAGCCTGGAAGACAAGTTAAACCAATTGACGCTCAAGGCGCCTTTTGATGGGGTGTTTTCCACCGATTTTGCCAACAAGAAAACGAATGTGCTGGCGAGCTATCCAGTTGGGGCCAAAGTCGAAGGGACGACCTTGTTCGGAGCGGTGGCCAGCCTCGATTTCATGCAGCTTCCCATTCAGGTCGACGAGCTCGATCTTCCGAACGTGAAGAGCGGCATGAAGGCGGAAGTGACCGTCGATTCGCTGCCGGGGCGCAAATTCGAAGGAGAAGTGACCCAGGTGTCCACGGTCGGAACGACGACCAACGGGGTGACGTTCTACGACGCGGTGGTGGCGGTCAAAAATACGGGCGACCTGCGCTACGGCATGACGGGAACGGCGAACATTTTGATCCAGGACAAAAAGGACATTCTCGTCCTGCCGATGGAGGCGCTCCAGCAGCAAAAAGGCAAACGGTTCGTTACCGTGGAACGGCCCGGCGGCAAGCGGGAGGAGAAGGAGATCAAGATCGGTATCCGCAGCAAAACCGATGTTGAGGTTACCGAAGGGCTCAAGGAAGGCGACAAAGTCGTCGTGCCCGTGCGGCAGCAGCGGCAAAATTTGAGCCAGGCCGAGATCGACAGACTGCGCCAGCAGTTCCAGGGCGGCCAAGGCGGCGGATTTCCGGGCGGCGGCAATTTCCAGTTTGCTCCGGGTGGAGGCGGTGCGGGAGGCACGGGCGGCTCAGGAGGCGGGAATGCCGGCGGCGGGAACCGCTCCAACGGAGGCGGCGGCCAATCCGGCAGATAACGGCGAAAGGAGGAATCCCGGCATGGAACCGATGATTGAGCTGAAACACATTACGAAGGAATACGAACGGGGCGCGGAAAAGCTGCGCATATTGAACGACCTGTCGCTCACGGTGGAGCGGGGGGACTTCGTCGCCATCGTCGGGCCGAGCGGCTCCGGGAAGTCGACCCTGATGAACACGATCGGCTTGCTGGACGTGCCGACCTCCGGCTCCTACAAGCTGGACGGCGTGGCTACCGAGAAAATGACGGACAACCAGCTCGCAGAGCTGCGGAATAAAAAAATCGGGTTTATTTTTCAACAGTTCAATCTGCTTCCCAAACTTACGGCACTGGAAAATGTGGAATTGCCCTTGATTTACTCGGGCGTGCAAGCCAAGAAGCGCCGCGAAACGGCGCTCCAGATGCTGGAGCTGCTGGGGATGGGCCAGCGCGGCCATCATAAACCGAGCGAGCTGTCCGGGGGACAGCAGCAGCGGGTGGCGATTGCGCGCGCGCTGGCGGTGTCGCCGTCTCTGATGCTTGCTGACGAGCCGACGGGAGCGCTGGATTCTAAGACCGGCAAAGAAGTGCTGGAGCTGATTATCCGGCTTAACGAGCAGGGCAATACCATCGTTCTGATCACGCACGATCTGCATATCGCCGAGAACGCCAAACGCGTGGTATCGATCCGGGACGGCCTGATCGTCCGTGACGAGAGACTGGCGGAGATTCCGGCCGGAGCGGCGGGTGTGACGGCATGAGAACGATGGAACTGATCACCATGGCGCTGCGGACGGTGCTGTCCAATCCGATGCGTACGATGCTCACCATGCTCGGCGTAATTATCGGCGTCAGCTCCGTCGTCACGCTCGTTGCGATCGGACGCGGCACGTCGGACCAGATCGAGAAGCAGTACGAGAATCTGGGCACGAACATGCTTGTCGTCAACGTGCTGGGGACGGGGCGGGCGCAGCAGCTCGATTACAACGATCTGATGCAGCTGGAGCAGCTGCCGGAGTTTTCGTCGATCGCCCCGACGATCAATAAAGCGAACTCCAATATCAAGTACGACCGGACGCAGGAGAAGTTTACGGTGACCGGCACGAACGACCGGTATCTCGGCATTATGAAAGGCCAGCTTGAGACCGGACGCTTCATCGTCGACGCCGATCTCGAATTCCGCAACCCGGTTGCCGTGCTCGGCAGCGAGGTGTCGAAAACGTATTTCGGCACGCTCGACCCGACGGGCGAGCAGATCAACATCGACGGCGTCGTCTTCACGGTAGTCGGCAAGCTGAAAAGCAAGGGCACCGGGGCGGGCGGCACATCGATGGACAATGCGGTATTCGTCCCGCTCACGACGGCGCAGCGCGCCTTCAAGCTTGGCAATATCAGGACGACCTACGTCGATACGCCGACGAAGGAAGACATCTACAAAGCGCAGGATACGATGAAGCAGTATTTGACCTATAAATTCAAAAGCGACCAAGGCTTCAATCTCATCAATCAGGATGAGCTGATGAACGCGCGGGTCGCCGCATCGAGTACGCTGACGAATCAGCTGATCAGCGTGGCCTGCATCTCGCTGCTGGTCGGCGGTATCGGCATTATGAACATTATGCTGGTCACGGTCAGCGAGCGGACGCGGGAGATCGGCATCCGCAAGTCGATCGGGGCGAAGCGGCGCAACATCCTGATGCAGTTCCTCGTCGAGGCGACGCTCATCAGCGGCATCGGCGGCCTCATCGGGCTGCTGCTCGGCAGCGGTTTGGCGCTTGCCTGGCCGATGATCAATCCGAACCAGACGACCAAGCTGTCGATGGATATCGGCTTGTATGCGTTTCTGTTCTCCGTGCTCGTCGGCGTCGTGTTCGGCTTGTACCCGGCGAACAAAGCGTCCAAGCTTCGTCCGATCGACGCGCTACGCTTCGATTAATCTTTTCATCCAGTTTTTACTAAAGGAGGAAGCAGCTTTTGAAAAGCTTAAACATGTTAACGAAACCGTCCCGTACGGCTTGGCTCGGAGCGCTGGCGATAAGCGCCGTATGCCTGTCGGCTTCCGTGCCGGCCGTTTACGCGGGGAAGCCGGGCGTTTTTGTAGCGAACGACACTTACTTTACGCTGGAGAACGCATCTCTTGCCGCGGGCGGCGATTCACCGCTGATGCAATTTTCGCTGAAGCTTCATAACGGCGGTCGCGGCGCGGTCGATTTCAACGGCTATGGCGTACGGGTGGTGGATAAGGCGGGGAACCGCTATCCGGCGCGCCTCGGCAGCAAGCAAAGCGCCCGCGTCCAGCCGGGCAAGGAGCAGACGTTCGATTTTTACTCCCAGCTTGCTCCGGGCGTCAAGGCCGAGGGGCTGAAGGTGGACCTGTACGCCTGGGACGGCAGCGGGGCCGATCAGACGCGCGACATCGGCGCGCTGCCCGTGGCGGACTCGCTCCCTGGAGGGGTACCGACGGCTTCGCAGACCGTCGTGCGGCTCAAAGAGGCAGACGCTGCAGCCAAAGAGGATGTATTCCTTACGTTCGTGCAGGGGGACGGCTTCCGCGTCGTCGAGAACGGCAAGCCGTATCTGTATATGAATCTGTATGTGACCGGCAGCGGCAAAACGGACGTAACGCTTCCGTCGGGCCTTCAATACCGGCTGCTGACGTCCGACGGACGAACGCTTGCCGCCGCTCTGTCCGGCTCGGACGGTTCTGCGCTGCTGCCGAATGAAACCGTTCAGCGGACCGTGAAGGCCGAACTCTCCGAACAGTCCGTCGGCCCGTTGACCTTGCAGTTGGTGACGCCGGATGCGGGCGAGGATAAGGTGCTCGGCAGCCTGCCGCTTGGCGGGCTCCCTGATGCAATCAAGCTCGGTAGCGAGAAGCCGCTGGTCCGATACGGAACGGGCAGCGGGCTGACGGTCGTCGCAGAGAAAGCGAAGGCCATCCGTCAGGAAGACGGCATGCTCGTGCAGTCCACCGTGACGGTGCGCAATGACAGCGACCGGATGATCGCAGTACCCTCGTTATCCGGAGCTTACCAGTTCGGCAAAGACGGCTTCACGGCGGCTTCGGAAGCCCGTTCCTCGCGCGACGCCTATTTGGCGCCGAAAGCCGCGGTATCGTTCAGCTACACGGCGCTGCTTCCGTCCGGCGTCGAGCCCGACGCGGCGCAGCTTGTGGTCCGCATGAAGGAGGACACGGTTGCAGCGGGGACAAGCGTCGGCTCGGGCACGACAGCGTCTGCCAGCGGCGGAAGCACATCCTCCGGCGCGAATACGGCCAATAGCGGGGCCGCCGGAACTGCCGGCAGCGCGGGAACAAGCGCATCCGGCTCGTCCGCCGGCGGTTCCGCTTCGGGCTCGTCCTCTGCCGGGGGAAGCACGAGCGGCACCAGCGCTGCAAGCGGCACGGGCGGACAGACGAAGGCAGGGACGAGCGGAAGCGGCACGACGAGCTCCTCGTCCGGCACGGCATCCGGCTCGAAGACGGACGGGCGGCCGGTTATGGTCGTCGGCCTCCAAGGCATTGCGCAGCAGTACAACCCGACGATGGCGGCGAAAAGCTACGAGTACGGTACGCCGCTGCCCCTTGCGGCAAGCAGCCTGATCGATTCGAAGCTGGACATGTCGCTTGTAGAGCTGCATTTGCACGAAAATACCGATTACGGGTACAAAACGGCCATAGCCAAAGTGAAGTACACGAACCGCGGAAGCTCGGTCCTGACGCTTCCGGACGTCGGCACGGAGCTGCTGAACTCGCAGGGACTGGCATTCCCGGGCGTCCGGCAGACGTCCGCGGCTTCCACCATCATGCCCGGAACGAGCTATGTCGTCGCTTATTCGTTTATGGTGCCGGCGGACGAAAAAGGGGACAATATCGCCTTCCGGGTGACGGACCCGAAAGCGATCGCACCGGGCAAGCTGGATCTCGGCACGTTCCGCATCGCCGCGCAGCGGGAAGAGGAGTACGGCAAGATCAGCTTCTATCCGTTCGACGTCAACATCGATGCGAACAATCTGGCGACGACCTACAGCACATCGACCGGCTATTCGTATCATCTGAATTTGTCGCTAACGATCGAGCAGCGGGAGCCGGTAATTATCGACCAGAACTTTTCGAAGATGGAGTTCGAGCTTGTCGACGGGCTCGGCCGGGTGCTCGGCTCTCAATCCGCCGGTTTTACCGGCACGCAGAAGCTGATCACCGGCACGCAGCGCATTTCGTTCACGAACGTCAAGACGGAGCAGATCGAATCGGGCGTGACGATCCGCGTATACGAAACGATCGATACGCCGAACGGACCGGCCAAACGGCTTGTCCGGGAGTTCCAACCGTAAATGGAACCCCTCTGTCCAACAGAGGGTCAGCCAAAGAAGGCATCCCCAGCCGTGCTTGCCACAGCCGGAAGATGCCTTCTTTTTCAGCGGTTGAGCCCGCATAGGACCGGATTATAAAAAAAATCACAAAAAAATAACTTGAATCGGAACGGCAAATCTGTTTTGATGGAAAAGTAACTACCAAATATACCCTTCGCTTACAAAAAAGGAGTGTTTACGACACGTGCCTGCAAGTCCGAACGATACATCCACTCCGCTATTGAATAAAGAAAACATGAACTCTGCCGGATCGTCCCGGCCCCAAAGCGGATTTTGGCGGCTGCTGGAAATCGGCGCCGCTTCCGCAAAGCTGGGGCTGACCTCCTTCGGGGGACCGGTGGCGCATCTCGGTTATTTCCGGGACGAGTATGTCGTCAAGCGCAAGTGGCTGGACGAGCGGGGCTACGCCGATCTGGTCGCCTTGTGCCAGTTTTTGCCCGGACCTGCCAGCAGTCAGGTCGGTATCGGACTAGGCATCATCCGCTCCGGCTTGCTCGGAGGGGTGGTCGCTTGGCTCGGCTTCACGCTCCCGTCCGCTCTCGCCTTGGCTCTGTTTGCGCTTGCGCTGCACGGGACGTCCGTCGCCCAGGCCGGATGGCTCCACGGGCTGAAGCTTGTCGCCGTCGCCATCGTCGCACAGGCGGTGCTTGGCATGGGCCGCAGTCTGGCGTCCGACCGGCCCCGCGCCACGCTGGCCGTTGTGGCGGCCGCGTTCGCCCTGCTGGCTCCCAGCGCCGTCACGCAGGTGGCCTTGATCGCCGCCGCCGGCCTGTTCGGGGCATGGCGGTTCCGCCGGGCGGCCGAGGCGCCGCCCGAGCCCGTTCGCGTGCCGGTCGGCCGGACCGCGGGCGCGATCAGCCTGGCGCTGTTCGCCGCGCTGCTTGTCGCGCTGCCGCTGCTTCGGCAGACGGCGCCCGGCATGGGGCTCGCGCTGGCCGATAGCTTTTACCGCGCGGGCGCGCTCGTCTTTGGCGGCGGGCACGTCGTGCTGCCCATGCTGGAGCGGGAGGTCGTCCCTGCGGGCTGGGTGAGCCCGGAGACGTTTCTGGCCGGGTATGGCGCGGCGCAGGCGGTTCCGGGACCGCTCTTCACGTTCGCGGCTTATCTCGGCGCTGCGGCCGCAGGGGGGACCGGAGCCGTGCTGGCGACAGCCGCCGTCTTTCTCCCGGGCTTCCTGCTCGTCGTCGGCGCACTGCCGTTTTGGAACGCCCTGCGGTCGCATGCGCGCATGCAAGGGGCGCTGACGGGCATCAATGCCGCCGTCGTCGGCCTGCTGCTTGCGGCGCTGTACGACCCGATCTGGACGTCCGCCGTGCGTAGTCCCGCCGACTTCGCGGCGGCCGCCGTTCTATTCGGCTTGCTCGTCTTCTGGAAGCTGCCGCCTTGGGCGGTCGTCCTCACAGGCGCTTTCTTAGGATGGGCGCTAACCTTGGGGCTGGTCTAAACCCACACGTCAGACACCATGGCTCGCGACCCGCCCGGGGTCCGGGCTATTTTTTTCTGCGGAACAGGCGGGCGGCTCCTTTGCCGAGCTCCGTAAGCAGAATCATGACCGACAGCGCGCCGAGCGCATACGGGACGACAAGCGGAATGGCGCGCAGGTCGGTAATATGCACCCAACGCAAAAAAAGCGGGTATAATAGCAGCAGCGCAACCAGGATTACAATTTTCACGGGCATTCGCCTCCGGGGCTTGCATAGATTTTCGACAATGAAATAAATTTCGCTGCCGAAAACGTCAAAACCTGCCGAACGGAGCGGGTGGGAAATGATTCCATTGGCCGTTCCGATCCGGGTACATCCGCTTCATTTTGGAATTTGTTAAATTTAGCAGATGTTCAATTATGGATTGACGGATGACCACCCTCATACTATGATAACATTATCGCTTTAAAGCATGTACACGTTAAATCCAGGAGGTCCGAAATCATTGAAAACATCCGCTAAACTGTTATCCCTGCTGATCGCCGTACCGATCATGATCTCAGGCTGCGGGACCAAAGCACCGGCACCCGCCAATCCGTCCGGAGGTGGAGACGCTTCCAAGCCTCAGGACAAGAAAGTTGTCAAAATCGGCATCTCGCAAATTGTCGAACATCCGTCGCTCAACGCGACGCGCGAAGGCTTCCTGGCCGCGCTTAAGGACAACGGCTTTATCGACAAAGAAACGATGCAGGTCGACTACAAGAACGCACAAGGCGACGCTACAACTAACCTGACCGTTGCTCAGAAGTTCGCCGCCGACAAAAAAGATCTGGTATTCGCCATCGCCACGCCGTCGGCTCAAGCCGTCGTGCAGAACGTGAAAGATGCGCCGGTGCTGTTCGGAGGCGTGAGCGATCCTGTATCCGCGAAGCTCGTTAAAAGCTTGGACAAGCCGGGCGGCAACGTAACCGGCGCCGCGGATACGCATCCGGACGCCATACCGAAGCTAATCGACTTCATCGCTTCCGACTTCCCGAAGGTCAAGAAGATCGGAATCGTGGCGAACGAAGGCGAAGCGAATGTCGCGTTCATGGTGAAGACGGCGGAAGCGGCGTTTGCGAAGCATAATATTCAAGTCGTCAAAGCGTCGGTTGCGAACAGCTCTGAAGTGAAGCAGGCCGCCGAATCGCTCGTGGGACGCGTTGACGCGATCTACATCACGCTCGACAACACGGTCGTAAGCGCCGTCGAATCGATTATCAAGCTGGCAAACGACAAGAAAATTCCATTCTTCGCCAGCGACCGCGATTCGGTAGAAAAAGGAGCTCTCGCCACCTACGGCTTCAAATATTACGATCACGGTTACCAGGCGGGCAAGATGGCCGTCGAGATTCTCAAGAACGGTGCCAAACCGGCCGACATGAAAGTCAGCTATCCGGACAAGCTTGACCTGATCATTAACCTTGATGCCGCCAAGCAGGAAAGCGTCGAAGTCACCGACTCCATGAAAAATAAAGTTCAAGATAAGAAAAACCTGCTCAGCGGTTCGGCAAAATAACTTCGTAAGACCCAGGCAGAGTGACCTTCCGAATGGACTCAAGGTCACTTTTGCATTTCTTTGCAGGAGGATGGACATATGCAAGACGCATTGACAGGTTCCTTGGAACTCGGCATGCTGTATGCCATTATGGCGCTCGGCGTGTATCTTACATTTCGAATTTTGGATTTTCCTGACTTGACGGTGGACGGCAGCTTCACGACCGGCGGCGCGATTGCCGCGGTCTTGATCTCTTCCGGCGTATCTCCGGCGCTCGCCACGCTGGCGGCCTTCGGAGGCGGTCTCGTAGCCGGTGCTTGTACCGGACTGCTGCACACCAAAGGCAAGGTGAATGCGCTGCTGTCCGGGATTTTGATGATGATCGCGCTGTATTCGATCAATCTGCGGATTATGGGGAAAGCAAACATTCCGCTGCTTGGAGAAGATACGCTGCTGACGGACGTTCCGCTGCTGTTGGTTATGCCGATCGTCGTGCTGGTTGTTAAATTCGCTCTGGACTGGTTCCTGCATACGGACCTGGGCCTTGCGCTTAGAGCAACCGGAGATAACCCCCGGATGATCCGCAGCTTCGGCGTGAACACGGACAACACGATCATCGTCGGCGTCAGCTTGTCCAACGGGCTTGTGGCGCTTTCCGGCGCTTTGATCGCGCAGTATTCGGCCTTCGCCGAAATTACGATGGGGGTCGGGATGATCGTCATCGGGCTTGCCTCGGTCATTATCGGGGAAGCGCTGTTCGGCGCGAAGACGGTATTTCGTGCGACCCTGGCCGTCGTGCTGGGCGCGATCGTCTACCGGTTGATCGTGGCGATGGCGCTTCGCGTCGGCTTGGAGCCGACGGACATGAAGCTGATGACCGCGCTCATCGTTATCGGCGCCTTGACGCTCCCGATGATCCGGGGCAAGCTGCGTCAAAAGTCGGTCATCCGCCAACGGGCGGCCGATCTCGAAAATACCCGCGCGCGGAACGTTTCGGCAGGAGGTGGTCGATAATGTTACGCGTCGAACATGTTTCCAAGCTGTTTAATCCGGGGACGCCGGACGAAAAGCTCGCCTTGTCGCATATTAACCTCCAATTGAAGGAGGGAGATTTTGTCACGGTGATCGGCAGCAACGGCGCCGGCAAGTCCACGCTCATGAATATCATCTCGGGCGTCATGACGCCGGATCTCGGGAAGGTCGTCATTGGCGGAAACGAGGTCGAATCGATGCCCGAGTATCGTCGCAGCGCATGGATCGGCCGAGTGTTCCAAGACCCGATGGCCGGCACCGCGCCGACGATGACGATCGAGGAGAACTTGGCCATGGCGTACAAGCGCAGCGAGCGCAGAGGGCTCGCCATCGGCGTTACGGGGCGCAAGCGGACGATGTTCCGCGAGCAGCTCAGCCGGCTCGGCATCGGGCTGGAGAACCGGCTGAACGCCAAGGTCGGCCTGCTCTCCGGCGGGGAGCGGCAGGCGCTCAGCCTGCTGATGGCGACCTTCACCGAGCCGCGCATCCTGCTGCTCGACGAGCATACCGCGGCGCTCGATCCTTCGCGGGCGGAGCTGATTACGTCGCTGACCGAGCAGATCGTCGCCGAGCTTAAGCTGACGACGCTCATGGTGACGCACAATATGGATCAAGCGATCCGGCTCGGCAACCGGCTGATCATGATGGATAAAGGGCGCATTATTTTGGATGTGCCGGAGCAGGAGAAGCGGGGGCTGACCATCGAAGGGCTGCTGCAGCAGTTCGAGCGGATCCGTGGAACCAAGCTTGCGGATGACCGTGTCGTGCTCGGCTAAGGCAGGCGGACAGCCAGGCAAGCAAAAGAAAAACGCCCCGCGCAACAGGCGAGGCGTTCCGTATAACCGATAGGATGGACAGGCCATCGAACCGTGAAGGTTCGGTGGCTTTTTTGCAAATGTTAACTCTTGCGGCCCTTCAGCAGAAACAGGATGGCGAATTGGGGAAGCACCAATTGCCGTCTCCAGCGGGACGGCTGCCGCAGCAGGCGGTACAGCCATTCCAGATTCAGCTTTTGCCAGACGACCGGGGCGCGTTTGACTTTGCCCGCGATGACATCCAGACTGCCGCCGACGCCCATCGCGAGTTTGGCGGATAACCGGTTTTTGTATTTGAAGATCCACTTTTCCGCCCGAGGCGCGCCCATGGCGACGATGAGAAGGTCGGGCTTGGCGCTTGCGATCTGCTCTACGAGCTGCGGTTCGTCGTCTTCGGTAAAGAAGCCGTTCTGCCGGCCGGCGACCTTGAGGCCCGGGTATTGATTCGCTATTATATCGACGGCTTTCTTGCTCGTTTCTTCGTCGGCCCCCAAGAAGTAGAACGACCATCCGTGCTCGTGGCCGAGCGCCAAGAGCCGGAGAAGCATCTCGTAGCCGGTTACGCGCTCGGGCACCGGTTCGCCCTTGAAACGCGAAGCCAGGACAATGCCGATGCCGTCGGGCGTAATCATGTCCGCCTGCTCGACAATGTGCCGCAGCTCGCTATCTTTTCTTGCATTCATCACAATTTCGGGGTTGGCCGTAATCAAGTGAAACAACCGCGGATCGTTCCGGTCCAACCGGCGATGCAGCTCGCTTACGGTTTCGTCTAAAGATAATTTGGAAAAGGGTACGCCTAAAATGGAAACGGTTTGCATCGGTATCTCCTCTACGTTCATTTCCTCCATCTTACCACAGAATCGCCGGGGAGGAGAACATCCCGCAAAGGACCGATACGGATGTTCCGACAAACCGGTGGCCGCTAGAACCTCCTGTTACTGCCGGATTAACCCATTCCGCGCCAAAAACTCGCCGTTAAACGTTATGGGTATGCCCGTCCCATTGCGCTCCGCATGAATATGTAGATGCGGCTCCGACGTATTTCCCGAATTGCCGACAAGGCCGATCGGCGTGTTCACATCCACGGTGTCTCCCGGTTTCACCTTCACGCTGTCTTTCTGCATATGCGCGACGTATACTTTGGTATCCAGGCAGCCGATTGCGACATGATTGCCGGCGGGCGGCGCACCTTCCGGAAGCTTTTCCGACAGGGTGGGCGCTCTATCCTCGAACCCGTCGGCCGCTTCCAGCACTTTGCCGTTGCAGGGGCTGTACAGCGTATCGCCGTAGATGGCATAGGCTTGCAGCTCGCTTGGGTAGATGCCCTTCGTTCTCCAGCCTCCGGCATTCAGCTTCACGATATCCAGCGCGTACTGCTGCGGCAAGTATTCGTGGTGGTAATTAACGATCGTCTGGCTGCCGCCGTGAGCGACGTTATAAGTACCTCCGCGCAGTGGAAAGCGCAGATCGACCGCCTCTTCGGACGCTTGGTGTCCGGTCAGCGCATAAGCTCCCAGAAACACAAACAGCGCGGTGAAGACTACGGACAGTGAGGGACCTGCCCACGAAACGAAAGAACGACGCGGCCACAGCGGTACGTCCCTGTTGTTTCTCACGGCGCGCACGACGGAATATAGCCAGAACGCGATGAGAGCGTAGCGGAAATAATAGCCGACCCAATCCCACCTTCCGACGGTCAAAATGTAGACGGCATAGGAGGTGGCAATAAGGAACCACCCGAAGCACGCCAGCTTGCTTGTTCGTTTCCGCCCCAGCTCGATCATGAAATAGACGGGGAAAAACAAGCTTGATAAAAATAACATCACAAGGCTGAACCACATGGATATCCTCTCCTTTCGCTCAAGTATAACTAGCCGGATTTACTTCGGGTGAAACAGCAGCTTACCGCAGCCTTAATTTTTTCGTTAAGGTTCCGTTAAGACTCCGTTCCTCTGCAGGTAAACACGGTATGGTAATATATATGAAGCGATATGCGGGGGAGGAAGGATATGGAATGCAGGCGAACGAAGCAACGATTTTACTGGTCGACGACGAGCCGACTATTGTCCGCATGTTGAAGAAGGTGCTGGAAAAAGAAGGATTTATCCATATCGATACGGCGGCGACGGGCGAAGAAGCGCTCTCGATGTGCGACAGCAGGTCTTACGATTATATTGTGCTCGACGTGATGCTGCCGGGTCAAAGCGGGTTCGAGGTATGCCCGAAACTCCGGCAGCGCACCGATGCGCCGATCCTGTTCTTGACGGCGCGCTCTTCCGATCTGGACAAGCTTAGCGGCTTCGCCTTGGGCGGGGACGATTATGTGACCAAGCCGTTCAATCCGCTCGAAGTGGCCGCCCGGATCAAAGCGAAGCTCCGAAGGGTTGCCAAGTCCGCGGAAAGTCCCGCCACGCAGGGAGTCTACGATTTCGGGCGGTTTCGGCTCAATGAGCTTGCGGGAGAACTGACGGTCGAAGACAGGCGGACTCCATGCCCTGCCCAAGTGTTTCAGCTGCTTTTGTTTTTCTGCAAGCATCCGAACCGGATCTTCAACAAGCAGGAGCTGTACGAGCGGGTATGGGGCGACTCCGGCTTCAGCGACGACAACACCGTGATGGTCCATATTTATCGCATCCGGGAACGCATCGAACGCAATCCTGCGGAGCCGGAACTGCTGGTCACCGTCCGGGGGTTGGGCTATAAGCTGGTCAGAGGCGGGAACGATGACGTTTAGGCGGGCAGGGGGAGCGACGGACGAGGAACGGAATGAAGAGGGAGGCCCGGCTCCCGCTTTGGTTTCATCGCCTGTGCCGGACGGAGGCAAGCGGGTCATCCGGCGGCTTATCGCCCATTTCAGCCTGCGGTTGATCGTGGCCGGCATCCTGCTCGTCGTATTGGCGGTCTTGATCCTGTACTGGATGCAGCTAAAGCTGCTGGATCTTGATGCGGGCCGCAGCTTTGCGCAGGCCGGCATGCTGAAGCTGATCGATACGATGGAAGTGGATGAGTCGGGGACGCCTCATTTTGACGAGGAGCTGCTGGATCTTGTGCGAAGCGAAGGCGGCTGGGTTCAAATGCTCGACGGTCAAGGGAGAGCAACCTATTCGGTGTATACGCCTGAGGACGTTCCGACCGCCTATAAGCCGGGGGAATTTGTTGCTTACTGGAAAAAGCAGGAGCCGTTTCCGTATGATTTGGCCGTATGGATTCGGCAGAGAGGCGGCGTAACCTATACGCTGCTCTATGGCGTCATCCCGGAGGAGAAGCGTCTGCTGCAGATGGTCATGGATACGGCCGGCGCGCCGGGGCCAAGCTTGACGCTGCCTCCCGGCTTAGAGGACCGGCTGAAGGAGGCGGAGGCCACGGTGCAGCTGCTGGACCCGTCCGGGCGCCAGGTTGCTTCGTTCGGCAGCGCGGGGAACGTGCTGACGGAATACTCCCTTCAGGAGCTTGCACTCCGGTCGGTTTACGGCAACAGATACGATCTCAAGCTGGCCTCTCATTACGATTCCCGCACGCAGTATACTTGGGTTGTGACCACACCATTTCATGAGAAAGGGGTTCTTGCGGGAGTTCTGAAAAACGAGATCAGTGTCATGCTCGTTGCGTTTGCCGGCTTGCTGCTGACGACGCTGCTCCTGTTCCTGCTGCTGTCGCTCTGGTATGCCAACCGCTTCGGCGGGCCGGTGCTCCATATGATCGACTGGCTTCAGCAGCTCGGGCGCGGCCAGTTCCGCGAGCCGCACGGACTTCGGGGTCCCCGCAGCCTGGACCGCAAGGGCCGGCCGCAGCGCCAGTACCGTTTGTTCGCTGACGTGTTCCTCTCGCTAAGGCGGCTGACCGGCATTTTGAGCCGCAACGAGGAGATGCGGGCTAAGCTGGAGCAGACGAGAGAGGAGTGGATCACCGGAGTATCCCACGATTTGAAGACGCCGCTTACGTCGATTAAAGGCTATTCGCATATGCTGGAAGCGCCGGATTACGGCTGGTCGACCGACGAAATCCGGGAATTTGCCGGCGTGATCCGCGAGAAGGCGGAATATATGGAGCTGCTGATCGACGATCTCAGCCTGACTTACCGCTTGCAGAACGAAGCGCTGCCGCTGGAGCTGCGGGAGACGGAGCTGAACGATCTGATGGATATTATCATTCGCCGTTTTCGGACGAATCCGAGATTTGCGGGCGCGCGTATCGTTTTTCGACCTGCCCCTGGCCCGCTTGTTTCCCGGGTAGACGAACGATGGCTCAGCCGTGCGATCGTGAATCTGCTGGCGAACGCCGTTCTGCACAACCCCGAAGGAACGGACGTGGAAGTAAGCGTCGCGGGGGATGGAGAAGCCGAAAGCTTCGCCTGCTTGGAGATCCGCGATAACGGCGGCGGGATGGATGAGGAAACGGTCGGCCGGCTGTTCGAACGGTATTACCGCGGCACGAATACCGAGGGAGGGTCGGACGGAACGGGGCTCGGGATGGCGATTGCCCGGCAGATCGTCCTGGCCCACCGCGGGAATATCCAGGTGGAGAGCGAGCTTGGTCGAGGGACGGTTGTGACGATATGGCTCCGGCAGGCTTCGCCATGTGGTTGAGGCCGTGCAGCAGAATCAGGTATAATTTCCCTTATCGAGAGCAGGGGAGGAAGACAAAGTTGACGGACGAGACATTGAGGATAGCCCGGGAGGTCGCCTGCGAAGCAGCCGCGGCCGCAGGAAAGCTGGCGAAGGAGCATTTTGACCGGGATAAAGAAGTGATGGCCAAAGGGAACCAAGGGGACTTGGTGACCGCGATCGATCATTTGGCCGAGAAGGAAATTTTGAACCGGCTGCAGGAGCGCTTCCCGAAGCATCGGATTCGCAGCGAGGAGAGCGGCTGGTCCGGAGCGGAGAGCGATTGGCTATGGCTGGTCGATCCGCTGGACGGCACGAACAATTACGCGATCGGGCTGCCGGCATACGGTGTATCGCTGACGCTGATTTACCTGGGAGAGCCGCGGCTGGGCGTCATTTACGATTCGCATCTGGAAAATTTGTACGTCGCCGAGCAGGGAAAAGGAGCTTTGTGCAACGGGTTACCGATTCGCGTGAAGACATCCGCAGCCGCCGGACGAATGACTTTGGGCTGGATTCAAGGGCATGACGTCGGCAAGGGCGGACAGGCTACGACGCTGAAGCACCATCTCGACGCGGGCAGCAAACGGGTCCTGTCGCTATGGGCGCCGACGCTGCTGTGGAGCATGCTCGCGCGCGGCGACTTGGACGGCATCGTGCTGTACAATTCGGAAGGCGAGGACCTGTACTCGGGCCTGCTGCTGGCGAAGGAAGCGGGAGCGGCGGTCGTCGACTTCGACGGCCGGCCGTTCGAAGGCTTGAATTCCGAGCCGTATATCGTCGCCTGCCCTCCGGACCGTCTGGAGAGTCTGCTTTCCATGGTCCGGGCGGGACTCGGCGGGTAGGCGTAATGGAAGGAGGACAAACGAAGTGACTTATCCGATCCGGGTTCGCGCCTGCGCGCTAATCCTCCGGGACGACAGCGTGCTGCTGATCGAATTCACAGATGCAAACGGGATTCATTACAATCTGCCTGCCGGAGGCGTCGAAGCCGGGGAATCGGTCATCGAAGCGGTGATCCGGGAAGCGCGCGAGGAAGCCGCCGCAGACGTCGAGGTCGGACCGTTGGCCTTCGTATACGAATACGCTCCGCATCGGAGCGATCACGTGTACGGCACCACGCACAGCATCCACCTTATATTCGAGTGCAAGCTGAAGGAGGGGGCTGTGCCCGCAATGCCCGCGAGCCCCGATCCGAATCAAACGGGCGTACGGTGGATTCCGCTTTCCGAGCTGGACAAGATCGTGCTGTACCCCAACCTAAGAAAGCAGATTGCCAATTATGCCGCGAGGCGGACCGATACGCCGGTATTCATCGAGGAGCATCAGCTCGGCAAGTACCCGATTCCTTCTTCCTGAAACAGCGAAAACCTGACGATGCGCAGCCCCAAGCCGGGCCGGCCGTCAGGTTTTTCTTTTTCTCCGCTTCGTTACAAAATGCTTGGCAGCACCTTGATTTCACGATCCAGCTTAGGCAGGAACGAATAATTCGGATTAAAGGTAAAAATCCGTTTCATCTGGCAGGACAGCATCACGACGGCCGTCATCGCTTCGTTCAGCGAGAAGCGGTAGTTCGGAAAATCGATAATAAGCCGTTTCGATTCCCGCTCCAGCTCCGGAGTTCCCGGCACGATTGTCAGCACGCCCTGTTGGACCGCTTTTTCCATCGTGTTCAAGAAGAACTGCGCATCTGAATAATCAAAATGATTGCGCAGCCACTGGTGGGTTTCGAAGATCACATAGTTCGTCGTAGCCAAATGCCGGTCCATATCGTCCAGGTCGAAGAACAGCGACCGGGCCTTCAAATAATACGGGTCCTCCGGATTCATAAACGCCATCAGGGCGGACTGCTCCAGAAAGACCGCCTGCTGCAAGGCTGCGGAATCATGCACGATCATAGCTTGGCACCTCCTCGCCCGTATACCGTTCCTTCCGCCTCGTCAAGCTGTCGAGCTGCAGCAGCGGATTTCTTTCCTTCTGCTCCATGGTCGCTTGAAACGCCATTTCGTGGGACCGTACGGCAAAATATTGGTCGATCATATAATGAACCACGGCGCTGACGGTCGTCTGTTCGGCTTCGGCCATTCGTCTGCACTTATCGTAAACCTCGGGCTCCAGCTCGATGGCGGCGGTCTCGACGGCTTCCCCCTCCGTCGATATGAGCTGGGATGCGGCGGATTTCCATTTCCTCAGCTGGCTTTGCATGAATTCCTTGGAACTGCTCACGGGCGTCACCTTCCACAACACAATTTATGCGGGCTTGAATGCGCAAGCCGACTTCCTAATACTGTTCGATAAAAACCGCCGTTTTTAGGGGATTTTCGCCTTTATTTGAACGCATTCATGCTTTGAACATAGTTATTTAACCGTTTGGTCCGATTTTGAACACAATTTGCTCAAATTTTTCGTGTAACGTTAAGGAGTACGGCCCCTTTTTCGGCTAATCCCCCCGCAAAATAGGGGGGGCGGGAGAATGCTATAGTATCTTCACCGGCAAAAGGAGCACTGTCTGCATGAATTCTTGGAAAGTACTGGTCGCCGACGATGACCCGAACGTCAGGGAGATCATTCGGCTTTATTTTGAAAAGCAGCACATCAGCATGATTGAGGCGCAGGACGGCGAGGAGGCGCTTGAGCTTGTCGAGAAGGAATCGCCGGACATCGTCATTCTCGACGTCATGATGCCGAAGATGGACGGCTTCGAAGCATGCCGCCAAATTTTGAAAAGGTTCGATATTCCCGTCATCATGCTGACGGCGAAGCGGGAAGAATTCGACCGGGTGCTGGGGCTGGAGCTCGGCGCCGACGATTACGTCACGAAGCCGTTCAGTCCGCGGGAGCTCGTGGCGCGGATCAAGGCGATCTTCCGCAGGATGCAGCGCCGCAAATCGCCGGGAGAACAGGATGAACCGATCTCCATTACGTTTGAGGGGCTCTCGATCAGCACGGAGCGCCGCGAGGTGCTGGCCGGGGAGGAGCGAATCGTTCTTCGCCCGAAGGAGTTCGATCTGCTGACGCATCTGGCCCGTTCGCCGGGGACGGTGTATACGCGGGAGCAACTGCTGGAGCAGGTGTGGGGCTACGAGTTTATCGGGGATATCCGGACGGTCGACGTACACGTGAAAAAATTAAGGGAGAAGCTGCTCCCGTACCGGAGCGACTGTATTCATACGGTGTGGGGCGTAGGGTATAAATTCGAGGTCCAGGAATAATGCCTGGCATCGGCAAAAGCATTTTCCGCCGGTTGCTGTTCGGCCATATGTTCACCATGCTGCTGGGCCTGTGCGTCGTCGGGTTTCTGCTTTCGCTGCTGACCAAGGATTATATTGTCGATTCGCAAAAGGAAGAGCTGCTGCGCAAGGCGAAACGGGTCAATCTGGCGGTTCAAACCATCGTCGTGCCGGACGATCGCCTCAAGGAGCTGCTGCTGTTCTTCGATCAGACGTTCGACGCGCGCATCTGGCTGTTCGACCGGAGCGGCAAAATCGCCGCCACCTCCAGCAAGGACGAGGTGAACGTCGGCAAATCCGTCGATCCTGCCGTCGTGCGCAAAGTCTTGAACGGCGAAGAGGCGCTGCTGAACGAGCCGCGGTTCGAGGGGCTCAAGGAGTCGATGCTATCCGTCGTCGTCCCGTGGGGCAAGGACAATGAGGTATACGGAGGAATCGTGCTGCACGCCTCGGTCGCCGGAATGAACGAAACGATCACGTTAATGCGGGAAACGATCCTGTGGGTCACGCTCGTGGGCGTACTGCTCTCGGCGGCGACGGCGTCATATTTGTCGTGGTCCATCTCCCGGCCGCTGCGGCGGATCGACAAGTTGGCGCTGCGCATCGGGCATGGAGATTACGGCGAGCGGATCGAAATTTATTCGAACGACGAGATCGGGGAACTGGCTGCCACCATCAATCAGATGGCGGACAAGCTGCAGCAGACGGACGAAGACAAGCGCAAGCAGGAGCAAATCCGTCAGGACTTCCTGGCGAACGTCTCCCACGAGCTGCGGACGCCGCTGACGGCCATGCAAGGGTTCCTGGAGGCGCTGCAGGACGATCTGATCGACGATGCGGCCAAGCCGAAATATTACGACATCATTTACAAAGAAACGCTCCATATGAACCGTTTGGTGGATGACATCGCCGATCTGATCAAGCTGGAAAACGACGAGATCGCCTTGTCCCGCAGCCCGGTGGACGTGCGGCAGTTATTTGCGCACGTGGCCGCCATGTTCGGGCCGGAGGCCGCCGAGCGCAACACGACGATCGAAATGCGGACGGAAGAGGGACTGCCGGACGCGTATGCGGACCGGGACCGCTTCGAGCAAATTATGAAAAATTTAGTAAAGAACGCTGTAAAATTTACGGAAAACGGCAAAATCTTGCTGGGCGCCCATGCGGAAAGCGAGCTGCTTGTGATTCACGTGGCGGATACTGGCATTGGGATTTCCCCCGACGATCAGGAGATGATCTGGGAACGCTTTTTCAAGGTGGACCGCGGCCGGAGTAAGAAAAGCAGCGGCACCGGGCTCGGACTGGCTATTGTCCGGGAACTGGTAGAACTGCACGGCGGGACGATTTCCGTCCGCAGCGAAGTCGGCCAAGGAACCGTATTCGAGTTCCGGCTGCCGGCGGCTCAGAACGCAATACACGAAGGAGGAAGACAACATGTTAAAGCGGTTTGATACGCTGTACGGCATTGATTTGGGAACTTCGAATACGGTGATTTACCAGCACGGGAAAGGGATCGTGCTGCGGGAGCCGTCCGTGGTGGCGATCCGGCAGGATTCGGGCGAGATGGTGGCGGCCGGTACGGAAGCGCAGGCGATGATCGGGCGGACCCCGGGCAATATCGACATCATTTACCCGCTGATGGACGGGGTGATCGCCAACTTTGACATTACGAGCGCGATGCTCCAGCATTTTATTAAAAAAATTCAAGGCCGAGCCCCCTGGTTCCGCAGCTCGCAAGTGTACATCTCCGTACCGTGCGGCATCACGAACGTGCAGAAGCGCGCCGTCGAAGAGACGATGGTGCATAAAGGCGCGAAAAAGGCGGTAGCCGTGGAAGAGCCGCTGGCGGCGGCGCTTGGGGCCGGGCTTCCGGTCGATCAGCCGATCGGCAGTCTGGTGCTCGATATCGGCGGGGGAGCGAGTCAAGTGGCCGTGCTGTCGCTCGGAGGCATCGTGGTCAGCCATACGGTACGGCGCGCAGGGATGTCGCTCGATCGGGATATCATCGAATACGTCAAAAAGACGTACAATCTGGCGATCGGCGAACGGACCGCGGAAGAGATCAAGAAGCAGATTGGATCGGTCGTCGAGCGACAGAAGGACAAGGCCATCGATATTAAAGGCCGGGATTTGATCGACGGTCTGCCTCGGTCGCTCCGCTTGACCTCCGGCGAAATTTTCGGACTGATGGACGATTTTCTGGCGACCATTTTGGATGCGATCCGGGTGACGCTGGAGCACTGTCCGCCGGAGCTTGCCGGGGATGTGGTGGAGCGGGGCATTCTTCTGTGCGGAGGCGGCTCGCTGCTTCACGGGCTGGTCGAGCGGATTCAGACGGAAACCAGCGTCCCCGTCCATCTGGCTGCGGAGCCGCAGGATTGCACGGCGCTGGGGGCGGGCATGATGATCGATTTTAAGCGGGAGGGCTGGAGCCGTGGGAATGCTATCTCCAGCCGGACCGCTGGCATACAGGCGGAGGAGGAACCACTGCGGCAGGACGCTTAGAAGGCGGCTCAGGCTCAGAAGCTGCTGCAGGGCCCGGAAATAAGCCGTTGACCGTTCATGGAATTGCCGCTAAGCTATGAAAAAAGCTTGGACTCATAGGGAGGCGGTTGCCATGGCGGTAAAGCGGCTGGGCTGCTTGCATGCGCATCATTCGAATATCCGGTATTTGGAGGAAGGCCTGGATCACGAGGCCTTTTCCTGCCTGCATTTTGTCGATCCCGGCGCGATCCATTGGCTGACCCGGGCGGCGGCATCCGAAGCGGAGGCGCGGCAGGTGCAAGCGAAGCTGCGCGGCCAGTTGGAATGGATCGCAGGCTGCGGGGTGGACGCCATCGTCATCACATGCACGAATTATATCGCCGCGCTGTCACCCTTGGAGCAAGCGCTTGAAGCGACGGGCGGCATTCCGGTCATCGCGATCGACGAGCCATGGTTTGACGAGCTGCTGATGCTCGGGGACGAGGCGGTCGTCGCTTTCACGAACCCGGCGACCGTAGAAGGAACGATGGAGCGGCTGCATGCCCATGCCAGGCTGCGGGGCAGAGCGTTCAAGGCGCAGACGGCGGTGTCCGAACCGGGCTGCTTCGAGCTGCTGCTGCAAGGACGGGAAGCGGCGTATGCGGAGCAGGTTGAAGCGTTCCTGCTGGGCTTGATACAGAGATCATCTGCCCCGGTCGCAGCGGCTCAATTGTCGATGACGGACGCGGCCGCACGGGCCGAAGCGGCGTCCGGCGCCCGGGTGCTGTCGCCGATGCAGACGCTTCGCAGCAGGCTGGAAGGGCTGCGGTAACGCGATCCGGTCTTGTCATAGTTATGTAATAAATCCATGGTACATTTTTCTCGCAACACTACATACGACAACAAGTTGTGGGAGGAAATGACCATGAAGATGAACAAGCTCGTATCCGTCGGCCTTGCCTGCGCCATGCTGCTCGGTGGGGCAGTATCCGCAAGCGCTGCGCCGGCTGCCGCGCAGAAGCCAAACCAGACTGCCGTGAAAGAGGCCAAGGCTCAGCATAAGCAAGCCAAGGCGTCGCTGCAGGCCGAACAGCTCGCGCAGCTGCAGGCAAAAGCGGCAAGTCTCGGGATCGCGACCGAGGGCAAAACGGCGAAGGAGCTGAAGGCGGCCATCCAGGAGAAGCGCAAGGCGCTCGCCGAGCAGAAACGCGCCGATGCGCTGGCCAAGCGGAAAGCCGAAGCGGAGAAGCTGGGTATTTCCACCCAAGGCAAAACCGCCCAAGAGCTCGCCAAGGAGATTCAAGCGAAGAAGCAGGAGCAGAAGGCAAGCAAGCAGGCAAAGAAGCAAGAGCACAAAGCGAGCAAACAAACGAAGAAGAGCAGCTAATCGCAAGTTACTCTCATCCAAGCCCGCAAAGGTCTGCCCGTGCGCCATCGCAAGATGGACGCGGCGCAGATCTTTTTTCTATTAGATGGTTGGCGCGGGCTGCTCTCTGTTTGACACCGGCCTCCTCGTTCAGGCATGATGATAGAAACAGGCTGAGGAGAGGAGCCGCGATCATCGTGAAACGGGTACTGCAAGGAGGCGTCCGCTTTTACCGCAAATGGATCTCGCCGCTGAAACCGCCGACCTGCCGGTTTTACCCGACCTGCTCCGCCTACGCGCTGGAAGCGCTAGAGAAGCACGGCGCAGCCCGCGGCTCGTGGCTTACGGTGAAGCGGATTTGCAAATGCCATCCGTTCCACCCCGGAGGAGTAGATCACGTCCCTTGACACGGATGGTGGATTTTCGATATATTTGGCTTAAACATCCTATGAACGGATAAGTACTTTGCCGGAAGCCGCACAGAGAGCCGGAGACGCTGAGAACCGGTCGGCCGATGCGAAGGAAGATGGTCCGGGAGGATATGAAGGTGAGCTATGCTCGCGGTCGAAGCCGGCCGCAGGCGGTAAGCTTTCATCGTAGCTCCGGCGTTAACGGATGGTCAGATTGACCGTTAAGCCTCGAACGGCGCTTTGGTTCGCCATGCGTCCGAACGGGGGAAGTTGGGTGGTACCGCGTGAGTTCGAAGCTCTCGTCCCATAGGGATGAGAGCTTTTTTGCATTTTCAATTCCATAGGAGGTCATTTGAACATGTCTGAAACGAAGAAAAGCTTTTACATCACAACGCCCATTTATTACCCGAGCGACAAGCTGCACATCGGCCACGCGTATTCGACGGTGGCGGGCGACGTCATGGCCCGGTACAAGCGGCTGCGCGGGTACAATGTCATGTACTTGACGGGCACCGACGAGCACGGGCAGAAGATCGAACGCAAAGCGCAGGAGGCGGGCAAGACGCCGCAGCAGTTCGTCGACGATATTGTCGCCGGAATCAAGGACCTGTGGAAAAAGCTCGATATCTCGTACGACGATTTCATCCGTACGACCGACGCGCGCCACAAGCAGGCCGTCGAGAAAATTTTCACGAAGCTGATGGAGCAGGACGACATTTACCTCGGTCATTACGAAGGCTGGTACTGTACACCGTGCGAATCGTTTTTCCTCGAAAACAAGCTGGTCGACGGCAAATGTCCGGACTGCGGACGCCCGGTGGAATGGGTAAAGGAAGAGAGCTACTTCTTCCGGCTCAGCAAATATGCCGACCGGCTGATTGAGCATTACGAGAAGCACCCCGAGTTCATTCATCCGGAATCCCGCCGCAATGAGATGATCAACAACTTCATCAAGCCCGGTCTGGAAGATTTGGCCGTCTCCCGGACGACGTTCGACTGGGGCATCCGCGTGCCGGGCAATCCGAAGCACGTGATTTACGTCTGGATCGACGCGCTCTCGAACTATATCACCGCGCTCGGCTACGGCAGCGAGGATGACAGCCGCTACCAAACATACTGGCCCGCGGACGTGCATCTGATGAGCAAGGAGATCGTGCGCTTCCATACGATCATCTGGCCGGCGATGCTGATGGCTCTCGGTCTTCCGCTGCCGAAGAAGGTCATCGGCCACGGCTGGCTGCTGATGAAGGACGGTAAAATGTCCAAATCCAAAGGCAACGTCGTGGACCCGGTCACCTTGATCGACCGCTACGGCCTCGACGCCCTCCGTTATTACTTGATGCGGGAAGTGCCGTTCGGCTCCGACGGCACATTTACGCCGGAAAGCTTCGTGGAGCGGATCAACTTCGACCTGGCGAACGACCTCGGCAATCTGCTCAGCCGGACCGTAGCGATGATCGACAAATACTTCGGCGGCGAGGTGCAGCCGTATGTCGCCGGAGCGACCGAATTCGACGCCGCCGTGCTGGAGACGGCCGAAGCGACGGTCGCCAAAGTCGAGGAAGCGATGGAAAAAATGGAGTTTTCCGTAGCGCTCTCCGCGATCTGGCAGCTTGTTAGCCGCACGAACAAATACATCGACGAGACACAGCCGTGGAACCTGGCGAAGGACGAGACGAAGCGGGAGACACTCGGGTCCGTACTGTACGTGCTCGCCGAATCGCTGCGCATCTCGTCCGTGCTGCTGCAGCCGTTCATGACCGAGACGCCGCGCCGCATGTGGCAGCAGCTTGGCATCGAAGCCGGTCCGCTTACCGTATGGGATACGGTGCACGCTTTCGGGACGCTGCCTGCCGGTACGCGCGTGGCGAAGGGCGAAGCGATGTTCCCGCGTCTGGAGGCGGACAAGGAGATCGCGTTCATCGCGGAATCGATGAGCGGCGGTACGGTTCCTGCGGCGGAGGCTGCGTCTGAAGAGCCGAAGGCTGCGGACGCGAAAACGGAGACGGCCGCCGTGCCGGCGCCGGAGGCTTCGCCTGAAATCTCGATCGATGATTTCTTCAAGGTCGACCTGCGGGTGGCTGAGGTCATCGCCGCGGAGCCGGTGAAGAACGCTGACAAGCTGCTGAAGCTGCAGCTCGATCTCGGCTACGAGCAGCGCCAGGTTGTCTCCGGCATCGCCAAATACTACACGCCGGAGCAAATGGTCGGCCGCAAAGTCATCTGCGTCACGAACCTGAAGCCGGTCAAGCTGCGCGGCGAATTGTCGCAGGGCATGATTTTGGCCGCATCGCAAGGAGACCGATTGACTCTCGCGACAGTTTCCGATTCAATTCCGAACGGATCTGTGGTAAAATAAGGGTTGTTCACGTGAACAATTGATAGATATCATGGTGGGAGGCTTCTTGTATGCAAAAGAACGACGGAATGAATTACGCGCCGCAGGGGAAACCGAATCCGGTCGTGAAGCCGGGCGAGTTCGCTTTTGCCGCGATAGGGCTGGATCACGGCCATATTTTCGGGATGTGCAACGGCCTGATGGAAGCGGGAGCCGATTTGGTTGCCGTCTACGATCCGGACCCGGCGAAGGTCGAAGCGTTCGTCAAGCGGTACCCGCAAGCCAAGGCCGCCGCTTCGGAAGAAGAAATCCTGCACGATCCGAGCATTCAACTCGTAGCGGCAGCGGCCGTCCCTTCGGAGCGCGGAGCGCTTGGGGTTCGTGTCATGAACGCGGGAAAAGACTACTTTACCGACAAGACGCCATTCACCGCGTTATCGCAGCTTGAAGCCGCCCGTGCGAAAGTAAAGGAAACGGGCCGGAAGTACATGGTCTATTTCAGCGAACGGCTGCATGTGGAAAGTGCCGTGTTCGCCGGAGAATTGATTCAGAAGGGCGCCATCGGCCGTGTCGTGCACGTGATGGGCTGGGGCCCGCACCGGTTGAACGCGCCGACCCGTCCGCAGTGGTTTTTCGAACGGGAGAAATACGGCGGTATCCTGTGCGACATCGGCAGCCATCAGATCGAGCAGTTCCTGTTCTACACCGGCGCCGAGGATGCCACGGTCGTCAGCAGCCGGGTAGCCAATTATCACAACAAGCAGTACCCGGAGCTGGAAGACTTCGGCGACGCCACGCTGACCGGCGATAACGGCGCAACCTTTTACTTCCGCGTCGACTGGCTGACGCCGGACGGCCTCGGCACTTGGGGCGACGGCCGGACACTCATTGTCGGTACGGACGGGTATATCGAGCTGCGCAAATATATCGATATTGCCCGGGATAAGCAGGGTGACCACGTCTATCTGGTGAACAAGGAAGGCGAGCGGCATTTCTCCGTTCACGGTGAAGTCGGCTATCCGTTCTTCGGGCAATTGATCCTCGACTGCATTCACCGGACGGAGAACGCGATGACGCAGGAGCATGCTTTCAAAGCGGCTGAACTGTGCTTGAAAGCCCAGCAGCAATCGGTTCGCGTCGAGTAGCTTACAACCGTATAGATCGAAATACCCCTTTGCCAATCTCAGGCGCAAAGGGGTATTTTTGGCTTTATCGTAATTTCTACATTTACCGTTGACAAGCGAATGGGCGGGGCGTATAATCGTCGTTGTTAATGAAAAAAATTACGATTTACGTCTCGGAGGGTATCATCACATGAAGCGAACATTCATCAAACGGGCCATCCTTCCCGTCATTCTGGTTCTCCTGCTGTCTACATTGCTGTCCGCTTGCGGAGGACGTTCGCAGCCTGCGCTTGTGAACGGCAAGATCAATATTGTAGCCAGCTTTTATCCGTTATATGATTTTGCCACCAAAATCGGCGGAGATCACGTCAACGTCGTCAATCTGGTGCCGGCCGGCGTCGAGCCCCACGATTGGTCGCCGAAAAGCCGCGACATCCAAAATTTGACCAAGTCGGATCTGTTCGTCTATTTGGGCGCCGGTTTCGAAGGTTGGGTGCAGGATACGCTCGACAGCTTGAAGAAGGACAGCAAGACCGTTGTAGTCGAAGCAAGCCGCGGCATCGAGCTAATTCCCGGCACGGAAGAGGAACACGGGGATGCGCACGGTCACGATGAGAAGAAAGGCGCAGGCAAAGACGAGCACGGCCACGATCACGAACACGGCAACACGGACCCGCACGTATGGCTGAGCCCGGCCAATGCCAAACAGCTGGCCGTCAACATCAAAGACGCGCTGATCCAAGTCGACGGAGCGCACAAAGCGGACTACGAAGCGAACTTCAAGAAGCTCGCCGACCGGCTCGATCAACTCGACGGCAAGTACAAGAGCGAGCTTGCCAAGGTGTCCAAGAAGGACATTGTCGTGACGCACCAATCGTTCGGATATTTGGCCAAAGCCTACGGACTGAACCAGAAGGCGATTATGGGGCTTGCTCCGGATGCCGAACCAACGTCCAAGGATATGAAAACTATTTTGCAATTCATTAAAGACAATCAAGTGAAATATATATTCTTTGAGGAGCTTGTATCCGACAAACTGGCCAAGACGCTTGCGAAGGACGCCGGAGTCGAAACGCTTGTCCTCAGCCCGCTTGAAGGATTGACCGAAGAGCAGGCGAAAAAGGGTGACGATTATGTGTCCCTGATGGAAAACAATTTGAATAATTTATTAAAAGCATTACAATAGAAGGGAGACCTTCCGTATAAGGAGCTTTGCCATGCAAACGAATGCTCGCTTTGGATGTCATCAACAGATCGTCACGATCGATGACATCTTTTTTTCTTATGAAAATAAACCCGTGATCAACGGCTTGAACTTCTCGATTCTGGAGCGCGATTTCGTCGGATTGGTCGGCTCCAACGGTGCAGGCAAGACGACGCTGCTGAAGATGATCGTCGGGCTGCTGAAGCCTGCGCGCGGCGAAATCCGTCTCTTCGGCCAGCCGATCGACCAATTCCGCGACTGGGAGCGCGTCGGGTACGTGCCGCAGAAAAATGCGCTGAATCCGCTGTTTCCGGCCACGGTCCGCGAAGTCGTCACCTCCGGGCTGTTCGGCAAAAAAAATATGTTCCGCCGTCTGACCAAGCAGGAGCGCAGCAAAACGGACGACGCGCTCTACGCGATGCGCATCGAGGACCTGGCGGACCGGCGGATCGGCCAATTGTCCGGCGGCCAGCAGCAGCGGGTATTCCTCGCCCGGGCGCTAATTAACAACCCGGAGCTGCTTATTCTGGACGAGCCTACCGTCGGCATCGACGCCGAGACGCAGGCCGGATTTTTCCGCATGATCCGGCATATGCACCAGCATCATCACATCACGTTTATTATGGTATCGCACGATATGGATAT
The DNA here is from genome assembly GCF_024158745.1 of Paenibacillus tyrphae. Lineage (GTDB taxonomy): Bacteria > Bacillota > Bacilli > Paenibacillales > NBRC-103111 > Paenibacillus_G > Paenibacillus_G tyrfis_A. Next base: position 19,667 of record NZ_JAMZAW010000034.1, on the reverse strand, counting down.
GATACAATCGTATCTCGGGGAGGACTCGGTGCAGAAGAGCGGCGGCCTATCGTTCTACGTCAAGCATACGCACGAGCCGGAAAATTGCCGCGAAACCGATCTGACCCACTCGATGCAGCAGCTTAGAGAGACGATTGAAGTATAACCCTGACCGTACAACGACGGCAGGATGCAGCGGGCAGATAGGAGAGAATTGGCTTTGGACATCTTTACCGAATATTTTTTTCAGCGGGCGATGATCGGCGGCTTGCTCATCGGCTTGACCGCTCCGCTTATGGGCGTATTTCTCGTACTGCGCCGCTTGTCGATGATCGGGGACACGCTCGCGCACGTATCGATCGCGGGGGTCGCGCTCGGATTTTTGATCAACGTATACCCGATAGGCGTCGGGCTGCTGTTTGCCTTGCTGGCCTCGTTCGGCATCGAGCGGCTGCGCAAAGCGTACAAGACCTACGCTGAATTGTCGATCGCGATCATTATGTCGGGCGGCGTGGCGCTTGCCACCTTGCTGTTTACGATCGGCAAAGGCTTCAACATTAACGTCATGAGCTACTTTTTCGGCAGCATTTACACGCTGGACAATACCGACCTTTGGGTTGTCGGTGGCGTTGCGGCCATTGTCGTGGCGTTCGTGCTGATCAATTACAAAGAAATGTTCCTGCTCTTCTTCGACGAAGACGCGGCCGGCGTGAGCGGCCTGCCGCTGCGCTTCTATAATATTATGATCACGATGCTGACGGCGCTGGTCATCAGCGTCTCGATCAAAATCGTCGGAGCATTGCTCGTTTCCTCGTTGCTGACGATTCCGGTCGCCTGCAGTTTGCTCGTCGCCCGCAGCTTCAAGCATTCGATCTTCTGGTCGATTTTGTTCTCGGAGGTTGCGGTCATTGCCGGGCTAGTCTCCGCAGGGGTGTGGGACTTGGCGCCGGGCGCGACGGTCGTGCTGCTGCTGATCGCGATACTCATCGGCATTTTGACGGTAAAACGGGGACTTCGCTTGTAAGAAACAAAGAGGTAAAAGGATGGTGAACGGTAGCCGTGGAACTTAACATTTGGATCGCGCTGTGGGCAGGCTTCGTTTCTTTCATATCGCCCTGCTGCTTGCCACTGTATCCTTCGTATTTGTCCTACATAACCGGCGTTTCCGTCGGGAAGCTCAAGGACGAGCAGAGTGCCAAAGAAGTCCGGTTCAAGCTGATTACCCATACGCTCAGCTTCATTCTCGGGTTCTCCATCATTTTCTACACGTTGGGGCTCGGGGCTAACGTTATCGCCAATGCGTTCCTGGATTACCGCGATTTGCTGCGGCAAATTTCGGCGATCATGATTTTTGTGATGGGATTGTTCCTGCTTGGCATATTTCAGCCGCAATGGCTTATGCGCGAGCGCAAGCTGCAGATCAAGTCGAAGCCTGCCGGTTATCTCGGCTCGCTGCTGATCGGCATCGGCTTTGCCGCAGGATGGTCGCCCTGCATCGGCCCGATTCTGTCCGCGATGCTGATGCTAGCGGCAACCGAACCGAATTCCTGGCTGCCGCTCATTTCCGCTTATTCGCTTGGCTTCGCGATCCCGTTCTTCATCCTTGCGTTCTTCATCGGATCGACCAAATGGATCTTGAAGTATTCCGCGACCATGATGAAAGTAGGCGGAGGCGTGATGCTTATCGTAGCCGTGCTGCTGTACACGGATCAAATGACCCGGATCACAATCTGGCTGCAGGGCATCACGCCTTCCTGGATCGGCTGACGTTTAGGTAAAATAATCGATCTTCGCTTTCGGAAAATGGGTGAATATGCGTTCGCTGATGAATTCGCGCAGCGCCGTGGCCTGTTCGTCAGGATAGACGTACTTGCCCTGGCCCCACCGGCCCCATTTGTATTTCCGCTTGGCTTCGTCCATCTCCAGCTTCGTTTTCGGATAGCGCTGGTGAATAATATTTTTGGCCGTTTTCGTAAACCGGTGTTGAATCAATTCGAACGTCAAATCAGAGGTCGCTTCCGGCGGAAGGGCCTCTTTCAATTTGTGCAGCAGCTCCCCGTAGCCTTCCTCCCAGCCTTCGTGCCAGATAATGGGGGCGATGATGAAGCCGAGCGGATAGCCGGCCTTGGCGACTTTGCCGGCCGCCTCGATGCGCTCGTAGAAGCTGGAGGTCGCCGGTTCGAAGTGTTTGATGACATAGTCGGCATTGACGCTGAACCGGAACCGGGTATGCCCGTTATGCTTGGCATCCAGCAGCGGTTCCACGTGGTGAAATTTTGTTACGAAACGAAGCCTGCCCAGCGGTTCCCGCCCCATAAATTCGATGTATTCCTTGAGCGAGCCCGAGATATGCTCAAGCCCGACGGGGTCCGACGTACAGGCCGCTTCGAAGCGGGTAATTTCCGGCGCTCTTTCTTCAATATACTGTTTGGCCTGCTTCAGAATATCGTCGGTATTGACATAGACCCGGATATAAGGCTTCGCCCCGAGCGTCGTTTGTAAATAGCAGTAATGGCAGTGCGCCATACAGCCTGTCGCGATCGGGATGGCGTACTCGGCCGACGGCTTGGACGTATCGAATTTCAGCGTTTTGCGGATTCCGACGACCAGCGTCCGTTTGGCGATCCGGTATTTCTCCAGGTCGCTCTCGCCCGGAAGGTTCGTAATCCGGTTATGGGAGGTCGTCATGCGGATCGGAAGTCCTTCCTTAAGCGCCCATTCATGGATTCGCTTGCCTTTGGGGTAGTCCAAGGCGTCGGGTTCAAAATAGACGAGCTCCGGGACAAACACCTGCGTCTGGCGGATCGGGGGTGCGAGCAGCTCCGTGGCCATGTGCGAGATCCCTCCTGATGGTACGAATCGTATCCGACTTGCTTACGGAATGCGGCTGTGATATAGTTAAGAACGCTTATAACGACCTTAGGATGCTTCATTCACTCGGTGCGTACACATGGGAATTTGCTGCGCTGCACACGAGGTTTTTGTCCTTCACAGCAAAGTCTTGCTTTGCATAAATCAATCAGTGTATCATTAAATTACCGAGATTCGTCTTTGGAACACGGGAGGAACGCGGAATGGCTACGCCCAGTATGGAAGATTATTTGGAACGAATTTATAAATTAATCGATGAGAAGGGGTACGCGCGCGTTTCCGATATCGCCGAAGGACTTGAGGTTCATCCGTCTTCGGTAACGAAAATGATTCAGAAGCTCGACAAAGACAACTACTTAATTTATGAAAAATACCGCGGACTTGTGCTGACGTCGAAAGGGCAAAAGGTCGGCAAACGCCTAGTCGACCGCCATCATCTGCTGGAAGAGTTTTTGACGATCATCGGCGTGTCGGATGAAAATATTTACAAGGACGTCGAGGGCATCGAGCATCACTTGAGCTGGGACTCCATCACATGCATCGAGACGCTGGTTGAATATTTCAAACGTGACGCCACCCGTGGCGAACAGCTGCTCGCCCTTAAGAAAGAGCTGGAAGAATCGTAAGCCTCCGAAAATCGGGGGCTTTTTTTCTTTCCCAGGCATAGGGACAATTCGTCACCTCATACATACTTTTGGAGAGACTTTGCGGGAAGAGGGGATGCGGGGTGAGAATCAACGCGGTGTTTGAAGGCGGCGGCGTGAAGGGAATCGCGCTTGCGGGGGCCGTGTCGGCGGTGGAGCAGCTCGGACATTCGTTTCATCAGGTGGCGGGGACGTCTTCCGGGGCCATCGTCGCCTCGTTGGTTGCAGCGGGATACCGTGCGGACGAGATGAAGGAAGTTATCGAAGCGACGCCTTTTCGCGCGTTCCTGCAGCGCTCCCGGATCTTCGATACGAAGCTGGTCGGCCCGTTGGCCCGTTTATTTATCAAGAAAGGCCTGTATTCCGGAGAAGCGCTGGAGCATTGGATCCATAAGCTGCTGCTGGCCAAGGGCATCCGCACGTTCGGCGATCTGAAGCCGAATCAGCTTCGCATTATCGCCTCCGATATCTCAAGCCGCAAGCTGCTCGTCCTGCCGGACGACATCGCCCATTACGGCATCGATCCCCGCCGGTTCATGATCGCAAAAGCCGTTCGGATGAGCACGTCGATTCCTTACTTCTTCGATCCGGTAATCATACGCAAATCGTTCGAGCACCGTCTCCCCGGAGAAAAATTCATCGACCAGTTCGTATACATCGTGGACGGAGGACTGCTGAGCAACTTTCCGCTGTGGATCTTCGATTCGACGGAAGCGCCGCCGATCGACCAGATGATCCCGACCATCGGCTTCCAAATGGTGGGCCGCGGCACCGGGCAGCCGAACGCTATTCACGGTCCGGTCAGCATGATGCGGGCCTTGTTCTCGACTATGCTGGAGGCGCACGACGACCGCTATATCCAAGAGACGAACCGGTTCCGTACAGTTAAAATTCCGACGCTCGGCGTCAGCATCACCGATTTCGACATATCGACCGAGCAGAGCCTAAGGCTGTTCGAATCCGGACAGCGGGCGACGCATGCCTTTTTCTCCCAATGGAAGATGACCGAGTACAAGCACAACTATTTGACCCACGTCTGCCGGGTTCCGAACCGCTATTCCAAGAAAGCTTGAAAAAACAAAAGCGGCAAGCGCTCTTGGGGAAGAGGCTGCCGCTTTCATGCTATACATAATTTAATGGTATTTGGGCGGTTCGTCCGAGCTGTCCTTGCTGCCTTGAATGACGCGGAACGTGGCATTGCGCCGCTTTCCTTTTTGAAACCGGGAGGAGGACGGCCGTTTGGGTTGTCTCCATCGGTTCGGCGGGAACTTGTACAGGAAGAAAATTACGCCGAATACGAGAATCGGGATAATAAAGGTGCCTGGATTGGAGAGAACACTAGCCAGTATTCCGATGGCGATCAAGCCGAAAATCACGTAAGCGACCGTACTGTTGCGGTTTCTCATGCAGGACCCCTCCTTGTCTTATGTTAAATTTGCCGGTCGAGCTCCCGCATCCGGTTGAAGGAGGCAATGGATACTTCCACTTGGGAATCGTCCGGTTCTTTGGTCGTGAGCAATTGCAGCCATAGGCCGGGATAGCCGAGGAAACGAAGCACCGGAATGTCCCGCAGGCTGTTGGTGAACCGCAAAACTTCGTAGGATACGCCGATCACAAGCGGAAGCAGCACGATCCGTTGAATGATCCGCTCCAGAAACGAATCGTATTGAAAGAACGAGTAAATGACGACGCCCACGATGACCGTGAAGACGATGAAGCTGCTGCCGCAACGGTAATGCAGCGTGCTGAACTTTTGCACGTTCTGGACGGTCAGCTCCAAGCCTGCTTCGTAAGCGCTAATGACTTTATGTTCGGCTCCGTGGTATTGAAATAAACGTTTGATCATCGGCGTAAGCGAAATAAAATAAATATACCCGACAAGCAAAATAATTTTGATCAAGCCTTCGATCAGGTTATGCCCGATCTGGTTTTCGAACAGACTTCCGAACAGCATCTGCTCGATGGTCGGCGGAACAAGCGTAAACACGAACTTGCCGAACAAAAAGGATAAAATCCCGACGACCGCCACCCCGAGAATCATGGAAATTTTGCCGGTCAGCGATTCCTTCTTCTCTTCCTTAACCACACCTTCTTCCTCGGCAAACACCTCCGCCGAAAAATTCAAGTGCTGCGCCCCTTTGGCGCTCGCTTCCACAATCCCGACAATCCCCCGGATCAGCGGAATCTTCTTCAATGCCTGAACCCAGCCGATTTCTTTTCTGGGAACCTCAAGATAATGGATGGTATTATCTTTTCGGCGTACCGCCGTAACGTTTACCTTCTGGCCGGCAAACATGACGCCTTCAATCACGGCTTGGCCGCCGTAAATGGCATTTGGCTGATTCTTTTCCGACAATACAATACACCTTCTTCTACTATGAATAAATAACGATAAATGATGCCATATCTGTATTTTAGCGAATCCGCAGTCATATTGCCACTTGTTTATCGGTGGAACTTTTGCACATACTAGTGGATATCCGAAATCGAGGGAGGATTTGGGCATGAATCGCCGAAGCGGTAGGACGCCTCGTACGAATCGATGGAATTTCGCGGTATATATCGGTTTTTTCGCCGGGTTGATCTGGGGTGGGGTTCAAATACTGGCCAACTATTTTCATTTTACTTCGCTGTCGCCCGGATTTTTGCTCGAGCCCTTGTACAAGCATTCTTACCTGATGACATGGCGGGGATATTTGCTGGGTTGGCTGGCATTTATCGCGCTGTCCGTCGTTGCCGCTTTATTGTACACGATGTTATTCGCCAAAGCGTACGGTCCGTGGTACGGAATCGGATACGGCGTCGCCTGGTGGGCGTTCTTGTTCCTATTGGTCGGACCGGTCACCGGGATGATGAATTGGATCGCCTATCTGGATCTAAACACGGTGGTGACTCAAGCGTGCCTGTTCGTGCTGTGGGGATTGTTTATCGGTTATTCCATCAGCTTCGAATTTACGGACGATCGGGAGCGGGAACCGTTTGCCGGCGGCCGGGACGAACCGGAGCTAACATGAATTCGCACGGCTTGCAGACGATCGCCCCGCTGCATGGCGTTCAGTTCGCTTCTTCCGTGCATGGATGCGCAATTCATATCGCCTAAACATTGGTAAAACCGCTTTATTCGGCCGCCTGAGCCCGCAAAAAAAAGTTCTCAAACCGGGGAAGGTTATGGTAAAATGGCTAAGTGTGTGCGGATTTATCAGGTTGGGAGGTTTCACGGATGAAGCACATTTTGTTGTTGAACGGGCCGAATTTGAACATGCTTGGCATCCGGGAGCCCGGCGTCTACGGGAGCTTGTCGCTTCAAACCATAATGGACAGGCTGAACAAGCTGGCCGAGGAGCTCGGCGTCGGATTGGAATGCTACCAGTCGAATCACGAGGGTGATCTGATCGACCGCATTCATGCCGCCTATGGGCAGAAAGCCGGCATCTTGTTCAATCCGGGCGCGTTCACGCATTACAGCTATGCGATCCGCGATGCCATCAGCGCTGTAGGCATCCCGACGGTTGAAGTACATATTTCGAACATTCATAAAAGGGAAGCTTTCCGCCACGTATCGGTAATCGCCCCGGTAGCCGTGGGCCAAATCGCGGGATTCGGCGCGAACAGCTACGAGCTGGGCTTGCGGGCGCTGGTCCAGTATATTGATAGCGCGGAGGGATAGCAAATGCAACAACAGCGAATCGGGCGGCTGCGCAGCCTTTTGGAACAAAAAGGTTTGCCGGCGCTGCTCATCACGAATGCGACGAACCGGAGATATATGACGGGCTTCACCGGATCGGCAGGCTACGTGCTCATTACGGCCGATCGGGCCGTACTGCTGACCGACTTTCGTTACGTGACACAAGCATCGGAGCAAGCGGCCGGCTACGAGATCATCGAGCATGGGCCCAAGGTCGTGGAATCGATTAACGATCTGCTTCGCAAATGGGGAATTGCCAAGCTTGGCTTCGAGCAAACCGACCTCAGCTACGGCACCTACAGCAGCTATGCCGAAGCGCTCGGCGGGATCGAATTCACGCCGACCGGAGGACTGGTCGAGTCGCTTCGCATGATCAAGGACGACGAAGAGATCGCCGTCATGCAGCAGGCGGCCGATCTGGCAGACCGCACGTTTGTCCACATTCTCGGGCTGCTGAAGTCCGGGGTCAAAGAACTGGACATTTCTCTAGAAATCGAAATGTTCGTGCGCAAGCATGGCGCCGCTTCGACTTCGTTCGAAACGATCGTCGCTTCCGGCGAACGCTCTGCGCTGCCGCACGGCAAAGCCAGCGACAAAATCATCGGAACCGGCGAATTTGTAACGCTCGATTTCGGAGCCTATTACAAAAGCTACTGTTCCGACATTACCCGTACGGTCATCGTCGGTACGCCGACGGATAAGCACCGTGACATCTACAAGATCGTTCTCGAAGCGCAAATGGAAGCGCTCGAGCGAATCAAGCCGGGCATGACCGGCAAGGAAGCGGATGCCGTCGCACGCGATATGATCAAGCGTTACGGCTACGGCGATCATTTCGGCCATGGCACGGGTCATGGACTCGGTATGGAAGTTCACGAATCGCCGCGGTTGTCGGTGCAGGGCGATGTTGTACTGGCTCCAGGCATGGTCGTTACCGTGGAACCCGGCATTTATTTGCCAGGCTTCGGCGGCGTCCGGATCGAGGACGATATCGTCATCACGGAAACAGGCAATCGGAGGTTAACACAATCCAGTAAAGACTTGATTGTGATACCATAACTTTATGCAACTTGGTAGCGGCATAAAACAAGGCGAAGGCAAGGAGAGGTCCGGATGATCCGGAGACTGATTCTTACAAGGCTTGAGGCACTGTCGTCTGCTCACATTTTAGGGAGGTTTTTGTAGTGATTTCAGTTAACGATTTTAAAACAGGCTTAACCATTGAAGTAGACGGCGATTTGTTCACCGTTGTCGATTTCCAGCACGTTAAACCGGGTAAAGGCGCTGCCTTCGTCCGCTCCAAGCTGAAAAACCTGCGCAACGGCAACACCGTCGAGCGTACTTTCCGCGCCGGTGAGAACGTGAGCCGCGCTCACATCGAAAACCGTCAAATGCAATATCTGTATGCCAGCGGCAAAGAGCATACGTTTATGGATACGGAATCGTTCGACCAAATCAACCTGGAAGAAAAGCAAATCAAGTGGGAACTGAACTTCCTCAAAGAAAACATGAACATCAACATCATGAGCTACCAAGGCGAGATCCTCGGGATCAACATGCCGAACAGCGTTGAGCTGAAAGTTATCGAAACCGAGCCGGGCATCAAAGGCAACACGGCGCAAGGCGCTACGAAGAACGCGAAAGTCGAAACCGGCTTGAACGTTCAAGTGCCGCTCTTCATCAACGAAGGTGACGTGCTCTTGATCGATACCCGCGAGGGCCAATACATCTCCCGCGCTTAATTGAGCGGTGGAAAATCCTTACCTTTCTTCGGAGGGGTAAGGATTTTTTTTGTTTTAGCTGTAATACATGTAAAAGTGGTACAATAGCGAATAGGAACAATTTGGGATCTTAGGAGATCGCACAATGAAGCTTATCGGAAGCATGACGGAACAATATTACAGGGAACAATTGATTGAATTGAACAGGTCTTTATTTCACGATCATTCTATGAAGCGATTGCTAGGAATTATACAGCATGCTTTTCCTGATATGAAAACCGCTGTTATTATTGCAATTACGCCCGATCAAGGCGAAGATATGTATACCATTCTGATGAATAATGATTTTATTGCTTACGTTGAATTGGACCGCTATAACCTTGAAACAGAACCGATTATTGAAACGAAGCCTGTAAAAGATTATAAGCGAGGTCTTAGTAGGATCGGGCAGATTCAATTAGTTGTCGCTATGGATTTGGCAGAGAGGAATCTAGACGAATGATCATGTACTAATATTTGAGTATAGTGGATGATGAACTTTATGAATAAAGAATATTACTTTAAAAATCTAGAGGAAATTGTATCGGACATAATTGTTATCGGAAATTCAGAACACAATTTGACTGAAGAGACGACAAATAATATGTGGCGAATTTCATTAGGCTTGAAATTGGCAAAAACTATAGAGGTTGATGATTATAGAGAATTTTTTCTTAAAGTAATCCAGAACAGACAAGAGCAAGTTATTCGTTCATCTCAAAATCATGGAATGATATTTTATTTATGGTTTGATCCGTTGGCTTGCCAGTTAAGGTTTAATTTAATATCGGCTCTACATGAGCGTCTTCCATTTCAATGTAATCTTGAATTTGTTGAAAACATGGATGTAATAATAATAGATTTTTTAAATTCCCCTTTTCATAACGGTTTTCCGCTTCAAGGTTATCAAGAGAATATAGAGGAAAAACCATATGTGTTAAAGATCTACAAAAGAGTACTAAATAAAGAATATTGTTAGCAGGATAATGAAGCGCAATGTAATAGTGTCTCTTGAAATGCGAACCCTGTTTCTGGCTGCAGAGGGACTCGCGGCTATTTGTTTTACATATAGATAAGGTTAAATCCGACGGTTCACCCGCCGGACAAGATTCTACTTAAAGAAACTCCGTCTTTTAGGCCTTGCTCATACATGATAGTTTCTGCGAGCCCTTGCAGGATATTGGACTTGCATTCATATTCGTACAGCAGCATTTTGGAATCATCGGGCAATTGATTGTAGATATCTTTAAATAGCTTAATGCAATAGCTGTTCAATTCATTGTAATTACCTAATTCCTTTTGAGAAGTTTTGCCTATCACATCGGTTCGATTCGTTATAAACTGCTTAAAAGCTAGGTCAAATTCAAACATAATCCAAACCTCCATTTTTATAATGGCGAAATAATATTTAGTTTATTAAAGTCGCTATAATTGAAGAAAAGTTTAGATTATAGAAAGGATAACAAGATGATAAGCTACAAGCCGTTACAGAAATTACTGATCGATCGAGATATAAAGAAGCAGGAATTAATGAAGAGGACAGGGATTTCATCTGCGACTATGGCGAAATTGAACACCAACGAGTATGTATCATTGGAGGTCATCGATAAGATTTGTGCAGCGTTGAATTGCCAGCCCGGAGAGTTGTTGGAATATATAGGTGAAGAAGTGAATAAGTAAGAAGGATATTTTCAGAGCAGTACCTGCGGCTCTTACATCGGGGACCTCATGAATATTTTATAAGGGAGGCAATCAGAAGATGAATGAAGACATTTTGCGGTATCCAATCGGCCAGTTTAACCCAGTGACGACTGCGTCAGATGAGGAACGTAAGAGTTATACGAAAGATATCGCAGATATTGTTCCTTCTCTGCGGAAGATTGTGAAAGACTTTAAAAATGATCAACTTCAAACTCCGTACCGTTCTGGCGGTTGGACGGTGCAGCAGGTGGTTCATCACATGGCTGATAACGATGTCAACGCCTATCTAAGATTAAAGCGAGCTTTAACCGAAGATGAGCCTATGGCCAGTTCTTATCGCCCCAATTTATGGGCTGAGCTTAGCGATTATAAGGATACCCCGATAGAAATCTCCTTGGGGCTTTTAGAGGCGCTTCATCATCGACTAATCAATACAATTCATGGTCTGAGACCAACCGATTTTGATAGAAGATTCAATACCGAAGTCCTTGGCTGGATCACCGTGGATGTCGCAATCCAAAGATTTATTTGGCATAACGAGCATCACACTGCTCACATTCAATCTTTGGCACAACGAATGAACTGGTGAGTCCCATGCAGGATGTTCAATTTATTGAAAATCAGATACAATTTCAAAAGTACCCATTCCAAGCGTCCAGCATATATCCGAATGGCAGCGTCGCTTCGGAAGATATTTCTGAAATTTTGATAACCAGGTTCCCTCCCGAAGTCAGATTGAAGAGCGGCGAAGTCCTTTTTGTCTCGGCCGTACATAAAGAAAGCCTGGAATGGTTTGCAAAAAGCAATAAGATCCCTATCGTTTCGAGGGTGGATACTTGGAGCTTCATCTGTGAGGGGTTTCTGGATACGGAGTTTTCAGACGAGGATAAAGAAAAAGTGTATCAACTCTTGGAAAATGAAGGGCTAGATCGAAACTTTGTCAAAGAAACGAGACAATTTTTATACATACCTATGATGGCCTACAATTCGATTATGTGGGATTGGGCTCATTTGGGTTTGTATGACGTCTTGATGGCCATAAGCGGCCAATTTCCGCATGGGGAAAAGGTTAAGTTTACAGAAGAGGCTTTTCATCATTTTTATTGGGAAGCGATGAAATTGGCCATGCGCGAGAGGAATAGGTAAGAGAGTTGTCGGTACATAAATCAGATTTCTAGAAAGGAAAGCAGCATATGTCTAACCAAAAATCGCACAGACCCGGACCAGCTTATCTCGAAGGAGTTACCATAGCTGAAAAACCGGAAAATTGGATGGAGCAAGAATGGACAGGTAAGTTGCAGACAAAAGAAGGCCGTACCCAGTTTCGTATTTATTATTACGGAGAGCTGATGGATGATCTGATTGCGGTGACCGATTTTGCTCCTCAACTGATTGTTGCCGAGGATCCGGTTGACGGTGAACGTTACCTTCTGTTCGACGGTTGCAAACATGGCTATAACGCTATGCTGTGCGATACCTATACGGCCGAGGAGCAAAACAACCGGACGCCTTTATTGCCCTATCTGGGCAAAGATGGTGAGGATACCTTTGAGATTTACATCACGGCTTACTATAATGTCGATTGGGACGAAGAATTTGCGGATGATGTGGACGAAGACGGGCAGCTTGAATTGATTAGCGGCGAACGAGTCGATTTTGACGAGGCGAAGCGCAACGGATATGATGCGCTGGTGATAGATGTCGTAAATAACAACGGAGATAAAATCGAAATTGTGCAGGAAGAGCTTGCCTGAATGCACGCGGGCCCAATTTTTTAATGAAATTGGGCCCTTGCCATTTATTTTCCAACTGGCAACTAATCTGTCTGCAACTGCAAGGCGCCTCGCAAGATTTCAAATGAACCGCATAAAGCGGTCAAATTTTCTTCCAACACTTCTTCTGCCGTTTTATTGACTTCCCTGGCGCATTCTTCCGCATCCTCTTTAACTACCGCGATTTCATGATCGATATACATAATCGGGGGCTCCGCATTCGCCTTCCGGTAATCGAACACGAGCCAATTGCCGCTGCTTACGCTCCAAGCGAATGGAATGATTGTATAGGGTTCCGGGACTAATTCGTTCACCGTCTCGATACTATCCATGTAGGAGGAGCACGGCCGGATGAAGCGAATCGACCACTCCGTGTATCCGTTAAAATCCTCTAGTTGGTACTCTTTCAGCCAGCCGTTATCGCTGTTTTCGAGGTCCTGAAGCATTTGTTTATAGCTAGCGGGGAATACGATTCCCAATTTCGATTCGATTTCTTCGATCGACAAGGACTCTTGCACTGATTCCGTCATCGGATTTTTTCCTCCCGTTTTCCATGTTCGTTGTTATTATACTCCAGAAGCCAGTCTTGACAAAATAAGGACTTTCATCGTTAAAAAGTGTGCTAGAATGGGGGAAGAAGATTTTGGAAAGGCAGTGGCAAATCCTGGAGCCTGTTCGAACAACAGATTATTCGAGGTAAACAATGAAACTAATTTTTCTGGATATTGATGGGGTACTGGTAACTTCAAGACATATGGTGCAGAGCAGGAAATATTTTGGACATGAGTTTGATCCGGAATGCGTCAGGAATTTACAAGAGATACTTGAAAAAACGGAAGCGAAAATTGTAGTCAGCTCGTCTTGGAGAGAAGGTAGAACTTTAAAACAGTTACAATCTATTTTTGAAATCAACGGAATAAAGAAAGTAGTTGGAATGACGCCAATTATCGAAGGGGCTATACGGGGCAAAGAAATTAAGAGTATTTAAACCATATTTTGAATATTGGTTCGGAAGTCGATAAGTTTGTGATTATTGACGATGAAGAAGAGATGGGGGAGTTAAACGATCACCTGGTGGAAACAAGTTTTGAGACAGGGATAACCAAGACAATAGCGGACAAGGTCATTCATTTTTTAGTTTAATGGGAGTATCCATGGTATTAGGGCAGTTCGTGAAGGTCGTATCAAGCAGAAAGTGTTGCAAACAGGACTAGTGAAATGGAAGAAGACATAGGGATCGTCTACAAATGGATTGAACTGCAAGAACTACATAACATGAATATGTACCCAAGACCATTAGAGCGGCTTATACCGGAAATTTCGCAAGACAATGAAATTAAACATATGATAAATACAGAAGAATTATCGTAATAACTCAAGGTCGGCAGCTCCCGAGAACGGTCGCCGCCGCTTGGGCCTGAGGGATTATTCCCGATAATGCGAGGTGTCGCCATACAATTCGACTTTTGGCACATCGTCATTCACAATAATTTTGCATAGAGCAGTCGGGTGGATATCGGGCATGCCTCCGATCTCATGCAGCGGCTTCCCCATAAAATAACTCATGATGACTTTTAAAGTGATCCGGTGAGTTACGATAAGCACTTGCTGGCCTTTATGCTCTGCAAGAATATGGTTAAGCGCGGGGATCGTTCTTTCGAGTAATTGCGAATAGCTTTCTCCATGACCTGTAGGACGGTACAAATGTGGCTCATTCAAGAAATGATCGTACTGGATGGGAAATTGTTGTTGAATATGGTCGATTTGTTGACCTTCCCACAGTCCCATATTAATTTCTTTGAGCGAATCGAGCGTTGAGATTGATGCGGGACGATTTCCCGAGATAATTCGAGCTGTGTGGAATGCCCTGGGGCTGGAGCTGGAATAAATGGCATCAAAGTGGACATTCTCCAAGCGCTCCTTCAACCATTCGGCTTGCCGCATCCCGTAGTCGGTCAGAGGCGAATCCAGATGGCCTTGCAGTTTCTTCTTCGAATTCCATTCCGTTTGACCGTGTCGGGTTAAATATATCGTCGTTTGCATGATGTAAAGTGCCTCCTCCTGGTGTAGGTTATCTTAGGCCTGTTTGCCGGATTATTTCCACATGCTTCCTTGTAACGGGCGAGAATGCTTCCTGTCGGCTTCGCGGCCGAACGATGTCATAGGCAGGCGGAGTCGGTCCGAGCGGATATATCCGCGCTGAGTGAGGAGCCATTTCAATGGAGCGGGAGTCGGCTCCGAGAACAGAAATTGAACAAGCGGCAACAGCTGATGAAACAACTGCTTGGAATCGTCTATTTTTCCTGCCCGGAAAAGCTCGTACACCTGCACAAACTGCTCGCTATCCAGGTTGGCGCTTGCCAGAATTCCTCCTTTGGCGCCGCAGCACAGCGAAGCGAAAAAAAGCTCATCCTCCCCGCATAAGACTGGCTTGGGCATGCTTCGGGCCAGCCGAAACATACGCCTTATTTTGCCTGTACCCTCTTTCAGTCCAATCACATGCTCCATTCCCATAATGACTTTTACCGTTTCCAGATCCAGCGAGACTCCGGCACGATGAGGGGGATCGCACAAAATAATGGGCAGGTCCGCTTCGGCTAGAGCTTGATAATGCCGAATGACGGCTTGCTGCGATAGAAAATGGGAATCGGGCGCGGCAACGAGAGCGGCATCTGCTCCAAGAGATTTGGCTAGAGCCGTTCTTCTAACGGCCGCTGAAGTGCTGCTTGCACCTGTCCCAACAATCAGCGGGATGGCTCGCGATGCTGCGATTGCACTGCGCGCAGCGGCGATAAGGATTTCGAACTCGCGGGATTCAAGCACCGGGGATTCTCCAATCGTTCCATTGACGATCAATCCGTGAATTCCCTTGCTCACCAATCGCCGAATCAGTTCTTCAAACGATCGGATATCCAACTCCCCGCTGTGGTCAAAAGGCGTAACAACGGGAACCATCACACCGCGTAATGTTTCCTCTGTAAGCACAGCGTTCCACCTCCGTTCTCCCCATGATGCGATGCATGCTAATGAATGTAAATCATTTCTCCCCAAAAGTAACCCCCCAATTGGAGAATTCCTATACCAATCCGGTTCGACTGGGGAAGCGGCTGGTGCAGAAAAAAGCGGAATGGATGGTTACTCGCCGAAGCATAGCCGTTATATTCGGGTTTGATCAACTGGGAAAACGCGACTGAAAGGAAGGATGGACATGGATCATCACAGAACGCCGTTGTTCACGGCATTGATGCAGCACGTCGCCAACGATCCGCTGCAATTCCACATTCCGGGCCACAAAAAAGGGAGAGGAGCTGACCCGGCATTTCGGGCTTTTGTGGGTGATAATACTTTGTCCATAGACCTGATCAATATTGTTCCGCTCGACGATCTTCACCAGCCGACGGGGGCGATTCGAGAGGCCGAGCAATTGGCGGCGGACGCGTTCGGAGCGGACCATACGTTATTTTCCGTTCAAGGGACTACAGGGGCTATCATGACGATGATTATGTCCGTCTGCTCTCCCGGCGATACCATCATCCTTCCACGCAACGCGCACAAATCCATTTTGTCCGCCGTCATCTTTGCGGGAGCGATTCCCGTATGGGTGGAGCCGGAGAAGGATGGGCGGCTCGGCATTGAG
The DNA here is from genome assembly GCF_024158745.1 of Paenibacillus tyrphae. Classification (GTDB taxonomy): domain Bacteria; phylum Bacillota; class Bacilli; order Paenibacillales; family NBRC-103111; genus Paenibacillus_G; species Paenibacillus_G tyrfis_A. The sequence continues at coordinate 3,618 of NZ_JAMZAW010000034.1, read as the reverse complement.
CATGGGGTAACCACGGAGTCGATTCGGCAAGCCATAACAAGAAACCCGGATGTGAAAGCTGTGCTCCTCATCAACCCGACGTATTACGGGACCAGCATTGATTTGCGGCAGATGGTTGAGCTTGTCCACAGCTACAACATTCCGGTCCTGGTCGACGAGGCGCACGGGACGCTACTTCATTTTCACGAGCAGCTGCCTATGTCCGCGATGCAAGCAGGTGCGGATATGGCTGCAACCAGCGTTCATAAGCTTGGAGGCTCGATGACGCAGAGCTCGATTCTGAATGTCCAAGGCAACCGGGTGAGCATCAGGCGAATTCGTACGGTCATGAGCATGCTTACGACAACATCGACCTCTTACCTGCTGCTGGCTTCGCTTGATACCGCCAGAAGACAGCTGGCTCTGCATGGACAAGCCTTAACGGGGCAAACCATCCGACTGGCTCAGGAGGCCCGGCGTCGAATCAATGAGATTCCCGGACTGTACTGCTATGGGGAGGAAATATGCGAAAAGAGCGGCGTATTCCGTTACGACCCGACGAAACTGTGCATTCATCTGGAACGGCTGAACCTGACCGGGTATGAAGCGGAGCAGTGGTTAAGGGAAACGTGCAAGCTTGAAGTTGAACTGAGCGATCTAACGAATATTTTGTGTCTGATCACACTGGGCGATACGGAGCAGGAAGTCCACCGGCTGGTTCAGGCTTTGCGGCATTTGTCAGATGCATTCCATGGTGAAGGAAAATGCAACAAGCGTGTTCCTGCCGCCGTCATTCCTGCTGCTTCACGTTTTTGGTTAACGCCCAGAGAAGCTTTTTATGCTCCTACGGAAGAGGCGGCGCTGGAACAAGCCTGCGGGCGTATTATCTCTGAATTCGTATACGTGTATCCCCCGGGTATTCCGATCTTGATGCCCGGACAGGTCATCACCCGGGAAATCGTAGATTATATCAAGCGGCATGTGGAAGCCGGTCTGCCGGTAAAGGGACCGGAAGATCCGGACATCCAAAAGGTCAAGGTTGTCGCTGCTCCCCGGCAACTAGACAAGGCGCCAGGCAGGCGTTCCGGGTACATTATTCCGGATTGAGACGACTTTCGGCCATTCATGTGGCGGGTGTAATTTATCCGTGATTGGATGGTTTATTTTCATCTCCTTTCTTTTATCATAGTAATCAAGTCGGAATTTGGCGAGGAGCGAGACGGGGATTGGTGCCGGAAACGAATAAATAACTTTGAGGGGGAGGATGGAATGAACAATCATCACGTGAAAGTAGCCGTCATTCAGGCGGCGCCCATCTTGTTCGATAAGCAATCGGCCATGGACAAGATCGAAAATATGACGAGAGAGGCGGCCGGGCAAGGGGCGAATTTGATTGTTTTTCCCGAAGTCTTCTTGCCGGGATATCCGCGAGGCTTAAGCTTCGGTACGCGGGTGGGAAGCCGTAGCGCCGACGGGAGAAAGGACTGGGAACGTTATTGGGCAAGCGCCATCGACATCCCGGGGGCCGAAACCGGAATTTTTGGCGAGTTGGCGAAGGAGCTGGGGGTTTACCTGGTCATCGGCGTAGTCGAGCGCGACCGGGAATTTAGCACCGGAACGTTGTACAATTCCATGGTGTACATTGGGCCGGACGGTACTCTTCTGGGGAAACACCGCAAGCTTGTTCCGACGGGCTCCGAGCGTCTTTTATGGGGACAAGGGGACGGCAGTACGCTTACCGTCATCGATACTCCTTTTGGACGAATCGGCGGCTTGATCTGTTGGGAAAATTATATGCCGCTTGCCCGCATGGCCATGTACGCGCAAGGCATCGATATTTATCTGGCTCCCACGGCAGACGCCCGCGATACGTGGCAAGCGACGATCAGGCATATTGCCTGCGAAGGCCGCTGTTTTGTCATTTCGTGCAATCAGTTTGCGACCAAAGCATCTTATCCTGCGGATTTGGCTTGCTGCGAAGATATCAAGGACGACGCCGACATGTTGAGCAGAGGGGGAAGCGCGATTGTCGGACCGCTAGGCGAATATGTCGTTGAGCCGCTCTACAACCAGGAAGGCATCCTCATGGCAACACTGGATCTTTCCCAGGTCGTACAGAGCCGCTTTGATTTCGATGTTACAGGCCATTACAGCCGCCCGGATGTTTTTCAACTGATCGTTAACGATAAAAAGCAGGAAGTGGTACGAACCGTTAGCATGCATAACTGACCGAATGCAGGATTCGGTGGTGACCGCAAGCTGCCGTTCTGCACGACCTTGGGTCGTCAGAGTGTTGAGAAAGTGGGCTTTTACGAAGATAGAGATGCATACGGAGGTGGGGTATCCACTGGAGAAGCGATAGCGGCCGCCTTTGTTATCGGGAAATGTCCGCTACTAAGCGGCTTCCAATCAAATTTCCCGATGACAAGAGCGGTCGGAAGTGGATACCCCGCCCCCTCGTACACCTCGATTACCTCATTGCCCACTTTCTCAACAAGCTCCAGCACGACCTTGGGGTCGTGCTTTTTTGTTTGATCGTTTTTGGATTGCAAAAAAAGTTTAAAATTGGAGGGTTACATTTTGGCCTAATCTGTTAATGTAAATAAACATATTCGGCGCGACCGGGTATTCACGGAGGTATAACGAACAAGGAGCTTAGAAACATGGATTTTGCCGTTTCAAAGAAAACAACGATAATTGCATACGTGATTGCCATTTCATTTATTGTCGCCATGATTGCGGCTGCGGTGCTGTTGCAAGATAACGAAATGATTTTGCCGGAAATTGCGGCAATGGCGATTGCCATGTGGGTGTATCGGGAGCCAGGATGGATCAGGCAGCCATCGAAAATCGTTATCGCGCCTACGGTAACGGCTGTGATCGGCTTGATGATCAATCAGATGCCTATTGCTTATCTTGGAAAAGTCATGCTCGCCTTAGTGCTGATGATGCTTTTTTTACGGGTGATACAATCGAGCCTCGCGCCGTCGCTTGCGACAGGGCTGCTGCCGTTGATCATAAATACAAACGAATGGTCCTTTGTGATCATCGTTTTTATGCTCACCTTCCTGTTGATGCTTGGGGTTCTCGCATTTGGACTGAATAAAGGCCTTGAAAAGAAAGTGAAAATACAGTACAAATACATGCTCGTAATATTAGCGCTGGCTTTCGTCTGGATTGGTTTATGCTGGAGTGCCGGATACCAACAACTCGCCGTTATCCCGCCTGTTCTTGTTGTCGCGTACGAGTCGCTTCAGAAGCCGATGTACAGCGGAAAAATGGCTTTGAAGCAAGGGCTGACCCTATCTCCGGCGGTCGGAACGCTGCTGTATCTTACCTTGCATTCGTTAATTTTGATAACGGTGCTCGATATGCTGTTGATGCTTGCGCTATCGATGACTGTTGGCATCCGGCTCCCGGCGATCTATGCCTTTCCGCTTCTTCCGTTTATTTTCCCTGAAGATATGGTCACGAAGCTGCCGTTAGTCTCGTTGCTCACCTGTTTGTTTATCGCTAAGGCTGAGAAGACTCCCTCTTCGATAAGGGGGAGATGAATCAGCATCTCTTGTGTATGTATACGAACATATGTACTATAATTATCATAAAATCACCAAAGGAGGTGAATCCCGCATGTTGCAA
>NZ_JAMZAW010000033.1 GCF_024158745.1 Paenibacillus tyrphae | reverse complement strand
CCAGGATGTTGAGACCCAAGAAGTAGAAAATCTCAAACAAATAGAGGTGGGGTATATCCCGTAAGAGTTTACGTCCGCCTTTGAAGCCCGTGAAAATCCCGCAAATTCTAATCAAATTCACGGGTTTCAAGAGCGGCTGGAGGGATATACCCCACCGGTGTATGTGGAGAATTTCTACGCGAAGCTGGTTTCTCGACAAGCACAAGAGTCGAATAAATCGACTCTTGAGTGCAAACTAGTGCCCGTTAGGCGAAAAATGGTTTTTATCGTCGTTTACAGGTGTGTAATGGACCAGGCCATAGGTTTTGGCTACGGAAATTAACGTTGCGTTTGTACTATTTTTGGCGCCGGAATCGATCGTTACTTTTTTACCGTTCGCATCCGTGATCACAACACTGGACTTCGACCAAGACGTACCAAGATCTATCGCGTTTCTTGCGATATGGTTCGAGTTCAGAGCCGGTGCTACGTTCAAGTTAGAAATCCCGTAGCCGTTTACCATTGCTTTTGCTCCGGCGATCGATTTGCTGTAATTGGCATCATCATTATCATGTACCCATTTGATATTCACGCCGGCCTTGGCAGGCACATCCTTCGGACTTACCTTCTTATTTACAATCTTCCACGACCAATGCATCAAATAAGCCCGTTCTTCCGGTCTATAAGTAGATTCGATGCTTGTTGAAATGCCTGCCTCTTGAAGTGCGGCTATGAATCTTTTGACATTGCTTTTGAACGGGTCGTTGAGGTCATCTACGCTTTTGGAACCGGGAAATCTCGCAACCCAAGCAGAGCCGCTATTTTCAGCCGCTGCAATGGAAGCAACAGAATCGGGGGAAGCTGCAAAAATGTTCGTAGGGGCCATCAAGGTGAGTGTAACCATAGCGGAAATCAAAAGCTTTTTCATAAAGTCACTCCTTAATGATAGTTTAGTATAATGTGCACAATATACTAAACTCAAAATAGCATAATATTGCCATTTTAACAATAATATTTTACAATTTTATATTATATTTACTTTTATTCTACTATTTACAACATCTTAAACAATGAAAAATCCCCTCCAAGCGCACTCTTTTTCCAGAATGCTGCTTAGAGGGGATTTAGTTTGAAAGCAAGTTTCGAAAAGCCCAGCTGCTAGTCCGTAATATTATTCGTATAGTACTCAATGATATCTTTGCGCCGGATAATCCCGATGAAGATCCGGTTGTCTTCTACGACGGGAACGAAGTTCTGATCGGCAGCCAGATGAAGCATATCGTCCAAGTGCGCATTGATCGGAACGCACTCATTATGAATACGGCGTTTAATTTCATGCACCTTGATTGTATCCATGTTTTGAAAGCTCAATCCGGGGGTATTCTTCATCTTCCAGAATAGATCCCCTTCCGAGAGGGTGCCAATGTATTTCCCCTCCCCATCAATCACGGGTATTGCCGTGTATTGGCTTTGTTCTAGCTTGTCCAAGGCCTCCTGCATCGTAGCGGACGAGATAATATAGGCCACTTTGTCCTTGGGGAACAGAAAATCGGAAATTTGCATCGGTCAGAGCTCCTTTCTTCCGAGTTTGGTCCTAGAGGTCATTCCTTATCTATTAAGTTTAGCACACCTGGAAGAAAGAAAAAACTTGCTATAAAATCCTGCGGCTAAAGCGCTGACCGGCTACGGCGTTGCAGTCCCCTGCTTTTTGACCACAGCTGTCGTGCTGTACCGTTTAATTTTTACGGCGATGAGCAGGAAAGCCAACAGGGCAAACCCAATTCCGCTCCACATCAACTGATGGATTCCCAACTGCCCGATAAACCAGCCGCCGACCGACGCCCCGATCGTGATGCCGAGATTCGTGAAAGAGACAAACAGGCTGTTGCCGAACTCAGGAGCCGCCTGCGCCTCGGTCATAAGCCAGCTTTGGCTGACAATAAGCCCGCCGGAATGCACGATCCCCCACAGCAGGATCATCGCGATCATAGGAATGAAATACCCTCCCGCATAGTAAATCAGCAGGTAAGCCCCAGCATAAACTACAGGAAAAAGGACCGTCGTTCGAAGAACGCTCTTTTGCAAAAAGCTTCCGAATAAGAAATTGCCCAAAATCATGATCACTCCAAACACCATCAGCATCATACTGATCCAGGAGCCGTTCATATGGGTGACTTGTCCGAGATATTCGGCAAAGTAGCTGTATACCGAGAACATCGCGGCAAATATACTCGTCACTGCGGCGATATTAAGCCACAAGGCAGGCTTGCGTAAAATACCGAGCTGTGCGCCATAAGACAGCTTTGTTTGAACCGGCATCGAGGGAAGCCAAGCCCAAATCCCGATAAAGGCTACGAGACTGACGACAGCCCCGAACAGGAAAGCGGCTTCCAGCGAGACCCGCTCCGCCAGATAGGAAGTCAACGGCACGCCGAAGGCAAACCCGACCGTAATGCCGGCAAAAACCTTGGTGACCGCCTGCCCGCTTTTCTCCGGAGAAACGAGCGATGCTGCCGTGACAAGCGCAACCGAAAAGAAAGCGGGATGAACAATAGCCGGAATAATCCGGAAAGCGAGCATGACGTCAAATCTCGTCGTAAAAGCATACACGATATTGGAAATCGCAAACAACAGCACGGCGGTCAATAGAATGAATTTACGGTTCATGCCGGAGGCGAGCAGCGTCAGGAACGGACCTGAGACTGCAACGACCAAAGCAAATATGCTGACCAGCCATCCGGCCTGCGAAGCGGTGATGTTGAATTTCTGCGTAATTTGGGGCAGTACCCCGACAATTCCCATTTCCGTCGTTATAATTCCAAATACGCCTAGTGCCAGAACGAGGATAAGCAAAGGGTTGATCTTGTTCATCTCTCACAAATCTCCATTTCCTATGTAATCTTCAAATACATATATCTAGATATGAATATGCATAAAAATAAAAAAAAGAGAGACTCTCCTTTCTTTCTAAAGTTCGGCCCGAATATACTCGGCAAATTGCTGAATGGTCTTTTCGTTCCGACGATAAAACGTCCACTTTCCATACCGCTCCGCTTCCAACAAGCCGGCTTTTTGCATCGTTAACAAATAGTTGGACACGACCGATTGGGCAAGCTCCGCTTTCGTTTGAATATCCGATACACACACGCCGATGCGGAAATCGATCCCGTGTTCGATATAAGGGGTCTTATCGAAATATTGCTCCGGGTCTTTTAACCACACCATAATTTGACGACGGGTCTCGTTAGACAACGCTTTATATATCAATGAAGGATCCATACGCATCATTATATCTATTTTTGTAGATTTGTAAAGCTGACATATAAGGGAACATGATATTAAAACATTAAATAAATGATCATAATTACCGATATATGTATAAACCATACCAATTGTGGGGCAGCAATCCAATACTATTGAAGGCGGTGCGTCATGTATCCAAACAAGCGAAGCGATGCTTTTAGATATAGTTTAAATACTCCGTTAGTTTGCTATTTCGAAGTCACGAATATTAACGGCAAGTCAACGTCGAGCACACCGGTCAAAGCAACCTTGATGGATATCAGCAACTCGGGGTGCAAAATCGTGACTCCCTTAAATTTGAACGCGGCCAGCAACAAGCTGCAGATCATTCTGCATGTGCAGCTGCAAGAAGAGCTTTTGAAGCTTAACGGTTCGATTCGCTGGCAGCTGCAATCAACGAACGCGCTCTATCATTACGGCCTGAAATTCATGATGAACGAGTCCGAACGAAGACATCTGCTCGCCAGACTGCGAACCTTAACGGCACTAAGAAAAATTACCGTAAATTAAGTAGTTACTGGCTTCTGGAAAGTAAGTATTTTACGGCTTTCTCGTACCTTTGCAAGCGCGCGAAATCTTTTTCCGAAATGTTCTTTATTCTTCGGACATCCCGGTTGTCTTCCAGATCCAAGAGCTTCACATATCTGGCCAAAGCATTGGGCTTGATTCGCTGAAGGAATTCCTCATAGGTCTCGTTGTCTCTGCGTGTAAGACAATCGAGAGCCTCCAGAACATGCTCTGCAAAGCCTTCTTGCCTGAGGGATTCCATCGTCACGTCCGTATCCTCGATAACGTCGTGCAGAACGGCAACGATTCTTGAGTCATTATCCGGCGCTTTTAGCATCAAACGTAACGGGTGAAGAATATAAGGCTGGTTGCCTTTATCCAACTGAGCTTGATGAGCGGCTGTGGCGATGAGGATCGCTTTAGTTAAATCCGGCATGTCACATTCTCCTTTTATAAGGTTATAGCTCTGATACGATAAACTTGCCGTTCTGCGAAATCACTTTGTACAATTCGTCGAATCCTTCATCGGCGTTGGGCGGGGTCAACTTCTTAAGTACGCTTTTTATGCCGACTTCCGGAATCTTTTCGGCCCCTGCCCTCAGTTCATTGCGCTTCATGGATTCCGCAAAATCCGGCTCAAAATAATAGCCGGTCACCTTGAACCTCCCCTTCTTCGCGGCCTCAATATATTTTTTTCGGTCCTCGGCGGTGGGATTCGTATTATCGACGACGAACGGCTGCTTCGCTTCGATGGAGGCGGCCACGTAGATATCTTCCCGGTGTCTGGTCTTGAGCATGTCCAAGTTAATTCGGATGTGCGTATTAAAAAACTTTTCTTTGTAGAAGGTCGATTTGCCGGAAGCCTGAATTCCAATGAACAGGACGCACTCCAAGCCTACTCCCCCTCGTCCAAATAAACATACTGATTCACGTATTCCCTATGCTGCGAGAAGATCGGCGTCTCGTAATCCACATCCCATTTGCTTCTTAAGGCTTCGCCTTTATAGTACTGCTGCTTGGTGATGCATACTCCGCGCTTCTGCCATACAGGCAGATCGTTCCAATTGATTCCTTTCTCCAGAAAGAGCTTGTCTTGAAGCTGCTTTCCATCGAGTCCTTGCAGTTCCTTATGCGGAAAGTTGGCCTGGGCCACCATCGATATGCTGTTTTTCGTGGCGTCTTGCTGTCTCCAGACAAAATAATTGGTGACTTCATCGTGCGGAAGCACCCAGACCCTGCTGTCGAAAGTCGCCAAAGGCGTATCCGGATCGATCTTGCGCATCTCTTCGTTGAACTTTGCCGTGGCCATGGAGGCGGATACGGAAACGATCTTTTGGATATTGTTCTCGAACCATGACTTGGTTGTTAATTTATCATAATTGGTGAGCAATAAGGAAATCTCGTCGCTTTGATGATACACGATTTTACATCCCATGATATTTTGCGCAAGGTACTTGCACGTTTCCCACAGGGCGTGGGTCAATATCTCGTCAAAGGGCTTCTTCATGCCACGGGTAAAAGAATGAAAATGACAGCCGTCGATTCTGACAATAATCGGAAGACGGCGAGGCAAGCTGTGCCGAAACGCATGTTCATACTCCTTCATTCGGTTTCCGAACTCATCTTTTTTCATGGCTTGCCCCTCTTTTCATGTTTTTTACGCTCCGACGCTTTTTACCCCCACATAAACGGCCAGTAAAATGACGACTCCGGCAATAAGCAGTTTGATCCGCCTCTTCTTTTTTCGCTTTTGGCGTTCTTTCTTCAGCGCCTTCTCGACAGCCTCGCTAAGCAGCTCGAATTTCTCTTCGACCGTATGCTGCAGAATGGTTCCGCAATGGGAACAGTGCCTTTGGAACGCCGTAGGCTTCGTGCAGTGTGGACATTCTACCATCATTTATGACCCCCTTTGGCAAGCTTTATTCGTACACTCTATAGTCTCGCTATTCACTGTAGTACGCGTCCCAATCATAATCTTCGACGAATACAAACTTGCCGGATTCCAAGTCTCTTTCGTAGGCGCTCGAAGGCTCGGCATCCAGATAGGGAATGATCGAATCGTCCATATTTAATACGACCCCCAAGGAAACGACTTGAAAATTTGCGCTGTCCGCATTATAGTCGTCATCCTCGTACCCGCTGAAAAACATCCATCCCGTGTCCTGTTCGTTGTTCGGCTCATCTTTCATCATAAAATTAAATTGTTCTCTCTCCAGAACGTCATGACTCACGATGACCTTGTAATCGTAATAATAATCCATTTCTTTCGAGCTCGGGTCCTCTAATTGCGTGCTGCAAATATGTACCGTGTTGAAACAAATCGTATCTCCATACTGCGGAGATTCTAAGTATACCGGATGATTGACCAATTCCCCACGGAAATCGGACGCATTCCGCTCGACAATTTTTACCCACATTCTTTCGGCTCCACAGCCGTTATCCAGCGTTTCTTCCGCCATAAAGATGAGCTTGACCAAGTCGCCCGCCTGCAGCCGGTCCAAGACTTCATCGCTCGGAATATAAAACGTATACGGTGCTTCTTTATGACGGTCGACGGCATTATCCAGTATCCAGGCCATGAGGTCTCCACGCTCCCGAAAATGATCATCGTCATGAAAAATGTATTTTCTCCCGCTACAGGGATTTAAACAAATAATAAGACAGCCGGTCGTCAATCAGGTTCATATTTTCTTGCCCGATGTAATCCGGAAGTTCATTATAATGAACGGAGATATTCTCCAGCTGCCTGACCACTGTCATTTCAAAGGTGTCATAATTATAAGTGGCCTTCGTAATCAAGAAATAGGTGTCCGGTTTAATAAAGACCTCGATTCCCGTATGATCGCTTTTATTTACGACGGTAAGATAACAGCACTTCACTTGCAGCTTCGGATCGTTGGCATTTTTCTGAATCGTGGTTCCTTCCGCCAGCGGATAGGAAAAGGGGACGTTCATTACAATTTTTTTAAGCAATTTCTCATCCATTTAATGTTCTCCTTTGGGCGAAAACAAATGATTGATATATTCCTCAAATGTCGCTTCCTCTACGGGATGAAGGGTTAGATCATCGTCGTGCCATATTTCGACAATAGACCACTCATCCGTTGTTAAAAAACCTACCGCATCGCCGGTACATATACGTCCAAATAGTAGAACGTCTTTGAGCTCTTCATGGTCTTCTTCACGAATTAACTCATCGTAAAACTCATCAGCCTGCACTAAACAGCCGAAAAATTGGAAAAATTCATCAGCCAAAGTCCCCTGACCGATTTCTTTCAAAAAATCAACAAAATCTTGCGGAATCCCGTCGATGATTTCTTTTTCCAGCTCCGCTTCCGATATTTTTTCAAACTGATGCCTCGAAGGCTCTCTTTCGATGATCTCACGAATGCCATTATATCTCATTAGGATGTGCTCGCTCTCCTCGTATCCGGTTCTCGTATGGTTTCCCCTCCTATCATAACCAATTCAAAATTTCATTTCCACAATAGGATAGGATTCTTCGTTAGAATCTAGCAGGTTTGACTCCATAGTTGTTATATGTTATGGTCAATTTGGTAAGGCATTCCACTCTATCGGGCGGGATGCCTTACTGCATGAAAGCGGTTTTTTACATTTAATGTATGACGGGTCAAAATCATAAGCCAAGAAAGGTGAAAAGCATGATTCAAGTGAAAGAGTTTCTTGATTCCGACGTCAGGCTTGCCGAGAAAAGCTGCAATGAATTTCTGGCCACATTGGCGGAAGATCAAATTGTAAGTATAAGCTACGGGTCCATTATCAAAAGCAAACCCGACAAAGGGGAATATCAAAGAAGCACGATCCTGGTTGTCTACCGGACACAGGATAAGTAAGCCTCCATGCTTGGCGGAGAGCTTGTTGAGAAAGTAGTGAATTGAAATAGTAGAGGTATACAAGTGGGTGGGGTATCTACTTCCGGTCGCTGTTGTCCGCGGGAAATTTTGATTGAAGCCGCTTAACAGCGGGTATTTCCCGCAGACAAAGGCGAACGCTATCGCTCCTCCAGTAGATACCCCACCTCCGTATGCATCTCTATTTTTGTAAAAGCCTACTTTCTCAACACTCAGGCCGCCATGCTTGGCGGTCTTTTTAATTAGAATAAAAATGCTACCGGCTGTAAATGATATCCATTGTAAAGGAGATGAAGCCATGCCGCAAGATAAGCTGGAAAAAGAAACGGACGGAAATCCCGAAACGGTCTATGAGGACCTTGCATCACACGAACGTGACGGATTTAGAACGGACGATACCCAAGAAATCGGAGATCGTGAGAAATTGGATGGATATTCAATTGAATAAATACAGGAGGTAACGATGGATAAAGAAACTCAGACAGGCATTGAAAATCTTGAGACTACGGCGGAAGCGGCAGATTTATTGACGGTTCCTGAAGGCGCCAAAGATTATGTCGATATCATTGGAGACGAAAATCTCGATCCCTATGGCAAGCCATCTTCAAATGCGGATCAGCTATAAAGCAAATGAAAAACAAGCCTGGAGTGCAACCGAAATTGCGCTCCGGCTTGTTTTTTTAGTTATGCAAGTGCATAGAGGCTCACGCAGCCATAATCCGTATAGACGGCGAGGTAATCCTGTGTAAAGGTTAGGGTGCAGTTTTTCACAACATGCTCAACCTCAAACGACATCGTCGGTTTCATCGTCTGGAGGTCGAACAGCTGAATCTTGCCGTAGTTGTACACGGCGAGCAGTCTTCTGCGTTCATGGATCGCAAAGCTTTTTATATCCGTCGTCATCCAGTCCCTGTATCCGGTCATTGTGCTCAGGTCGTAGCACTTAAGCGACCATGAACCGTACTGCTCCTGCGTGAACAACAATCGGTCGTCCGGTGAAAAAGCCATGCTCGACGTCATCGCATTTTTGTCTTTTGCGATCATATGTTCCTGCATGGTCGTCATATCGACGATTACGATTTCACCGGTATGTGTACAATACGCCATCAGGCGGCCGTCGTGCGACAGTACGGCGCAAAGCTGCGTACTATGTCCGCCATACTTCTCGCATTCCACTTGTCTCGTATAGCGGACGGTATTCGTCCCCAGATCATAGGCGACTAGGCTGGACTTATCGTACCAGAGCGCCGTCGAGCCGGATACCGACAGCGTGCTCGCCGGCATTTTGGGAGTGTATCGCTCCATCTCGCCATTGCCCAGAGAAAGTCCGACAATATGATGGTCAATATTCAACAGCAGTACGTTCTGTTCGGCACAGTGCCGCATATCTAAGATTAACTGCTGTCCCGGAAGCTCGTAGGTTGTTTGTTTCTCCCCTTGATCGTCCATGAGATAAATCTCTTCTTTTTCAAACTGGCCCACCACATAGCTGCAAAAGAACGTGTTCGTATCCTCCATCGCAGCCAGCGGCATAAAGCCGGTGTAGCCGCCTCCGATGTAACGGTGCAGGACCGGCTGTCCGGCTCCTGCCTGCGGGTTATGCAGCACAAACCCTTTTTTCAGCCTGCTCCACGTTTCCTTTTGTACATACTTTGCCGCTTGCCCCGGCTCATCAAAGACTTTTTCTTTCGCCTTGCCTCCGTTGCTTGAGATAAGAACTTGATTCCCGGTTTGCTGAATCGACCATGTTTTGTTGCTGATTCTGTCCGTTAACGTTCTTTCCATAGCACCCTCGCCTTGTCTATATCACTTATCCTTCTTCTAACGTTGCCTAGCGCTGGCTTCTCTTGGAGGATGCAGCCTGCACTAGCTCCGATAGCAATACCGCCTTCTCCCCTTTGGCTTTGGCGCCGGCAGTCTTAAGCTTTTCCACGCCGCCCCAAATCGGATAGACGATATGCTCCACTTCATAAGGCTGAAGGCCGCTAACCTGCTCGAGCAGCAGTCTTGTATTGGCTTCCTCTTCCATCGCGGGCTTGATCTTCAGCTTGATCGAGTCGGTGCTGTGCAGCAAGCACGTCACTAGCGTGGGGATGGTCTCCGCATTCACGCCATACCGTTCGACGAAAGCAACCGTGAAGTCATTTTGCACGGACTGGTGCTCGTCATCCACCTGCTTCATATAATCCTCTACCAGCGCAAAGTAACTCCGGTCCGCCAAGCCGAGGCCGAAGACGGCATAGCTGCCCGGCATGCAGCTCTTCTCGTCTTCCGTATCCGCATACCATTCGAACTCTTCCATCGCTTCGCGGGCATATTCCTCCAGCAGCGGGTGCAGCTTCGGGTATTCCATGGCGTTGGCGAAGAAACGATGTGTCCCTGACTTCGCTAATCCTTTGATGGGCAAAAACTGCTTGACGCCGGATTTCAGCTTAATCTGATAGTTTTTGGGGAACCCTTGCTGCAGCAAGCGGCAAATAAACCGCAGCGCACGCGCGTAGCTCTCCTCGGCTTCCTGCTTAATGGTAATCGTTACGGTAGAGAAAACGTCATTGGCCGTGCATTCCACAAACTCGTCGCGGACATGTACATCTTCCTTGGCAAACGTTCCGCTGCCTTCCTTCAGGTAGCGGGATGCCCTGGCGCTTCCCAGCTCGACGGCCCGTTCCAGGAAGGCAAGCCCCGTGCTTTTGCTGTAAGAAGGCTCATATTTAATAATGGACACCGCCGTATATAACAGCAGCTCAATCGGCCCTTGCTCGGTATCTTCGAGTTTAATATCGCTTTTTCTCGTATACTCGGCTTCATTCCACTGCTCTTTCCGAATCTCGAAATAACGGGGCAGAAACGTTTCCTCCACCCAATTCCGCAGAGCGTTCACGATATTCGAACGATGCTCGGCAAGCCGCTCTTTCTTCCCTTTATTCAGCTCCAAAATGTTCTCGAACACGGAAAGGATCCGCCCTGCATCTAGGTCGGGAAATAATTTCTCGTCGAGCAAGTGTCTGGAGAGAAAGAACGTCTCCAGCGGCTTGGTAGGGTACTTCCCGTCATCGAGCTTCGTTTGGATATAAGAAGCGATGGAATTCAGCAGCCGCTTCTTCTTCGCCTCATCGATATGCTGGAGAATAGGGAGCGTCACTTCGCCTTCCTGCACGCGAAACTTTCCCCAGAGTGTAAAGTTATAATCGATTAAAGCCGGGGACGGAAGACTGTCCAATTGCTGCTGCATGAATGCAGCCAAGCGCGGGATGATCTGCTCCCGGACCTGTTCCTCCGACAATGGCTCGGCAGGCTCACCCAGCCGAGTCTTGACTTTCGGCGACAAGAAATCGAGCTCCGAGTCCGTCACGCTGACTCTGCCCTTGGCGTACTCCAGCAGACCGTAGTCATGAATCCCGACCTGCAGCGGGGTACGCTTCACAATTTGTTCCGCATCCTTATCGCCAATGAATTCGAACCATTGCTCAATGGCTTTCTTCATTTCGTTGATGAGATCTTCCAGCATGCTATCCATACGATCGTCCCGCCTCCCGCATTATCGGTTTTCGTCGTGATGCTGTCTGCCGGCATAGTAAGGCTCGCCCGGATCCAAGTCCAGCACGTAACGGCGTGGCGCCGCCAGTGCATACTGATGCTCGCAGCGCCAGCGCTGCTGCTCCGTCCAACCAACCGTCTCGCCGTCCTGAATGACGTCTCCCCGGTTATACAGGTAATAGCCGAGATCACCCAGGACAGAGGCGACTTCTCCCGGCTCCATATCGTAAAAATGACACTGCAGATCCGGCAGTCCCAGTGCGGCAAGACCGGTCGTGTCCATCAAAAACTCCCGGCGCTCAGCTCCCCTGCCCTGAACGTTATAAAATCTGACGTTCATCGCTCCATACAGCGTCTGCCCTTCCGCGAGAGCGCTCTGGTACTGCTCCGGATCTACGATTTTGTCGCTAGCGCTCCAATAGAGGGCGTCGCACGGAGCAACCTCCAGCAGAGCCCGCAGCGCATTCTGGAACAGCTCCAGCCGTTCTTTATAAGGAAGGCCTGCGGCGCAGAAATCGGTAAGCAGCACGGAATGCCGGCATGCTCCCATCGTCTCGCGGGCTTCGGGCCAATCCCACGCTTGCTGCAAAGCTGTTTCGTACTTTTCCGGCTTCGTCTCCTCATCGGTCCGGAATATGCACGTTTGCGCCGGAAGTTCGCCTTCCGCATAAGCGACTTTATAGTTAAGATGGAAAAACATCAGCGTTTCGTTGCTTGGGTCCGGATCTTCCGCTTCCCAGACGGCAAGACCGGGAACATCGGCCTCGTCCTCTTCGTCCTCGGTATCCTCATCATCCGGAACGTCAACCTGCCCCGTATAGGCTTCCATCTTCGCGTACAGCGCCTCGCGGGACAGCTCCGGCTTCGTCTTGTACAGCAGCTCCACCATATAAACCCGGGCAAAGCCGGAATCATCCTGCTCCTCTTGTTCGTTTCCATCCTCTTCGAATCGGTCTTCCAGCTCCGTCATTTTGTTCGCTCCTCTTGTTCGTTATTCATTCAAACCGCAGTCATACATGCAGAACCGTTCCGTCCTCCACCAAGAGGTCCGAAGCTCCCGGTACGGCCCTTTCATTATTCCATTCAAACGATTCCGATGACAAGTTATACCATCGTTTTTGAACCGATAGACTTATAAATCGATAAAATATCCGTCTATTGTCCTGTTTCCGCAAGAGAGAACTGAAACGAAAGATATATATTTTATGACATTATTCGACAAAACCATAGGCCGTACATCCCCGTACAAACTAATTGCAGCTGGAATAAAATAAACCGGCTGAAGGACTGTGCCTCCGGCCGGCTCGTGCTTTTCCCTTATCGCAGCTTCACTTAAGCGAGAACCTCGACGGTAAAACCGCCCGGAGCTTTCACATAGAACGTCCATCCATGCGACCTTTGCGGCGGCTTAACATCGAATCCGTCGTCCTTCATGCGTCGATTGATCTCATTCACCTTCTCTTCGCTCTCCTGGATGAAGCCGATATGAAACGTCTTAGGGTACTGAGCCTCGGCTCCTTTCATTAACGTGATCACCATTCCGTTATCGTCAAACAGCACCGCGAATGAACTGCCGCGCGCATCTCCGCTCGTGTCCATCGGCTTGAGTCCGAAATAAGTTTCCAGAAATTGCTGAGCGGCGGGCACGTCCGTGACCGTCAAATTGATATGATTCAGTTTCATTACATCCACCATCCTTTGGTTAAAAAGTTGATTTCTCCTAAATCGTATCACATTCATGCAAATGATAACTTTTTCACGGTTTGTGTGTGAATGATTTGTGAAAACCCGTCACGTGATTGAATCTATTTCATCATGGATCAAATTGGCTTGATGCAATTGTCTCATGCCGTTTTAGGGATTGCTCTGTTCAGTCTTACGTTCTCATCGATCGCATCGATCGCAAGCGCTCATCCCGGCAATTTGTGATCCGGAAGACGGCCAACAAAGCAGCCAAACTGAATGTCGACCTGGGCTCCCCGCCTGCAAAGCTGTACGCCAAGCTTCCCGATTTCAACGTATTTGTAAACGATGCCTGGTTTGACAACTCGACAGAAGCGTATCCGCTGCTTATATTAAATGATGTAACCTATTTCCCGATGACCTGGAAATTGGCTGTCGAGGACTTAGGCTTGACGACAAAGTTTGAAAATAACGCCTTTTACATTTCGAAGTAAGCCTGCCACCAGGTGGCTCTGGACGAGAAAAAGTGCCTTTCCCCGCGGGGATGGCACTTTTTCTTTTTTCTGCTGCGAATGTAAAATTGAAATTATGGCGCGTCCGGCCCCACGTCGGTCTTCTGCAGCGGACGATTCTTGAAGGACGAAGCCGTGGAGTATTCGTCCGCTCCGATATCATGGGCGGAGGAGCGAACTTCGCCATCCATATCCTCCTTGATATAGCTGTACGTTCCAACTGCGGCATCAATCGCCGCCTTGCTGGCGGAGGATAGTTTTTGCAATCCGTTCACGGTTTGAAATATCGGGTCGGCGTTACGAATCTCCGCAGCCGTTCTCGATTTATTGCTCAGCGTGCTGCCATACCCGAGGTTGCCTTCGAATACGGTGTTGCTGGTGGCCGCTTCGTTATAAAGCGTCCCCGTGGAATTTTTCACGATGTTGTTCGCCACGACGCTGTCTTGAGGAGCGTATGCCTTCCCTGACCCGATAACAATACCCGCCTTGCTGCCTACGATCGTATTGTTGACGACTTGGGCGCGGTAAATTTTCCAATGCGCTTTCAATTGGTCGCCCGTCGGATTGGGCGGATACCCGCCGGTGCCGCCGTCAAAGCTGCCGCTATCGAGATGGATGGCCGTCTCGGTAAGCTTCTCGAAGTAGTTGTTGTAAATTTTATGGTCGTTGCCATACACCCGAATTCCCGATTGCTTCGTTTCTACGCCGTCGCCAAGGAAGAAGTTCCCGTAAAACTCGTTGTTATGGCCGTGCCGTGAAGTTAGTCCCCCTTTCGAGGTTTTGAAGGTATTGTAGCGGACCGTGTTGCCGCTGCTTTTGACGGAGACGATTTCGGGTTCGCCGTCGCAGTTCTCGAACAGATTGTATTGAATGGTGTTGTACCCGTTGGACAACGAGACTTTGGATAGCCCCAGACGTATCGTTTCCTTGCCGTTGTCTACCCACGGGCCGACATCATGGAAGTAGTTGTATTCGATCACGTCGTACTGCGAGATGTTCCCCTTGCCGTCGCCTTCGTAGGCAATAAGCGGATTCGTGTCGTTCTTGGGACCAAAATCATTATGGTCGATTCGGTTGTGATGGCTGTTCGCTCCGCTCACCTGCAGCCAGATCAAGTCTTTTCCGGTTGCCGGCAAAGCGAATTGATTTCGGGTCACCCGAATATTGTTGGAGCCGTCCAAGAAGAGCGCCGTGTTGCCGGTGTTCGTAAACTTCAAGCCCTCAATCGTAACGTAGGACGATTTTTGAATTTTGAGCGATGCCCCGCCGGAAATGACGGCCTGACCCGGATTTGCCGCTTTGATCGTAATCGGGCTGTTCGCCGTGCCGTTCTTGCCGCTCACGACGAAGGGAGCATCCTGCGTGTAGGTACCGTCGGCGAGCACAATCGTCGTGCCGGGAACCGCTTTGCCAATGGCCGCAGTCAGCTCGGCAGAGGTGGAAACCGGCACACCTTGGCCACTTTCGCCACCCTCCCCATAAATCTCCACTTCGGTGTAGCTGTTCCAGTCATTAACCGAGTTCCCGTGCCCAATAATTTTTACGTACCGGGCCGCGTTGACATCAGGAAAATCAAAGGTTTGCAGGCCCGCATTCAAGCTGCTGACCGCATTTGCCTTCACCGTCTTAAAGCTCACATTGTCGGTCGAGGTTTGAATATCGAACTTAGAGGTTCTGGTATCCCCGTTGAGAAATGCCATTTTCATATAGCTGACCTTCTTGTTGGCGCCTAGATCGAATTTGATCCATTCCCCGTCGCCTCTGGCGGACCAGCGCGTGGACAGATTGCCGTCCGCAGCATTGGCCGGCACGTTGCCGTCGTCATTACTCGCCGTTACGGCAGACGCCGGAACCGGCAGCCTGGCATCCGCCGCGTAACCGGGTGCGGCAGGAACAAGCGCAGGAAGCAAGCAAGCGCATGCCAAAACCGTAAATAGCTTTTTTCGTCTTATCATTTCATCGCTCCTTCGTTTTTTTAAATTGCAGAGTGCACTCCGGTTTCATTTTACAAAGAAAAGCGGGGCAAAAGGAATCTTCAAAATGCCGAAAAGATCATTAAAATCTTCAATTTCCGGCCTTTCAGAACGGGAAGCCGTAAAGCCGCCAAGGCTTGTGCCCGCCGAAATAACGGACGGGTCTTCCGGACGGTGATACCGGCCGTATGCGCAGATCCGGGAACTCGCCGTCCGGATACAGAATCGCCTCCTCTCCCTTTTGCAAATCCAATACGATGTCTGCTTCCTTCGTTCCCAAGTCGACCGTCGCCTCAGCAGCGTCAGTTCCGGTTTTCCGCCACCGGACGACGCCGGTCCACCCGGTCCGGACAATACAGGGCTCCCCGGCCAAGCTTCTCACGCAAATAAACCGGGTGAAGCCGTCCCTGCGAACGGCGCTGACGAGAAAAGCACCTTCGGCCCGCAGATCGTGAAACGCCGCATCCCGCCATTCGTCCGGGACGGCCGGGAAGATGCGGATCGTCCCGCCCCAGCTTTGCAGCAGCATGTCATGAATCGCCTCCGCTCCCGCGAGCGGCGTCTCGATGACGGGCCCTGCTTCTTTGTACATCGTATTCGGCTTGATGATCAGCAGCAGCGCTTGCAGCAAGCGAAGCGCTTCATTCCCCCAACCGAGCGTCGCGGCAATGGAGGCCGCGCCGGTCAGACTGAAGCCGCGCAAATCGCCTTCCTTACCGATCCAATGGCGAAGCGAGGTAGCGATCAACTCCCGGTCCTCCTCCCTGTCGCAGCCGATCAGGTGCAGGGGAAAGACGGCGAGCAGGTGGCTGAAATGCCGGTGGCCGTACGCAAGCGGCGTGTCGCGGCCGATCATGAAGCCGGTCTCGTCCACCGGAAGCGGCGCCAGCCGGTCGAGAACGTGCAGCCATTTCCAGCACGTCGGGTCCGCTTCCCCCAGCCGCTCGCTTATGGCCAGCAACGTTTCGCAGCCCCAGCGAATGAGCGCCAGATCGTAATGGCAATCGCGCACCCTCGTCCGCATAAACGAGCCGTATTCGGGGGAAATGGTCGGCGGCAAATGCAGTCTGCCGTCTTCCTCTTCTTCCAGCAGGTGAAAATAATAATTCATACTTCTTCGCAAGATCGGATACAGCACGTTTCTCAGCATCTCGTCATCCATAGAGTACCGGTAATGCCGCCAAACATTGTGGCAGATCCAGGCGAGGTTGCCGACCTCGTCGTCCACTTCGCTTTTCAGATCAAAACTGCAGCTTCGGCCCAATCCCGCCGAATCGTGCCGGAACGGCTCGGGCACGTTTCCGATCAAATGCTCCTTGTTCTCTTCGAGCGCCCGCACGAGCGATTCCCCGATCTCCAGCCGGTTCGCCGCATAGACCGGCGAATAGCTCATTTGCACGTTCATGTTGAACCAGATCCCCGGCCAAGGCGTCGGGGCAAGCCACGGTCCCTGATTGTCGATCAGCGGCCGGTCGGCCCGCGTGGCCGAGGCCAGCTTATACATCTGTATCCAGTAAAAGCTTTCCAGCCGCCCGTCCGGGATCGAAACGAAGCTTTGCCGGTAATACCGGTGCCACCACCGGCGATGCGCGTCGACCCACGCGCCGAAATCGCTCTCCGAAGCTTTCCTCACCGCAGCCGCAGCTTGTTCCTTCGCCTTCTCGTCATGGCCGTTGACGATGCTGACATACCAGATGCTGCGGCGGCCTCCGGCGGCCCGCGCCTCCTTCCATGCCGTGACGCAGCCTTCGCCCGGAGCAAACCGCTGGACGGAGAAGCATATCCCGTCGTTCCCCGTCGTTTTGTCAACCTCTTCCGCCGGAATGTACTGGTTCATATTGATGCCGTCGGCATGCTTAAGCACCGGGTCCACCTCGGAATTCGCGTACCACGCCAAGCGCGCTCCTTTTTCCCCTTCCGTCGTTTCGAGCTCGACGGCCATAACTTCCGCCTCACTGTGGGCGAATGCCCTAACCCGGACCTCTCCGCGGGTCGTCGTCAATACGGCGCGCAGCTCGGCATTCCACAAATCCAGCCGCATCGAAGTCGGATGATAAATCATCCCTTCCAGCTCCAGGTCGAGCTCGCCGACCGGTACGCGCGGGCGGAAACCTGGTGTGTCCGTCCGGGTCGCCGTCACGTCCGTCCGGCCCGCAACGAACCGCAGCACGTTCCGCTTCTTCGCATTCTCCTCCCCATAAATCATCGCGCCGATCAGCCCGTTGCCGATAAAGGCCCCTTCGTCCCAGCTAACGGGCTTGACGACCCATTCCATATCATTATCGGCCATAAACTGCTCCCAATTGAGCTCCAGGCGGACATTTTCCGTTTCGTTACCATTCATGCTGCGGGTTCCGCTCCTTATCCTTTGATTGCGCCGACCAGCGCGCCCTTCACGAAGTACTTTTGCAGGAACGGATACACGAAAAGAATCGGTACCGTCGCGACGATAATCGTCGCGTATTTCAGCGTAACCGACAGCATCGCCACATCGGTATCCGTCGCGCCGACGGCCATCGAGCTCGCTTCGCCCTGCAGCAAAATTTCGCGTAGCACGAGCTGCAGCGGATACAGCGACCGGTCCTGTAGGAAGATCATGGCATGGAACCAGGAGTTCCAGTGACTGACGCCATAATACAGCATCATGACCGCGATGACAGGCATAGAGAGCGGCAGCATGATACGGAACAGGATGACGAAATCGTTCGCCCCGTCGATCTTGGCCGATTCCTCCAGACTGTCGGGGATCGCCTCGAACGACGTTTTCATGATGATCAGATTGAACGTATTGATCGCATGCGGAATAATAAGCGCCCATAGCGAGTCGGCAAGCCCGATTCCTTTGACCGTAAAATAAAACGGAATCAGTCCTCCGCTAAAGAACATCGTAAAGACGATGAACAGCATGAGCGGCTTGCGGTAGCGCAAGCTTTTGCGGGACAAGGCATACGCCCCGAAGGCCGTAAGCGACAGATTGAACGCAAGGCCGACGATGACGACGAACAGCGTATTCACGTAGCCCTTCAGTATCATTGGATTGTTAAACACGCTCACGTACGCCTCGAGCGAAAATCCGAGCGGCTTCCACAGCATTCCTTTGTGCGCCATCAAGCTCGCGGCGTCGCTGACGGAAGCGAAGGCGACGTACACGATGGGATAAACGGTGAGCGCCATCAGCAAAGTCAAAAAGACAACATTGCCGGCATCAAAGCATCTTTCCGAAACGGTGCGCCGGTTCAGCATCGGCTGTTCCTCCTTTTTACCATAAGCTCGTATTGTTCAGCTTGCGGCTCAACCAGTTGGAAAAGATCACGAGAATGAAATTGATTGCGGAGTTGAACAACCCGACCGCCGAGCTGAAGCTGTAATTGAAATCCTGCAAACCGACCCGGTACACATACGACGAGATGACATCGGCTGTCTCGTACGTGCCCGGATTGTACAGCAGAATGATCTTTTCGAATCCGACATTCATCAGCCGTCCGATGTTCAAAATAAGCAGGATGACGATCGTCGGCATCAAGCCCGGAATCGTGACATGCAGCATCTGCTTCCACCGCCCGGCGCCGTCCATCCTGGCGGCTTCGTACTGTTCGGGATCAATGCCGGTCAAGGCGGCCAAAAAGATGATCGTTCCCCAGCCGATATGCTGCCATATCCCGGAAGAGACATAGATCGAGCGGAACATATCCGGCTCAAGGAGCAGCGAAAGACGTTCTCCCCCCATGTAGACGAGGATATCGTTAACGACACCGTCGGTGGATGTAAAGTCCTTCACAATGCCGCAAATGACGACGAGCGAGATGAAGTGCGGCAAATAAGTGACCGTCTGCACCGTGCGCTTGAATAATGTATGTCTCACTTCATTAAGCAGCAGGGCGAGCACGATCGGCGCCGGAAAGCCGAACAGCAGCTCGTAGAAGCTGATCAGCAGCGTATTTTTGATCGTTCTCCAGAAATAAGCCCCGGTGAAAAACGTCTCGAAATGCTCGAAGCCGATCCATGGACTCTCCCCTATGCCAAGCCGGGGCGAAAAATCTTTAAACGCGATAACGGCCCCATACATCGGAGCGTAGTGGAATATCACGTAAAAGAGCAGCACCGGAAGCAGCATGACGTACAGCAGCTTATTTTTCCGGATATCCACCAGCAGGCCGATGCCCGCACGTTTCTTCGGGATAACGGCGATCGTCGTTTCCGGGTTCATGGCGCTCATGTTCTCTCTCCCTTCCAAGCCCGAATTATCGTTTATTGTACCGGTCTAGCGCTTCCTGATAAATTTTCGTCACCTTGTCGATCCCCATCGATTGAATCTGCTTCACGTAATCGTCAAATTTGTCTATCGGTTCCTTACCCATAATAAATTTCACGAACATTTCTTCCTTGTAGCTCGCGATCGCCGTATTCAGCTTGGCTACTTCTTTACTCTCCTCCACTGTCGGCGTAATGAACAGCGGCATCACATGCTTGGCGGCATCGGTTTCGGACCATATCTTTATGGTTTCATCCTGCTCCGGGAACGTGTTGAAGTTTTTCCGGCTGTCTCCCGGAAACGGTCCGTTCGGCTTCGTATATTGAGATACCATTTGCTGGAGATTATATTTCTCGTTTTTCGTTATCTTGTCGGTGAATTGCGGTTCGCCGTCCTTCATCGAATAGCTCTCGCCCTCAATCCCGAAGTTGAACAGCAGGCTGCCCTTCTCGCTGAAAGCGTAGTCCAGCCATTGGACGGCCAGCTCGGGATGCTTCGTGTCGACGGTTACCGCTTTGCTGGCGGACGGATTGTATTTGAAATCACGCTGTCCGATGAATGCCCGCTCCCCTTTTTTCAAGGTCGGATAAGGTGCGGCAACAAGCTGGAATTTCGGATTTTTCTTCTTCCCGGTTTCCATCCAACGGCCCATGCCGCCGCTGAGCAGAGAGACCGTGGCCCCCGAATTTTCACCCAACATTTTGTTGTCCAGCGTCTTCGAATCCGTGTTCAAGGCAAAATCCTTATCAATCAGCCCTTCCGCATACCATTTCCGGAGAAGAGCAAGCGCATCTTTAAATTGCGGATCGATCGGTCCGTACTTTACCTTGCCTTGATCGTCGATATAGAACCGGTTAGCCGTACGGTAGGCCCCGATGAACGCGTCTTGAATATTAAACTCGTTGCTGTACAGCGAGGAGAACGGAGCCGACGCTCCCTTCTGTTCTTTAAACGCTTTCAAAACGGTGTACCATTCGTCAATCGTCGTCGGCACCTGCAGCTTCAATTCGTCCAGCCAGTCTTTGCGGATCATCGGCCCACGGAATACAAGCCCGTTGTCGGGGCGGATCATAGGAAAGACATAATATTTGCCGCTGTCCGTCTTCACCATTTTGTCCAGCTCTTTGTCCTGCTGCAGCCGCTTTTTCAGATTGGGTGCATACTTGTCAATATAATCGTTGAGCGGCAGGATGACCTTGTCGGCGATCGCCTTCTCCGCTCCTCCGGGATAGGAGCTGTTCCAATCGTATTCGATGACGTCCGGCAATTTGTTCGATGCGATCAGCAGATTGAACTGCTCCTTCGACTGCCCGTCGGCCGGATGCGCATACTTGACTTTCACGCCGGTTTCCTTCTCCAGCTGTTTGCCGAACGGCGATTCGCCCAGGTTGGGCACGAAGGTGATCAGGTTCGTATTGATCTGCTCCCACGAGGTCAACGTTTCCTTCGTTTGGATCGGGTACTGTCCAGCTTCCGATGACGGTGCCGGTGTTTTCGGCGTATTCTGGCCATCCCCGCTATTCTGTTTGGTACATGCGACGATTAGGCTGGAAGCCAAGACGACGCATGCCGCAGCGCGAAACGATTTACCGGCAGAGCTTTGTTTCATGCGAATCCCCCTATAAGTTGAGAAAGTGTGCACTCCGGGTTGCTGCACCTTAGGGCCATTATGCTACGAAGCGCACCTTGAAGGCTATATTCAAAATCGAAACTCCACCGTTAAAAACGGCAGTATGGCGCCATGCTTTTCTGCAATCCCCATTCAAAAACCGAAAAAAGCCGCGCAAGCATGCTTGAACGGCTTTTCCTGGACGGGCCAGCTATTATTAGAGCTCTCTATATTTTCCCGGCGTAATGCCTTCGAATTTTTTGAAAATCCGGTTGAACGTGTTGATGTCGGCGTATCCGACCTTTCTGGCGATTTCCGCAACCGACAGCTTAGCATCCGGAAGCAAGCGCTTCGCTTCCTCCAGCCGGGTCATGCTGATTACATCGAGCAGTGCCTTGCCCGTCTGAGTCTTGAACTGCTTCGACAAATAAGACGGGGTCAACCCGAACGCTTCGCCGAGCATCGAGATGTTGAGGTTTTCATCGTAGTAATGATCCTTTATATAGGCGAGGATCTGCTGACTCAGCAGACTGCTCTGCTCCTGGCTGCGCTCCTCCTGGATCAAGCGGCATACTTCGCCCAGCACCTCGCGAAGCTGCACCTGCATCTCCATGATCGTTTCGCAGCCGGTCAACCGGTCCACCGGATTGACCCGCTCAAGGAAATCCCGCTTGCTTCCCGCGCCGATTTCGTCCATCGTTTTCAGAAGCGTGCTGATCATATCGAACATGAGACATTTGGCCAGCGGTACGGACAGGGACGAGCCAGAGACATTGATACCGATAATTTCGTCGATCATCGCACTCGATTTCTCGTGGTCGCCCGTCTTGACGAAATTTATCAGCTGCTGCTCCACATGCAAAGGGTAGTAGTAGCTGCCGGATGGTTGCGCCGTATCCGAACCGGGCAGATCGATGTAACGGATAATTTCCCCGCTCCCCATCACGAGGCGGTATTCCAGCGCCTCCAGCGTTTCCTGATACGCGCGCGGAATCCCGTACAGCTCTTGATGGATGCCGCTGATCGCTGCCGTCAGGCGGATATGGAAATGGTCGAGCAGAAACGACTTGACCTGGGCCGCGATTCGCTGCAGCTCCTCCTCATCGGGCTCCGTCCCAAAATTGACGATGCATGCCAGCATATCGTCCATTTCCGTCGTGAAAGCGTGATGGCGGCTGCCGGCCACTTCCTCCACCACATTCATGATGATAAAATGCAGCAGCCTGCCCATCCGGGGATCGGGATAACCGGACGAATCCAGCTTGCCGTAATGATCGATGTGAAACAGAAGGACGGCAAAGTATGGCGAAGCCAGCCGGATATCGTGGGCAGCGAGCGACTCGTGTACCGGAACATTTTGCTCCAGCCTGCCCTTCAGCAGACTCTGGAACAAATGGGAACGGATGGCGTCGCGATGCCGGCGAAGCCGCTGGTCGATCTTCTCCTTCTCGGCAAACGTCGTATTGAGCGCCTCCTCCAGGTACCCGTACTCGTTCGACCCTTCGTCGAAGGAAATGCCCGACTTTACGGAAAGGCTGCGAATCAGCACGCTGATCGGATTGTAATTTTTTCGCAAGAACAAGAACGTCACGATTCCGCCGATAACAAGGCTTAGGCCAATGCTGGAGTAAATGAGCAGCTTCATCGTTTTCATCTTGTCGTCGAACAGCTCGGCGGGAATCATCGAAACGTATTTCCAGCCCGTGCTGTCCGACGTCGTGTAGGACACGGCAACCTCTTTGCCGGAGATCGTCTCATACAACAGGCCATGCTTGTTCGTGAGACGGTCGTAACCCGGTGTAACCGGATTATGGTCGAAGCCCGTCGAGGCGACCAAGCGGTTCTGCTTGTCCACGACGGCGATCGAAGCTTGATTGGCGGGCGCGATATTGTCCAGCAGCTTCGAATCCTTGATGACGAACAGTATCACCGCTCCCGGCTGATCCGTATGGTCGAGCGTGACCGATTTGGCGTACATGACGGCCTTGACCGGTTCGCCATCCCCGCGCATCGTAACGGGAACGTATTCCTGAATGTACCGCTTGTCGAAGTACGCCTTCCATTCCTCGTAGCTCGTCCCGTCGTTCTCGCGCAATTTCCCGTACAGCGCCCGGCTGTCGATATGTTCCCGGGCCGACAATACGGTATCGCTGTTTTTGTAATAAATGTAGATCTGCTCGACAAAATCGTTGGCCACCTGATACACCCGCAGATCGCCCGCGATACTGACCAAATCGTAATAGTCGCTGTCCGTAAGCGGCTGCTGCGCATTAATAAATCCGGCTACTCGCCGGTTCAACGCAATTTCCAGGCTTAACCGTTCGATCCCTGCCAGATTGCCGTCAATCGCCTGCTCCATCTGCCGGAGCATCGATTCGTTGGCGCGGTTGATTTCCGTTTCCACCACATGCCAAGTGGCGGCATATAGAATCGCGCTGATCATAATCGGAACAAGCAGCACCGAAATGTAGGAAATGAGCCACGTGACGATCACGCTATGTTTGTTGATACGAATTCCTAATCGACGCAATTGGCCCGCCCCCCGCATGTTTCCCATAGCAGTTGTAACTGCTTTCATTCCATTATACAGGAAACGATTCGGGTGAAAAGCCTCTTCTTGTTCTTTTCCCTGATGGCAAGCCGCAGACGTTGTCCGCTGTCCGCCCGCGAAGCGGACCAGCGGACCTCTCTTTTATCTATTGATAGTGGCAAAATAATTCGTTATGGCATCGGCTGCTCGCTTATAGCCGCCGGCCTGGCGTAAAGATTCGCCGATGACATGAGCCTGCCGCTTATAAGCCGGATTGCTCAGCACTTCTGCTAAAGCAGCTCTCAAAGCAGCGGGGGTGAGGTTATGTTTATCCAAAGCAATGCCCGCTCCCAGCTCTTCCACCCGCTTCGCCACAAGAGGCTGATCCGAAGTTAACGGAATCATCACCAGAGGCACATTGTAATACAAGGCCTCACTTGTGCTGTTCATTCCCGCATGGGTAATAAAAGCGTCTGCATGCTGCAGCATTTCCAGCTGCGGAACGTAGGGCTGTACAATAAAATTGTCGGGAATCCGATCCTTCAACGGTGTCATATCCGTATATCTGCCTGAAGATAAGACGAACGTGACCGGTAAATCCCCAAATGCGTCAAAGCAAAGCTTGTAGAAATCCAAGTCTTTATTTAAGATGGTGCCCATTGCGATGTAAACCGTCTGACGATGTCGGGCGTGCAGCTGTTCGAACGGGAAAGACGGAGCATCCTGACGCGGTACGATCGAAGGACCGGCAAAAATAAAGCTATCGTCCAGCTTTTCCGCTTGCGGTTGAAAATAGCGGCTTGTATAAACGAGCTTTAATCGCCCCGCATGTCTGGCAATCTCACCCATAGCCGGGGCACGCACTTGAAATTCATCGGCTAATTGCCGCGTCAACTTCATCGTGGCCTCATACAGCTCCTTTACGTCCGCACGGTTTTCATCCAAGCCTTGATCCGTCCCCAAAGGCTCTACGAAAGCAAAGGAAGCGATAGAGCATACCGCAGGGATGCCCAGCTTTTCCGCAATGATCGTGCCTCCCCAGCCCATCAAGGAGTCGAAAATTAAATAATCGAACGTTTCATTCGCCGTAACCCGCAGAACTTCCGGAACGATCTTCCGAATAATCCCGCCGACCATCATATAGACGAACTGATAAGGATGCTTATACTCCGCGGGCTTTAATACCGGATCATGGGAAAAAGCGTCTTCGGGAAAAGGATAAGTCCGTAACTGGGCTCCGGTTTGTTCAATTCTGGCGCGATACTCCTCCGTACATACATAGACAACTTCCTCGCCGTTGTCCGTCAACTGCTTGACCAATCCCAGCGACGGATTCACGTGACCTTCCGCCGGAGTAATGACAACCAACACACGAGCCATCTTCTATACCTCCAAATCGTATGAGTCTCCCCGCATTCTGCAATGAAGCCGTAATTACATTGGAAGCTTCGTCTCCGTCTCGTTAAGCGGGTGAGGGCTTTCTTGAACCCGGGTTGTAATCCTAAAGGATGTCACTAAACTTAAAAGCACGAAACCTAACTGGAGAGATAATGCCATCATAACTCCGGCAAATATCCCCCATTGTAGCGTCTCGCTTAGGGCGATCAGAGCGCCGCTTACTCCGATGCTCAATCCGATACTAAACGAATCAACGAATTGAAGCGTTGCGGATATCTCTCCTTCCTTCCCTGCCTGGGCCTGCTGTAATGCAATAGCTCCGGTTGTCGGATTCGCTAATCCTACGCCGAATCCTGTAATGATTTGCGAAAGCAGCACGAGGACAACCCCGCCGCCTGAAAATACGATGGCTGTTATCACGAACGTTACTCCAACGATCATAATCCCTATACCGAGAATTACCCTGCTCTTTCTGCCATGACCGCGGTCTCGTTCATCGAGCTTGGATTGCAGCCACGCTGCGGCGGACCAGCTTAAGGCTCCTGCGGCCACAATCAGACCCGCAAGCTCTTCCGAGTAGCCTTTCACTTCGGTTAGAGCCAAGATAACGAAGCTCTCCGTGGCAAAATAGCAGGCAACATACAGCCCTCTGGAAGCCATGGTTGCCGGCAAGCCTCTTTTTACCGAAAAGGTGCCTTGAGGAAGCAGCTTTCGTAAAGAGGGAATCATGATGAGTCCGCCAACAATAGAAAGTACAATTCCTTTCCAATCGGAAATCATACCCAATCCGGTTAACAGCAATCCTGTTCCAATGGCCAGTACGATGGCGTGCATTTCTTTAGAACTGTCTTTCGGGGCCGATGTCATTTGAGCTTGCAGGTTTTGCAGATTTCGAAAAGAACGAAACGTTAAGCTTAACGCCAGCACAATCAAAGGCAGAACGATCCAAAAAACAAATCTCCAAGAAATATATGCAGCTATAAGTCCTGCCACGTAGGGACCGATTAATGAGGGCAGAACAAAGGCCATGGAGAATGCAGCTAAAATTTTCGTTCGAAGGGCATCGGGATAGCTTAGTGTAACGCTGGTGTAGACACATGTGATGAGGGCGCCTGCCCCAAAGCCTTGAAAGGCTCTTCCAACGATAAGCATATGCATATTGAATGAAACAGCCGCAATAACGATACCAAGAACAAAGATACCGAAAGACGCAAGAATGGATTTGAAAACGCCGCGCTTATCAATCTGCTGTCCCATGACGGTGGTGCCTATAATTTGAGACAATAAAAAGGCGCTGAAGATCCAGCCGTAGAGATGGATGCCCTGTAAGCTTTGTGCCAGATTAGGGGCAATCGTCGTAATAGCCAGCCCTTCGAATGCTACAGTCGTAAGGACCAAAATAATACCGATCGTCAGAGCCCTGTACTTCACGTCAAAAATTGAGTTTGTTGTGTTCATACACCTCCGTAAAGGAATGGTTTCATTGGAAACTGATCCATTATTATCCTAAATATACAATAAACCTATTACTTTGTATAGAAAAATCTTTACTTACTAAAGAAGCCCCCACGAAGGGGGCTTAAGCTTGTTGAGAAAGTGGCCGTTCACAAAAATAGAGATACATACGGAGGTGGGGTATCCATTGGAGAAGCGATAGCGGCCGCCTTTGTCTTCGGGAAATTTCCGCTAACAAGCGGCTTCCAATCAAAATTTCCCGATGACAACAGCGGTCGGAAATGGATACCCCACCCCCTCGTAACCTCTATTATCTCAATTGACCACTTTCTTAACACTCGCAAACCCCCTCGAAGGGGGCTCGCTCATTCCTTTAATTCGCACGCAGCTTGTAAGTCGCACTCGCTTCGGTTTGGAACGTAATCAGTCCCTGAGCCTGGTCAACCCTAACGGGAACCTCGCTCGTACCGTCTATTTTCACCACCTGAACTTGACCGGCGCCGAACGGGTTCACGATATGGACGGTACCGCCCTTTTCGCTGGTCAGTCTCACGTCAGCGATCGCTCCTCCATGAAGTGCGCTCGATACCACGAATGCTCCTCTGGCCCGCAGTTGTCTGAAATGCGCCTCCGGATACTTATTTTTCGGCAGCATGGGGAACAGATGGATCACGTCTTTTCCTCTGCTCTCGTCGAAATAGCTTTGCAGCATTAAGGCGTTAATGGTTTCCACGCTGCCGGATGTCTCGATGCCGCCGCCTTTTTGGTAGACCGTCAGGTTGTTGCGCATCAGCAAGGAGCTGCTATTGCTGGAGCTGATGATTTTTTTGAAATTGGACAATACTTCGTCCACATCGTAGCCGATCCGCACCGCCGCCGGAAATTGCATGGCGAACGAATTCGTCTGTTCCCAGGAACCGTATGCCTCAATCGTATTCAGCGCGATCTGCTTCAAACGCGAAGTCGTGCTCAAATTAATCTCATCGCTTGGCCAGAACAAGCCCGTCATCACGGCATGCCAAGGCCCCTTCACATTCGTCCCCCCGATAAACGGTCGTCCCGGATTGACAATCCGTTTACCGGTCTTGCTGTCGATATAAGAATCGGACTCTTTGAACACTTCTTTTCCGGTTACGGAGTATACGAACGTAGGATAAGCGGCTAATTTGTCGATAATATCCTGCCACTTGGCACGCCGGGCGGCATCGACATCCAAATCCCGGCTTGCCGTAATAAGCCCCTTCATCAAAAATTTGACCATGGCGATGTCCAGAATGGAGTTGTCGTCGTGCTCGTTTGCCTCACGCGGCGCGCTGTCCTTGATGACATATTTGCCGTTCTCCACCACCAAGTAATCTTCCCAGAAATCGGCAAGCGAGAGGAGGTACGGATAAGCCTTGTTTCGCAAAAACTCCTTATCTTTCGTGTACGTATAATGGTTGATAAAGTTTGTAGCCAAATACGCTCCCAGCATCAATTGGTCGTTCAGTTTGGATCTGGTTTTCACAGGAGCGACCGGACTAACCGGAATACGGGTCGGGTCCCATCCGATCGTCGCCGGGCCGTACGGCCTCGCTAACGACCGGGTTGTCGAGAAGCCGCGGTATCCCGCTTCATGCGTGCGGTTGATGCCGTAAGGCACATAGCCCAGCACCTGATCGAAATAGGCGTCCGCCAGCTCGGGCCGGTTGCTGGAAAACACGCCCCAGTACGGGTTCTCGAAGTTATAGTTCAAAAAGTACCGCGCCCCCCACCCCGGCGAATCGTTCGTAACCCAGCTGCCAAAAATGCCCGGGGCTGCTTTGCCCGTCCGGTTGCTCGCTGCCAGCGCATACAAAGCTCCGAAATAATATTTATCGAACCACTCGTCGTTCGTAACCACATACGACTTGAGCCAGAAGTTTTTCCACCATGCCAGGTGCGCTTCATGCTGCGCGGCAATCGCTGCCGGTGTCGCTCCCATGACCCTGGATTGAGCTAATTTCAAATAGCTCGCCGCTTCGGGAACGTCCGGGTTTTCCCCGCCCCCGCCGCTAACTTGCGTGACAAGCGTTACGGTCGTATTCGGCTGCATAATAAATTCGGCTTGTGCCCTGCCGCCGGACGAACGGAAGTCCGTAAGCGGCGCTCCGAGCAGTCGCGTGGCCAATACCGTTCTGGACATCCACTCCTTCGGCGCTTGGTTCGCGGAGCTTTCGCGAGCGGCCCATAACACGCCGCGGGCGGCATCCGTCCCCGACTTAAACGGCTTGTCGGCCGCTTCCGGAACCCATACGTCAACCGTTAACGGAACGGGTACGGCGGCTTGCGTCCGAAGTTCGGTTATTACCAAATTGCTGTTCGCATCGACCCACGTTTTCATTTTGAGCTGGACATTTTTCAAGGTCACGTCCGCTCTTACTTCCGCATTCAACATATCCTGCTCATAACGATAGGACGGGGCGGAACTCGTGTCGTGCGCTTTATTGGTTATCGTCACTCCGCCGACTGCCAATTTGCTGCTTTTCATCCAAAAATCGTTTTTATCGATATAAATCGTCTGCGAATCGGCCGTACCGCCCGACACGGTGCCGATATCGCCATTTCCCAGCAGCGGACCGTCCGCATACCCTTTAAAACCGCCGGGCAATTTGGTATAAACGCCTGTCATGCGGGAAGGAGCGAGACTCTGCAATTCCTGCCAATCCGACTTGGCATGATCGTTCTGGCTGCGCTTGGTCGCCAGGTTTAACGAAGCCGCCTCCGACAGGTTGCCGGCCGCATCTCTGGCTTTGACCTGAAACGCATAGGGGGTATCCGGCAGCAAATCCGGAATCGTCACATTCGTGTTCTCGGTCAGTATTGTCTTCGTCCCATAGCTGATCTCATACTGCATCACGCCTTCATTATCTTTGGAGGCAAGCCAGTTCAGAACGACGGCCGTATCGGTAATTTCCCCGGCTCTGAGGCCCGTCGGTGCTGTGGGCGCTTCCGTATCCGCGCGTGCTCCTGCGATATCCGGCGTGCTTTCCCCAAACACCATGGCGGTCGGCAGCATCGTTGCTATTAACGCTAATATCAGAACAAGGCTAACCATTCTTTTGTTTTTCATACGTTACCTCCCCGTTAACTATCCCTTCAATCCGGTCGTCGCAATGCCTTCGACAAAATATTTTTGCGCGAAGAAATACAGCAGCACGCTGGGAATCATCGCTGCCGAAGACATGGCCAGAATCCGGTTCCATTCCACGGAAGCCGCAACATCGAGAGACATTCTCAAAGCCAGCGATATGGTGAATTTTTTTACGCTGTTGATATAAATGAGCTGGCCGAAAAAATCGTTCCATGTCCAAATAAACTGGAAAATGCCCGCCGAGAAAAGCGCCGCCTTGGAGAGAGGAAGCAATATTCGGATCAGAATGGTGAACGAATGGCCGCCGTCCATTTTCGCCGACTCGTCGAGCTCCTTCGGCAGCCCTCTAAGGAACTGAATAAGCAGAAAAATAAAAAACGGACCGCCGCCGCACAAAGCCGGCACGATAAACGGGTAATAGCTGTTCAACCAGCCCAACTGGCCGAAGAGCATGAATCTCGGAATGACGGTGACTGCCGCCGGCAGGAAGAGCGTCGAGATCATCAAAGCGAAAAACAATTTTTTCAGCGGAAACGTGAATCTAGCAAATCCGTAGGCCACGAGCAGACTGGAGACGACCGTAAATACGACCGTCGGTATGACGAGGATGAACGTATTGAGAAAAAACGTGCCGAACGTATACTGCCCGCTGCCTTCCCAGCCGTTGCGGAACGAATCCCAGACATACTCTTTAGGCAGCAAATGAATACTGCCGAAGATTTCCGAATTTGATTTAAAAGAGGCGAACAGCAGCCAAATGAGCGGATAGACCATCACAAGGCCCAAGCCCGTCAGGAAGAAGTAATAAAGCAACTGCATCCATGTCATCTTTTGTGCGGATGCCACCATTACTTATCGCCTCCGTCCTCGTAATGGATCCAGCTTCTCGACGATTGGAAGATCAACGCGGTCCAGATCATCAGCACCACAAACAATACCCATGACAGCGCGCTTGCATACCCGATGTTATAGAATCGAAACGCCTCCTCGTAAAGCTTCAACGCGTACAAATAGGTGGACTTCAACGGTCCGCCACCGGTAATGACGAACGCCCCGGTAAAATCCTGAAACGCCCCGACCGTCTGCATGACCAGATTAAAAAAGATGAGCGGCGTCAGCATCGGTATCGTAATCGTCACAAATTTCCTGACCTTCGAAGCGCCGTCGACCGTAGCCGCCTCGTACAAGTCCTGCGGGATTTGCTTGATACCGGCGAGAAAAATGACCATGGACGATCCGAACTGCCACACGGCCAGCATACTTACGGTATATAGCGCGACGTCCGGACTTCCGAGCCAATCAACCGGCGGCACATGCAGCTTCTCCAAAAACGCGTTGACCATGCCGTCCCGCAAAAACAACACCCGCCACAAAACGGAAACCGCCACGCTGCCGCCCAAGATCGACGGTAGATAGTAAACGGTACGATAAACATGGATGAATCTGAGCTTCGCACTCAGCATCATCGCCACCAGCAGCGCAAAAATGAGTTTGACGGGGACGGCAATCAACACATAAGCGAAGGTGACCGAGAACGATTTATAAAAATCCGCATCCCGAAAAAGCTGGCTGTAATTGTTCAACCCTATCCAACGATAAGCTCCGATGGGCCCCGCGTCCGTAAAAGACAGGATGAACGAATAAAGAAAAGGATACAGCTGAAAAACAATAAAGCCGGCCAGCCAAGGCAAAATATAGAGGAATCCGGTATAGCTCCCCTTCCTTTTCCATCCGTTCTTTGTTATCGATGCCATGCTTTCACCCGCACTTGTTTATCATTTCTTCTGCGCCTTCAATTCGTTCAGCTTGTCGCCGACCCGCTTCAAATAATCGTCGGCCGCTTGCTCGGGCGTCGATTTGTTGAACAGCAATTTCTGGAGCACTTCATCCTGCACGGCTCCGATTTGCGAATTGTTCAGAAGCCCCGTAATCGCCTTCGATTGATGTTTGAGCACGATATCCACCGCTGCGCCTACGTCCTTATCGATTTTTCCGGCCTGTATCGCATAATCTTTGGCTGCTGCAGAGGCAGGAACCGATCTGACATCGCCGAGAATGGCGGCGGCTTCTTTGTCGTTCAAGAACCAGTTCACGAATTTAGCAGCTTCGCCGGTGCTCTTGGAGTTTGTATTGATCGACAGCACCATGGAAGGCTTTAATAAGGTGCCGGGATCTTTGCCGTTGTTCAACTGGGGCAAAGCCGCGATGCCTATGGTCGAATTGGGGATTTGTCCTTTCAATTTCGCAATCTGGCTCGTAAATTCAATGATGAAAGGCGCATCCCCGTTCACCCATTTCGGGTTCGGGTCCTGGCTCGGAGCATAGCATTCTTCGGCCGAGGGCAGCACATGGTTATCCGCCAGCTTTTTCATCAAGGCATAGGTTTCAACCAGCTCCTCCTTCGTCCAGGGCATGGTTAAGTCGCCGCTTTTCAGCCTTGCGCCGGTGCGCTCCGTATGCACGATATCGAACAGCATGGGCGGATAGCTTTTGTCGACACAGTAGGTAAAGGTGCCTTTCGGATTGTTGTCGCGGATTTTTTGGGCCGCAGCGAGCACCCGGTCCCAATCCCAAGCTCCGCTTGTATCGATTCCCAGCTTATCGGTTATCGTCTTGTTGTAAATAAGCACATACCCGTTCGTTCCCATGGGCAGCCCTACCGTTTTTTTACTCGTGGACAGTGAAAAGTCTTTAAGAAGCTTTTCGTCAAAAGAAGACGTATCGATCTCTGTCAACCGGCTGATATCGGCCAAAGGCTCGGACTTGCTCGTAAGCTCTTCCAGCCACGTCTGATCCAGCTGCATAATATCCGGGGCCTGTTTGGCGGCGATTTGCGTTTTGATCTTATCGAGATATCCCTCGTAGCCTTGATATTCCGCCTCGATCGTGACATGCGGATATTTTTTCCGGTACCGATCAATCGCCGCCAGCGTCGCTTTGTGTCTGATCTCGGAGCCCCACCACATGAATCTTAACGTTACCGGTTTTGATGCCGAAGCGTCGGCGCCGCTTGCGGAAGCCGGAGTCGATGAACCGCCGGCATCGGACGTACCGTCTGCACCGCATCCGGCGGCGAGCGCAGCAAGAACGGCCATCGAGCAGACGACGCTTGCTTTGCCAACCATCCTGTTGTTCAACAGCTTACCTCCTCTCTTCACCGTTCGGATATGTAAGCACTTACAATCCCGATTGTAGCATCCCTCGCAACCGGTCCAAAAGACACCGCAAATGAGAAAAAGTCTCTTCCATTCGGCAGTATTCCGACGAGAGCGAGTAAAAACAGTCATTTATGCAGATTTACAGTCCATTTTGCAGATACGTCTCGCAGCTTCCTTTCGCTATTTCTATTTTACAAGGATTAGATTATATTTAAATGTAATCCAATTTCAAAGGCAGGGGAAGCCGATGTACAAATTGCTCATTGTGGATGACGAAAGCGAAACAAGAAACTCCATAAGCAACTATTTTCCCTGGGAGGACATCGGATTTGAAATCGTCGGGCAGTTGGAGAACGGCAGACAAGCGCTGGACTTTCTCAGCGAGCGCAAGGCGGACGTCGTACTGTGCGACATCCATATGCCCGTGCTGTCCGGCATTGACTTTGCTCGGGAGATCAAGGATAGGAAGCATCCCGTTATGATCGTCTTTTTCAGCGGATACCGGGAGTTTGAATATGCGAAGCAAGCTCTGTCGCTGGGGGTGAAGGAATACATCGTGAAGCCTCCTAAGTACAAGGATTTGGTAAGCGCTTTCTCGTCACTCAAAGCGGAATTGGACGAACAAGCCTGGCGTACGGCAGAAGCTCCGCCCGATCAGCCCGATGAAGAGCCGGAACAAAGCTACAACGGCAAAATTATTTCCATCGTCAAACGCTTTGTCGAAGACAACTTCCGGCATGCTTCTCTTGAAGAAGCAGCCAAGCTTGTCCATATGAATGCCAATTACTTGAGCCAGTTTTTCAGAAAAAATACGGGGTGCAGCTTTTCCGATTATCTTCTTACGGTGAAGATGCAGAAAGCGAAGGAGCTTCTGCAGGATGTCCGCTATCGCACCTACGAGGTTGGCTCACTGGTAGGCTACAGCAATTCCCGCAACTTTGCCCGGACGTTTAAGAAATATTTCGGGATGACACCGAAATTTTACCGGAATCGGAAACCGTAAATGGAACCGGCGATGAAAAAACGTTTTTTTCTCAAAAACCTTGCCGTTTTTCTCCTTCCAATTATGGTACCTATGATTTTGCTCGGCTCGCTATCCATTGCCGTGTTGCAAAGCTACATCAAAAATGAAATCAGCAGCAGCCATATCAACCAGTTGAATCAGATCAAAGAAAATTTGGAGCTAATGTTAAATGAGATGGACTCCCTCATCTTAACGCTTGACAATAATTCGAAAATCAATAATGTCTTAGGCAACCTATTGGAAAATCAATTGCCGAAATACGAGGATATTGTTCCCGGTGAAATGCTTCAAGCGTTCTTGAACGCTCCCGCCAATGCCAGGCCGTATATCCACTCCATTTATGTCTACTATCGGAATGATCATGGCTTGTTCGTATCGTCCAATGTCGGAGTGGCGAATCTGAACAGCTATTGGGATACCGGCTGGTACGACGGCTACAGGAATCATGACGGGAAGGCGGAAATCTGGACGGAGCCGCGAAATATAAAGCAGTACAGCTTTGAAAAGAACGCGAAGCGGATTGTCACAGTTTACCGGAGGCTGCACACCAGAGACGGTATGATCGCGCTGAATTTATCAAGGGGCTACATCGAAGACATCCTTCGTTCGCTTGCGGTTTCCTCCGAACAATGCGTGCTTGTATTCAATGAAAAAGGACAGCTTCTTTTTAGCAGCAGCATGCCGGACGACTTGAAGCAGATGCCAATCGTGCAGGCGCAGGCGGACCATGCAAAAGAAAGTCTGCTTGCTCTCCAGTCGCATAGCGATTCGTTTATCGTTAACCAAGTCAATTCCAACCGTTACGGCTGGGAGTACTTTTCCATCGTGCCGAAAAAATCGCTGTTCCGCGTGCCTACCCAATTAAGCGCCGCAACCCTTCTTCTTCTTCTGGTCTCCCTCGTCGTCAGCATGCTGCTGGCTTATTACTTTACCTCGCTGAATTATAATCGGCTATCCAGCATGATGTCGATAATCGACTCGGCCGTCCGAGGCAAGTCGCTGCCCCCGCTCCCGGTCGCCGTTAAGGACGAGTACGGCTATATTCTTCACAATATTTTAACGACGTTTATCGAACAAAATTATTTGAAGGTGCAGCTTTCGGAGCAAAAATACCGGCTCCAGGCTGCGAAATTGCTTGCCCTTCAATCGCAAATCAATCCGCACTTTCTGTACAATACGTTAAATGCGATTTATTGGGAAGTATTCAAGCTCACGGCCAAACCGAACCAAGGAACCGAGATGATCGAGAATCTGTCTCATATATTGGATTATTCGTTAAGTAGCCCGGCACAGACCGTCACGCTGCAAGAGGAAATCGACCATACGCAAAGCTACATCCGAATTCAGAAGTTCCGGCACAAGGACAAATTTGAGGTCATATGGAAAGGGAATCACGAGGAGATTCAACACTTTAAAATCGTTAAACTGCTCCTGCAGCCTCTCGTAGAAAACAGCATTTATCATGGAATCAAGGAAACGACAACGAGGGTTGTCATCCGAATCAAAATCATGCTGCGAGGGAACCGTTTAAGAATTTCCGTGACCGACAACGGCATGGGGATCGAAAAAGACCGTCTCGCGGAGATCCGGAGGCTGCTTAGCGAAGGAAGCGAATCGCCCGGACACATCGGTCTATTTAATACCAACATTCGGCTGAAATTAAGTTACGGGGAGCCCTATGGCATTACGATCAAAAGCAAGCACGGATTCGGAACGTCGATATCCTTCGATATCCCCGTTGCTGCGCCTCCCCATGATAGCTCCCTCCGCTGCCGTCAGCAAGAGGAAGATTAAAAAGGCTGCCGAGAAAAATCCCGACAGCCTAGAGGTTGTTGAAAATTACTTCCCGGATTGTTTCAGCTTCAGCAGTACCGTGACCGCTTCGGCTCTCGTTGCGCTGGCGCCCGGGGCGAAGCGGTTAGCTTCCCGGCCTTCGACCAGGCCAAGCTTGTGAATCGCCTCGACGGCGGCTTTCGCCCATCCCGGGATGTCGGCGTCGTCCGAAAAACCGGTCGAATCGGCCGCTTGACGTGCGGCTCCCTGCGCATTGGCGATCATGACGGACATCTCAGCCCGTGTGATCTGCGCATTCGGACGGAACGTGCCGTCCTCGTAGCCTTGAACGATGCCCGCTTGGACAGCCTGCGCTACGGCATTCTCCGCCCTGGCGCCGATTTCGGAACGGTCGGCGAACGTAAGGGCGGCGCCCTCCTTCGCAAGCTTCATCGTCCCAGTCAGCATGACGGCAAATTCGGCCCGGGTGACGATATGATCCGGTTTAAAGGAACCGTCCGGGTATCCCGTAACGATGCCGCTTGTCACCGCTTGCCGGATGATGCCTTCCGCCCAATGCCCTGCCGTATCGGTGAACGATACCGGCTTCGGATCCGCCGGCGTTTCTACGGTTTTCTTATCGACGGCGAACACCGCATAGATCCCCGCATCGTCTACGTTCACCTTGATCGTGGAACCATCGACCGTTCCCCCGATATTCGTCCATTGCTTCTTCTTGCCGTCGTAAGCGAACACGGCAGCGGTCTGGTTGGTTCGCAGCAGCGAAGGATCGAAGGCGATCGTCAACGTGACCGGCTTTTTGAACGAGCCAGCCGTATTTTTCGTCAGTTCAAACACCGGACTGAGCTTTGTCTCTTGCTGGGTAAGGAGCTTCGACGGGTCCGCCACTTTTTCCACGATCAGCGTCAACGCCTGATCGGCTGCTCCCGCCGGAACCGTGACGGATATCGCGTTTCCTAGGCTTGCGGTTCCCGAGCCGCCTGCCGGGATCGACAGCTTCCCGTCGGACGAAGCCGATGAACCGCCACCGCTTCCCCCACCTGAACCGCCGGACCCGCTCGAATCCGAATCGGAGTCGGAGTCGCTTAAAGTAGACACCACTCGCACATTGCTTATTTTCGAATAATTGCCTGCCGCATCGAAAGCCATCACAAAATAACGGTAAGTCGTATTCGGCGAAAGTCCGGTGTCCCGGTATTCGGTCTTCGTGGTCGTCTGGATTTCGGCATTGTTGCGGAAAATTTTGTAGCCCGCAATCCCGAAGTTATCGGTAGCCCCCGTCCATTTCAGATCGATCGCAGAGCCGGATACCGCTTCGGCCCGCTCGATGGTCGGTTCCGTCGGCGCTTCGGCGTCGACGATGGCCGGGGTCCACCAGTTGCCGGACACGACCAGCATGCTCAGCAGTCGGAGGTTGTTGCCGAAATAGAGCGCGTCTTCCGTCGGTATGGCCGCATTGTAATCCCATAAATCGTTCAGCCACTGCTGGCTGGACGAGTCGGTCATGGCACTGACCATAAACGGAGCGGAGAACGCAAGATCCGCATCATCGCCTAACGCCGTCGATCCGTCCAGCTTATAGCCTGCCTTGATGCCCGCCGGTTTGCCGTCGGTTTTCGCGCGAATCCAGCCGTTCAATCGGCCGAGCTGCACTTTCGCCCGCCGATCCCCAGTCAGGAGGAAATCGGTGCCAAGACGCCACGGAACCCGGGAGGCGTTGTAATTATAGTCTCCGTCATGCTCGTCTTCCAGGAAATATCCACTCTCGGTGTCCCATTTCTTCTCGCTTACAGGCTTGAATTGACCGTCCGTATCCTTGAATACGAAATCGGGCAGCAGCCCGGAATTCGGACTGTACTTCTCATGCACACTCCGGATCATGCGGTACGTTTGATCGATGACTTTGTCCCAACGGCTATCGCCGGATACGATCCGGAAATCCTTCAGATGCTGGAGCATGAAATCGGAAGGACGGGAAGCTTTGCCGTACATCGGGTCCTCGTCCTTCGCCCAGTCGGCGAGCTTCAAGGTCCATTCCGTATGGTTAACTTCGCTTTCCATGATCGCGTCGATCACCTTGCGGGCCTGCTCCAAATAGTTGATTTCGCCCGCGCTTCCCCACTGCCGGTCCGCCAGCAGCAGCGCGTACGCGATATCCATATCCCCGTCCGTAGCGGAATCCGCGCCGTTGATATCGACGATGGCGCTGCCGTTGTCGGCCTGCTGCCATGCCATCAGCTGCGGGTTAATGGCGCTCGGATGCGCCCTGAAATAACGGTACATGCCGTCAAAATAAGTCTTCGCCTCCGGGTCATGTCCCGCCATCAGCGCGGTGATCAGCATGCCATATCCGTGGGCCTCCGAGACGGTAATTTCCCCGTCTTTAAACCAATCCCCATCCGCATACCATACGTAGTACTGTGTCGGATCATAAGGATTCTTCTTCAAATATTTTGCCTTCCATTCCTTGTAAAGCCGGGTCACCGTTGCGTCCATCTCGGCTTGCGTCACGTGATTCGGTTTGATCGAATCGCCCGCATACGCGGTATGCTGCGGGTACGCCTTGAACGGGCCGTCTCCGGAGGGTGCAGGCTTGGTCGCGACTTCGACCCGGTTGCTTGGCAGCGACTCGATCGTTTCCGCATTGAACGCCTTCACTTCGTAGCTGTAGCTTGTAGCGGGCTTTAGCCCCGTATCGCTGTAGGAGGTCGCTGTCGTCGTCCCGACTTTGACGCCGTCACGGTAGATGTTGTAGCCTACCGCTTCCGATTTTCCGGCGGACGCCTTCCAGTTCAGCTGAATTTGAAAAGCGGAAACCGTGGTACCGGTCAAGCTCGTCGGCGCCGAAGGCGGATCGGAATCGACCGGTCCATCCTGCGTGCTGACTTCGACCGCATCGGAATTGATTCTCGTACCGACCGCTTTCACGACGA
Source organism: Paenibacillus tyrphae (assembly GCF_024158745.1). Lineage (GTDB taxonomy): Bacteria > Bacillota > Bacilli > Paenibacillales > NBRC-103111 > Paenibacillus_G > Paenibacillus_G tyrfis_A. The sequence goes on along the minus strand of NZ_JAMZAW010000033.1, from coordinate 52,261 downwards.
AATCGTATTTTTTCGCGGGGTTGATGTCGGTAACCGCATACGTGTATTCCGCTTGCGCTCCGGCCGGAACATAGACGCTCCAATGCGTGTTCACCTTATCGTTCTTTTCATAGATCCGGAAGCCTCTTACCGGCTCGGTGCTTGCAGTAGGAGCCTTCCACGAAAGGACGGCTTGATTGCCGGTAACTTGAACTTTGGCGTCCTCCACCTTCGCAGGCTTGTCGTCTGTTCTCCGAATGCCGTATCTATCGTAGGCTTGCACCCCGCTATCTCCCGGCTTCTCGTCTTCGACCGCAGCCGTGTAGGCCGTAAACTTGAGCACCTCATCCGAGACGGAGACATCGGTAAACATTTTTTTGAACGGCTGGGTATCGATGGCTGCAAAAAAATCGTCATAAGGAACGCCGTTCTTATCGACATACTTTTCGTAAAATTTATTGCCGAACGCATTGGACATCAGATAGACCGTGCCCTTCGGATTCACGGCATTGCCTTCTTGGTCAAACGTCAGCTGGCTTGCGGGAATGATCTTATCGTTGTACATCTGAAACGATCTCATATACATGTGATCGTGCGCTTCGAATACCATGTCGATGCCCATCTCGTCAAAGGCGGGAATCAGATACTTTCGGTAAAATTGTACCCGTTCGTCCTCCCACTCGCCTGCGTTGTCTCCCGCCGAATAAGGGCCTTTGTGGAAGGCGACGAATTTCCATTTCTTGTCGCTCCTCGCCACCGTGTTCTTCATCCACGCGACTTGATCCCAAAACTGTTTATCGGCCCATTCCACGTCGACTCCGTTCTCCGCAAGTCCGCCGACAAACTGGGAGTTGAATACCAGATACAGCGCATCGCCGTATTCGAACGAATAAACCGATCCTTCGTGAGTGCCTTCCACCTCCTGTTTCGGCAGATTGAAGTGATTGTAGAAGTTGTTGTTCGGCGTCGTTTCGTCTCCGTCCCAGTCCTGAACCTCATGTCCGCCAAGCACGGGGACGAAAGGCACGTTCAGCAGTTCGTTCTGCGCCGCTCCCAGCATCCACTGCCATTGTTCCTCCAAATCTCCGTTATCCACCAGGTCCCCGGCGTTGATCAAAAATTTGGGATCGCCGATATGATCGATCGCTTTTCTGAATGTATCGCCCCACGGCTCGAACCCCGATTTGCTGGAGGATTGCGAGTCCGATCCGGCAATAAAACGGTAGCCCGCCTGTTTGCCCGCATCCGTCTTGAACGACCCGATGACGCTCCAGCCGTCCGGCTCGCCGTTGCCTACGCGAAACTTGTAGGCGGTTCCCGGCTTCAAACGGTCTGCGACCGCTTTATGACTCGTAAATTTCGTCTTCTGGCCGGTTTCCCGGTCGCCTTTCTTCATGAAGGTCTCGATTTCCTCCGCGCTGCCTGCATAAGCAACCGCTTCGCTTTCCGGAAATACGCCGTCTTTCACCTTGTCGGCCTCGGCCACTTGCACGACCGTACCCGTCTTCACATCGGTGTACCAAGCAAACGCTTGACTTGTTCCGGGATCGCCGTTAAACGTCATATTGATCAGCTTCGGCATGTACGGCGAATCCTGCACCGTAAAGCTCCAGAGGATATCCCTAGCGAGCGGGACTTGGTCGTCCTTGCCTCGAATGAGCTCCTTCGGAAGCTTCACCGTATAAGTCTTACCGTACGTAAAAGACGGATGTTGAATGTTCAGCGCGACTTGATTGACAATATCAAGCATTACCGGAGCAAGCGTCCGGTTGTGATCGTCGACAATGGCCGCTTCATATCCGGAATTCAGCGCGATCGGCTTATTAAAGGTCACGGACACCGGGGCCGTCGCCGACACTTGAACGGCGCCGTCCTTGGGCAGCTCCGCCGTATCGATCGTCGGGATGACAATCGGCGCACCGTCGATCCGTTTGCCCGATACCCGGATATCCTTGATCCGGCTCGAACCGGAGCCGCCGATTCCCGAGGAGCCCTTCGTATTCGTATCCGAACGGACAATCCAGCGGATATACAGGATATCCCGATTGTCGGCTTCCGCCGGAAGAGGAGCGTCGATCAGCTTGCACGACTGGTTTGCGCAATTGAAGCTGGAAGTGACCATCGTCAGGTCCGTATTCGGCACGTCCGTCCATGTCCGCTTATCCGTGCTGATCTGCACCTTGAAATCGCGTGGTCCCGAGCCCGAGGAGTTTTGCTGCGAGGACAGTGCAATCTGCTCGAACCCTTTCGTCGAGACGGTCGCCAGCCAATATTTGCTGCCGCTGCCGTTGTCCCAGCCTTGATAGCTGATCGCTTGTTTGTCGCTGTCGTAGGCCTCGAATACGCCGCCGATATTGCGGAACGTCGACGCCGACTTGTAGGTGCCGTCCGTAGCCGGCCACACGCCCCCGGACCCGGCGCCCGCGAAGGTCCATTCCGCAACCTTTTGACGGGATGCAGCCGCAAGTGTCGAAACTGCGATCTGGCTGCTCGCATCCGATTCATTGCCCGCCCAATCGTAAGCCGTCACATGGTACGTGTAGGTCTTCGCCGCCGCAAGTCCGGCGTCTTCGTAGGATGCGGCTGCCGCCGTCCCGACTTTTACGCCCTCGCGGTAAATGTTGTAGCCTGCGACTCCGACATTGTCCGTAGAGGCCGTCCATGTCAGCCGGATCGATGTGTCGGATATCGCTTGCCCGCTAAGTCCCGCGGGCACAGTCGGCGGAGTCACATCGGAGGACGAGCCCTTGCGTATCCCCTTGACGGTGACGCTGATGAGCTGACTGGAGCCCGATTCCCCGATGGCCGCTCCGCTTGTGCTCACATTTGAAACGACAAGCCAGCGTATGTACAGGCGCTCCCGATCGCTGGCGACGCCCGGCAGAGGCACGCTGGTTAACCGCGTTGCCGCGTCCTTATTCATCACGAGATCGGGCAAGCCTGTGCCGTCACCCGTAAGATTGGTCCACTGCTGCCCGTCCGTGCTGAATTGCACCCGAAAATCGCGCGGGCCGGTCGAGCCCCTGCCCTGCTGCTCGGAAGATAGCGTGATCTGCTGGAAGTCCTTCGTCGAGACGGTTGCGAGCCAATATTTTTCCTTCCCCGTCTCTTCGTGCCAGCCTTGATAGCGGATCGCTTGGAGGCTGTCGTCCCAGCCGAAGGTGTCCTTTGCCCTGGCAGGAACAGCCTGAAGGGCGGAGCTGCCCTTGTAGACGCCGTAAGTTGCGGCGAACACGCTCTGATCGGCCGGATTCGCGCTATATTTCCATTCTGCCAAGGTAGAAGAAACCGGCGAATCGTCAGCGGATACAGCACCCGCAAATTGGAGCGTTAACAGGACAAGCGTCAATAGTAGCGAAAGCATGCGGTTTCCGATTCTTCTTGCATGGTTGTTCATTGTGATGGCTTTCCTTTCTTACATGAAGTTGGAATACAGCTTACTGCATGGTCTTGCATATCCTCATCGGTCCTCATCCGGCGATGAACTGCCGTACTCATGTCCTCCTCCCTTGATATTATGCGCTTTCATTCGAAGTAATCCTCAACTCTGAAAATTAAAACGTTTTTATTTTCAAGAAAAATAAAAACGCTATAAACTTCAAAGCCGAAGATCCTAGCCCCCAGAATATATTTGATTTCCCAATCGATGTCAACCGTTTTCGCCTAAATATTTCTAAGGATTTTGTAAAGGCATACCTGCACAAAAAAAGAAGCCTACCCCTATCTGGGCAGACAGCTTGTTGAGAAAATGCTCGATCGAGAGAATAGAGGTGTACGAGGGGGTGGGGTATCTACTTCCGTATGTATCTCTATTTCAGTCAAAAACCTCTATCTCAACACACTGCCTGCTCCATATCTGGGCAGACATTAGATATCGATGCTTATGTCGTAATCCTCCAGCTACTTGTTTTCGTCTGCAAATCCCACAGCTTGGCGTAAAGACCGCCGTTTTTCAGCAGTTCTTCATGCCGCCCCTGTTCCACGACTTTGCCCTTGTCCAGCACGATGATGCGGTCTGCTTTCACAACGGTTTTCAGCCGGTGGGCGATGAGGATGACCGTTCGCCCCTTGATCAGGCGGCCGATCGCCTTCTGCATGTCCAGCTCATTTTCCGGGTCGAGCGAGGAAGTGGCCTCGTCCAGCAAAATGACCGGCGCATTCTTGAGCATTGCGCGCGCAATGGAAATGCGCTGCTTCTCGCCTCCCGACAAGGTGGACCCGCCCTCGCCGACCATCGTGTCATACCCGTGCGGCAGCTTCATGATGAACTCGTGGCAGCAAGCCTCCTTAGCGGCCGCCTCAATCTCCTCTTGGGTGGCGTCCTCCCGTCCGTAGCGGATATTGTTGCGGATCGTGTCCTGGAACAGGTAAACGTCCTGAAACACCATGGACATTTTTTTCATGAGCTTTTCCGGGTCCATCTCGCGTTCGTCGCTGCCGCCGAACAGTACTTTCCCTTGCTGCGGGTCGTAAAACCGTGCAATAAGGCGCAGCAGCGTGCTCTTCCCGCTTCCCGAAGGGCCGACGATGGCCGTAAGCGTCCCTTTCTTCATGTCCATGGAAACGTTATCCAGAACCATATTTTCGCCATAACCGAAGGATACGTTCTCCAACCGGATGTCATGATCCTCCGGCGGCTCCTTCTCCCCCGCCATAACAGGCTGCTCCAGCAGATTTACGATACGCTCCCCTGCCATGACATCGTATTTAAATGCAGGCAGGCGCATAATCGCAGCCGACAACGGATCGAACACGCGGGTGCCCACCAGCAAAAACGTCGCGAACAAAGGCACCGTGATTGCGCCGCCCAAGATAAGATAAACGCCTGCCATCGTCATCAAGGACAAGCCTGCTTCCATAAACGCAATCGCGACCAGGAAAAAGGGACCGAGCCCCCCTTCCAACCTGATACTTTCTTTCCGATACCGGGAAAAAGCCTGCTCCAGCCTTTGGAAGTTTTCGCCTCGCAGGTTGTAAGCCTTGATGATTTTCATGCCAAGCAGGTATTCCTGCAAACGATTGGCCTGATCGATTCTCGCTTGCGAATGGCTCTTGCCGAGCTTGTGTTCCAGACGGGAAACTCCCCATAGAATCAACATCGATACGGGAAATCCCGCAAGCATGGCCGCAGCCAGCCGCCAGTCCACAAAGAGCAGCCCCGCAAACGCCAGAACGGGGATTATGGCGCCGCTGACAACTTGGGGCAAGCTGTGCGTCGCGGCATTTTCCGTCTGGGCAAAATCGTTCATCATCGTATGCCCCAGCTCGCCGGAATCTTTGCTTAAGAGGAAGCCGAGCGGGAGCTTGCGCAGATGCTCGGCCACCTGGGCCCTGCCTTCGGCAGACGACTCGTATGCCCCGCGGTAAGTGGACCGGTATGCCATCAGCTCGCCGATAAACAGCACGACAAGGAACAGAACCATCCCTCCCCAGGCAAACCACAAGCCCTGGATATCCAAAGCAGGCTGCTCCTTGGAATAATAGGCGTAAATCATGCTCACCGCCGCAGCGACGCACCCGAACGGAAACAGATTGGCCAGATTGGCGAACACCGTCCAAAGGATCGGCTTCAGCATTTTCCGGGGATGGCCTGCCGTAATATGGCGCAGGTTACTCATCATCGCTCCAGCACCTCCTCTTCCGGTCGAAGATCCATTTCCCAGTAGGCGGAAGCGGTATGGGCGTCCCACATTCTTTTGTATAAGCCGCCGCGGGCAAGAAGCTCGTCGTGGGTGCCCCTATCGTCGATTTGTCCTTCCTTCAGCACAATGATCTGATCCGCCTCGCAGATCGTTGTCAGACGATGGGCAATGATCAGCACCGTTTTGCCCTTGATGAGCTCGCGCAGCGCGAGCTGCATGTGATATTCGTTTTCCGGATCGGCGTAAGCCGTAGCTTCATCCAGTATCAAAATAGGCGAATTTTTCAATATCGCTCTTGCGACGGATACCCGCTGTTCTTCGCCGCCCGAAAGGTATACCCCGCCCTCGCCGATCAGCGTATCGTAGCCCTTGGGCAACTGTTCGATAAACTCGTGACACTGGGCCGCTCTTGCCGCTGCGTACACTTCCTCTTTGGTGGCCGTCGGTCTGCCCGCCAAAATATTATTGTAAAGGGTGTCCGAAAACAGGAACGTATCCTGGAACACAAAGGACAGGCACTCCATCAGCTCGGTCGATCTCATATCCCGAATATCCGTACCGCCGATGGTGATGCCGCCCTTCTGCACATCCCAAAACCGGGGGATTAATTGGGCAATGGTCGATTTTCCGGAGCCGGAGGGACCGACCAGCGCCGTGATTTGTCCTTGCGGTGCGGTAAACGAAATGCTTTTCAGCACCTCTGCGCCGCCCTCGACGCCGTAAGAAAAGGACACCTCACGGAACCCGATGTCATACGAGGAAGGCTTTTGCCCGGATTCCGGTTCCTCGACAGCCTTTTCTTGGAAGATTTGGTCAATGCGGTTGACCCCTTCGACGATGACGGTCAAGGTCGACGCAAAGCTGCTGAGCTTGAAAATCGGCGTGGAAATGCCCGGCGCGAGCACGAGAAAAAACATCAGCGTGACGGCAAAGGCCATATGATCGGGATCTCCGCTGATGAAGAACAGTCCGACTGGCAGGACGAACGTGGCCAGCGATAACATGATGACTTTAAAGGAGACATAGCCATTTTGAAAGCTGTCGGTATATTTGACGCTGAAATCGCGGTAACGAAGCATGTCGTCATAAAACTTCCGGAACGAGCGGACCGTCTGGCCGAAAATTTTGATGGAAGGCATGCCCCGCACATACTGGATGGAGGAAGCGTTGATATTTTCCAGCGCGTCGAAATATTCCTTCAGCCCCGCTTGCGCTTTTGGGCCCGCCATCATGGAGTATTGGCAGGCAAAGCCGATCAGGATCGGGATGACGCATGCCAAGGCAAACCAGACATTGAGCGAAAACATCGTGACCATGATGGCCACGATCATGACGGCGGTATTGATGAGATCGGGCAATTGATGCGCGATAAAAAGCTCGATTTTCTCCACATCGTGCTCGATCACTTTCTTGATTTTCCCCGTTGCATGTTTATTAAAGTAGCCGAGAGGCAGCGCCCCTATATGATCCGAAAGCTTGACCCGGATACCGTACAGAATGCGGAATGCGGCAACGTGTGAGCACATCCCGCCGATATACATAAAAACATAGCCGAGCGCCATCCCCGCTGCGCCCCAGACGGCCCACCGTATGATATACGTGTTGTCTACAGACGAAATGTCCGATGCGTGCCTTAAAAGCTCGGCCATCACGAAATAGACCGAGACGTACGGAACCAGCATCAAAAATACGCTTGCGGTAGACATGATCCCCGACCATACGAGCAGCGACTTTTTCTCGCCCGCAAGCTCCAACAGCCTTGGAATGCCTTTTTTCGGTTTACGGTTCAATCCTTCTCATTCCTTCGGGTTCGTTTTTCAGTTCCAGCACATGATCGCAGGCCAGCTTCGTCAGAATGCGATCGTGCGTGATGATGACAACGGTTTTGCCTGCCTGCGCAAGCTTCCTGGACCATGCGGCCACATTCAAGACACCGTCGCCGTCGAGCCCGCTGGTCGGCTCGTCCAGCACGATCAGCTCTGCGTCCGAGCAGTAAGCCGCGGCGATGGTGACCCGCTGCTTCTCTCCGCCGGACAGGGACGCGGGATGCCGGTCCCGAAGCGCTCTCAGGCCGAATGCGTCCATCGCTTCATAAGCCCTTAAGCGGAGCGCATCGTCCAGACGCCTGCCCAACACCAGTTCATTGCCCACGCTGTCGGCATAGAGCTGGTAGTCCGCATCCTGCATCACCAAATAGCTCAAGCTGCGTCTCCCGGCTGCCGAACGTTTTTTCCCGGCGTAATACACCTCTCCGCCCTGCTGTCGCAGGAGGCCGCAGAGCACTTTGCACAGCGTCGTTTTTCCAACGCCGTTCTCCCCCGTCAGCGCGGTCACGCTGCCCGGCTTCAGGTCAATATCGATCCCTTTAAGAGCATGTGACGACGAACGATAAGCATAAGTCAACGACCGTCCCTCCCAGCCCTGCGTAGAAGCGGCGGCGGCGGGTAACCCGTCCGAAGGCAGGTTGATCCCGGTCATCTCCATATCTGGATGGCGCAGCCCGTATGGCTTCACGTCCTCGTAACGAAGTGCCGCAAATTCGTCCTTCTTCCACGTTCGTGCGACGGTTCCTTGATCCAGCAGCACGTAACGGTCCGCCACCTCCAAGAAAGCGTGCAGCCGATGCTCGCTCAAGATCAGCGTCGTTCCGGAGCGCTTCAGCTGCAATAGGGTCTCCACCAGCTCGGAAGTCGCTTTCTCATCCAAATTGGCGCTCGGCTCGTCCAGGATCAGCAGCTTCGGAGACAGCATCGTGGCCGCGGCAATGGCGACCTTCTGCTTTTGCCCGCTTGAGAGCTGATCCAAGGGACGATCCAGCAAATGCGCTATTCCCATGCGATCCGCTGCAGTTTGAACGCCATGGCGGATTTCGGCAGGCGCAAGCCCCAAATTTTCTCCCGAGAAAGCGAGCTCGTCGCCCACAAGCGACATAAAGAACTGGCTGCGCGGGTCCTGAAATACCGAACCCGTGAGCCTTGTCTTTTCCGCCGGGAGAAAGGAGGCCACGGGCTTGCCTGACACCTGCGCTGTGCCTGTCAGCTTCCCCGGATAAAATTGGGGAGCAAGACCGTTGATCATGCGCAAAACGGTGCTTTTTCCGCATCCGGAGCGGCCGCAAAGCACGACGCATTCCCCGGCTCCAACCGACAGATGAAGGTCGGATACGCCCTCCGTCTCATCGTGGTCCTCAAACTCGCTTTCATAGGTAAAGCCAGCAGCTGTCAGCTCAATCATCCTGTCCTCCTACTACACCATCACATAGATTCCAGTTGCCAGTACGACAAACAACAGCATCGCGATCCCGTCTGCCGCCCGAAGTCCTATCGGATGCACGCTGCTTCGGACCACGGTACACTCGATGCCGCGAAGCACGGCCGACGCGGCCAGCTCGGAGGACAGCTTCAGACAGCGCACAACCAGCGGCATCAAAAAACATTCGTAAGCCAGTGCAGGCTTTTGCAGCACGCTGTACCAGCGCTTGAAAATGCCCCTGGCGCGCATACCGCTGCGAATCGCGGCCATCTCCTGCATAATTACCGGAAAAAACCGGGTGAGAATGCAAATGGTAATAATCAGGTTTTTCGGCATGCGCATCCGTTCAAAGGCGCACATGATAGCGCTTGGCGATGATACCAGAAGCGCGGAAGCGATCATCATCAAAGGGATCATCCGACTTAACGTATAAAAAACAATAACGAAAGTTCCGAACACGATGCCGCTTAGAGCAAAAATGGCAACTTTGCAGCAAACAAACAGGAGCCCGTATTGCAAAGCCTTTTTCGGCAGCCCGAGAGCCAGCAAATAGAGCATACCGAGCAGAATGATCGCCATGGTTTGAGCGGAAGAGCCCGCAACCAGGGTCAATAGGCTCATTAACGGCAAAATAAGCAAATGCGTTCGCGGGTCCAGCCTTACCTTGATGCTCAAGTTCGACCCTCCTGCCGCTAGACCAGCTTCGCTTTCTTGACATGCCGGTTCAGGAATTTATTTCCGGAATAGCAGCCAAGCACCGAACCTGCTATGGCGACCGTGACCATCACAGCTATCATGCTGGGAGTTTCGTAGTAATAAAACATCGTATCCATCGCTTCCTGCGAATAGCTCGCCGAATAAATCTCGATCATTTTCTGCTTGAACAAGAACAGGGGAATCACGGCGCACAACGCAAAGCCTGCAAAAAAGATGCTGTACCCGGCGGCATTGCGCTTCCAATCGCGATAGCTGTTCCTGCCGGCCATGACAAGCTCGGCGATGATCCCGAAACCGAGCAAAAAAAGCATATTGATAAGCCCCATCGCCAGAAACAGCAGGACGGAAATGACCGAAGTCCCTATGAAGACCCCGCGTTTGGAGATTTTCCCTGCCATCACCATATAAAGAGGGCCGCATAGCAGAGCCATGATGCCCGGGCCTGCGAGATGGGCAAACGCCGGTGTGAAAAACATCGAAGCGCTCATGGAAACAGCCGTCATGACGACCATAATGACGATGTTAAAAATAACGCAGGTGACGACGTCCTTAATACTCCAACGATGCTGCGCCGCACCTATTTGTTGAACACTTGACTCTTGCATACTTTGTAGTCTCCTCCCGATTGTACGATCAGCTAATTGAGAATCATTCTCTCTTAGCAAAGTATGCTGGAAACCTTGCGGGCTCGGCTAACACTTTTCGGAGCAAAATCAACAGAAAACGGATTTTTTAAAATAGGACAATGCTTCAGAGCTTGTTGAAAAAGTGGATTTTTACAAATAGAGAAACATACGGAGGTGGGGTATCTACTGGAGGAGCGATAGCGCTCGCCTTTGTCTGCCGGAAATATCCGCTACTAACGGCTTCAATCAAAATTTCCCGCTGACCTGGGGTCCCCGCAAAGTAATCGGACTAAGCCTCCCGGATTCAACTTCACTTTGTGGGGGGAGCAGCGACCGGAAGTAGATACCCCACCCCCTCGTACACTATAATTAGAGGAATAATAATTCTTATGAAAAAGGAGTTATGTACCATGGCAGCTTCCAAAAGAACTTTAAGAACTTGCAGCAATGGCCACCAATATTATAAAAGCAGCGATTGTCCTTCCTGCCCGATCTGTGAGCAAGAACGCAAACCCGACAACGGATTTCTTTCGCTACTCTCGGCACCGGCGAGACGAGCACTGAAACATTATGGAATCACTTCCTTGCAACAGCTCTCACAGTATAGCGAAAAAGAGATCTTGCAATTTCACGGGATGGGACCGGCATCTTTGCCCAAACTTAGGACGGCTTTGAAGGAAAATGGGTTATCGTTCAAAGACTAAACGCCAGAATTAAAAAAAACTGCCGGCATTTGCCGACAGTCCCGCTCACCCTATTCAGTTCATGCTGTGCTTAACGACATGACGCAAATAGTCTCCCGGATTCACCCCGAATTTCTTGCGGAACGATAGCGTAAAAAAGCTCAAATTTCCATAGCCGACCTGAAATGCGGCGTCGCTGACCGACATCCCTTGTTCTTCAAACAGGAGGCGGGCTTTCTCCAATCGTTGATCGATCACGTACGCATGCACCGATTGTCCGAACATTTCTTTAAATCCTTTTTTCAGCTTGTATTCATTCAAGCATACCAGCTTCGACAGCTCGTTCAGGGATACGGAAACGGCAAGATTATGATCCAAAATTTCCTTCGCTTTGCCGATGCTGATCATATCCTGCTTGGAAAGATTCGCGGAGCCATGCGTTATCCCGTTTTGCAAGACGGCCTCCCCAACATAAGTCGCCATAAGCTCAAGAATCTTCCCTTCCATATACACATTTCGCAGCGATTTCTCGTACGTGCAGTTCCGGATCTGCTGGAGGATAACCTTGACCGCCGGAGTCATCGGATACTTCCCGAAAATCTCACGGAGGTTTCCCTTCCGGGCATAATCGTCTTCTTTAAAAATGTTTTTCAGGATGGTCTGAAACGTCGCTGGATGCAGTTTCACCCCCATAAACCGGTATTTTTTTCCGGGTTCAATCTCGCATCGTTCCTTGCCTTTGGCATTGCTCAGCAGAAAGCTCTCATCCGTTTCAAAATCAAACCGCTCTTTCTTTCCCTGCACATTCCACTCGGCGCCCTCGCCCAAACAAAAAAACAGATCGACAAAGGCGGCGTTGGACACCGATTCGATCTCCATCTTCCGGTGAAACGTCATTTCGAAATCCGTGATATGCACCCTGTTCACGGAAGAGATTAATCTGGCGTAGCCTTGGCCGGTCCCTTCGGAAAGCACGTATTCGCATTTCCCGGATTCTTCTATGCGCTTAAATCCTTCGCGAATCGAGGATCTCTCAATCACGAAGGCATCCATCTCGTCATGATTTGCCAATCCAGGCTCTGACATTCTTCTATTTCTCCTCCCGCACTTTACAAATCGATCAACTGCAACCGGATAACAAACGCAGCTGCCTTTATTTTAATTGATAATGATTATCATTGTCTATTAGGGCAAAAAAATATCCCCGGATGAAGCGCTATGGCTTCTTCCAGAGATATCTGTGTTTCTCAATTAGCTGGCGCTCTCCAGCTTCTCCACCTGAACCCGTCCCGAGAAAAAGACGGCCCCGCCGCCCATGTCCCCCAGCCGGTCCGGGGTCAGAGCATTCACCAGATGGCTGCTTCCTTCCGCGTCCGCCCATAAGCCCTGGCTGACGACGGTGCCGGGAACGACGTCGTCGCCCACCGACGCGGTTAGCTCGCACGAGCCGCGCGAGTTCCAGACCCGGACACGTTCGCCGTTCCGGATTCCCAAGCTCGCGGCGTCTTCCGCATGCATGTAGAGCTTCGGCTCGCCTTCCAGCCGGACATGCTTTGCATTATGCGAGAACGTCGAGTTTAAGAAATTGTGATTAGGCGCCGGAACAAATTGAAACGGCAGCTCCTCATCCGTCGGTAACGGCGTGTAGGTTGGCAGCGGCGGAAGGCCCTTAAGCTCCATCGCTTTCGAGTAGAGCTCGATCTTTCCGCTCGGCGTAGGCAGCCTGCCCGGAAACAACGGCCGGACGTTCGCTCGGACGTACTGCTCCTCCTGAAGCCGCTCATACGTAATGCCTTCCAAATTCGGATTGGCCGGATTGTTCAGCGCTTGCCGGATCATATCCTCGTCCGAATCGCGCAAAGCGTCGTCTTCGAAGCCCATGCCTTGGGCCAGCAGCCGGAAAACGTCCGGATTGGACTTGCTTTCGCCGTAAGGCTCAATGGCCGGCTGTTGAAGCTGGACGTAATGATGCCAGTAGGAACGGTAAATATCATGATTTTCGAAGGAGGACGTCGCCGGAAGCACCAGATCGGCATACCGCGCGGTCTCCGTAAGAAACAAGTCGTGAACCACCGTGAACAAGTCTTCGCGCATCAGCCCCTGCCGTACTTTGCCGGCAAACGGAGCGACAACCGCAGGGTTCGAATTGTACACGTAAAGTGAGCGGATTGGCGGATCGAGCTCCAGCAGCGCGCTTCCCAACAGATTCATATTGATAAAACGGGCCTGCTGCTTGCGCAATTGCGGACGCTGGAGGGCCGAATTATTGAAATCCAAGTAGCTGCCGTTGCCCTTGATCGCCCCGCCGCCCCGATGCATCCATTGGCCTGTCAGCGCCGGAAGGCAGGCGATCGTTCGAACGCACATCCCTCCGTTGTCATGGTGCTGAATTCCGTTGCCGATCCGAATGAAGGACGGAGTCGTACGGCCGTACAGCCGGGCCAGCTCATAAATGTCTTCTACGGGCACGCCCGTAACGGAGGATACGAATTCCGGGTCATACGATTTCACATGCTCACGGAGCTTTTCGTGTCCGACCGTATACGTTTGTAAGAACGTTTCGTCCGTCATGCCCTCTGCGAACAAAATATGCATTAAACCAAGCGCAAGAGCGCCATCCGTTCCCGGTCGGATCGGAATGAACCAGTCCGCCCATTTGGCCGTCCGGTTGCGGTGAACATCGATCGCGACAATACGCGCGCCGTTCTTGCGCGCCTTCTCCGCAAGCACGATCTGATGCATGTTGGTGCTCACCGCATTAATGCCCCACATCACAATCAGCTTGGCATGGACCGTATCCTCCGGAGACGTTCCGTAGCCGCCGCCCATCGTATAACGGTACCCTTCCGTTCCGGCGGCTTGGCATATCGTGTACTCAAGCCGGCTGGTACCCAAGCGGTGGAAGAAGCGCCGGTCCATGCCTTCCGCTCCGATTCTCCCCATATTTCCGTAAAAGCTGTACGGCAGAATGCTTTCCGCCCCTTCCGTCGCTATAAGTGTCTTCCACTTGGAGACGATCGTCTCGATCGCTTCCTCCCACGAGATACGCTCGAACGCGCCGTCTCCCTTCTTCCCCGTTCGTTTCAGCGGATAGCGAAGACGGGCCGGGTCATACAGCCGCTCGGCCATATGGCGCACTTTGTTGCAGATGGCGCCCTGCGTCATCGGATGCTCGGGATCTCCCTCAACCTTCACGATTCGTCCCGCTTCTTTGTGCAGCAGCAAGCCGCACTGATCGGGACAGTCCAATGAGCAGACGCCCCGCACGATTTCCCTCGTTTTATTCTCCATCGAGTTCATTGCCTTGCTTGCCTCCTTACGAATCAGCTTCTTCCTTAACTTTTTCTCCATTCCGCGTTCATTTCCTGCCACATCGGTACGACCGCTTTATGGGCTCAACAATAGAACTTTCCCGTGGATGCCCGACTCCGCGGCACGGATCGCGCTTATGGCGTCCGTCAATTCAAATTTGGTTCCGATCTTCATCATCTCCAGCTTTTTCTCCCGCACAAGTCCCGAAACTTGCTCAAAAACCGCTTCCCATTCCTCCTGCGACGAATTCCGCACCCATTGACGAAGATAAAACGGCAGGACCTGAACCTGCGTTCCCCGAACCGCTTCATGCCACACGGCCGGAATACCTGAAAGCAGCCCGATGCTTAGAATCGTTCCGTCCGTCTTCACGCAGCGGACCAGCTTATCCCCTTCGGGTCCTCCGATACTGTCGATGGCCGCCGTGGCGCCTTGACCTGCCGTGACTTCTAAAATTCGGTCCCGGACGGAGACTTCCGCCGCGTTAAACACATAGGCTGCCCCAAGACGCTGCAGCTCGGAGGTATGGCGCTCGCTGCGCGTCAGAGCAATCATCCGGTAGCCGAAAATAGGCGATAATTGGGCAAAAATTCTCCCGATAGCGGAACCCGCCGCATTGACAACCAACACATCCCCGTGCGTTAACCGGAGCGCCGAGCGGCAGATCAACCAAGCCGTAACCGGATTAATGTATAGCTGGCAAGCCGTGTCGTCGTCGATGTCTTCCGGTACGGGAACGGCAAATTTGGCGGGGGCTGTCACATAGTCCTGCCACGTGCCGTCGCCTTGCAAAGGCAGTACGCGCATTCCCAACATTTGCTTCGGGACCCCCGGTCCTACGGCTTCCACTACCCCTACCCCTTCGTAACCCGGGACCGCGGGCAGCGCAATCCGGTGAGCATACGCCCCCCGAATCGGGATCACATCTGACGGATTGATGGGTCGTGCCCGCATTTTGACGGAGAGTTCACCAGGTCCCGGCAATAGCGGCGATTTCTTTTCGATTCGCAGCACTTCGCCAGGCTCCCCGAAACGATAATAACGAATAACATTGGCCTCCATAAACGCTACTTCCCCTGTTCTTTAAAATACAACCTGAAACATTTTGATTGTTCTTATTATAATTTCTGAAAACCATAGTTCACAAGGAAAAACCGTATTTCCTCATCGCAGCCTCACCTTAAAAGAAAAAAGGCTATCCGGTAATAATCCGGATAACCTCCAATTACTTATTGAAAAGATGGGGGAACTGCTTGACGATTCCGTCGGTAAACGCGTCGGCCATTTCCAGCGCCTGTTTCTCAATCCGATCGAAGGTCTCAATATCGGATTTGAATTTGTGGGACAACCTGAGAACGGCCTCCTCTTTGGTCATACAGCATCTTCGTCAATACCTGCTTCGGCCAGTTCGGGTTGATACTGCTTAAAAAAGCTGCGATGTCATCTGCATTAGCATACCATCTTTTCTCCGCTTCGGCCGCTGCCCGGCTATTTCCGGCCTTCGCCGCTTTGACAAGCTGTGCTGCAATCACAAGATGATCTCTAAATAAGCTGCTAAACTGTGAGGCTATTTTGTCTCCGTAGTAACGTCTAAACACGGCTGCCATGTCCGGAGGATTTCGGAGGAGACGTTCCGTAACCGGCGCCTGATCCGGCAAGTCCGCAGCGATACTTATAATGAGCATCCTCGTCCAAGCGACGTGTTGTTTCCCAGAGCGTTCGGAACGTCTGGTTTAATTCCGCTTCCGCTTTGCTGATAAACCCGGAATGTTGTAGCGGAACGGGTTCGTTTCTTAAGTACGGCACAGACGTTTGCGCATAAGGAACATAGTTCATCTGCCCTCCGTACGAGCTAAATGGGTACGCTTCCGGATAGACAGCATTCCTTGCATCATACGAAGGCTAATACCATGAATCCGATGGAACCGGACTTGAATAGAACATGCAAGTTTCCTCCCCAGCATAGGTATTCACCTACTACAATGATGTTAGGGAAGGCCTGTTGGTATGGGCGTTTGGCCGACATAAGATTTGATCAAGGAAGAAGAGCTTTCCAGTACTCCCATGCCTTTAAATAATCATCCAAATCTTTCGGATGAACTTTCGCGCTGATTCCGATCCGGCAGTACAGTTGAAAGATCGTTTCTTCGACCAGCCTTGATTTATTAATTGACTTATGATGAAGGAGTTCGAAGGCGGCAAACAAAGTATCCAGGTTCAAATCGTCCGGAGAGGAACAAAAGGCATAAGTAAAGTCATAGGTAACCGGGCCGGCCATGGGAGACGGATCGATGACGCCTGTCAGCTTGAATTTGTGAAACACGAAATTATGGACACCGGTATCCCCGTGCAGTAAATATTTGGTTTCCACTTTCGAAATGCGTTCAATCAACGCTTGAACTTTATCATAATCCTCAGTGGGCAGAAGACGGCCTATATTTTCTCTCGCACCTTCCAAGCTCCGCTCATTGAACTCAAGCCAAGAATCGCGCGGCAGAGCCAGCCTCCCCCATTTTTCCGTTTGGTCGTCGATTTCGTAATGATTGAGCAGGTCTTTGACCAACAGGGTCATCCAATCCAACTTGCAACCCCGTTCATTATGGGTTGTACCGGTCAAGTACGGGTAGATCATGAACGTTTTAGCCGGATCGATGTACAGAAGCTTGGGCAAAAGACGGCTTTCCGGATAAGCTTGAACACATTGTTCAACAAGGCAAATGTTCTGCGGACTATCGAGCTTCAACACATATTTCGGTTCGTCGTTGATTGTAAGCGTGTAGACCCGCCCGTCGGTGGTACCTTTCATCAGATGCGCAGCTTTAACCTCGCTATCCAGTATGCGTTTATTGCGAAGGTCTTCAAGGATGTCGTGAATATCCTGCTTGAATGTCATGTTCGGGTCCCCCTGAAATTTTCCATATGCCGATGGACGACATGAGGAAGTTGTTTAAAATGGCTCCGGTTCGAGGTATACTGGTAGAGGCAAGGCTAGATGACGAAAGTGTGAACATAGCCCGTGCTTGCATACCATCCCATTCGAACGAAGGAGCGAAATTAATGGCTATCAATGCGTATCTGAACTTCAACGGAAATTGTCGTGAAGCGGTCGAATTTTACGCGGAGGCTTTTGGAACGGGAAAACCGCAAATCATGACCTTCAGCGATGCGCCGCCTAACCCGGAGTACCCGCTGCAGGAGGAAGCCAAGCATTTGGTCATGCATGCCCGCATTACCGTTAACGGCAGCGACTTGATGTTTTCCGACGTTTTCCCGGGGATGCCTTTTACCGCCGGAAACAACATCAGCCTTTCCGTAATCAGCAAAAACATCGATGAAATTAAAACGTATTTCAATAAGCTCAAAGAAGGCGGCAAGGTTGGCATGGAACTGCAAGAAACGTTCTGGAGCAAATGCTACGGCCAATTAACCGATAAATTCGGTATCCAGTGGCAGTTCAACCACGAAGAATAGAAGCGGTTCGCCCGTTTGGCCGCACAACGGCCTACAAACAAAGACTCATATCCGGCATGCGCCGGTATGAGTCTTTGATCTTTTCCGCTAATGAAGCCCCAGATGACGAGCTTTCTCCACCGCCTCGATCCGTCCGGATACCCCAAGCTTCGAGTAAATGTTGATGATGTGCGTTTTGACGGTCGCCAGTGAAATACACAGCCGTTCGCCAATCTCTTTGTTCGAAGCTCCCGTTGCCAGCACTTCAAGCACTTCCCGTTCCCTGTCAGTTAAGCCTTGGCCGTCGGAGACCTCGGGTCCCCATAGCGCAAACAAGTCCTGTAAGAAGCGCTTTTCGGTTAGGGAGAGCTCGGACGACTGATCTTGACGCAGCAGCTCGGCATAAGGCCGCATGACAGGCTCTTCCAGCACAAAAAGCGACTTGATCCCATAAGACGAGCCGTAGTGAATCGCCTCCCGGGCCAACTGGAGCTGCTGCCGCTTATCGGCACGTCCTGCCGCGCCCATGACTTCAAGCTTCAGCAGCGCCGCTTCAACAATCGTCCAGTAGTCTGCCTGTTTTCTTGCTCCGGCCAGAACGCCGTCGATCTGCGCCAGCGCCTTCTCCCGCAAGCCGCGATAAGCCAAAACCTTCGCATAGACAAGCTGCTCCTCCGTGCGCAGCGTCCCGGCCTGCCCCCCGCGTTCCGCTTCGTTCTCGAACGTTTCCAGCGCATGCGTCCGAATTTTATCGAGCTTGATCGTGTATTTCAGGATAGCCGGCACATAATGGGCGCTTTCGTAAATGCCCATCGTTTCCAACCTGAGCAGAAGCTGCAGGACCTCCTCCCGGTTGCCGCGCAGCAGTTCGAGCTCCATCCGGTTATAGACGATGGCCATATCCAACGACAAATAATCGATTTTCAGCTCGGCTTCCGCCTGTCTCAGCGATTGCTCCGCTTCGTCCAGCCGCATCGTTTTCAAGTAAATCCCGGCGACGCCGATGAGAGCATTCACTTTCAGCGGCGCTACGATCGCATGTTTTTCCAGCGTCTGGAACGTTTCGCGGTATAGCTGCTCCGCAAAGCCCAGCTCTCCGCATTTTTCTAACAATTGGCATTTGAGTGTAACCGTAAAAAAGTGAATGTACGGATTGTGCGCCTTCCGTTCGAGCCGAATCGCCTGATCGAGACAGGTTAACGCTTCCTTATGCCTGTCGCGGAAGGAGCACATCATGCTCGCCGTCATGTACGCAATAGCCTTGGTGATGTCGCTGACATGCATCCCGTCAATCTCCGCGATCCAGTCCAGCGGGTCCGATCTCGACATCGTGCTGTCATCCTCGATGAACAATCGGGCCATCGATAGGATCGACCAGAGGCGATCCTCCCGGGAAATGCGCTTGATGTGATTCATCATGTCGCGGCAGCAGTCCATCTCCAGATTGCACAAATGGTAAAAGAGCCTCTGGAACAGCAAATCCCGATGCTCCAGCAGCGCATCGATCGGAAGCTCGCGCAAATGTCCCCACACCTGCACGGACGTTTCCAATAAACCGATCATGCGAATCGCTTCGTCCGTTCGGCCGGCAAGCAATGCGTGGCGAATCCCCTCTTCGACATCGCCGATGCCTTCATATACGGCCGACGCCCGGGCATGCCATGCTGCGCTGTTCGAGCCAACCTCCTCCAGCCAAAGCCGCTGCAGAAACTCCCCGAACATATGATGGTACCGGTAAATTCCTTCCTCCTCGTCAATAGGGACGAGAAACAAGTGCCGGTCGGCAAGCTGCCGCAGCATAGCCTTAGAGTCTACCGTTTCCAGCAGCCGGTCGCAGATGTCGGCATTGAAATAACGGAGGTTCGAGGTCTGAAGAAGGAACCGCTTTTCCTGCTCCTTCAGGCCGCTGACGATTTCGTTGGACAAGTAATCGACGACATACTTGTTCACCGCGCGCACTTGACCGACGGCCGCCTGCCGATTCGCGTCCAACGCCAGCGCCGTCAGCTGCAGGCCGCCGATCCAGCCTTCCGTCACGCGATGGAGACGCTCCGCATCCCCTTCGGCTACGGACATTTGCAGGGTGATCTGCAAGAACCGCTTCGTTTCCTCCGGCGAGAACCGCAGCTCCTCTTCTCCGATATCGAGGCATTCTCCCGCCATCCGCAGATCGCCCAAGTACATCCAAGGCGCGCTCCGGCTCAGGAGAACGAGATGAAAGCTCTGCGGTGCGTAACGGAGGAAAAATTGTATGGAAGCAAGAACCGCGGTGCTGTCGATCACTTCAAAATCGTCCAAAACAAGCACCAGCGTTCCTCCGTGGCTCTCCAACTGATTCACAAGCAGCACGAGAAAGCTTTCGATGTCCTGAGCGTGAGGCTTCGAGACGAATAGCGTTAAAAGCGATTCGCCGGCCTCTCCCAGATCCGGCTTGAGTGCCTCCAACACGTAGTACCAGAACTGTTCTACTTCGTTATTATCGGCGTTCAGCGAGATCCAGCGGGCCGGAAGCTCCGGCCGTTTATTTAGAAACGCAGAAAGGAGCGACGTTTTACCGCTCCCGGCCGCTCCTTGAATTAAAGTTACTTTCGCCTCAGTCAAACGCTCCAGCTTGGCGTCCAGCGCTGCGCGCGGCACGAAGTTTCTCCGGGGCGAGGGAGGCCGCAATCGGGCGGTTAGCAGCCTTTGGTTAGGGATCATGGCGCACCACCTGTTCTAACTGGCAATCATGTCGGAGCATCGCCGCTCCGCGAAATTATCATAACATAAATTACCTGCTTGTTAGTAGCATCCTTCGCGAATCCGGCGTCGGACGACCGCGAGTCCGGCCAGAAGCAGAATAAGCGACAAGCCGAGCACGTACCCGAGCTGACCCGCATAAGCGGATATCTCCTCGTGCCGCTCCAGCCCCCCGACCAGCTCAAGGAAGTGTTTTTGCGGAAACAGGCCCGTGATCCAATACATGATCCCGTTTTCCGCCGTTCTGCTGCCGAAGCTCCCCGATAGCAGCGAGGTGAGCAAAATGATCGTCGACGCCAGCGGCATGGCGTTATCCAGCTTTTCGACGCAGGCCAGAAGAAACCAGGCAAAGGCGGTTCCGAGAGCTACCGGGACGGCTAAGAGTCCGGCGTATGCGGCCAGCGTGAACCCGATGTCCACCCCGAACGCAAGCTTGATCACGGCAATCGTCGCATAGGTCGGCACGTACACAAACGAGAAAGTGAAGAGGGCTTGCGCGGCCATATACCGCCCGATCCCGACGGAGGTTACGATCACCCGCTTGAATGTGCCGTTTTCTTTGTCCTCCGTAAACAAATTCATAAACAGCAGCCCTTCCAGCATCAGAAACATCAGAAGGAAACCGGCGATATTCGTACCGACACCCCGCTTCGACGGATCCGGCTGCACTTGCTCGGGATGCCGGAGGGCTTGCAGCACAAGCTGCCGAAATTCCTCGTTTTTGAGCGTCTCGATCCGGTACTGTCCGTTCCCCTCATCGAAGACGATGGCGTCATACTGGCCGCGTACCAAAGCCGACTTGCGGGGAGCCTCCTGCAGCTCGGTCACCTGGAACCCTTGCGGCCGGACAGCTTCCGTCCCGTTCCCGATCCAAGCCAAATGCCCCCGCACCTCGAACTTCGCAGTAAAGTAGACGGCCAGCGACAAAGCCAGCAGCGAGAACGCCAGGACGAGCAGCAGCACGCCTTTGCGGCTCCACATCCGACGCAAGTTGTTCATATAAAGATCGATGAGCGTTCTCATACGTAATCCTCCGTCTTGAATGTCAGTTTGCAGCCAAGCAGCAGCAGCGCGGTTGCACCCAGCATCACCGCGGCGGCAGTCGCAAACAATGCGGGATCATGATCGTAAATGATACGGAATATCGCTTCCGATACCCATTTGACCGGAGAGAAGTAGGACACCTTCGCCACCGTTTCACCAAGTCCGTCCAACTGGAAAAACAAGCCGCCAAGGAAAGCCAGCACATTGTTAACCATACTTAGTAATTTGTTCGATGCCTCTTCGCTTTTAAACAAACAGCACAGCCAAACGCCGAGCGCAGCCGACATGAGCATCAGCAAAAGCAGCAGTACGGCCACATAGCCGATGTTCGAACCTCCCAGATGAACGTCCATTCCCCAGTTCAGCACGGCCAATGTGATGAGCATCGATAAGCCGCAAAACAGAACCGTCGCCGTAATTTTCGAAAGGTAAACGAAGGCAAGCGGGATCGGCGAGTACAAAATTCGCAGATTGCTCGACTTGAGGGTCCGTTCCATAAAGCTGTTCGCGGCCGTCATCGATACGTTCACAGCCGTGTACACCATGATCGTCACGCCGTAATAATCGTAGCCGTTCATGGTTTCGCCGCTGTATGCGCCATTGCTTAAATAACCGAGGACCAGCACAAGCAGCAGCGGAAATACCGTATTGGTCAACAAAAGAACCGGGTTGAGCGCCAGATTGATGAAGTCCCGCTTCAAAATCACGTAAAACGAATACATCTCCCCACCCCTCCTAATCCCGCAGCTTGCGTCCGGTCATCTGAAGGAATACGGACTCCAGGCTCGCCGCCGAGCTCGTCAAGTGTTGGATTTTGATGCCGCTTTGCATCAGATGGACGATAATCTGATCCAGATTGTCGATTCCGCTTACCGTCATGATGCGCAGCAAGTTGTCAACGGCCCGCACCTGCTTCACCCCGCTGATCCCGTACAGTCCGTCCGGATTCAAGCCTTCGGTCCTGTCGACGACAATTTCATACAGCTTCTCGCCGGCCAACCGGTCCTTCAGCTCTTCCTTCGTTCCGGATGCGATGATTTCGCCATGATCGATAATAATAATGCGGGTGGAGATTTCTTCAACCTCTTCCATGTAATGCGTTGTGTATAAAATCGTCGCGCCTTGCTCGCGCAGCTGACGGATCGAGTCCAGAATATGGTTGCGCGATTGCGGATCGATGCCGACCGTCGGCTCGTCCATGACAATCACTTCCGGCTGATGGGCGATCGCACAGGCGATGTTCAGCCGGCGCTTCATCCCGCCGGAGAACGTCTTCGGCTTGTCGTCTTTGCGGTCGGACAAGCCGACGAAAGCAAGCGCTTCTTCTGCCCGCTCCCGCAGCTCCTTTCCCTTCAGCCCGTATAGCGAAGCGAAGAAGCGCACGTTCTGCTCGGCCGAGATTTCCTCGTAAATCGCCAAATCCTGCGGCACGATTCCGATGCTTCGCTTCAAGCCGTTAGCCTCCTGCGCTAACGGTGTTCCGCGAAAACGAATTTCGCCCGCGTCTGCTTGCAGCGCCGCCGAAAGAATGTGGATCGTCGTGCTTTTACCTGCGCCGTTCGGACCGAGAAAACAAAGAATTTCCCCCGGGTACACGGCAAATGATATCCCTTTTAACGCTAGATGCGCCTTGAAGCGCTTGGTTAGACCGTTGACTTCGAGAATCGGTTTCGTGGTTTCCTGCATGTTCCTCACTCCTTGCTTCTATCTTAAGAGGAGCGGGTAAAAAGCAAATCAACCGAACGGTTGATTCGCCCGGTTGATTTGGATTTGTCTTCATTCGTTTTGCTATGATTCATCGTTCCGCCCCGTGAGCTGCGTGCTCCGCCAGCGGTCCGCAGCAGCGGAGCAGCGGCAATGAAAAATCAAATTCGGCGATCCCTTCCCGCACATGGACGCCGAAGGAAGCATGGTGGTTCTGCAAAATGGTTCTGGCAATGGACAGCCCCAGGCCGGTGCCGCTAAACTTCTTGCTCCGGGAGCTTTCCATCACGTAGAACGGCTCCCAGATCGATGCCCACGCGGCTTCATCCGCAATGTCCGTGCCATTCGCAATCCGAAAGGAAACGGAGTCCTCCTTCGTTTCCACCGCAATGGCGACCCGCTCGCCGGTCGTATATTTCATCGCATTGGTCACAAAATTATGCAGCACGGATTCGAGCTTCCGCCGGTCAGCCGATACCCATGCTTCCGTCTGCAGATGGTCGTCGACATCAAGCGTCAGACCCTGCTGCCGGAACGCCGGCCGGTAGGCGTCGAGCGTCTCAACGAGCAGCTGCCGGAAATCGACCGGCTCGAACCGGCACGGTTCGGTCTGCAAGCGGGACAGCTCCAGCAGCCGGTCGACCATAGCAGCCATTTCCTCGCTCTGCTTCCGGATCACATCAGCGTAAGTTCCGTCATCCAAGCCGTCCTTCATCCCGGACGCGTAGACCTGAATTAACGACAACGGCGTTTTCAGCTCATGGGAAATATCGGCAATGAATCTCCGCAGGTTCGCATTTTTCGCCTCCAGCGCCCGGTGCGCGTCCTCCAATTTATCGCTCATCCGGTTGATGCTGTGCGCGAGCGACTCGATTTCGTCGCCCGTCTTGAGGTCCGCCTTCGTAAACGACAGATTCGAAATCGCCTCGGCCGTTTCATTCAGCTGGGCCAGCGGCTTCACGATCCGGGCCGCATATAACGCGCATAGCAGAATCAATAGGATTAACGCTCCGATCCATAAATACGCATTGAACCGGTTAACGATCCCGATCGTATCCGACGAGTGCGAGATGGACTCGCCGACGGCAAACACATTACCGCCAACCGGGAAGAAATTAACCAAATAGCTCGATTTCAGCTTGCTCTGGTTATAAATTTTGTTTACCCTTCCGCCCTCGCGCAGCTTCGCCATGCTCTCCTCGGTCAGCCAAAACTTGCTGAGCGTGATGCCCTTGCGGTTCAACTGTTCCTTAAGCCAGCTGTTCATTCCTTCGGTCGTATCCGACAAGGAAGCATATACGATGGTCACTTGATGCTCCGCTTCCAGATGCTCGATCTGCAGCACCAGCTCGCGATATTCCATCACGGCGAGCTGCGAGCTCAACTCGCCGAGCTTAAGCTTTTTCTGATACAGAAAATAATCCGGCAGGAGGAACGTATTCACAGCCATGGAAAGCGCGCATACGGCGCATATGACCAGCGCGATGCGCAGAATCAGCTTCCTGCTCAATTTACTCATCGGCATGCTCAAGGCAGTAGCCCAGCCCCCGGTATGTCTTGATCCGATGCTCGCCGATCTTTTCGCGGAGTCTGCGGATGTGCGTATCGACCGTGCGCTCTTCGCCGAAATAGTCGAATCCCCACACATGATCCAGCAGCATTTTGCGGGTGACGATCTGTCCTTGATTGGCGAGCAAAAATTTCATCATCTGAAACTCCTTGTTCGTCGCCTGCACATCCTGCCCGCCCCGGTAAATCTTATGACCTTCCAGATCGACAGTCAAATCGCCGATCATGACCTTCGATGTGAGCTGCAGCAGCTTTCGCGCCCGGATGAGCAGGATTCGCGGATCGAACGGCTTGCGCACGTAATCGTCCGCTCCCGACTTCAAAGCGACGAATTCGTCTTCCTGCTCGCCCTTGGCCGTGAGCAGCAGCACCCTCGTTTGGCTATTTTTCTTGATTTCCTTACAGACCTCGACCCCGCTCCGCTTCGGCATCATCCAATCGAGAACCGCCAAATCCACTTTATGGTTATAAAACAGCTCCAGCGCTTCTTCCCCGTCCTGCGCCAGAAGCGTGCCGAACCCTTCCTTCGAGAAATAAGTTTTTAAAATCTGCAGCATCAGCGGCTCATCGTCCGCCAGCAATACGTTCATGTCTTGCAGCCTCCTTGTACGCTAAGGGACGACCTGCCACCATTCTCTAGCTCGCTTTCATGATAGTAGACAGATCGACGGTCCTGCTTTGTCCCCCTTCGTAGATAACGACGGTTCGCGGCCTGATAACGGTTCCCTGCTCATCCCGGTAATCGGCGGCGGAATAGTTGGCGGTCACCTTCAAGTCACTGCCGAACTCCGTGCTTTGCACAAGCCGGTCCGGCGTATGAATGCGGAAGCCGGTCATCGGACGGGTGACGGCCTGCTGATGAAACGGCGCCCATTCCTTCAAATAAGCGGCAATCGTTTGTTTATCCTTCGCCCATTGCTGCTGATCGAGATGGTACAGCGGCGGAACGTTATACAAAAATTCCGTCATCATTCGCTCCACGACCGCATCCTTGATTTTGAAGCTGCCCCATTCCCAGTGATGCGTCGTAATGACCGAATCGTTATAGACCAGCTTGTAGAGCGGCAGCGAATAAGCCGGATCGATATAAATGCGCTTATACAGCTCCTTCACCGGAACCTGTTTGCGGTACCTTTCCGGAATGCCGCCCTGCGTCGAATAGTAGCCGCCCACATAGTATTCGCTGGACTTGTTGACCCGCATGTCCGGATCGCCCCACTTGATCACCGGTGTCTCCAAACCGTGGGCAAAGGCAATCACCCCGCTGGCAAAATCGTTCCCCGTTTCCGAGCCGACGACCATTTTTTTCTCGTTCGCGATATACGCCATTCGCTCCAGTCTGGCTTTCATGTCCTGCTCTTGCGTCGTCGGATGCTCGGGCGAGTAATCGTCGTAGATCTCCCCTGTCGCATCGGCGTCCACGAACCAGGAGCGGTACGGAATTCCGTCCTGCATAATGCTTTGGACGCGCTGCTTGACCAGCGGAAGCGCCAAAGTCGGATTGATTTTGCGCCCTCTTCCCAGAAACCCTTTGACCTTCTCACCCTTCTTGTTCGTAATCGTCGCTTGCTCGTACAGCGGTCCATTGCCAAAATAAGCGGTATTCCAATCTCGATTTTCCTTCTCATGGATGGAATGATACGAGTCATACGGAGCGACGAGATAGCCGGCCCGGTCCGCCTGCTCCACAAACTTCGGGTTCATCAGGCCGTTAATCCAGTTCGGCAGACCGATCCACGCCTTCTTGATGCCAAGCTGCGGCATCTCGCTTATGATATCGGTCGAATCCGCTTTTCCCCAATCCTTGACAGGCCCAACCGCATCCGTTAATACGCTTTTTAGCAGCATTTTGTTGAGCTGGTACAGCTTTTGCTCGCTTAAAGCCGCGACGCCCTGCTGAATGAGCTGCCGGGCCGCCGCATCCGACGGTTGAAATACACCGGCGTTGTAGAGCTCCTTCAGTTTCAGCACTTGATTGAGCGCACGCACGATCACCGCCTTCTGGTATTTCTCGACGTGATCTTGACCGGACACCTGCTTGAACACAGTATCGAACTCCTTCGCGCCATCCTCCGTATACTGTGCCAGCAGCTGCGAAACCCAGGGGTACAGCGGACTTTTCAAGCCGGCTCTCCATCGCGGCCAGTTGATATCTTCAGGCGCAAGCAGGTCGTTATTCCACAAATAAATGTGGGGCGCACCATACAGCTTTTCGATTTCCGGATTCACCTTCGCTTTCTGCGTGAGCGTGACGATGGCGGACTTCTCTTCCAGTGCGCTTTTGTACAGTCTGGCGATTTGTACAGGGTCGCTGTCCGCAACATACAGGCGGAAGCCGTACGTTCGATCCGGATTAACGGAAGGAAATTCGTGGTCGAGCTGAAATTGAATGTTATCCTTCGTATCAAAGTGCACCTCATGATTAAAAGGGTGCTTCAGAATATACACCAATGAATAATGCTTCTTGTTCAGCGCAAAAAAATTCATCGAGAACGACTCGCTCCAAGTCATCGTTTCCCCATCAAGGAACGTCTTCCAGCTCGGATCGCGGCCGGGAACGAATTTGCCTTCCCATAATGGAAGGATATAGCTGTCCGCGCTCACCTTGGGCCACTGGAACCGCTCCGCCCCCGTCGATTGAAGCGTGATGTCCAGATAGCCCGGTTTCTTTTCGAGAGCGACCTTCACCTTCCGCTCGGGATAAGTCCATTCCACCTTGTCCGCTTCGCGCTTCAGCTCCGTCACCTTGGACTCGGGCATGGGAGCCGCCGCCTGCTCGCGTACGCCGTCTTGTTCGATCGTAAGATCGAACGTTGCAGGGTTGATGTCAAAAGTAAAGTCCTTACGCTCTACCGTGCTTGCTGGGGTTAAGCTTATGCGCTCTTGTTCCTCTTCTCTCTCGCAACCCGCCAAGCTGCTGACGGCCATGCCGACCGCCACACTCCAGATGATGATTTTCTTCTTCATGAACACGCCTCCTCCGACAATCGGCTAATCGCATCAGCCTCCTCCACCTTAAATTCGCTATGTTACGCCAGTATGACAAAATGAAACGGTTCTAAGCTTCCGATGATCTCCCCCCCTTCACTTCTTCCCTATTCTGGAATTAACCCGCCCGACGATGGCGATACTATGGAGCAATTGAGGATCATTTGCTTTGAGGATAAGGAGATATGGCATGGCACATATTGGCGATACGTTACTGAGGTCTATCGGGGCTTTCATCGTCATGATGATCATTACCCGCATTCTTGGAAAATCGACGATTTCCCGGATGACGTATCATGATTTTGTCGCGACGATTACCTTGGGCGCTATGACCGCGAATTTATCTATTAATACATCCATGAACGTATGGCAGGTGCTGATCGCCATCGTCACGTTCAGCGGCATAGCCTATTTGCTGATGGCTCTGGCGCTTAAGAGCCGGGCAATTCGCAAATGGGTCTCCGGTCAACCGACCGTCATAATGGAAGACGGCAAAATTCTGGAAAGCAATATGCGCAAGCTGAAAATGACGATGGACACCTTAAATCAGGAGCTTAGGGAAAAAAATATTTTTAATATCGAAGAAGTCCAGTATGCCGTGCTCGAGCTGAACGGGAAGATCACCGTGCTGCGCAAACCTGAATACCTTCCCGTGACGCGCAAAGATATGAACCTGCAGACGAACAAGCAGTCGTTTCCGGTTGAGCTCATTATGGACGGGCAGATCCTTTCCGACAATCTGCATCAAAACAACATCAGTGAAGAATGGCTTGTTTCGCAAGCCAAATCGAGAGGCCTCGCCATCAGGGACATCTGTTACGCCGTAAAAAGCACGAATGGACAGTTGTATTTCGACCGGTACGATGACCGGATACACCAGCCCGTAGACAAGGAATAATCGTCTGCGGACCGGGCGTCTATCCCGTGCGTAACCGGTTCTTTCAGTGCATGACGAATGGGATTTCGGAGCAATATAGGAAAAGACTGTTACCGTAACCGTATCCGAGGAGGATGTCCTGCGTGGTCTTTTCCAGCTTCGTCTTTCTTTTTGCCTTTCTTCCCCTGGTGCTTCTGCTCTATTTCTGTTCCCCGGACAAGGTCAAAAATACCGTGCTTCTCGCATTTTCTTTGCTGTTTTACGCTTGGGGGGAGCCGCTTTGGATCGGGGTTCTGCTGTTGAATGTCGCTGTCGGTTGGGCGGGGGGACTGCTCATCGAACGGGGCCGCGGCCGCCGTATGGCGAAGACCGCGATGATCGCATCGCTTATTTTTCAAGTCGGGGTGCTTGTTTATTTCAAATATACTGGCTTTTTTGTGCAGACGCTTCAGCCTGTCATTCCTTTTCCCGTACCGTTTCGCGATCCCGGTCTTCCTATCGGCATCTCCTTCTTCACCTTTCACCTCATTTCCTATCTGGTCGATGTGTATCGGGGAGATGCCCCGGCGCTGCGCTCCTATTCGAAGCTGCTGCTGTATATTTCACTGTTTCCCCAACTGGTCGCAGGTCCGATAATTCGTTACGCTGACGTTCAAGAGCAGCTAAACCGTCGCCGTATTACGCTGGAAGGGTTCAGCACCGGAATCGCGCGCTTCGTCGTCGGCTTGGGCAAAAAAGTCGTGCTGGCCAATACGCTTGCCGATATTTCCACCATTTTCCTGGACGGAGATCTCGGCAAGCTTTCGCTGCTGGGCGCTTGGTTCGGCATCGTCCTGTTCGCGCTGCAAATTTATTTCGACTTTTCTGGGTATTCGGATATGGCGATCGGCCTCGGTCGGATGTTCGGGTTCCATTTCAAGGAGAACTTCAATTACCCCTACGTCTCCCGCAGCGCGAGCGAGTTCTGGAGGCGCTGGAACATCTCCGTCGGCCGCTTTTTCCGGGATTACGTCTACATCCCGCTCGGAGGCAACCGCCGAAATCCGGCGTTCAACCTGTTTGCCGTGTGGTTTCTGACCGGGCTCTGGCACGGCGCCAGCTGGAACTATGTGCTGTGGGGCGTCTATTTCGGCGTTCTCATCGCGATGGAGCGAAGCTTTCTTTTCCGCATTCTTTCGGCGCTTCCCTCTTTCGCCGCCCATATTTATTTTCTGGCGATCGTCCTGATCGGGTGGGTGTTTTTTTACTTCGAATCCATCGGTCGCGGCTTGGCTTACTTGCGGGTTATGCTCGGATTCACGTCGGCACCGTGGGCGGATGCGGAGCTGGCGATTCATCTGCAAAACCATTTGTTCCTGCTGCCGGTTGCCGTCATTGCCGCTACGCCGCTTCCGGCCGTCCTTCACCGGCGGCTTGCAGCACACATGCGCCCCGGCTTCGCGCGCGGTCTGTATGCGAATACCTTGGTCCCTCTCACCTGCTTGGCTATCTTAACGGTATCCGCTTTGCTGTTGGTCGGGAAAACGTATTCCCCCTTCTTCTATTTTCGGTTCTGATCGGAGGCTCGCCATGCGTTTCGGACATTGGCTGCAAATCGGTTTATTTCTCGCTTTCTTATGCGCAGGGACGGTTTCCTCGCTCTATGCGTTCGGCTTGGGCTATGCCGTCTCGGAGACGGAAAACCGGGCCTTAGCTTCACTCCCCCGCTGGTCGATTGGCGAACTGAAGTCCGGCACGTATTTTCGCCGGTTGGAAAATTATTGGGCAGACCACGTCGCTTTTCGCGACTCCTTGGTCAGTGCCGGCCAAAAGGTGGCCTCTTGGCGCGGCTTGTCAGGCGGCGAGCATGCCGTCCTGATCGCGTCCCAAGCGAACAATACGGGCGGGGCGAACGCTGTCCCTGCCCAGGAGCAGTCCGCCTCCGCTTCTTCGATTGAAGCCGCCCCCCGGACAACGGTCCCCGAGGCTCCGAGACCTGCCGAGGGAGCATCCCTAGAAGCTCCCGCTTCGAAGGAGAAGGGACGCGTCATCGGAAAAGTGCTGGTCGTAGGCAGCAAAGCGGTGAATCTGTTCACTTACGACCCTGCCGCCGGACAAGCCTATGCCGATGCCGTAAACCGGTTCCGCGACGAATTCTCGCTTGCGCTGGGCAACGAAGCAAAGACCTATGTACTTCTCACGCCAACGGCAGCGGAATGGGTGTCCGCGGCTTCGCTGAAAACGTTGTCGGACTCCCAGCGCCAAACGATCGAGCATGTCTACAAGCGGCTTCATCCGCAGGTGAAGACGATTGATGCTTGGTCCTCTCTGAACGTCCACAAGCAGGAGACACTGTACTTCCGTACGGATCATCACTGGACCGCCACCGGCGCCTATTACGCTTACGAGGCTTTCATGAATGCACAAGGCGTCCCGCCTGTTCCGCTAGCCCGCTATGAAACGGAGAACGTAACGGGCTTTCTCGGCTCTTTATATTCCGCGACCTTGAGCTCTCAGCTTCAAAAGCTCCCCGATACCCTTATACTGTACAAGCCGTTCGTCAAGCAAGAATATGCGGTGCATTACGCCGCTCCGCTGCGGATGGAGCTGTTGGACAAGAGCCATGCGGCCAAAAAGAACAAATACCGGATCTTTCTGAGCGGCGACCGGCCTTGGGGCCTCATTAAGACCGAAGCCGAGAGCGACCGCCGGATCGCCGTCGTCAAAGATTCGTACGGCAATGCGCTGATTCCCTTTTTGCTGCCGCATTATAAGGAAATTTACGTCATCGATCCGCGCCAGTTCGCCCAACCGCTCGTTCCTTTTTTGAAAAATCGCCAAATCCGCGAGCTGCTGTTCCTCAACAATACGGAAGTCGCGATGTACGACGGCTTTTCGCAGCAAATCGGCAAGCTGCTGACACCTTCTGGGGCAGCGGCAAAATAATGCCCCGTTGCATGCCTTTGATCCCCCAATAGCCCGTTCAACGAGTTGATGCCCGGCTTCGCTGTACTATATAATAGGCTGACATAATCGAGCAGCGTAGGATTGGGGGAAATTGTCCATGTGGAGTAACGTGTTTGAAAGGCCTTATCTGAAGCTGGAAGGAGCGACTCAAGCCGAGCTTGACCGCTTAGTCAAGACGTGGAACGAAAAGCTGTCGCCGCAAGAAATCGCCGAGATTGCTGAGCGGCAGACGAATCCGTTTCCTGTGAATCATCCGCTTCATACGCAGTACAAGCCGTTTGATCCGTCGTTGTGGGATCTGCCGCAGAAGAAGCTGCCGAACAGCTACCTGGACTTTTTGCGCTATTCGAACGGCGGGGAATTTCAAACCGGAGAGCGCTATTTTCAATTTTTCGGCACGAAGGAATTGAGAGAATACAACTTGGCATACGAATTCCCCGAATACATGGCCGGCTCCGTCTCTATCGGGATGGACGGCTGCGGGAATCATTATATTTTGGATATGAGAGCAGACATGAACGGGGACGAGTATCCGATCTTGGCGGCGCATTCCGGCAATCTGGGCTATGAGGATTGCAAGCAAGTAGCCCGTTCGTTCCCGGAGCTGTGCAGGGGAACCACATCGATGGATGAGGAGCTGGATTAAGGCTCGACAATAGAAAAACTGCGGACCGCCCTTAAATCCAAGGCCTCGGACCGCATCTTCGAATAACCTCAATCGGGCGGCGACCCTCTCCTGTTCCTTATTCGTCGGCACTTACGAGTGGTGTCAAGATCCGGACGTACTGTTCGTGCCATGTTCTCCATTCCTCTTGCCGGAATCTGGTTGCTCTGCCCGACAAAAGCGCATCGATAACATCCAGACATACGTGCCAGCCCGCCAAATCCTTGGAGGTGTGGCCGGTGATCTTATGAAGCTGCTCGACGAGAACCAGCAGGCAGCCCTCCGGCTCCGGGTACAGCTCAAAGCGTACGCGGTCCTCGCCCCAAGTGTAGCCGAGCACCGACTGCCTGGCTAGATCGGTAATCGTAAGCTCTTTGAAGGTTCCGTCCTGCATGTCGAACTTGATCAGCCCACCCTCGCGCAGCTCATCGATCCGAAGCTGGGGAAACCACTCGGCAAGCCGGTCGTTGTCCGTTAGAATCGACCATACTTGATCGACGGAATGCTTGAGATGGCGCTCGAAACGGGCCGTGTACCCACTGTCCGCTTTTTGAATGGAAGCTAACAAATTCTAATCCCTCCGTACGTAAAATATCGCTCCCAGCAGCCAAACCTTGTCAGACCGCAATGGCTGCTTTTCCCACTTTATATTCCCATTTGGCGGTTCTTTCATACCACCTCGAAAAAGCGGACCTTCAGCTTAGACTCACTCCCCTTAAGGCGGCCGCTTAAGTATCGTTTTCGGTATTTATTTTTGTGTACGGCCTATTTACTTATAATTCCGATTGTGTTACTTTGAATAACAAATGCAGCGAAAGGAAGAATCCCCCATGGCTAAAGTCGAAAGCTTCGAATTGGATCATACGATTGTTAAAGCACCGTACGTCCGTCTGGCCGGTACGGAGAAGAACGAAAAAGGAAGCACCATTCAGAAATACGACCTTCGTTTCCTGCAGCCGAATCAAGAGGCTCTGCCTACGGCCGCCGTACATACGCTGGAGCATTTGCTTGCCACCTATTTGCGCGACGAATTGACGGGCGTCATCGACGTCTCTCCGATGGGCTGCCGAACCGGATTTTATATGATCCTATGGGATGAGCACGAGCCTGCGGACGTCGCCGCCGCGTTGACGAACGTGCTGAAGAAAGTCGTCGCCACGGAAACGGTCCCCGCCGTCTCGGCCTTGGAATGCGGCAATTATAAAGATCATTCGTTATTCAGTGCGCAGGAATATGCCAAAATCGTACTTCAGGCCGGCATCAGCGACGATCCGTTCCGTTCTTAACGGGGGAATGTGGGGATATCCCGCTCCTTGATTTTCCTGAAGGCGGACCGCAATCGTTCTGCCATTCTACAGGACTGCGGCCCGTTCGGCGCCGCGGATCACCCAATAAACGGACGCTAAGCCTAGAACCGCGAGGAAGACGGTGAAGCCGGGAACACAGGTTAGGTTAAACCCGGTACCCGGCCCCCTGTTCGCCTTTTCATGTATCCGGCCCCTCTCTCTTTTTTCTTTTCTCGATTCTTACTTATTTCTTACGGGCGGTCCCCCGACTCTCACGATTTGTATTGACGATGAAGAATCATTTTTGATATGATCTTTACCGATAATGATTCTCATTTTCAATTATGAATTGACGGAGGGAACAAATGTCTAAGAACAAACCGCTTTGGGCCGCAGGCCTGATTTATTTGCTTCTCGTTACGCTGCTCTCCGCTTGCGGCGGTACGGCAACGACGACCGGCGATCCTGCCCCAGCCAAGCAGGCTGCCAAGGAGCCGTCGACGGAAGCATCGGCCGCCGCAACCCGCAGCTTCTCTACAGTCAAAGGCAATATCAACATCCCGGTCAAGCCTAAACGGATCGTCACGGATTATTACGGCGGCGAACTGCTGTCCGTAGGCGCGAACGTGGTCGGCGTCGAACCCACCACCTTCGACAATCCGTTTCTGAAGAAGCTGCTCACGGGAGCCGTCGACGTAGGCACACCGGTGAATGTAGAGAAAACGCTGGAGCTTGCTCCCGACCTAATCGTCGTGATGTACGACAAAAACTATGAAGAGCTGTCCAAAATCGCTCCTACCCTACATATCCCTTACGGCACGACATCCAACATTTACGAAACGGTGAAACTGTTCGGCGATATTGTCGGCGAACCGCAAAAAGCGGAGCAATTTATTAAGGCATTCGATCAAAAGGCGGCACAAGGACGCGAGAAATTGAAAGGGGTCATCGATCCGAACGCCACCGTCGGGCTTTACGAGCTGACCGATAAAGGCACCTTATGGATATTCGGGGACAATGCCGGACGGGGCGGCCAAACGGTGTATAACGCGCTGGGGTTGAAGATGCCGGACTTGGCCCGTTCGGAAATTAAAGGCAATACCGGCTCCGTGCAGTTGTCGATGGAGGTGCTGCCTAAATATGCGGCCGACTACATGTTTCTGACGACCTACGACCCGGAGAAAAAAGGCGAAGCTTTGAAGCAGCTGCAGGCCTCGTCGGTGTGGCAGGGCCTGAATGCGGTTAAGAACAATACGTTGTTTATGAATGACTTTGATACGTTTTACCGGTACGATCCGATTGCCGTCTCGGAACAGATCGACCTCTTTGTGGACATGTTACTTACGAGAACCGTAGAGAACAAGACGAAAAAAAATTGATGCAGCCCGTTCGTCACAAAAATCGACCGTTTCCTTTGCCGGAACGGTCGATTTGCTTATTTTTTGAGCCCTTCCACCAATAAGGCAATGACCGTCATTGTCTCCTCCAGCGCTTGCCGCTGATCCGGCATCTGCGCAATCCACAGCGCCGATTCGTTCAGTGCGCCGGACAGAAAATGCGTCATAGCTTCGATCGATGCGGGCCGGAAGCACCCCTGCCGCTTCATGATTTGAAGCTGCTCGCGCAGCAGCCGCATCGAATGCTGCTGATCCATTTTGCGCCAGACGTCCCAGCCTAACACGGCAGGACCATCGATCAGCAGAATCCGCCGGCTCCTGGGTTCAACCGCTGCCTTAACGAAGGCGCGGCACCCGAACAGCAACTGCTCCCATACATCTTCGCTTTGGGACGCCTCCGCTTCGACCTGCTCCGCAACTTCCTTCTGCACGGATTCCAGCACGACGTGAAACAGTCCCTTTTTATTTCCAAAATGGTGATAAAGCGCCCCCCGCGTCAGCTTGGCCTCGCTTACGATCTCTTCCAAGGCCGAATCCGCGTACCCTTTTTCCGTAAAATACCTTCTGGCAATTGCGATCAGCTTGCGAATCGTTTCGTCGGTTTCTTCTTTATTTTTTTTCACAAGATACTATACTCCCTTTCTGTCCGGCTGCCCCCCGGTTCGCCAACACCCTTAATTCTCATGCTTTCCCGCCTTCTTCGCCATCCGCCCACACGTTCTCGGCATATTGCGCGCTTTCCGCTTCCGAAGGAGGGATTATTTTGATCACGTCAATTAAGACACCGTTAGGATCGCACGTTATGAAATGCCGCTGCCCGAACTCTTCGTCCAGCAGCTCAAGCTCCAAGGGCAGCTTCTCCTCGATAATGAGCCTCCGGTATTCCGCATCGACATCGTCCACTTCAAAATTAAGAATTAAGCCCTGCACCGGTCTACGGTAAGCTGCTGGTATCGTATGATGCGAAGCGTCCAAAATCGCCAATTCGTAGGCAACGCTGCCCTGGGACATTTTCAAACTCACGTACCAGTCGGATTCGTATACCGCTTCAAAGCCGAAAAGCGTTTTGTAAAAAGCCGCGCTCGCCGCAACCTGCTCCGTCAAAATAACCGGGTAGAAGCTGTTTGTTTTCATGTGACGATCTCCTTTGGGATTAAGATAGTTAAGATACTCACATCTTAACATACATACTGTATGTATGTAAAAGAAAAACTACCACCTTTACCCATTAACAACTTGAAAAACGACATTGATGTCGTTTATAATAGCCTTGCGGACAAAAACGACACCAATGTCTCTTTTATTGTCAGGAGGAGCTGATTCCGTTGTCTCCCAAAGTAAGCGATCAATACAAGAAGGACAAAAGGCATGAGCTGCTGCAAGCGGCAAGGCGCGTGTTTATCCGGGAGGGCTACACGCAGGCAACGATGCAATCGATCATGAACGAAGCCGGAGTATCCAGAGGCGCGCTGTATTCCTACTTCGACAATATCGAGCATGCGTTTATCGAAGTGCTGCAGTTTGACGATCGGCAGGACATCCTCTTCTTCGAATTGGCCGATTCCTCGCCCCTCTGGCCCCAGCTAACCGACTGGGTCAACCATCAACGGCACAGCCTGAAGACAGTCGGGCAAACGCTGCTGCTGGCCAAGGCGGAGTTTTTTCTATCCCCCGGATACAGGCTAAATAAAGAAAGCTTCCCGTACATCACGCAGCGTTACTTGCGAATCAAGGAGGCTATCGAATCGGTCGTTGTCAAAGGGACGGAGCGGGGAGAATTCCAGCCCCGACTTTCTCCGGAAGCGGTCGCCTTGTATTTTGTTTCGTTTATGGACGGCTTAATGCTGGATACGTTCCAACTCGGAGCGGAAACAACCCTTGTGGAGGAACAGTTGACCGTCTTCCTCTTTTCGTTGAAAGAATTGCTCCGCCCGATTGACCAGGTTTAATTACCATCCTACCCTAAAGGAGTGCTTGCTATGTTGTTCGAATCGGAAAGAATTGTGTTGAGAAAGGCGACGGCAGCTGATGCGGAGCTGTATCATGCGTGGAGAAACGATTTGGAGGTTATGCGTTCCACGAATCCTTCGCTCGATATCTACGATCTGGAAGAGACAAGGCAATTCGTTCATCAAGTCATCCTGGGCTCCCCTTCCTCCAAAAGCTACATTCTGATCGATAAAATCTCGGAAACGCCGTTCGGGATTACTTCTTTAATCAACATCGATTCCAAAAACCGGAATGCCGAATGCATCATCGATATCGGCAATAAAGTTTATTGGGGGAAAGGCTACGGAACCGAGGCCTTAAAGCTGCTGCTTGACTATGCATTCCTGGAGCTGAACTTGCACCGGGTCTCGTTAAGAGTATTTTCCTTCAACGATAGAGCGATCAAGCTCTATGAAAAATTGGGCTTCCAGCGGGAGGGAATTTCCCGGCAAAGCTTGTTCAGAGAAGGGGCATGGCACGACATTATTCATATGGGGCTGCTTCAGCATGAGTACGTCAAACGGCTGCCCCGATGATTTCGGACAGCCGTTACACAAGACTGATCTGGCGGGGCCATTCCCGCATTTCATTTAATTAATAGTCAACTCCACCCTGCGGCTGCCGTCCTTGAAGTGATAGAAGCCCGGATTCAGCTCCAGTTTACCCGGCTTGGATAGCAGTCCGGGGTACCGGTCCACTTTCTTGCTCGTACCGTTGCCGCCGGGGGGCGTTGGAGTGATCGGAGGATAAACGACCTCTCCGTCTTTCTTGACAGACGTTTGCGAGACGACGATAAAATTCGGATCGGTCGAATACGATTCGACGATCAAATCTTCGCCCTCCTTGTAATACGTAAACGTGACCGGAAACTGATCCAGCTTCGTTTCGATCGTCCGCTTCGTATCGGACGGAATCTCCAGCGGATGCCACGCCTTAGAACGTCTCGTGATACGGGCATCGGACAGCAGCAGCTTCATCGTCGCCTGGGACCAATCCTTGGACCATTCCGGCAGCTGGAAACGGAGATACCCGCCGCTTTTTTCCGTGGACCAGTTTCCGCCGTTAATCGTTGTACCGTTAAGCACAAGCTGATTGGTATCGTAAAATACCGATTCCAGATCAGGGGATTTGGTTTTCAGCTTATCGTCGTACATCAGACGAACTTCCAGCGGAGTCACGACAAGCTCCTTCAAATCCATATCCGAATCGTTAGCAACCGTCGTCGGATCAAGCGGTTTGCGGAACGTCGCTTGGCTCGCTTTTCTTCCATCGGCTTCCAATGACGTCTCCCACATCCCTTCGAGCGTTTGTACCGTGTCCAAATAGGTGAAGTACAGCTTGGCGCTCTTCAGCTCGGAATCCGACAGACGCCATGTGTTTTGCTGGAGCAAAATCCCCGATTTCTCCGTCGGCAATGTAGCGGAATAGCTCGAATCTAGCCGCTTCTCCCCTACTTTAACGAACAGCCCCGGATTCAGCTTTCCATCCTCCGGTCCGCTGATCGGAATTTCATAACGCAGCGTCAGCGCGTCGTTTTCCCTTGCAGCCGAAACGATCTGCAGCGTTCCGAAACGGGTCCGGCTATCCACACGGTCGTTATCCTTTAACGACATCGGGCTGGCGTCAAGCTCCGTATCTTTATATTTATAAAAAACCAGATTTTTCAGCGACAGCTTAAGCCGATCCTTCTTGTTTCCCAGTCCATTTTGCGTTTCCAGCAGGCCGACCATCCGGTTCGCCGAATCCGTTTGGCGGGCGAGGACGTTCAGCGGCATCGTTTCGCCTCGGGAATTCGTTATCGTCTTGTACTCGAAATCAACGATGTGGTAGTCCGGCAACGAAGGAACGTCTAAGGTAAACATAACATCCGTCCGGCGGTCGTCCGTAACAACACCATGAAGAGCCAAAGACGCGCCCGCCGACGTTACCGTGATGTCCAGCGGATTGCCCAAGCCGGACTCCATTGCGGTCGTAAAGCCCAGCCGGTCAAACAGTACCGGCCAGCCCATCGATACCCCGGCAACGACCGGCGCGGCCACGATGACCGAGGATACCGCAATAGCCAAAGGGATAAGACGTTTCCGGCTGCGGGCCAAGCTTCTGCTTCTCGGCGCTGCCGAAGCATTTTGCAGATTCGTATAGGCTTGATTCGATTGAATTTTTTCCCACATCGCTTCAAAATCCGGCAGCTTGGGACGTTCCTTGCGTGCCAGCTCCAGCAATTGCTCTTCCGTCAGCTTATTCAAGACATTCCGCTCCTTTCAAATTTGGATTGCTCTTTCCCAGCTCTCTTCTCATCTGCCGCAGCCCTCGGTTCAATCTGGATTTTACAGTACCCGGCGGGATATTCAGCGTCTCTGCAATTTCCTGCAAGCTCAGCTCGTGAATATACCGCAATGTCATTACCGTCCGATTCTTGACCGGCAATGCCCGGAGCCACCGCTCCGTCTCCAGCTCGTTTTCCTTCCGCTCCAGCGCTTCGTCCGCCGCTTCCGTATCGCGTCTGCACTCCAGCAGAAAATGCTTCAGCTCCTTCATCACACCCCGCTTCCTGCGGTCCAGATGACTTTTGCACATATTCACAGCGATCCGCAGCAGCCATGGCTTGATCCGTTCGACGCCTTGCCGATCCGTCTGAAACACCTTCAGAAATACCTCCTGACAGATGTCCTCCGCATCGGCGGCATTGTGCAGCATATAGTGGCACAAATAGTACACGTCCCTGCGGTAAGTATCGAATAATTCCTGGTCGGTCAACTCTTGCTCCCCCCTTTCGCGTTACGCCAATAAGACAAATAACCGGGGATTTCGGTTCGCTATGTAGTTTAATGAAAAAAGACCGATCCTCCCGAATCGGTCGTGCATGGGCAATCAGCCTATTCTCGCTGCTCCAGATCGTTCTTCCATTGCTCCAGCTGTTCCCTAAGCTTAACATCGATGGAGGCAAGCCGCAGCCAGCTGCAAACCAGCGCATAAGTGAAAAAGCAGTAGCCTTCTTCCGGAATCCGCTCCGTGAGTTGGAGAAACAGTTCGGATGCCGCTTTTTCCAGCTCGGGATCGCCCTGCGCTTCATAAGCCAAAACGGCCAGCGCCGCATTGACCGGCCAATCCGACTGACCATAGCATAGGGACAGCAAGGCTTCGGAAGGCTTGGACGGGCTAAGCTGCGCCATAAGGAATACCGCTGCATACTGAATACGCTGAAGCCAGCGCCAGCTCGATACCGATTCGGGCGGCTCCGGTGGATGCGTCAGGATGGCGAATAAGTCCGGCAGGTGCGCAGGGGTGAGACTTTGGGCAAGTTCGCCGGCGGTGCGGTACCAATCCTCGATTTGGTACGGAGTCATCGCCAATCGGCGGACGGCATCGGCCACTTGGTTCGACGGCTTGGGCATCGCCGGCTGTGCGATGGGCCCCTCGTAATTCCATAGCAAGGTGCCGTTCTCCGCGATCGGCTGCCTTGGGTCCGGCTCCGGAACGTTGTCGATGGTCAAATTCAGCTTAGCCGGATTAGCGCTTCTGCCGAATTTGTTCAAGTAAAGCTCCATCGCACGGATCGCGCTCGGCGCCTCCAGATGATTAATCGTCAGGCTGATCGTCCCGCCGCTTTCCAGATCCGGGTTTTGCTCCGCCACTTGACGTAGCACGTTGATGGAGGCTTCCTGCGGCTCCGGGATGTAATCGACAAAAGGAAGCTCGGAGCCCGGCAATAACGGTTTCAGCAGTTCTCTCGCTCTGCCGTTTGAGGCGTTCGCTTTATAGTAAGCTTCGATTTTCCCTAATCGCTCGGCGTCTTGTTTGATCATATACTCGCAATAAAGGATGGACGGGATCGCCCATTCGTGATCGGGCTGGATATCCGCGGCCTTAATGTAAGCTTTCAGCGCTTTTTTGTACAAGCCGTTTTCCAGATACAGATCGCCCAGATCCAGATAGCCCGCCTCTTTCCCGGGGTCGAGCCTCCCTGCTTTTTTGTAAAAGCCGGCCGCCTTGCGGATGTTGCCCTGGGCTTTGAAGCAGAGCGCCATCCCAATGGCCGTATTCCAGCATTTATTCAGCTTGTAGGCCGTTTTGGCTGCCGCAAATGCGGCCAGAACATCTTCCTGTCTCCGGTGCATCGAGGAAAGCAGCCAGAACAACATATAAGTTTTAGGATGCGCCTGGCACATCTTTCGGAGCACGGACACTAAAGCGGCAAGCGCCATGTGCCGTTCGTTTCCTTCCAGCAGATCGAGGGATCTCATCACTCCGCTGACGAATCCAATGATCGTATCTGCTTCGATATCATCCACCCCGGCGATTCGCGGTTCCCATTCGCTTACCCACATCAGATAAGGGACCTCGGGCTTTACATTGATCACCTGCCCCAAGAGGCCGAAAGCTTCGTTAAAGCTGTCAACTCGGGCATAGATGTAAGCTCTTACCGCCATAACGGCGAAATAATTATTGTCCTCGACCGGCACAAAAGGCAGCAGGTCCTCGCCCGAATCAATCCAATCGTTCAAGGATTGGAGCCATTCGGCGTTAGCCGGATCGGTCGACAACGCACAGGCCAGATGGTATAAAGCGTGCTGGAAATCCCCTTCCCTCCGGGCCGCCTTATAAATGTCGAAATCCTGCTCAGGCGAAGGAAAACGGTGTTCTCCTTCGGTATGTGCGTGTTCCAATGCTCTCACTCCTACGTAAAATATTGTTTCGGCAGCAGCGCTTCCAATTCCTTCAGCAGCCGTTTGCTTTCCTCCGTACGGAACTGCTTCAGCGCGAAGATCGCCGCCATCCTTCCGTTATGCATCCCGTTTTGGGCAACCTCGAACAAAGCACGGGCCGCCGCCGTGTAGTTTCTTTTTCTTAGGAGGATAACGGCTTTTTCCTGGATAAACATATCATCCGAAGTTAGATAGCGACAAATCTGTGCCGATTCCGCATAAGGCATGATCGTCAATTTGGAAAAAATAAGCTGCTGCATGCAATCCTCGTCAAGCTCTTCCTGCAGGAGGAGTCGATCAATCTCTTGAACGACATTGAGGTCAAGCACGCTGTGCGCATGCTGCTCGTCCCGGTCGGACACGACAGGGTAATCCCGCTCCAGTTGATCCCACTCCGCTCCGGGAGTTTGCAGGCTCTTCGCGATGAACCGTTCCATATGCCGGAATCCCGGCGACAAATCGGTCTCTTCGTGATTCAAGTAGCATATTTTATCTCGTAGCGGACCGTCGGTATACAAGCCTATGTAGTTGGACTGATCGTCCGTAAGCAGCGGGCAGATGCCCCGGTGACACGCCAAGTCCTGTAAAAAGTCCAGCATTTCCACGATTTCTTCCGTAGTCAGAATACGATATACGTATTGATCCGTATTCCAGCATTCCTGATATTGACTTAAGCTTATTAGTACCTGCTCATCGATATCAATGGCATACTCCTGCTTTAAAAGACCGGGATCGAACGGCAGCATGCTGTTGAATTTGAAGCGCTCGGAAGTTTCCATGCCCTCTCCTCCTCTATGTGGCGTTGTCGTTAAGCTGCCCCAAAAAACAAACTCTACCTTTTATCGGCCGCTCCCCAGTAAAATGTTAGTTTTAGGAACGGATTGTAAGTTTCATTGCAAAAAAACAAGCACCCGGCAGCAACTACCGCAGTGCTTGTTTCCATGTGAGACGTTTATTTTACTTCAAATTCAGGCCCCGTATATTGCGAAGGAACTACAATTTCACCGGATTTGATTTTCTCCGTAAATTCGGCAATCTTGTCCTTCACTTCCTGTGGAACGGTTGGAGCAAGCGCCAGACGGACCGCATCCGGGTTTTCGAGTCCGATCTTCACGACCGTGTTCGGCTTCCATTTGCCTTCGGCCAGATCCTTGATTGCGCCGTATACCGTGAAGCTGGCATCGGAAATCGCGGAGCCGA
Source organism: Paenibacillus tyrphae (assembly GCF_024158745.1). Classification (GTDB taxonomy): domain Bacteria; phylum Bacillota; class Bacilli; order Paenibacillales; family NBRC-103111; genus Paenibacillus_G; species Paenibacillus_G tyrfis_A. The sequence continues at coordinate 9,491 of NZ_JAMZAW010000033.1, read as the reverse complement.
TGAAGACGTCGGGCGCATCCGCATAGTAATCGCGAACGTTGCCGAATTGGAACACGCCATTCTCGCGCGCCGCTTCCGTCACGCCCGAACGGGCGACGTTCAACATGGTGAAGATCATATCCGAGCCTGCAGCGATTTGTGCCTGCGCGACTTTTTTAGCCAAAGCGGCATCGTCCTGGTTACCGGTGAAGGTGGTCAGGAACGTTGCATTCGGATTCGTGTATTTCAAGCCTCCGGCAAATGCGGCACGCCCATGAAATCCGGGAGTGACCCGTGCGCCGGAAATATGCGAAACGACATTGGATTTGGTCAGCAGCCCTGCGGCAGCGCCGGCAAGCCATGCGGATTCTTCCTGCTTCACTTGGTAGCTGGACAAATTATCGCCGGTCAAGTTCGTTTGCGTATTTACAAATTTAATTTTCGGGAATTCCTTGGAGACCAACTTTACGGCTTCCGAGCTTTGCCCGGCATGAGCGATGATCATATCGGGCTTCTTCTTGGCCAGCTTGCGCAGCTCATCGGCAATTTTCGCCGTATCGTGCGGGACATTGTCCACATAGGTCGCTTTCAGGCGGAAGTCTTCCTTCGCTTTCATCAGTCCGCGGTAAGCGGATTCCATAAAGCCGCCGTCATTGGCAGGACCGGGCAGCAGCAAAGCGACTTTAAGCTTTTTCTGTTTCTTCGCATGCTCGTTGCTGGCCTCCGCACTTGAGAAGCCGGATGAGAATATCAGGATCATGATGGCTAAACTCGACAAAGCCAGCTTTGAAAGAAGTTTTCTCAAGATGCTTTCCCTCATTCCAAAAATTAGTTTTGTCCGGACACAACCGAGAATAAACCAGACTTGGATTTTTGTCAAACGATGACGAAAAATAAATTTTCTATGTCGAAAGTCTATGAAACCGGTCCAAAACAGGAATACATTGCCATTTCGTCATGACATTAAACCTATCTGCGGATTCCTGCCCCGTCCGAATATAAGTATTTGGATTTAGTTAAAAAGTCTTGTCTTTTCCGTAGGGCTATATTATACTTTGGCGGAAAGCTATACATCCATAATGCGACAAAATACGACAATGGCAAACTTTTCGAAAGAAAAGGACGCAAAGCCACGGGCCTAAGGAGAGATTCAATCTACGGCAGCCGGGCCGCCGAAATTTGGTTGGGATCCGTCCATCCTTTTTTTCGGGATGGTTTTTTTATTCCACTTTAACGCAATGGAGGATGTTTGGGAGATGCAGTTTCTACAAAATGTAAAAATCCGCACCAAAATATTGGGGCTGCTTGGCCTCGCGATCGTGTTTCTGCTGGTCATCGGCATTACCGGTTACCTGGTCATGAAGACGATGGGGAACAACGCGCGCGCCATGTACGAGGAGAAGCTGGTTCCCAACACCCTTGTCGAAGCTTTGCTGTTCGGCAACTCACAGATGGATTCCCTGCAGCTTGAAATGATGCTCACCAAAGACGAAGCGTTCATCAAGCAAATTCAGCAGCAAATTACCCAAACGCGGGACAAAAACCAAGCGGTGCGCAAGCAGCTGGAGCAGCTTCCATTATCGGAGCGGGCGCAGGAACAGTACCAAGCCTTTATCAATTTGATCCCCAAAAATAACGAAGCGAAGAAAAAAGTCGATGCGCTCGCGGTCGCGAACAATAAAGAAGAGGCGTATAAAGAATACGTCACCTCCTTCAAGCCGATCCGCGCCGAGATGATCAAGAGTTTGGAAAATGTCGTCAAATACAACGAAGAAGACGCCAAAACATTCTACGAAAAAAGCATTCAAAGCTCCAAATTCGCTACGACGGTTATCGTGGTCGTTACTTTATTGGCCGTGCTGCTGTGCTCGTTGATCGGCTATGGCATAGCAAGCATGATCACGCGCCCGATCCGCCATATTCAACAATTGATGGCTCAAGCGCAAGACGGGGATTTAACGGTTAGCGGTACCTATCGGTCCCGAGACGAAATCGGCCTGCTCACCAACGATTTTAACGGGATGATCGCCGGTTTAAGAACGCTTATCGTGAAGATCAGCATGGAAGCGCAAAATTTATCCGCCAGCTCGGAGCAATTGCTCGCCAGCTCCGAACAATCCACTCAATCGACCAACCAAGTGGTGCAGGCGATTCAAGAAATTGCCGGCGGCGCCGACCAGCAATATCAAAGCACGACGGAAAGCGTTCGGGCTATGGAGGAAATGGCTACAGGCATTAACCGGATCGCCGAATTTTCCAGCAGCGTTTCCGCGATGTCCGCAGAAGCTTCCAAAGAAGCGGCAGAAGGCAACAAATCGATCCAAAATGCAGTATCCCAGATGGATTTGATCCGCACCTCGGTCAGCGAATCCGCTCAGATGGTCAATCAATTGGGAATCCGCTCCCAAGAGATCGGACAGATCGTCGACGTCATTACGGATATTTCCGCACAAACGAATCTGCTCGCTCTCAATGCCGCTATCGAAGCGGCAAGAGCCGGGGAGCACGGGCGGGGCTTCGCCGTCGTGGCGGACGAGGTGCGGAAGCTGGCCGAGCAATCGCGCCAATCGGCCGAGCAAATTTCCGGGATCATTAAGCAGATTCAGAGCGAGACCAAGACGGCTGTCGTGGCGATGGACAAAGGAAACCGGGAAGTCGAGAACGGCACGGTCGTTATGAAGGAAGCCGGAGAAGCCTTCCGCAACATCTTGGTTGCGGTTCAAGAGGTGGCCAATCAAATGCAAGAGGTATCCGCCGCTTCAGAGGAAATGTCTGCCGGTACCGAGCAGATCACGGCTTCCCTTCATCAGATGAAGAGCATCTCGGAAGCCGCCTTCTCAAGGACGGAGAGCGTAGCCGCCGCTTCGGAAGAGCAGCTCGCCACGATGGAGGAAATTTCGGATGCCGTCAACGCGCTGACGAAGATGGCTCAAGAAATGCATGACATTACGCTGCGGTTTAAGAGCTAGCCCTCTGCCCCAGTCGCAAGAAGGCCCTTTCGCTTCGGATAGCGGAAGGGCCTTTCCCATTATTGTAGTCGTACCCGGTTCCCTGCCTGCAAAGGCTCGCTGGTTTCAACGATGACTTGATCAATCGGCAAGATGCCTTCCCGGACGGCGGTCTGATTCGTGTTCGCATCGGCGGTCCGAATATAGCTCTTGCGCACATAAAAGCCGTTGCCGAGCGGGCCTTTCCTCTCTTCGATCACATAGACGAATTTCCCCTCGCGATCCTTGTGGATAGCCTCATTCGAAATCACAAGCTGCTCGTCAGCCGACACCGATTTTAGCAGCCGGACTGCCGCCCGCTCCCCTCCTTTCAGGCCTTCGCCCTGAACGGCAATGCGGACCGTTTTCATGACCGGAGGTGCATCTTGCTTCTCCCCTGCGCCACCTGCCAGCTCCATTTGCGTATCAGCGATTTCCTCAATCCGGCCTTCCATCACTTGGACCGTCTGGTCCTTTACCTCCACCTCAATCTTTTCCCCGACGGACAGAAGCGCTGCGAGGTCGGCCGCCACCGGCACGGACATTCCGTAGCCCCGGCTCGCATTGGATACGCGGACAACCGACTGGCCCGGCGTAGAAGGAAGCCCCTCGGTCGCGTGGACGCTTGTGACAATTCCGTCAAACGGAGCTACAATTTGACGCTGGGCCGCCAAGTCTTCTTGTAGGGCCTGAATCTTGCGCTCACGGACATCAATGTCGAGCTGCCGCGATTCGATGTCCCGCTTGGCCTTGCCGATCACCGTAGAATCCCCGGTCCGGTTCGCTTCGACGAAGCTTTCGAACAGCCCTTCCAGCTGCAGCTTTTGCTGCTTCAAGGCGGTTTGCTCATCCGCAATTTGCCGATCGGCCGGTTTGCTGTCATACGTAATCAGCGGCTGGTCCTTGACGACGGCATCCCCCGCTTTCACATGAACAGCCTTCACCTTCCAGCCAGTCTCGTTCTTTAGTTCAGCTTCCTCTACCGGCTTAAGCGTACCGTTCGCTTCGATGCTGTGAACCAGCTTTCCCTTAATCGGCGTTTCCGTCCGAACCTTGGGCAGCGTGATCGCCTGCAGCGTATTGCTGAATAGCGTGAGCACGAGCAGCAGACCGAAGAACGCCCCCGAAACCGCCACCACTTTTCGTTTTTTGCGAGCCTCCGCCAGCTCCATCCCTTGCGGCTCCACCGTATGCATCTCTCCTATCCTTTAATGCCGGATGACTGGATTCCTCTGATAAAATAAGACTCCGCATACAGAAACAGCAGAACAACCGGGCTCATGTAGAGCAAAGAAGCGGCAAAACCTAAGCCCCGCGCCCCCTCCTGAATGCTCGCCAAATAGACGGATAGCGGATGCCGGAGCGGGTCCTCCAAAAAAATAAGCGGCTGCTCGACCATGTTCCAGTAATCTACGAACAGTAAAACCGTCAGCGCCGCCAGTCCCTGCTTCACCAGCGGCAGAACGATCGTGAGAAAAATCGTTCCGGCTCCCGCTCCGTCCAGCCGGGCGGCTTCGATTAGCGGAGCGGGAATGTGCAGCATGAACTGCCGCAGCAGGAATACGCCATAGGTCGCAAATACGCCCGGCAAAATAATGGCGGCGACGCTGTTCAGGATGCCTAGCGTGTCGGCCATGATATAGTTAGGTACCAGTGTCACCTGAAACGGCATCAGCATCGCCATAATATAAATAAGAAACAACGCGTCCCTGCCGGGAAACCGAAGCATGGCGAAAGCATAGGCCGCCAAGGCGGCAACGGCCGTTTGTCCGAATACGATCGGCACGACCATGAGCACGGAGTTCCAGAACAGGAACAAAAACTTCGGAGACTGGACCAGCACTTTGTCAAATTGCTCAAGCGATACCCAGTCGGGTATGAGCTTTAAATTGACAAATTCGTGCTGTCTCCCGGAATCCGCGCCCAGCATCTTTCCGACCAAATCGTAGTTAATCCCGATCTCGCGCTCCGTCATGAGCGAATTCGTGAAGGTAATCCCCATAGGGAACAGCATCACCAGAGCAAGGACGAGCAGCACGAAGGTCATCAGCCATTTTCGCAGCAGCGCCGCTTTCTTCTCCCCCAGCTTCATTCCATAAACCTCCGAAAACCGCGCTCCATCCTGAATAAGCTAAGCGCGATGATCATAATGCAGCCGACCATCAGGCTTGCTGCGGCTGTCAGCTTCTGAATATCGAGCGAAAGAAACATATTGTTCATGTAATGCTGGAGCATATAAATGCTGTCGTGCGGGTAACCGCCTGCCAGCAAATACGCTTCCCTGAACACTTTGAACGAGTTCATAATCGACATCAGGACGACGAAAAACATCGTCGGTATTAAATAGACAAGGGTAATCCGCAGCTTCATGAACGGCCCCGCCCCCTCAAGACGGGCGATTTCGTAATAGCTCTCCGGGATCGCTTGAACCCCCGCCAAAAACAAAATCATGTTGTACCCGATGTTCTTCCATACATAAATCGCCGTGATGACGACGATGGCCCATTCCGATTTCATCCAGTCGATCCGCTGCATCCCCAAGCGGTGCAGCCACTCGTTGACCGTGCCGTTCCAATCGAAGCCGATCTGCCAGATCAGCACGATCGAGGCGACCGGCACGACAAGCGGTAAAATGTAGGCGGTTCTCAGCCATTGACGGAAAAACACATTTCCGTTCAAAAGCAGCGCCAGCCCTAAAGATATAGCGATCATCAACGGTACGCTGATGAAGGTAAAGAGAGCGGTGTTCCACGCAGCCTTCCGAAACGAACCGCTGGCCAGCAGCTCCTGATAATTTGCAAGGCCTACAAAATTTCCGTCCATCGTGCCGTCCATAAAGGAATAAACGAACCCCATCGCGAACGGAATCGCATAAAAGAGAGCGAACCCGCCCACGCTCGGCGCAAGGAACAGCAGAGCCAGTACTGTGTCTTTGTTGAGGAATGCGGAAATCTTCATGCCAGCCTCCATACAAAACGCGGGAAAGCCCATTACGCCCCCCGCGTCCATGCCCTTTATTCGTTCAAGTTTCCCCTGTTTACGACGACGGCGCCGACTGTGAAGAAGAATTGGCTTCTCTCGAAGGCGCGGAGCCTGCCGGTGCTTGATCGTTTCCGGATGGCGCGACCTCCGCCGGCGCTCTCCCGCCTCTCGTCGGCCCGGATTCGGACGATGCCTTGCGGTCGGATGCCGCCTTTCTGCCCGATGACGGCGCCGCTCCCGGAGAAACCACAGTTCCCTGCGACTCCGCTACTCTTGGAGAAGACTTGCTGTCTACGGAAGCCCTGCTCTCCGCCGTTCCTTTGCTTTCCGTCGGCGCTTTCGCATCCGGAGACGATCCAACCACGGACGACGCACCGCCTCCAGATGCGCCAGCAGCTGCCGTGCCACCTGCCGGCGATTTCTCATCGTTCGTCCCTTTATCTCCGGCCGCCGTTTTATCGGCGGTGGAGGTTTTATCCTCCGACAGCGTCTTGCTCTCGGTCGATGTCTTGCTCTCCGTCGATGAACCGTCCTGCTGCTCGGTCTTCGTCTGATTTGCAGAGCTGCCTCCCTTGTTACCTTGCTTAACGGCACCGCTGCTGCAAGCGGCCAACATCGCGATTAAGGTGAAGCTGAGCAGTAGGACTCCTGTTTTTTTCATTTTGTCTCTCACTCCTTTATTGTTGTCCATGCCTATTCTCAGTTATAAATGGAGGATGTAACGAAAACTTCTCCGAATTGTAAATAAAATGTTTCCGATCATCTCATTCGTTCAAGAACGTCATCGCCCGATTTTGAATCAGCTTCGCCACGTCCTCCGCGGACTTTTGGCCCTTGAAGAATGCTTCCGATTCCTTGATAATAATACCTTCCAGCTTGGAGGGCTTGAACGCCACCTGATAGACGGCCCCCGACAGATGCTGCTCCAATCCCTGAAGATCCGCTTCGGTGACTTGGAACGTCTTGCCCTTCAGCGGTCCGAGCTCGTGAGCCTTGACGGTGCCGGTTTGGAGCAATTGCTTCACTTGCTTGTGAAATACGGCTTTGTTCAGAGGAAAGCCCGCTCGTTCCGGTGAAGGCTGCATCTCCTCGGACATCAGAAATTTGATAAAATCCCAAGCTTCCTTCTTTACAGCGGATTTCTCGTTTACTCCAAGGGTCCGGTAGGTTCGGAAAAAATCTCCGGCTTTTTGGCCTTCTCCCTTCGGTTTGGAATACAGTTTGGGTTGAGCGAAATTTTCCTTCGGCGTCAAAATATAATCCGCGGCCGAGACGATATGCGTCATCGTGAAATACGATTTGCGTGGCTCTTCCGTCACGACCTTCTCCTCAAACATCGACTTCACTTGCTTCATTAAGCGGATAAAGGGCTCGGATTGAAAATCGGCTTTCCGGTTTACCTGATCGACATATAAGGAATAATTATTTTTCACCATTTCATTTAACAGTCCGGCGGGATTGACCATAAAGGCATAACGCTGGTCCCCTTTTTTCGCCAGCGCTTTGGCGGTCTCGCTGAACTCGCTCCAGGTCCAACGGGCGTCGTCGAAGGTCACCCCCGTTTTCCGGATCGCCTCTTCGTCCCCGACAAGTCCGTACAAGAAGAAATTGATCGGCATCCCGTAGACGCTGCCGTTCAGCTTGATCCCATCCAAGATGTTTTGAAAATATTGCTCCTTCTTGAACTCGGGGTCCTTCTCCATCATGTCGCTCAAATTGGCAAGCACTTTCTTATTCACGTAGTTATCCATAGGCAGCAGGTCCATCTCCACCAGATCCGGCCCTTTCCCGGATAACATTTGCGTGTTTGTCTTTTTGATAAAGTTTTCCAGATTCTCCTCGCCGCGACTGTCGTCCGTCGGGACGTAGTTAAGCTGGATCTCGATATTCGGGTGCTTCTCTTCATACTTGCGCTTCGCGTCTTTGAAAAAATCGTCCTCAAAAAACGTCGAGAGCACAACCGTCTTTTTGCCGCCCTGCGTTTGAGCGGCTTCGGCGGTCTTGCTTGCCGTTTCCGCTTGCGCCTCGTTCTTGTTCGGCCCGCCTTCCGGCTGCGCCGCTCCTCCAGGGCCTCCACCGGCACTACAGCCCGTCACCGCGATCATCAATAGGCAGCCGCTTAGGCTTAGCCATGCTTTTCTCATTTTTCTGTACCTCCTGTTATTCGTCCCAAAAATAGTTATAAAGGAACGATGTTAATAAAACTTCTCCAATTTGTAAACAAAATGTAACTTCGTGGAAACGGGGGCCGTGAATCGACAAAAAATCCCTGTATCTTGCTCGGATCAGAGCAAGACCAGGGACGTTTCACTTAAATTCGATGATAAATAATTGACTTTAAAATGATTCTTACCTTACAATAAAATAAATGATAATATTTTACAATTACCCCACCTTATAGTCATCAAGGGAAGTAATATTCTCATTTTTTGAATGTTCTTTTTTGCCTGTAATTTTATTTACATTCATAGGATGAGGTGAGTACAGGTGAGAGGTAGCAATCTCGAAAGAAACAGCTCCTCCATCCCAAAGAAGTACAGGATCAAAGTCGGATAGAGGCAGAATTGACAAATCACATACTTCAACTTCAAAAAATAATTGGTAACCAGCAAGTCGCGAAACTGTTAAAGAAAACGAATATTCATAACGATAAAACTGTGCAACGAGTGGGTAATCCTGCGATTTTACCAATAACAAAATATAATTTTAGGGATATTGCAAGAATACTTTGTAACTATGTGAAAAATAACAATAATAACCTTATAGAACATCAAGTCCCTGATTCGTCCTATTGGTTAGTCCCAGACTCAGGTACTAACAATCTAGCTGCCATAAAAAATGGAGCTCGGAATGAAATCCGCTATAACCCTCAATTTGTGTTAAATGCTCTTAACCCAGAATTAGTATACTTTTCTTTGCAGCATGAAATCGCCCATCTGCATCACAACCACCCAGGCAATAATCATCCAGACTCGATTCAAAATGAGATACAAGCGGATACAACTGCATTAATTACGGTAATAGAAGAGAATGTTCCTTTTGATTATCAAACACCTATTCAACAGTTCATCAATCTGCTAGAGCACTACATAAATAATAATATACACGTCGGAGAATCCCACCCCGATAACACGTACAGAAAGAATCGACTAATTGAAATAAATGAACTCATCAAAACTAATGCAAAAATAAACATAAACTTTTCCGCAGAATTCCATTCGCAGGATAAGCAAGATCACGAGGCTGCTTTAGAGGCAGTCGGATTAACAGCTGAAGACAAGCAAGAACACTGCATAGTTCCTTGCTACGTGTCCAAATTTGATTCTTCCGGTGAAACTACGTATGAGAATTATCTCGTGTGGAAAGAAAAACTGGAAGCTATATCACGAAAGATTGAAGTTAAAGATTACAAATTTGATTTTAAGTGGACTACGAGCCCAAAAGATGTATACATATCCGAATATAAATCAAAAGACGAAGAGTTTGTTAGCTCACCAAGGCCAATGCAGTTGGAGTAAGGAAACAAGAAACCATCGCAGACCA
>NZ_JAMZAW010000032.1 GCF_024158745.1 Paenibacillus tyrphae | reverse complement strand
ATGTAGATAGTTCTTGACCGGAACATCTTATCTATAAAGGAATCCCGGTCGCTGATCCAACAGGAACTAAGATTAATTACCCATGTTGAGGTCTGACGATCAAAGAACACACTAAAAGTTTTGTCTGACTTATCACTCGTCAAAGTTATAGCAATACCCCTTTATTAAGATTCCTGTCGCAGGGCTAAAATCAAGCTCTTGAAAACGAGTAAAGCCAAGACGCTCATACAGGTGCACAGCGGAACGCATTTCGTCCTTTGTATGTAATCCTATTGTCTTTTCACCGTTAATACGAGCGCGTCGTATACATTCCTGTATGAGCGAAGCCCCTACACCCTGCCCGCGCGCCGACGGGAGTACAGCAAGCAATCGTAATTCTGCCCAACCTGGATTGCGAACTACTCTTTCATTTGCACTAGATGTCGAGGGATACAATAGAACACTTCCTACGATATTTCCATCAAATTCAGCGACAATCCGCTCGACAAACCCCTTTGTTTCAAGTGTTGTCAACAGTCGCCGATAATACTCTTCGCGCATTGATTCTTCCATTCTTTTGACATATTCCACATATGCCTCTTCAACTATAGCCCGTATTACGTTTTGCTCAGACTCCATGGCATCTCGAATAAGTATCTTTTTGATAATATCCATCTTTTTTTATCTCCTTTACTGATTAAACATTAACTTAACTATGAAATTTAGTTCATTATAATGGTAGGTTAAGGATGATTTTAATTAAAGTATCCTGCCCATTCGCTTAATGCCGCCCTCAGTCTACAATTTTATTTTCGCGGAAAATTTCGAATTATGTTTCGCATCACTTAATTTACACGCTTTGAATATCTGATAAAACACATATTTCATGGGGTATCCTGGATGGGATGCAGAAACAAGAGCAAGTATCATGCGATTCATACCCGACGCTTATCTTAATGAATAAAAGACGAGTAAGTAGGGGGAAACGAGTTGTACAAGCATGGTGAAGATTGGCAATAGATTGTATGTGAAAACTGTTATCTAATAATAAAGTCGTTTAATTTAAGAATTAAGTTGTTTAAAATCGGCCAGATCGTTGAACAAACGGGCAGGATAGCTCAAAAGTTTCGCGAACACCCTACACATGGAACTATTTACGAAGTTCGTGAATAAGACATTATGTGAAACTCCAGAAAACCAGATTAGGTGAAAACTAAATGATGAAATCACTCATTACCTTCATGCTAGCCATGGTCCCCACATTGGCAGCTATATATTTATTAATTGATTTCTTTCCTTACACAGGGCTAGGAAGAATTATTACGATACCGGTTACATTATTCATAGTCCCGCCGCGTATTCGGCATCCCCTTTGCACAAATCGTTCCACACGATAACCATTGCAATACAACGGGCTAAACCGATCATAATCAGGCCGGCCATGTATTCCGTATAGCCTTGGAGAAAAATAATGGCCAAGAAAAACATTAAGAGCGGGCCAATGATCCAGTTTTGAATCAATGAAATGGTTAACCCCTTGCCATTTCGGAAGACACGGTCGATTTCTTCGTATCGTACCTTCGCCAGCGGCGGATACATCATTAAAATAAGACCAAGAGCAATCGGTATGGAGGTGGTTTCGACTTGAAATTCATTCAAACCGGCGACAAAGTTCGGAAATACGTAGCCCAGGCCAATCCCTATCGCCATCGCAACAAAAATCCATAACGTCAAATAGCGGTCCAGAAAAGAAAGCTGCTTTCTCTCTTGCTTGCTCAGCTGCTGTACACCCCCTTTACTCGCATGTAACCGTCAGCCCTTGTTGCTCTAATTTCCGCAGCTCCTCGGATAGATCAGGCAAATGGGACAAGGCATAACCAATTTCCTCTAACCGTTTCTCTTTGATCGAATAGAACACCCATTGCCCCTTTCTCGTTTCGCGGACCAGTTCAGCCGTTTTCAGACGGCTTACATGTTTAGAAATGGCTGGCTGTATCGCTGTTCTCTTCAATGGCGATAGAGGCCTAACCATACTAAAGTATCTGTTTTATCTTACCTTTTCCTGTCATATTATTATAAAAGTTAGGTATTATAGGGAGGTTAAAATATGTTGAGGAAGAGTGCAAATTCAGGTAGAAGGTCTGCAGTAATTACTGGGGTGTTATTAATAACTGGGTTGGTTACAGGTATATTTAGTGTTGTTCCTGTTATAGATGGAGCAGACTACCTTGTCAAGGCTTCTACAAATGAAAATCAGGTACTTGTAGGAGCGTTTTTCCAGTTGTTAATGGTTGTTGCATATGTTGGTATTCCTATTTTGATGTATCCGATTTTAAGTAAGCATAATAATGGTTTAGCTCTTGGATCTGTTGCTTTCGGCATCATTGCGGGTGTGTTCATTATTTTTGGTGTAATCATTCTTCTGTTGCTATTGACATTAAGCCACGAATTTGCAAAAGTTGGAACTCTGAATGTATCGTATTTTCAGACCCTGGGTGGATTGTTACGGGAAGGACGTGATTTGGTGAACCATGTGGCAACGACACTGGCATTTGTTTTGGCTATGCTCTTGTTTAACTGCATATTTTACCAAATAAAATTAGTTCCACGTTGGTTGTCAGCTTCGGGTCTTATTGGGTCTACATTGTCCATATTGGCAAGCTTATTATTTATGATTCGCTTCATCGGTCTGGATGCAACCTACATGATGTTGAACATTCTGATAGCCTTTCAACAATTGGTTTTGGCTATATGGCTAATCATTAAAGGATTCAACCGGGCGGAACAGGATTCTGTATCCAATTAAGATGAATGCTCTAGAAAAGAAGGTGTAACTAATGTAGCTTATTTGGGTGGATTCAAGGTTATTTGGAACGGACAGAAGCGAAAGAAATGAAATATGCAATTCGGTCTAATACTTTTACCAATTCATTGTTTTAAACTGATTAGTTAACTCCCTTGATTTGATTACTTACGCAGGTTCGTGTATTCGCAGGATAACTAAGAAAAGCTGCCTCTTTTTAATGTAGAAATAAAGTCGAGAGACTTGCAGGTCTTAACTAGCATTTCATGAGGGGTGAGTTGAATGTTTAAAGCTACAATAGAAGGAGAAAGTAGGCATGAAAGCGAGTTTGAAGATAATCTTGATAAATGGTTTGCTTCTTACAAAAAATTGTACAGGGAAAGAAACGAAAAGTTTATGAAGCAGCATGGATACGTGAAAGGCAAGGAGAAACGCAATCAAGAACATTTTAAGTGGCTGGTCCATTATCAAATTCAAGGATGGAGTTTAAGGCAAATTATCCCAATGAATAATAAAGACGCAGAAGTTGAAATTCATTATAATGATGTGATTGATGTTAAAAAAAGTAAGTGGGTTGTTATACCCAATTTAAAAACCCCAAAAGTAGACATAGAAAGAGCTATTGCCTCTTTGATCCTATCTCTTATGATGGTGGGAGTATAATCGAACTTCAGTTTAGATATGTTTTAAAGGATGGAACAAAAGGAACAAAAAGTTAGCAATTTAAGCGGGGTAGATAGAGAAATGTTAATTGTTTAGTAAGTGTGTTGCAAATTTGCAACACCTTTTGATTCTTACGATGGAAAGTCCGATGATAAATAAATTCATTAAGTTTTCTAAGAAGAGTTGTGGAAATTTCCCTTACTTTAGATAAGTCCAGCTAGTACTTTTAATCTCCAACTAGTTTAAAAATATAATACCACATAAAATAAATTATGTTGCAAAAGAGAAGAAACAATTATTGGTTCAAGAATAGATTTTGTGACCGCTGCTCTTAGAGCTTATTATGATGAGAGACGGATATTTTCTCTGGTGCTGCTTTAAACAACAAGGCAATATTTCTAATGAACTTAAGGGTGTTTTAGATAGTATAGACACAAAAGATTTGCTGTTGTTCTGGGACTACTATATATCTCAAGATGTTGGGACGTAATGAGTTGTTTCATTGTTCCAAACAGTTTTTTATCAATAATTTAAGTGTTTTTCTGCGGGATTTTTATGTATTTGACGAAACATTGAAGTAGGTCATCATTATTCACGAACACCAGAATGAAAATGGAGATAATGGGTTCGTCATTAAGTTAGAAATTACGTACCGTTAAAATAGGTTATGATTATAATTCATTGATTTAAGTATAAGAAAACGTTATCTGAGACATTGGGAAAATAGTAAGGAGGGTAAAAGCTTGCCCTCTTTTTTGATGTTCAATTATTTTTCTGAAAGTATTCCTTTTTTTCTACATTCTCCCTTTGCGGGGGAGTGTCTCTTTTCTTCGGTTGGATGTAAACTTTTGTGTACAGGCACTTCCGGGCTTTCGCCCACATACACTAATACTAATCTTTGCACGAAGACTTCTGAGACCGTTGATCGGCAAACACCTTAGGGGGTGGCTGGAATGCCCGGATTGTTTAGTGCCGTAGCTTTATTTATTAAACAGCTTACTTTGCTCGTTTCCTATGTAAAAAACAACGCGTTTCCCCAGCCCTTGGCGGAGGATGAAGAAGACAAACATTTGAAACTGATGGCTCAAGGCAATCAACACTCGCGCAACGTGCTCATCGAGCATAACCTTCGGCTTGTCGCGCACATCGTCAAGAAATTCGACAATACGGGTGAGGATCTAGAGGATTTGATCTCCATCGGTACGATCGGTTTGATCAAAGCGATTGAATCGTTTTCCCCCGACAAAGGGACCAAGCTGGCGACCTTCGCGGCGCGGTGTATCGAGAATGAGATTCTAATGTCATAAGTGTGCATCGTAATTTCAACCCTTCATTCGTTTAGCCACATCTCAGCATGTGGCTTTTTCGTGTAATTAACAATGATGAAGAACGAAGTTTGAAAGGAATTAATCAGTGTGGCTATCGAGTATATGGACTAGTTGTTGATCTTTTCGAGCCAGCCTTTAGATTTATAAATGGGTAAGTGGTAAAATAATAATGAGGTATAGGAAGGAGTGAGCAGATGGGGAATTCAATAAAACTGCATATGATGAATGAGCCGTATATCTGTGCAGTCATACGTGAACTACAGATACTGGGGTACCCTGAAAGCAAAGCAAAAGAACTCCTTGTTCGCCATTACCGGGTTATCAAACGCACTATGGGATTTGGGCCGAATGCTAAGGAATTCGCTCGAGAAGTTGACGAAATTCATAAAGCGCTTCAGAGAAAATATGATCCGAATGATCCGAACCAGATATATATTGGTGATTTACGAGAGCGTATAAAACTGCATAAGCCATGTTGGTGGGAATAAATACGACTTCCTCTATTCTAACGAACGTACTCATCAGATGGCGTTCACGATCAACAACATGGCTCGATTTCATTAACAGGGTGGCTCTCATTCATTAACTCATTGGCGCTCTGCGCCGAAATATCCAGAGGAGTGTTGTAATGATTCTAAGGAATTCATTTGCATTTACGATTAGTGAAGAAATGATGGAAAGAATTAATCAGTGGGACCAGTGTAAAGCAGTCGATGTTAGCGGGGCCAAGTTTGCGTTTACCTTTATACCATCGGGCCTTGGGACTTATATTATTGTCAAATGTGATGTGTGTAAACGCGAACTTCATATTCCGGATGACCTCGAGTAAGTCCTTGATAGTTCTTTACCAAGGTTATCAATTCAGTATTTGTGGCTTGTTTGACATAGCAAATGGATACAATCAAAAAAATAAGAACATGTATTCTGTATTTGGTTTAGAAGGAATTTATATCATTTGTCGAAGTGTGCTTTTCAAGATCAGGTAATAAAAATCATACAAAATGACTCAATTCATATTCCCGTTAATATACGGCGAGAATGGTATTACTAAGGTGGTGAGATTGTGATTGAGTATAAAAAAGATAACTTGAAGGAATCCGAGGCCGAGGCTCTAGTCAATACGGTGAATTGTGTAGGAACTGAAAAGCCACAGTTAACTCGTGCAAGAGCTTTGCTGATTATGCTAATGAATCTTTATGCTGCGCCGGGCTACAAATTATCAATGTTGGAAATACAGAAACTTGCCTACTTTTTGCAAGAATGTGGTGAGGATTTAAGACTAAGATTTGTAAGCGCCCAATATGGACCGTATGCAGATAATTTAAATCATGTTCTTCAAAGGCTTGAAGGACATTATATACGGGGATATGGGGATCGAAATCGAGATGCTGAGATTTATCTGTTACCTGAAGTAGCAAGGGAAGCTGAAGAGTTTTTGAAACAGTTAAACGATGAAAATACGGATAAAAGACTTCAGGATACCAAACGAATTATTGAAGGGTATGAAACTCCATACGGACTTGAATTGCTGGCTACAACCGATTGGATTATTAAGCATCATCCGGATGCTAGGCTCGATGTAAAACGTACAGTTGAGTATTTTAGAGCATGGAACGAACGTAAAAAGAAAGTGTTTAAAGAATCACATGTCGAGATGGCTTGGAGACATTTAACCGCCATAGATTGATTCTACCAAACGATGCGAATGCCCTTTCCAAATTAGCTTAGGAAGGGCATTTTATTTAATCTTCATCTAATATCAAACTATCCGAAATTGAGAGATATTCCAACGTGGTACCTAACAGCTCATGCCTTAATTGTTGCTGAATTGCCCTCAAGTTTGCACCACTTTTAAGCATCAGAAACCCAGTAGTTCTTCTGAGATCATGGGGAATGACCTTTCTATTAATCCCGGCTTTTTCAGATATAGACCTGACTATAGATACCAATTTATTATTCGAGAGTTTATGTTTTTTTCTTGAGAATACTTGTGGACTAAAATCTTCTTCTATGGTTTCCTTATATTGTTTGAAGTGTTTCAGTTCAGTTGTTAGGAACCCAGGAATAGCGATTCCTCTAGCGTTTGTTTTTTGACCTTTATTTATTATCACCATGTTGTTTTGAAAGTTGATCTGCTCAAATGAAAGGCAACATATTTCATTGTTTCTAAGTCCGGTTGTAATGGCTGTCCAAATCAACAGATAATAATATTTGGAAAAGGGCTCTTCTAGAAGAGCTGCTTTCAGGAGGTCTTTACACTCAACTTCAGTCAAGAAATTAATATTTATATTTCGTTCATAATATTTGTTTGTATAATGGGCCATGGGGTTGTGGCTTATCATATTTACTCTATCAAGAAAGTTGAAAAAACTCTTCAATGAACTGATTTTATTGTAAATGGTTTTGTTTGAAAGCCCTGGATTGGATGTTACAAGATATTGAACAAATTGATCAATGAACGATTTATTAATCGGTTCAAAATCATTTGATTCAACATAATATGTGAATCGGTCAAAATCTAGATTACCTTCAAAACCGCTCTCCAAAAGATATTCCTGAAGTGTGGCGAGAACCTTTATGGTTGTCAAGTATGCTGGTTTCTTAAGGACAGAGTGTTCTTTCCAAGTTTTAAAATAAATCGAGTCAAATATGATCCCGGAGAGTTCCATTCAGACTTCACCTCAATCAAATAAATTTGCTGCTAACGAACGAGCGAAAGGATGTTTTTCGATTGCCTGCAAAAGCATGCTGTTAAAGAGTTGTAAATAAATGGTTGTTGTTTTTAATGATTTATGGCCAAGGAGTTTCGAAATACTGACAATATCCACGCCCTCCTCTAAGGCGAACAATGCGAAAGAATGACGTAAAGAATGAACAGATAAACGCTCTTTCTTTTCTGGAGAAATGGTCTGTGCCTCAGAAATTAACCCATCTAACATCTTTTGGATTGTACTGTCACTGATTGGGGTAACTCCTTTATCAGTTGAAAAAACATACAAATTAGTGTAATTAGGCTGATTCTTAAGTGCTCCATATTTAAAATTTACATATTTTTTAAGAAGTTCTAATGATGTAGCTGTAATCCTCCGCGGAACTTTTTGAAGTTTATTTCCTTTAACACGAACTTCTAGGTTCTGTGAGTTGTAGCAAATATCTCTGATTTGGAGTTGGGTTAACTCGTTAAGGCGAATACCGCT
Organism: Paenibacillus tyrphae; assembly: GCF_024158745.1. Lineage (GTDB taxonomy): Bacteria > Bacillota > Bacilli > Paenibacillales > NBRC-103111 > Paenibacillus_G > Paenibacillus_G tyrfis_A. The sequence goes on along the minus strand of NZ_JAMZAW010000032.1, from coordinate 84,768 downwards.
GCCAAGAAAGGTCCATAAAATGACAAAATTTCTAAAACCATCGTTGGTCAGACGCGATAAGTTTGTAATTTCCTCAACTTGTTCTTTCGTAAAAGCTTTTGGCAGATCTTCATCAAACTCAACCTGAACTATCAAGGTTTCCTTGATTTTTTTAATATCTATCTCAAAAAATCGTGTAAAGGTAACAGTAAAGAAGTCCCTTAAAAATGAAGCTTTTTTTGATCGAGTATTTTGAGTTTTAACCGGCTTAAGGTAATCCAGTAGTACTTTGGGATGCTTTTCGAATGAAAGCAAGGATGGAGCTTCCGGCAGCGAATGAATGAATGAAACAAACTGGTTCAATTCAGATCGATATGTTTTTTGAGTAGCTTCGCTCTTTCTTCCGAATTCAGAACTTTGTAAATACCAACTTACGGCTTCTTCAAACGTCACATCTTTTGTTTTTTTTGGCTCCTCAACGAAAATAAGATTGCTTCTTTCTAGAGCTTGTTTCATATGATCATGACTGTTGGTCGCAGCAAGGTTTTGCAATTGGACCATTAGATTAGCGATAGGTGAGTTACCTTCTACTTTGAACATAAAATCATCTCCATATAGAATCGATTTTTTGCAATGCATTTTTGAGTTCCTGATCTTGTCTATGCAAATACTTTGAGGTCGTCTCAAGTCTGTCATGTCGAGCTAGACGTTTGATGATTTGCGGATGAACGTTTTTTCTAAGGCTAAGTTTTGTGATAAATGTATGTCTGAACAAATGAAGACCTCCAGGGAAAGTCCAGCCGGAAATCAATGAGTATAACTTGTACTTATTTAACATCTTTCCATAAAAGACTCTTTTTGATTGGTTTCCCTTAAAAACCGCTTGTTCGTCTGAACGAACTTTATATAAAGCTTCCAAGTATTGATAAAGCTTACCCGGCAAGTGCAAAGGCACAGGTTTTCCGGCTTTACCTTTTCCTCGGATTTTGATTATCCTTGCTTGGAAATTGATATCATCCCAATTTAGACGCTCGGCTTCGCAGAATCGTAGTCCGAGATGAAGAAGAGATCCAAAAAATGCTGTATCATACTCAGGATCATCCGAGTAACTAGCTATAATACTGAAGAAATCTGATAATTGATCTTTACTGGGAATATCACGATGCAAATACCTCTCTGCTGAAATTCCTCTTATTGAACCGATATTCTTTGGGATAATTCTGTTGTCATATAGATACTTAAAGAACGTAATCACACAGTAGAATTTATTGCTGACAGTAATTTCGCTGTAAAGGCCCTTTGAATGGCAACGTTTAAGGTGATTCTCAAATTCTAAAATATGGTCTCTTTCAATTAACCAAACAGGAATCGAATTCGCTGAGAATTCATTGAAACTAGCGTGATTATCAACAAGCCAATTTAGAAACAACATTACGGCGCGATTTACATCCTTCGTATGCCCTATTGTACAGCCTTCGGATTTAAGCTGGTCATTGAAAGCTTTTAAATACGGATGCAGTTCATGATCCCCCAGCTTAGTTCTAGTTTTTTTGCTTTGCTTGACTATATTGTATTTTTCGCCTGGGAAATAGAATTTAGCGAATTGTAGGAGAAAAGATTTCTCTAAGGCTGAATTGACGTATTTCAAACAATACTGAAAATTCATTTTTGTAATATCTTGATCATTTAGCTGCCAAACCGGTTTTTTAATGTATGTAGAGATGCGCTGTTGGAATTCCATTGCTACTTCGTAGAAATTATAAAGTGTGATCGGTGTCTTTGATGTCTGGATCCATTTCAAAATTAATTTAACTTTATCCAATTTGATGTTTGGCTGAATTACCTGCTCCCACAACCAATCAGAGATATTTCTTTTAGGGTGGGGCGCAGCAGTTGAATCATTGTAGTCATAATTAAATAGTGTGTCCATAATATTCCTCACTTTGCTCTTACTAACGTCCCAAATGGCGTCAGTTGTAAGATGCTCATCGTGAGGATTTTTTATTCCATTTATAAATTCTTCTGTGGAAGAAGCATTCCACAGAAACAATTCTGTTCCTTTCCACAAATCGTTTTGTGGCATATGGCTACTATTCAATTCATTAATTTCCATATTGAAACCTCCTTAATGTGGGCTCGCACAAACTTTCAAAAAATTAGTAGACAGAGGTGAGAAAATGGCAAAAGTAGAACCGACCAAAATTGTAGTAATAACAGGGGATAATCATAAAAAGTCACTCTGGTCAGCAATAGAGCTGTTGAAGGCTAAAGTTACGGTCGAAAATGTCGATACGAAAATCGGATCCAACAGTTCCGTTAACATTCTGAAACGTGTTTAGTTTTTGAATGATACATTCCTTTTTTCTTTGATCTTGTTTTTACGAGAGCCTTAATTGCAGACTGGACATTTTGTTGAAAATGATCGCCTTTAATACATTTGATTTGCCTAGGTGTAACAAGCCCCATAAACATTACCTCTTTCAAAAGGCATTAGAAAAACAAAAAAGGGACCCAAAGTACCACAGTTACCTGTGGAAATTCGGATCCCTTTCGCCGCGTGGCCAGAGACTTATATTCATTAACAGTTAAACCATTAAGAATTCAGCAGAGGAATTCTCCGCGATACCTGTAAAACAGGGGAAAATTCTGCCAATGACACTGCCTATGTTTCATACTATAAAAGATTGTTGGACATGTTGTCAATGTCTCCACGATAGGGAATACAATAACTCAAGAGTTTAAACGGCTAAGATAATTAGTCGTTTATTTGTTTGGAACATTTGTTCGTTGACGATATTTGGTCAATGCTCTTTGATATAATAATCCCAAAGAATCAATTTATTCGGTAACATTGAAAGCATGATTTGATGGGAAAGTGGTCGACTTATCTATTTCAGGTGGTGCTCAAATGGAAAAAGATCAAGCAGTAAGAGATTGTCTACTGAATGTAATCGCCGGTTTGGAACAATGGGGGAAAGAACTCGGTGAGCCGCCGGCTCTGTTGCGTCAAGGGCATATGCAGTTTGTTCGCCTACTAATGTTGGAGGGAAAAGAAGCTCCAATTGATTTGCCTTCGCTGATTCAATTGTTGCAAAAACCGGCAGAAGAATGGGGGATTTCAGTAGCCGGTATCTATCCGCAGGAAGCGCCGCTCTTGATTCCTGATCTGGGCCTATCGCCAGATGCTTGTGATTTTAAATTCATGTACGATTCACCGGAAGAAGCTCAGACACAAGAAATAGTAGAGATATTGCGCTACTGCCGGGGGACAATGCCTATGTTAGAGGAGAAGTACAGGAAACTTCGAGCGTTCCTTATCACCAATCCGGTGATATCTTCCTACCGTTTAATGGAGTTTGGGCTGGAGCTTAAGGATCCGGAACTGATGAAATGGCTAAGCCGCTGCTATGAAGAAATAACGGACGATATAGAACGATATCGCATATGTCCACGATGCGGATGGACGCTGGAGTTTCGAAATAATCACTGGCAATGTGGAACCGAAGACCTTTGCGGGAAAATCGCAAGTCGCGGAGAGCTTAAGAAATGGGAAACCCCGGAGCCGATGCATCGATTGCGTTACGGAATTTATCGTTACACCATGCTGCCAGGGCTGGCGGAACTTGCAGCTAAAGCTTGGTTAACGAAGAATGGCTACAAGGTTACACTCTTTCCGCAAGTTGATCGCTTCGATCTGGCTGTTGAATTGGACACGCATATCGTTTATCTGGATATGAAAGATTTTAAGCATCCCCTACATCTGGCTAACTTCTTCAATAAAATGCAACCCCACCAACTAGAGAAATATCGAGACTCACATGTGTATATTGTCATTCCACAATACCGAACGAAAATATACCCCGGTTATTCAAGGCTCGTTACACAAGCACTCATGGCCCATGCGAGTCATCTGAAAGTCATAAATGAGCAGGTTGTTCAGAAGCATTTGGCAGGGGAGGCAATGAACAGATGAGAGTATCGTATTGGACCTATTTTGAGCAGTTTCTTTCACGTCTCCTGCCGTCTGGATTGCCGCGGCAAAACATTGAAACCATTTATACTGTCGAATTATTCGTCACGGGATGTTTGATGATCGATCCTGCTATTGATATCCAAGAGGGATATTCGATTTTATCAGGTTACGATTCTCCTATTCTTCCTAAGCATGCTTGGAAGGAGATTGCGCACCGTCTAAGAGTCTTATTTAGTTCTATTCGCTCAAGGATGACATGGGACAGCTTATTCGAACGATATGAAGAAGTTTCGGATGAATATAGATTATACGAAATCGACGGTAGACATTGGAGACTCCGGACTCCTGCGTTGTACTCCGATCGCAGGAAATGGTACACCCAATTATTAGAACAAGCTGTTGCCCATCAGTCAAAAGACATACGCTTTGCTACATCAGGCAAGTTCCACTACAACAAATGTAACCAGGAGCAAGAGTCCATTCGTTATGGCGGAGCAATTCCATCGCCGTTGGATAATACGCCAACATTTCCGAGATACAGAACCAAGGGGGAATTTACACTTCAACTTGGGGACGAATATACTTATCAGACAGAGGGGATGCGAGAAGCTTCGGTAGCCTCAGAATGGAAGGAACGGGCAGGGATTGGGCTTAAACTAAAATCATTGACAAACCCCAGTGTTCGACAGTTTGAGTATAAGGGCTTACAGCATATCGTGGGGGGACTGGGGTCGGGTAAATCGACACTTATGGTGTTGGAGACGGATCGATTAGTCCGAGAGGGAGCTCGTATCGGATTTATTGAGAGCAGTGTACCCCAAGTATTAAATCGGGTTAAGGAACTTCGTTTATTGGGCATTAACGCTGTTCCTGTAATTGGAAGATCGGGCCGCCGTAAACATCAGAAAGACTATATATCCGCCCGTCGCCATCAGATTCGGGATGTAACGGATTGGGGGCAGGACTCTTATCTGGAACTCCGACATGTATCCGATTTTTGCATCATTCATGCTCTTGCCAATGACCACGAAGACACGACGGATTATCCATGCCGTCAGTTAATACAGCAGGAGAAAAAGTGCGTATGCCCCTATGCTGCCAGTTGCGGAATCTATCGCGATTTCGCAGCCCTGATCCATGCGGAAGTTTGGGTTACAACCTCAGCAAGCATATTGAAATCCAAACTACCGATTATGCTGGACCCTTATGAAAGAACAATCTATGAAGCGATGTATGACTTGCTTGATATCATTTTCGTTGATGAAGCCGATGCGGTTCAGAAGCAATTCGACGATTCCTTCGTCTCCGAGATTGCTTTGTTTGGAAACTCCCAGCACCTCTTTGAGAAGACCTTGTTAGAATCTTTCCGTAAAACGATAGGCCATTATGGCAAGTACGCCCATGACGAGGTTGTACAAGATTGGATGGATGTCCTTAATCGCCTTGAAAGCACCATCCGTCGCGGCGTATATCGTACATTGAATTTATCGCCAGAATTCGCTCAGTTTTTGTATCGGAAGTTATTACGGCTCTCTACCGAAGCTTATCGCATCAGTGGTGCTTTTGCCAAGGATGAACAAGATCGGGAGAGAATCGAACAGGAGTTGCGTAACTATGCGGACCATCCGCTGGAACACCATATCTATGCAGATGTAACGAAAATGCTGCAAGCGCGAACAATGAAGGAGCGGGAACAAGCTTTAACTGCCATTCTCCATAAGTTGGGCGGTGAGACAACCCCCATAGGAAGATTGAAGTTCCCGGTTCATTCGTTGGAATTATATCTATGTCTTGCACTTATCGATCATGATATACAAGTGTTCATGGATCTTTATCCACTAGTTCAAGCCAAGTTGGGGAAATTATCTGAATTCGAAGGACTTTACTCGATTCAACGTGAATTTTCGGCAATTATGAAAGAAGCGATGACTGGGCGTATGACCGGGTATTTGTATGAAGTAAAACCTGGAAATGAAACAGGTACTTTCAAAGCTGTTCAATATTCAAGTGTCGGTCGTCTTCTCCTTGAAGACTGGAAATCGATCTATGCTGGAATTGATGGATACGAAGGGCCTGCGGTTGTTCTGCTTTCCGGTACAAGTCTGGCTCCTGGGTCGGCGCATTATCATATTGCCTCGTTACCCGGGTGGCTGTTGGAATCCAATTTGGGTGTTCCAGTCATTCACCAGGAATATTATCCGGTCTATGAACACGGAAAGGAAAAACCTATCCAAATATCTGGTGAGATTGAGGATAGGAGAGAACGAAATTTACGTGCGCTAACCGCCAAGTTGATGTCCAAGATTGAACAAGAATTGATGGAGTGGCGTTATGCTGGAGCTAATCGTAAAGTACTGTTGATTGTCAACTCATATGAAGACGTTGTTGATGTCGGAGCCGTATTTGCATCCCATTCTTCTTGGAAAAATAGATACCGCCAGTTAACGAGGAACCCGGATCCATTCTATGAAGCCGAGTTTTCAAGAGCAGAATTAGAGCGGTTTGCTAACGAAAACGCTGATGTGCTGATCGCCCCTTTACTTGCGATAAGTCGCGGTTACAACATTCTGGATGATACGAAAGGTTCATTATTTGGATCGGTGTTTTTTATGATACGTCCATATCCGATTCCGCAGGACATGACTTATCTAATCCAACTTTTGCATGCCAAACTGCCTGACTTCATTGAACGTGCCGATTTTGAAGGCAAGCTTTATAGACAGGCACTGGATTTAATTCGCAGCGAAAGTAATAGCTTACTTCATCGGATGTACCGTAAACCAGACTATTGGTCCGTACTAAATCCTGTGGAGAGAAAGACCATAGCCTGGTATACTTTTATCCCAGTCTGGCAAACGATTGGAAGGCTTCTTCGCAAAGGTACACCGGCCAGAGTGTTTTACTGTGATGGTAAATTTCTAGCTCAGCCCATGCGCACGGACGTTGGGGAATCGATGTTAGATTACTGGCTGAAGATCATGTTGGATCATGAATCAAATCCAGCATTTCGCAGTTTATATGGACCTTTTATAGACAGTATGAAAGTCATGATGGAAAGGAATGAGACCGATGAGTCGGACTGGTAAATTACTGCAGCTGTATGCTTTCGAGAGTGATCAAAATGCTTGGAAGAATGAGCAGATCTATCTTCTGGATATTCCAACGGTTTGGCGAGAATTTATTCGTCAATTTTATAATGGCGTTAAGCTGCCCTTTGCGATCAAGCCCTTAGGTAAAAAACTGCAGAGTATATTTCCACAGATCGTCTCTGTCAATAACCAATTTTATCTGGAAGAAAAGCGTCCGTGGCTCATTGCAACGCAGCCTGTCCCGGTTGAAATGATCCTATTACTCGCTAAGGGATGGATGAACCAAATAGCAACTAGGCAAGGCGTAGCTGCACCGGATGATTTTGAAACGAGTACAATGGGCTGGCGAAGCGAGAAGGTGGATTCCATCGTGCATCGTGACTCAAGGTTAAAATATGAATTGTTCCCAGCTCTTGTTGCCCATCAATTTTGCTTGAGTCCGAAGCAACTACTGCTTGAGAAATGGGATGAGCCAGTTGAGCTTACGTTCTCGCAGGTATATGCCACGCAAAAGGCTGAGTGCATGTCACAACCCATATCCACAAGATCCGGTACTTTTTCTTATGTCGTCCGATTTCGGTTACAATATCGAGCTGGGGAGCCGGAACGCCTTCTATTGATGGTTTCGGCTGGAATAAGGCGGTTTATTACGAAACCACAGGAGACCAAATATCTGAAGGGCGGCATCAATAGCACATTATTGGTTTCCATGGACAATCCTTTTATAAAAGGCCAGGGAATGGGATTACGTTCGTACGCGAGTTTATCCTTCCGCAGAGAGGGTGGAACCGAGCCTTATACACGTTGGTCTGAAGGGCTCGACGAATTGTTTTGCGATGTCTTATGGGGCAATCCATTATCGACTGAGGATATCTTAACAAATCCAGTCAAGTATCACTCAGATGGCTCCCCTAAGATATGGATAGTTCATAATAATCGAGTCTTTAATAATTCCCTTTATATTGAAGCGGGAATCAGTATTCAGGAGAAAATGAGATTTTACGAGATGGTAAGGGAGAATTTATCCGACTGGAGATCGCTTACGTCGTTGCCACTTGTACCCAAGCCGAAGCGAGAAGTGACAGCAAGGCGAGTGAGAGAGCAGATCCCATCTGTATACTGCGGTCACGATAAAGATTTTGTGCTTGAAGTGTGGGGACCAGACTCTCTTTACCAATGTCTCGTCGAAGCATTGAAGACTAAAAAATATAAAGGAAAGTTGCTGGCTGAACAAGTTGACGGAGAAGTTTTTAGGTTGAACTCTTCCTCTGGAAACCGCATCGTTATTGTCAAGTGCGACAGAAGGGACTATGTAGATGGCTTGGATCGCGGAGCGTTTAAGAATCTGGCAGATGAACATCGAACCAATAAAATCGTCCGAAGCATCGAACATGTTAAAGCGAGTCATTTCATAACGTGCTCCTTGATCGAGATATTACCTAAAGACGACTGGAAAAAGCTCGGTGAAGGAACAGATCCCAAGCAAGCCGTACGCAAAGGGTTTCAATTAACGGGGAGAATCACTCAATTCGTCTATCCAGAGAAAGGTGCAAAAAAGTCTAAACGTAAGAAGGATAAACCTGAGTCAAGCTATATTCACAAAGTCTTCAACTGTATTTTGGATTTATTGGGGGATGCGGGAGTTATCGATTACAAGGCACATATGGATGTAAATGAACAACGCCCAATCATTGCCTATGATTTGGTGTCGGGTGATAAAGGAACTTATGCGTTTCTTACGAAATTTGAAGACGGTGTACTAACGGTAAAGAGCCGGGGCCTTGAGGAATGGTTGACTTTATCGGAGGCTGTGTTACAAACAGATCAATTTGATCCGCTTCCCAAAGCCCCGGGTGCACAAAAGAAAGAAATAGCACGCTGGTTCGGAGAGCAGTTAAGAATGGAACGAATGAATGGCAAGGAGCCGATCGTTTTAGTTGAAGCGGAGCTTCGTTATAAAGGGTTGGAGGGCATTCAAAACAACAAAATTGTCTGTGACAAGAACCCTGACTTGCCTGGATTGAAACAGGACGATCAGGGGATAACCGTTATTCGTGTCAATTCCAATGAGGATGTTCCAGCTTACGGTTTTCGTCCCATGTCTTTCTCTATTGGTGTTTATTCCGATAACGAGTCAGGACTGTATTATGGTGTCGGAACCAAACCCAAGACCCAGATGAATATTGCCAAAGCCATGACCAAGTACGATAACCCAGAAACGGCTTTCCAACAACCCCGAGTTGTGGAATATATGCCATTAGGTCCGATGGATAGGCAAGATCGAGAGCGCTTGGCTTGGATGGTACATCGCTTACGTGAAGTGTGCATTACCTTGGAATCGACATCGGCACAGCCTTATCCTTTGAAAATGACGAGTACGATAAAGAAATACTTAAAATTTAAGGAGTATGAGGTTACTGAAGCAGAGGCAGAGTTTTTGGAGTTGTAAGCGGGGGTGCATAGAATGACAATGATTAAAGAACTGATTACGAACGATGAATTCGTCGGCTTCTATTTGCTGAAAGAACTGGAGTTGAAGCAAACTAACACCTCCCCGGCAAAGGATTACTTCGATTTGGTGCTGTGTGATGCCAGCGGACAGCTGCCTGCCAAGTATTGGGATGTGAAGGAAACGGAAAGAGACAACTTTTCTCCGATGACGCTTGTCAAGGTTCAAGGAATCGTTCAGTTATATCGGGAAAAACCGCAGGTTAAGATCTCCCGGATTCGCAATGTAAGGAACGAGGATGGCGTGTCTCTAACCGATTTTATTCGAGCTGCACCAATGGGATCTACGGAATTAATAGAGGTCATAGACAGAGTCGTTGAGAGTATTTCGGATGCGATGACTCGCGATATTGTAGGCTTTTGCGTTGATAAGGTGAGAGAGAAACTGGTTCATTATCCGGCTGCCAAGATGCATCACCATGCTTACTTTGCGGGCTTGGCCTATCATATCGTACGTATGCTGGAGATAGGAGGGTTCCTTTGTAAGCAGAGACCATTTCTAAATGCGGATATGATCAAAGCTGGGATTATCTTACACGATATCGCAAAGCCAGAGGAAATGATCGCTCATCTGGGGGTCGTGTCAGACATCCAGGGAAAGTTGATTGGCCATATTGCAATGGCAGCTAGTTGGATTACAGAAGCTGCATTGCGGCTGGAACTTCCGCACGATTCGGAACAAGTAATCGGATTGCAGCACCTGATTCTCTCTCACCATAACCTTGGGGAATGGGGAAGCCCAGTACAGCCGCAAACAGCTGAAGCAGTAGCGCTTCATCATATTGATGCATTGGATGCCAAACTCCAGATGGCGGAGGACGCACTGAGTGCCACTTCGGACAAAGAGTTATGGACACAGCCGGTCCGAGGGCTGGAGAATAAAGCGTTGTACCGGACGCCACTCCTATGAAAATAACACGGCAAGAATTTGAGAAGATCTTTAGGAGGACGAATGCTTCCTGGTCCTACGAAGATGCTGAACTGAATGACGAAGAAAAAGAACTCATATGGAAGAGGCTTAATGAAGAAATTACCGATGAGGAGTTCAACCGCGCCCTACTCGAGAAAAAGTCGAAGAGACCTGGAGCAAAAACCAGTGGGGAGGAAAATCCATGAAAAGTAAATTCTACGTCGTTGTAATGGGTGAAAATCCAGGAATATATAACAAATGGGATGGAGGAGCCAAACAAAACGTTGAAGGATATACAGGGGCTGTCTATAAATCGTTCTCAACGTTAGAACTGGCAGAAATTTGGTGGACGCAGATGTCCCCAGAAACACAATCTCCCAACTATCATTTTGATCAATCAGAGATTTTTACAGAAATTCAGTCTATTGAGGCAGAAGAAGAACAAGGGCCTTATTACACCTATCTAATTATTGATCCTCGAACACAGATGCCCTTTTATGTTGGACAAACCCATGATATGGAACATCGAAAAATCAGCCATTTACATGATTCTTACAAACATAGAGCCTATAAAAAGTGGATTGCCAGTATCCGGAAGGATGGCCTCGAACCGGAATTCCAGATCGTTGATACCCAGCAAACAAAAGCAGATTCCCTGCGTTCAGAAACCGAATGGGTAAAAAAGCTTGCATACCAAGGCATCCGTGTCTTGAATGGTTGGCGTGAACATAAGGAATGGATCGATTTAATCCTTAGAGAAAAAAACAGTAACCAATAAAAGTCGCATGGCTACATCAAATAATGGCTTTGCGGCAAAATAGCGGCAATGGTATAATGTTATTGAGGAAGGTGATGTTATGTTCACACCCAAATATTCAATAACGGACGCTATTGCCCGCAGACTAATGGATATACAACGCGCCAGTGTTGTAGTGGATTTGCTTCCACTGCCCGCATCTATTCTGGATTTGCTTAAGAAAGAATCGATGGAAAAGACGGTCATTCTTTCAACGAAAATTGAAGGAAACACTCTTGACGAAGCCACGAAGCGAAAAGTCTTGTACCAAACCAGTGATGAAAATGAAGAGCAGGAAGTTTATAACTTAATGAAAGCTTTGGAATACCTGGATGAAGCCGAAAAAAGGCAGCTCCCGGTCACAGAGGAATTTATTAAAAAGCTGCATGCCATTATCCGGATATCGCACGGACGAAGACCGCGTATTAGTGACTATCGCGAAGAGCAAAATCAAGTAGGTAGCCGCAATGCTTCTGGTTATTATTTGCCGCCGGAATGGAAAGATGTCCCTGTATTAATGGAGGATCTGGTGGCCTGGGTGAATTCGCCGGAAACCTATTCGGTTCCGGTTCCTATCAAAGCTGGGATTTTCATGTGGCAGTTTCTGACGATCCATCCGTATATGGACGGAAATGGTCGAACGGCCCGGATGATCACGACATATCTTTTACGCCGCGGCAGATATGGCTTAAAGGGGTTATTTGTACTCGAGAATTTCTATGACCGCAACTTGGCTGAATATTATCGCCGACTCCAGTTGGGTCTCCATCACAATTATTATTTTGGGCGGAATGAGGCTGACTTGACGCCTTGGCTGGAATTCTTTATTGATGGTTTGGCGGAGGTTTTTCAAGAAGCCGCAGCCATCGTAACGGAGAAATCCGCCCAAATGACGAAAATCGAACCGGATCTGATTCGCAAGTTAGATCCCCAGCAAAGAATGGTGTTCGCTCAATTAACCTTCAAACAAGACACCCTAACGACAAGCGAAATGAGGGACCTGCTTCGTTTGTCGGATCGTTCAATAAGGGAAAAGGTAAGTCATTGGAGAGAAGAAGGATTCATAGAGCCGCGCGATCAAGATGCCAAAAGAGTTCGTTCGGTCAAATTATCCGCGGAATACGAGAAGCTGGCTCAAGACATTCGAAATTCCCCGGATAAGTTTGCCCATTTTCTAAAATGAATGCAGCACTGCGATCTCAATCTGAGACACCGCAGTGCTTTTTTAATTGGCAGAACGTACATTCGCTGACATTCTATGGTCGTTGTGATCCGTCATAATGAAGGAAAGACATACGGGAGTGATTACATTGGATCAATCAATATACATAGCCATCACAGGCACACAGCACTATTTTGGGGCTGCATTTCTGAAACCGGGGCAGATTGTTCACTTAATCAAAGATCCTGATAATCCCCATGACCATGAGGCGATAAAAGTAGATATGATCCCACTAGGCAAAATCGGCTATGTCGCCAACAGTCCTCATACCGTACCCAAAGGATGCCGCAGTGCCGGGCGTATTTATGATACGTTTGAGCATCATGTTTGTGGCATGGTGCGATTTGTCGTGAAGGAAACGGCAATTGTTGAACTTGCGCCGGGCCTAGAGGAAGTGTACATTATTAAAACGACAGAGGATGTTTCGTTTTCCCCCTGCCTATAGGCAGGAAGAACTAGGTAGAATGTCGAATTTCCATTTATGATAAGGATTTACATTACACATGCCATGGCAGGAGAAACGATATGTCAGATAAAGTGATACGGCTCCATAAAATGCTGCTTGCTATACAAGCTAATCCGGGAATTTCGGCCAAGGAGCTGGCGGATAAATGCGAGACCACGGATCGAACGATTTACAGAGATATGAGAATTTTGGATTTGATTGCACCGATTACGAATGAAGGTTATGGAAAAGGATATCGTTTTGTTGGGAATTTCGCCATGTACCCGCTGAATTTCACGGAGCAGGAAGCGTTGGTGTTTTCTGTCTTGCCCTCCGTGCTCGACACCAGCAAATTACCTCCAGGATTTGAATCCGCCTATGACAAGGTGATGGCGACCCATGTAAAAGAAACCCGGAAACACTACGATACATTGGAAAATGTCGCGGATATGATTCAAATGGGGACTCCAGCTTATCGGGAGAACCATACCAACTTCTTGCTACTCATTATGGAAGCGATCATCGCTAGCAAGACGATCAGGGCTGTTTACCATACACAAAGCCGGAATGAACTAACGGAGCGGGAAATTGATCCGTATTGCCTGGTTCCACGTGATCAACAATTTTACTTGATCGGCTATTGTCGTGCTAAGCGGGAAATTCGCACGTTTCGGATCAGCCGTTTCCGGCATGTAGAGTTGACAGGTAATCGTTTCGATAAAGGTGATTTTAGCATCGCTCAGTATATGAAGCACACCTGGTCCATTGAACGCGGGGATTCCTTAATTACTTTCAAGATCAAATTTCATCCGGATGTCGTACGGTATGTGAAGGAAGAAGAATTGTTCGTGAGACCCAAAATGACCGACCTGCCGGACGGAAGTTTATTATTCGAGGTCACCGTCAACCACGAACGGGAGTTTATGAATTGGGTAGTTCAGTATGGCCCTTCAGCGGAGATTATCGAGCCTGCATCTGTCAGAGAAAAGTTCAAGGAACAACTCATACGTTGGGGACAGTTGTACGGGAAGTAAGGTGCCAATGTCGAGCGAGAAACGAGAGGGAGGGATTCGTTTTGAACATAGAAGGAACGTTTCTATGGCGTTTGTATGGTGCAATCTGCAAAGAGCCGTTTCGCCGAAAGATTGTGATCGCTCCTTCCTATATGGAAGGGCAGTCCTGGCTTATACGAATATGCCGGGAATTAGGGCCGGTTATGAATGTCGAGGTCCATACGGTTCAGTCTTTTGTAAGAAGTCAAGTTGAGTTCTCTCTGTATATACAGGGGATGACCTTGATCGGGGATCAGCGGTCCTTTTGGATCGTCCATCATGTCATGGCACAAATGGCTTCTGAGCCGGATTCCTACATCTCCATGGATCAAGTAAAGCCTGGTATTGCCATGCATGTTCACAAAGCCATTATGGATTTACGCCGAGCGGGTGTTAACGCAGAGGAGCTTCGAAGCGATCATTTTTTGAGCCAGCAAAAAGGCTGCTATGTCCGAAAGGTACTGTCAGCGTATGAGCTTTTCCTGAAGCAGCGAAACTGGACCGATTTTCCCGGCCTTTTGTCGTATATATCAGCCCAATTGCCGGAAAACGTGGAGCTTATCCTGCCAGACCCTATGCCGCTTCCACTGGTTTCAACCAAGATGTTGGAGCGGTTGTCCAATGGCCGGATGACGAGAATAAAAGCGGATGCTTCCTTCACTGACGTTAACTCCACATTGCCGTTCGGCGAGGTTCAGTTCTATCATGCGACAGGGAAGCTGGCGGAGGTTCGTGAAGCATTGAGACGAATCATTCAGGACCGGATTCCATTGGATGAAGTGGAGATGATCGTCCCGGATGAAGAATATTCGTTGACCATTTCAACCATGGGTGCTTCTCTGGGTCTTCCCTGTTCCTTTGCAGACGGGCTGCCTGTGATCACATCTGGAATGGGAAGAGCCGCACATTTTCTGCTGAACTGGTTGGAGTCCGGTTACCAGGTGCGGCAGCTCGTATCCATGCTGCAGCAGCAATTGATCACCTTCTCCGATCGTGACCAAGGAATAACGAATGCGGATTGTATTCGGGCCTTGGAGAAAAGCGGCATTGGCTGGGGAAAAGAGAGGTATATCAAAATACTGGGGTCAGGACATGTTCGTACCCAAGGGGATTCAAATGAAAGACCCGAAGAACGGGAGCGGACGGAACAACAACAGTGGGATGACGAAATCAAGAAGCATCTTACCAACCTCTTAGAAGAACTGTTTCCAGACGAAGCGGCGCTCAGCTCTCCTGCAAGCATTTGGGGATGGCTCGTTAAAATTCTGGATCGATTTGGTGTGTGCAGAGTGGAAGAGGATGCGATCGTTCGGCAGGAGCTGAAAGGTCTGGGCAAGGAGCTGCAGGAATGTCCTGTGCCGGAATCGATGCCGTTACAACAAGGGTTCTTGTATGTCAGGGACATGCTGCAGGAGCTTCGAGTCGAGGTGCAACCGTTGCCCAAGCCCGGCTCCTTGTACGTATCGAGTTTGGCAAATGGGGGGATCAGCGGGAGAAAACACACGTTTCTGCTCGGGATGGATGAACATTCGTGGTTCGGGAGTATCCGGCAAAATCCCATGCTGCTCGATGAGGAATGCAGACGGATCGGCCCTGAGCTGCAAACAGCGGTGCAGAGACAAAGGGAACGGCAGCGCCATCGCGATGGACGGCTTGGGATGATGAGCGGCGAGCTCACATTGAGCTTCTCGTCGTATGACCTGGCCGAAGGAACAACTGTAAGTCCGGCTTTTCAGCTTCTACAGGTATTCCGAAAAGCAACGGGGGAGCCGAATGCGGACTATGAGAGGCTGCACCGTAGTTTAGGAGAACCGATCGGATATTTGGATGTAGAACAGCCTTGCTCTGCTGAACCAAATGAATTGCCATTGGACAGAGCTCATTACGTTTTTGGGCATATCCATGCGCATGCAAGCCTTCAGCGGGACCGGCAAGCCGTCATTGAATCGGTCTATCCTGTGCTCCATCAAGGCAGAACGGCCCTTGAAGCACGCGGCTGCACACAAGTGACGGAGCATGACGGATATATAGCGGGGGAAGAATGGAGTGCTTATTGGAGAGGCCTGTCCGAACGGACGCATAGTGCCAGTCAGTTGGAAAAGTATGCGGAATGTCCGATGCGTTATTTTTTCCAATATGTATTGGGGATTCGCGTGAAAGATCAGGTGACCTTTGATCGTACCTCCTGGCTGAAGCCGAATGAAAGAGGCTCGCTGTTGCACGAGGTTTATCGGCGTTATATGACAGAAGTCTGTGCAAGTCATGTCATGCCGATTACGCACGATCATGCCCGGTTGCTTCGGATCGCGGAGGAAACAATTCTCTCGTACGCCGAGCGGATTCCGGCGCCAAGCCCTCATGTGCTTGAGAAAGAGAGGCAAGCGATGCTCCGGGATGTTGAAGTGTTTTATCGAATGGAATTGCAGACTAAGACGACTCCGCGGTTTTTCGAACAAGAGCTCATCGTGGACAGCCAGCCGTTGCGCCTTGAGCTTGAAGACGACATGACCATTTCGCTGCGCGGCATCGTCGACCGAATCGATCAAGTCGCGCCACATCAATATCGCATTATCGATTACAAGACCGGCAGCCCCCGCCCGTACAAGGAAAATGGTGTGTTCGCTGGCGGCACGCAACTTCAGCACGCGCTTTATGCTTGGGGCACGGAGCTTTGGATGCAGCAAACGGACTTGGATTCTGATGCAAAAGTGCTTGAAGCGGCTTATGTCTTTCCGAGCGAGCGGGGGCAAGGGCAAGTAATTGCACGGTCGCAAACCGCACGTCATCGGGTCACCGAGGTGATCCGGAGAATCCTTTCGTCGATGGAACAGGGAGTGTTTGTTCCTGCATCGGACACGGGGGTCTGCCGTTATTGCGACTATGCGGCTGTATGCGGAGATCACGCAGAGATGATGGGCCATAAACGAAAAAATGAAGCGAATACGGAGCTGCTGCTCACGCTGCTGGAGGTGGAGAACCTTGAATGAACCGTCCGATCAACACGCTAGAACGAGGATATTGGAAGAGCTTGATACAACTTTTCTGGTAGAAGCCGGTGCAGGATCGGGCAAGACAACCAGCTTGGTCGGCCGATTACTGGTGCTCATCGAGACCGATACGGCTAAGATCGAGCAGATTGCGGCGATCACCTTTACGAATAAAGCGGCGGATGAGATGAAGGAGCGTTTCCGCATTGCTTTGGAACGGAAAGCGGCTGATGTTGAAGGCGAAACCAGAGACCGATTGGAAGAAGCTTTGTCCAATCTGGACCAAATTTTTATCGGAACGATCCATTCGTTCTGCTCCTCCATGCTTCGCGAGCGTCCGATTGAGGCCGGATTGGACCCTTCTTTTGAAGAAATGGACGAAGAGATGAATCGTGCGTTCCACGATCAATGCTGGGACGAATATCTGATTCGGCTGCAGGAGGAAGATCGTGAGGCTCTTGCTTCCTTTGGCGAGGTGGACATCGATGTCAGCATTCTGAAAAATGTCTATGATCGGGTATCTCTTTTTACGGACCTTCATATTCCATGCGAACCGGTTCAACGTCCTGATTTCAACCTGATCCGGCTCTCTCTGCTTCCAATGATTGAAGAAGCAGGTAGGTTTTTGCCGACGGCTGAACCGGAAAAAGGTTGGGATAATCTTCAGGCAAAACTGCGTGCTACTAATCGCATGCTGCGGTTATCGGATGAGCAGGACGATAGGCTGATGCTTACGCTTGTGAAGATGTTTGACTTCAAACTGGATGTGAAGCAGTACAAATGGACGGATAAGAAGCAAGCCAAAGCCATTTCCGAACAATTTCACGATTGGCAGATCACGGTCCTGTACCCCTTTCTTCAATCGTGGCGGGAATATCTGTATCCCAAGGTCATTCAATTTGTCTTGCCTGCATTGGATTATTGCAGAGAACGGCGATTGCAGGCCGGAAAGCTGAATTTCCAGGATCTTTTGGTGTATGCATGCCGTCTGCTACGTGATTACCCGGAGGTTCGCGCATTTTTCGCCGGGCGCTACCAACGGCTCATGGTCGACGAGTTCCAGGATACCGACCCGGTCCAAGCGGAAATGATGTTTTTCTTAACGGGAGCCAGCGATGACCCGAATGAACGGAATTGGCGAAAGCTTACGCCCAAGCCCGGCTCCTTGTTCGTCGTTGGCGATCCAAAACAGTCCATCTATCGTTTCCGACGCGCGGATATTTCCATCTATAACGAGGTGAAGTCGCGGATTCTGGCATGTGGAGATGTGCTTCACTTGAACAGCAATTTTCGATCCGTCGATGGGATCGGCGCTTTTGTGAACGGGCAATTCGTCGGCAAGCTTCCCGCTCGTGAAAGCGATGTTCAAGCGGCGTATGTCCAGATGGAAACGAATATACCCAATCCCAAAGCAAGCAAGAAAGCGAACCATGGGATATATGCGCTTACGTATCCGAAAATTCCGGGAGGCAAGGATGCAGTAGCGGCGGTTGACGCAGAGCGTATTGCCGCAACCATCGCATGGGCTTGCCGAGATGGGAATTTGCACATTCAGGAGCGAGCAGGAGCATCTTGGGTATTTAGGGAGGCGCGACCCAGTGATTTTCTGATTTTGACAAGAACAAGGCATTATTTGCACTTATACGCGGAAGAACTGGAGAAAAGGGGCGTAGCCGCGGAAACGGTCGGAAGCTCCGCCCTATATCTCGAGCTTCATACGCTGGGACAATTGTCCCTCTATTTGGCCGATCCGTCCGACCAGGTGGCGATGCTGAGCGTCTTGCGCGGACCTCTATTCGGTATTAGCGACAAGGATCTGATGGCGTATCGCGCTCAAGGGAATTCGTGGTCGATCTATCGGCTGCCGGAGGAAGCAGCAGAGCAGGGGAGCCAAGTTGCCGCTGCATGCCGGAAATTGCGGGAATATGCTGGCTGGGTCAAGGAAATGCCAGCATGGGCGGCCCTGCACCGCATTATAGAGGACACCGGTCTTTTACCTTATTCTACGGTACAGGAAGCAGGGGCCAACCGGTCGGGAACTCTGCTTAAGATGCTGGAGCTCTTGCAGCGTGACGCCTTGCTTGCATCGGATTGGCATGAACTGGCGCATGCGATCTCGGCCATTCGGGAGAGCCAGGGAATGGAAACCGCCAGTCTCTACGCGGGCAAAGGTCAAGCGGTACGGATCATGAATGTGCATAAGGCAAAAGGACTTGAAGCGCCTATCGTGTTTCTTGCTTGCCCTTGCGGAGACAAGGATCATGACGCTGACCAGTTTGTTGATCGTTCGGAGGCCACGGCCGCGGGCTATTTCCTGATCCAGCAAGCGAAAGGGTTTCAGAAGGAAACGATTGCTCAACCGGTTGGCTGGGAAGCGATGAGCGTGCGAGAGCGAGCCTTCATGCATGCGGAGCGGGATCGGCTTCTCTACGTCGCGGCGACGCGGGCCAAGCAAATGCTGGTTGTCAGCCTCTACCCTGAGCAGCCGGCGAAGTGCCCGTGGAGCTCGCTAATGGATGGGATGGATCACATCCGGGAGCTGGATGTTCCGGAAGCGGATGTCGGGAATGGTGAGTGTGATCGAGAAATTGAACGAGATGTCGTAGTTGGGACAGCTTCATCTGGTTTATCTGAATCAGAATCAGCATCCATTGATCTAGGGGCTTACTTGGCCCAAAGAGAGCAGGTGTTCCATCAGTTGCGCCAACCGACTTATGCGGAAGCAACCGTTACGAGACTGACGAAGAACTTTGGCGACACGCCGGAATGGTCAGCTACGGGAAGGGGACAATCCTTTGGTAGCATGATTCATAAGGGACTTGAGGCAGTTGGAAAAGGTCTCCCGCTGACCGATTTGCCCGAGTACGTTCAATACCTCTGCCAGATCGAAGAGGTTGCGGAGAAGGACGCAGCGGATGCTCTGCCTATTCTCAAGGAAGTTTTAGGTAGTGAACTCTGGCAGCGTAGTCTACGGGCGAAGCAACGGTTGTTTGAAATCCCGATCATGATGGTTCAAAGTAATCAGGATATATTGTATCAGTCTGTCAACGAACAAACAGTTTCCGAGACTGCTGCTTCTGAGTCTGAACTTCAATCCGATAAAGGATATCTTTTAATAAGAGGTGTTGTAGATTTTGCATTCGAGGAAGAAGATGGCTGGGTGATCGTCGACTTCAAGACGGATCAATTAGACGATGGAAAGCTGCAGCAGTTTGTCAAATTCTATGCGTCACAGGTGCAGGCTTACACCGAAGCATGGTCGAGAACGTTCGGGTATTCGGTAAAGGAATCGGGTTTATATTTTGTTAGTGTAATGAAATATGTCAAATTATAGTTTGAAAGGTGAACCCCAATGGTTGATCAGAACAAAATACTAAAAAAAGAATATACCGACTGGTTAAGACGTAAAAAGAAATCGAACGGTCAACCCTATTCGGAAGGTACTGTCATGCAATATGTTTCAGCTTTATCCACTTCACCGGCAAAGCTGTCGAATATCGAACTTGAAACGACCAATGTGTTCGAAATTGCAGATGCAAGTCAGTATGGGAACATGAGAAAAGCCATGGAGCAAGCGGAGAATTTTGACCTAGTGAACGAAAGAACTGGTAATAAAGCTTTTCAATACAGTCTTGTTTATTATGAGGATTTTCTAAGGGAGCGAGAGATCCGTCTAGGTTCTGAAACTGCGTCAAGCCAACAAAGCGAACAATCTATTACCGCAGCGGGAGATTTAGTTGTGCATTCATCTAATAATCAGATGCTAGACAAGAATATCATCTTATATGGCCCACCAGGAACCGGGAAAACCTATCATACTGTTCTATATGCGGTTTCCATTATTGAAGGTGAGCCATTAAATGTCATTCTCCAAGAAGCTGAGGCAGGCGGATATGATCAAATCAAGGGGCGCTTTGAAGCGTATAAGGCGAATGGGCAGGTGGTATTTACCACTTTTCATCAATCATATGGTTATGAGGAATTTATCGAAGGGATCAAGCCAAGGATAGTATCCGAAGAAAAAACGGATTCCGAGATTGGAGAAGTAGCTTACGAGATTGTAGCAGGAGTATTTAAACGGTTCTGTGTGGCAGCTGAAAAACCAATTGTGCAAACCAGCAACGACTACGGAATCCGTAAAGAACCAACAATTTGGAAAGTTTCCTTGGGAGGGTCCAAAGAGAACCCGGTTAAAAGGGACTGTTTCAACAACAACAGAATTCGCATAGGATGGGATTCTTATGGTGAAACCCTAAACGAAGAAACGGATTACAGCCAGTATGGAGGAAAGATGATTCTTTCCCGTTTTATGAACGAAATGCGGAACGGGGATATTGTCCTGGTCCTGTACGATGAAGAAACCATAGATGCTATCGGCGTGGTGACAGGAGATTATGAGTGGCTTGAAGAAATGGATGATTATAAGCGTTCTAGAAATGTAACCTGGTTAGTAAAGGATATCCGGGAGAACATCATGGAACTTAACGACAACACGGTTATGACTCTTGGGTCAGTCTATCGGCTGAACCGAATTACGCTTTCGGATGTTCTTTCCATTCTACAAAAACAAAAGACTGGTCACGTCAACTCCGTCATCCAAAAGAACAACAAAAACTATGTGTTCATCATTGACGAAATCAATCGGGGGAACATTTCCAAAATATTTGGTGAACTTATCACCTTAATAGAGCCTACTAAACGAATGGGCATGCCGGAAGAAATCATGCTGAAGCTGCCGTATTCCCAAGAGCTTTTTGGTGTTCCGAGTAATGTTTACCTGCTGGCTACCATGAATACGGCGGATCGTTCAATAGCCCGTTTGGATACGGCACTGCGCCGGAGGTTTTCATTTGCCGAAATGATGCCAGATCCCGGTTGTCTTGCCTCAATAGAGATTAATGGTAAACTGTTGAACCTACCGAAGATGCTGGAGACAATAAATCGGCGAATCGAGGCGTTATACGATCGGGAGCATACTGTAGGGCACGCATACTTTTTTGAATTATACAAAGATCCAACGTTGGAGAAGTTGGGGCATCTGTTTGAGCATACGATCATTCCACTGCTGCAGGAGTATTTTTATGATAACTATGAAAAAATTCGCCTTGTATTGAGTGACAATAATAAGCCAGAGTCGGAGCAGTTTATTGTACTGAACAAGGTTAATGTGAATGAGCTATTCGGTAATTTTGGCGATCTTGATCTGGAGGATACTTTTACTTATAAGATCAATCACGCTGCGTTCAGTCAGATCGACTCTTATCGGAAAATCTACGACCACAATAGCTTTGAATAGGTGTGCAGATGAATATGCGACTGAGTAACAAGAATGGCAAGTGTACCAAAGTTACGATGAAAGAATATGGTTCCCTGTGCAAGAATGCAGACGGAATATCGCTTGGTTATCAATGTCTGGCGGAGTCAACCTTCGACCGCCTGGAGCAATTTGTACTGGAAAATAGAGGGGCGAAGGACGCGTCGGAACCTCTTGAATTCATGACGCTGTCAAGCAGGAGAGGAATCGGCAAGATCATCAGCGCCAAAAACCATGTTGGTGTAATCGCTATGAAGGATGGCACCCAAATTGAAATTCTTCCGAAATTGTACTCTCGGGATGAGGAAAGCTCCGACACACAAACGAAGAGCATCTTCATCCAAATGCTTCGGTCCATCAAGGATATTCCGAATAAACAATTCAATCCAACGAGCCTTCAAGCGGAGAAAAACCATCTACTCGACATCTTCATCCGCATGTTTATAGAAGAGACGATAACATTAGTCAAACGCGGACTGAAATCGGATTATCGGGAGCATCGTGACAACGAGTACTTTTTTAAAGGGAAGCTGCAAGTTGCCCAGCATATTAAGAATAACGCTGCTCACAAGGAACGCTTCTATATCGAATATGACGAGTATAGTGTCAATCGACCGGAGAATCGGCTGATCAAGACCACGATAGAGTTATTGATGCGGATTAGTGGGAGTACGGATAATCTGAAGGACTTGTACTCGCTAATGGCTGCATTCGACAACATTGAGAGATCCGTACATCTGGAGAAGGATTGGGCTAACATTTCAACGGACAGGGCAATGAAAGAGTACCAGACGATCCTCGAATGGTGTAGATTATTCATGTCCGGCCAAAGTTTCACACCGTTTAAAGGTGAAATTCTAGCTTACGCCCTACTGTTCCCGATGGAGAAGGTGTTCGAACGATACGTGGCTGGACTTATACAAAAGGTGCTGGTACATCCTCATGTGCAGATTAAGACACAGGATCGGACCTTTCGTTTGTTCCATAACCCGGCGAGGTTCCAACTGAAACCGGATATTGTCGTTCAAGGCCCATCCGGGGTTGTCGTATTGGATACGAAGTGGAAGTTGCTCTCTACTGCCTCGGACTACGGTATTTCGCACTCGGATATGTATCAAGCATATGCTTACGGCAAAAAGTATGGAGCTACAAAGGTTTACCTGCTCTATCCCTGGACACCTCATCTTTCAATGATAAAACAGCCTATCGGATATGACAGCGGGGACGATGTGGAAGTTCGTGTTGCCTTTTTGGATTTGAGCCTTGGAAAAGCGTGCGTGGATGCCTTATCTGTTGAATTGCTAAATACGGCTCTTGGTAATGATTAGAAGTATGTCATATTAGGACAGTCCGTTGTATAATTAGACAACAACCTACATGCAGAGGAGATCGCTATGATTACAGGTGAATTAAGACAAAAAGTAGACCGGATTTGGGAGACATTCTGGACCGGCGGCATTACTAATCCATTAAGCGTAATCGAACAGTTTACATATTTGTTGTTCATTAAGGGCCTGGATGAAACGGAAACACGTAAGGAAAATGAATCGATGCTGCTGTCTGTGCCATTTACAGGGCTGTTTCCAAGTGACAAGCAGCATCTGCGTTGGAGTCAATTTAAGGATTTTGATCCGCAGCGAATGTATGAGATTGTTTCCAATGAAGTATTTCCGTTCATTAAGTCACTTCATGGGGACAAGGATTCAGCCTATGCCAAATACATGGGCGATGCCATCTTTATGATCCCGACCCCGAATATGCTTGTACGCATTGTCGAGGGCATCGATACGATTGACATGAAGGATAGGGATACCAAAGGGGATTTATACGAGTATCTATTATCTAAGGTAGCTACGGCTGGAACGAACGGTCAATTCCGTACGCCAAGACACATTATCGAAATGATGGTCGCTTTGATGAAGCCGACGCCAGAGGATATTATTTGCGATCCGGCTGCGGGTTCAGCGGGTTTTCTGGTTGCGGCAGGAGAATATTTGCGTGACCATCATGCTGATCTATTTCTGGTTCAGGGATTAAAGGAGCATTTCAACAATCATATGTTTTATGGTTTCGATATGGACCGTACGATGCTGCGCATCGGCGCCATGAATATGCTGCTTCATGGGGTGGATAATCCGAATATCGAATACCGCGATTCCTTGAATGAAAACAATGCAGACAAAGACAAATATACGTTAATCTTAGCTAATCCGCCGTTTAAAGGGTCGCTTGATGCGGATGCGGTAGCAGCGGATCTGCTGCGCGTGACTCGTACGAAAAAGACAGAGTTGCTGTTCCTTGCTTTGTTCCTTCGTATGCTCAAAGTGGGTGGACGTTGTGCATCCATCGTGCCAGATGGTGTCCTATTCGGTAACAGCACAGCTCATAAAGACATCCGTAAGGAAATCGTTGAGAATCACAAGCTTGAAGCTATCATTTCGATGCCAAGTGGCGTATTTAAGCCGTATGCTGGGGTTTCGACAGCTATTATGATTTTCACCAAAACAGGTGCAGGCGGTACGGATCACGTTTGGTTCTATGACATGAAGGCGGACGGTTACTCGCTTGATGATAAGCGGAATCCTATTGAGGCGAATGATATACCGGACATCATTGAGCGATTTGGTAATAAGGATGCAGAGAAGGAGTGTAAACGTACAGAGAAATCTTTCTTGGTTCCGGTAGATGAGATTCGTAACAATGCGTATGATCTCAGCATCAATCGCTACAAAGAAACGGAGTATGAGGAAGTTCAATACGAAGATCCGAAGGTCATACTCGCTTCTATCAAGCAACTAGAGGAAGAAATAATTGAAGGGCTTGAGGAACTTAAGGGGTTGTTGGGATGAGAGTTATAACTGTTGGTGAGGTTGTTAAAATTATATCAGGGTTTGCTTTTAAGTCAGATATGTTCAATGAAGAGGAAAATGGTATTCCATTAATCAGAATTAGAGATGTTGGCCAAAACAACCCAGCCACCTATTACAATGGTGAATACAAAGAAGAATATCTCGTCTCAAAAGGTAATTTATTAATAAGTATGGATGGGGAGTTTAAAATTTCGGAGTGGCTAGGACCAGTTTCATTATTAAATCAACGTGTATGTAAAATTGAATCAAGTTCGCCTGAGTTGCTAGAAAAATACTTATTATATATTTTACCGGATGCATTAAAGAAAATTGAGGATTCGACTCCATACGTTACCGTCAAGCATCTCTCTGTTTCTGATATAAGGAAGATACAAATTAGACTACCATCTATTAGTGAGCAGAGATTTATAATAGATATTTTAGATAAAGCTCAAACCTTAGTTGATAAACGCAAACAAGCAATAACCAAACTTGATGAATTAGTTCAAGTTTTGTTTTTGGATATGTTTGGAAACCCAACTGCAAATCAAAAAGGTTATCCTATAGGTACAATAAAGGATTTGATTATCGAGGCTAAGTATGGTACTAGTAAGAAAGCAAATGAAGGTTCGGGTCAATTTCCGTACTTGCGTATGAATAATATTACTTATCAAGGTTACATGTACTATAGTAATCTTAAATACATTGATTTGGATGATAAAGAGCAGGAGAAGTATCTTGTTCAAACGGGTGATTTGCTTTTTAATCGTACAAACAGTAAAGAATTAGTTGGAAAGACGGCAGTCTTTGATAGTAATGAAAAAATGGCTATAGCTGGATATCTAATACGGGTAAGGATAAATGACAAAGGCAATCCTTACTTTGTTTCAGGTTACTTGAATTCAAAGCACGGCAAGAAAGTGTTGCAAGAAATGTGTAAAAATATAATTGGGATGGCCAATATTAACGCACAAGAAATGCAAAACATCTCTATCTTAATTCCACCAAAGGAATTGCAAGATAGTTATGAAAAAAAGTATAGGGCAATTATTCAGCAAAAAGAAAAACATTTTATACAACTCCAACAACTAGAATCCAACTTCCAGGCACTTCTACAAAAAGCCTTTAAAGGCGAATTGAAAGTGAAGGACGGTGTAGCGGTTTAGATGAGTGATATGCAGCTATCGAACTTTGGATTTCTCAATGAAATAAAGAACTACGCTAGCTTTGCTGGCGCATGTATCGAGGCGGAAAAAGCGTTGGTTGTCAGTCCTGCAACCAGCGCTATCCTCTGTCGGCGGGCTTTGGAACTTGCTGTAAAATGGCTGTTTACCTACGATAGCGACTTGAAGGTCCCTTATCAAGATAAATTGTCGAGCCTTATTCATGATGTATCTTTTCTCCGCGTAATCGATCAATCCATGTTACCTCAGTTGAAATATATTACAAAGCTGGGCAATGTAGCAGTTCATTCGAATGCAACGATCAGCCGCGGCGAGGCGATCCTGTCCCTTCGCAACCTGCATAACTTCATAAGCTGGATCGATTATTGTTACTCGATCGAATACACTGCAAGAAGCTTTGATGAACAACTCCTTTTGGAAGACAACAAGCAGCAAGATAAAGTTAGACCCCAGGAGCTGCAGGATTTGTACGACCGCTTGGGTTCGAAGGATCGTAAGCTGGAGGACCTGGTCAAAGAAAATGAAGAGCTCCGGAAGCTGCTGACAGCACGTAAGGCAGAGAATATTCAGGACTACAACTTTGTACCGGATGAAATCAGTGAATACGAGACCCGTAAACGTTACATTGATCTGGAGCTGAAGCTGGCCGGATGGGCGTTTCAAAGAAATGTGCTGGAAGAGTTTGAAGTACAAGGTATGCCAAACGGACAAGGTATCGGTTATGTCGATTACGTGTTATTCGGTGAGAACGGGAAGCCGCTGGCTGTGGTAGAGGCGAAACGGACCAGTGCAGATCCTAATGTGGGCAAACAGCAAGCGAAGCTCTATGCGGATTGTTTGGAGCAGCGATATGGACAGCGTCCGGTGATTTATTATACGAATGGATTTGTAACGAACTTCTGGGATGATTTTCACTATGCTAGTCGGCTGGTATCCGGGTTCGCAAGTCAGGATGAGCTGCAATTGCTCATGAACCGGCGTTCGATTCGTAAACCATTAGAGGAAGTACAGATCAACGATTCCATTGTGAATCGCCCGTATCAGCATGAAGCAGTCCTTTCGGTTTGCGACGCTTTAAACAAGGGGCAGCGGACCGCATTGCTTGTTATGGCAACAGGCAGTGGGAAAACACGCACCGCGAGTGCCATCGTGGATGTGCTGAGTCGATATAACTGGGTTAAGAATGTGTTATTTCTTGCGGATCGTACAACGCTTGTCCGTCAAGCCAAAAACAGCTTCAGCCAGTATTTGCCCGATATGACACTGTGCAACCTGCTGGACAGCAAGGACAATCCAGAGACGGCAAGGATCGTATTCTCTACTTACCCAACGATGATGAATGCCATCGACGAGGCCAAGCGGAAGGATGGCAAAAAGCTGTTTACGGTTGGTCATTTCGACTTCATCATTATCGATGAATCGCATCGCAGCGTCTATAAGAAATATAAGGCCATATTCGATTATTTTGATGCCATCCTAATGGGCTTGACGGCAACACCTAAGGATGAAGTCGACAAAAATACATATGATGTATTCCATTTGGAGAATTCTGTTCCGACCTATGCCTACGAATTGGAGCAAGCAGTCAAAGAAGGACACTTAGTGGATTATCGTACGGTGGAAACAACGACAAAGATTATGGATGACGGCATCCACTACGATGACTTGTCCGAGGAGGAAAAAGAGCAATACGAAGAAGTGCTTCTAGAGGATGAAGAAGAGGAACCACGGGATATTGACAGTGCAGCGATAAATGAGTGGTTGTTTAATCAGGATACGATAGACCGGGTTCTGCAGTTTGTTATGGAGCGTGGCCTGAAGGTTGAAGGCGGAGACAAGCTGGGCAAGACCATCATTTTTGCCAAAAATCATCGGCACGCGGTTGCGATCGTGGATCGATTCGATAGCCTGTATCCGGCATTAAAGGGGCATTTTGCGCGGGTCATTGATATCAAAACGAAATATTATCAATCTTTGATTGATGATTTTTCCATATGGAGCAAGCTTCCTCAAATAGCTGTTTCTGTCGATATGCTGGATACAGGTGTAGACATACCTGAGGCTGTCAACTTGGTATTTTTCAAGAAGGTTCGCTCAAAGTCGAAGTTTTGGCAGATGGTGGGCCGAGGGACGCGGTTGTGTAAAGACCTGCATGGTATTGGTGAGGATAAGAAGGAGTTCTTGATCTTTGACTTTTGCCGAAACTTTGAGTATTTCCGGGCCAATCCGAAAGGAAAGGATAGCGATATTACCGAAACTTTATCGGAGAAGCTGTTCAATGTTCGTACACAGATTGTGCGTGAACTCCAGCAACTACGTTTTCAGGAACAGGAGTATATCGCTCACCGCACTGATTTGGTGGAATTGCTAAAGGATAGCGTGAAGGCGCTGAATGAAGAACATTTTCGCATTCGACAGCATATCCAATATGTCCATAAATATAAAAATGACGCTGCATGGCGCTCCTTAAGTGATACCGATATGGGGGATTTGAAGGAACATATTGCTCCTCTTGCCGTTTCTTTTAGCAATGACGAATTAGCGAAACGGTTTGACTATATGATGCTAATCATCGAATTGGCTAAACTTCAGGGAACGCAATCGGTGAAGCCGATTCGCAAAGTCATTGAGACGGCAGAAAAGCTATCCAAGTTGGGGACGATTCCCCAAATCGTCGCCCAGCGAAATGTAATAGAGAAGGTCATGACGGCAGAGTTTTGGGAAGAAGCGGACATCTTCGAAATGGAGAAAGTACGTGAAGCGCTGCGGGATCTTATTAAGTTCCTGGAACGTGAAACGCAGCAAATTTATTATACGAATTTTAAAGATGAGTGGCTTGCCATAGAAGAGAGCCGCGGCTTCTATAACACCAATGACCTGCAAAATTACCGTAAAAAAGTTAGCCAATATTTGCAAACTAACAAGGATCAACTAGCTATCTATAAACTACGCAACAACAAACCGATCACAAAACAAGACTTGGAGACGCTTGAACATATCCTGTGGGCAGAGCTTGGAACCAAAGAAGATTATGAACGGGAATATAAAGATTTACCGGTAACTAAGCTTGTACGAACGATAGTGGGGCTTGATCAAGAGGCCGCGAATGAAGCATTCATGATATTTCTTCAAGAAAATCGTTTGAATGTCAATCAACTACGGTTTGTGAAGCTGATTATCGAATATGTAGTTAAAAATGGTATAATAGAAAAGTCCGTTCTTCAAGAGGAGCCGTTCCGTACGGTAGGCAGTATCACGGAACTGTTCAGTAGTAATCTGGACGATGCGCGGGCAATTATCGGCATTATTGATGCGATTAATAAGAACGCAGAGTTTGTTGGAGCTTAGGTTTAACAAATTATAGATACTGCTAAATTAATAACTTACATCTGGGCGTAACTAAAATGGATATCTATTTTAGTTATGCCTTTTTCAATTACCGAGTACGGGGTGAAATGTAATGATTAAAGAAATTTCCATTAAGAAAATAGCAACTTATAATAATACAGGTGTTATGTTTAGTGAATTAAAGAAAATTAATTTTTTTTACGGTTCCAATGGAAGTGGGAAAACATCATTATCAAATGTTATGAAAAATATTGAGAACTTCTCAGATTGTAATATTAATTGGGCATCTCAACCATTAAAAACATTGGTATATAACCAGAAATTCGTTGAGGAAAATTTCCATCAGGAGTCGAACATAAAAGGTATATTCACATTAGGTAAGGAGTCAACTGAAATAAAAAACGAAATTGCTGAAAAGAAGAGGCTAGTTGATAAATTAGATGAAGAGATTCGGAGAATGCGCACTAACTTATCCAATAAAGAAGAAGAATATACCTCGAATGAAAATGAATTTATAGATGATTGTTGGGAATTGAAAAGAAAATATGATAACGAGTTTTTGCAAGCTTTTTCAGGTGTTCGAAATAATAAAATTAACTTTATGAATAAATGTAAACAGTCGCATTCACTTGAAGGTATGTTATGTGATGTTGAAAATTTGCGCGCTCGTTCAAATAAATTATTCAATGGAAGTTTAGTGAAAATTCAAGCTATACAATCAATAAAAAATGACGAACTAAACGCTGCTTGTTCAAGTCAGATATTCCAAAATCAAATTGTTGGTAAGCAGGAGGTTGATATCGCCGCACTCATTTCTAGACTGGCTATAAGCGATTGGGTAAAAAGAGGATATGATCATGTACATAATTCAGAAGGTAAATGCCCTTTTTGTCAACAGTCATTGCCGGATGGTTTTCTACATCAATTAGAAGAGTATTTTAATGAAACTTATGAAAATGAGATGAAGGAATTAAAAAAGTGTGTTGATCAATACATGGAATCTTATAGTAATCTTAAAACTTCAATCCAAGGCCTATTGGAAAAGGAATTGCCGTATATCGATAAAGAGAGAATTAATCAACAGTTTGAACTAATCAGATCGAAGAATGAAATCAATCTCGAATTGATTGAACAAAAACAAAAAGAACCGAGTAAGGGAATGACACTAGTTCCTGTTGATGAATTTGTAAAAAATATCAATCTTGAAATTGAGAGGGTAAATCAGGAGATTCATGGACATAACAGGTTGATTGATAACCGGACTCAGGAAGAACAACTACTAAAGGATCAGATATGGAGATTCATAGCAAATGAGAATCTGCATAATCACGAAAAATATGTACGCAAAGAATTTAGCATTAAGAATGCGATAACGGGGATAAAAGATAGGATTACGTCAAAAACATCTGAGAAAAACAGATTAATTTCAGAAGTTGAGGGTTTGGAGGCTCAAATCACTAGTGTAATTCCATCCGTTAATGAGATGAACCGTCTGTTAAAAGCATATAATTTTACAAATTTTAAATTTGCGCATACACAAAACCAGGGTAATTATCGATTGGTACGATCCACTGGAGAAGATGTAAATCAGACGTTAAGTGAAGGAGAAAAGACATTCGTAACATTTTTATATTTTATGCATTTATTGAATGGAAGTAATAACAGAGATCTTATTACAGAGAATAAAGTCGTTGTGATAGATGACCCAATTTCTAGCTTGGATAGTAATGTATTGTTTATCGTCAGCAATCTCATTTTGAAACTTATTGATGATAGTAGGAACAATAAAAACAATGTTGTTCAATTATTTGTTTTAACCCATAATGTCTACTTTCACAAGGAAGTAACTTTTAATAAAAAGCGGTCAAAAGGCGTTAAATTACATGATGAAACATTCTGGATTATTAGAAAAGTTAATAATGTTACAGAGGCTAAACCCTACGATACAAATCCAATCAAAACTTCATATGAGTTAATGTGGCAAGAACTTAGATCAGCAACACAGAGTAGTTCTTCAACTACGGTTCAAAACTTGATTCGTAGGATTATTGAAAATTATTTTAAAGTATTTGGCAATTTTAGTGAAGATGATATACTGAATAAATTCGATGAAGAAGAAAAGGTAATATGTAAATCGCTTTTGTCCTGGGCGAATGATGGGTCTCATTTTGCAAGTGATGATTTATATATTGAGCACCCAATAGATACAAATGCTAGGTACTTGAATATTTTTGAGAAAATATTCAAGGTTACAAATCATCATGCACATTACAAAATGATGATGGGCATTGAGGAAGCAAATGAGATTCCTCAAGCACAGGTATCATGATCAGTTGAGTTCTTCTCATTAAAAAATATACAATGAAATTTACCCAAACAAAGCGGTTATTTATTGCTTTGTTTGGTTTTTTTCGTATTTCCACAGGACTTGCTGCCTATTTTGTCGAATTATCAGTAAAGGGATTTTATTCCATAGGAACGTATATTCTATGACAACCTATTGTCTAATCATTGTGTTTTAATATGATCAGCAGACATTAGTGATGGAGGGATTGGATATGGCATTTCTGAAATGCTCGGAATGCACCAATATGCTGAAGGCGATTCAATATGATAGAGTGTTATCGTATTTCGGAGGAAGACAGCTATGCGGACAAGCATGAGATGTATCGTTTAACCTGCCGAGGATTGAATTTGAGTTAAATTCGGAAGGGACGGATTAATCATTTCGGCATGTGCAGACATCAAAGAGATGTTCCATCTAGCTATACCCACATGAAATCTATACCATTTTTATGAAATCTGAAGTGAGGGCTGATGTAATCACGTTTACTCTCAATTAGTATACAGGTTGTTTGATTAAATCAGGTAGAAACAACGATGCCCACAACCTCTATTAATTTGCAATACTCCCTGCATAAAAGAGTTTACGAATAGCCGCCAACGGTATGGCGGCATTGATCGGTATGTTTGCAAAAATTACAAAATTCAGAAATCAAGCGGACAAGATAGTTCACTTGAACATTATTGATGCAATGACAAAAAATCATAGAGGAAGTGGTAATGCATGTCAAACAAATTGACTGGTGCACAGAAAATTTTTTATGATCATGCAAAAAAGAAGATACACGGATTGGAATATGAAGTGTGGATTGGTAGATACCGAGTTGACTTTTATTTACGAAGTAAAAAAATCGTGATCGAAATTGACGGCCATGAATTCCACAGTACAAAAGAACAACGTACTAATGATGCGGTCCGTGAGCGGTACTTACAACGCCTAGGCTTAACTGTAATAAGGTTTACCGGGAACGAAGTAACAACTAACGTTACAAAATGCATAGAAGAGGTAGTTCAGTTTATCAAATCTACTGAAGTGGATAAATTACACAATAAATCTATCTTTGTTGACCTCTTGTTTCTCTCAAGGGAAACGTTGAAAACTACGAGATACTATCAAAACGAATACCCCGAGAAGAACCTCAAAATCCCACCGCTATCATCTTTGCTGAGGGAGATATGCGGATGCTTGCGGTTAAATGGCGATTACAACGTATTTATTGTAGGGGTGTGGGATTATTTCAGTAATAGTTTATTTGATTTTGATGTTATCAAGTACTTAGAGTATTCTGGCGGTGAACTCATTGTATTTGAGGAACTTACTGATTTTCTAGTCACAACAATATTTGACCTTATGGAACAATGCGAAGGGAAGCATGATGAACTGATCCTAGTCGGAGATGACGTAGGTTATGTACCGATATTGAGTGACAAAGACTTAATAACGAAGTTAATGCGGAAAAACAATGAGGAGACCTCAATGGTGGGGATAAACGTGAGCTGGCAAGATATAGACTATGCAATAGCAGCAGCACTTGGCTTAGAAAGGCACGAGTGGTAGGATAACTGCAAACAACTACTCAACAACTGCCAAGCCCCATTCCCCTTTGGATGCTACCTTAATTTCCTTATCCTTTTATTGGCATTCCGTATGCTTTGTTGTCCTCCAGCTGGCTTTGGTTCAAGAGGCATAGCGTTCCGAACCGCGTAGTGTACGGGATTCACGCTATTGATGGCCTCTCAAACGTAGTCCACTGGGATGGACTCTTGCTCTTTAGTATCTTGTAAGGCATTCCCACCGCGTGGATGGCGATGCCCACTTTGTCATTGGAAATATTTACGGATAGGGTTCGTGTGGGGATGAGAAGCTGGAGCGATAGGATTAGTTATAGTGAAGAATTCGCTTTATGCCAGACATACAACAGATAATCGCAGATGGTAGGTTTTACTCCCATTCCCTGTATCAGTATAGAAAGATATATGATTTCTTATTCGACTTGTCCCTTTTTTTAATATATGCAGTTCTTTAACTTCAAGTATCGTCTGGTCTGCTGTTAGGAATTATTTAAATCCTTTTAGGGGTGAAATGTTTGATTGAACGAAATTGGCTAGAGTTTGTTAACCCTGAACTCATCGATTTATTTCCATTACAATTTGTAAACTGCGATCGCTTGCAAAAACACGATGCAATATATATTTTCGATGAAGTAGGAAGCGGTAAAACCATTACGAGCGGCTTAATGGCACTTGATTATATCGAACAAAACCATAAAGATGTGTTAATTATTACTACAAAGGCACTCTCTGCAGGTGAACATCAGGGGCAGTTCTTAGGTGATTGGTATCAGAAACTGCCATTTATAGATATGGGATATTCGCATCATGTCCATATTATTAATAACTATTATTCTCATATCGAGAAACTCGCAAGAAGAGCTTTTGGGCTTATTATAATTGACGAAGCACACTTGTTCTTGTCAGATGATACCAAAAAAAGAATAGCTCTTGAACAATTAACTTCTGAGAAAGTCGTTTTTTTAACGGCAACACCTATTAAATCTACTCAACATGACTTACAAACGTATATTAATATCGCTAAAAATATGACAAAAAAAGAAATTCCAAACAATTGGATTCGAAATATTGAAACGATTGGGAAGGAAAAAGATGCGCTTATTTGTTCAAGATTCGATATTACTTCGCCAGTTACACGTTATTTCAAAGATACAATCCAGTCCTTGCAAATAAGGGAATTCCATAAGACCGCCATTAAGCGCCATGAAACATTGATTCATGAAGTAGGAATTAAATACGAAGATAGTAGAACTCCACAGCAGCAAAAGGCAGAACAAACGGTTGCATTTATAGAGACACGCTTGAAAGAACAGCATGATTCACGCTTTGTTATTTTCACACGTTTCATTGAGAAGGAAGCAGAGGTACTTCGTAAAGCTTTAGAAGAGGCTGACTTTATGAAATTCCGGGAAGAGACACCGGGTAAAAGCTTCGCTGTCGTTTCGGGGAGTAACAACTATGAACTGGCGCATTATTCTAATAAAACAAAAGAAAATACACTGCCGACCGTGCTCGTTGTTAGTTATCAGATTGCTGAACAAGGTGTCAACTTACCTGGCTATAATCATGTGATTAACTATCATATTCCTGCTTTCCCTTCAGCTATTGAGCAACGCTACGGCCGAATTGACCGCCTAGCTAAGTCGGGTAAACAATATGAAGCCATATATAATTGTTTCATATTGACCACTAATTTTTACGATAGTAATAATTCGAACTTCTATGCAGCTATCTCTATTTCCTTAAATAACCTTTTAAAGTTTTTACCGTCTCGAAATACAATACTGTCTCGTAAGACGCTAACCTCATATTTAAGTGCAGCTTCGATTCTTCTGAGACAACGTGAAATCTTCAATGAAGCACTGAAAAGTCAGGAGCATATAGCGAAACTATACTTTTCAGCTAAGGCCGATAAGGCTGCTGAAGATGATGCAGACATAACGTATCAGCTTTTATTTTCACTTTATGAAAAAGTCGAGGATTTTGAATTTAATGATGAACCTTATAATATCGATCATTTCAAGAAAACACTTCAAGAGGCGCTTGTTAGTACATTTGATGTGCTAAGCGTATCGGGAACCAAACTAGCTGAGTTGTTGCTAAACAAATATGATGTGGCAGCAGAAACAGCAATTTGGGACAATATTTTTTATCGTAATAGTATAGATTCACATGAGAACTTATCTGATTTGGATGCTATAAATGATGCGGCTAGGTTCATTCGTGAATGTGATACGTATACGGCATATCGTAATAGATTTGAACAAGAATTGGCACCGAATTATCGCTTTAATCAGTATAAAAAAGCATTAGATTATTTTTTCTACAAAGTATTTGATGGTAACCTATTAAGATATGTGTTCCCTATCGCAGTCAATCAGTCTTATCAGAAGGTTGTATTTGATTGTCAGGAAACCATTAAGTATCTTGCCAAAGAAGTTGGACAGGAACTAACAGAAGCTGATATGCACATTATTTTAACAAACATCAATCGTTGGGCACCAAAGCTTCCTCTTTTTGTATTTTTTGGGGAGTTTGAGCGACTAGTCGGAAATATTAGCAGGACAAACGAGGACATAAGCAGAGGATACAACGATATAAGTAATCGATTATGTACTCGCAAAAACTATTCGGGAAATGTGTTTATTAAAGCAATTAGTCAACTTCAGAATATTCAAACACCAGCTTATCCAGACATTCAAAACGAAGTTCGTGCAATGAGTCATGAAGATTTAACCAAGCAGATTGTATTAATAGAATCTGACCATTTCGATGAGAACAAAAATAAAATTGGAACGTTGGTAACAACCTCGAAATTTTTAAAGTTGCTATACCATTTTACTCGTAAAGAGGTATGCAGCTTTGGAATGCTAAAAGACTCAAGTAACAGTACTGGTAGCGTTTATCATTCTATATTCGCTGATATTGAGAATATTAAAACTCAGATGGTAAATATCATTTATCATCCATCGATATCGGAAGAAATGAAAGTACACTTTAAGGAAAATTATTATAAGGAAATTCCTCTTGAGATAATTGAGCACGTTTCGGACTCATGTTTGCGCGACGAATTGAATGAATACAATCGTTTATCAAGAAATCTTATAGATCTTCAAAATCAAGAACTCACTATTCGTAATTATATGTCAATGTTTATGCATTTTGTTTTTTCTGAGTATCCGAACAGTAGAGATGAGCGTGCTCAGCGATTATGGGTGAAAGACGATTTAAAATACGATATGAAACTGCCAAATAACTATTATTACTATTTGGAGGATTACTGGACTATTCATATTATTCGAGAATTATTCGGAGTGAAACTGAACTCTGATCATGTTGTGCATTCGTCAGTTTATAAGATGGATACGGTAACCCTATAGTTTTTTAAACAATTTTTAATGTAACCGACAACTGGAGCGATTAGATTAGTTATAGTGAGAATCTGTTGTATGCTAGATATACAACGGATTATCGCAGATGGTAGGTTAAACTCCCATTTCCTGTATCCCATTTAGAAAGATAGAATATGACACAATTTAAAGTATGTCCAGTCCTGAACCTTGAACAGCTTACGCCTTTCAAGGTTTTGTGACATGTTTAAGATCATTTTTTTATCAACTGTCCAAGCCGTATCCGCATAACCTCCATTAGGAGGGGATGCCGGGTGCATGTAAAGTTTATCACAGGTGAGTCTAATGACAAGATCCGCATTGCCTGTTATGATTATCTCCTAGAGAAGTTCAGGAGGGAGAAACATGATCGCGATATACGCCAGGGTCAGTACAGAAGAACAAGCAAAACATGGATTCAGCCTGAACGATCAGGTTCGTCAGTGCCAACTGAAGGCGGGGACCAATAAGGTTAAAGAATATATAGATGACGGAGTTTCCGGCGAGTTTTTGGATCGACCAGCATTAACCAAACTACGTGAAGACGTAAGAGAAGGTATTATCTCAAAAATTATTTGTCTAGACCCCGACCGCTTGTCACGCAAGTTGATGAATCAATTAATTATAACGGATGAGTTTGATAGACGAGGAATTGAGCTTGTTTTTGTTAATGGTGAATATTCTAAAACTCCAGAAGGTAATTTATTTTATTCTATGCGCGGAGCAATTGCCGAGTTTGAAAAGTCGAAAATTAATGAACGTATGAGTCGCGGGAGAAGAGAAAAAGCACGGCAAGGGAAAGTGTTACGCGATTTTCAAGTATATGGTTACAGGTATGATAAAGAGTCAGAGCGATTCATTGTTGATGAAGACGAAGCTGCAATCGTCAGTTTAATTTTTGATTTGTTTACTCAGCCCAATACGATGGTACAAGGGCTCAACGGAATTGCATTATACTTAACAAGTAAAAATGTCCCAACCAAGCGAGGAGCACAGGTATGGCATCGTCAAGTTGTTAGACAGATTATTATGAATAGAGCCTACATTGGTGAGTTTTATCAAAATCGCTGGAATACGGAAGGTATGCTTGGAAACAAGCACCGTAAAGAGGAAGAAAAGGTTCCAATGAAGGAGAGGCCAAGGAATGAGTGGATTTTAATACCTTGCCCAGCGATTATCGACGAATCACAATTTGAACATGCTCAGAGGCTATTGTCTGAATCACGTCGCAGATGGGCACAGAAAAGCAAACATCCTTATTTGCTGAGTGGTCTTTTAAGATGTGGTGACTGTGGTAATACGATGACTGGAAGGCTTTCAAACAATTGGGGCAAAAAAGTCCCTGAATATACAGATATAAAAAATACAGCTGGTGCAAAAGCAAAAGGTTGCGGTAGAAGGGTTAAAGCTCAAATGATCGAGGAGCAAGTTTGGGAACAGGTCGCATCCTGGTTAAATAATCCCAATGAGATAGCCGCGGCATTGCAACAAGAAAAAACTAAAGAGCCTTTTGAAGCAGGAGAAATTGCCAGGATTGAAAAAGAAATTGAGAAGACAAAAAACGCTCGAAAAAAATTGATCAAACTTTTTGCTGCCAGTGAAGATGGTATTGCAGAAGAGGATATAAGACAAGAATTGAAGGAGTTAACGCAGAGGGAAGAATCATTAAACAATCAGTTGCTTGAATTGACGAACTTATTAAACAATACCCATAATACAGAATACAACATGAATGTGATGATGGAGGCTGTTCAATATTATTTATCGAAAGGTCAAGAGGAGCTTACCTTTGATGAGAAGCGTGATTTAATCCGGCAGGTCGTGAGGGAGATCAGGGTTTACGAAGACTCTGTAGAGATTTACACGTTTTAGATGCTTTTTTCTTGAGAACATGATCACTAATGACATTAAAATCGAAATTCTGATGCATCTTCGTTCGCTGAAAAAGACGCGCAAGGACGTATCGCTGCACGATCCGATTGGGACGGATAAGGAGGGAAATGAAATCACGTTGATCGATATCCTCGGCACGGACTCCGACGAGGTGGTGGATAAAGTGCAGCTCAAGATCGAGAAGAGCAAGATTTATAAAAATCTGGATATTCTCGACGACCGCGAAAAAGAAGTCGTTGTAGGGCGGTTCGGACTAGAGCATGGTGGAGAAGAGCGGACTCAGCGGGAAATTGCGAAGGAGTTAGGCATATCGCGAAGTTATGTGTCTAGGATTGAGAAAAGAGCTCTCATGAAGCTGTATCATGAGTTTTATAAGGCGAAGAGATAAACACGGTAATAGCTTGCCTTGTTGGCAGACCTCTATGCAATACTTTGTTGCTGTTCGATTGGGGGCGAAGGCGGGCGGGGCCACTCGATGTGCAGAAGATCGCCAGCCAGCCTCTCCTACAGCTGGTTGGCGATCAACTTTATAGAAGTTTTAATTTCGGGGATCCCCGCAAAGTACCTGAATCCGCTTTGAAGCCAAGGCACCACTTTGAGGGGGGGTTCTTTTTATTTCAATAAGTTGTAAACCGCTGAGCCGCTTCTGCCCGTGTCGTGTGTTCAGCCGGTACGAACAGCCCTTCTTGGCGTCCCGTCAACAGCTTCGCTTTGATTGCACTATTAACATAAGGCAAAGCCCAATCGCTGACCATTGAAGCATCAGAGATTTCCGTTGAAGCTTTTTCTAATTTTACACCCGTTCGATATTCATAAGCGCGGACAAGCATAATGGCCATCTCTTCTCTGGTAATGCTTCGATTCGGTTCGAACATTTGCCGGGAATCACCTGTGATAATGCCTGCTTTATAAGCGGCGGATACTTCCTTGGCATACCATGCGTTTCCAGCCACGTCACCGAATGAAGCCGTCTCGGAAGACTTGAGATGAAGTATCCGTACGAGAAGCGATGCAAACTCAGCACGGGAAACATCTTGGGCTGGTGCAAAGCTCGAGTTCGTCACTCCGTTCACGATATGCCGGGCGGACAGTTCTTGAATCGTCGAGTAGGCCCAATGCATGCGTGTTACATCACTATAATTTTTTTCCAATGAAAGGACTGCGTAATGGCCGAGACGGTCAATTCCGACTTCAATTGCGGTATTGCGGTTTGTAAGCGTTCCGCCCAAGTACGTAAGACTTCCGTTATCCAGAATCTTATAGATACCGGCCAGCCTCGGATTCATTCCAACGGGAATCGGGAATGTAATGGATACAGGCTTTTTCAACTCACTCATTTCATACTGCTTCCCGGCTGCATCGGTCACGAAGATCGCGAGGTCGAATACCTTTCCGCCCAGCGTATAAAGACCGTTATCCTTGCTGCTCGCTTCTTTTAATGTC
Source organism: Paenibacillus tyrphae (assembly GCF_024158745.1). GTDB lineage: Bacteria > Bacillota > Bacilli > Paenibacillales > NBRC-103111 > Paenibacillus_G > Paenibacillus_G tyrfis_A. The sequence goes on along the minus strand of NZ_JAMZAW010000032.1, from coordinate 44,472 downwards.
CGGTTCGCTTGTTCTGCTGAGACCGGTTCAATTTTCACCGTAATCGCAGCGGAGTCGTCAACAGATGGCAGCAAGCTGGTTGCGGATTTCAACAGATCAGCAGGAACGATCAGTTTTACATCGTGTGCCTGGACATGTAATGGACGCCCATTAAGCTGATCTACCTGCGCGATTGGAATGATAATGCGATTCTGTCCTTCCGTCAGTGCGACGGATATGGATGCAGAGTTCTTTTGCAGGTCTTCGTCCTTGATCACAGCTGAGTTACCCGGCAACTCCGGCTTCTTTGGCGGTACTACTGCCGTTGGAGATGAAGGAGACGATTCTGATGACCCCGACGAATCTGGCAATCGATGAACCAGTATCACATATTCTTTAGTCGTTCCGTCCTGTGCAGTGACAAGGACAGAGATACGATTCGAGCCGACAAGCAGGTTGCTGCCGCCAGTAACAACGACTCGGGATGTGGCATGCTCGGCGGAATAAGTCACCGCCGCTACCGTTGTGCCATAGGAGACATCAACCGTATAACTCAGCTTGTCCGGTGCGAATCCGTTCAATGTGATATGATTGACACGCAAATCAAGCAGATTAGCGTTGGACGATAGCGCTTGAGGTTGTCTGGTTATCGCGATGCTATAAATACTCTTGGTTCCGTCTTGAGCGGTTACCGTAACCGTAACCGTATTTACTCCGACAATTAATTTATCGCCACCGGCAATCACAACGGTTGCAGCTGGAATTGCTGCTGAGTAAGTTATGCTTGTCACCGTAGTCTCATACGGTACCGACAATGAATAATTGAGCTTGTCTGAAGCGAATCCATCCAACGTCTTTCCGTTTACGCGCAGATCGAGCAAGGAACTGTCGGACGATAGCCCCTGAGGCTGTCTGGTAATCACGATGCTATAAATGCTCTTAGTCCCGTCTTGAGCTGTTACCGTAACCGTAACCGTATTTTTACCGACAATTAATTTATCTCCGCCTGTAACCGCCACGGTTGAAGTAGGACTTGCTGTTGAATAAGTTATGCTTGTCACCGTGGTCTCATACGGTACCGATAATGAATAGTCAAACTTATCCCATGCGAAACCGCTCAACGTCACCCCGTTAACGCGCAAATCACTTAAAGAAGCAGGCGATATGTCGGCGCGGTTCAGATTGATGACATACGATCTGACGTTTCCGTTCGGTGCTGTTATGTTCACTGTCACAACGTTATTGCCAGCCTGAAGGTTGGAGCCGCCATTGACTACTACCGTTGCCTGAGGTTCTGAAGTCGTAAAGGTAACTTTCGCATTCGTCACGGTATTCGGAACGTTCAGCGAATACTCCAATGTATTCGGTGTGAAGCCGTCTACCGAGACTCCGTTAATTTTCAGATCCGTCAGGTTCGCGTTCCCGCTTGCAACCTTATCACCGGTAAAATCGATCTCGCTCATGCTTGTAAATGTTTTGGATGGATCCGTATTGTAGGTTCCGGTAACTACGAATTTTACGTAGCGGCCCTGCACAGCCTTATCCAAAGAGACAAAGTCTGTATATACGTTGCCTGTCCAAGTTTTCCCAAACGTGCCGGAGGCTTTGTTGGCCGCATTGCTCAAGAAAGCAGGATCGTTTAAGTCGGCCGGGTTATCGGACGCGTACAATTCGAATGTTTTCGGAAATTCCATTGCACTTTGGTTAGGTCGGCTCTTTCTCTGAATACCATTCAGTTTATACGTGCTCTCCATATCGATAATGACCCAGTGCGGGAATGGTGCAGCGGGCGCTTCCCATTTAGAGTGCCAGATGGTTGTTTCTTGACCGTCCAGGATGTTGCTGGCAACAGCGTTCTCATTGTCTGCATAAGAGCTAAAAGAATGGATAGAGAAAGCCGTTTTTGGAATGAAAGTATAGATGATGCCATTCCGGGCAGTTTGCAAAGCCCACATCAAATCGAGATAGGCTCGCAGCAGCGCTGTCGCCTGAAGTAATAACCTTAGCGTTAGCAAGTCGAGTCTTCAGTTCATTTTGTGCCTGTACGGGAAGTGATAATCCTGTAGTTCCTTTGACATACGCAGTGAATTGTTCAGCTTCCTGAATTTTAGCTGTCAATTGATTAAAGTTGTACAAAGTCGTCGACTGGTACGAATCGGATAACGCTTTGGCTTCCGTGGCGGATAGGGCGCGCTTCCATATCTTTAAGTCGTCTAGCGTAACGGTTGCTCCGCCGTTTCCTTTATTACCGTCTGCACCGATGATGACGTGATAAGGAGTATCCATACTGGACGTACCCAGTGCGGTGATATCTTTGGTCGCCTTCATGACACCGTCGACGTAAGTGGTGGCCGTCTTGTTCGTCCTGTCTACGGATATGGTGAAGTGGTGCCATTCTGTCCCTACACTTTGAGCCGAATAATCGATACGATTGGTGCCGTCTGCCATGTTAAGCGTCATGTTGTTCGTAGTCGCAGGCCCAATATACCATCCGGCATTCTTACCGGAATTCCAGTCTTTGTTAGAGATTACCGTCTGATCGCCTGCCAAATTGCCGGTGTGCCAGAACGATACGGTGAAATCGCCATTACCGAACTTCAAGTCGGATCTGTCTCCAAGATCGATATAATTGGCATTGCCGGCCGCAATGCTGGCCGCATGTCCGGATCTGCCTGCCACATAAGTGACATTACCGGCAGAGGTGGCCAGACCTGTTGCACCGGCAGCATCATCATTCAAATTGCTGTCAAATTTCATGTCGGACACAAGCTGCTTCCACATCGTACTAGGATCGATCGGCGTCAATTCCGGTGCCGTGCCTTCCGTTCGTAAGTAAGTCTGCAAAGGCTCGCTTTTGTTGCCGTAAGCATCCACTGCCGCTATGGTAAGGACGTAGGACGTAGCCGGGCTCAGACCCGCTATCGGGATATTCATTTTGTTCGGAATCGGAGAGAAGTAAAAGTCCGATAAAACATTGTACGACTTTGCGACTTCTGCCGTACGATGGTTATACACTTTGATTTCATAATGATGCACGGATTGATCGTCCTTGGCTTGCTTGAATGAGAGCATCGGCACGTTATTCGAACCCGGCAACACTTTAAGGTCGGGGTTCGCCGGGAATTGCGGTGCCGTTTTGTTGCGGTTGCTTGAGGTATACGTGAAATTGCTTTTTATTTCATCCTTCGTATTGCCTGTTAATTTCACTACCCATTTTTTTCCCGCTAATGCACCGGCACTGTTATAAGGTGTTGGGGAATTATTGCCTTGCCATACGCCACCCAGATAGATAGAGCCTGGATCTCCGTTATACTCCACGCGTTCAATCTCTACACGGTCCTTGTAAACCTCAATGAGTTGGGATTGGTTGACAGGGAATTCGAATCGCCCATCCATCAATCCTTCCTCCGTTACAGCGGAATAGCCATGATCTACCTCGATGTATGACATGGATCCAAGATTGATAGCGGTAAAATCTTTCTGATAGATCGAACGATCATCGTTAATATTCAAATGCGAATGGCCGGATAAAACCATGACTTGCGGATAATCCTTCAAATCCGTATACAGGTTCTGATTGCTTCCTTGCTGGCCGTCCATGGCGGTGCCGGACACGGGATGATGCAAAGTAATGAAGATAGGCTTATTCAGATTCGCCGGATCGGCTGTTATTGCTGCGAGCCGACCCTTCAGCCAGTTTCTTTGTCCTGTGTCGTCGTTATAATTGTTCCCGTTCAAAAAGAAAAACGAATAGCCGCCGATTGTTTTCTCGTAATAGCCATTCGGCTGATCAGTAAACCATTCCGCCGGGTAATAGTTTTTCACTTCGGCTACGCTTGCGTCATGGTTGCCGATCGCAATCTGAACGGGCATGCCCGACCAATTTTTGCGTGCCAATTGTTCTTGCAGAACATCGCGTGCAAACTGATGATCCGGCCCTTTGCCATTGCCGTTGTCATTGATGATGTCGCCTGCGATAACTATGGCATCCGGATTGGGAAAGATGGAAGAAAGAACATCGAAATTGCTGGCATACCTTGCGCGTGTCTTGGCATTCTCAGCATCCGTGCCGGGACCGACATGGATATCCGACATCGCAGCGAATTTCAGCAGCGGTTTTTCGGTTGTTTTGATGATGTAGCCGTATGTGGCGGGTTTACTCCAGACGCCGTCTTTCAAGGCGATCACTGAGATATTCGTCGACTCCGTAAGGACAATCGGCGTTCCGTTAAACTTAAGGCTTGTTTCGTCAGGCATGGTCCCGTCCAACGTGTAATAGATGTCGGCACCTGATGTGGTGGAGCTAAGCGCAACGGTAACAGATTGCTCATAGCGTCCTGCGGGTACGGAAACGACCGGCGTGTCGACTGTAGCTGCTGCGATCGCTGCCGGTATAGAGCCTGCTCCTGCTGAACTAACAACAGAAGTTGCTATGGTGCAAGCCAGGAATGCGGATACAAATTTCTTGGTTTTCAACAAGTGAAGTCCTCCTTTTTACAAGCTTGAATGATGGATTGATGTAAATAGCTTCATGTGTGCTCGTACGGATGACTTAGATAGGCATTCCCTCCTTTAACTATAAAACAATATAAAAACATATTAATTAGTTGCTTTTATAATTGTTTGATTGCATTTTATTTGTATTTTGTTTTTGTGAGATTAAATAGAGGTAATGTTTTTGTAAAGGAAAAGAGGGCTTTTTCCACGTTCGTGGCCTTTCGGGCCCAACCAGAGATGGCTATCTCCCGCATGGTGCTGGCGTTTGCCGCATCGGCCTTCATTGGGCTATGGGCTTCTCGGGGAGTACATGCTTCTGCGCTCCGTAATACAGTAAGCAACGCTAATGAACAGGCCGCTGCAGGCAAAAAAACATCAAGCCCCCGCATTCCGACAAAGCGCCAAACGCAGCATGGAAAACTAAATTGCATGAAACGTTGGAGCATGCTGCCATTGAAATGTTTGATGTAGGCAAATATTTAGTTTTGGGCGCTACCGTCAGCTTTGCTGCAAACCGTTGTAAGCAAGAAGTGGCTTCTTGCGTTAAGTGATGGGGACTGGACCCCGCATTTGTTTATGATGGGGCTTTCCTATGTCCTTTCCATTTGCTCCACAGCGGATTCTTTTGTCGGAGCTACGTTCATTCCCGATTTTAGTTTAGGTTCAGTGCTTGCTTTTCTCGTATTTGGCGCCATGCTGGATATCAAAAGCACTTTGATGCTGCTAAAAGTCTTTCGCTTCAAAACCGTCGCTGCGGTTCTGATCATTTCAGCGGTCGTTGTTCTGTTGGGGTCTGTCGCCTTCGATCAACTGTATATGCACTTATAACATGGAGGCGGGGTAATCATGAAAATAAGTTCCGCGTTTGCGCATCGAACGATTCGAGCTGCGGTCTTGATCGCATTTGCGTTATGTTTACCGTCTCGACAGTATGAATAAAAACCAATTTGCCGTGGGAAGATTCGCGATGCGGTGCTGTGTCGCCGACTCCGTACCGCTTGCTATCCTTGTAGAAACCGATACCCCCGAACAATGGCAAAACGATATGTATGTGGTCGCTCTCGGCACCATTGAAAAACGTAATTTTGACGGCAAAAGCGTATTGGCTATCGATGCTAAATCGATAGACACCCGAAAAGTGCCTACAAACCCTTACGTTCATGGAAATCCATATTTTCGTAATTGATGAAACGAAGATAAGGTTTGCAAAGACTTCTCTCATCGCCTATAATACTGAATAAAAGTTCAGTATTATACCGGTGTCCGCCTTGAAAAATCCGTCATCCAGAAAAGTGGTGAAGTAGATGTGAATAAAAAGAAACAGCAAACCGAGCAAACGAAGAAGAAGATCGCCGATGCTGCAAGAGCTTTATTTGCCCAAAAAGGCTATAAAGCAACATCCATAGAAGATATCGTGAAAGCGACCGGGTGCAGCGCCGGGAACATTTATTATCATTTCAAGAACAAGGAAGGGCTTTTTTTATATTTACTTGAAGAGTGGAATGCGGAATGGGATAAGACATGGCTGGACAAAGAAACGCTGTATCCCACCACGATCGATAAATTATATGGCATGGCCGAACAATTGGCGCTTGATCAACTTAATCATCCGCTAACCAAGGCCGCCGATGAATTTTTCAACAACTCCGAGAAAGCTCGGGATGTAGAGGAGCGAATTCATGAAATGGTCAAAGGCTATCTTGACTTTAATCGGCAGCTGCTGCAGAGGGGGATCGATAACCATGAATTCGAAACCACCAATGTTACCGGGCTCGCCATTATTTTGGATAGTTTGATGCTTGGATTGAATCAACATAGCCGGAGAATGGAAAGAGAGGAAGCGCTGGAGGCCTATCGATTAGCTATGGATGTGTTTCTGCATGGCATTGCGAAGCCAACCCGCACCCGCTAGCCCTTTTTTTTGCCGCTATCCTGAATAAATATTCAGTATTTTGTTACAGAAGTATGGAGGAATGTAAGAATGAAATTATTATCGAAAAATCGGGGCGCCTTACTGATTCTCGTGTTCAATCTATTTCTGGTTTTCTCGGGGATCGGGCTTATCGTCCCCATTATGCCCAAGTTCATGGAAAGCTTGGGCATAACCGGGGGGATTATGGGCCTGTTGGTTGCGGCTTTTTCACTGACACAGCTTCTTTGTTCGCCGTTGGCCGGCCGGTTGGCCGATTCCTTCGGTAGAAAAAGGATGATTGTCATCGGCTTGACCGTGTTCGCCTTCTCTGAAGTGCTGTTCGGGATAGCAAGTTCACCTGCTCTACTGTTTGTTTCCAGGCTGCTCGGCGGCATTAGTGCTGCAATGATTATGCCGGCCGTTATGGCTTACGCGGCGGATATCACGACAAAGGAAGAAAGGGCGGCGGGGATGGGCTACATTAACGCAGCCATTACAACAGGCTTTATTATCGGACCTGGTATTGGCGGTTATATTGCCGAATTCGGCATCCGCGTGCCCTTTTACGCCGCGGGGGTTGCGGGGATCATTGCTGCATGTATTACATTGTTTATTCTTCGGGAATCGCTCCCTTCAAAAGAGAATACAGCTGATACTCCATCTGACGCAAGAGAATGGGGCGGTCTTCTCTCGCAATTAAGATACTCTTATAAAGAGCCCTATTTTTTAAGCTTGATCATCGTTTTTGTCATGTCGTTTGGGCTTGCTAATTTTGAGACGATCTTTGGACTATTTGTGGATCACAAATTTGGGTTTGGGCCTAAAGATATCGCCTTTATCATAACGTTCGGGTCGATAGCCGGCGCTGTGGTCCAGGCTACGGCCTTCAGCTGGATCATGAAGCGTTTCGGGGAGCAACGTATCATATCGCTCTGCCTGATCTTTGCTAGTTTGTTTATTCTGCTGACGCTTTTTGTTCACACATTCTGGTTGATTTTTGCCGTTACCTTCATTATATTTCTGGCAATCGATATTTTACGACCGGCCATCAGTACGCAAATGTCAATGGTGGCAAAAGATCAGCAAGGCTATGTTGCCGGCTTAAACTCTGCCTTTACCAGTCTTGGCAATATCGCAGGTCCTATCGTAGCCGGTTTTTTATTCGATCTGGACGTTAATTATCCGTATACCCTGGCGTGCCTAATATTGTTTATTTGTTTTGTTGTATCGGTAAAAGGTAAAAAGAACAACATGCAGGATGTGAATGCCGCCTCCTGATGGGGAAGAGCTCACGTTTAAATGGATGAGCTCAGAAGCATTTGTCTATGCAGCTCTTTGGCGGCGGGGCCGGGCTCGATATCCAGCTCTGCTCTTAGTAGATTGGCGAATTTATCATAATGCGTAATGAAAGCGGTGCGATCCTTCAGGTGAAGGAAGGCGCTAAGCAGAAGCACATGAACGTCTTCATGAAAGGGCCCAGCGGCGATCATATGCTTCAAAATCTCGATGGACTTGTCGGCTTCGCCCTGGGATAAATAGTGCGAGGTCAGCCTTTTCGACAGGTCGACCGCCGCGCTGTACACCCGTTCTTTCTCCGCTTCACACCATGGATAGTCTTTGCCGCCGAACAGTAGGCCCTCAAATAACGGAAGGATGGTTTTCATTTGTTCCGGCGGCATGTCGCCCATGGAGTACGGCTTGAGATGACGGTCGAATTCCAAATAATCGCAGCGCATGTCCGTTTCGAATCGGTAAACCCCCCGCTGCGAATGAATCGTGACGGGCATGTGGTAGTGCTTTAGTGTCTTTTTCAAACGAAAGACCGTGGTATGCAGATTTTGCTCGGCCTTTTCAGGCGTGAAGTCGGGCCACAAGCTTTCGCACAGCGTCCACTTGGAAATATTCACCCCCGCGTGAACCAGGAAGAAGGCAAGAAGCTCCTCCGTTTTGGCTGTCGGGAACCGGATCGGCTCGGCCGGATTCAAGGCGGTATACACCCCAAACTGGCCAAAACAGTGAATTCCCGGGCTGCCGGACTCCGGCTTCCGCACAGCAGGTCTCTTTCTTTTCATTAACCTTTCCACCGTCCGCTGCAAATCCTCGGGCTGCACCGGCTTGAGCAAATAGTCCGTCGCGTTGACCCGAAAAGCTTCCAGAGCATATTGCTGGTAGGCGGTAACAAACACAATTTCGATGTCGTCATTCAGCTCCGTCAAACGGGAGGCCAGCTCGATGCCATGGACGCCCGGCATTTCAATGTCCAGAAAAACCAGCTCCGGCCGGAGGTCCGTAAAAGATTCCAACAGCTCGGAGACCCTGGTGAAGGAGCCTACGATCTCCAGTTCCTTCCGTTCCTCGATGATTCGGCTTAGCCAATTCAATGAAGGTTTTTCGTCATCAATCAGGATAGTTCTTAACATAGCCGCCCCTTCGTTTTTGAACCGTTTTATTTTGTATCAAAGGAAACTTTAGTCCATTCTTGTTCTGCACTTTCAATCTGCAGGCCATTTCCCAGCCAGTTGATCAATCTTCTGTGAATATTCGGCAATCCGACTCCGCCGGTTTCGCGCGCATGATTTTTTTCAGTCAGCGCAGCCAGCTTGCCCCCGGGGATACCGACCCCGTTGTCCCATACCTCCACGCGCGCCAAACCGGCGGCGGCTTTAACGGTAAGTCTCACGATGCCCCCGTTTTCTTTTTTCATAATGCCATGCCGGATCGCGTTTTCCACCAAAGGCTGGATGGTGAGGGGCAGAAGCCGCGTTTGCAGCAGCCCGGGGTCAATATCGTAGACGACCGTTAACCTCTCCTCGAACCTCGCCTTTTCAATCTCGACGTAAGCTTGGACAAGCTGAAGCTCCGATTCCAAGGTGACGAAAGCTTCCGTGCCCGGGATATCGAAGCATCTTCGTAAATAAACGCTCAGATGGGAAATTAATTGCTCGGCCCGGGCGCTATCCGTACGGCAAAACGACAAAATCGCATTCAAGGAATTGAACAAAAAATGCGGCTTGATCTGGGATTGCAGGAACGCCATTTCCGAAGCAAGGGCATCCTGTACGGATTGCTTCAACTGCAGCAGGGTGTTGACCCTAGCCCGAACCTCCCAGGAATTAAAAGGCTTAATAATGAAATCGTTGGCCCCCGCTTCAAAGCCCGCCGCCACCTCGCTGGGGGTATTGCTGGCCGTCAGCATCACAATCGGGAGGTCGAATAGCGTGTATTGTCTGCGAATTTCCCGGCATACCTCATACCCTGACAAATTCGGCATCATGACATCCAGCAGGACAAGATCGATTGCGCCGGAGGTTTGCAGGAGCTGAAGCGCCTCCTGAGGGCTGGTTGTTTTCAGCATCCGGTAAGCTTCTCCGGCAAATAGAACCGAAAGCACCTGCAGGTTGGACGGCTCGTCGTCCACGGCCAGGATGGTAAATTTCCTGCCCGTCGTTTCCGGTTCGGCTTCGCCCGCGGCGCTCGGGGTCAGACGAAAACTGGCGGTGTTCCCCTCCCGTTGCAGCCGGAACGGTCCGGCGGCCGGTAAATGAAATAGGAAGCGGGAGCCCCTTCCTTCTTCGGACCAGTCCAAACGAAGCTCTCCCCCCATCAACTGAACCAGCTTGCCGGAAATGGAGAGGCCAAGCCCCATGCCGCCATAGGCTTGGCGATCCGCTCGATCGAACGACTCTGCAATGCGCTGCTGTCTGTGCGGCGGGATCCCAATGCCGGTATCTTCTACGGAGATTTCCACATGTCCGTTTCGATAACGGGCGGATACGGTAACGGCGCCTTGTTCGGTAAACTTGACGGCATTTCCGACAACATTGTAAACGACCTGCCAAAGCCGATTTTCATCCGCACGCACCGGAGGCAGGTTGTCGGGGATATCTTGAATGAGGCTGATTTTTTTTCCGGAAATTAAATAGTTGAACATATCCATAATGATCGAAATCAGCACTTTCACATCGACTGCGGACGTTTGCAAATGGATTTCATTTCTTTTGATCCGCTCCAGATCCAGAATATCGCGAACGAGCGTAGACAGCCGCTGTGACACGGCCACGATCGTGGACAGGTTTTCCTTTTGCTTCTCGTTTACATCCCCTGCGGCTCCTTCGAGCAGAGACTGGGAGATGTTGATGATGCCATTGAGCGGAGTTTGAAACTCATGGGTGGTATTGATCAGAAACTCGTCCTTTAGCCGGTCGTTTTCGCTAAGCTTGCGGGTCATTTTTTCTATCGTTTGATAAGCTTCGGAAAATCGGGATGCAAGCATAAAGGAAATGAATAACACGAACGACATGGCGCAAAAATCGAACAAAAAATTTTTAGGGACGATTCGCAGCAGATAAAGGGAAGCGTCCAGGATGCAAATCAGCAACGCACAGAAGGCCAAAATCAGGATCAGCAGGCTCCGCTTGCTGAAGCTGCCGTAGTTGCCCCGCATATAAGCGGCGGACAACAACCAGATGATGATGAAATAAATAACGATCTGCAGGGCGCTCATGACAAAGGTGGTGTAAGAATAGACCCGGAACGGGACCAGAATGAAATAAACCGAATAAACGCCGTAGACGGTCAACACGCTTTTCACCAACCACCGCGGGATCTGCTCGGAGCAAACATGCTTTATGAATAAGGTCAAGGCGAGTATCGAAGTATTCATGGAAATCCCTTGAATTTTGTGAATAAGCGCAAAAGGGAATCCGTCAAAAATTTGCATTAACGGTTTATCGCCCAAGCCCGCAAAGCTGACCGCCGAGGAAATGCAGTAGATTCCGAAATAGAGGAAGCCCTTCTCTTTCTTTCGGGTGACATAAGTGCCCAAGTGATAAATGCCGAGCAGCAGAATCGAGACCTCGAGCGCAATGCCGATGCCGGTGGAAAGCTTGTCGATGCGATTAATCTGCCCGACGCTTCCAAAATAAAGGCTGGAGGCGACGCCGCCTTGGATAAAATCGTAATTCGCGGCATGAATCATAATGTCCGCCGTATCCCCTTCAAGAGGGAAGTAGGCTATGTAGGGCTTGTTCTCCGGGCTGTACTCGCTTCTCGAAGGTCCGGGCGTGCCGCTGCCCCCCAGTTTTAGACCGTTCACGTACAAGGCGCTGGACATTTGGATGTTCACGACCCTGATGCCGTAGACCATGGAAGGCGAGGGCTTGACCTTCACATGCAGCTTATAGGTCGCCATGCCTTTGGCCTGCAGCGTGGTATGGTTCAAGCTGCCGGACCAGTAGGACAAAATTGGAAAAATACCGGTCGGCACGGCGGCTTGCCCGGGCTCCAGGAGTGTTCCCCAATAAAGCTCCCAAGGACCGTCCAGCTTCACGGGCCCGCTTTTGTCAAAATCCCAGTTGGAAAGGTCAAGCACGCCATTTTGAATTTGCGGGGCCGATTCCTTGTTTTGACCGAAAAATATCGTACCGTAATAGAGAAGCAAGAAACAGACAATCGCAAACAAAATGATATAAAGCGAATTTTTTTGCAAAACCTTCATAGGCGTGTCTCTCCGAATGGAAGTATCGATGAATATCATTATTATAAAGGACTTTGTCGAAAAAACGATGATTTTGTAATAAAAAATCGCCGGAACCATGACTTGAATCCGATTTGTAAGCGTTTTGTAAGCGAACGTCGATATAATAAAAACATTGTTAGGATAAAAGTCCTGAGTCTATGGTTGTAAGGAAGGGGAACGATTCCATGCCGTGTTTCTGAATTCGATTGCCGCCGACTTGAGATGTTGAAGTTTGATGGCTAAACATGAAATAAGGGGGATAAGCTTCGTGTTCGACTACATAAGACGCAATAACAAAGTGACCGCATGGGTGGTCATCATCTGCATGATCCTGGCCATGGTCCAGCCCTTTTCCGCAAAGGTCCACGCGGGCAGCTCAGGCGGTCAAACGCCGGTTACGAAATGGCTCACCTTTAAGTACGATAATTTTAACAATCCGAATCAAACGAATCTTCTTTCCATGAACGGTCAAGCGTCTGCCTATTTTGACAATACGCCGCAAGTCAGCAATAAGGTGCTCCGTTTGACGAAAACCACGGCCGGAGTATTCGGCTCGGCTTTTAACAAGTCCTTGATTTACAGTACGAATAACTTCTCTTTCAGCACCTCCTTTGCTTTCCGTATCAGTGACCCTTCCGGGTATCCCAATGATACTTTCCCGGATGGAGCCGACGGCTTTACTTTTGCTATCCAGACGAAGTCAAGCAATGCGGGGTCCGTGGGGGACGGCATTGGATATGGGGGCATTCAACCCAGCTTTGCGGTAAAGTTCGATACGTTCGATAACAAGACCTATACCGGACAGCATAACGATCCAAGCGATAACTATATCGGGCTGGCCCAAAACGGGAACGTCGCTAATACGAATCCGAGCTGGTACAAGGCCATTCCCAAAAACCAGATGGATATGAAAGACGGCAACATTCATTATGCCTGGATCGATTACGACGGGATAAATAAAACCATGAGAGTCTATACCAACAACACGAACAACCGCTCTACGGCAGTTCAGCAAATCGATGCCTCCGGTATTGATTTGGGAGCCATATTCGCCGGCAAGAGCAGCGTGTATGCCGGTTTTACTTCTGCGACGGGCTCGTCGTGGGAAAATCATGATATTTTATCCTGGTATTTCACAAACCGTCTCGATCCTATCGATGTGAACCAACCGGATGTCGTGTACAAGCAAGCGCCGACAACGGTTATGTTGAACACAACGCCGACAGGCGAACCCGGAAAAATGAGCGTTACCGCAACGGTATACGATGTGGACGGCAATCCTGTTTCGGATGCGCCAATCACCGTTTCATCCACACAAGGCACGCTTACGGATTCAAACGGCAATCCCGTGTCTACGCTGACATCGGATACTCAGGGCCAAGGTCAAGCGATCCTGGATTTCGGCGGCGGAACCGTCGCGGGCAATATAACGGCTGTCGCCGTTGGCGGTGCTTATGTAACGGTTTCGATCCCGGCCCCGCCTACAGGGTTGAAAACCGGCACAACGGCCCAAACGGCCTCGACCCTGAGCTGGAACCCGGTTCCCGGCGCTTCCTACTACAAAGTGTATAAGAACGGCGTTCTGTACGCATCCAATGTAACGGGACCCGCTTTCAATGTAAGCGGACTTGCGCAGGGCACGTTCAATACCTTTACGGTCACGGCAGTCAAAAACGGGCTTGAATCGGCCTTTTCGAATCGTGTGACGCTTCCTGTTTTCGCCGGACTGAGTCTGGATAGCGCAAGCTATACGTTATCCGTCGGAGAAACACACCAAACCGTGGTGAGCTACGTATACTCGGACGGCTACCGTATGGACGTCACTCCTTATGCTTCGTATCAATCCATGAATTCCAGGGTTGCAACGGTGAATGCGGACGGGCTTGTAACCGCGACCGGAGCAGGCACTACGGTGATTCAAGCGGTTTATGCCAGTGGCAGCGCCCAAACGGAGGTAACCGTAACGCTGGGTGCGCCGACAGGAGTCTCGATAAGCGACGTCACCTCCACGGGCGCTACCTTGACCTGGAATGCCGTGCCCGGCGCACAAACCTATAATATTTATGAAAACGGGCGGCTGATCGCCTCCGGCGTGACCGGAACCACCTATACGGCAACCGGACTGACTGCCGGAACAGAGCATCGCTTTACCGTGACAGCGGTGAGCAATGGCATCGAATCGTCAGCTTCCGGAGGCTCGAATGTTACAACGTCGACATTAAGAGAACTTCAGGCCGATCAATCAAGCTTCACCTTGGCGGCGGGAGATACGCATCAGACGAAAATTCAGGCGGTCTATCTGGACGAGAGCATTCAGGATGTGACCGGCAAGGCGGTTTACCAGAGCTCGGATCCTTCCATTGCGACGGTAGATTCGCACGGGGTCATTACCGCCAAAGCTCCCGGTACGGCGACCATCACGATTTCGTATGACGGTAAAACCTTGACGGAAACCATCGTTGTTCAAAGTACTTCGCCACAGATCAAGCTAACCGTGAATACATCGCCAAGCAGCGTAGTCGGCGACGGAAAATCGCAAGTGACGCTCTCTGCCAATGTAGCGATGCTTAACGGCCAGCCGGTAGCCGGACAATCGGTCGTCTTCCATTTCGGCAATGGCGGCGGAGCCGATGTTACGGCCGTTACGGATGCTAGCGGAGTTGCGTCGGTTACCTTTACGGCGCCGGACATTCGGAGCACGACTCCTGTGCGCGAGCTCATTACGGCGTCTGCAACCGATCCGATGACCGGTTTAACGGTTCAAAAAGGGATTGACATTCGTTACATGCCGGCTTCGATTAAGGGAATCTTAATCGATCAAGTCACAGGCCAGCCTATAGCGGGGGCTGCCGTATCTGTTTCGGCCGACTTTAATCAAGACGGCATAACCGACTTCGTCTCTACGGTGACGACGGGACCGGACGGCTCTTATCAAATTTCGGTACCTCGGGGCAATTACGATTATATAGTGGATATTACCGCATCCGTTAAAGTGGGAAATCAGACCGTCCAGTTAACCAAAAAGCAAACGGTACATGTGGATCAGTTGAACGGCACGGGCGAAACGATTGTCTCTTCCAACAAAATTAGCGGCCAGCTGTTTGTTTCCAACCGTTCCTCAAGCAATACCCAGCCGACCGTCGAGAGCGTCTTTGGCAAAGGAAATGTATCGGTACTGGTGAAAGGGACCAACGGGAATGCGTATGTGACTCAGATGGCGCTGGATTCCAATGGAAGCTTTGATATCAGCGATGTTCCTCAAGGACAATATGTCGTTTCATATCAAATTAAAGCCCAAGATGGAACGGTGCTTGCCGGACCATCGGCGCTCGTGAAGGTAAGCCAGAACGGGGAAATGGGGGTAGTCTACTCGTTGATCGACCCTTACGGGGTCGTTACGGATCGAGCAACGGGCCAACCGATTAGCGGCGTTGCGATGAATTTGTATTGGGCAGATACGGAGCTGAACAAGCAAAAAGGCCGTACTCCGAATACGTTGGTTCAATTGCCTGTACTGCCCGATTTTGCCCCAAATCAAAACCACAACCCGCAAGTAACGAATCAGGCGGGAGAATATGCATGGATGGTATTCCCGGACGGGGACTACTATATTACGGCAACGAAGCCCGACTATAGTTCCTACAGTTCGTTGGAAGCCAAGCCGACCGTTCCTGCCGTTAACGGCTCGGACAGCTATGTCCGGGATGGAATTATTCATGTAGGTCAAGACCTGGTATCGCTTAACTTCTCGTTGAGTGCGATTCCAAGCTCGAGCTCCGGTGGGAGCTATGGCGGCGGTTTCGTATCGCCTTCGGTCACGGCAAGCGATGTGACAAGCACGGGCGTCACGTTGAACTGGAACGGATTCGGCGGTGCGAGCTCGTATAATATTTATGATAACGGTAAACTTATTGCATCCGGCGTTACCTCCACCAGCTACAAGGTAACCGGATTAACCAAGGGCGATCATCCGTTTACGATCAAAGCGGTGGTGAACGGAGTCGAAACCGGGGCTGTACAATCTCTAACCGTAACCATCCCGTCAGGCGCGGGAACCGACGGTGCAGCAGGCGCATCGGTCGATTCCTCCAAACAAGCAGGCGAGCATGAGAAATACGTTGAAGGGTATCCGGACGGCACATTTAAGCCGGAAAGGAACGTGACCCGCCAAGAAGTAGCGGCTATGCTCTACAGGCTGTATCACCTCTCCAAATCGGATTCGCCGGCCGCGATTTATTCGGATCTGACAAGCGCGGATTGGGGCGTGGCCGAAGTTGCCGCTGTAACAAAAGCCGGCTATATGAACGGATACCCGGACGGTACGTTCAAGCCGAATCAACCGATCACCCGGGAAGAAATGGCGGGAATCGTCGCTCGTCTCAAGCATTTGCAGGGCAGCGAGAAGGAGGTCTTTGCGGATATAGCCGACAGTTGGGCACGCGGGGAAATCAATGCGGCCGGTCAAGCGGGCATTTTGTCAGGCTATCCGGACGGAACTTTCCGGCCTAAGGCAAACACGACTCGCGCAGAGGTCATAACGATCTTCAACCGTCTGCAGAACCGCGGACCGCTGACAGGCGTCGACACGCCTTCCTGGTCGGATGTGCCTTCGAGCCACTGGGCTTACGGCGATGTGGAAGAAGCTTCGACCCATCACGGTTATAGGATTGAAAATAAGACAGAAAAACGGACAAGCACGAAATAATGAAATGATGCTCACGCAAAAGAAGGCCATTCCTACCGTCGACAATCGGCGGGGGAGTGGCCTTTTTCTTGCGGAGGGGCTAACCTTTAATCCGACAAAGCCTTCATAGCCGAAAAGAAGCGGTTGATCGCAATCGATGCGGCGCCGGCAGCCGAGGAATTCATGCCCAGCTGTGCGTAGACGACGTTCATTTTTTGGCGATGGAACGAGAGGCTTTGCGAATTCAGCGTTTCATGGATGGAATCTGCCATCCATTCGGATGCCAAGGACATGCGGTTCCCGATGACGATGAGCTCGGGATTAAATACATTCACCAGATTCGTGATGCCGACCCCCAGCCAATGTCCCGTACTTGCAAATAAATCGATGACCGGACGATATCCCTGCTTGGCCAGGTGCAGCAAAGTGTTCAGGTTGATTTTGTCGATCGCCTCGGCGACCTGGATTTTCTCATCAACGAGCTGAAGGGATTTCGCTTGTTGGATGAGCGCCTTCTCCGAGGCGAACGTTTCCCAGCACCCGCGGCTGCCGCACCCGCAGAGGGGCCCGTCCTGCGCCAGGGTCATATGCCCCACTTCGCCGGAGAAGCCGGACACTCCCCGATACAAGGCATCGTTCAAAATAATTCCTGCGCCGATCCCGATCCCGACGCTGAGGTAAATCATATTCGAGACGGAACGTCCGGCGCCGAATTCTTTCTCGCCCAAAGCGCCGACGTTCGCTTCGTTATCAATGGCGATCGGGAGATTGAATTCCAGCTCCAGCATCTCTTGGAGGGGAACGTCGGTCCATCCGAGATTGGGTGCGGACAGTACGTTTCCTTGATCGTCGACCAGACCCGGTACGCCGACGCCGATTCCAATGATACCGTACGGAGACGAAGGCGTTTTTTTGATAAGCGAATAAATGCATTTCTTGAGTTTTTCCGTCACCGTCTCCACGCTCAAATCGGTCATGTCGATTTTCTTCTCCTTGACGACGGTTCCGCCTAAATCGGTGACCATCGCCAAAATATAATTCACGCCGAGATCGACGCCGATCGCGTAGCCGGCCCGTTGGTTAAACAGCAGCATCATCGGTTTTCTTCCGCCGCTGGATTCGCCGAGCCCGATTTCGGTGACAAAGTGGCTTTCGATCAATTCGGTGACAAGGGAAGATACCGTCGTTTTATTTAAACCGGTTTTCACGGAAATGTCCGCTCTGGAAATCGGATAATGGTGGCGGATCGTATCCAGAACAAGGTATTTGTTTATTTTTTTCATCAATTGCAAATCGCCGGTGATTTTCATGCCATCCTCCAGAGCCTGCCATTATCGATTCTTTTTCTTTATCATAACACGGATTGCAAAAAATAAAAGGTGGACTTACTTTGTCTACTAGACAAACAAAGTGTCCGATGCTAACATGAGATTAAGCCATTTTTCCAACATAGGGAGGAATCGTTATGAGTTATTTCAATACGGTCAACAAGATTCAGTACGAGGGAAAAGATTCCAAAAATCCGTTGGCGTTCAAGCATTACAACAAATCGGAACTCGTGCTTGGCAAAACGCAAGAGGAGCACCTTCGCTTTGCCGTAGCCTACTGGCATACTTTGACGGGCGGGGGCAGCGATCCGTTCGGCGCCGATACGGCCATCCGTCCTTGGACGAACTACACCGGAGTGGACTTGGCGAAAATACGTGTCGAGGCGGCCTTTGAATTTTTTGAGAAAATCGGCGCTCCTTATTTTTGCTTCCATGATCGGGATATTGCACCCGAAGGCGATTCGCTGAAAGAAACGAATCACAATCTGGATGTGATCGTGGCCTCCATCCAAGAGCATATGAAAGCGAGCGGGGTGAAGCTGCTGTGGAACACGGCCAATATGTTTACCAATCCGCGATTCGTTCATGGCGCGGCAACGACCTCCAATGCGGACGTGTACGCGTATGCGGCTGCGCAGGTGAAGAAAGGGCTGGAAACGGCGGTTGAACTGGGCGCGGAAAATTATGTATTCTGGGGCGGACGCGACGGATACGAATCGCTGCTCAATACGGATATGGAGCTTGAACTCGATAATTTGGCGAGATTTTATCATATGGCGGTCGCTTATGCGCAAGAAATCGGCTTTACGGGGCAATTTTTGATCGAGCCGAAGCCGAAGGAGCCGACGAAGCACCAGTACGATTTTGACGCGGCGACCACCATAGCTTTCCTGCAAAAATACGGGCTTCAGGATCATTTCAAGCTGAATCTCGAAGCGAACCACGCGACGCTCGCCGGACACACCTTCGAGCACGAGCTGCGTGTAGCTCGCTTGCATGGCATGCTCGGTTCCATCGACGCGAACCAGGGCGATCTGCTGGTGGGATGGGATACGGATGAATTCCCGACCGATCTGTATGCGGTTACTCTCGCGATGTATGAAATTTTGAAAAACGGGGGCCTCGGATCGGGCGGCGTGAACTTCGACGCGAAGGTCAGAAGATCGTCGTTCGAGCCGGAAGATTTGTTCCATGCGCATATCGCGGGAATGGATGCGTTTGCCAAAGGCTTGAAGGTTGCGGCAAAATTGATCGAGGACCGCTTTTTTGAGAAAATTACGGATGAGCGTTACAGCAGCTTCAAGAGCGGCATCGGCCTCGACATTGTGTCGGGCAAAACGGATTTCCGCCAATTGGAGCAGTATGCGCTCGGCAACCAAACGATTGGCAACAAATCCGGCAGGCTTGAGCGGATCAAAGCCGAGCTGAACGAGTATATCTTTTCCGTATAAGCAGGCGAACGATCACTCCTTGGGGAGGATAGGGCATGAAATATGTTATTGGGATTGATTTAGGCACGGGCTCTGTCAAGGCTCTTCTTGTCGATCAAGAAGGGAAAGTTAGCTGCGAGACGTCGCGAAGCTATCCGCTGCAGCACGAGCAGCCCGGATATAGCGAACAGGAGCCGAAGGCATGGGTAGATCAAACCGTGGATAGTTTGCGCGCGTTGGTGCAGGAGTCGGGAGTGGAGCCCAAGGATATCGAAGGGATCAGTTTTTCGGGACAAATGCATGGCCTGGTTTTGTTGGACGATCAGGGTCAGGTCCTTCGGCCGGCGATTCTATGGAATGACACGAGAACGACGGCGCAGTGCAGAACGATCGAAAGCAAGCTTGGGCCCAGGCTTTATCGCATTACGAAAAATGCCGCCTTGGAAGGCTTTACGCTTCCGAAAATCATGTGGGTGCAGGAGCATGAACCGGAGGTATTCAGCAAAGCGGCCGTGTTCCTGCTTCCCAAAGATTATTTGCGCTACCGTCTGACAGGCAAGCTGCATATGGATATTTCCGATGCGGCCGGCACGCTGCTGCTCGATGTGATGCAGAAGCAATGGAGCCGGGAGATTTGCGGCGCCTTCGGCATCGACATGAGCCTGTGTCCGCAGCTTGCGGAATCGCTGGATTTCGTCGGCTGCTTGTTACCGGAAATCGCGGACCGGACGGGGCTTGCGCCGGATACGAAGGTGTATGCGGGTGGAGCCGATAATGCGTGCGGCGCGGTCGGGGCTGGTATTTTAAGGAAGGGCGACGCTTTGTGCAGCATTGGGACCTCGGGAGTCATCTTGTCCTACGAGGATCAGGAGAAGGATTTCGCAGGGAACATCCACTTCTTTAACCACTCGCAGCCAGGCGGCTATTATGCGATGGGCGTCACGCTTGCGGCGGGATACAGTCTGGATTGGCTCAAGAAAACGATCGCAGCCGGGGAAAGCTATGACGCTTTTCTGGCGAAGGTTTCCGAGGTGCCGGCCGGCGCGGGAGGGCTGTTGTTTACGCCGTATCTCGTCGGGGAGCGTACGCCTCATGCGGATTCGGTGATCAGAGGCAGCTTTATCGGGCTGGACGGCTCGCATCGGCGCGAGCACTTGGTTCGGGCGGTGATGGAGGGGATTACGTTCTCCCTTCAGGAGTCGGTGGAGATGTTGAGGGAAGCGGGAGTCGAAGTAGGGACGATCGTCTCCATCGGCGGCGGGGCCAAAAACGAGGCTTGGCTGCAAATGCAGGCGGATATTTTTCAAGCTCCGGTCGTGAAGCTGAGCAATGAGCAGGGCCCCGCTTTGGGAGCGGCCATGCTTGCCGCGGTCGGCTGCGGCTGGTTCGGAAGCATAGCGGAGTGCGCAGACCGGTTCGTCGGCTATGACCGGCAGTTCGAACCGGACCCGAAACGTGCCGCGGTGTATCAGGACTTATTCGGAATTTATCAATCGGTTTACGCCAGCACCCGGGACTTGAATCGGAGATTAAAGGCGTACCGATAACCAAAGCATCATACAACTGCAAAAAAAGGGCGGACGAATTGGCATTCGGCTTGCCCTTTTTCATTTGGAAAACTATGGGCCGATAAACAATTTTTATCGCTTTGCTGCCGGTACGGAATGAATCTGCTACAATAAAGGCGGACATTTGATTTTATGGGAGGCCGGCACCATGATGAAGCGACTCTTCCATCGTTTTCAGAAGAGCCTGAGGTACAAGCTGATGCTTTTGATGGTGACGATTGCGATTATGCCGTTAATCCTGGTCACCCTTTTTGCGGCGAATACGACCAAGCAATCTTTGAGCCTGGAAGTGATCCGCTCCAACGAATCCAGAATGGACTGGGCGGCGAAATATTTGGATGAAAAATTCGATCAGCTGCAGGCGGTGAGCTATTCCCTTCTGCTTGACAATAACCTGTTTCCAAACGGAATCTGGCGATCGGATAACGGCGTGAATAGCCCGGATGCGGCGGACTCCTATATTCAAGAGAAGCTGAGATCCTTGTATATCGCCAATAATAAAAATATTGTGCGGATTTCGCTTTATTTGAAGTCCAAGCACCGTTTATTTGTCGTCGATAAAGATGCGGTGAGTTCAACCGGGCAGCTCCATGCTCCCTTCGGAAATTGGGGGGATTTGGATCAATCGTTTGAAAGCGTTAACAGGGTGATGCATGCGGCACATAATAATTTTACCCTAGTACGTACGATGAACCGGTTTGAGAATCGGGAGGTTCTTGGCGGGATATCCCTGGATGTCCGTTGGAATATGATGAACAGCGTGCTGGACATGATCCATTCCGAACCGAATAGCCAAGTGATGATTTTGGACAATCAAGGAAATATGATGTATAACCCTTATGCGAATTCGCAGCAAGAGGCTCTGCCCGATGAAGTATTGAAGAAGGCTGCCGCGAATTCGGACGGGCCCGGACACATGGAGCTGAAACAGGGGTTAATCTTTTACCAGCCCGCCGTATCGGGCCAGCTCCGAATCGTTAAGTTTATTCCGATGAATTATTTGACGAAAGGCGCTTCGTCGACGCTGAGCTTCAGCTTCTTCACTGCTGTTATATTTATTGTGCTGGCGATCATGGCCGCGATCTTGACCGCCTATTACACGACGAAACCGATCATCCGGCTGACGAAATCGATGAAAGCAGTGGAATTCCAAAACTTCGACGTCAGTGTCAGCGACATACGCAGCGATGAAATCGGCACCCTGGAGCGACGATTTAATTCCATGCTTCAGCGAATCAAAGAGCTGATCCAGATCGAATACAAAAGCAAGATCGAGAAGCGGACGGCGCAACTGAAAGCGATGCAGGCGCAGATCAATCCGCATTTTCTGCAAAATGCGCTGCAAGCCATAGGCGGGATCGCCATCTCGCGGAACGTACCCGAAATTTACGAGCATATTCGAGCGATTAGCGATTTGTTCCGCTATACGATCCGAATGAAGTCGGACTTGGTCACGGTCGCGGATGAGCTGGAGCACGTGAGCAATTACTTGCAGATTCAAAAATTGCGCTTTCAGAGCATGATCCGCATTCATCTGGATGTCGATGACGAGTGCCGGTCCTGTCAGATTCCGAAGTTCTCCCTGCAGCCCATCGTCGAGAACTGTTTTGTTCACGGGCTTGAGGGGAAAATGGCGGAATGGTCCATCACGATTACGGCGCAGAAGGTGCTGGATGAAATCGAGATCAGCATTGAAGATAACGGTGTTGGCATGGAGGAAACGCGGCTGGAAGAGCTGCGCAGCCGGTTGAACGACGAATCGGAAGACCGGGAGCTGGGCGAGAGCCTGGGCCTCGGCAATGTGCATTCCCGAATCAAGCTTATTTTCGGGGAAGAGTACGGATTGTTTATCGATAGCAGGGCAGGAGCGGGTACGACGGTCAAAGTCGTTATTCCGGCTGTCCCGCAGCAGGGAGAGGAGGAAGCCGTATGAAGGCTGTCGTTATTGACGACGAATTTTGGACGCGAAGCAGCATTCGGCAGCTGGCCGACTGGGCGCGTTTCGGCATCGATCGGGTCGAGGAAGCGGAGGACGGCTTGAGCGCGTTGAAAATCATCGATGAAATTAGCCCGGAAATTGTCATTACGGACATGAAGATGCGCGGGATGAACGGGGTCCAGCTTTTGCAGAAGCTGACGGAGGACTACCCGTTTATCCGCAAAATTGTGATCAGCGGCTATGACGATTTTTCTTATACCAAGCAGGCAATACTATCCAAAGTGGATGAATATATTTTGAAGCCGATCCACCCGGAAGAGCTGAACATGGCGCTGGAGAAGGCCGTCCGGGAATGGCGGATCGCCCGGGGGCTTCATACCGTGCAGCCGCTGGATAAACCAATGCTGAAGATCATCACGGAGTATAAGCGGATCATTTCAGGCCATTTTCAGGGCATGCAGGTAGAGGCCGTGCAGGGCCGGTTCAAGGAATTGGAGCAAGTATTGAGAGCCCGGGAACCGTTCCAGCCCGGCTTTAACAATACGTTGTACAAGCAATTCCTCTTATTGCTCGAGGAACAGGCGTCCATGGCGGGAACGGATGCGGCGTTCGCGATTCCGGCATGCGCCAATAATTTTTACGTTTCGGACGATACGCCTCTGCCACAGTGGATCGAGGTGTTGTCCGCCGCGTACGCTGCTGTGCTGGAGCAATGGATTCACCGGAGAAGAAGCAAGAATCGGATCGACATTGACGAAGTCAGGCGGTATATCGACGTTTCCTTCGCGGAATCGATCACCCTGGAATCGGTTGCCGGCCGATTTTTCGTCAGCAAGGAGCATCTGTCCCGGACGTTCAAGCAGGAAACCGGCTCGACGGTCGTGGATTACATCATTTCCAAACGGATGGAGAAAGCAAAGCAACTGCTGCTAGATCCGGCCAATTCCATTAAAAGCGCAGCGGAAGCCGTAGGCTATTCGGATATCACTTATTTTCACCGCCTGTTCAAAAAAGTAACCGGGAATACCCCCAATCAAGTCCGGCAGGAGCCACAAGCCTAATATCAATATCGTCCAGTCCATGACGCAAATCCGGTCCAATGCGCCCGGGGCGCACTCCCGATTATACTAAACACGTAAGCGCCAATCATGAAAAAGGGAGGATACAAGCAATGAAGAAAGCACTTACAACAGCAGCAGCTATTCTCATGCTGGGGTCTACAGTCGCTTGTTCATCGGGCGGAGGAAGCGGCGATAACGCCGGCGGTTCGGGAGCGCAGGGGAACCAAGCCGCGGGGGCACCGAAAAAGGTCGAGCTGAAAATTTTCCTCGGGGGCCTGGACCGTTTCCGCGATCAATTCGACAAGTACTTTGCACAGTTTGCCGAGAAGGAAAAGAAAGAGAAAAATATCGAGGTCTCGATTAACTCCGAGTATCCGGGGGCGGAGAATGCCCCGCAAATTTTGAAAACCCGGCTCGCTACCGGAGATGTGCCGGACATCTTTTCCATCCATGCGGTGAACGAGATTCCGGATTATTACAAAGCCGGCTATTTGTCGGATTTATCCAGCCAGCCGCTGGCAAGCAAGCTGAGCGACGGGATCAAGCCCATCGTTTCGATTGACAATAAAGTGGTGGCGGTTCCGATGGAAAGCCTGGAATGGGGATACCTCTACAACAAAAAAATATTCAACGATTTGGGACTGAAGCCGCCTGCCACGCTCTCGGAAATGAAGGCGGTTACACAGAAGCTGAAAGACAATAACGTTAAGCCATTTCTTCTCAGCTACAAAGAAGGCTGGATTCCGCAGCTGTTCCTTTCGCTTACGATCGGCGGATTGGTCAATACGAGCCACAAAGACTTTATCGACAACATGAACAAGGGACAGGGCAGCTTCGCGGAGATCAAGGAGATGTTCGACATTATCGACCTTGTGAACGCGAATGGAACGGACCGCGCTTTTGAAATCGGCAACGATGACGGGGCCGCCGAGTTCGCGAGCGGCAAGGCCGCCATGTGGGTGCAAGGGCCATGGGATTCCGACAGCATTCTGAAGGTCAACGACAAGCTCGATTTTGGGGTCGCGCCGCTGCCGATCAATGACGATCCGAATGCGACGATGATTAATGTATCCGTATCCACCTCCTTGGCGATGGCTCCGAACGGCAAAAATAAAGAGGTGTCGCTGGACTTGCTGAACTATATTTTGGACGATCAAGCGTCGAACGAGCTTTATCAAAGCCTGAAGTTCAATCCGGTCTCCAAAACCCATACCTTCAAGCCTTACCCTTGGGTGGAGGAAGCTTCGAGCTATGTGAGCAAAGGGAAATCCTACAAGGATCCGTCGATTCCTTCTGCGGTTAAAGATGAAGGGGGCAAAGCGCTGCAGGCCTACTTCAGCAAAAAGATGTCCAAAGAAGACGTCATCAAGGATCTGGATAAAACCTGGAAGGATGCCAACGCGGCCGCCAATAAAAAATAAGTGTCCGAAAGAGAGCGTCGCGCCCTGTTCCCGCAGCCAACCGTTCAGCTGAGAACAGGGCGCGACTTCCCCGAAGGAGGGATTGAACATCATGCTGAAACGCCCGTCCAAAGCAACGACTTCTCTGATTTTGTTCGTACTGCCTGCTTTTATTCTATATGTCATTTTCTTGGTTATCCCAGTACTACAAGGCTCTTACTACAGCTTCACGAATTGGGACGGCTTGAATAAGTCGTACAGCTTCGTGGGGCTCCAAAATTTCGTTGAAGCCGTTCGCGACGATGCCAACTTCAGAACGGCGATTTTATTTACCGCCAAGTATGTCGTGTTTGCGGTAGTGCTTCAGAACGCCCTGGCCCTGCTGCTCGCTCTACTGATTGAATCACAAAAAAGAGCGAAGGGATTTTTTCGAACGGTCTTTTTCATGCCCAATATGCTCAGCGTCATTATCAGTACGTTCATGTGGGTGTTCGTGTTTACAAAAGTGATGCCCGCCCTGTCCGAATATGCCGCTTTAAAATTTCTCGGTCAATCCTGGCTCGGCGACCCGAACGTTTCGTTCTGGAGCATCATGCTCGTTTCCGTATGGGGCGGCGTAGGCACCCTGATGATTATTTATATGTCCGCCATCCAGGGCATACCGCAGCATTTGAAGGAAGCGGCCATCATTGACGGAGCCAAGCCATATCATATGCTTCGGTACATTACACTGCCTTTAATCACTCACGCGCTGACGATCTGCATTTTCCTGACTTTGAACAGTTCGTTCAAAGTGTATGACCTCATCTTTGCGTTGACCGGAGGAGGTCCGGCCCGGGCTACGCAGGTGATCACGATGAATATTTTGGAGGAGGCTTATCAGCGCAACTACCGATACGGTTATGCTAGCGCCAAGGCGATCATCCTCTTTTTGATTATTTTGGTCATTACGCTCGTGCAAGTGTCGGTGATGAAGAAACGGGAGGTGGAAGCGTGACCAGGCGCATGTATTCCGTTTTATCGCTCGTCGTGCTGTCCTTGCTGGCGGTCTACTTTCTTTTCCCGATCTATATGGCGATCATCAATTCCTTGAAAACGCCGGGCGATATGTACCGTTCCGTCTTAAGCTTCCCCGCTAGTCCGCAATTTGACAACTACGTTCAGGCGTTCAAGAAAGCGAACATGCTCCGAAGCGCATGGAATACCGTCGTGGTCACGGTAACGGGGATTACGGGAATCGTCTTTTTCAGCTCTTTGGCCGGATATAAGCTTTCCCGGACGCGGGGCAGACTAAGCAATTTTGTGTTTATGCTGTTTGTCGCTTCGATGCTGATTCCTTTCCAAACGATCATGGTCACCTTGACCAAAATGGCCAAAGGGCTGGGGCTGCAAGGTTCGCCGCTGGGGCTTGGGATCGTATGTGCGGGACTAGGCATCAATATGGCTATTTTTTTGTACCACGGATTTGTGAAAGGCATTCCGCGCGAGCTGGACGAATCGGCTCAAATCGACGGCTGTGGCGAGTTCAGGACGTATTTTACGATCATTTTTCCGCTGTTGCTGCCGATTACGTTTACGATTGTGATTTTAAACATGCTTTGGCTGTGGAACGACTTCCTGCTTCCGGTGCTGCTGCTTACCGATTTTCGCAATTATACGCTCGTTTTGACGATCAACATGTTTTTCGGCAAGTACAGCAGGGAATGGGGTTTGATTCTGGCTTCCTTGATTTTGTCTTCGATCCCGATCGTCGTCTTTTTTGCCATTTTCCAGCGCTGGATCATTCAAGGGATTACGGACGGAGCCGTAAAAGGGTAACGGGTTATGAGTTACGCATAGAGAGAAACATAGGAGGGTTTACTTCATGGGCAATCGCGATATTCGCTGGATTTCAAGCACGAAAGACGCTTGTTGGACGGAAAAACCGGTCTCCGGTCAAGCCGGAGGCGACGCCAACCTCACGATTACCGGCGAAATTTTTCAATCGGTAGAGGGCTTTGGAGGCTGCTTTAACGAATTGGGCTTTACGGCGTTAAGCCACTTGACGCCCGAAGAACGGGGACGCGTGCTTCACTCCTTATTTCACCCCGAAGGAGAGCTGAAGCTCGGCATCTGCCGTCTGCCGATCGGCGCCAGCGATTACGCGCTCGAATGGTACAGTCTGAACGAGACGGACGGAGATTTGGCGATGGAGCATTTCTCTATCGAGCGGGACCGTCAGTATTTGATTCCCTATATCAAAGAAGCGTTAACGTACAATCCGGAGTTGAAATTTTTTGCTTCCCCGTGGAGTCCGCCGACCTGGATGAAGTCTCCCAAAGCCTACAATTATGGAACGCTGCGTTGGGAAAAGGACATTTTACAGGCTTATGCGCTTTATTTCGTCAAGTTTGTGGAAGCGTATCGTCAGGAAGGCATCACCATTCATCAGATTCATGTGCAAAATGAAGTGGTCGCCGACCAGAAATTCCCGTCGTGCGTCTGGACGGGAGAGCAGCTTCGCGAGTTCATCCGCGACTATCTAGGGCCGGCCTTCGAGGAGCACGGACTGGAGACGGAAATTTGGCTGGGAACAATCAATGCGCCGGAGCCGTGGCAGGAAATGCTGCAGAAATCCACTTCGGATTACGATGCTTATGCAAATACCGTGTTAAGCGATCCGGAAGCTTACAAATATATTCAAGGCGTCGGTTACCAATGGGCGGGCAAATATGCGATTCAACGAACCGTGCAGAGCTATCCGGAGTTACGCTACATGCAGACGGAAAACGAATGCGGAGACGGCCTGAATACATGGGATTATGCGAAATATGTATTTAATTTATACCAGCATTATTTCGTGAACGGCGTAAACAGCTATATTTATTGGAACATGGTGCTGGAGCCGAAAGGGCGAAGCACGTGGGGTTGGGAGCAAAATTCGATGATCAC
Organism: Paenibacillus tyrphae; assembly: GCF_024158745.1. GTDB lineage: Bacteria > Bacillota > Bacilli > Paenibacillales > NBRC-103111 > Paenibacillus_G > Paenibacillus_G tyrfis_A. The sequence goes on along the minus strand of NZ_JAMZAW010000032.1, from coordinate 16,225 downwards.
GGCAGATCCTGCCGCCAAGCGGGCCATGTACAATCCCGAGTTTTTTGTGATGAAGCATTTCTCGCATTTCGTTGCTCCGGGTTCGTCGCGCATCGGGTTAAGAGGCCCGTGGGCCGGAAACGCGCTTGCCTTTGCAGCGCCGAACGGACAAAAAGCGGTGATCGTGGCCAATCCGTTCGCTGAATCGAGGAAACTCCGTCTAAGTGACGGAACGCGCACGCAAGCTTTTGAGCTTGCACCGGAATCGTTCAATACGATTATTTTGTGATATCGGATTCGTCGTAAGGGGAGGATGCTAATGGAGAGAGATATACGGCAGCTTATCGCGCAAATGACCGTAGAGGAGAAAGCCGGATTGTGCTCCGGCTTGAACTTCTGGCAAACGAAGCCGGTGGAACGGCTCGGAATTCCGTCGATTATGCTTACGGACGGTCCTCACGGTCTCCGGAAGCAGCGGGGAGGTTTGGACCACCTCGGCTTTGCCGACAGCGTACCGGCGACCTGCTTTCCTTCGGCGGCAGGCTTGGCCTGCTCGTGGGACCGCAAGCTGATGGAGCAAGTAGGTATCGCATTGGGTGAAGAATGTCAGGCCGAGGACGTTGCGATCCTGCTGGGACCCGCCGCCAACATCAAGCGTTCGCCGCTTTGCGGCAGAAATTTTGAATATTTCTCGGAAGATCCTTATTTATCGTCGGAAATGGCGGCTCATCATATCCAGGGCGTTCAAAGTCAAGGTGTAGGAACCTCGCTTAAGCATTTTGCCGTGAATAACCAGGAGCATCGAAGAATGACCGTGGATGCGGTCGTGGACGAACGGACCTTGCGGGAAATTTATTTGGCAAGCTTCGAAGGAGCGGTCAAGCAGGCTCAGCCTTGGACCGTGATGTGCGCCTACAATAAGGTCAACGGCGAGTATTGCTCGGAGCATGAGGAGTTGCTGACCCGTATTTTGAAGGAAGAATGGGGACATGAAGGCTTTGTCGTGTCCGACTGGGGGGCCGTGAACGACCGGGCGAAGGGATTGGCCGCCGGATTGGAGCTGGAAATGCCGTCTAGCAGCGGCCTTGGCGACCGGAAAATCGTAGACGCGGTGAAGAGCGGCAAGCTGTCCGAGGAAGCGCTGGACAAGGCCGTGGAACGAATATTGCGCGTTGTTTTCCAAGCGGTCGACCGGAAAAAGGAGCATGCTTCGTTCGATGCGGAAGCCCATCATGCGCTGGCCAGAACCGTCGCGCGCGAAAGTATGGTGCTGTTAAAAAATGAAGGCGGCATTCTGCCCCTGGAAAAGGACGGGACGATCGCCGTGATCGGGGCGTTGGCGAAACATCCGAGGTATCAAGGCGGCGGAAGCTCCCACATCAATCCGACCCGATTGGACGATATTTATGAAGAAATGCGCCGAACGGCAGGGGCCGCAGCCAGCATCGTATACGCCGAAGGCTATCCGTTGGAAAGCGACGACATCGACGATCGCTTGCTTCAGGAAGCGAAGCTGGCGGCGGCGCAAGCGAAGGCTGCGGTCATTTTCGCAGGCCTGCCGGAACGGTACGAATCCGAAGCGTATGACAGACAGCATTTGCGGATTCCCGATAATCACCGGAAGCTGATCGAGGCCGTCGCGGAAGTGCAAGGCAATGTGGTCGTAGTTTTAAGCAACGGCGCGCCGGTCGAGATGCCCTGGATCGATCGCGTGAAGGGCGTGCTCGAAGGCTATCTGGGCGGTCAGGCGCTGGGCGGCGCGATCGCGGATTTGCTGTTCGGGGATGCGAATCCGTGCGGCAAGCTGGCCGAAACGTTCCCGAAACAACTAAGCCATAATCCTTCCCATCTGAATTTCCCGGGCGAAGGGGACAAGGTGGAGTACAAGGAAGGGCTGTTTGTCGGTTACCGCTATTACGATGCGAAGCAGATCGAGCCTTTGTTTCCGTTCGGGCACGGCTTGAGCTATACGACATTCGAATATACCGGCATGACCGTCGACAAACGGGAAATCCGGGATACCGAGACGGTACGCATCGGCGTTCGTGTCCGAAATACGGGCGAACTCCCCGGAAAAGAAATCGTCCAGCTGTATGTGCGAGATGTTGAAGCAAGCGTGATCCGGCCGGAAAAAGAGCTCAAAGGGTTTGAAAAGATCGAGCTGTCGCCCGGCGAGGAAAAGACCGTCGAGTTCATATTGGACAAGCGCGCATTCGCCTACTACAATCCCGAGCTGCAGGACTGGCATGTGGAAAACGGCGATTTTGAAATCTTAATCGGAAAATCGTCGGCGGAGCTCGTGCTTCAAGAGACGGTTCGCGTGCAATCGACCGTCAGACTAAAGAAGACCGTTACCCGAAACTCGCTCGTAGGCGATTTGCTGGACGATCCGTGGCTATCGCCGAGCTTTCGCGAGATGCTTCGGAAGTACAGCGAGAACAAGGTGATGCATGCGCTGGAAGCGGACGGTTCGGATATGATGCTGGAGTTTGTCAGGAATATGCCGCTGCGCGTGCTTGCTGCTTTCAGCCAAGGCGCCGTGACGGAAGAGATGCTGGAAGCGGATCTTCGGCGGTTAAATGAAATAGGCGAATAGAAGCGGAGAAGAAGTGAAGAAATGTATTATCCCCTTACGGTAGACAGTGAAAAAAGAGTTCGTGTTATGACGGACTCAACACTGTTCACCGAGGGGGATTTTTTCATGGCAAAAAAGGGATAGCCGAATAGATGAAGTATTATAACGATGAACGGTTCCAAAAAAATTAGGCGACCGTTCTCCGGTCGAATTCCGGGAAGGATCGCCGCGTTTTGAGCAAGGACTCTTACGTACGGGGGATTGCGCGAGTTTTACTGAATGAGTTAGTCGGCGATTTTAGGAACACGATCAATTGCCGGATCGATAAAAATATCGTGTTCATCTGTGCTTTTTGTTGAGAACTCCGAGACAATTGCACCTTCGGGCCCTGCTTGAAACCAGTGAGGAGTATTCGGGTAAATCGTGTATTGTTCACCGGGATTTAAAACAATTTCATGCCATACGGTATAATATTTTTCCCTGCCTGCAGGGGGAGAGGCATGAGGATGCTCGGTTTTAGGTCCGGGCACATAGAGGTAAACCGTTCCATATCTGCAGCGGAATGTCTCTTCTTTACCCAATATACCGTTCACAGGCGGATGCAAGTGTTGAGGGCAGGTTTGTCCGGGCAATAACACCAATTCCTTAGCACAGCAGCGTTCAGTATTCATGTAAACGAACAATTGCAAGCCGATTTCCTCCAAACGATTCAAACCGAAATCGGCAATTTCGATCTGGTCCGACTCTTGTGGCGTCAGAACAATTCCTGCTTTTTTTAAATAGGCCAGCGAGACTTTTTTTACCTCAAGAAATTGTTGTCTACGAATCAAAAGCCTTCACATCCTTTTACTCCATTTACAAACCATCCTACATGACTCCCATTTAAACCTCTATATCGGGAATACATTTTTATTTAACCGATATTCATATCCATTTAAAGACATGAATTTTGGTTAAATAGTCGAGTATTCTGATCATTTATGATTGCGGTTTCATGAAATACACTTGTTACGTAGGCAAACACGAAATGTAGAAGGGGATGGATGGAAATGGTAAGGAAAATGACGGTTCCACCAATGGAATTAGTGGACTACGATGGGGAAGGAACACAAATGTGTGCCGTTATGGAGGATATTGGAAAAATTATGATCAAGCGTGCGTTAATTCCGGACCCGAAGGATAACGAGGTGCGCGTCAAAGTGAAATGGGTTGGGATTTGCGGAAGCGATGTCGAGGTTTTCCGCGGAGCCCGTGAACCTGAATTTATAACTTACCCAACTCGACTGGGCCATGAAGTGGCAGGAATAATCGATAAAGTCGGGGAGCATGTGATCGGCTTAAAGGTCGGCGATCATGTCACGCTGCGATATGTATGGGGTGCTTTTGCCGAATACGTTTGTTGCGATCCTTTTTCCGTCAAAGTTTTGCCTAAGGAATTTCCGTTAATCGAAGGATCTTTAATTGAAGTACTTCCGCCGTTAATCCACACGGCGGAGATTGCCCAGATTTCGCCAAGTAAAAATGTACTGATTATGGGTCAAGGTGTAAGCGGATTAGCCATGACACAAGTGATCAGCTTATTCAGCCCACGCAACTTGGCGGTAACGGACTTGTTCGATGAAAAGCTTGAATTGGCCAAAAAATACGGAGCCACCCACACCTATAAGCTGCCGAGCAAAGACAGTAAAACGATGGATATCGTAGGAAAGGATTTTCCGGACGGTTTTGATGTCGTGATACCTTGTTTGCTTGAGGGTTCAGGCATGGTAGATGCGATAAATGCCGCAGCCCAAAATGGCCGTATTATCATGTATGGTTGTATTGGTACGTGTCATGAACCAATCGATTTCTTTAAAATTCACAAAAAGCGTCTGGATATCTTCTCCACAGAACCAAAGCGGGATATCGATAATCGACGGCTATTTGAAGAAGGCCTCCGGTTGGTTATGGACGGATTGGTTAACACGAAAGAAACCATAACCCATATTTTTCCTCTTGAGCGTATCGATGAGGCTTTTGCCATAAGGAATCAACATAAGGGGGATACGATACATGTAATGATTGATTGCCAGTCTGACGGTGAACATCATGCCTAAAGATTGCTTCTATTGTACCAAGGATGCGAAACTCGATGCCTTAATGATTGAGGTGAGCCGGTTTCCTGTTTCCACTCTATATTTGTCCAAAGACCAAACCAATCCCGGCAGATGCATTATCGCGTTAAACGATCATCAAACCGAATTGTTTTATCTGGAACCTTCCATCAGACAACAATTCATGGAGGATGTCTCGAAATGCGCTTATGCCATACAACAAGCGTTCTCTCCGGACAAAATGAACTATGCCATTTATGGCGATCTGGTATCGCATTTGCATGCTCATTTAGTGCCCAAGTACAAAACCGGAAACGACTGGGGAAGAGCTTTTGACAATAACACGGATAACATGAAAATGATAAACACAGCCGCATATCTTTCTCTGATTGAAAGGATAAAGGTGTATTTAAAGTAATACGGTTAGTTGTTTCGTCTAGGCTGCATTTCTACAGAAAAATCTTGTTCCAATATGATGTCCTTATCAACTAGCGTGCGGGTCTGCTCCCGGTATTGAGAAGGCGGCAGGCCCTCGCGTTCACGAAACAATCTTGAAAAATAAGGGGTGCTTAAGGAAAGGGTATCTGCAATTTCATCAATGGACATATTCGTAAATTCCAGATATTCCCTTGCTTTTTCCAGTCTTAATTGTTGTAAATAATGCATGGGCGACAGGCCCAGCTCTTTATGACACAAATTAATGAAATAATGCGGGTGGAATCCGAAATGACGAGCAATTTCCGCCAAAGTTATTTTCGTATGGATATGCTCGCGTAAAAATTGAACGATAGCTGAATCCGAAACGACTTCGGATGTTTCCGGTATGCGTTGGTTTTTTTTAGCCGACTGCTGTGCATGTAAAAGGAATAGGAAGGCAGCTTTGAACCCTACATCAATTCGATACCGCAGCAATGAATCTTTTGTTTTCTGGTAAGCGATGGACAGCTTAAAAACTTGTTTGAATTGATCGAGATTGCTGATGTCAACAGGTTCCATTAAATTGCAATCGCTTACAAGCTCTCTGAACTCTTTGCATAATATCTGAAATTTAAAATCTAATGTGGTCGTGTCTTCTGAAAATTGGAATCCATGTTCTATCGTTTGCGGGAGCAAAATGTATTGATTGGATGTAATCGGAAGGTGCTGATTACCAAATTGAACCGTCCCGCTTCCACTGATGATGAGTAGAAGCTGGTAGAGGTCGGCATGGGAATGAGGTTTTACGCCACTGTTCTCGGAATAGTCGATTCTTGAGCTCCAGAGCATACGCAATTGGTTGTCCCTTACGGAGTTCTGCATGAATAATCACCCTTCACCGGTTATCATTTATGATTTTACATGAAAGCAAGTACAATTTAAACATTCGTTTGTTTGAAGGAGGAGTTACAATGGACAAGGTAAGGATGGAACAAACGACCATCAAGAAAATCTCCATAAGGCTGATTCCCTATCTGTTTATTGGCTACATGATCGCCTTTCTAGACCGGGTAAGCATAACTTATTCCTCCATGGGCGGTATGGATAAGGCGTTAAATATATCAGCCAGTATGTTTGGTTTCATTTCAGGCATTTTCTTTCTTGGATATATTCTGTTTGAAATTCCAAGCAATTTGCTGTTAAAACGGTTTGGAGCAAGAAAATGGATAGGCCGCATCCTGTTAACCTGGGGAATCGTAACGATGATTACAGCATGGGCAGACAGCGTAACGCACCTTTATATGCTTCGTTTTCTTCTCGGCATTGCGGAAGCAGGTTTTTTCCCTGGAATTATCCTTTATATCACCTTTTGGTTTAGATCAAAAGAACGTGCAAAAGTGGTTGCCCTCATTATGACAGCCCCTCCGCTTGCAAATGCATTTGGAGCTCCCGTCTCGATCTGGATCGTAGAAAATATCCATTGGGCAGGACTCCCGGGATGGCGCTGGCTGTTTATCCTTGCAGGAATCCCGGCGATTGTTCTGGGCATCCTTACATTTTTCTACTTGACAGATACGCCCGAAAAGGCGAAATGGCTTACCAATGAACAAAAAGAATGGTTAACTCATGCCATACGTCAAGAAGAAAATAATAAAGCGAATGAAAAAGGCTTATCTATTAAGGCTGTCTTTAGAGACCGAGTTGTATGGAGATTTGCTTTAACGAATCTGACTTTCGTTGTAGGGCTTTATGGAATTAGTTTCTGGATGCCGCGAATTATAAAATCTTTGTCAGATGTATTTACAAACTCTCAAGTTGGGGTTATAACCATGCTCCCGTACCTTTGCGGGGCCATTGCGATGGTATTGATGGGGATTCATTCCGATCGTACTGGGGAACGTAAATATCATGCTGCATTTGGACCATTGCTGGGCGCCATCGGTTTAATAGGACTACTGTTCTCTCCGAATCTTTTTGTTTCCGTGAGTATGATTTGTTTAACTACTGCTGGTCTATACAGCTTCTCGGGTCCCTACTGGGCCTTTACATCGGCTACGGTTTCAGCTCAAGCGGCTGTAGTAGGAATTGGAATAATAAATTCGGTCGGGAACTTCGGCGGATTTGTTGGACCTTATGTTATCGGTTTGTTAAACGATGCAACTGGAAATATTACCATTGGTATTGCATTCCTTGCCCTGATGCTGGTTCTGACTTGTATTCAAATATTGGCGGTAAAGAAAGAAGAGAACTCATGCCTTTAAAAAAGCTTAGGAAGATGCATGTGGAGAGGTTGATCAGCTTGATCTGGTTACCTCATTTAATCTAAGGATGCGAGCAACAGCACTTACGGCACGCTGCTTAAAGTCGGTATCGATCACGACCGTGCAACGATGGTGGCGAAGTGCTGATCCAAAACGGCGACTTGTATCGCCTGAAAAGCCCGTTCAGCGGCAATGAGACGGCATGCTCGTTTCGGAGGACCGGAGGGAGGTGGTATTTTAATTCCAAGTGTAGGCGGTGTCTAACGGCCCTTGCGCCGATTACGGCTAAAGGGATTGCATGCGGAATTCGATTACCGGGTCAGCGGCTTGGAAGACCATTATCTCGGAGACCGCCTTATGCAAATCGGGCTGCCAATTCTACCGCTTGATGGCGATTATAAGAGCGTGTGGTTTAAGCTGTCGGCGGCGAATTGAATGCCGTCAGGAAGCTTGGGGAGAGGGACAAAATGAACGAAGCACGATAATGTAGGCCTTGAACCTTTCGTATCCTGTCAGGTTCGAGGCCTTTTTTTACAAGGCTGTGTTCAACGCCCGTAAAATCTTTTCCTTAGTCTGGCCCAAACGTTTTTCGGCACCATGTGGTTGCAATGGTTCGCTCCAGGAAAATCCGTCGCCTTCGTATCTTGGAATGAGGTGCATATGATAATGGGTGAGGTCGTTTCCGCCATTTTGACAAATGTTTATGCCGTGGGGGTTAAACAAGTTTTTTAAAGGTAAGTAGCGTTGTATTTATTTCCAAATATTACCGCACGCACTTTACCGTTGCATCTAAAGCGATACTAACAAAAATGCCGGGCTAGGAGAAGCCCGGCCGGAGTGTTGAGAAAGTGTGTTTTTACAAAAATAGAGATACCCCACCCCCTCGTACGCCTCTACTACCTTAAGTAATCACTTTCTCACCAAGCTCACCGGGCTAGGAGAAGCCTGGCCCTTCCCCCACATAAGCTTAAGTCAAAATATGCCCGCCTTCCACATGCATAACGGTGCCGGTCACGAAACCGTTTTGGATCAGATAGAGCACGCTTTGTGCGACATCTTCCGCTTTGCCAACCCGTTTGACCGGGAGCTTGCCGGCCACGGTTTCGTAAAATTGATTGCGCGCATCCTCCGGCATTTTGCTGCGCGAAGGCGTATCGATGATCCCCGGGGATACGATATTGACCCGGATCGGAGCAAGCTCCAGCGCTAGCGTCTGGCCCAGATTCGAGACCGCCGCGTTGACCGCGCCAAGGGCGGATGAGCCGACCATCGCTTTGTAGGCGACCACGCCGGAGAACAGGGTAATCGAACCGTTCTTCGAGATGTGCGGCGCGCCGTATTTGGCCGCATAGTATTGACCCCAGAATTTGTTTTCGAACAATTTGCGGGATTGCGCCGTATCGGTTTGAAGGAACGGCCCGCCCGAAGTTTCCGCGGCGCTGACGACAAGATGTTCGAACGCTCCGACTTTTTCAAAAAATGCCTGCACCTGTCCTTCGTCCGTCGTATCCAGCGTATAAGCCGCAGCCTTCGGTCCGAGCTGCTCTTTGGCGCTTTGCAGTTTATGCTCCGAGCGGCTGGCTATGATTACTTCCGCGCCGAGTGCAATCGCCTGTTTCGCGGTTTCCAGACCGATTCCGGAGCTGCCGCCGATAATGATCACTTTTTGATTTTGCAACATGAGATGTCCTCCTTTTTGGGTAAGCGAATTATTGATTTAATACCGATTTCAGATGGGCGTCGAGCTCGGCCGTGAACGTATCGATCTTCGGATTTTTGATGACATCGTAGCAGGCGAAGCTTTTTAAAGGCTGCAATCCGAGAAACTCCTGTGCCCGGTGCAAATGGCTTAACGCTTCTTCCAGGCCCGCTCCTCTAAAAAACTGCGTCGGGTCGTTGAACGCTTCTTTCGGAGCGTTCCAAGTCGTCGAGAGCATATATTTTTTGCCGGTTAACAAACCGCCTCTGCCGTACTGTTCGGCGCCCTTGAAAAATAATCCGTAAGCGTACACTTCGTCCATATAGGTTTTCAGGAGTCCGGGAACGCTAAACCAGTATACAGGCGTCTGGTAAACGATCACGTCGGCCCAAATAAATTTTTGCTGCTCTTCTTCGATGTTGTAGCCGTTTTGAATAATCGTCGTTTGGACCTCGTTATTTTCGCTCAACGTGCTCACCATGCGATCGACCAAGGTTTGATTCAATTTCCCCTCCGCCGAACGATATTTTTGATGACCGTTAATGATAAGAATTTTCATTTTGTCTCCATCTCCTTTTATGTGTTTAACGTGCGGCCATGCCCGGCTTGTGAAGATAACTCGGCATCCTGCCGGTCCAACGACCAGCTGGCCAGTGTAACCAAGAGTCCGGCAGCAGTTACGATGGCGGCTACCCAGGGTAAAGCGTGAAGCCCGGGGCCGTTGTCGATGACCCAGCCTCCCAAGTAAGCTCCGCCAGCATTGGCCAGATTAAAAGAGCTGATGTTCAAAGCCGAAGCGATGTTCGGCGAGCCCTTTGCTTTCTGAAGCACCCGCATTTGGAACGCAGGCACGATGGTGAAGGACGCGAAGCCCCAGACGAACACGGTGACCACGGTGGCGATTTTGAAGGAACTGGTCAGCGTAAACAGGGCCAGCACGGCCGTCAAGAGCGCCAGCATCCCGGCAAGCGAGGGCATCAGCTTCCAATCGGACAGCTTGCCCCCGACGGTATTGCCGATGGTCATTCCGATTCCGAACACAAGCAGGATCGGCGTAACCGCGCCGGCTCCGAATCCCGTGATGTCGGTCAGGATCGGGGCGATGTACGTAAAGGCCGTGAATACTCCGCCAAACCCCAGAACCGTCATCAATAAGGCAAGCCCTACCTGTTTGTTGCGAAGAACGCGAATTTCTTGACGGAAACCCGTGACGGCTTCTTGTGCGATGCGCGGGACGAGTCCGCCAATCCCGACGAGAGAGATGATCCCGAGCGCCGTCACAATCCAAAAGGTGGAGCGCCATCCCCACATTTGCCCGACGAAGGTGCCGAAGGGGACGCCGAGAATGTTGGCGAGCGTGAGTCCGGCAAACATCATGGCGATTGCGCTCGCTTGTTTTTCGCGGGGAACGAGACGTGTCGCCACGATCGAGCCGACGCCGAAAAACGTGCCGTGCGCAAAGGAAGCCAGGATGCGGGCGATCATCAGAACCGAATAGCTAGGGGCGACTGCGGCCATCAGATTGCCGGCGACGAAGATGAGCATCAGGCCGAACAGCAGCGACTTGCGCGGCAGCCGCCCGGTAAAGGCGGTAATCACCGGACCGCCGATGGCGACGCCCAGCGCATAGCCGGTAACGAGCAAGCCTGCGGCGCTTAACGTGACCTGCAGATCGGCCGCAACCTCCGGAAGGATGCCCATAATGACGAACTCCGTCGTGCCGATGGCGAACGCGCTGATCAAGAGGGCGACGAGCGCCAAGGGCGGCTTGCTTCGCTGAATTTCCGTAGACATGTTGTTCACCTCCTCAGGTAGGGTGGAATGATCGGCTCACAACGATATTATATATGTAGTAGATTCATTTTCGGAAGTAGTGATATTTAATTCATATAGTTTCCGAAAGTATATTTATGTGATACAATGGGAATAATTAAGCGAAAAAAGTTGGGAGGGTGCTTGGATGAGTGAGCTTGAAACGGTCATTCTGACCAAAGGAACGCCTGGTGTGCCTTGTCCCATTGCCAAGACGCTGGATGTGATCGGGACGAAATGGACCTTTTTAATTATTCGCGATCTGCTGATCGAAGGGACGATGCGATTCAGCGACCTGCTGAAATCGATGGATGGCATTAGTCCGAAAACGCTTTCGCTCCGTCTGAAAGAATTGGAAGACCATGGCGTGCTGGAAAGAACGGTATATCCGGAAGTTCCACCGCGCGTCGAATATACGTTGACGGAAAAAGGAAGACGGTTGGAAGGTATTTTTATCGAATTAAAAAGATTTGGCATGCAGTTATAGGACTAGAATTGTTCCGCGGGGAATGTCGTGAAAAGAAGGGGGGACGCTCGTGGGAAATGTGATTTCCATGCCTGAAGCCCAAGAAGACGCAGCGCCTTCCCTTTCGATGTCGAACGGATTGACCTCGGTTTTTCTTGATGTTCTGGTGCTTAGCGGCTCTCAAATCGCGAACACGGACCGAGAGAAAGAACTGAACAACCTGCTCTTTTAGCAGCCTAAGAAACTGCTGGAGTGCTTCTACCTTCCATCGCCCATGTGGCAGGATAGGGGCTCAACCTATAGTAGGATACGCTGTCTAGTCTCCGTCTGCGGTGAGCTGAAGAAGACAACCAGGCTGACCCAACGTAGAGCCGGTTACGGGGCGTTGCTCGGGTGACTTTAAAACTGTAGCTACACTCGTAGAAGCTCTTGTGGCGTTATCATCGGACAGGGGTTCAAATCCCCTCGTCTCCATATGCCAAATCCACAAATAAAAATCACTACCTTAGTTGTTATAATCCTGGGGGAGCTAAAAAAGTTTTTTAGCTCCATAGAACCCCTCAATGTTTTACTTCAAAATTTGAGAATTTACAGGAACCTTGTTTCCTAAATAAAAATATAATGGGTAATGAAGGTCTTAAACGGATGGGGTGGTCTATATAAGAAGGAAATTAGGCACTAACGCTGTTAAGTTACGTAAAATCGGTGTCGTTGTTAACCGATATAATAAAAAGGTATCCATTTATACGATTCCCGGGCATAAACCTCCTGCATTTTTTTATTGCAGCATCATGGACATTGATGCGGATGGTTCTCCCCGCGCCTACAATCCCCAAAATACAGGGCTCGACGATTTGCGCAACGCGGGCAGACCCGGACATTGGGTAGGGATTGTCACACACAACGATAAGCCCTGGGGAAAGCCGGTCATACAAAAAAGAACAAATCCCGCCCCAGGCTATTTTGTTTCCCAAACAGCTCTAAGTGATTTTAACAAGCATTTTACCAATCCAACCGCTTACGTGAATGCGGAAAAAATCCCCTATATCGTTTTACCTCAAAAGAGAAGCTTTGGTGCAGTTTTAGGAGACATGGCCGTTGTGTATAACATGAAGAATGGAAGATTGGCTTTTGCCGTTTACGCGGATAAGAATGCGGATATTAATCAAAGTATTGGCGAAGGATCCATTGCATTAGCTAGAGCGCTGGGCATCAACTCAAATCCGAGAACTGGCGGAACAGGGAACCGTGGAAATGTACTCTATTTAGTTTTCCCGAAGTCAGGAAGGGGGAATGGACACATACCTTCCCGAGGGGAGATTATAATAAAAACGCAAAGGCTGTTCAGGGAATGGGGAGGGATTCGACTTTTAAAAACCCTAAAAAATTGTTAGTTGAACATATTAGCATAAAGCCGGGTCTCTGAGAGCCCGGCCTATTTTGTTGCTGCCCGAATTTAGGCATCGTCTGCAGCGAACGGACAACTTTCCTTTGTATTCTGTACGCATATGCTATTTTATGATCAAGGCTTATTGCGTACGGGCAATGACTGTGAACTGTAACAACAGGAGGTTACCGGCTTGAGATCCTTGCTTACAAGTGATACACCGGAGATACGCCGGCTTTTTAAGCCTGGAGAACATCTTGTTGTCTCGAGGTTTCCGGAAGAAACGGTACGGCTTGTCCGGTATTATCTGAAACACCCTGACAAAAGGGAACGAATTCGTAAAGCCGGACAGTACGCTGTGGCCAAGCATACTTACAAGTATCGTGCAATTCGGATGATACTTGAGCTAAAGAAAAGAAGAATTCTAAAATGACTATGAAAGAAAGAGAAGAATCGTCCATGGAGATAAATCGCGTTATCTACAATGTGCCGACGCGTAAACGGATCCTCGCATTAACTTTCAATATTGCTTTCGGTTATCTGGTTCCTGTCCAATTGCTTTCATTATTGAGAAGAAAGGGTGTAAAAAAAGCGACATTTTTTCTTACTGGAGAATGGGTGCGGCTCAATCCGGGCATTGCCAAGCGAATTCAAAGGATGGGTTATGAAATTGCTTCTCATGGCCATCGTCATGAGGACTATACGACTCATTCGAATGTTTGGATTGAGCGGGAAGTGAAAGCTGCAAAGCGGGCTATTTTCAACGCAACCGGTATCAAGACCAATATGATTCGCACGCCAAGCGGTGACCTCGATTCGCGAGTGATCAAGAAGCTGCTGAGTATGAAGCAAACGATTGTCCATTGGGATACGGATTCGTTAGACTGGAAATACAAGAATGTCAAAAAAATCGTTCAGCGAGTGATTCCTCATATACATCCAGGCGCGATCGTATTGCTCCACGGATGCGACCCTTGGACCCAGACGTTAAAAGCTTTACCCATTATTCTTAAAGGAATAAAAAAGAAAGGTTACGCATTAGTAACCGTAAATGAACTATTATCTAATCTCCGTCCTAAAGCTAACCGGAAATAATCATTTAATGGATCGCCCGGATATTAGTGCGGATATCGTGACGAACCGAAATCCTTTGGTTCTTAATCCGTCAATAATTTTCGGAAGAGCCTTTCTCCAAAGGATCGTTCGATAGCCTTATGGTGATCCAACGAACATATGAAATATTAGGTTCAGGCGTTTTTTTTCTTACCATCGACACGCCGGGGGTAAGACGGATTGGTAAACCCGGACGCGATTTTGCAGTGTCTGCCTCGCCTGCCGATACTGTGCGGTTAGTTAATTATTATCTAAAGCATCCTTTAGCTCGAGAACGAATCCGCAGACAGGGGAGACGCACAGTTGATAGGCATAATTACACGAATCGGGCAAAACGCATGTTAGCGATTCTTAGGAGGACAGGTTTATTAAAATAGCTTATCTGACGTTTGATGATGGTCCTTCGCGCTATACGAAAGCAATCCTGGATCAGCTGCGGAATCATCGGGTAAAGGCAACCTTTTTTGTCCTCGGCAATCGTACCTTTAATGGAATACGCATGTATAAAAGAATGGTCCGGGAAGGCCATGCCATTGGCAACCATACGTTTTCTCATAATTATCGGGTCATTTACAGCTCCATACCAGCATTTCTAAAGGATTTCCGCAAGTTGGAGTCTGTACTGCATCGCTACGTACATGTAAAACCGAAGATTTTTCGGTTTCCCGGGGGTTCCCTAAATGCGGTGAATCCGAAGTACGGGAATAGGTCCAAGATGATCAAGGTTAACCAGGTAATGACAAGAAGAGGATACCGATACTTTGATTGGAATGTCGAGTCCGGTGACTCCGAAGTCCCCCGTCCTACCACGGAAGCTATGATTCGCAACGTTCTGCGCGGTAGCAAAAACAAACGAAAAATCATCGTACTTTTCCATGATTTCAATCCAAGTACGCCCAAATGCTTGCCGGCTGTAATCAAAGGGCTGAGACGGCAATGCTTTATATTCCGAGCGCTATCTAAAAATTCTTTCACCGTTCGATTTCGGTGAAATAAAAGACGATACCTTACGGGTTGCGGGGTTGCTGCGCTATGCCTCGTTTCCATCCAAATATCTCTCCATAGAACTTCTTAGCACGCTCCATGTAATCTACATGAATTTCAAAATGAACTAATCTGCCCATGTTCTCCTCCTAATTTTTAATTTCCGTAAATCTATTATTATGTTTTTGATTCTCCTTCTTCATTACTGTAGTAAATATAGCAAATTATTCGATTTAGTGTCGTGTAAGCCGCTTCCCCGAACATCCCAATCATCATGCGGCGGCGAATTGTGGATTTGCAAAGCCACGGTTCGGCTCCATACAAAAAGCTAAAGCATATTTTTTTTCCGTACTGGATAGAAATATGCTTTTGTTTTTAAAGGGGAACCCCTCAAACTTATAATTTCTTATATATTAAAAAAAGCCGCGATTTACACGGCCTTTACAGAGATAATGTTCTTTCCATCATTTGCTTGGAGGCTCGAAGAGTTTGATAGGATTACCTGCTGGGTCATCTAGTAAGATCTGCTTACCACCAAAACCTGTGACAATATCATTTCGGAAGCGTAGGCCTACTTTACGTAGGGTCTCGACAAAGCCGCCCAGGTCATCGACCTCGATTTGAATCCGATTCCAGCCGCCGGGTTCCGGTTTTCGCCCATCCGGCATGGCTTGAGCGGCTCTACCTTGACCATTTTTGGCATTCACAAGAAGATTCGAGTCACCTCGCTGCAAAGGGCAAAACCGAGTGCAGGATGTGCTTTGATAGGGGGTATTCTTCTCCTCCTAGATTCTCTTTTCTGGCGTAGACGTTCCAACTGTCAGAACACTCGTCCGTAAGCAATAACTGTGCAGAACCCGACACCATAGTCGGGTCAGCCGGCGCGGCGGGAGCGGGCAAGAGTTAGCCCAGCGAGGACCATGCCGGTCAGCCCCATCACGATGGCCACGATGGCCCCGGCTCGCCCACTGCCGGTGCCGAAACCACCGGTGAAGTTGGCCAGATGTAGCCCAGCGTAGACTATGACGATCAGCGCCATCACCCCGGCCACGATGGCTCCGCGTCGCCCGGAGCCGGTTCCGAAGCGACCAGTGGAGCGGGCCAGAGACAGCCCACCGATGACCGCGCTGATCAGCCCCACTACCGCATCCATCGTGGCCCAGAGTCGCCCGGCGGTTAATCCGTATCCGACAGTACCGCTGGTCACTTCAGCAGAGGCAATAGTTGGAACAAATAGAATTGCACAAAGTATTACGAATGAAACTAGCTTCATTTTCATTTGTTAATCACTCCTCCTTCGTTTGATAATGAATGGGTTGAATTTTCTATTTATGTACACCCTGTTACCGCGTTCCTTCCAAGCTAAACATAGCTTATCAAGCCTATGTTAAGGACTTGTGGAGAACATATCCTTTTTTCATGGTGATTATATTTTTACT
>NZ_JAMZAW010000031.1 GCF_024158745.1 Paenibacillus tyrphae | reverse complement strand
GCTCCGCGCGCGGCAGGCGCGGCACGCCGGGCGCCGGGCCGCCGCGGAGCGGCTCGCGGCGCTGCGCGCCCGGCGCGAGCGCCACGCGGAGGCGGGCGAGCCGCTGCGCTGCCGCTGGCGCTCGTGGCTGCAGGCGCAGGCGCTGCCCGCGGACGCGAGCGCCGAGGCGGCGCTGGAGCTGCTGCAGCTCGCGGAAGCGGCGCAGCAGCAGCTCCAGCGGCTGCGCCGCCAGGCCGCGCGCTGCGAGGCGCTGCGGGGCACCGCCGCGGGCTTTGCCGCGGAGGCGGCCGCGCTGCTCGGCGAAGCGGCCGGCCGGGAGCCCGGCCCTGCACTGAAAGCGTGGCAGGCCGCCCGCGACCGGCAGCTTGCGCGGCTGGAGCAGCTTTCGCGGGATGGCCGGCAGCACGCCGAGCTGAGCCGCCAGTCTGCGCTATTGTCGCAGCAGCTTGAGCGCACGGCCGCGAAGCGGCAGGAACTGTTCGACGCCGCGGGGGCAGACGGGGAAGAGGCGCTGCGGCGTCTCCACCGCCAATACCTTCGCCATCAGGAGCTGCTAGGGGAGCTGCGACAGGACGAGCTTGCCATCCGGACGCTGGTAGGGGAAGCGGGGATGAAGCCGCTCGACGAGAGGCTTGCGGGTGTCAACGGAGGAGAGCTGGAAGAAGAGCGGACGCGTCTGTCGGAACAGCGGGATGCGCTTCGAGAACGGCTGGAGGCGTGCCGGGAGGCAAAAAGCCGCAAGCGATTTGAAATCGAACGGCTGACCGAAGGCGGGGATCATGCCGACAAGCTGCAGCAGGCGGAGGAACGCCGTACCGAGCTGAGGCGTTTGATGAAGCGCTGGGCAGTCGTTTCCATGTGCGGAACGCTGTTCGCACAGACGAAACGATTGTACGAGCACGAAAAACAGCCCTCCGTCATGCAGAGGGCTTCCCGGTACTTCGAGAAGATGACGTCCGGCCGATTCACACGGATGATTGCGCCGCTCGGCGAGCAGCGCGTATTGGCGGAGAAGGCGAACGGAGAGCTGCTGGATGCATCCGCGCTCAGCCGGGGGACGGCCGAACAGATGTACTTGTGCATCCGCTTTGCGCTTGCGGACGAATACGCGGCGTCCGGTGTTCGGCTGCCGCTTGTGATTGACGATTTGTTCGTGAATTTCGATGACGAGCGGCTCGGATACGGCATGGAGCTGCTGCAAACGGTGGCCGAGGGCCGCCAGCTGCTGCTGTTTACGTGCCACAAGCACGTGCTGGATGCGTATGTGTCCCGTTTTTCTGCAGCATCCGTCCGGCATTTAAGCCGCAAGACGTAATACGATAATGCCGATCAAGGCAAGCAAAAGGCCGCCCGATTCGAGGCGGCTGAATTTTTCTTTCAAGCCGAAGCGGGCATAGAAGAGCACGAGTACGACGTTCATCGCGATGACGACGGAGACAAGCCCGGTGACGCCCGCGGCGAACGCCGGCATGGCAAGGATCATGCCGCAGACATTGGTAATGCCGACGAACATGCCCCAAACTAATGTTCGGCCGGAGGACCAGTCGCGAACTGCCGCCGCAGCGGGTCCGCTTCCGGCTTCAACCGAAGAAGCAGCCGCGCGTACCGGGCTGTCGGGCACGTCCTCGGTCCCTGCGGCCGCTTCTTCGCGCCCGGCCCGGAGCGCCGCCCGGGCGAAGGCTTCTTGCTTCCGCCCAAGCAGCCAAGCGGCGGCAAACAGCAGCGAACCGGTGCCGTACATCAACGCGAGCGTGGGCAAGGTGGCGGCCCCGATGAGAGTCGCCTGCTTGGACGAGAGGTCGGTCAAGCCGAAGAACAGCATCGTAATCGCGCCCCAGTGCGCGCCTTGCAAATTTTTGAGCGAAATGTCGTTGGAGTAGCGGATCATCAATATCCCGGCCACGATCACGATAAAGGCGGCAAGCTGCGTCGAATTGAGCTTCTCGCCCCACAGCACGTACGCGAACAGCACGACGACGACCGGCGGAAGCCCGGTGAACATAGCCACAAGCGACGCTTTGCCGACAGAGTAGCCCTTATACATCGCAGCGTTGGAGACAAACGAAAACAGCCCGAGCAGCGTACCGATCCACACGGGCTTCGTCCAGGCTTGTCCGGTGACCGCTGCCGCAGCAAGCGCAATCAGCGTGCCGGACGCATAGACGCCCAGCAGCAGCAGATTCCGGTTGATCGGACGCTGCGAAGTCCATTGATATAAGATGCCCCTCAGCCCAAAACAAATCGCCGAGGCGGCCGCAAACAAAAACCACATGATGTCTGATTCTCCCGTCGTAAGTACAGTTCTTCCACTTTTTTCTCTAACACTGAATGCAGTCTACTCTTCGTAAATCATTTTCACGGTCATGCCGCCGTCGACCACAAGATTTTGTCCTGTAACGAACCCCGCCCCGTCTCCAGCCAAATACAAGCACGCTGCCGCGATATCCGCCGGGGTTCCGACACGTCCGGCCGGATGCTGGAGGCGGTCCCGTTCGCTATGGAAGGGGTGGCGCCGTTTGGAAGCTTTTTTCCAGTCGGCGGTCTCGATCCAGCCGGGGCTTACGGCATTCACGCGGATGCCGTACGGACCGAGGCTGACGGCCATCGCATGAGTCAGCGCCAACAGACCGCCTTTGGAAGCGGAATACGCTTCGGTGTCCGCTTCCGACATTAGTGCCCGTGTGGAGGCCATGTTCA
Source organism: Paenibacillus tyrphae (assembly GCF_024158745.1). Taxonomy (GTDB): domain Bacteria; phylum Bacillota; class Bacilli; order Paenibacillales; family NBRC-103111; genus Paenibacillus_G; species Paenibacillus_G tyrfis_A. Next base: position 92,168 of record NZ_JAMZAW010000031.1, on the reverse strand, counting down.
GAATGACGCCGCCGCCCTGCCGCTTCATCGCCCGGGCCGCTAGTTGCGAGCAGACGAACGTACCGCGCAGGTTTACGTTGATCACCCGGTCGAACGATTCCAGCGGCAGCTCCAGCATAGGGCCGTTCATCCCGATCCCGGCATTGTTCACGAGCACGTCGATCCGTTCGAAATCGTCCAGCATCAGCTTGAACCATCGCTCCACTTCGGTTTCCTCCGCCACGTCCACGGGTAGAAACATGCCTTTGCCGCCGAGGCTGCGGACCTGCTCCATCAGTTCCATGCCTGCTTCCTTATCCGTATCGGCAACGGACACCTCATAACCGGACTTCACGAATTCCAGTGTGACCGCCCTGCCGATTCCTTGCGCACCGCCCGTAACGGCAGCCACCTTTCGCATATGTTCACCTCCGTAAGACCCGTTGTTTTTTCTTCTTATACCATATAATTGGCCAAGATCATAGTCAAATGTACATCCCTTTACAAAATTACATACATCGTATACAACGTTTGATGCCCATCATTTTACACAGGAGTACAAAATGACATAGCCTGCGTTCTCCGGAAGCTATATAATAAGCAAATATAAAAGCAAAACCCAATTGAAACGGAGGTACGCGGGTGAAGCCTGAAGAGCGCGAACCGCGCGAAATTACATACCGGATCGGCTGGAAGCGAGGCACCATCGTTCCAAACGGACAGCATCCTCCGGCTGCGGCATCCGGACATTCAACAGACTTGTCCATCATCCGGGAGTCCCGCATGCAGCGGTGGAACCGCAGTTATCTGTGGCGCAAGGCGCCTTCGCCGGGCCATCGGACGCTGCAAGTCGCCGTGTTTGCGATGCCGGTTCTGCTGTTTGCGTTATTTCTATGGATGGTATACGAGCTTGCCCTGCATGCCCGATAAGAAGAAATATACGAGGTGTTGACACATGATGATGACGATGCTTGCCTGGCTCGGCGGAGCTATTGGGCTTGTCGTGACGGGATCGGCCGTTTTGCTGGCCTGGACCGTGTATTCGCGGGCCCAAGCCGAAGCTGCGCCTTTAGCCGCCCCGGAGGGGGCCGCTGCCCAGACGAAAGAGCGTCCGGAAGACCAGCCGTCTTTATCCGCTGCCTTGGTCCGACAGGCCGGCCCGCATTTAGCGCGTTGGACGTTTTTCGATTATGTGCTGCTTGCATTGTTTGCGGTCGGCAGCTTGTTTTTGTTCACGGATCTGCTTGCCGTCCTCCGGGATGCGGAACAATACCCGCCTTATCATTTCGCATATTTGCTGTGCGGTTTTGTCTTTACGCTGGCGGGCATGCTTATGATGCTCGTCCGGCTCGCGCTGACGATTGCGTCAATTCGTTCCGAACGGCCGCTGCCTGCGCCAGATCATCAGGACCATCCAGGCCATGCTGAGCAGGCCCAGTAACGGATAGAGCGATGAGAGAAGCGTTTTGAAGCCGATGTGACTCACCACATAGCAGAAGGCAAGAAGGAGCGGCACGATGATCTGATAAGACAAGGAGCTCCGCTGCTCGATCTGCAGCGCCAAGCCGTAAACGTCGGCCAGCAGGGTTGTGAAAATTTCCCCGTAGATCACCAGAATGAACGGAAGCTGCAGCAGCGGGCCGAGTCCGTGAATCAGGTGCCCCATCGGGATGTCAAACTGCACGATCCCCGGCATCTGGGCGGACAGCGCATAATGGCCGGCCAGCAGCATGGCCCCGATGCCGATTCCGCCCCAGACGCCTCCCCAATACAGCACCGACCGGTCTTGGATCTGAGCACCAAGCGGTACGAGCACCGCTTGAGCCATGGTCAGGTTGAACGCCGCGTAGAGGAGCGGGGAGAACCATATGCGCTGGGCGGAATAATCCGATTCCATGTGAAGCCAGTTGCCGGCCCCGGGCGTGTCCCACGTAATCCATACGACAATGCAGCTGAAGCCGAGCATGAGCGGGACGATGACGGAATTTACGGCCATGATCGCCTTCATCCCCCGGACAAGAAGTACATATGCCAGCAGCAGGGTAAAAAGCAGCCCGGACTGAAGCGGCAGATTCAAATGCTCGGCAAAAACCGATCCCGCCCCGGCCAGCATGACCGTCGATACGCCGAATAGAGCCACCAAAGTGAACAAGCTGACACCGTTTCCGACGGTTTTTCCGAATAACAGCCTGTTGAGATCTTCGTAAGACTTGGCGCGGGTATCGTGGGCCAGCAGCATCAGCTTGATGCCCAGCCATATAAACAAGGCGCTGGCGACACCGATGGTGAAGGTCGCCATCCAGCCGTAGCGGGTGAAGAACTGGATAATTTCCTGCCCGGTCGCGAACCCGGCGCCTACCACGGTGCCTACATAGGTGAAGCTGACCTGCAGAATGCTTCCCCATTTTTTCATTCGCTCGCAAGTCCCCCTTCCTGACCGCTTCCTATATGATACAACGTATGAGAAGGGGCCAAGCCTCATGACTTTTTGTTTGAACGGGACATGCCAACCTGTCTGGGAGGAAAGCTTGTTCTTGGGTTAACGGACGAATTCTGATACAATGATAAAGGATTTGACCGACATTCAACATGATCTGAAATTATTTGGCTGGAGCGTGTGAAGGTGGAGCATCTTTTGCAGATGATTGATCAATACGGATATATAGCTCTTTACGGTTTGCTTGCGCTCGGCATTGTTGGCATTCCTGTGCCGGATGAAATATTAATGACGACCGTGGGCTCGCTTACGGTAGGACAAAATCCGCTGCTTGATTACGGCACTTCGCTTGCCGTCTGCTTTAGCGGGTCGATGACAGGCATGCTGATCAGTTATTTTTTAGGCCGGACCGTGGGCAAGCCGTTTCTTTACAAGTACGGAAAATGGGTGAAGCTGACGCCCGAAAGGCTGGGCGTAGCCGAAGGCTGGTTTCACAAGTATGGCATGTGGGCGGTCTCTTTCGGCTACTATGTGCCGGGGGTACGGCACTTTACGTGCTACTTGGCCGGCGTCAGCAATGTCGGATTTTGGCGGTATCTCCTTTACGCGGGGGCGGGAGGCTTAGTCTGGTGCCTGTCGTTTCTTACCCTGGGGCACGTCATCGGGATCAATGCTCCGCATATTATTGCGGTGGCTCACCGCTATATGGGAATCACGATCGCAATCCTTGTCGTTCTTGTCGTCATTATCGGTTATTTGTATTGGCGGTACCGCAAGCGGGCCGTTACCCGGACATGAAAAAACCTTGACAGGAAGCTCCTGTCAAGGTTTTTTGGCATACGATGCTATTCCGCGAACAATTTGATGGAATTGACCTTTTGCGATTTCGGGTCGATATCCAGCTTCAGCACCGCTCCGGTCGCTTTATACGTGAGAACGAAGCTGGTGTTCGAATCCGGCTTGCCGAGCGCTTTGGTAACCTCCTCAACCGGGTCGCCGAGCTTGAGACCGTTCAGGCCCGGATTGACGTCTGCGCTTCGGACATCGACAAAATGCAGCTGATTCTGCTTGTCGAAGCCGACGAGGAAATCGGTGTAGTCGTATACCGTAATCGGATCGGTGTCATCCTCCATGACGAATTGCTCTTTCGGCTTGCCGAATTTCTCTGTAATTTCCGCGGCGCTCGTTTTGAGCGTCAAGCCCAGCAAGGTCGGCTTGGCCTGCGTATACGGCGACTTGATCTCGATCTTCGGCTTCGTTTGCGCATTGGGCTTCGCTGCCGGAGGAGTCTGTTCGCCTTCTCCTTTGTCCTTGTCACCCTTGTCGGCGCTTGCGAGCGATACTTTATCGGCCTGATTTCCCGCTGGCGTAGCAGGAGAAGGGACAGACGGATTCGTGATCGTCTCGTTCTGAGGCAAGGACGTCTCCGTTGGCGTAACGACCGTCGATTCCGAGACCGTTTCCTTCGGCTGCGTAGGCGTCGGTGCCGCCGTTTGTTTCGGTTTGCACCCCGTTGTTACCATCATCATGATCATTATAACGGACAAGATTCCGATGAAGGCTCTCTTTCTGTTCATCATGAGCTTCCTTTCCGTGTTACAATTTGGCTGTAACCTCTTTAAATCATACCGTGTACCCGGCCTCTTCACAAAGAGCAAAAATGCCCAAATCCCCGCCGATTGCTATGAAAATGCGGAAATTTCATTTTCAAAGCTTCATTTCCGTCCGGGCAGACATTCTTTCTTGTGTTATACCCATTAGACGATGTTTCGAAGCAAAAAGTTGCATCTTTGTTTCCAATTCCGTAAAAGATGGTACTTGAAACCTAGTTTGCCGTTATGTTAAGTTTTACGGGAACAGGGAAATGAAAGAGCGGAGGCGTGGAGAATGGAATTATTGAAACAAAAGATCAGGGAAGTGGGCGTAATCCTGTCGGATGAGGTGATCAAGCTGGATGCGATTCTGAACCATGCGGTCGATCCGGTATTGACGACGGCCATGGGACGGGAGTTCGCGCGTTTGTACCGCGACGAGAACGTTACGAAAATTTTAACGATCGAATCGTCCGGCATACCGATCGCATTCGCAGCCGCACAGGAATTGAACGTGCCGCTCGTATTCGCCCGGCGCAAAAAGTCGCTCAACACCGAGACGGAAACGTACTGCGAGCGCGTGCCCTCTTTTACGAAAGGCATTGTCACCGACATTATGGTCTCGAAGGAGTTTCTGGACGAAAAAGACCGCGTTGTGCTGATCGACGATTTTATCGCCAATGGCGATGCGGCACGGGGGCTGCTCCGGATCATCCGCCGTTCCGGAGCGACACTGCTCGGTCTTGGAATCGCCGTGGAAAAATCGTTTCAGGCCGGCGGGCGCACGATCCGCGAGTCCGGCGTACGGGTGGAGTCGCTCGTGAAGATCGCATCGCTTGCAGGCGGGGACATCCGGTTCGAATAGCAACATTTGTCTCGGCTTTCTGAACGCGAAGCCTTCCATCTGTCCGCTTTTTCCTTTATAATGGATCGTAGGCTGAAAAGTATGAAGTTTAATCTTCGGCCAGTTGGCGAATGACAAAGATGGGGAGGTGCTACTTGCATGGGGAAAGAAATTCCGGCAGATTTTTTCGTGACCAAATTGAATGAGGCGAAAGTACACTTCGAACGTGCCCTTGATTGTAAACATACGGATTTTGACGATCTGTATCCCTATATGATTGAGCATCCTCAATTTTTTTGGTACAAACGCTATGTGGCTTGGTCCGAGCTGCTGACTGTCGTAAAGCTTTGCAAAGAGCTGGACGTCGAGTGGGAACAGCAATTCTCGCAGCAGCAAGTGGACTACATCAACAAACGCGTCATGTCCAGCAAAGTGCTCGACTATTGGTTCGAAACGAACGATACCAAAGAGCATGTAGGATAACGTTGTCCCTAATCATAAATCGAACCTGTACCGGGCTTGCGTCCGCAGTACAGGTTCTTTTGTTGTGGAAGCGAGTTGCCCGCCGATTGGCCGTTATTGCCGGGGCAGCACATTCATCGCTTCAATATGCCTTCTCGTATCCGGCGTGCCGAGCTCGTGCAGCATCTGGTAGATCTCCGTCAAGTTTTCTTCGTCCGAATGGTTTTGCCGGTAAGGAATCGCCGCCCGTACCGCCGTATCCTCTTCGTGTATGGCAAGTTCCTCGAATTTTTCCTGCAGCTTGTCGACTTCTTCTTCCGTTGCCCTTATTTCAAACTCGAAGTTGCCGGTCACATCTTCCGGCTCCAATACTTCGCCGCTTCCGACGGCGATATAATACGTTTTCTTTTCCATGCCCTGGTCGATCCTCCCATCCGCACCCCTGCTGTCGATATTTATTGTATCCCCCGAATGATGTATTCTTATTACATAACCAACTTAAAATACAAGCACGATTTCCGAATAAAGGATGGGGATGGTACTGTGATTTCAGAAGAACAATTGGACAAATACCGGGTTGGGGGGACGCTGCTGCGGGTCGTGCGCGATGCGGACAAGGCGAACGACGTAAAAGGCATCGTAGTCGCGTGGGACGACGATACGGTCATGATCCGCAAGCAAAACCGCCGTATCGTAAAGCTGGATCGTAACTACCATTTTCAGCCCTTCCAGGAGCCGCGCATCGAGCTGTTTGAGGGGGAGCATTCATGACCCCGGAGCGGCCTGCTTCCTACCGTTACGCGGACGAGCTGGTCTATTCGGACGTTCCGTTGGCCGGTTTTCGATTTGGCTTCGCAAGCCGCGGCTACGAGAGCTACTTCCTGATCGAGAGCGAGCGTCCGCTGCGGACGCTGAATTCCTCCATGTGGGGAGAAGGGTTCGGGGAGTTCCGCCGCTTAATGAACCGGCAGGTGCCCAAGCAGTATGCCTCGGACGATCCGCTGGCCGAGATGAATGCTTTTATGAAGGAAAAGGGGCTGGACCCTCAAAATACGGCAGCGTTGCTGACAGCGGCGAGCTTGGCGGATTTCGGACACGAGCATCTTCGTCTTCCCGGGGGGACGGATGTATGCGCATGGGTGACTGCAGGGCTGAGTAACAAGGCGAGAGCGGGTCAGACATGCGACGTTTCGTCGTTGTTTCCGGGCACGATCAATACGGTACTGGTGATCGAAGGCCGCTTGACGGATGCGGCGTTCGTCAATGCCGTCATTACGGCGACGGAAGCGAAAACCGCGGCTCTGCAGGATTTGAACATCGTTCTGGAAGAAGGGGGACAGACCGCTACCGGTACGACGACCGACGCGATCCTTATGGCAGCGACGCAGCAAGGCGAAGCGTACCGGTATGCGGGAACGGCCACCAGGCTAGGCTATGCGGTCGGGCGAACGGTCTACGAGGCAACGAAGCGGTCCGCAGCGCAGTGCCTGAAGCGGATGGGAGGTCTGGTATAAGTCCGCCAGGATTGGGTTAAGGTAACAGCATCATAGAATTAAAGGGGGAGAAGATGGACCAAGATCGGCCGTTTGAAGAAGGCGAGCTGTTGCTGCAGCCGTATTATTTGCTGCGGGTGCGCTCGGAAAGCGGCGGGGCGTCAGGCGAGGTATGGCTGCGGAATAAAGAAGGATATGGTGCAGATACGCATTTGTTCAACGTTCCGAGGCAGGAAAGCGCGGAGGAGCTTAAACGCTGGGCCGAGCGGGCGGTCCGGGCCTATGAGGAAGGCTGACGATCCGACCGCCGCATCATGACCGGAAGGCGGACAACAGCAGAAGCAGGCCAAGTGTCGCGAGGAGACTGATCGTGACGAAAACAAGGCTGCCCAGCAAAAGCAACAGGCCGGGGAATACGATTCCCAGAAGAAAAGCGCCGCCAAGAACCCACAGCAGCGCCTTGAGCGTCAGCTTCAGCAAGCCCCACAGCGCCAAAGCGAGCAGAATGCCTCCCAAGATCTGCAACAGCACCATAATATCGATCCCTCCTGTAGGAAAGTATATGGCGCAACGGAAAAAACATGTCATGCAGCCGGACAAGTCATCATATGTCGCTATGCGGCATACAATGGGTTCTACCATAACCTGTGGGAGGCGGTGCCGTTTGAAGCAAGGCTCGGCATTGAAAGGAACCGTGATCGGCGTCGTGCTGACGCTGCCGATATGGGCGGTGATCATATGGCTTGTGCGCAAATGGCTGACCGATTGATAAGCAAGCGCTTGCTCTTTTCGCATTTCCGCTGCTTTAATGCAGATTTTCACGGACCAGTTCCTTCAGCCGTTCCTTATCGGGCTCCCAGTACCAGAGAGGAGAACGAACAAGCGGATCGGTTGCTACGACGGATTTGCCGGGAATTTGCATATAATTAATGTCCTGGCCTTTCATACCCTTGAACATCCAGGCGAGGCTGATCAGATCGCTGTCGGTCAAGTTCGTATCGACCAGCTCTTTTTTGGCCTGCTTCAGAAGCCCCGGAAGCTCGGTTATTTTCTCCGGCGCCAGCAGCTTCTGTACGACGGCCCGCATCACCTTCATGTGGTCCGTCTGTCTTCCGAAATCGCCGTCCTCCAGCGAATACCGTTCCCGGACGAAAGCCAGTGCAGTTAACCCGTCCAAATGCCGGCTTCCCGCTTCCAGCGGCTTGCGGGTCATGGACAGCCACATGTCTTTCGGAATGTCTACGTCGATGCCTCCGATCGTATCGATAAAGGAGACGAATCCGGAAAAATTCGTCTTTACATAATAATGAACCGGAATCTGCAGCAAGTCGCTGACGGCTTGAATCGCCGCTTCGGTTCCCGATTTCTTGCCGCCATCCATTTCAGCCATGAAATGCGCGTGGTTTATTTTCGTTAAGCCGATCCCGGGCAGCGGGACCCGGGTATCCCGTGGAACGGAAATGAGATGGACCTTTTTCTCGGCGGGAACGACATGAGCGAGAAGAATGACGTCCGTACGTGCGGATTGGCCGCTTGTCGTGTCCAATCCGAGTACCAGTGCGTTAAAGGCGGTCGACTCGTTCGGGATTGCGGGTTGTACCGGCTTGTCGCCGGGGAGAGCCGCTGAAGAAGTTGAAGCCTCGACAGCTGTCGGATCGTTCGGTAGAGACTGGGAATGGTCTGGAGGAGCTGTAGAGGAGACGGCGGAGGGTGCGGCGATGACCGGATGAGATTTCATTTCAAAATGGCGGGCGGGCTCCAAATAACGGTACAATAGCCCGAGACCAGCCCCTGCGAATACGACAACGGTAAGCGCGTAGAGCTTCCATCGTTTCAAGTGAAATCACCTGGTTTCCTATGGGATAGGATGCGATTTGTAACCTAATTATGAATTATTAATACAAATTGTATCATAATATGATTTGTAAAAAAATATGATGCATAAAATGTTTGACTTCAGACTTGAACGATGATATGATACTCCTTGTCCCCTTGAAAGAGCGGCTTTCGGGCAGCCAGTCAAGGCAGGGAAATATGCGGTCGTGGCGGAATTGGCAGACGCGCTAGATTCAGGTTCTAGTGGTGTAACAGCCGTGGAGGTTCGAGTCCTCTCGACCGCATCAACGCAAAAACCAAAAAGATCCTTAAATTACTGCTTAAGTAATTTAAGGATCTTTTTTTATACCGTCACCGCTTGGCGCAGTATTATTACTCGCGCGGCAGGTGCTGAAGAGCAGGAGTACCATATTACTATACTTAAAGGGAAAAAGTATCATAAATAAATTGAGTTGGGGGCATTCAAAAAAACGATCCCGGTTATTTTAACGGGAGTGCAGGAGTCCTATGCATGATTATTAACGAACTAAGCGAATTTGAATAGCTTCCAAACGTAACGAATTTCCGGTTGTTCCGGCAATATCTCCGTCACGGACCCATCCTTGCCAGCCAAGGTTTTCTACATGAGCCCGATACTCGATATGGTAACCAGGGGGCGCATTCTCCAGTTTGATTTCGAGAGCTTCCAACCGTTGCGAATTACCAACCGTCCCCGCCACTTCACCGTCTTGAACCCAATTTTGCCAGCCCGTGTGTTCTATATGGGCGCGATACTTCACATGGACATCCGGCAACCCGGTGACTCTTACTTTGAGGGCTTCAAGACGCAGGGATTGTCCCTCTGAACCAGCGACTTCTCCATTCCAGACATAAGGCTGCCATCCGAGGTTTTCCACATGAGCTTGGTACAATACATCTCCGAGTTCAGCAGCATGAGCTTTTGGAGGAGGGATAAACAACGTCGAAAGACTGAACACCAGTGCCATCATTAATAACATCACACTTTGGATACGAGTTCTCATTGCTTTTTCTCACCTCGACATGAAATTTTGATTGCAATCGAAGCTAACGCTGTCTTTTTGATTTCTGCCCAATACTTGTAAGATGATTTTGATGTAACCAAAACTTACAAATAACAAGCTACTGCCAAAAACAAGTAAACAAGCGGTTAGTACACTCATGATGGAAAGTTTCGTTATTTTTCGTTTCCTCAATCCCTCCCCTAATAAAATGAAATTATTAACTTTGATTCCAATTTATTGTAATTCCATTTTTTTAATATGTAAACATCTTTTATTATATAAAAGTGAGCTTGTTGAGAAAGTGGGGAATTGAGGCAAAAGAGGTGTACGAGTGGCTGCCGATTATCGAATCGTTGCAGAGGCTTGAGGAGAACGATCCGCGGGCAGACGAATGGATTCGCATACTGCGTGACATTCATGGCCACCTCGGGGAGCCGCCGGATTCTCCCACTTCGAGACGGTTAGCCGAACGGCTGCTGGAAATCGAGGGACAATGGTTCGGGGACCGAGAGGACGTACTGGAGAAATATTGGGAGTGGATTCATCCGGAACCTGGCGGCCACGAGAAGGTGCTTGGTCTCGATGAGGAGACGATGGCGTATATTGAACGCATCACGGACGAATATTTGCGGACGGACAAGCGGGCAAAGCGGAAGAAGGGAATATGGAAGTAAGACGATCTGTCTTATTCCGGAACTTTTTTTGAATGTATTCCATACTTCGATGAAGAACGAATTATTCTTCGTTTACAATGACAAATGATTCGCTTCCGCGAATCAAAGTAAACGAAGGGGGATATCGCTGCATGAATACAATCAAATTTGTGCCGTTGATCGTTTTAACAACTTTTTTAATGGGCTCTTCTTTCACTGTAGGGAAATTGGGGCTGGCTTACTCGTCTCCTTTGTTATTGGCCGCATTTCGCTTCATTCTCGCTGGAATACTCATGGGGGTCTTTGTTATCGGACTCCGAAGGCCGCATCCCGATTCCAAGCTCGTCTGGATCCGGATGCTGGTTATCGGGGCGTTTCAAACGGCAGGGGTCATGGGATGCATTTTTTTGAGTCTGCGAACCATTACGGCCAGCCAGTCGTCGATCCTGACGTTTACGAATCCGCTGCTTGTGGTCATCCTGGGGACGGTCCTTCTTAAGGCGCGGTATAAGCCTTATCAATGGATAGGTGTTTTGCTGGGGCTAACTGGTGTAGCTATAACCTTGGGAACGCGGCTGGAAGTCAAAATCGGCCTGCTCTTCGGCCTCCTCTCCTCGGTATGCTGGGCAATGTCGACATTACTGGTCAAACGATGGGGAGGGAGGATCGACTCGTGGGTGTTATCCGCTTATCAAATGCTCTTCGGGGGCTTGCTGCTCTTTTTGAGCAGCTTGGTTCTTGAAAGGCCGTTCTTTATTGTCAACGGCCATTCCTTGGCGATTTTGCTGTGGTTAAGCGTACTGTCTTCTATTGTACAGTTTGCCGTCTGGTATTACGTGCTTCAAAGAAGCGATCCGGGCAAAACAAGCGCGTTTTTATTTTTGGCTCCTTTTTTCGGGGTGTTAACGGGCTGGAGCGTATTGGGGGAACCGCTGCATCCTTCGATCATAGCAGGCGGTCTGTGTATCGGATCAGGCATCTTTCTTGTCAACATGGACTTTAAACCAAGATCCGCGACAACGAAGAATAGCAGATCTAACGCTTGACATGGCCCAATACCCGTTATATAATTCCATTTGTCGGTTCGAAATCGATCGAATCGCAGCGAAATATGCGGTCGTGGCGGAATTGGCAGACGCGCTAGATTCAGGTTCTAGTGGTGTAACAGCCGTGGAGGTTCGAGTCCTCTCGACCGCATCAACTTAACAATGAACGAGCTCTTGAATCTGACCTTTTGTCGATTCTGGAGCTTTTTTTATACTCGGGATGTGTAATGTATTGCTCATCACCACATATTCGCAAACGGTATAGATCGATCCGTATATACTTTTTTCCTATAGTGTTGCCTCGCGGGTATGTACCTGTTCAGAGACGGCTTATGCATATGGCTTTCTCCGAAATTGCCCATGTATCCATGCGTGAGCTGCCAGGCCTGCGACCAATCCCCAAAATGCACCGCCGACTCCAAGCAAGGTGACATTGGCTGCTGTTGCCAAAAAAGTAATCAATGCAGTCTCGCGGCCTTTTGGCTCCGTTAAAGCGTTGGCCAGGCTGCCGCCTATTGTGCCGAGCAGCGCCAATCCTGCCAACGTCGCAATAAATGTGGCGGGAAGGATGAGGAAAAGCGAAGCCAGCGTAACACCCAATATCCCGACTACCATATAAAAGAGGCCACAGGCAATCCCTGCAAGGTAACGCTTTTTCGAATCCTCGTGTGCGTCTTTTCCTGTACAAATCGCAGCCGTAATGGCCGCTACATTAAAAGCATGCGAACCGAATGGCGCAGCAAGGAGCGACCCCAAACCCGTTATGGTCAAAATGGGATTGGCGCTTGTCTTAAATCCATCATTGCGCAGCACCAGCATTCCAGGCATGTATTGTCCCGTCAACGTAATGATAAACAGCGGTAATGCCACGCCTAATAACGCATGCAGCGAAAATTCCGGAACGACAAATATCGGTGAAGCAACGGCCAGTTGGATCGTGCTGAAATCGGCTTTTTCTGTACTAATCAAATAAACCAGCCCGATTGCCAAAATGCCGATGATCGCATACCGGGATGTGAAGCGCCTTAGCACGACATACGCAGCAAACAACACCACGACCAGCACAGGGTCAATTTGCGCACCGCCAAAAGCCGAGATGCCAAATTGAAGTAAAATACCGGCCAGCAATCCTGAAGCAATGCCTGGCGGAATCATCCGCACGAAACGTTCAAACATGCCTGATAAACCCAGCACGACAAATCCCAGAGCCGAGATCATATAAGCGCCAATTGCTTCGGCATAAGGGGTTACCGCTAGCGCCGAGACAAGAAATGCTACCCCAGGCGTTGACCACGCCGTAATAATCGGCTCCCGGTAACGATAGCTTAGCCATATCCCGGTTATCCCTACCCCAATTGATATCGACCATATCCATGAAGCAGTCATTTCAGGGCTCAACCCCGCGACTTTCGCCGCCTGAAACACAAGAATAAACGTACCGCCATAGTTCACTATGACCGATATCAAAGCCGCGATCGTTGGCGATATCATATCGCGGCCGCGCAGCGGAGGGGATGTTGTGTTCATAAGCGCTCTCCTGCCTCTCTTCTAATCATCATGGGTTATATGTTCATTCCAGTAATACCCGTCCGGCAGATAGCGCTGCCCAAATACGTTTGTCCCCAGGCGTATGATGGTGGCGCCTTCTTCGATCGCCACTCTAAAATCCCCGGACATCCCCATGGAGAGAATATCCATGTCCACACGCGGAATCTCTCTCTCTTTGATTTGCATTTGAATTTGCTTTAACAGTCGGAAGCAGTGCCGGGTCTCATCATTATTTGCACCCAGCTTTCCAATCGTCATCAAACCTTTAATGTTTAGCGTTTCAAATTGGGATAACTGTTCTACCAGCTCCAGCGCAGCTTCCGGCGGAGCGCCAAATTTACTTTCTTCGTATGACGTGTTGATTTGAACCAAAATATCTATGGCCTTGTTCTCTTTCATCAGTTGCTGGTGCAACGCTTGGCCCAGTTTCAAACGGTCTACCGAATGAATCAGCTTCACATATTTGACAACATCCTTGACCTTATTCGTTTGCAAATGGCCGATAAAATGCCATTCCACCTTTTGGTATTGCTGCATAAGCGGAAACTTGCTCCGCAGCTCCTGCGCCTTGTTTTCCCCAAATAACGTTTCACCCGCTTGCATGGCCATTTCCAGCTTTTCAATCGGCACCGTTTTGGTTGCTAGCAACAATTTTACTTCTTCTGTCTTGCGCCCCGATGCTTGGCAAGCCAGTTCCATCTGCCGCCTGACCGTTTCGAGATTTTTTTCAATGAGATGTTCCATATCCTTCCTTCTTTCTCCATTTCGTCTGGCTTTTCTGCACAAACCGCATATGGGAGGGCAATCCATTTTCCTTGACTGGATGGCGTCTCATTTGAAGGCTAGTCAAAGTTGATCTCCCGTACACGTTTGATTTCCGGTATCGCACATAAGGCTTCCATCACTTGTTTGGGCACTTTCTTATCCACTTTTAGTATCATGACCGCTGAACCGCCAATCTCGGTTCGGCCAACCTGCATCGTGGCAATATTAATGCCGCTATCTCCGAGCAACGTTCCGACGCGGCCTATGATCCCTGGCTTGTCTATCTGTGAGATCAACAGGACATAGCCTTCCGTTGGAAGTTCTACCGGGTAAGGCCCGATTCGAATGAGTCGTTCTCCAACGCCAGCCACGGCCGCCCCCGTCACCCATCTTTCTTCCATCGTGGTCTTTAATCGAATCGTAATCCCATCGGCCGCACCTTGGTCAATAAGGGATTTGCGTGTCCCAATATGAACGTCCCGATCCTTCGCCAAATAGAGGGCATTGACAATATTGACTTGTTCCGCGCCGAGATGATGAGAAAGTATCCCTTTAAGCGCATAGGGTACAAGGGGTGAGATGTCCACATCGGCAAGCGCTCCCGCACATTCCACAGACACTTCACGCACAGCGCCATCCGTCATTTGGGCCAGCGATTTGCCCAGTTGGTCGCACAAGGTAAAGTAGGGCTGCAGCCTGTTAAGGAGCCCTGACGGAATCGCAGGCATATTGACGGCATGCTTAAATGGCTCGTTGCGCAAAATATGGATCACTTGCTTCGAAACGGCGATGGCTACATTTTCCTGGGCTTCAAAAGTAGACGCGCCCAAGTGCGGGGTAACAATCATATGGGGATGATTAAAAAAAGGATGATCCGGCTCCGGAGGCTCCTTTTCAAATACATCAAAAGCAGCGCCGGCCACAATCCCTTCATCGAGCGCTTCGAGAAGGGCAGCCTCGTCAATAATTCCCCCGCGGGCGCAGTTGATGATACGCATGCCCCGTTTCATGATGCCAAATTGCGGCTTCGCTATCATATGATGCGTTTCGCTGGTCAGCGGCGTATGAACCGTGATAAAATCCGCTGTTCGCAACATCTCGTCTACTGTCGTAAGCCTGACCCCTAATTCATTCGCCCTTTCTTCCGCCAGGAAGGGATCGTAGCCAATAACGGTCATACCGAACGCCGCCGCGCGTTTGGATACTTCGATTCCGATACGGCCGAGCCCCATCACACCAAGGATCTTGCTTCGCAATTCAACGCCAAGAAAGGATTTGCGGTCCCACAGCCCAGAAACGGTTTTCGTATAAGCTTGCGGAATATGCCGGGCTAACGCCATCATCATCGCAAAAGTATGCTCACATGTCGTGACGGTATTGCCGTCTGGTGCATTGACCACCACAATCCCCCGGCTCGTCGCGGCGTCCAAATCAATATTATCAACGCCGACCCCCGCCCGGCCAATGACTTTCAGCTGGACACCGGCTTTCATGATGCGCCGAGTGACTTTTGTTTGGGAACGGACGAGCAACGCATCATACGAACCGATGATGGAAATAAGCTCTTCCTCGCTCAATCCCGTCTTTTTTGTGACCTTCACATCCAACGCACTCGTCAACTGCTGCAAGCCAAAATCACTAATTGGGTCTGATACCAAAACGTTAAACATTGGTTTTCCTCCAATCAAAAGTCAACTCTGCCTGTCTAGTCTTATCGGAATACCATGCTAGTATAGCAATAGTTGGATTGGTAATATATATCCAAAAATATTAATTTCGAGCAATCCAAAAGTGTTTACCCGTTAAACAACTTGCCCCCCTATGTTTTTCATAGGTGCTGAAATAAAAATATCCCCTCAAGTCAACTTTTTAAAAAGTTGATTTGAAGGGGATATTTTTACAAGAGCATCTCCGAGAGGCGATAAATGCCTTCTTCAATGGCGGCCTCATCTACTTTGGCAAAGCCCAGCACCCATCCCTTTCGTTTGCTTTCCAAGCAATACGTGCTAAGCGGATAAACCCGGACCCCGTGTTTGAGTGCTTGATTCGCCACAGCTTCTTCGTCAAAAGACGCTTCAGCTTCTAGCAGCATATGCAACCCCGTTTCGACACCGCTAAGTGTGAAACGTTGGCCCAGGCCGGTTGCGCTGATCATTTTCGTCATGGCTTCGTGCCTGCGGCGATAAACATTTCTGACTCTGCGCATATGACGTATAAAGTGGCCGTGCTCAATAAAGTGGGCAAGCGTTACTTGCTCCATAATCGGAAGATGCCGGTACAACAACTCCTGTACCCGGGCAATTTGGCGAATGGCCGCTTTGGGACCAACAATCGCCGATATTCGGATGCCGGGAGCAACCAGCTTGGAAAAACTCATCATATACAACGTGTTCTTGGGTAATTGGCTGAATAATGTGGGAAGTGGCTCGCCTCGGTAGCGAAATTCACTGTCGTAGTCGTCCTCAATAATCCAAAATGGGCGCTGGGCGGCCAGATGCAGCAATTGCTGCCTGCGCGGTTCCGACATTATGACTCCGGTCGCGCACTGGTGCGAGGGAGTAACATAGACAAGCTTGGATTGCGGATGAATACGGTCTACTTGCAGACCGTGCTCATCGATAGGAACGGGAGCAACCTGCATGCGCCGATACTTCATCGCCATCCAGGCCGCAGGGAAGCCGGGATCTTCCACTGAAACCGTCTCTCCTTCCTGCAAGAGAGCTTGGGCGATTAAATCGATGCTATGCTGAGCGCCCGAGGTTAATACAATTTGGTCGATATGCACGTGGACGCCACGCGTAAGCGACAAGTAGCGTTGAATTTGTTCGCGCAACGGCACGAAGCCGTAGGCATTGCCATAAGCCCAGTGAGCCAGGTCTGGTTCCGCCGTGGCTTGTACAAACGATTGCCTCCAGAGCTTATGAAAATGGTCATCCAAATAAGGTTCGTGTGGACTGAAATCGATGAATGCATGGGTATTTTCTTTACCTCTGAGCCAAGTTTGCAAATGACCGACAGTAGTGTTCAACATAGGCAATTCAGGTTGAAGAGGCCCTTGGGGTGAAGCGGCCTCGGAGGAAAGGGGACGGTACGTCCAATCACTAACTCTTGTCCCGCCTCGACGAGAGGTGACGGTGTATCCGCGGCTATATAATTCCTCATAAACGATCTGGATGGTCGAACGTGACACCCCCACTAATTGGGCAAGTTCACGAGAGGGGAGCAGCAGTTCGCCTGGTGGCCATTTTCCCGTGGTAATGTTATGGATCGCTTGATCCAGCAGTTGCTGCCAAATGGGACGGTTGTCGTCTCGGTTTATTTTTAACATTTGGCAAACCTCCAATGTTTGCATTTCAATTATGGATTGTTCAAATGAATTATGAAATACTATCATGAAGGCAGCTGTGTTTGCAAGGTGGAAGAATTTCCTTCTTGCATAAGTTACTTTGTGAGGCTTTGGAACGAAACCGCGTCAGTTGTTGGCATCGGAAACCGACCGCCCCGGGTAAAACATGTTTTGGCTGTCTATAGGATTCTCTTTCGCTGTTATCGTGTGCGGCCGCAAGCGATATACAGATACTGCCTGATGGTCAAGGGAGGAACGGTATTTCTCGACATGCACTTTCGATAACGGCCGGTCGTAAAAGCCCGGTACATATTTGTTCAGAAATTGTTGAAGAACCTCTGTCGAATCGTCCGATTGGTCCACTTTCTCCACGTTTCCAAACAGCATTACGCTCATGTAGGCAGTATCCGTTTTAGCCGGGACGGGAGCGGTCACGGTGCCATACTCTTCGAATACCGTAAAGCAAGCAAGATTATTTTGTTGTATGACGGAAATCTTTCTGCCACTACTTAGTCCGTGAAAGTAAATGCATTTATTCCACCAAACGTAATTCAATGGCACGACGTATGGCTGAAGTCCATCTGCCAGACCCAATAAGCCAGATCTGGTTTTTGTCAAGAAAAGGTCTATCTTTTCCTGATCCTCGCAGTTTCTTTGTGCATGAATCATGGGTCTCATATTGAGCCGCTTCCTTTCTGTTTCCAAATGAATTCGCGAATTTTGCTGCCATGATTTTATACTATCTTAATTTTGATGGTTTACTATATCCAAAACAAGGTGATTTGAGCAGTCCATATATAAGGCGGCTGATCAAATTCAGAAGTAGGTCGGAAGCTAGTACAGAATGGTAGAAACCAATCGTGGAGAGTTTTGAATTGATTCGCATACCACTAAGTTCTGAGGAAAAAATAATCCCATTGCATGTACGGGAAGGTCTTTACATCATCCGTATTAACAAAGGTTTCAGCTCATCCGGCTGGAACCTTTGTTCGTTAATAGGGCGATTTTGCTAATGATAAATCCCGTCACGCTCCGGAAATAAACGGAGAGCTGGCATTAAACCGCTCTTCCAGCACATCCCAATGGGGAGTGGGGACGTTGGACCGTTCTTTCCAATCGCGAAACACGCGGTTTAAAGCGGCGATTTCGTAGGGGGAACCGTCGACCAGCCGACTGGCCGGCAGCATATGATATATTTTTAGAAGCAGCCGCAGTAGCGTTGGGTGTTTACGAATCAATGAAGCTTGAACGGCCGGTGTTAAGGGATAACCCTGGGCTTCCAGCACGCGGAAGCCTTCGTCCATGGCCGCAATCATTTGCCGCAGCAGCTTATCGTCCCTGGCGATTTTTGTCATTTGGCGCTCATGGATAATCGTTACAAAGCCCAGCGCTACAATGGGTACAATATGATTCTTCAGCCAAGCGTCTATATTTTCGTGATAGACAAGTTTGTATTTGGTTTTCGCAAACGCTTGATCAATCGCGGCCTGAAAGGGAATCGGACCATCCAAACCGCCGAGCACCATCTGTACGCCTCCGCGGATACAGACGGTCCGCCCGTTTTCCCTGCTTCCGGCGCTAATTTGGAACCCGAAGGCGATATTTTTGTGCATATCGCTATGCTCCTCCAGGTAATTTTGCATATCATGGGCATCCGTATTATTACCCACCAGAACGATATTGCTGCTCCGATTGTTGGCCAGGATAGGCAGTACCGCCGGGAAATCCGTATATTTCATGACGACAAAGATGAGATCGTAGATATCGCCCGCTTCCAGCGTCCGGATGACGCGTACCGGATCCACCGTCGTTTTCCGCTGAAAATAATGGCGGATGACAAGCCCCTCCTTCTCCAGCTCCTCCGCCCGTTTTCCTCTGGCCAATACGGTCACATCATTGCCCCCGCGCACAAGAACATGGGCCAAATAACTGCCTATAACTCCTGCTCCATAAACCAATACTCTCATGCTGTTATCCTCGCTTTCATATTTAATGAACATTTGTTGTATAATTGACGTTTGTTGATTACAATTACGATAGCATCCGGTGAAACACCGGATCAATCGGTAATATTTTTGATTTTGTTGAATATTCAACAAATGCGCTCGGATTGTCTAAAAAAGGAGCAGAGAGAAAGAGTTATGGACAGACGAATTCTAAAAACGAGGCAGGCGATCATGGAAGCTTTTGTCGGGCTGATGGAGGAGAAAAGCTTTGAGAAGATCACGATTCATGCAATCGCGGACCGGGCGAATGTAAACCGGGGGACCGTCTATTTGCACTTTACGGATAAGTACGATCTGCTGGACCAGTGCATCGAGACGTACTTGCAGTTATTGTATGAAAGCTGCATGCCTGACGGGGATCCAAGCAAGGTGGCTGCAAAAGCTTTACTGCTTCGCACGTTCGAATTTTTGGAGCGCCACGCCTCCATCTACTCCACGCTAATGACGAGCAAGGGGATACCCGCCTTCCGCAAGCGGATGATCGCGATGATGGAACGGGGCATCGAGGAGCATATCAAAAGCTGCGGCATCAGCCCGGGCATAAACCGGGAAATCGTCGTCCAATTTCTGGCCGCCGCGGTCTCCGGTCTGGTGGAATGGTGGATTGTTCAATCGATGCCTTACACTCCAAAGGAAATGGTGGAACAATTGATGCTGATCCTGGAGCGGAATTTGATCCTGCCGGAGCAGCCTTGATGGGGATCATTTTATTGAATTTAATTTGAATTGAAGCCCAATCTTTTTTGCATCGCAGAAAAAATATGATAACCGGTTGACATACGACATGACAACCGGTTATCATAAATGTGAAACAAAGATGAATGCGCATTCAAAAATGATAGTCAGGGGGGAAAGATTTTGAAAATTACAAAGAGCATCACATTGGGAATTTGTTCTGCTTTACTGCTTTCTTCATTGGCGGCTTGCTCCAAAAACGATACTTCAAGCCCTTCGGCGGAAGCGACCAACCAGACCAAAGACGTTAAGATTACTTTCTTCAATACGTCAGCCGAAGTAAACAATGTATTTGAGGACCTGTTTAAAACGTATCATGAGCTGAATCCCAATGTGAGCATAGAATTGATTCCGACGCCAATTGGCGGCGGACAGCTGGAAAAATTTCAATCGTTATTAGCTTCCGGCAACCCGGCCACGATCGCCAATCTTGACCCGGCAACCATTTTACAATTTAAAGACAAGTTTGCGGACCTGGAGTCGGAGAAAGCGAAATACGAAAAGCTAACGAAGCAAGGGGCGGTTGACGGAGCTCTGCTGGACGGAAAATTCCTTGGCGTTCCATGGACTGCCCAGGGATACGGCTTGCTATATAACAAAAGAGTTGTTGAGGAGGCGATCGGAGGGAGCTTTGATCCGGCTTCTGTGAAAACCCGCAATGACTTGGAAGCGTTGTTTAAGAAAATTGAAGCCTCCGGCAAGGCTCCGGTGATGATTCACGGAGCGGATTGGTCCTTGGGCGCTCACTATCTGGGATTGGCCTATTCATTGCAATCGAAAAACGTGGATGAGAACCGCAAATTCGTAGAGAGCCTGAAAAAGGGCGATGTCCAATTGGCGAACAATCCTCAATTTAGCGGATTGATGGATACCTTCGACTTGTTGAAAACATACAATACGAGAAAAAATGACCCGCTTGTTGCAGACTACATGAAAGATAGCGGGGATTTCGCAAAAGGCAACGCGGCCTTCTACTTTATGGGAGATTGGACTTGGGCTGTCATCGGAACGTTAGAAGGTCGGGACAAAGAATTTGGTATGATTCCGGTGCCGATTAGCAATAATCCGACGGACTACGGCAATACGCAAGTAGCTTACAGCGAACCGAAGTTGTTGGTTGTTGATAAATCGGGGTCCACTCCCGAGCAGCAAAATGCCGCCAAAGCGTTCATCGAATGGATGGTGACAAGCGAGCAGGGGCAATCGGCGATCGTTAATAAAATGGGTCTCTCCATGCCTTATAAGGAGGTAAAGGTAAAGGGTACGAATGTGATATCCGATGCCGTAACCAAATATGTAGATCAAGGACAAGTTATTAATATCGGAGTGATCAACTATCTTCCGACAGACTGGTGGTCGAAGACGGGAGCGTCTATGCAAAAATATTTGGTAGGAAAGATCGATCGCAAGGGACTCGCGGATGAAGTTCAAATGTATTGGAAATCATATTCCGGGAAATAAGGACTTGACTCGCTGAGAGGTAGAAGATGGGTGACTAGGCTCCGCCTTTGCTCCCCATCTTTTACTTAAAGGCATTTAAAATCCTGGTTGTAAAGGGTGCGGCATCATGAAGAAAAACATATTTATAAGGAATGCAGGAATCTTTTTGCTTTTCGGGGCTCCTTCCATTTTTGCGTTTGGTGCTGTTGTCTTGATCCCGTTTCTGGTTGGATTATATTTGACGTTTACGAATTGGGATGTGCGAATGACCAGCAGTTCATTCATTGGTTTGGCCAATTACTCCAAGGTGTTTCATGACAGCGTATTTCTCACCCAATTGTGGTTTACCGTCAAATATGCTTTATGTACCGTCTTGATCTCCAACATCGTGGCTTTTTTCATTGCGCTGGCGTTAACTAGAGGAGTGAAAGGGGAGAAATGGCTTCGAACGGGATTTTTTACACCGAATTTGATCGGTGGAATCGTACTGGGCTATTTATGGCAGACTCTATTCTCGCAAGTATTGCCGTATCTGGGCAATAAATATGGATGGGCCTTGTTTCAATCGTCTTGGTTAACCGATACGGATACCGCCTTTTGGGCGCTTGTCATTGCAACGGCTTGGCAATTGGTCGGTTATCTTATGCTCATTTATATAGCCGGCTTCTCGGGCGTTCCTAATGACGTATTGGAAGCCGCCAGTATGGATGGAGCGAACAACGCTACGATACTTCGCAGAATCATTTTGCCGCTTTCGATTCCCGCAATCGTCATAAGCATATTCATTTCCATTTCGCGGTCATTTTTAGCTTATGATATAAATCTGGCTTTAACTAAAGGCGGACCGTTCCATTCGACCGAGATGGCTTCGTACCATATTGTTCAAAAAGCGTTTCTATCTAATCAATTCGGAACGGGGCAGGCCGAAGCGGTTGTCTTGTTTGCCGTGATAGCCTTGCTTGCGCTTACTCAATCCTACCTGCTGAAGAAACTGGAGGTCGAATCATGAACCATGCTCGACAATCAACCTCACAAATCAAATCAGCATTGCTGTATATTCTTTTATTCGTATTTTTAACTCCCTTCTTATTGGTCGTCATGAATTCTTTCAAAAAAACGCAGCAGTTTGTGGAAAATCCTTTGTCTCCCCCTAAAGCCCTGCTTTTCGGAAACTATATCAGCGCGTATAAAAGTATGGACTTTATGCAAGGATTTCTAAATTCTTTCGTTATTACGGCGGTTGCCGTTTTCATCATTCTTATTTTCTCATCGATGACAGGTTATTTGTTCGTTCGCTTCAAATGGAAGCTAAACGCAATACTGTTCTTTATCATGCTGGCATCCATGGCGCTTCCGTTCCAGGTCATCATGATCCCGCTGGTCATGTTGTACGGAAAGCTGGACCTGTTGAATATGAAAGCAACTTTGCTGTTTATGTATCTCGGGTTTGGCGTACCGTTTGGCGTATTTACGTTCCACGGGTTCATCAAAGGGATTCCTTATGAATTGGAAGAATCGGCTTTTATCGAGGGAAGCTCAAGGCTGCGAACGTTTTTCCAGATTATTTTGCCGCTGCTGAGACCGGTCTTCGTAACGCTAATCGTTTTGGATGTGCTCTGGATCTGGAACGATTATTTGTTGCCCAGCCTGGTTTTGCTGTCGCCGGAACAGAGAACGTTGCCTCTCTCTACGTTTTCTTTTTTCTCGTCTTACTCCGTTGATTACGGTCCCTTGATGGCAGGATTAGTTATGACGATTATACCGGTGCTGATTCTATATCTTTTTCTTCAAAAACAGATCGTCAAAGGAATTACGGAAGGGGCCCTGAAATAAAAATCCCCGTACGCTTTCGAGGCTGAAAATGCGATGAAAAAAGTGTATAATTGCCTTAAAAAAGTTAAGGTGTGCATCTATGCCTAAAATCGAAGATGTAGCTGCGAAAGCAGGGGTTTCGGTAACGACGGTCTCCCGCGTGCTCAATAACCGGGGATATATCAGTCAAGCGACACGGGATAAGGTAGCTCAGGCCATGAAGGAGCTAAATTATCAGCCGAATGAAATGGCTCGTTCCTTGTTTAGAAAAAAATCGAATATGATCGGTCTGATTATTCCTACAGTATCTCATCCTTTTTTTAGCGAGCTGGTTTATCATCTTGAGTATTATGCCGATCAAAAAGGGTATAAAGTGCTGCTATGCAATTCCAATCGCGATATTTCGAAAGAACGCAAGTATATCGACATGTTGAAGAAGAATCAAGTGGACGCAATTGTTATGGGAAGCAATGTGCAGGACGTCAAGCATTATCTCAATTTAAATTTGCCGATCATATCATTTGATCGTACGGTTGCCAATAATATTCCCATCGTTACTTCCGATAATTATACGGGAGGCAGACTCGCATCCCGATTATTGGTCGACAAGGGCTGCCGCAAGCTGGCGCATATTTCTGGCGGAGTAGGCGGGCCGAATCACGCCGCATTGCTGGCGAGCAAGAGATTTCAAGGATTTAGGGATGAGCTTCCGGATACCGGAATCGAACATGTTAGCTTGGAGCTGGAGATTACCGGTTTAGGCGATAAGCGAAATGTGGATGAGCTTGTGCGATTTTTTCAAGAGCATCCGGATGCGGACGGAGTATTTGCCACCAGCGACGTCCTGGCTGCCTTGGTCATTCAAGCTTGTCATCAATTAAAGAAAACAATCCCGCAAGAAATGAAAATTATCGGGTATGACGACGTGGGAATCGCATCCTTGGTATGGCCCCGCCTGACATCCATAAGGCAGCCTATTCGGGAAATGAGCGAATGCGCCATTGAATTGATTGCAAAGCTGCTCCAAGGGGAAGAGGTCTCTATGATAAATTCGTTTCCGGTCACGCTTATACAGCGGGATACGACATGAATTTTGAATGGGAATTTGATGAGGGATGAACAAAATAGCGGGCGCGTGGCTTCGGGACAGAAGCCGGCATCCGGTTGCGCCCTTAGTGTCAACCGGTTGACACATCATTGCGTCATTGCTGTCCCAAAATCAATCTTAACATCGAGGATCGAAATGGGGAGGGAGTGAACCGTGCTTCGGGAATCGAATGGAAGGGAGCCCGCAATCCGGCTCATAACCAGGGCGGACGATTGCGGCAGCTCTCATTCGGCCAATGTAGGCATCGCAGAGTCTTTAAAAGCCGGATTTATAAAAAATGTCTCTTTAATGGCTCCTTGCCGCTTTATAGAAGAAGCCGCCGAAATGTTGATCGGACGTGAAGATGTTTGTTTTGGTTTGCATGCGACGTTGAACGCGGAATGGGATCAAGTAAAGTGGGGGCCCGTTCTGCCGATTTCACAAGTCTCTACCTTAGTCGACGAAAACGGAATGTTTACGCCTTCTCCGCAAGTATTTGAGACGCACAAGCCTGATTTGGACGAAGTCATGCTGGAAATTCAGGCGCAGCTGGACAAGCTTAGACGGCTGGGGTTCCAAATCGCTTACGTCGATACCCACATGTTTCCGGAGTACCATGTGCCCGGTATGGAAGAGCGAATGACGGAATGGGCGGATAAAGAAGGATTGTTATACTGGAACCGTTTTTGCTCTTCTTTACGACGGGTAGAAGAAACCGATCATCTTATTGATGATATCGTTTCGCGCCTTAAAGCCGCTGATAAGGGACAATATTTATATGTCGGTCATCCGGCGATCGATACCTGCGAAATGAGAATGCTGGGGAATAAACACATTTCCGGGGATGAGCTTGCCGCCGGCAGAGTGTTGGAGGCGAGACTTTTCACCGATCCGCGAATCCTGGAGCTATGCAAGGAGAAAGGAATCGTTCCCATTCGATACGACGAAGCGTCCGTGATCACGGAGAGGCTGCCCCCGCTTGATGAATGGTTTTTCTTGTGACAGCTCAAATCCAAAACGGCGGCTGTCTGATACAAGGAGGAGCTTTGATGGCCGTTACGATAAAAGATATCGCAGAAAAAGTAGGGGTTTCGGTTACGACAATTTCCCGGGTGTTAAACAACCGGGGATATTTAAGTGACGACCTGAAGAAAAAAGTGCACGAAGCCATGGAAGAGATGAACTACCAGCCTAACGAGCTGGCACGTTCATTATCGCGCAAAAAATCGAATGTTATTGGTCTCATTATACCGGACATCTCCCATCCGTTTTTTGGGCAAATCACAAAGCATATCGAATATTACGCTTACAAGCACGGCTATAAGCTGATGCTCTGCAATTCTTTACTTAATAAAAAAAAGGAGAAGGAGTATATCGATTTGCTAAGAGCCAGCCAAGTGGATGGAATTATTATGGGCAGTCATACGATGAGTGTGAAAGAATATACGTCGATCAAGCTTCCGCTGGTGACCCTGGATCGTCAAATTTCTAAGTCCATTCCATGTATTTCGTCAGACAATTATAGCGGAGGAGTGCTGGCCACCAAACTGCTTCTTAGCAAAAAGTGCAGAAAAATCGCTTATTTAAGCGGAAACTTGCGGCTAAATCTGTTGGCCAAACAGCGGCATGACGCATTCATTGAACAAGTGAGCGGCAAAGACGTCGGTTTTGTGGTTAAACAAACGGATTTGAACGGTTTTAAATATAAGGAATACGAAAATTTGGTTCGTGAATTATTTGAAGAACATCCCGATATTGACGGCGTATTTGCAAGCAGCGATATCCTGGCGCTGCAGGTCATCAAGGAATGCCGGAGACTCGGCAAGGCCGTACCCGAGCACGTGAAAGTCGTAGGCTATGACGGAATTCAAATTGGCGGTACGGACGATTTGTCGACGGTAGAGCAGCCGGTCAAGAAGATGGGGGAATTGGCGGTCAAATACCTGCTTCGGCAAATTGCGGGCGAAGATATGCCTCTGGAAACGATTCTTCCGGTTAAATTATTGGAAAAGGGAACAACATAGGTTCTTTTCTGAAAGAAGTGGACTCGGTGTTTCCCGCAATTAAAATTAACGTAGCCGTAGGAGGAAGTTATTGTGTTTGAATTTAAGCAGGTCTTGGATTTTGAGGATAGACAGAATGATGTATTGATGGCCGGGGAGCTTCTGATCGATCTGATTTCCGCAGAGTACGAAGATGCTTTTGAAGGAGCTGCATACCATAAGTTTTTTGGCGGATCGCCTGCGAATATCGCGATGAACGTCAAAAAATTAGGGGGCCGTTCGCAGATTGCAGCAGCCGTAGGCGAAGACAGATTAGGCAGCTTTTTACTCGATCAATTGCGCATAGCGGGGATTGAGCCGGAATTCGTTGAAACCGTGGAAAATTCAACTAGTCTGGTCCTTCTTACTAAGAGCAAGTCGACTCCGGTTCCCGTCTTTTATCGATGTGCGGACTATCAAATTTCCTATACTTCAAAGCTTGAAGAAGCCCTGCTCCGGTCAAAGATCTTGCATTTCTCATGCTGGCCCATTTCCAAGCTACCGGCCCGCGATACGATCGAAAAAATGCTGGACCTTGCCGCAAAGCAAAACGTGCTGATCGGTTTTGACCCTAACTATCATCCGGTATTATGGCAAAAGGGCGAAGATGGCGCAGCCTATGTAAAATCCATCATCGGTAAGGTCGATATCATTAAGCCGTCGGGCGACGATGCGGAAAGATTATTCGGCAAAGATACGCCCTATAACCACATTAAGAAGTTTTTGAGTCTCGGCGCCAAGCTGGTGATCCTGACTTTGGGAAAGTACGGCGCTATGGTATCCAACGGAAGCGAGACCGTTACCTTCAAGACTCTGGCTACGGAGGTAGCGGATACGACCGGAGCGGGAGATGCGTTCTGGTCCGGATTTTATACGGCGCTGGTGAAAGGATATTCCATTCACGAAGCCATTTCTCTTGGATTTGCCGTTAGCGCCTATAAGCTGAAATATACCGGCGCGGTGGTGGATTTGCCTGAACTCGAAGCGATAAAAAACTTATACGAACTGTAGGAGGTTCCATATGTCCGTCAAAAATCAAGTGCAGCTGATTACGTATCCCGACTCCCTTGGCGGAGATTTAAAAACGCTCCATCGCGTGCTGAATACGTATTTTTCAGACGTTTTCAAAGGTGGTATTCACATTTTGCCGCCTTTCCCCTCCACCGGAGACAGAGGGTTTGCGCCGCGAACTTATCTGGAAATTGATCCGATTTTTGGCACATGGGAAGATATGAAGGCCATCGGCGAGCAGTTCGATGTTTTGGTTGATTTGATGGTTAACCATATTTCCCGGCAATCGTCATACTTTCAAGACTTCCTTGAAAAGGGGAGGGAGTCCGAGTACGCGGACTTATTTATCACATTAGATAAAATTTGGCCGGATGGCCAACCTGTGCAGCAAGACATCGATAAAATGTTTCTGCGCCGGCAGCTGCCTTATTCGACCTTCACTATTGCGGAGACCGGTGAAGAGGAAAAGGTATGGACCACATTTGGCAAAACGGACCCATCTGAGCAGATTGATCTCGATATAAAATCGGAAAAAGTCAAGCAGCTTTTGACGGACTTCTTTCTAAACTTTAAGAAGAACAATGTAAAAATTGTCAGGCTCGATGCTGTCGGTTATGTGATCAAAAAGCTCGGCACCAGCTGCTTTTTCGTGGAGCCGGAAATATATGAATTTCTGGACTGGGTGATGAAGCTTGCCGCATCGCTTGAAATTGAGCTGCTGCCGGAGGTTCATGCGCACTATACCACACAATACAAGCTTGCCGAGCATGGCTGCTGGATTTACGATTTTATCCTGCCGTACCGGATTCTTGAAGCCTTGATCAACCAAAACAGCGGGGATTTGGTTCATTATTTAAAGACCCGGCCGAAGAACCAGTTTACGATGCTGGATTGCCATGACGGTATTCCGGTAAAGCCGGATTTGGATGATTTGATCGATACGAGAGAAGCGAGAAAAATTGTGGATGTATGCGTGGCTCGGGGAGCCAACCTCAGTCTGATCTTGTCGGATGAACATAAAGCGGCGGATGGATTTGATGTCCATCAAATCCGGTGTACCTATTATTCCGCATTGAACAGCGATGACGACGCTTATTTGACGGCACGCGCCATTCAGTTCTTTACGCCCGGCATTCCGCAGGTGTACTATGTGGGGCTGTTGGCCGGCGAGAACGATTATGAACGTGTAAAGAATACCGGAGAAGGCCGGGAAATCAACCGCCACAACTTCTCTCTGGAAGAGATCGAGCGGTCTCTGGAGAAGGAAGCGGTGCAGCGGCTTTTGAGGCTGATCCGTTTCAGGAACGAATATGAAGCTTTCCAAGGAGAATTTGAGGTTCTTGATTCGCCGGCGGATGAGCTTCGTCTCAAGTGGACAAAGGACGATAAGAGTTGTATGTTGCTAGTCGACTTAAGAGCAGGCCTTGCCGAGATTTCCTATGTCGATGAAGAAGGATTCGCCGATCATTTTGCAGTCTGATTAAGCTTGGGGAAATTTCATCATAATTGGAGGTATGGATATTGGACTTCATAAGCAGAGTGGCTCCGGAATTAAAGCAAGGGGTAGAGCTTTTAACGCCTCTTTATTTGCCCGATGATCTGGCTATGGAGAGGCAGCGCCCTTTGCCTCCCGCGAATAGCTCGAAATCCGTTCAAATTACGGAACGTTATATATCCGGCGGAGATTCAAAGGAAATGCTGGTCAAGATTTATGAACCGGTCCGGAGAGAGGATCAAAAGCTGCCTGCTTTTCTTTGGATCCATGGCGGGGGATATGTGTTGGGTCACCCGAGTTCCGATGACGTACTCTGCGAATGCTTTGTAAAAGCGGCCAATTGCATCGTTATTTCGCCCGACTATCGCCTTGCCCCCGAACATCCGTTTCCGGCGGCCATTGAAGACTGCTACGCCGCATTGGAATGGATAACCAACCGCGCGGAGGAAATGAATATCGATTTGTCGCGGATTGCGATTGGCGGGGCAAGTGCGGGAGGGGGATTGACGGCGGCATTGGCGCTGATGGCTCGGGATAAAGGCGGACCGGCCATTTGTTTTCAAATGCCGTTGTACCCGATGATCGACGATCGTAACGTTACGCCCTCAAGCCACGAAATTACGCATCAAGCGGTTTGGAACAGGGCCAATAACCTTGCGGCCTGGAAGATGTATCTTGGCGAGCATGCCCATGGAGACATTTCCCCTTATGCGGCGCCAAGCCGCGCGAAGAGCTTGGCCGGCCTGCCTCCGGTCTATACTTGCGTAGGGCAGCTTGATCCGTTCCGCGACGAGACGATCGACTATGTTGCGCGTCTTGCACAGGCAGGAGTTGATGTCGAATTTCAGCTTTATCCCGGATGCTATCACGGCTTCGAACACGTTGTTCCGGATGCGGAGATCAGTCAACGCGCCAGAAACGGATACTTGGATGCTTTGGCGAGAGCTTTTAAGCGTTGATTCCTTAGGGAGAGCGGCAGCGCTATTTGGGGCGTAATCTTAACGAAAGAAGGGATTGGAAATGAAGGTTCAACAAGTGATTGATGCCATTTTGAAAGATTCGTGCGGCGATTTTAGATTGCCCGAAACCGGAGACAGGATCATGAGCGGCAGTCCCGACACGGAGGTCACCGGAATTGTAACGACATTTATGGCAACGGTTGACGTTATCAAGCAGGCAATCGCTTGCGGGGCCAATATGATTATTACTCATGAGCCTACCTACTATACGGGAAACGATGAAACGGACTGGCTTCAGGACGACCCTGTATATGCGGCTAAGAAAAAATTGATAGATGAGAATGAGATCGTGATCTGGCGGTTTCACGATTACATGCACATGGGGAAAACAGACAAAATCTATGACGGCCTCCTAAAAGAAATTGGCTGGGAAAACAATATGCTTGACGGAAATCCTCACACCTACCAAATTGAGGAGGTCAGTTTGGCGGAGCTGGCGAGCTTTTTTAAGCGCAAGTTGTCCATGGATGTGATACAAATCATCGGCAAACCCGAAATGAAATGTTCAAGAGTCGGAATTTTAGTGGGCGGGGGCAGCTTGGGCCTGGGAAGAGAACAAATGCCGATGGAATTGATGCGAAATATGAATTTGGATGTCATGATTTGCGGCGAAATAATGGAGTGGACGCTCTGCGCCTATATCAACGACGCCCAAATGCTTGGACTTAACAAAGCCATGATCGTTGTAGGGCATGAACGCAGCGAAGAATGGGGCATGAAATTTATGGCGGAATGGCTGCAGCCTTTGGTCCATGGGATTCCGGTCGTCTTTATTGATGCGAGAGAGCCGTTTACTTATTTATAAGATAAG
Source organism: Paenibacillus tyrphae (assembly GCF_024158745.1). GTDB lineage: Bacteria > Bacillota > Bacilli > Paenibacillales > NBRC-103111 > Paenibacillus_G > Paenibacillus_G tyrfis_A. The sequence continues at coordinate 61,687 of NZ_JAMZAW010000031.1, read as the reverse complement.
GGGGAAAAGATATTGAAAATCAAAGCGGGTATCAAGCTCGGAGTTTGTACGGCTTTGCTGTTATCTACGGTGGTCGCTTGTTCCAATAAGGATGCATCGCCGGGAGCGGCTCAATCGGAGAAGGGCGTCAAGATTACTTTTTATACGGTGGATCAGAACAACGCTTTTTCCGATTTGGTGAAGGCGTATCAGCAAGAGCGCCCGGAAGTGAAAATTGAATTATTGAATGCGCAAGCAGGAACCGATTATATACAAAAATACGAAGCGCTTCAGGCTTCCAGCAATCCGCCTACGGCCGCCATGCTGGAACAGCAAACGGTATTAAAGTTCAAAGACACATTGCTGGATTTGGAGTCGGAGAAAGCAAAATACGAAAAGTTGACGCTGCCAGGCACGATTGAAAGGAACTTATTTGAGGGCAAATTTGTCGGTGTGCCGTGGACTACGCAGGGTTACGGTTTATTGTACAACAAACGGGTAGTTGAGGAAGCGATCGGAGGAACTTTTGATCCCGCATCGGTGAAAACCCGCAATGATTTGGAAGCTTTGTTCAAAAAAGTGGAAGCCGCCGGCAAGGCGCCGGTATTGATTCATGGATCGGACTGGTCTTTAGGCTCCCATTATTTATCGTTAGCCTACGGCCTGCAATCCAAAAAGGTTGAAGATAATCGTAATTTTTTGGAGGGCTTGAAAAAGGGAAGCGTGGATTTATCCGGCAATCCCCAATTCAATGGTTTGCTGGATACCTTCGACTTGCTTAAAAAGTATAATCTTCGAAAGAACGATCCGATTGTCGCCGACTTCAATAAAGATACGATAGATTTTGCCAAAGGTAACGCGGCATTCTACTTTATGGGAGATTGGGCTTGGTCCGTAATGGACCCTGTCGAAGGCCGGGACAAACAATTTGGAATCATGCCGGTTCCAATCAGCAACAACCCGGATGACTACGGGAACCAGGAGATTCCGGTTTTGGAACCGTTTCTGTACACCATCGATAAAACAAGAGCAACACCGGAGCAGCAGGAAGCAGCCAAACAATTTTTTGAGTGGATGGTCACAAGTGAACAGGGACAAAACTCCATTATTTCCAAAATGGGATTAATCATGCCTTATAAAGATTTAAAAGTAAAGGGGACGAATGCCATTTCTCCTTCAATAAGTAATTATGTTAAAGAAGGCAAGGTTATTAATCTCGGAATGTTCAAATTCCTTCCCGGGGATCATTACGCTAAGCTGGGCGCCTCCATGCAGAAATATTTAATTAACAAGATTGATCGTAAAGGGTTCATTAAAGAGATGGAGAGCTATTGGAAGTCGCAGGCTGTTAATTAAAGTTGCGGGCTGAAAAATAAAATCATGGGCGAAGGTGTATACCTTTGCCCATTAAAACAAACGACAGGTTTCTGATCTGCTTTCTCTGGCAGAGCAGGAACCTTTTTATTTTAAGCTGGTGCTTAATTTGACATCGATAGACTACAAGTGTAGTATCATATTACGAATGTAATCAAAATTAGAGAGGAGTAACAGAGTATAGAATAGAAAAAAACAGTTTTTTCGTTTTCAGCTTACATAATATTTTTTGAAAAGAGGTTAAATATCTTGAGTAAATCTAAACATTCTATAGTAAAAATTTGCAATAAAATTGCTTTACCTCTATTGTTTGTACCCATCTTGCTCATTGGTTGTGCGAAGGCTGTCAATCCCCCTGTTACCCAGTCGACAGAGAAGACTCAGACAGTAGTTACATCCGAGTCTGACGAGTTTATTCAACTCGAGAACAAATTTGGCGCTAGACTTGGTGTGTATGCAATTGATACCGGTACGAGTCGGACGATTGCTTACAGACCTGAGGAACGGTTCGCTTTTGCATCCACCTATAAGGCTTTGGCGGCAGGCGCAGTGCTTCAGCAAAGCTCTAATCTCGATAAAGTAATCACCTACACCAAGGAAGACTTGGTCACTTATTCACCCATAACAGAAAAACACGTGGAAACAGGGATGACCCTTAGGGATATCTGCGACGCTGCTATCCGTTATAGCGACAACACCGCGGGGAATCTCTTACTAAAAGAATTGGGTGGCCCTAAGGGTTTTGAAACAGCTCTGAAAAAGATCGGCGATAACGTTACTACGTCTGCACGTTTTGAAACAGATTTGAACCAAGCCATCCCGGGAGACACACGAGATACAAGTACACCTAAAGCGCTTGCCACAACCCTTCAGGCTTTCACGGTCGGCGACGTGCTTCCTGCTGACAAACGTAAGCTCCTTACAGATTGGCTGCGGGGGAACACGACTGGGGCTAAACTGATCCGTGCGGGCGTACCCGAAGGCTGGCAGGTTGGAGATAAAACCGGTGCCGCCAGTTATGGAACGCGTAACGACATTGCTATTGTTTGGCCGCCGAACAGAGACCCCATCATTATCGCAATTCTGTCCAGTCGCGATAAGCAGGATTCCGCTTATAATGATGACCTTATCGCGCAGGCTGCGAAAATAGCAATGGACGCCTTGAAGTAAACTGCAATGATCAACCATAGCGTCTAAACTCTCTCAAGGCATGGAATAAGTTGGCTTATGTACGAGCCAGCCTATTCCAAATCAGTTTGATGTGCTGTCATTTTTCATTATAAAGAAGCAGTCAAAATTGGAATGAAAGATCAAGGATGGTAGTTGATAAAATGACAGTCAACTGCTAAAATTCAGGCTACAAGTTTTGCTGCTTTAATGATTTCAACCGAAAGGTTGAGAGATGGAGACGAAAAGCATGTTCTTTACTCATTTCGTTATTAGCTTCATTGTGTCGTCTTTTACCATTGCCGCTATTATGCTGATTAAAAAATTGTTCCAAAAGCAACTTTCAGCGAAATGGCACTATAATCTATGGTTTCTATTGTTTATTGCATTGCTGCTTCCTTTTATATCAAGTCATTTATTTAGTTTTGGAAACAATTTCTATTTATTCGGTGTTAACCAAAGCGATGGAATAAGTCCTCCCACTATGACCACCGGAGATCAGGAATTTGGAAATGTGAATTGGCTGCAGGACTTTTCGATATCTATAAACCGTGCTAGTCCAGCATACCTGAATATCATTTTAGCTTTGACCTGGATCGCAGGGATACTCGTAATGGCCGGTTTGACCATGCATGCCTGGCTAAAGGTAAAAAATATTAAACGCACTACGTCTAACCTGAAAAACAAAGAAGTTCTCGTGTTATTTGAACAGTGCATGCAGGATTTAAAGATATCGAGACATTTAATTGTAGGGGAATCTCCGCTTGTCAGTTCACCGATGACGTTTGGCCTTCTGAAAACCTATGTTGTATTTCCGACTCATTTTGACGAATGGTTGTCTTTGAAGGATATCAGATATATTATTTTGCATGAACTCAATCACATTAAATATAAAGATATTGTGACGAATTACCTCATCGTTATTTATCAAGTCGTATACTGGTTCAATCCACTTGTTTGGCTTGCTTTTAGGGAAATGAGATCAGATCGTGAAATAGCTTGTGACATGGCTGTTTTACATTCATTAGATGAACGCTGCTTTGCCGAATATGGAAATACCATCATTAAAGTTGTGGACAGAGCATCATATTTCAAAAATTTTGCTTTGACTAATCAGTTCAATGGTCCCAAACAGCAAATAAAGAAACGTATAGAAAGGATTGCTTCGTTTACGGCCGATTCAAAGCTATTGAAGCTGAAGAGTATCGCTATCTTTATGCTTGTGGGAATACTTGTTGCAAGTCAGGCTCCACTCGTTTCTGTGATGGCGAATGATCATAACCGATACGATTTTACCAGCGATCGAACTATGCACGAGGATTTAAGTGATTATTTTTCAGGATATAAAGGGAGCTTTGTGTTATATGCTTTGAAAGCAGATCAATATCGTATCTATAACGAAAATCAAAGCAAATTAAGAGTTTCTCCGGATTCAACTTACAAAATTTATCTTGCGTTGTTTGGATTGGATTCCAATGTCATAACGAGAGAAAATTCCTCCATGCCATGGAATGGCATACATTATCCTTTTGATTCATGGAATAAGGATCAAACCTTATTTAAAGCAATGCAAAATTCAGTAAATTGGTATTTCCAGGATTTGGATAAAATAATCCAACAGGATAAAATACAAGCTTATCTGAACCAAATAGGCTATGGTAATCGTAATCTTTCTGGAGGAATCGGACAATATTGGTTAGAATCCTCATTAGAGATATCTCCCGTAGAGCAGGTACAATTATTAAAAGCTTTTTATACAAACCAATTTGGATTTAAAGAGAACAATATACAGACCGTCAAAGATTCGATTAGATTGGAAGAAAAAGATGGTGCGCTACTATCCGGAAAAACAGCTACAGGTACTGTAAATAAAAAAATGATAAATGGTTGGTTCATTGGATATGTAGAGACAAAGGACGACGTTTATTTCTTTGCAACAAATATACAAAATGAAGAGAACGCCAACGGAAGCAAGGCAGCAGAAATAACGTTATCTATTTTGAAGGATAAAGGCATATATGAAGGAGGATAAGAGTGTCTAATAAAGTCCCCAATATTTCAGAAGCAGAATGGGAAGTCATGAACATGCTATGGGAAAAGGCTCCGCAAACGGCTAACGAAATTATTCTTTCTCTACAGGAGAAAACGGATTGGAAGCCGAAGACGGTGCGCACTCTGTTAGATCGTCTAGTCCAAAAAAAGGTAGTAGGTGTAAATCAAAATCAGAAACTCTATACATTCTTTCCGCTTTACTCGCAGGATGAATGTCGGCAAGCCGAAACACAGTCATTTATTAAGCGAATTTATGGAGGAGCCCTGAAGTCTATGCTGGTTCACTTCATCGAGGAGCAATCTTTGTCCGATGACGATATTAAGGAACTACGATCTATTTTGGATAATAAGCCGAAGAAAAATTAGGAGAGAGGATACGCCGGTTAAAATGGTACACCGAATGCCTAAAAGAGCATTTAACAATACATTTTCATTCAACTCTAACGGATTAGAAATGGGACAACCGATGAATCATGTTATAGTAGATTTCATGCTTGACATAGGGGGAGCGATCGTTATATAATTCCATTTGTCGGTTCGAAATCAATCGAATCGCGGCGAAATATGCGGTCGTGGCGGAATTGGCAGACGCGCTAGATTCAGGTTCTAGTGGTGTAACAGCCGTGGAGGTTCGAGTCCTCTCGACCGCATTATCTTAAAAATAACTGGCCTGCAAATTGCTCTTGAAGCAATTTACAGGCTTTTTTTATATGTACGGAATATGCAGGGCTCCTCCTCGCTTGAGCTGAAGAAGCCGCATAAATGGCTGGGCCCTGGTCATCCTGAATGTTCAAGGCACGCTCTTTGAGGGGGCGGTCCGAAGTCTACGATTGTTTTGATCGGCATACAGACCTGGGTTTTACGTGTTGTGGGCGCCGTGCTGGGGCTATTATGCTGAACCGGGCCGGCTTGTCCGGCATCATGACCAACTCATGACCGCTGACCGCATCGGTCTATACAAGGAATTTGGGTTTAAATCGGGTTCCTTGTTTTACTTTCTCCTTGCTGGTCGGCGACTCATTGTCAACCCGCGTGATGTATGATACAATTTCATCAGATACTTTTTAGCGATAAGTAAAATCCTTTTAGACAATTTAGCGTATAGTCGGGTCGATACAAGGCAAGTCTTATGGGAGCGGGAAGAAGCTTTCCCATTTGCTGTTGTAGCGTCTTTTTTATTTTTATTGTGGCTTTTCTGCAGGAAAGGGGCATGCAAGTGACGGGCCAGCAGGGGATACCTTCTACTATCGGCAAATTAACCGCTTTATTGACGATGATGCACGATCATGCGATGGGGGCGGATATCGTACGGAAGCTGGAAGCGGACGGATATCGGCATACCGTCGGGAAGGTCGGCTCCATGGACAGCGCGAAAGTCATTGCGGCCATCGAAACCGCTGCTAAAAACAATCGGGTCATCGACGAAAAGCGGTACCGGGAAACGCACGGCTTGTACCATGCGATCCTGGAGGCTTTGCAAGGGGTGAGCCGGGGAACCCCGCAGATTCGGGACGTATTGCGCACGGTAGGACTGACCTTCGCCATTGTCCGCGGCCCTATGTCGACCGAACAAGATCAACCGGACGAAGGGGAGTGGATCTGCGTATGCATGTACGGCACGATCGGCGCTCCGAAAAAAGGCTTTGAGCATGAAGTTCTGGGCTTTGGCATCAATCACATTTGATGACCGGAAGTTTTAATTGAATAACTTTAGACCATAGTCTTATAGTTGCGTTTAGAGGTCATGACCATTGATTTGGTATGGCCTCTTTTTTTGTGTCCATTTCTTAAGGAGAGTGATTCGTGATGATTAAAACGGCACCTATTACGATCGGCGGCGGCAAGCTGACCTTGCAGGAGGTTGTGCTTGTGGCGCGCCACGGCTACGAAGTCGAGCTTGACGCTTCGGTCAAGGCGAAGGTAACGAAGAGCAGACAATATGTGGAAAAGCTGCTGGCGGAGAAAAAGGTCGTCTACGGGTTGACCACAGGGTTCGGCAAATTCAGCGACACGTACATTTCGAGCGAGGACGCGAAGGCGCTGCAGGTCAATCTGATCCGCAGCCATGCCTGCGGCATCGGCGATCCGTTCCCGGCGGAAGTGGCGAGAGCGATCGTATTGCTGCGCATCAATGCCTTGATCCAGGGCTATTCCGGCATACGCTACTCCGTCGTGGAAACGATGGTCGAGATGCTGAACAAAGGCGTCGTGCCGCTGATCCCGGAGAAAGGGTCGCTCGGCGCCAGCGGAGACTTGGCCCCGCTGTCCCATTTGGCGCTGGTCATGATGGGGGAAGGGGAAGCGTTGTTCCGGGGAGAGAAGCTGGATGGCAAAGCGGCGATGGACAAGGCTGGGATCGTACCGGTGTCGCTTGAAGCAAAAGAGGGCCTGGCTCTGATCAACGGTACGCAAGTGATGACCGCCGTCGGCGCTTTGGCTTGCTGGGACGCGCTGCAGCTGGCCAAATGGGCCGATTGCGCTGCTGCTTTGACGACGGAGACCTTGCAGGGCGTTAAGCAGGCGTTCGACCCGGAAACGCACGATATTCGCCCGCATGCCGGCCAGCAGCAGGTCGCTTCGAATATCCGCAAGCTGACCCAAGACAGCCGCCTGATGACGAACCAAGGCGAGCTGCGCGTCCAAGACGCTTATTCGCTGCGCTGCGTACCGCAGGTTCACGGCGCTTCGGCCGATGCGCTCCAATATATTCACGATAAATTAGTAATCGAGATGAACTCGGTAACGGATAACCCGCTCATTTTCACCGAGCAGGAAAAAGTAATCTCCGGCGGCAATTTTCACGGGCAACCGATTGCGCTGGCGATGGATTTCCTCTCGATTGCGGTGGCGGAGCTGGCGAATATATCGGAGCGGCGAATCGAACGGCTGGTCAATCCCCAACTGAGCGGAGGACTGCCTCCGTTTCTGACGAAGTACGGCGGCACGAACTCGGGCTTCATGATCGCGCAGTATGCCGCGGCTTCACTCGTTTCCGAAAACAAGTCGCTGGCGCATCCGGCCAGCGTCGATTCGATTCCAAGCTCGGCGAATCAGGAAGATCACGTGAGCATGGGAACGATCGGCGCGAGAAAAGCGGCCAAAATCGTCGAAAATGCGTACAACGTCGTCGCCATCGAGCTGCTCTGCGGCTCGCAAGCGGCCGATTATCGCGGTGCCGACGGGCTGGGCAAGGGAACGGCATGGGTATATGCGCAATGTCGCAAGCAGGTGCCGTTTCTGGACGAAGACCGCGTGATGTACACGGATTTCCGAAAAGCCGTAAGCATGATGAAGGATGCGGCGGTGCTGAATGGTATGACGGAGACGCTCGGTTTATAATAAGCAGCTTTCTGTTCCAAGTCTTGCATTTCTCCCGAAACCTTGCTATAGTAGGCGGAAAAATCGATAGGGTTTCGTGAGAGGGAGCGGGCTTCTAATGGAGATCAGACGGGCTGGATATGAGGATATACAGCACATTTTGGATATTTATAACGAAGCTGTCCTAACGACGGTAGCGACGTTCGATACGGTTCCGCGCACGCTGGAGCAGCAGTTGGAATGGTTCGAACAGCATGGTGAAGCTTACCCGGTCGTCGTCGCCGAAGACGCTGGTCAGATTCTCGGCTGGGCCGCCGCGAACAGATACTCCGACCGGCTGGCCTATGCGCGCACGGCGGAGCTGTCCTTATATATCCGGGACGGGCACCGCGGTCAGGGACTTGGGAAAAAGCTGCTAGAGGCCGTATTGGCCGAAGGGAAAAAGGCCGGGCTGCATACGGTGCTGTCGCGGATCGTGGAGGGCAACGACAGCAGCATTCATATTCATCGGCAGTTCGGGTTCGATACCATAGGCACGATGCGCGAGGTCGGCTTCAAATTCGGTAAGCTGCTGGACGTCGTCATGCTGCAAAAAATGCTTTAAACTCGTAAACCGGAGTGGAACCGGCGGCAGCCGGAAGCTCCGTTTTTTTGCTTTTCGCGAAAAAAAAGCGACCCGCAAGCAACGGGCAGCGGGCCAAGAGAGAATCTATATGAAAAAGGGGGTCGAGCTTTATTATAGAAGCTTTACGTTAAAGGAAGATGAAAAGCATATTTCAATTGGATTACAGTTGGATGACGTCTATTAATGAAATTCCACGTCGATCCGCTTTCTGGCGTTGTTCAGAGCCTTCGGCATTTTCACTTCGAGAATGCCATTCTTATACGTAGCGACCGTGCCCTCGACCTGCACTTCCGCCGGCAGCGCAACGGTGCGCTGGAAGCGGCCGGTATAACGCTCCTTGCGGTGAAACTGCTCTTCCTTCGCTTCCTGTACTCTGTGTACGGAGCCGACGATCGTGAGCGTCTGATGCTCCACGTGGATGTCTACGTCCTCTTTTTTCTCCAGACCCGGAATTTCGAAGTGGGCGACGACCTCTCTCTCGGTTTCGTAGACGTCCATCCGCGGCGCGCCGAATTCCTGCTGGAATCCGAAAGCGGAAGGCAGCCCCTCGTTAAAAAATTTGTCCATTTCTTTTTTCCAATGATCGACGTGTCTGAACGGCTCGAAAGGAACCAACGGCATGAACGGACGCCTCCTTATTCAAGTTTGTTTTTCATTTCCTCCCTTATTTTTTCGTTGGTATTCAAAATTCATACAAAAATCGCATGCAAGCCGGAACGAAGCGCCGCCGAACCGCCAAAATCCTTGGGCTAACGCAGCAAACCCGGCTTGACTCGGTTTTTCGTGCCCGATATAATGGAACATATGCAAAGGCTGGCAAAACCTACGTGCGACGTTGAAAAACGGCACCCCGACCGGGGTGCTTTCTTGTATGAAAGCGTACTGCGGGATGGCGGCGTTCGTTCGAAGAAAGGGGCACATCGTGTATGAATTACAAACAATGGTTGGCCGGGCAGCTGGCGGCAAAGCTTGAAGGCATAACGCAGGAAGCGCTGGCGGAGCTGATCGAATATCCGCCGAATCCGCAGATGGGGGATTTGTCGCTGCCCTGCTTCAAGCTTAGCAAGCAGCTCCGGAAGGCGCCGCAGGCAATTGCGGAAGAGCTGAAGGCAGGCTGGAGCGACGACGCGGCGGTTCAGCGGGTCGATGCGGTGTCCGGTTATTTTAACGTATTTTTGAACCCGGCCGTTTTCGCCAAAGACGTCGTCGGTGAAGTATTGGCGCGCCAAGACCGTTACGGCTCGCAGGAATACGGTCAAGGACGCAACATCGTTATCGACTTCTCTTCGCCGAATATCGCGAAGACGTTCCATATCGGGCATCTCCGCTCGACGGTCATCGGGAATGCGCTTTATAACATTTTCAACTTTATGGGATACAACAGCGTGGGCGTCAACCATCTCGGCGATTGGGGTACGCAGTTCGGCAAACTGATCGTCGCCTACAAGCTGTGGGGGGATCAGGCGGCCGTCGAAGCGGAAGGCATCGACGAGCTGCAGCGCATTTACGTCAAGTTCCATGACGAAGCCGACGTGAAGCCGGAGCTGGAGGATGAGGCGCGTGCCTGGTTCGTGAAGCTGGAGCAGGGAGACGAGGAGGCGCACAGGCTGTGGCGCTGGTTTGTGGACATCAGCTTGAAGGAGTTCCACAAGATGTACGATCTGCTCGGCGTAAAGTTCGATTCGTATGCCGGCGAAAGCTTCTATAACGATAAAATGGCGGAGGTGCTGGACGAGCTTAAGGCGCAAAACCTGCTGGAAGAAGACGGCGGAGCGCTGCTCGTGCGGCTCGACGATTTCAATATGCCTCCGGCCTTAATGGTGAAAAAGGACGGCGGAACGCTGTATCATACGCGCGACGTGGCGGCGGCCAAGTACCGCAAGAACACGTACGATTTTGACAAAGGTGTCTATGTGACCGATGCGGGGCAAAGCTTGCATTTTAACCAGTTGTTCAAAGTGATTGAGCTGATGGGCTACGATTGGTCGAAGCAAATGATGCATGTGCCGTTCGGCAAAGTCAGCCTGGAAGGCGCGAAGCTGTCGACCCGGAAGGGCAATGTGATCAACCTGGAGGAACTGCTCGGCAAAGCGATTGAGAAGACCCGCGAAATTATCGAAGAGAAAAATCCGAATCTCGAAAATAAAGACGAAGTCGCCCGCAAGGTCGGCGTAGGGGCGATTATTTTCAACGATCTGAGCAACAACCGGATTAAGGATATCGTCTTCTCCTGGGACGAGGCGCTGAATTTCGAAGGCGAAACCGGTCCTTACGTGCAGTACACGCATGCGCGGGCGTGCAGCGTACTTGCCAAAGCCGATCCGTCGGAGACGCAGTCGTTCGAAGGCTTCGATCCGAAGCACTTGGAGAACGAAGAGGCGCAAGGCGTGCTGAAGCAGCTGTACTTGTTTAAGGAACGGGTCGAGCAGGCGATGCATAAGCTGGAACCTTCTATTATCAGCCGGTATTTGGTCGATCTGGCGCAAAGTTTCAACCGTTTCTATCATGAATGCAAGATATTGAAGGCGGAGGATGCCGAGGTGCGCAAAGCGCGTCTTGCGCTCGTGGAGTCCGTAAGGATTACGCTGAAGAACGGCCTGGCGCTGGTCGGTATCGAAGCACCGGAGAAAATTTAAACCTCATACCATGGCAAAAACACCCGTTTGTCCGGACTGTCGTAGACAGCCCGGCATCCGGGTGTTTTTTTGCACGCGACCGTTACCGGCCGCGGTGCTTGGCTTTCGCTTTTTGAATGGCGATTTCGCGTTTGCGTTCCTTCTCGGCTTCCCGCTGCTCCCGGGAGACGATCTTGCGCGTCTTCTTGCGGTGCTCCAGATCGAGCTTCAGCGCTTCCTGCGCTGCGCTGCGGATGCCTTTGCGATCCATCTCGCGGGCGGCTTCGCGGGCGAGCCGTTTCGGGTTGACGCGGCCCCGCCGGGCCAAGGCATCGACGCTGACGCCCATCGACGTTTGCGCGAGCAGCGGCAGCATCCGAAACTGCACGAACTCCATCACCTCGGCGTCGTACGGCTCCGGGCCGAACACGTAACGAGTGGCTTTGACCTTGCCGTCCGCTTCGTGTTCCGTCACACCTACCCAAAATTCACCTTCAAAATAAACGGTAAGCTTCATGCTTTCCCCTCCTTACGTCTTGCGAGCGATGGACATCCCGAGGGGGGAAGGATATGACACGGGCTTGCATCTCGAAAAGCCGGGAGATCCCGTGCATCTGGGCTACCAACCGGACCGCGATTTTACGCTCGACTTCATTATAGGACGAAGACAGGTTTGCCGCAACCGGGTGCGGTTTATACTGGGATGTAGAGGTGAACGGCAACGTGGCAAAAAGCGACGAGCTTGTGAAATATGTAACGGAGCGGTTCGTCCGGTACATCGAGATGCCGAAGGAAGTGCGCAGGCAGGTGCGGGCGGACCGGAGGGAAGGCAAGGAGCCATGGCAGTACCGCTGGTTCGGCATGCTGCCGGTGGCCATCGGTATGTGGACGAAGCCTTTGCGCGAGGGCGCCCGGCGTCTCGGGAGAAGCCTGGGCAAAAGAGCGGAGCGGTGAATCAACAGTGCCTGAATAAAAAAAAGGAAAAGCTTCTTGCCGACAGGCGGGAAGCTTTTCTATATAGGGAAGAGGAGAAAACCGTAGGTTAAGGGTAAAAGCTGCCGAGATGCTGCAGCGCCTCGTAGGGAAGAAAACGGTCGTCGTCCTGCCGGAATTGCACGAAGCGATCCCCGCTGGACCATACTTGAAAGCCTGCGACGGGAAGCGGCACGGTGACGCTGCCTTCGTAAAGCTCGGCGGCGTACACCGGCTTGCTGCCTTGAGCGATCAACTGCTTCAGATCGTCGAAGGGCAATGGCTTGCCTGATTTGCTTTGTACCCACGGCAGCCGGGCATAAGGCTCCGCGGGCTCCGATTGTCCGCTTTCCTGTATCGTATGCTTCGCATCGGTATTGGTGAATGCCTGGACATTCGGCGCTGGCGCCGGTTTACTCTTGGGCAGCTTAGCGTCGCTGGCGAATGGCAGTTCCTCGCCAGTTTTGGCGTCGATATACCAGATGCGGTCCGCGTTCTGCACGGTAATTTTCCAGAGAGCCTGCAGCGGACCGAAGTATAATCTCTCGATTTGATGCGGATATTCGATAAGTTCAAGCTGCACCAAGCTTCGATGCAGCGTTTGCAAGCTGAATAACGGGTAGGAGCCTTTGCCGTACTCGGTCAGCTTGTATGTATCCGGTTCTCCGGCGTGGATAACCAGATAGCCCGCTTCCGAGCCTTCGGCGCTTACGATGATGACCCAGCCGTGCATGCCCGGACCGAGCGGATAGCTTGTCCAGGACGCTTGCTGCCACGGCTCGAAGCCGGGTTGGAGCGCGAGCTGCTTCATAAACCGCTCCACGGCCGCTTGCAGCGTCGGGCCGGCAATGTCGGTTGCCGGTTCCTTCGATGGCGCGGATGGAGGAGCCGATGGCTTCGTTTCCTCCACTGCATGCGCGGGAGGCGATTCGAGCGGCCAGGCTGCAAGCAGGCTTGTGCCGAGCAGCAGCGAGACGAGCGCGAACGTAAGCTTTTTCATAGTTTCACCTGCTTCGCTTAGGAGTCGTTGGCCTGAGATCGGCATTATGCGCATTCCGCTGCGAATATGCCTTTATTGTACAAGGTATGCGCCGAAAAGATTGTTAGAACCTGTAGTCTGTCCAAAAATACTTTCCCCTGAAAAACGCACCGTTTCGCGCCCGTTCGTCAGTACGCGGGCGGTTTCGCAGAGGAAACATGGAACAATCCGCAGTTGATGGCGGATATTCGGATGCGCGGGCGGTACTGCCATTCGATTTCCCGGGAGCGGCCGGCGTACTGCGCCTCGATGTCCGGGCGTTGATCGAGCTCAGCGGTCTTAAGCAGCGCCTCGTAATAATCGCGGATGCGGGCTTGTTCATCCGCGAGCCGAAGCTGAGCTTCCTTCGCCCAGCGGTGGTCGTACCTGGCCAGCTTGCTTTCCAGATGCTCCTCCAGGTAGAGCACCGCGCGGGGCAGCGCAATCCGGTCCGGGGTAATGTAGACGTGAGCGGGCAGCTGCGGCGTAAAAGCGAGCGGAGCGATCCAATCCATGAACCGCTCGCGGATCACGCCTGTTTGCAACTGGATGGCCAGAGAGTGAATTTCGCTGCGCTTCATATCGCAAGCCAGCTCCACCTTGTAATTGACGGCGAGCCAAGTATCGTAAGGTACGGTTGCGGATCGCCGGGGCTGCTCCGGCACATGCTGCTCGAACAGCCGGACATACTTGCCCTTGGCCCGGACGGCGGCAAAAAGCTGCTCCAGCCGCCGGCTGCCATAGGTGACTTCGTCCCGTGGAATGCGCGCGGTAAACGACGTCGGCACGAAGCCGAAGTAGCGGCCGAGGATGCTGTCTCCCTGCGGCTGTGCTCCGCCGGGAGCTGCGCCTGTCTGCGCCGCAGCTCCTGCGGGGCTTCCGGCAGAGGGCTGGCCGGCCGTCGCCCCGGCGGCCGACGTCCCAGTCGTGCCCGCGAGCCCGGGAGCGGCGGTGCTGACGCCGGGCTGCGGCCCGCCGGGAGGGCCGTGAGGCTGTAGCTCGCGGTAGGCCTCCGGGTCGAAGACGAAGGTGCACGTCATCGTCTCCGGGGTAACGCCGGTCCGTTCGACAAAGCTCCAATAATAAGGGCGGTGGTTCAAATCCTTGTCGGCGGAGGGCGACAGCTTCACGGTCACGTAGGCCGGATGCTTCTCCATAATGTCGCACTGTTCCGCTTCCAGATAGCGCTGCACGAAGGAGCGGATTTGGTCCGCCGTCATCGTCATAGCCGGGCCTCCTCCCCGCCGTGGTCCTGCCCGGGGATGGGGCTGCCTACCGCGTTCAGCACGCTTTGCAGCCGCAGGTTCTCCTGCGATTCCTGCTCCACCTCGGAGCGGACGACGATGAACGAGCGTCCCAGTTCGTCAAGCTGCCGGTGGATGTCCTCCTGGCTGCGCGAAGACAAGATCATTTTGGCCAGATGAGATTCGAGCGACGTTTTTTTCTCGAACCGCTCCAGAATCGTATCCAGCTCGCCGATGACCAGCTCGAACATGTTGATTTTCTCGTGCAGCAGCGATAAGATATGCTCCTCGATGGTGCCAAGGGTAGACAGGTTGTAGATTTTGACGTCCTCCTGCTGACCGAGCCGGTGCACTCGGCCGATCCGCTGCTCTACCCGCATCGGGTTCCACGGAAGGTCGAAGTTGATCATATGGTGGCAAAATTGCAGATTGATGCCTTCGCCCCCCGCTTCGGTGGCGATCAGCACTTGGGCCCGGTTGCGGAACAAGTCCATCATCCAGTCTTTTTTGCCCCGGTTCATACCGCCTCGGTAAGGGACGGCCGAAATTTTCCGATCTTTCAAATATTGCAGCAAATATTCCTGAGACGCGCGGTACTCCGTGAAAATAATCACTTTTTCCCCGATGTCGCCGATCAGCTCCATCACTTTTTCGGCCTTCGTATTCGCTTTGATGCTGCGGATCAGCTCGACGAGCTCCCAGATTTTGGCGCGGAGCGGCGAGTTCTCTTCGGTTTTCTTGAACAAATTGACGAGCGTGATAAATACCGCATCCCGGCTGGAGCACACCTCGCGCTGCAGCGTGACAAGCGACAAAATGCTGCCGATATCGCCGCCGGACTCCTCGTAACGCCCGCGGACGAAGTTGGTCACGCCGTCGTACAGCGCCTGCTCTTCGGGCGAGAGCTGCAAAGGAATATTGCGCACGATCCGTTTGGTGAAATTCACGTTGCCGTCACTGCGCCGGTTGCGGATCATGACCTTGCTCAGCTCGTGCTGAAGCTGCTCTTCGTTCTTCGGAATCCGTTTGTCCACGACGAAATTTGCCTGAAAGCTGCCCTGGCCGCCAAGCTGCCCCGGTTTGAGCAGGGTAATCAGGTTATACAGCTCTTTCAAGTCGTTCTGCACCGGCGTCGCCGTCAGCAGCAGGCAGTACTTTTTGCGCAGCTCGTTGATGAATTGGTAGTTGGTCGTCTTTTTGTTCTTCAGCTTGTGGGCCTCATCTACGATTAGCATATCGTATTCCAGCCCGAGCACGATGTCCCGGTGAGGGTCGCGCTTGGCTGTATCCATCGAGGCGACGATGACATCGTTTGCGGCCCACATGTATTCTTTCTTCTGGGCAACGGCCGAAATGCCGAATTTCTGGTTCAGCTCGCGCACCCACTGCAGCACCAGCGAAGCGGGCACGAGAATGAGCACTTTGCGGACAAGTCCGCGGATCATGTACTCCTTGAGAATGAGTCCGGCCTCGATCGTTTTGCCGAGCCCGACCTCGTCCGCGAGAATGGCCCGTCCGCGCATTTCGGTCAATACTTTTTTGGCGGTATCGATCTGATGGTCCATCGGCACCAGATTCGGCAAATGCGACAAGCATTGGAGCTCGTCGAAGCTGCGGATCAGCCCCGATTGCTCGGCCTCCTCGGCCAGCCGGAACATCGTCCAGTCATCCCACGGACCGTTGCGCTGCGCCCGGCCGTGCAGTTCCTCGAACCAATCCCGTTCAAAATACAGCTGAACATGCTCATTCAATTGACGCACGTGTTCTTTTCGCTCGGTGGATTGCATCGGACGCGCTCCTTTTCCATCGGGTAACGAATCGAGTCAATTTTTAGTATGCACGAAAATAAAGTCTTTCAAACGAACCGGCAATGCTATATGATGAAAGGGATGGGGCCTGGCGGACGGACGCCGGGCTCTCGATTTCTGAGGTGACAGGACGGTAAAGAAAGGGAGAGCTATCTTTGAGCAGACGCTTTCGTATCTGTCTCACGCTTCTGTTGACTGCGGCCTGCGCCGGATGTTCTATATTCGGTTCGGACGCCAAGCCCCGCACGACGCCGGTCGATGCGGAAGCGTCCAAAGCTTTGGACGAGACGGGCGATCTGCTCGTAGCCGGAGAGAACCGGGTATTCAGCGTCAACAGCAAAACGAACGAAGCCCGGGAGGTGCTGCAGACGGAGCAGCCGGTCAGTTCGGTCAGTTATACGGGAGAGCACATGGCGATCACCGTATTTCCGCCGTCCGATCCGAAGGCGTCCCGAGGTTTTTACTTGCGGGATAGCAGGAGCGACAGCTTCACGATGTATCCGACGCCGGGTTTCTCGCCCAAGCTCAGCTACATTTACGGGGACCTGATGTTTCTCGCTTCCGCCGATAAAACGGCGCAGAAAGACGGCGACCATGCCAAGGTCGGCATTTATCAGTTGAAGGAACACAAGTGGATCAAGGAATGGACGCTGCCGGGCGGCATCGAGGACATTACCGGACGGGGCAAAGACCTGTGGCTTGTGACGTCGAACAATGCGACGACAAGCTCGAATGTGTATAAGGTCGACTTGGAGACGGGAGAATGGGGCAAGCTCATCGCCGAGGCCCGGCGGTACCCGCTCGATCAAGTGGAAGCCGATTCCGGCGGCGACCTATATATGATGATTTCACAGCGCAGCAAGACCGAATGGTCGAACAAAATTTACCGCTGGGACCCGAAGCAGGAGCCCTACGAGCTGGCGCACCATTTTGTTTCCAATACCCGGCCGTACTCGTACGCAATGCAAGCGCTGAACGGGAAAATGCTGATCGCGCGCTTCGATGCGACCGGAGCTCATCCGGATATCGAGAAGCCGCTGTCCGTGCTGGACTTAAAAACGCGCAAGCAGACGCATCTGGCTTGGGATCACCGGCCGGTGGCGCTGGATAAGAGCGGGGACGAATTTGTAGCGCTCGGGGAAGACGGCGCGATTGCATTCGTGAAGCCCGGCGGGGCCGACAAACCCGACCGGGAGATGCAGGTTCCCGGTTTGCGGGCGGCAAAATGCCTGACCGTTAAACGGTAAAGTGAGCCGGTTTTACGGCCGGTGGCGACAGAAAAAGGGAGGGATCGCGGATGATGCAGGAATGGCGATGGATTCGGTCCGGCTATGGTTCGCCGGCTTACAATATGGCGGTAGACGAAGCGATTCTGACTGCTCACGGCGAAGGAGCGGCGCCGCCCACCGTGCGGTTTTACGGCTGGAATCCTCCGACGTTGTCGATCGGTTATTTTCAGAAGGCGAAGGAAGAGATCGATTTCGATGCGCTGGAGCGCGAAGGCATCGGCTTCGTCCGCCGGGCGACCGGAGGAAGGGCGGTGCTCCACGACAAGGAGCTGACGTACAGCATCATTGTGTCCGAGGATTACCCCGGCATTCCGCGAAGCGTGACGGAAGCGTATCGGGTGCTGAGCGAAGGGCTGCTGCTCGGATTCCGCAAGCTCGGACTGGCGGCTGATATGGTACAGCTCGAAAGCGAGGAGGACAAGAGCAAGTACGAGTCGATGGGCTCGGCGGCCTGCTTCGACTCGCCTTCCTGGTACGAGCTTGTCGTGGAGGGGCGCAAGGTGGCCGGCAGTGCGCAGACGCGGCAGAAGGGCGTTGTGCTGCAGCACGGGTCGATTTTGCTCGATCTCGATGCAGATCAGCTGTTCCGGCTACTGAGGTTCAAGAACGAACGGATCATGGAACGGATGAAACAGCAGTTTTTGCGGAAGGCGGTCGCGATCAACGATCTGCTACGCAGCGTCGGACAACCTCCAGCCGGGCTGGCACAGACGGAAGAAGCGTTTCTGGCCGGCATGGCCGAAGGATTGGGCGTAAAGCTGGTTCCGGGAGAGCTGACTGCGTACGAGCAGGAGCTGGCGGAACGGCTGGCGGAAGAAAAATACGGCAATGAAGAGTGGAACCTTCGGAGATAGCGCTCCGAAGGTTTTTTATTCGTTATTGGGGGATGGAGGAGGTGATGGCCTGCTCGAAGGCTTGCTGCAGGCGGCGCGTGACCGGACCCGGATTGCCCGAGGCAACGGGAAGGCCGTCGACGGAAATGACGGGCGTCACTTCGATGGTGGTACCGGTGACGAACACTTCCTCAGCCTGCCGGAGATCCTCCAGCGTGAACGGCGTTTCGGCGACCGGGATGCCGAGCTCGCGGGCCAGACGCAGCGCGACGGCGCGCGTGATCCCGTGCAGGATCAGGTTGTCGGCGGGATGGGTAATGATCGCGCCTTCTTTGACGATCATCACGTTGGAGGCGCTGCACTCCGTGACCAATCCGCTGCGGTGTAATACGACGTCGTCTGCGCCTTGATCGAGCGCGTGCTGCTTCGCCAACGTGTTGGGCAGTAGGTTAAGCGTCTTCAGGTCGCAGCGCAGCCACCGGATATCCTCCATTGTGACGACGGCGATGCCCTGCTGCATCGTGTGAACGGGACGCTTCACCTCGGTCGTATAAGCCATAAGGACAGGCTCGGCCTGAGCGGGAATCGCATGGGCTCTGGGCGCGGTACCGCGGGTAATTTGGAGGTAGACGGTACCTTCTATCAGCGAGTTGGCGGCGATTAATTGTTCCAGCTGCTTTTTCAATTCGCTTGAGGCAGCGGGCAGGTCTATGCGGACGGCGGCCGCCGTGCGTTCCAGCCGTTTGAAATGCGCTTCAGCTTCGAACAACTTGCCTCCGTAGACGCGGAATACTTCATAGATGCCGTCGCCGAAATAGTACCCGCGGTCGTCCGGCGAGACGCTAACTTCTTCCTTGGGAACGAGTCTGTCTTGGATCAGGTAAATCGGAGTCATGGGTACACCTCCCGTATCATGTAGGTTTTGGAAATGGGAACATACGTTTGATAATACTGCTGAATTCGGTTATACTATTACTAGACTAACAATCGGCTGATTCATTGTCAAAACGAAGCAAAGGGCGGATTTTCAAGGTTGGGTTTGACATGTTTTTGAGCGTGCATAGTTCCAATTTTCCGTCAATTTAGGTCGGCTTTGTCGAAAAAGATGAAGATTTCATCAACGAAAAAGAGAGCCTGACCGCGAAAAAAGAAGCTAGCGGGCTTGTATTCCACACTACGCCGTTAAATCCGCTTTTTGCCTATTCGTAACACAATATATTGTATTGTATAATGAATTTCGCATACCAGATATTGTGATTAATCTTTGAAAATATTTCCGGGAGGTTGTTGTTTTGAAGACCGTGCAGCAGACCAAATTGGAAGGCTTAAGCGAAAAAATATTTCTTGACCGTTATGCGATGAAGGATGCCGATACCCGCAATACGAAAGTGGGAGATACGGTACTGGTGCTGACGAAGGACGATCCGAAGTTTCCGGCCAAGGAAGTAGGGGAAGTCATTGAACGTCAAGGAAACCGGGTCAAAGTCAAGCTGCGGAGCGGAGAGGTTGTCGATTCCTCCGTCGAGAAGCTGACGCTGACGCTGGAAAAAACACCGCAGCAGATGTGGGACCGCTTGGCCGCTGCCATGGCTTCCGTGGAAGCAACTCCGGAGAAACGCAAGGAATGGACGGACAAGTTCCGTTATGTGCTCGACGATTGGAAGCTTGTGCCTGGCGGACGGATCGCCGCAGGAGCGGACGCAAGCGACGAATTGACGCTGTTCAACTGCTACGTCATTCCGTCCCCGCATGATAGCCGTGGAGGTATCATGGCGACGCTGTCTGAAATGACGGAAATTATGGCGCGCGGAGGCGGCGTCGGTATTAACCTGTCCTCGCTTCGTCCACGGCGTTCCGTTGTCAAAGGCGTCAACGGTTCTTCGAGCGGTGCAGTGTCATGGGGCGGACTGTTCAGTTATACGACCGGCTTGATCGAACAAGGCGGAAGCCGCCGCGGCGCGCTGATGCTGATGATCAACGACTGGCATCCGGACGTGGTCGATTTTATTACCGTGAAGCAAACGATGGGCCAGATCACGAATGCCAACTTGTCCGTATGCGTCAGCAACGGCTTTATGAAGGCGGTCAAAGAGGATCTGGATTGGGAATTGGTCTATCCCGATACGACCGATCCCGAATATGACGAGCTGTGGGACGGCGATTTGGACAAGTGGAGAAAGACCGGAAAAAAAATAAATCACTACCGTACGGTCAAAGCGCGCGACGTGTGGCATACGATTATCGAATCCGCATGGAAATCGGCGGAACCCGGGGTCGTGTTCATGGAATACTACAACCAGATGTCCAACAGCTGGTACTTCAACCCGATCATCTGCACGAACCCTTGCGGCGAGCAGGGATTGCCAGCTTGGGGTGTATGCAATCTGTCCGCGATCAATCTGTCCAAGTTTTACGACGAGCATAATCACGACGTGGCATGGGACGAGCTTGCGAAGGTCGTCCATTATTCCACGCGTTTCCTGGATAACGTTATTGACAAAACGCCGTATCACTTTGAACAAAACCGGGTGAACCAGCAAGGCGAGCGCCGTGTCGGACTCGGCTCTATGGGCCTTGCCGAGCTGATGATTAAGCTGGGCATCCGCTACGGGAGTCCGGAATCGCTCGAATTCCTCGATAAGCTGTACGGCTTCATGGCGAAGGAAGCTTACCTGGCTTCTGCCGATATCGCGGAAGAGAAAGGCTCCTTCAAGCAGTTCCAAGCGGAACCGTTCCTGCAGAGCGGCTTCATGAAGCATATCACGTCCGTCTTCCCGGAAGTGGGCGCCGCCATCCAGAAGAAGGGCATGCGCAACGTAACGGTCATTACCCAAGCGCCGACGGGCAGCACGGGAACGATGGTGGGCACCTCGACAGGTATCGAGCCGTACTTTGCGTTCGAGTACTACCGTCAAAGCCGTCTCGGCTTCGACAAGCAGTACGTGCCGATCGCTCAGGAATGGAAGGACCAGCATCCGAACGAAGAGCTGCCGGACTATTTCGTTACCGCCATGGATTTGTCAGCGGAAGATCATATTCGGGCACAGGCCGCCATTCAAAAATGGGTGGACAGCTCGATCTCCAAGACGGCGAACTGCCCGTCCGACTTTACGGTTGAAGAAACGAAGCAACTGTACGAGCTTGCCTTCGATCTGGGCTGCAAAGGCGTGACGATTTATCGGGACGGCAGCCGCGACGTGCAGGTTCTGAGCACGGACAAGAAGGAAGATAAGGCTGTGGAAGCGAAGCCGGCCGCACAACCGGCCGCAGCTGAGCCAGCCGCTGCGGGCGAGGAGAAGTCGCTTACCAACCTGTCCCAATCGCTGGCGGTCAATATTGACGCCAAGACGGAGCAGGTGTTCGATAAGGAATACAAACGCCGTCCGCAGGCTCTGCGCGGGGCGACGTATAAATTCAATACCCCGTTCGGGATGGCTTACATTACGATTAACGATATGAACGGCAGCCCGAGCGAAATTTTCTTGAACGTCGGCAAAGCCGGTTCCGATGTCTTCGCGATGTCCGAAGCGCTCGGACGCGTCTGCTCGCTGTTCCTGCGTTACGGCGATCATGGCAACAAGGTGCAACTGCTGATCAAGCACCTCAAGGGCATCGGCGGCTCCGGGGCGATCGGATTCGGCGCGAATCGCGTCGAATCGATTGCCGACGCTGTCGCCAAGGCGCTCGAAATGCACGGCGATTTCTCCGACAGCGCGGATGACTACATCACCGCGACGCAGGAGGTCGTGATGGAAACGACCGCTCAATATGCGGTAACACGCAGCGCGGCTACGTCTCTTGACTTGTGCCCGTCCTGCGGCTCGGCTTCGCTGATTAACAGCGAAGGTTGTAAAAATTGCAGCAACTGCGGCTACAGCCGCTGCAGTTAGGAAAAGAGGCCTTCGGGCCTCTTTTTTGTTGTGTGTGAGTTGTAATTAAAAATGTCGCTGGCCCTTGCCTTGATGGTGCGGGTTTTTCTTATCGTACCAGCGGAAAGCTAGGCGGTAGCAGGATCACGAGAGCCCATTGCATTTTAGCCGGGAATATGCGCGGATGTTTGGGCTGCCGCCAGTCCGGGACGTTCGCCGTTTACGCAGCTCCCTTGTTGACGAAATGACGGCTTCCGAGGAGATTGATGGAAGATCGCTGGATCATCATGTTGACATATCGGGAAATACTGGTTATATGAAAATGAAAACCTCGGCAGGATGTCCATGATTTTCTGACCTATGCGAATCAAATTCCTACTGTGATTCAAATTTAAAAAAGTGAACAACAAAAGGGATTTGCGTTCCCGTGGCCGTTTGGAAAAAAGAAGGCAAGGTACTTTTATATTTAGCTGGGATCACCCTGTCCTTCGTTTTTAAAGCAAGAAAACTTTAATCGGTAATGAAATAACAAAGTGGCCTGATCTATATAAGTTGAACTAATGTTTTTTCACATTAAAGTCTGATGCAAAGTCGATCTTCGCAAATGTCCATCACGATTGTGTTCGCCATTAACGGTTGTATGCTGTTAGCGGTTGCGCTTATACTGAAAATACCGAAATTGTCGATGCTCTCAAGCAATGTGAAAGCCAAGGAAAATTCCTCGATCTAAAGGAGGCGAAACGATGGCTGTACACCACTTTCAACCCAAGCATTACCATAACACCATAGGGGCGCACGATCCGTGCTCAAAATTGCCGACGGCGATTCGTCGTGACATCCACAGTAGACGCCAGAGGCTGGGACTACAGAGGGGAAAGCGTGGCCGGGCGCGGCAATCCGATGACGGGACCATTCTATGTGGAAGGGGCGCAGCCCGGCGATACGCTTGCCGTACGGCTTGAGTCGATGGTGCCGAGCCGGGATTGAGGCTGGACGTTCAACGTGCTGGCGCCGAACGTCGTCGATCCAATAGCTGCCGCAGCTTTGCCGCCATTCGACATTGTGCGTTGGTCTGTGGACGCTGAGCAAGCCTTGGTTGTTTTGGAAAAGCCGACGTCCGGTTTGGCCGGATTGAAGCTGGAAGCGCGCCCGTTTCTGGGCTGCTTTAGCGTTGCTCCTCCGAAAGATCAGGCGATTTCAACGGCAACGAGCGGGGAATACGGCGGGAATATGGACTATAAAGGCCTTGTAGCCGGTGTTACCGTCTATTTTCCGGTTTTTGCGGAGGGAGCGCTCTTCCATCTTGGGGACGGGCATGCCGTTCAAGGCTGCGGGGAAATTGTAGGCACCGGTGTGGAAATATCGCTCGACGTCCGTTTCACTGTTCAGGTATTGAAGGGGAAAACGATCGGTTGGCCGCGAGGCGAATCGGACACGCACTGGTTTTGCATCGGCAACGCCAGGCCGCTTGATCAAGCGCTGCAGCATGCAACGACGGAAATGCTGGCTATGCTGACGAAAGACTACGGCCTGACTGCCTCGGAAGCAAGCCTGCTCCTGGGCCAGGCTGTGGAATACGAGGTGGCCAATGTGTTCAACCCCGCCTACAGCGTCGTTTGTAAAGTTCCAAAAGCCGTGCTGTCCATGCTATAAAAGAACTGTTTATCTGACAAAATGGCGATCGCTCTACGGTATAGAACCGGGAGCGATCGCCATTTTGCTCTGGTATAGACAGGCAATTATATCGATTCTCGTATCGAACATGGGCGCTGATATGATTGAAGACTTCCCTCAAAATACTTTTATACATTTTGATGCATTCGAGGGAGAGTGAATTGCTTGAAGCTGGCATATGGCCGGGTATCGGCCAAAGATTAAAATCCAGAACGGCAGCTCGTGAAGTTTCGGGAATTGGGTATAGAAGACAGGTTTATATTTTAGTTGATAAGCAGAGCGGCAAGGATTTTGAACGGCCACGCTATCAGGCCATGCACATGATGATCTGCAAAGGGGACCTAGTGTATTTGGACGCATTGGACCGGTTGGGCCGGGAATACGATGGGATCATTAGCGAATGGAAGGTTATCATACGGGAGATCGGGGCAGACATCGTATGCTTGGATAACGAAACTTTGGGATTTTGTGTAGACAATCCAAAACTCTAAGGTCATCATTATTGGAGCAGGCATTGGATAGAAATCTTCACTTGCGAGAAACAGCTGAGTTGAAAATTTTGACGTTCAATATCCATCATCGCACTGAGATGAACTATAGGAAGAACATAATTAAAGAATTTTATATGATGACTTATGTAAGAAAAGGATCAGCCAAACTCAGAGTTCAGAACCAAATCTATGACATTGATCCGGCACCGTCATCTTTATCCCTCCCCATCTGGAATATGATCAATATAAAGATAATGATGAGGAGACTGAGTTTCTATGGTGGAATTTCACTTATAAGATTCAGAATGTGGTTGATGTTCTGCCACTTCTACAAATCCCCTACATTTATCCGCTGAAAAATCACAAATAATTCGTCGCGGGTACGAGGCAGCAGTCTCACAGCTTTTTATCCATTTTACTGAAGATAGTATCCCAGCCTGAGGCTTCTTTTTCGTTACCGGATTTAGCTCAAGGAATTATATATGAATCCAACCTATGTCAGCAACCATTTCAAAGAAATGTTCGGCAAATCGCCCATCCTGCTACATCGGGAGATCAAAATTGAAAAAGCCAAATCGCTTCTAAAAATACAGGAAATGAACATTACGGAAATTAGCACTAGCCTTGGTTTTAACGATATCCAAACCTTTACCCGTCTTTTCAAAAAGTACACAGGTATTTCCCCTAGTCAATACAAGGGTTTGTTTAATAAAAACTTCTAATATTCATCCAACATTTTGACCTGTATAAGTGTTGAATTTCAGCAAAACCATGCTTTTTTTTCCCTAATCCGATACCTTTAAGCTAATTTCAAGGGTAAATCATCCCTTTGGAGGAGGAATTCAGATGGAAACATTAAGTATCGTTTTCGTAGAAAAACAAAAGGTAGAGATTCGCAAGGAATCATTCGATTCCAAACTCGGAAAGGCGTCTTTCCAAAACAACGCAGCTTGGGGTAAGGAGAGCCGAGTTATTTCTCGGAGAAACGGTCGGTGTGATCGGACTTGGACTCCTTGGACAATTGGTTACCCAATACCTCTATCTGTCTGGGGCCAAAGAGATATACGCCATTGATCCAGCGGAAAGCCGAATCCAACTTGTTCCCGAAAAGGCGGGTATCCATCGGATGGCTATGGATGCAGCGAAAGCTAAGGGGGAAATTTCAAAGAAGACTAATGGGAAAATGCTTGACGTTGTTTTCGATATTACGGGTCATCCGGTTGTATTAGCCCAAGCCACACAACTCGTCAACAAATTCGGACGCGTTATTTTACTCGGAGATACCGCTACTCCTACTGCGCAGGGAATGGGAAGCAATGTGGTATCCAACTCTGTTGCCATCCTGGATATCCATGGAACCATGAATTACAAAGGTTGGGATCATCCCGATATGGCAGCTCTGTATTTGAGCTATATTATGCAGGACTGGTATAGAAGTAATAAAAAAGGGGGAGGCTCCAGTTTCGCGAAACTGAACAACATACTCGAGTACTTCTTTGTTACCAATGCAGGATCCACACCTCGGAACTGGCTATGCACGAGCTACACCGTGCTGCTTTTGAAGGACCTAGGCTTGGATCCATTGGGAACCAAAGCGGATATGCGGTTATTTGCAGGAAATCCTGGTATGGTCTGACACGCTAAGTATCTGTTTTAATATACACCGCGCGGCGGCAGGTCTATAGGTGTTCGAGATGCGCAAAACCCGCGCCGGACTGGTGCGAAAAGGGGGCGCATACAATCCCGCCCAGTACTCCCAAGCGATCATGGAAATACTGGCCCGCTAAAAAAAGCAAAAGAGGGTATCCCAACTAACATGGTCTGACAACATGATTGAAAATGTCTTGGCCTGTGCATCTGCAAGTTCTATAATGGAACTGCAGGTGACAGGCCAAGACTTTTTTTGGTAGATATAACTGTGAGTCCCAAACCTGCCGATTGTGATATCGGCTCAGTACAGCTCAATCGGTTCGCTTCCTTCTTGAAGAGATGAATCTATTGTCACTCGAGTTATTCGACGTTATAATTGCCTTTTATGAGGCAAATCAAGGCTGCGGGCGGTCAATTTGTGTTTGAAAACTTCGCCCTGGCCGCGCGGCGATTCTTCATTTCCTAATTGAAAGCAGGTACAGAACATGAGCAATGCCAAGGAGACCCCCATACATAAGCTGATTGCCGATATTTTCAATACACTGGCTTTTACTTACAGGCAAGTTTTCATTTTCGAGCTGTTGTATAAGGCACTCACGCTATTCATATTTATTCCGGCGATTTCTTTCATCTTCCACAGGCTTCTTCGCTTAGGCGGATATGTCGGTGCGACGAATTATGAGCTGCTGAATTTCGTTGTGAGCCGATACGGTTTACTATGCATGCTTATTTTGATCCCGGCCGCTACGGTATTGATATTTTTGGAATTTTCGGTTCTGGTGATCATTTCGTACTACGGGCAAAAGAAACAAAGAATCGGGCTTATCCCGGCATTTCTGCAATCAGTGGCCTATCTTCCGTCGCTTTTCAAATACGGCTTTGTCGGCTGGGCCTTTTACTTACTGCTGGTCCTCCCTTTGCTGGGTTCGGGCGGCGGCTCCACCCTGTTGCCTACCCTGCAAATTCCGAATTTTATTTCCGGAGAACTGTTGAAAACGGGCTGGGGAACGCTGCTCTATTTAGGGCTGTTCGCCGTCATGACCTTTTTCAATATCCGGTGGATATTCCTGCTTCATGTGATCGTCATTGAGGGAACAAGCAGCTTCCGGCAAGCCGCTAAAAAAAGCGCAGCTATCCTGAAAAAAAGCTATATCCGAATGTTCGTGGTGCTGCTGTGCATTTTTCTTTTGTTTGCAGTCGTCGTTGTCTTGATTCTGGCCGCGGTGATTCTCATTTATATCGTGCTGCCTCAAGAGACAGCTTTTGCTGAAATTGCGTGGTTCGTCGTATCGAAGAGCGCCGTCATTTCTTTGTACCTTGCTACCTTGTTTGTAACGCCGCTTTACATTACAACGCTCACCAGAATCTACATAGCCAAAGCGGACCCGGATCATGCCGTCCTGCAAATGCCCGACTGGAGCGCCATTGAAAACCGCTCCTCCCAAAGCTACGGTCTGCTTTACAAGCATAAACGAAAGCTGATCGTACTCGGGCTGATCATCGCCTTCGCAACGGTACTCGTTCTGGTTCCGGCCCTCAGCGATATCCAGCCAAGCGATCAAAAAGTGACGGTGATGGCCCATCGCGGCTATATTTCGAAAGGCCCCGAGAATACGATCGAAGCGATTCAAGGTGCTATAGACGCCCATGCGGATTATGCGGAAATCGACATATTGGAAACGAAGGACGGGGAGCTCGCCGTCATTCACGACACCAATCTGAAAAGACTGACAGGCAACAACGCGGAAGTATACGATCTGACGATGGCTGAACTACGGAAGCTGGAAGTCAAACAAGGGAGTTTCACAAGCCAAATCAGCAGTCTTGCGGAAGTAATGAAGGCCGCTCGCGGAAAAATCAAGCTGAATATTGAAGTAAAAACGCACGGAAAAGAACGTAATTTAGTAAATACGTTCATTAAGACCATTCGCGAAAATGATTTCCAGACGCATTGTGTCGTGCAATCGCTGGATTATGAAATCGTGGAAAAGATCAAAGCCGCGGAGCCGGCGCTTCAGGTCGGCTTCATCATGTTCGCCGGAGTCCCCGATATAGGACAGATCCGCGCCGATTTTGTCGTGATGGAAGAATATATGGTCAACGAATCAATCGTCGCTTCGGCCAAGCTGCATAACAAACCGATCTATGTATGGACGGTGAACGACAGGGATAGTATGGAACGATTTATCGGCATGGGGGTTGACGGGATCATTACGGATTATCCGGAAGATGCGACCTCCGTTGTAGAAGAACTGCGCAGCGGATATCTTGTTCCCCTCCTAAGGTGGCTCAACATCCTGCGGATTTAAACAGGAGGCGAGAATCAGGGGTCGGCGTGCGTATTGCAGACAGGTTGTGTCAAGGACATAGCTCTTGGCAGCCAAAAAGCCCACTTCACCTCACGAGTGGGCTTTCTTTCGTTTGTTTGGGACATGTGTCGAACGAATGTGAATCTATCAACCTACTTATCATAGCAAAACAGCATGATTACCGGATTAGAGTCCAAAGTCTCATGATAACGTTATTCCGGGCTTCAATGCGTTCTTCCCCTGGTAAAAAGCCAGCCGCCGGCTACGAAAACGAAATAAAGCATAAAGTTAAATCCGACGCCCGCCGGCAGCGAGCTGTTGAATAACAATGCTTTGAAGAAAAAGACGACATGAACGCGCAGCGAAGGAATCGCCGTTCCGATCGGGATCGCTGCAAGGAGCAGCGCCCACAGCAGCCAACCGACAGGGTGGTAGGAACCGGAGATCAGCATGCTTAGAAGCGCCATCACCATCAAATAAAAGGCGGATTGGTAAAGAAAAGAACCTGCCAAGCCAAAGTCAACCCAATGAAACGCTTCAATAAGATCAACGGTGTTCGTGTAATTCCGGATGACATTCACTTCTAGCACAAACCATAAAGAATTGAACAAAGCAATGGCTGCCGCCCAGACGGCAAAGACGAATTGAAGTCCCTTAAAATATTGCTCTCGGCTTGCGCCCAAATGTACGATGCGTTTGTAATAACTGAGCGGCAGCACGATAGCGATAAGGAGCAAAATGAGAATCAGCATGTTGCCGTCCGAAAGGCGGGTATTTTTGCTGCTGTCTGTAAAGAGGCTAACAATGAAATCTGCCAACCTTCCAAGAAGGATAAGAATAATGACGCACCAGATGTAAATCCTCATTTGCAAATAGGTTGCCTTTAAATGAACGGCCCATGCGCCCAATTTAGTGACCTCCTTCGATCAAATACGAGAAAAACTTTTGAAGTGTCAGATGTTCAATCGAAATGTCCATCTCGCGCGCTTGTTGCATGTCCCCATCGTCCAACTTTTCATAAATAGCGGCAAGTGTGCCGCGGCCATAGGCTTCCGTATATAATACTCGCTTTCCGGCTGTAAACGAAGCCACCGCTTCCGAATTTCCCCGGATCAGATGAGCTGCCATACGTATCCGATCCATCTCATCATGAAGCAGGAGGGAGCCGGCTTCAATAATGTAAACTTTTTCTGCGACTGTGGCGATTTCGTCAATCAAATGCGTAGACAGTAAAATCGTGCGAGGGTGATTGGCGTAATCCTCCAGAAGCGCCTTGTAAAACCTTTCCCGCATCAAGACATCGAGTCCGAGCACCGGCTCGTCGTATAACGTCAGCGATGCCCGGCTGGCCAGACCGATGATGTTTCCTACGAGCGATTCCGTGCCTCTTGATAGCTGTCTGATTTTTTTGTGCGGATCAAGCCGAAACGTCTCGAGCAGCTCATGAGCGAACGTCCAGTCCCAATTCGGATGAAACTTCGCAGCAAACTGCAAAATCTCGATAACCCGCGCTCCTCCGAAGTGTTTGTTTTTCTCGCGTACGAAACAGAAATCCTTCGGAAGCTCTCCTTTGCCCAGCTTTTTCCCTCTTACCTCGATTGTGCCGCAGTTCGGGAAGATTCCGCCCGCGATCATGTTAAGCAACGTCGTTTTGCCGGCGCCGTTTCGCCCGAGCAAGCCGTAAATGACGTTTTCCTCCAGCTGCAGATCCAGATTCCGCAATGCGTAAGTTCGACCGTATTTTTTGTTTAAATTGCCGCAAGTCAATGCTATGCTCACGGATCGCTCATTCCTTTCTCAACTGTTTGATCATGTCCATGATCTCTTCGGTTGTCAGCCCGAGTTTGTCGGCTTCATTCAGCAGATTGGACAACAGTTCCTTGTAGAAACGATCTCTTCGCTTCATCTGAATCTTCTGTTTCGCCTCAGTCGCGACATACATGCCAAGGCCTCTTTTTTTGTATAGGATACCTTCATTGA
Source organism: Paenibacillus tyrphae (assembly GCF_024158745.1). GTDB lineage: Bacteria > Bacillota > Bacilli > Paenibacillales > NBRC-103111 > Paenibacillus_G > Paenibacillus_G tyrfis_A. The sequence goes on along the minus strand of NZ_JAMZAW010000031.1, from coordinate 31,420 downwards.
CAAGCAGGCCGATCCCCTTCACTACAGTCGCCGGATTGATTTGAAACAGTTGAGAAAACTGCGCCACAGAAAGAATTTGCTCGTCCACGCGGAAAGTGCCGTTCAGAATATCGTCCTCAATGATGTTGGCTACTTGTTGAAAAATCGGTTGTTTATCGTCGAAAGTGATGTTCATTGCCCCACCTTCAGTATATCGGTATGTTATCCATCCAGCATACCATAATTGATATGCAAACAATTGTCAATAACCGATCGTTCGATCGAGTAGAGGGGGCGAATTGGATGGTTTCGAACGTATGGTCGGTGATTGACAATGATTTGAACATGAATTATAGTGTGCTACATGAGTAACATACTAATATGCTAAGCGAAGAAAAATTGGCAAACGGTAACTTACGAAGGTTCCATAATTAGTATTCGGGGAGATGTAAGAAGTGAAAAAGTTAATCGAATTCAAAAAAGTAACGAAAGAATACAAAATAGGAGAAGTGCCAATCAAGGCGCTTGATGGTGTTGATTTTTCCATTTCAGAGGGAGAATTCGTCGTTATTTTGGGAGCAAGCGGTGCCGGTAAAAGTACGATTTTGAATATCCTTGGCGGTATGGATACGGCTACCTCAGGCCAAGTGTTTGTCGGCGATCAAGAAATAACAAGATTCAACGAAAAAAAATTAACCGAATATCGCGGTGAGAAGGTTGGTTTTGTCTTTCAATTCTACAATTTGATTCCGAATTTAAACGCACTGGAAAATGTTGAATTTGCCGCTGAAGTATGTAAAAACCATCTGGATGCTCAAGAGATTTTACATCGAGTCGGATTAAAGGATCGAATCAAAAACTTCCCTTCCCAGCTCTCTGGAGGAGAACAACAACGAGTGGCAATCGCTAGAGCTGTCGCCAAAAATCCTTTACTTTTACTCTGTGACGAACCAACAGGAGCTTTGGATTATGTTACCGGTAAGTCCGTCTTAAAGCTTCTTCAAGATTTAAACAGGGAAACGAAAAAGTGCGTTGTATTGGTCACACATAATTCCGCAATTGCTCCGATGGCCGATAAAATTATTAAAGTAAAAAGCGGAAGGATAGAAAGCGTGACGCTTAATAATGAAAAACAAAGCGTTGAAGGGATTGAGTGGTAATGATGAAATTATTATTAAAATTAGTAAGGGACATTAGACAATCTATAGGGCAATTCATAGCGATTGTTTCGGTTATTGCAGTAGGAGCTTTTTTCTATGCGGGGCTGATTACGTATAGCGATACCCTTAGTGCTTATACGAAAGCTTACTTTAAAGAACATAATTTAAGCGATTTGAATGTGTATTACAGTCAAATTTCCAAAGATGATGTGGCTGGTTTAAGCCAAATTGAAGGGATAAATAAAATAGAAGGACGTTATACGTTGGACGTCACGCAAGCGTTTGAAGGGTATAAAGCTTCGATAAAAATTCATTCGATCCCAGTGAACAATGAAATCAATACGCCTACTATGGTGGAGGGCAGGATCCCGTCAAAAAAAGATGAGATCATGTTAGATTCCCGTTATGCCAAAGAACATCAGGTTCGTGTCGGCGATAAAATCAGGATAAGTTCGAATAAAAAAGACTATAGCTTTACAATCAGCGGTTTGTGCGAAAATGTTGAATATGCCAAAAAGAACGAAATACAAGACCATAAAACCTTCGGAGTAGCTTATATGGCCGAAGAGATGATCCCTGAAATGGCAAACGGCTTCTCCTATAATGAAGTCCTGATTGATGCCAAAGAAGGTTACGATATTGACAAATTAGGTAAATCCATTGAAGCACATTCCAAACCACTTTCTTATTTAAACCAAGTAAGTAAAGAAAGGACTTTCAGTTATTCCAAACTAACGGAAACGATACATAATAATAACTTGATGAGCAAGGTTATACCTTTGGTTCTCTTTTTAATAGGAGCTATTATTCTATTCCTTACCATGTCGAGGATGATCGATTCTCAAAGAAATCAAGTAGGTATTATGAAGGCTTTGGGTATTAAAAACAGAACGATCATGCTTCATTACATGGGATACCCTTTGCTGGTAGGGATTATAGGCTCAATTCTAGGCTGCTCCATAGCCGCTATGGTATTTATTCCTTTAGTAACTGCGTCGAGTTCTAGGGCTTACTCTTTGCCAGGAATAAAATTCGCCCTTGATTTTTACTCGATCCTTCCTCCCATCATTTTCTCAAGTGCTTTTGGACTCCTCTCGTGTTACTTAAGCGGCAGAACCGTATTAAAAGAACGTGCGGCTCAAGCTATGCGTCCTAAACCGCCAAAGAAGATGAAAATGCTTCTCATAGAAAGAATTCCGGGTCTTTGGAGTCGTATTTCTTACAGTTACAAACTCATTTTGAGAAATATACTGCTGAATAAACAAAAAGCTTTAGTGAGCTCGGTTGGTGTTGTTGCAAGCACGGTTTTATTGATAACTGCCTTCGGCACGCACACGGCCTTACTAAAAGTAGCTGACCAGATTGAAGAGGTTTATGCTTATGATTTAAGAGTAGATTATGCGATAGGAGCATCTTCCGATGCGTCAAAACTCCCCTCCGGCATTAAGCAAAAATTTGATTTATCCGCCTCTCCTGTTGAATTCATAAAAGATGATAAAAAAGAAAAGGCCACTTTAACAGTTACTGAAAAAGAAAACAATCTCATTCATTTTTTTGACGAAAATAACAATAAGCTATATTTGGGAAATAATGGTGTACTGGTGCCGAAATCTTACGCCGACAAATATCATATTGTAGAAGGGGATCTCATTCAGATCAAGTTCACAGCACCGGAGCTTAAAAATAAGATGATTGAGATGAAGGTTTTAAATATATCTACCCAGTATTCGAATTCGTCGTTTTATAGCACGCCAGACTACTTAAAGAGCTTTGGCATAGACTATAATCCATCCTCGCTTTTAGTTGAAGCCAATAGCTCTACAGATCTTGTAAGCGTTCGTAACTTTTTTGAGCAAGATCCTCACGTAGATAAGATTACAGATAAGAATGATCTTATGAAATCAGCTCAATATATTGTGAAGCAAAACAGCTTTGTTTTTATCATGTTTATCATTTGTGCCGTCATCCTCTCCTTTGGCGCCATTTACACGATATCTTCCATAAACATTTATGAAAGGAATCGTGAGCTTGCCACACTTAAGGTATTAGGCTATCCAAAATATAAAATAAACAGACTCATATTCTTTGAAAACATCATCCTAACCACATTTGCGGTAATAGTTGCTTTACCGATTAGTGGCTATATGTACACCATTATTGTAAAGGCGCTCTCTAGCGCCCATCAACAAATCCCAGATCAATTAAACGTTTTGGTATTGCTGGCAGCCGTTATTCTTGCATTCGTACTTACCATTCTGGCAAACTTGCTGCTTAGGAGAAAAGTAACCCAAATCCATATGATTGAATCCTTAAAAAGTATAGAATAATGGAGAACGTCAAATGCGGAAGAACCACCGAAGGATGAAAAGTCCAGTGAAAGGTGGTTCTTTTTTTCTCTTGTCTCCTATGCCATTATTGTAGATGGGGGCGATGAAGGATGTTACTCTGAATGAGGCTCTTATCTATGAATGGATTTCATTTTATCTATAGTCTCATTTGTAGACCATGAAGCGCTGGCAATCATTCGAAAATTTGTTTTTGCGGCTTTATCCCCATCCAATCCGTTCATTTTTGCGGAAGCTGTGGCATCGTGAACCACTGCCACTTCAAATCCTTGTTCAATGAGTTCACGCATATGAGATTCAACGCACAGGTTCCCAGACATTCCTGCAAGAATGACGCGGGAAATATACTGTTTTCGCAGTTGCAAAACCAAGTCGTTGGCTTCGGGTCCGAAAATTTTATGCGGACTGCAGATGACGGTTTGACCATCTTCAATATAGGGTTTATACCTATCCAAAAAGTCGGCACCAGAACCTGTAAAGCCTTCAAGCGATAATGGACTTTTTCGTTGATACATCTTGAGATCGTGCATCAAATGTTCTAAAACTCCCCCAAACCTCCATTTTTGGTCATAGGGATAATACCAGTGGGGCGACACAAAAACTTTAAACTTATTTTCCTTAGCTGTTTTTAATAATAATTCAATGTTCTCAATCGTACGATTTTCAGCCACGCTGTCTTTAACTAAATTCCATGCTGCACCTTTTGGACTTAAAAAGTCATTTTGCGGATCTGTGATCACTAAAGCGGTATTGTTTCGATCCACCTTCATTCCCTGTGCTGGAACTGGTGCGTTTTGTGTTGCTACAGCATTTTGATGATAACCATTGTAAAATTTAGGTACCATCTGCTTCTCCGAGTAAATGTGGTGAGATGTTCTAACGTAAGGTATGGATGGTTGTTGAAGGGTAATCGGGTAATAGGTTAAAGGTAGGCGTAATAAGCGATGATTTCCATAGCCCTCCAATTCAAAAGGGATTCCAAAACCTCCGTGCCCAAAACCGCCGAAGCTACAGTGAAAGCACATACAGTGTTATCCTCCGTTTATGTTGGCATACCGATGATTTAATGTATGGGCATCTATCCTAAAAAGTTCGTAGTTAGATGTTAAATAGGCTTGTTGGATTCAACAGCAAAAGGCTGCGTAAGCAAAAAATGCTTCGCTATTCTGCCGGTTAGCGGAACAGGCCGCCGAAACCATATGTCGGCAGCCTGTCTCATGGTGTTATCCGTCCTCGTTTCACTGAAGATGAAAAAGGTGAGTACTTGATTTTAATGATACAATATAACATAATAATCACTCTGCATGCTTAATGGAAAAACTGGGGATCATGACGAAGTATGCAGCCATTATATCAATGAGGAGAGGTTATCATGGATTTGAAAAATAAAACAGCGATTATTACCGGAGCGGGAAAGGGCATCGGCAAAGCGATCGCCGTGGAGCTTGCCAAAGAAGGAGTAAATCTCGGTCTGACGGCCAGAACTTCGTCCGATCTGGAATCGCTTCGCGCGGAGCTGGAAAGTACATATAGCGTCAAAGTATATACCGCAGCCGCAGACATTGCCAAAAGAGGAGAGGCCGAGCAAGCAGTCGGCTCACTTATCGGCAGCCTCGGTTCACTTGACATTTTAATCAATAATGCAGGGATCGCACAGTTCGGCACCGTGGCCGATATGGAACCCGAGTTATGGGAGAGCATCATTCAAACGAACCTAATGGGTACCTACTATGTCACTCGCGCCGCGCTGCCGACGCTGCTAGCGCAAGCGAGCGGCAGTATCATCAACATCTCGTCTACGGCTGGAGAGCGGGGCTTCGCGACCGGCTCCGCTTATTGTGCGTCCAAGCACGCGGTGATGGGTTTTACGGAAGCGCTGATGCAGGAGGTCCGCAAATCCAACATTCGCGTAACGGCACTCACGCCAAGCACGGTCAACACCGAGCTCGCAACGAACGCCGGTCTCAAAATCGGTGACGAAGACCGGATGATGCAGCCGGAGGACGTAGCGGATCTTGTGCTCGCCACATTAAAGCTGCCGGCACGCGTTTTTATTAAAAACGCCGGGATTTGGACGACCAATCCGCAATAGTTCTGGTCGCGATCGCCCGTGGTATGATGGGAATCCGTATTGGACCACACATGCGGCATGGAAAAAGGAGATTTCAACTTTACATCGAGTATCCAGGATAGTTGGAATAAATCTATTCTTCGAAATGGTGAATATGTTTTACAAAAACGGAGTCTCGCGGGTTTGCGGGCTCTGTTTTTTTATTAATTCTGGAAAATTGCATTTGTATTAATAATTAATAATGGAAATAAATACATAGATTGGGCTATAGTAGAGTAATAGAAAATATTTCTGAAATGTACAGAAACAAAGAGAGGAGATGAAGGAACCGATGACACCTGCTGACGGAACAGCCCTGAGTGATACTTTAGGGGGCAGCCGGTACGGCTTGCCGCTATTTTCGAATAATAGGGGCCAGGGCGAACCCGTGGGCGATTACGTTTTCCATAAGATCCGTTTGGGGAACCGACAATTCAAAGCAATGACTGAATTTGTCCGCCGGCATCAGCTTTGTATGCCATCTTTTCTAACAGCGGTATGGTCTGTCCTGCTATCCCATTATGCCAATCAAAATGAGCTGCCCGTTTTGTATTCCGTCATGCCGGACGATTCCGGGGGCGAAAGCTATCTTAACTATCCGCTGCTCGTCAACATTCGGAAGGAAGATTGTCTTCTGGATTTAGTGTGCAACGTCAAAACGCAATTGGATGATCGGAAGACAGGCGGCGGTTCTTGGAGCGAAACGTTAGCACGGCAAGCCGAAGGGAGCCTTTCTGCACCGGGGCGCGGCGACTATTTTAATGTCGGCATTTTGGAAGCGCGCGGAAGGAGTCTGCTACCGACTGCCAATTCGGAGGCATCAGATCGTCGTGGTATGGACCAGCCGGAGATTGCATTCCGTTATCGTTACAGCCTCGACGAACTCGAATGTGCGGTGCAGTATGACGGCAAGCGTTTCGGCAAAACACAGATCTCCAGGCTTGTGGGGCAGTTCCGGGTGCTGCTGACCAACGCATTGAATGGCCCGGAGAAGCCTATGCTTTTCCACCCTTTCCTGACCGCAAGCGAAGGGAAGCGATTCCTTCGATGGAACGATACGGACAAGGCGTATCCCGCGCATAAAACCGTGCATCAATTGGTCGAGGAACAGGCGGCCAAGACGCCGGAGGCGGTCGCTTTGGAGTTTCGTCTGCAGAAGCTGACCTACTTCGAATTAAACCGCCGGGCTAATCGAATTGCCCGCGTTATTGTGGATGCGTATCGGAGGAAAGAGCAGGACGATCTGCCGCGAGGGACACTGATTCCCATCATAATGGAGCGAAGCGCGGATGTGATACCGGCTATGCTGGGCGTGATGAAGACGGGGGGGGCTTACCTTCCGGTCGATCCCCAGTATCCGGAGGAACGCATTCGGTTTATTTTGGAGGACGTTCAAGCCCAAATTATTATTACGACCAGCAGATTGGCCGCCAAGCTGAAGCCGGTCATTTCTCAAGCCGGCATGGAGGCGGGGGCGCTTATTTGTATCGACGAGTGGCTTGCACAGCCTTGCGATTCCGCTGAAAATTTGAACGTTGAGGTCAAGCCGGACGATCTGGCATACGTCATCTATACATCCGGCTCCACCGGAAAACCGAAGGGCACGCTCATCGAACACGCCGGACTTGTTGCGCTGATTCCTTATCTTCTCGACAGGTTTGGGCTAACTTCAGATACGCGAGTGCTGCAATTTGCTTCCATCAGCTTTGATGCGTCAGTTTACGAATGGATCGGCACGTTAACGGTCGGCGGAACGCTCGTTGTCCTGTCGGAAGAGGAACTGCCTCCCTATGCGGATATTTCAGATGTGCTCGAGCAAAAAAACATTCACCTTGCCATGCTGCCGCCGGCCGTCTTACGAACGATGAGTAAGCGGGACTTGCCCGGCTTGCGCACGCTCGTGTCGGCCGGAGAGGCTTGCGGGCCAGATATCGTGAAGGATTGGGGAAAAAACCGGGTATTCCTGAATGCCTACGGCCCGACTGAAGTGACGATTATTTGTTCCGTAGGGCTTTGCCGTCCGGGGAAAAAAGTGACGATCGGGCGGCCCGTTTATAACAAACGGCTGTTTGTCCTGAATCCGTTCGGCCAACCGGTTCCGGTCGGCGTTCCCGGCGAGTTGTGGGTGGGCGGCGTCGGGCTGGCCAGAGGCTACCTGAACCGCGAAGAGCTGACCAAGGAACGGTTCGTCCACAAAGAGCTTGTGATGGGCGATGGGCATGCTCCGCAAATCGAGAGGTTATATAAAACAGGAGATATCGTCCAATGGACGCCGGGCGGGGAATTACTATTTATCGGCCGCAGCGACGATCAGGTCAAAATTAGAGGCTACCGCATTGAACTGGGGGAAATCGAGCATCGGCTTCGGCAATATCCGGGCATCCGACAATGCATGGTCCGGGCGTGGCACGACGGGCATTATCAGAAGCTGGCGGCTTACTATACCTCTTCCCAAGAGCTGGAAGAGACCAAATTGGCGCAGCACTTGACCTCCGGGTTACCGGCCTACATGCTTCCGTCTTACTTTTGCCGACTGGAAGCGTTTCCTTTAAATACAAACGGCAAAGTGGACCGGTCGGCGCTTCCTCATCCAAGTACGGTGTGGGAGCACTCTTCCGAAAAAGCGTCGGAAGTCGGCGAAGACGAAATGGAAAAGCGGCTGCTTCACATTTGGCGGCACCTGCTCAAGCGGCAAAATATCGGGGTCGACGATCATTTTTATGCCGTTGGGGGAGACTCGATCCTCGCCATACAGACGGTATCCATGGCCAGGGATCGCGGAATTGTCGTGACGCCCAGACAAGTGGCGGAGCATCCGACCGTGAAGGCTTTGGCGGCCGTAGCCGCTTGGGTAGACGGCGAGAAGCAGAAGGAGCAGGCCACCGAATTGCCGGGCGAATTCGGGCTGACGCCGATTCAGCACTGGTTTTTCGAGCAGCGGTTCGAAGAGCCGAACTATTTCAATCAGTCGCATATGCTGCTGCTCAGCCATTGCGACTCGGCAAGGCTGGAGACGGCTCTCAACCGGCTGGTCCGGCTGCATCCGGAGCTTGCGGTGCAATTCGTAAGGCAGGGGCATACGTATGCGCAGCGCTACCGAACGGATGCCGTCGTACAGCTTGCTTCCTATACCATTCAAGAGACAACCCGCCCCGATCCGGAAATTTCCGCCATCTGCGCGAAATGGCACGGCCAACTGAACTACGAGTCGGGAACGATACTTCGTACTGGTGTGATCAGAGGCCATCCCGACGGTAAAATTCGTCTGTTCCTTACCGTTCATCATCTGGTCATCGACGGGGTTTCCTGGAGAATTTTGCTTCAAGAGCTGTACCAGTTGTACCACGGCGCCGAGCTGCTCCCGGTTCCAAGCCCGTTTAAAAAGTGGCAGGCTGCGATCACGGACTATGCGCAAAAAGAGGACATACGCGACCATATCAGCTATTGGAGCGATGAACTGACCCGTTCCGTCGCATTCCAGTTACCTGTAGACCGTAGCGCGGATAATCTAAGCAGCGCCGAATCCGCGGAGCTAATTGCAACGCTGCCGCTAAGCGATACGCAGCGGCTGCTGCACCGGTGCGCTCACGCTTACCATACGCAGATCAACGATCTGCTGCTTACCGCCTGGTCGCTGATGCTGTCCGCCTGGTCCGGACAGGAGACGGTTGCCTTCCGGTTAGAGGGCCATGGACGGGAGCACTCCGTATCCGACATGAACTTGACCCGGACGATCGGCTGGTTCACGTCGATGTTTCCCGTATACATCCGTTTATCGGCTGACGTTTCTTTGGGAGAAACGATCAAATCCGTCAAGGAGCAGCTGCGCCGCATTCCTGACCGGGGCATCTCGTATGGGGCTCTGCGGTACTGCCATCCGGACGAGGCGGTCCGAACGGCCTTGACCGCTTCCGAGCCGCAGGCGTTGTTCAACTATTTGGGCCAGTTCAATCAAGCCGAAGCCGGGGAAACGAACGAATGGTTAAGCTTCAGTCGCGATACCGCACAGGATCATAGTTCGCTGCGGAACCACGGAACGAGTCTGTTGGAGCTTAACTGCTCCATCGTTCAGGGCCAGCTGCATATGTTCATGAAATACAGCAGACGTCATTACGAGGAAGCGACGATTGCCGGGTTGACCGATTCCTTCATCTCCTGTCTGCTTTCCATTATCGAACACTGTGAGGGGAAAGAGAGCGAAGAGTTTACGCCGAGCGATTTTCCACTGGTTTCCATCGAACAGCATTCACTAGACCGGATCGTAAATACGTACCATGCACAATACGGTTTGGATAAAATGCTGCCGCTTAGTCCGTTGCAAAAAGGACTTTTGTTCCATTATTTGGACCATCCGTCCTCCGACCAATATTTTGTGCAGACGAGCTGGAAATACGAAGGCAGGCTCGATGTTGCCCGTTATCGGGAAGCGTGGCAGCGTGTCGTTGCCGAAAACGATTGTTTGCGGACGTGCTTCGTCTGGGAAGCGCTGGACGAGCCGGTACAGTGCGTCGTTCAAGCAGCGGAACCGGATTGGACGATAGAGGATATCAGCTCGCAGCCTGCGGATCGGCAGCAAGAGTACTTCGAACGGTGGATGACGCTGGACCGCGAGCGCCGCTTCGACCTGCGACGGCCCGCGTACCGATTTGCGTTGATTCGCAGCGGTCCGGAGGAATGGACGGTAGTTTGGAGCTACCACCATATTTTGCTGGACGGATGGAGCCTGCCGCTGCTGCTCAACCGGGTTCACGACCTTTATGAATGCAGCTTGCAGAACATAACGCCTCACCGCAATCCGTCGCTCTCTTTCGAACCTTACATGCGGTGGCTGATGGCGAAGGACCAGACGGAAGCCGAAACCTTCTGGAAGGCTTATTTGGCTGACGTTACCGAGCCGACCCCGCTGCCGATGGAGAAAAGCGGCTTGCGCTTCGATGTCGCCCACCAACCGATCCGCAAGCAGCAGATCGAAACGCTGCAATTGGATAGAGGCTTTACCGGACGCATGACAGCGTTTGTGCAGCAGACGCAAATATCGCTCAATACCTTGGTGCAGTTCGCTTGGGGAAAAGTGCTGCAAGTGCTTCATGATGCGGATATAACCGTATTCGGCATGGTCGTGTCCGGCCGTGGGTCCGATCTTGCCCAAGCGGACCGTATCACCGGCTTGCTGATTAATACGCTTCCTTTGGTGATGCATTGGAATACGGAGCAGTCCGTCGCCGACTATGTAAAGGAGCTTCATTACACGATTCAAAAGCTGAACGATTACTGCTACGTCAGCCTGAACGAATTGAAAGGCTGGAGCTCCGTGCAAGACCATACGTTGTTCCACAGCATCGTCGCTTTTGAAAATTATTTGAACGACTACCGTCAGCCGGCAAGCGGACTGAACATGTCGGCGATGGAGGAACGCGAGAAAACGAATTACCCACTGACGATCACCATCGCGAGCGACGGAGACCGGATCGTCATCAAGCTGATTTACGATGCCGACCGATTGGAGCAGGAAACGGTGCGCCGGTTGACGGACCATCTGCGTCAGGCTTTGCATTTTGCGGTGGAGCATCCGGATAGCGCTGTCGGAGACATTCGTTTAATGACCACAGACGATTACGACCGAATCGTCTACGATTGGAATCGTACGTTCACGGAGTATCCACGGGAGAGTTCGGTTCCCGAGCTGTTCGGGGAACAGGTCCGGCTCCGGCCTTCTCAACCGGCGGTGATCGCATACGACACGGTCGTGACTTACGAACGGCTCGATCAACTATCCCGGCATGTGGCGAGCTTGCTCGCGGAGGATGTGCCGGTTCGCGGGAAGTTCATCGGCGTCTGTCTGCCGCGCTCGCTCGAATTTATCGTTTCCATCCTGGGCATCTTGAAGGCGGGCTGCGTCTATGTGCCGATCGATCCCGATTTCCCGGCGGAACGCACCCGCGACTTGGTCCGGGACGCCGGATTGGACACGATCATCACCTCGCGTAGCGGAGCGGACAGCCTGGCGGAAGCTTGTCGGGGTGTGAGCTTAAAGCTGATCTGCGCCGATGATTTAGACACCGTTACCTTTGTGGGACAGGAAGAAAAAGGAAAAGTCCCCGTGACCGCCTGCGATCTTGCGTATCTGATGTATACGTCCGGTTCGACGGGCAAGCCGAAAGGCGTGATGGTCGAGCATCGGAGCATTGTCCGTCTGGTGAAGCATACGAACTATTTCCCGTTTTCCCCGGATATCAAGCTGCTTTATACCGGTTCGCCGGTATTTGACGCTTCCACATTTGAAATTTGGGGCATGCTGCTGAACGGGGGCCGCCTGTTCGTCGTTTCCAAAGACGATCTGATGAACGTCCGCCTGCTGGAGCAGCGGATGAAAGCATGGGGCATTAATGCGTTATGGCTCAGTGCCGCATTATGCAATCAGTGGACCCAGGAGAACGAAACGATGTTCGCCGGACTCCGTTGGCTGCTCGCAGGCGGCGAAGCGTTATCGCCGAAGCCGATCAATCGTTTGCGGCTCGCGTATCCGTCGCTGACCATTCTCAACGCCTACGGTCCGACGGAGAACACCACCTTTTCGACGAGCTACCCGATCGAGCGGACTTTTCAACGCGACATCCCCATCGGCAAGCCGATCAGCAATACGACCTGCTACATTTTGGACAAAAGGGGACGTGTCCAGCCTGTCGGAGCGGTCGGAGAACTCTACGTGGGAGGAGACGGCGTCGCGCGCGGCTATTGGAAGCAGGAGGAGCTGACGCGGAAGGCGTTTGTTCCGAATCCGTACGCTTCCGCCGAAGATCGCGAAAAAGGAAGAAATTTGGTGCTGTACCGGACAGGAGATCTCGGGAGATGGCTTCCGGACGGCAACATCGAGTATATCGGGCGGAGCGACGGCCAGTTGAAGCTTCGCGGCTTCCGGATCGAACCGGGAGAGATCGAGCACCGTCTTGGCTGCTATCCCGCCGTCAAGCAATGCCTCGTCGTCGCCCGCGAGCTCCATGGGGAACTGCGGCTGATCGCTTATTATACATCGGAAATCGATGAACAGGATATCCAAGAAGAGCGGCTTCAAGCTTTTATGGCCGACGGCCTGCCTTCGTACATGCTTCCTTTCCGGTACGTTCGGCTGGAGTCGTTTCCGTTAACGGTGAACGGGAAAATCGACCGGGCAAGGCTACCTATGCCGGAAGCGCGGCGTACCGGGCAAGCGTCCGAACCCGGTGCCGCAACCGAGCTGGAACAACGGATGGAGCAGATCTGGCGCGCTGTGCTGAAGCTCGATCACATCCGCAAGGATGAAGATTTTCACGCGTTAGGGGGCCATTCGCTCCATGCGCTGCGCATCGTCAGCCTGCTGCAAAAGAACGGCTATCCGGTGACGGTCAACCAAATCTTCCGGGAGCAAACGATCGAACGTTTGGCCCGCTCTTTGAGCGAGACGCTCCCGGCTTCGGATTCGGCTCCGGTGGCCCGTCCGGATACGGAAATGCAGACGTACCCGAATGACGGATTTCCGCTGTCGGCGGTGCAGAGACGTTTTTTCAACCGCGACTTGAAAAACCGCAACATGTTCAACGTGCCTTATCTGGCTTTGCTCAAGCAGCGGATGACGAAGCAGGAGATGAACCGTGCGCTTCAGCTCCTGGTCGATCGACATGCGGCCCTACGGCTAACCTTTGCCCGACACGATCATGGAGAATGGTACCAATACGAGCGTGACATCGATTACGACCGGGCACTTACCTATGTGGATTTGCGGGAGACCGAGGCTTCCCACGATGCCTTCATCTCGGACTATTGCTCGAAGCTTCAGCATGAATTTGACATCGGGGAAGGTCCTTTGTGGAAAGCCGTATTGTTCGACCATTATGGCGGCGGAAGCGGGCAGGTGCTGCTGCTCTTGTTCCATCATCTGATTTTTGACGGAATGTCGATGAACATCTTTTTGGACGATTTCCGACAGCTTCTCTTTACGGGGGCTGATGGAGAGCTCGACAGGGAAGCGGGAAGCAGCTACCGCGATTGGTGCCTAGCGCTGACGCAATATGCAGCCGGGGGCATACCGGCCGAGGCGGCAGCCTATTGGAGGGACGTTGTCGGAGGCGGCAAGTCTTTGCAGGTCGATTGGGAAGCACAGGAATGGCCGGTTCATCGTCATATGGCGACGATCACCTATGATTTGCTGGAAGACAACGAGCAGATTGGCCTGTTGAAAGCGTTGGCGGCACAGCGGCAAACCACCCCGCTCGGCGTCCTGCTAGCGGCACTGTCCCGGGCTTGCTTCGATTTGAAAAAGCAGCCCGACCTGCTGCTGCATCTGATGTCCTACCAGCGCGAGTCCTTTTTGCCGAACATCGCGATAGACCGCACAGTCGGATTTTTTGCCGGGGCGTATCCCGTACGAATCCGCATCGGGAAGCAGGAGCTTGCGGGCGATGCCGAGGCACTGCTGGAGCATGTCAAGCAGATGCTGCACGATATTCCCAAGGAAGGCATGGACTATTTTGCTCTGCGGCACATCATTCCGGAGCTTCATCCGGAGGCGGAGCCGCTTATCGATGAAAGCCGCATGCTGTTCCACTACCAATCGGAGGAAACGGCTTGGCAAGCCGACGATTTCTACGAACCGTTGACCCTTCCGTACGGAAATACCAACGCGCCGGACAACCCTTCCGCTTATTGGTTAAACATGACGGCTTGCTTAAAGCGGGACAGGCTGAGCTTGACTTGCTATTACAGCATGCTGCACTACGAAGAACAAACGATTGTCGGGCTGGTGCGCCGGTTTGCCGGACATTTGCGTCATTGTATCGAGAGTTACGCGCTCACAACGACAGGAGAAGGGAGTTTCCGGTCATGAAAATTTATGAATTTTGCCCGTTTTTCAACGAAAACCGGGTGGCGGAAATCAAACTGAAAGAAGATGCCCGCTGGATCGACGAGCTTCACGTGATCGAAGCCAACAAGACATTCAGCTATGCCGACAAGCCGAGAAACTTCGATCCGGCTTATCTCGGTCCGAAGGTGGTTTACCATTCGCTGCAAGCGGACAATGTGTTTCGCAAGCCGGAACGGCACCAATTGTATTTTAACCCGGAGACTTGCCAAGCGGCGAACTTTGACCGCTGGTATTGGCGCTTGCTGAGCTACAACAGTGCATTTCATAACGAAGCGTACCAGAGAAGCCGGTGCTCTGACATTTTGAGGGAGCGGGTCGAGGATGATGATGTCATCATTCTGGCCGACTTCGACGAGATCATCGACAGCCGGATGGCGGACCGGATTGTCTCGGAGGTGAAAAGACGTCAAGTCATTACCGTCAAAATGCACTATTCCGTTTTTTTCCTGAATCTATTCTGCCGCTCCAATCACGGCGCTCCTCATTGGAGCTACCGCGTCTTTGCGATGACCGGACGATTTTTCAGAAGCATGCCTTTCTCGGCGGATTATTTAAGGAAGAAGGGGATTGCCGAAGGGCTCTATCCAGACATCTACTGCCTGGAGGAACCGGCCGGGTTTCATCATTCGTGGCTGGACTATCGCCAAACCGCACTGCCCAAGCTTCAAGCGTTTGCGGCCAATGTCAAGGACAAAAGTATCGTAAACGAGGATTACATCAAGCAGTGTCTGGACGATAAAAAGCTGTACTATCTCGATACCGAGCTTTACGTGGATAACGAAAAACCGTTTTTGGCCGCTCTGCAAGACATCCAAACGGCGGATCTGTGGTATTGAAATCTAGCTAAGAACCCGAAGCTTTTTCGGGTTCTTTTTTTATAGTTACAAAAAAAAGGATTGACAACGCTTACATTTTCGTGAATGATGGATGTAGAAAACAAACCTGAAACAAACCAAAAGTCGTTACCGTTTGATAATCTTAATATTATATAAACCAATATGGAACCAGAATGAAAAGTTCAAATCGGAAAACGGATACCCGGCGAAAAGGAGCTGTTGAACGATGTTCTACTCAGAGAATGGAACAAACGGCAAGGCGAATGAAGCGATCAGCAGACGAAAAGTACTGAAAACCTTGGGAATCGGAGGGGCGATATTGGCGGGCAGCGCCTTCGGCGGCACGCGGTTTGCCTCGGCGGAAAGTCTGGAATCCAGCGGCAAGGGGGATCGTCAAGTAATGTGGGTCGCCAGCGTGGAGGAGCTGATATCGCTCCCACCCGGCCAGCTCAAGGAAAGCTTGCATGTGTTCGTTGGCGGCTACTACAAGAGCGGCGACGGGGGAGGCAAGCTGGTTCGCTATATGGCAGGCAGCGCCAAAGCCGATAACGGCGGCACGGTACATAAGCCTGCGAAAGGCCAAGGCCGCTTTGAAGTCGTGCATAACGGCGTGGGAGATTTTCGCTGGTTCGGCATTTTCGATGCGAAGACGAATGCGGACGGGGCGCTGGACGCGCTGGTCAACGATCTGTCGATCCGCCGTGTCGAAGCGTACTCGGACCTGAATTTCGTCAAGCGCCATGTATTTCACCGCAGTGATATCGAGATTGATTTTCAGGGGCACACCGTAACGACCGAGGGGATCGAGCTGAATACGGTAGACAATCCGTTTGGCGCCGTTATGTTTTTCCAAGGGGTCAAAACCGACGTGGTCCACACCGTGACGCTAAGCGAAGAGCTGCCGGAGTACTCGGATATTTTCGAGGTCGCCGATTCGTCCATCTTCGTGGTGAACAGCTGGTGGCACGCGCAAATCAAGAACAATCCTGGCGGAAGCGCGCAGCGTGAGCTCGATTACCTGATCCAAGTAACGGAAATTCTCGATGCCACCCATGTCCGCTTCAATTATAAGCTCGGCTGGCCGCTGGCGAAGGGACGCCAGTTGACCTACCGGAAGATCAACCCGGCTTTTCGCTGCCATGTGCGGAACATGAGCTTTATCGGCATCCCGGTGCCGCCTAACGGTACGAGCTCCCGGCCGTTCCCGACTTGGGACCAGATCGGGTCGAATCCGGTCGCGTACGAATTCGCGGTCGAATGCGACGCATCGGGCATCAAGGCGACCAAAGTGTTCTGGCCGGTCGTCATGCGCAGGTATAACACCCATTATGTGACGGAGCGCTGTCAACTGATGAACCCGGAAGAACGCGATTGGGGCGGCACCGGCTATTTGACGCAGCAGATCAACGTGCTGTACGGTCACGTCAGGGATTGCAACACGAGCAATGCCCGTCATTTGAACGATTTTACGTGCGCGGCCTACTGCATGGTCGAGAACTGCCACGGAGACGGCGACGAGTACGGCCCGTTCGTCACACATGGTCAATTCGAGCACGATCTGACGTATATCAACAACTCCGGTCTGTTGTCGTTCGCGAACAGCGGCTCGACTTGGGGCCATAGCGCCAAGCGGGTGACCGTCAAGAAGCATATCGCGTCGCGGATCGTCGCGCACAAGCGGCTTACCGACCTGACGCTTGAGGATTGCCATGCCGTCGTGACGTATACGAAGCCCGGTGTGAAAATGGCGAATTCCGGCTCGTTCTGGGTCAACATGGACGGCCTGCAGATGCGAGGCTGTACGGCGCAAGAGATGATTACGATTTCGAGAAGCTCCTCCCGGGCCAAACGGAAAAATATGATCGACAGCTGCACCTTCGGCATGCTGAAGGGATATGAAATTGCTCGTCCGATCCGCTCAGGAACGGCCCAAGTCGGTTACATGCCGTGCAGCGGGGATTTGACGATTCTCAACAGCGAGTTTTACAACGTCGAGGATGTCAATTTGGGAAGCATCGATAAGCTGACGCTCATCAATACGTGGTTCAAGGGCCTGCCTCAGGTAGGAGGCACGGTCAAGGTCGGCGCGCGTGAAATCGTCATGCAGGGCGGCGGACTTGTGGATTGCTGCTTCTTGTTCACCGGCGCATGGGACAAGGTCGGCGACGTCAACAATCCGAAAAATAAACCCGACCAGTGGATCGCGATCGACGGCGGCGCGGTATTCAGCGGAACAAACGGCGAGAAGGCGTTCCTGAAGAGCGCCGATCCGGCAAACGTCATCACGTGGAATTTCGGAAATTGCAGGAGCGCCGCTGCGGACGCGGACACGGTACATTTCCAGATCCAAGGCGGAACGAACAAGCTGAAGGCCGTCGGCGCCCACTTCACGGGCGGCAAGTATGAAGCGGCGGACGGTGCTTTCGGAGGCGGAGGTTACTTCTTCATGACATCGTGTCTGGAAGAGAAGGTCAACCGGACAGCGCTGCCGGCGGAAAACAATACGGTGAAACACAGCGCCGGCAATTTTTCGATTACTTAAGCTTGACGGGATTCACGGTATAGCGGCATCGTTATGCCGTGAATCCTTCGTACGTTGACATGGAATAGGAGAATATTGCTATAATAACAACTATTAGAGCGGATACAGGATTCGTCCCTATTTCCTGTTCTTTACCGTGTATCGGATGGAAATGAGGTCTAAGGATGGAAGCAAGGACAAGTCGCAAAACGCCCCGCGAGCGGCTGAGCGAATTCGTCAGTACGCTGCGGGAAGACATATTGACAGGAAAGCGGCCGGTAGGAGACTATTTGCCTTCCGAAAAATCTTTCGCTGCGCAATTCCAGTTGAGCAATCAATCGGTGCGAAAAGGGCTGGAGGTTCTCGTTTCGGAGGGACTGATCGAAAAAATACCGCGCGTCGGTACGAAGGTTGTCGGTCCTATGGACGGAGCTTTCGTTACGGTAAAGCTGGGCTTTCACAGCTCCGTCACCGGAGAAGCGGGGATTCATCAACTGTTGTCCATCTTTCAGGAGGAAAACCCGCATATTCGCGTACAAGCTGTGCCTACATCCAGCACCAACTACAGGTATATCAGTGAGTACTTGTCCGGCGGCATCCTCGATGTGGTCATGATGAACTTTATGAATTTTCAGGAATGTGTGGAGAACGGAGCCGAAGGGCTGCTGGAGCCGATGGAACGCAATCCGGAGTTGTATTCCTTCCTGTCGGACGCGTTTAAGGTGAATGACCGCCAGCTCGTGCAGCCGTTTATTTTTTCTCCGCTCATTCTTTGTTATAACCGGGATCATTTTCGAGAGGCACATTTATCCGAGCCGGACAGCAGCTGGCAGTGGAACGATCTGATCGACTATTCTTCGCGGCTTGCCATTCCGGGTGAACGGCTTGGCTTTCATTGCGACTTGTATTCGTCGAACCGCTGGCCTCTTCTGCTGTTGCAGACCGGAGGAAAGTTCGAGCGGCACGAAGACGGCCGGCTTAAGCTTGCCGGTACGCCGATGCTGGACGCGCTTCGCTACTGCGGGGAGATGAAGCATAGTATTCCCTCACTATCGGAAGGGGTTACGACCGGCGAATCGGAGCTGCTTCTGGCCAAGGGCAAAGCGTCGATGATTATGACCAGTTATTTTTATTTGAATTATTTGCTTGGCGAGCGGGTATCCTTTGACATCGCACCCGTACCGCATCTGGGCACGCCGATGACAATGCTGCTGAACATCGGGCTGGGGATCAATCGGCAGTCGCGCGTCAAGGCTGCCGCCGCCAAGCTGGTGGAATTTTTGACCGGGTACAAAGCCCAGCTTTTCGTTCGGCAGAACACGTACAGTCTTCCCGCCAGAAAATCGGCCGCCGAGTGGGTAGGGGGAGAAAAAAGGTATCTCCCGTCGCGCTTTTCACTATTTCGCGAAACGATTCCCGGCTTTCGGTATTTTACGGATTTGGCGATCAGCGCAAGAGAGCTGTCCGTCATCAACCAGGAACTCAAGATGTATTGGGCCGGCTTGGAAACCGAGGAGGCACTGTGCTCCCAAATCGAAGAGCGTCTGGCGGTTGGTTCATGATAGTCATCCGGAAATTTCACGCAATAAATAAATAGAGCCGCAAGGTTATAGACTCCCAAATTCTGCTTTGGATTGAACAAGAGCCGGGTTTCCCCATCATAAGGGAAGCCGAAACGGCTCTTTTTCTTTTTGAAGCAGCCGGTCAACCAACGGATTGACATTCGATCAAGTGAAGGATACAATGAAGTTGCAATTTAGTAATTTAGTAAATTAGTAAATCAGTGATTTAGTAAATGAAAAGAGGTCATAACATGAAAATACCGACTACGTTAAAGCATAAGCCAGTTGTCGTTTCCGAAAATTATGAGCAGGTTGACGGCCGATTCGCCCGCAACACGGATGCCAAAGGTCTATCCTTGGGATTGGCCCAATGGAATGACAGGGGAAAAATCGATATTTCGGCCAAGGTATGGCGATACACAGGGGAAAAATGGTCCCGGCAATCGGAGGAGATGCCTCTTCACCGCGTTCTTGATTTGTCCATTCTGATTTGCCGGACGATGGCGCATTTTCGCGAAGCTTACCGGTATGAGCATTTGTATGACCCGCAGGAGCCGGTGATCGACCGGGTCGGTCTGCAAGGGGATGCCATGACTGTGTCCATCTGTACGGACAATGAGCGTATCAATGAAGATATCAAGCTGTTCAATCAGGCTCTGAGCGACGACGGCGAGCTGATCGGGGAACGGTTGCGCACGTTATCCAGAATTTTGAAGGACATGGGGTATTAACTTGAATTAGAGGAAGTGGTTAGGAATGAATCAGGAATATGTATTGTCTCCTGCAAGACAACTGACCGATGCGGAACAAGCGCTTGTATGGCAAAAGCCGTCAACGCATAAGGCCAGCGAAGAAGAACGACGCATAAGCGCGGAAGTCAAGCGCAACTGGCACCGCGGGGAAATGAAAATCGCCAACATTTTGTTGGAGGGCGATGCAGGCTCGGGAAAAACGCAGCTCGCCAAAGCATTGTCGGCGAATTTTGGGTTACCGTATACAAAGGTCACTTGCTTTGCGGATATGGATAAATCGGATATTATCGGCGCAATTTTGCCCGTGATTTCCTCTGAGCGGCTGGAGAAGCTGGAGCCTGCGGACCGGGCGGCTTTGAAGGCGTTGTACGAGAGCGACGGTTTTCAAAGCGCAGCCGGAGTTTTGACCGACGTCTTGGGAATCGCCCCGGAGCAGGCTGCCTTAAAAATGAAGCAGCTGCTGAAGCTGGCTGCGGAAAACACCGAAGGCGAGGCGGTAGAGTATCGATTCTACCCTTCCGAGATCGTCCGGGCTTATCAGAAGGGGTACGTCCTGGAAATCCAAGAGCCGAACGTCATTCGGGATGCCGCGGTGTTAATGGCACTCAATTCCGCCTTAGAACTGGATGGCAGCATTAATCTCCCTACGGAAATCGTGCGCAGACATCCGGATTTCATATCGGTCATCACGACTAACCGCAGCTACGCAGGGGCCAGGCCGTTAAACGAGGCATTGCGCGACAGAGTTCAGCACTCGGAAAAGATGGATCTGCCGACGAAAGAAGTGATGATGGAACGCGCCATGGCCAAAACCGGTTACAGAAATGAACGGGTATTGGACGTTTTGGCAGACACCATTATTATTCTGGACAAAACCGCCCGGGCCAATGCAATTAAAGGGGTGGCCGGTATGCGTTCCTATTTCTACTGGGCCGATGCGGTCGCCGAAGGGGCCTCCGTGAAACAATCCCTTTATCATAAAGTCATCTACAAGATCACAACCGACTCCGAGGAAATCAAGCTGTTGGAAGATGCGCTTGCAAGCCATGGCTTGACGGCAAGCTTGGATGAGGTTGAAACTCAAGTAAAAAAAAACGGGATTCTGAAGCCTTAGAGATCAAGACTTGGGGAGATGTCGATAGTACCGACTTGGATCTAGACCATCCTGCGGACGATGACGCGATCGCATTGAAAAAAAGCGCGGATAGCGAAGAGAGCTCGTCCGACCGCATCGATGATTCCGATGGTTCCGAGGATGATGCCGGCATGGAAAGCTCGGATTTGGGGGAAAGCAACGCTCCGGCCTATCATCCGGCCAACCCTGAATCCGTGTCAGAGGAGGCGAAGCGGCAAGAGCGCAATTTCCGCAAAAAGCTGAATCAAGACGCACGGGAAGTTGTGTCCAATTCAATTCATCATAAGGTAAAGCTCGTCGTTCACCGTCCGGATTACGATCAGGCAAACCAGCAGGAATATGTCCGCCTGAGCAAGGGACTAATGCCCATCGTAGGGGAAATTGCAAGAAAGACGCTTCCGCTGCTGGAGCAAGAGGCTTCCTTTGAATTTGCAAGAAATCATTACTACGGCAGCAAATTTCAAGCGGACAGCGTGGCTTACCGGGATTTCAGGTATTTTGCCAAAAAACGCCCTCCGACGGAATCGCCTTCGCTTGTGGTCGGTCTGAGGGTCGACGAATCGGCATCGATGACGGCTTTTGGCAGATTGGAAGCGGCCAAGCGTGCAGTCATCGCCGTATATGAATTTTGCCAGCTGTGTCATATCCCCGTTTTGATCTATGGCGATACGGCGGATACTTCCAGACTAGAGCAAATGTCGATTTATGCCTATACCGACTTTGATCGAACCGATGCGAATGACCGTTTCCGACTAATGGGGATTCGGGCCAGAAGCAACAATCGCGACGGCATGGCTTTAAGAATTATTGCGGAACGGCTGGCTGTCACGCCGCAAAAGACGAAGCTCTTGATCAGCATCAGCGACGGACAGCCCAAAGCCATGGACGATTATACCGGCAGCTATGCCATTCAAGACATGCAGCAGACGATTGCCGAATACGAGCGGAAAGGAATTACATTTCTTGCCGCCGCGATCGGCCAAGACAAGGACGTCATTAGCCAAATCTATGGGAATGAGCGATTCCTGGATATTACCAATCTAAATGAATTTCCGGCCAAGCTGGTTCGGATTATCGCCCGGTATTTATGATTTACGGGCCCGGAAGGAGAGACAAAACATGGATAAAAGCAAACGCAAGGAGCTGCTGGAGGAATTTAAGCAGATTAAGACTTACATGGGGATCATCCAAATCACGAATAAAGTCAACGGCAAAATTTTCGTGGACAGCTATCCGAATCTGAAAAACAAATGGATGACCATCAAGATGCAGCTGGATATGGGGAGATTCGCCAATTTGGAGCTGCAAAAGGATTGGAAGGAGCATGGAGCCGAAGCCTTCACCTATGAGGTGCTGGAGGAGCAGAAAACGGACGATGTGACGGATATGAAGTGGGAGCTCAAAATGATGGAAAAACCGTGGCTGGAAAAATTGCAGCCTTACGGGGACAGAGGATACAACAAGCCGCCGAGGCAGTGAATCCACTTCCGGTCGTTACACCGCCCCGCAAAGCAAGGTTGAATCAAGGAAGGGAATCCGGGCGCTTTGCGGGGAGCCCGGGTATGCAGGAATTTTTAACTGGGTCCTAAGTATTTCTGTATAAATTGGAGGAATTAGGAACTGAGCATCGAATCCTAAATTATGGTGTTTTATTCATTAAATAGGAGGATGTTCATGAGCGAAAAGGCCGAAGTCCGTCAAATTAGCTCCTTATCGGAGGGACATGAGGAACAAAAGCCGACTTTTATGCAAGCTATACAAGAAGAGATAAGTCTCCCTTTCCCGATCGATAAATTCAGATTTTTAATTAATGAATTATCCGTTCAACAAAAACGAGCAATAGCCCATTTCTTAAATTTCCCCATCGTTTTCTCCAAGTATAAGAAATTTCCCGATGCACTCTTTCATAAACTACTCTTCCAACTGCAAAAACATTATCTCACCTCTGATCGAGAACGACTTTGTTGGGTTATCATATTCACCGTATTCGATTTGTTAAAAGACGAATCTCCCGTCTCCCTGGAAACATTTTTGGCTGCAAAAGAGGAGAACATCTTAAAATTTGGGCGATGGCACGTGTACTGGGCTCTCCGGTTTCATCCTGGCCGCGCGACAGGAAGAACATCCTGGGAAAAGGCCATAAGAGAGCTTGAAGAAGGATTAAAAGAGAAGGCTCCGGAAGCGAAGAGTCCGCAAGATGACCGTTCCAACGACGAAAAGCATACTATTATTGAGCAAAAGTTGAAGAACGAGGTTGCCTTACGCCAGACGAGGGAAAAGGAAGCCGAGCAGTTGCGTAAGGAGCTTGGAATTCAAACGAAGAAGCTGGAAAAAATAGAAAGCGAAAAGAAGCAATTAGCGGCGGAATTCATGATATTGAAAGAACAGGCGTCGAAGCAAAAAACGGAAGCGGAAGCCTGCCGGATTCAGCTGGAAGCTCGGCTGGATGGTTTGAATAAGGATAAAAACGATCTGCTAGTTCTGGTGAAAGAAGCCGAATTGAAAGTCGAAGAAATGAAAGCCAATGTGATAAAAATAGAAGATGAATTGGAACAATGGAAACAACAGTATGAGAGGAAAGGACAAAGTAGCACGGAAGAGCTTATCGGGCTTCTTTTAAATTCCTTGTTGCCGGAGTCGGACAAACTTTATCACGAGCTTCGGCAAGCCAATCCGGAGAACGCATCTGTTCTTAGGGCTCGGATAAGGAAAATTTTTGACTTGATTGATCTTTTGGAGCAGTTTCAGCAAGGAAATGGGCAGGTGCAATCTAAAGATCATCTACAGATAAGCGATAATTCGATTGAATCAGCACCAAGCATACCGGAAGTGAGCCGGGATTCTTATGTTGGTACGTTCTATCGTCGCGATCATGGCGGTTACATCGTGCTGGAGGACGGAACAACGTTTAACATTACGGAATCGATGATCCATCAACACGGGCTTGAGCATGAAGCCGAAGTGCAATGCTCGCCAGGCAAACAACAAAACGGCATGACCCTATATGAAATCGAGCTCCTGCTTCAAGGAGACGATACCTATGCTCCGGTCCGCCAATTTGATGGATATGTCGAGCTCGGAGATCATTTCACGTGGTACTGTGTAGACATCAACAATTCACAAAACCGATATCCTTTGCACCGACGAGATATTGAAATACAACAACCTAATCACGGGGATCCATGTCTATTCAATGTTGCTCACGAAGGACGTTTTGCCCGATTATCCCGATTGTACCGGAAAACAAAACAGTCTGCGGCCGAGCAGGAATTCAAAGCAAATAAACCATCTTTACTTAGGAGGCCAGCCGAGAAGACGAAGCCGGATCCATTCTTGGATCAGTGTAAAATCGTAATTGTCGGCGGTCTGCGGAAATGGTTCGAAGGGGTTGTGGCGGAGACAGGCGCAATACTCGTACATGATAGCGGCGACGCCCCGGAACGCATTCACGCGGATTTAAGCAAAGCCGATGCTTTATTTTTTCTACTGACGGCAACATCGCACCGAGCTACCTGGAGCTGCGTTGAAATTGCAAAGCAAAGACAAATTCCGCATTTTGTTATTCAAGGGTCAAAATCAAACTTACGCATGCTTTTGTGGGAGAATCGGGAGTTAATTAAACGGAAGCAAAAAATATAAATAGCGACGAATTTATTGTCTTGTTCAAACAGCTACAGTAATGCTCAGGTACTATCAAGAAAAGAAAACAGGGCAAAATGGGATGAATGAACAAATCAGGAGTGATACTATTGTCAAATAATTGGCTATTTAATGACTTACCTAACACAATGATTTTAACAACTAAGGATGTTTTAATAATGAAAAAGCCTATTCTGTTTGTTTCACATGATGAGGATGACGGCATGTGGCAGTTTCATTGTGGAGAAGATGTAGATATGGATAATGCAACTCTCGTAAGTCTAAAAGAAATTGTGGACTATGATATTTCTGTAACAATTCTTAATGATTTACCGCTTGGTTGGATTGCTTGGAGGGAAACTGAATCTAGTCATTGGACTAGACAGAAAAATTAAAATTTTATCTAGAACCTTGATTGGTTTTATGTCTTTCAAGGTTTCTTTTGTGGAAACCTATTAAAGAAATCTTTGGGAGGATTCGACAAATAAATGAACACTGAACAAGCCATTATGTTTTTGAAAGACAATCAGCCCTTACCCAAAGATAGTGAAGAAAGGTTCGATATCATCAAAAAGTATGACGAAGTAAGGATTCACTTTTTAAACAATCCTGATCCTAAATGTATCCCGTTATTTTTGAATTCTTTTGGTGGAGGAAGTGGTTTTGGGGTATATCAACATATTGAAGATGTTTTATTAAAATATTCTACAGCGCAAGAGAAAAAGAAGAAGATCAGGAAGTGCTAGATCTAATTCGAGAAGCCTTAAATGATTAAAAACAAAATGCTTCTTTGCTGAGCAACCTTCATTGGCACTAGCCTTTCAAGGTTGCTTTTTTAATAATCTGATGGTTTTTATCGCAGCAGCGGTACATATTTCTCATAAACTAAACTTATTGGGGGTAATTGTAAGTGGATTTTAATCAGTTTAATGAACATGCAAACCGACTAAAGGCTTCAAATCCGATATGGTTCGCTCTTGATGCAGACCCAGTTGGGATAAAAGCTGAAATTAAGATTGTAGAAAAACAGTTGAATGTTAGCTTGCCTGAAGATTATAAGGAGTTTATTGAGGCCTTTGGTGGTGGTTATTTTGCCTTCACAGTTATCTTTTCCGTTTCGGCAGATAGTGAATGGAATATAGCAAATCAAAATCAATCAATAGGCTTGTTGGAAAAACAGCATTTTCTTGCTGTGTCAGATAATCAGGCAGGCGATTACTATGGATATATAATTGAAAATGGATTGAGTGAAAAAAATCTGTTTGTTATGACCATGATAACCGCCAAATTGAACGAACGAAGTACCGAAATCTCTTTGAATATCTAGTGGAAGTAGAATTGAAACAAAAAGTTTAAATTGAAATGAACCTTGGTTGGCTTTTTGTCATTCAAGGTTTCTTATTAGTGGGCACCTTAAAGCCTGGTGACCCATCGGTGGTTGCAAAGCAACGTCGCAACCCTGGAAGCTACAACGACCGTCAATGCACGATATTCGGTGCTGGACGGCGAGCGGCGTCCGGCTGCGTAGCGGCAGCCGCATGCGCACGGGTATCGGATGATGGCTTAACCACTCGCCCCGGTCTACTTTTAAAGACTTTTGAAGACTTTGAAATCGTTATAAATTCTTTATATCTTTTAAATATTTCAAAGAGTTTCAAATCGTTTTAAAATGTTTTAAAGTGTTTTAAGGATTTGTCTGAATTTGTATACGTATGTGTTGAATAACCCTTATTCAAATAATCGTTCTAATTTAAGCATACATAAGAACATGTAGAGTCTCCCTGGAATTACCGAATTTAAAAATGAATGCTGCCACTAATTGTGTGGCAGCATTTGCATTGTTGCTAAACTAACCTCTTCGTTTGCGTTATCACCGATCTACTTCCATTAATTTACTTTTTACCCAAGGGAAATAGCTTAACACCTTATCCTCATATTTATCTAGTTCTTCTTGATACAAATGCATATGTGGTTCAGGATACATTAGTGGTTTATTATATTCATCAAATCCAAGGCGATTCAATAATAACTTAAATTCCTCAACGTTACCGTAAGCTAAAATAATGTTTTCTTCATCAAAAACAAAATAGGTTAGTCTCTCATCTGACGATCGAATAACAATCCTATGACGACTATCGTATTCAAAATATGTACCAAATTTCTCTAAAAACTCAGTAATTGTTTTTAAGTCTACTGCCTCCATTTTGTATCGAGCCTCTTCGTTGTTGCATCTTGAACTCCTCAAGATATAAAATATTTCATATTTTTCTTTAGTAATCTTAAGCAGTTCGCTTATTACGAAGATGGCTTTATCACCCGGCCAAATCACAAGTCTAGAAAATTTTTCGTAGTCCTGTTGGAAATACACTAGTCGATCTGCGAAATCATTAAATTCTTCTATAAATTGAGAATCGCTGAAAAATATGAACTTTCTATTCATTGAACTGAATCGATCCTTCCACTAAAAATTTATAAATGTGTCAACTATATATTGATTATTTCTATATATTTGACGCCAATAAGTGGAAAAGGTTTCTTCGCTAACTGTCCATTGAACAAACTACTATCTGCATGGAGTAACTGCCCTTCGCGTGTCATCGGGAGCGACCAGCCGAGACTAGTATAATATACACACTATCTACTGATTGTTTCCAGGATTAAGTATTAAAACTAATCTTCCCTCTAAAAGTGAGATGGAGGATGGATAGACGAGGGACAAGCGATCTGTACAATAGAAAGTAATTACATACGGGAGGAGTTCAAATGAGCTATGATCTAATGGCTTTCGAGGCATCCACGGCACCGAAGGAAAGTAAGGCGTTTATGGATTGGTACGAGCGGCAAGTGCAATGGTCGGAAGACCATGAATATAATGATCCTTCAGTCTGCTCGGAGGCGCTGCAGCGCTTTTACAGGGATCTATCAAAGCATTTTCCCAACATGAATGTAGATGATGAAATTTTTGAAGCTTTGGAGGAAGCCGGAACTGATAACCGCTTGACTGACTACTCGCTTGGTTCTGCCGTCATCTATGCGGCTTTCGCTTTTTCCGTAGCTGAGGAAGCCTATACGACAATGCGGGAATTAGCTTTAAAACATAAGGTAGGATTTTTTGATGTCAGCAGCGACAACGGCGAAATAATTTTTCCATGAAGTGAAATAAATGCACCCGACAAAAGACTAATGGGTACGTTAGTTCAATGAAACAGCGACAGTCTAGGACTTCATATTCTCGTCCCATGTCGCTGCTCCAATTTCTCGACGTCCGGCTGCATGAAGCCGGCGAACGGACCGCGCGCCCCGAGTGTGACGGCACTAGGCCGCGCACTCCGAGAGCACCGGCATACGCAGCAGGGATTACCGGTCTCGTAAGACGAGCGTCCAGTACCGTCATGAGACCCGATCACGTAGGTATCGGGTGGAGTACCGTCCCGACGAGACCGTAAGTTATCGGTCTCGGCCACCCAATGATCAAGATGGATTTTTTTGTCATGGTTTCATACGAGGCCCACACACAGGTGAGCTAGGATGGGTACAACAAATTGGTGGAATTCTAAGGCAGCCCAGAGGGGCTACTTCGACAATTACGTCTATATGATTCTGTACATGTACGCGATTGATGTCCGTCACGTCAACCTGTACAAGCCATGTTCCTGTATTGAAAAAGGAGATGTTAGTTATCTTAGAGGCGGGATTTATGACTGAGCCATTGGAACTCCATGCGATCGAAATTGGATCTTCCAAATTTTCATAATTGATCCTGTATTCCTGTATTACGCCGTGCGGATGATCCAATCTGATACTACGCGGACCAACGATGTCAACGTATGGCCTAGCAGGAATGGGAGGGGAGAAAATAATTGTTGATAGCGTATCATCGAAAAGATATGAGTGTTCTCCTGGATCATCATCTGTCGGTTGATGATTGATGAAAATCCGATCCACTGGATGAAGCGGGTTTGCACGAAGAGTTGGTACGATCACATGATATTCCTCACCTATAGTGATTATAAATGACCCTTCCTCATCATTATGTGACTTATTCTGACAATGCACCCATTTACCCTGTGGTCCAATGAAAAGTATAGAGCTGACCCGGTCCTCCCATGTGGCACCGGGTTCAAAAGAAATGTCATCCAGTAAAATATCGTCAGTTACCACATAATTTGAACCACCAACGGAGGGAAGGGCATTTACCAAAGAATCAAGACCGAGAAGAAAGCTTGCAAAAGAACCTATTTCTTTAAGCGTATAGACAATGGAATTAAGCCTCTCTAGGAAGAATCTAAGTCCCGCCACACTCTCAAATGGTGAGCTTGATGGGACTAAAATCAGGACACTTTGTTGTAGGTTGATACCTTGGTACAGTGCCAAAACGGTTGGAATCTGGAGGGAGGGGATAAGGACTTCCACAAAGGGAAGGTCGTCGATCCAACCCGTTGTTAAAATGTTATCAACCGACAGCCTTACTTTTATATGGATTTGTCGTCTTTGTAGCGGAGCAGTTCGCAAATTGTCTCTCGTCAGTTCAACCACATGTGGCTTAAAAAGAAACACTACATCTGCAACTTGTGTATTTGCATCACGTGGAGCAGAAAGGTTCGGCTTAACTAAGAACTCTGCCGGGGTTCCGTCATCTCGATTGGCACTCCAGCTAATTTCGACTTTTACCACGGTAACGGGTAGAAGATCAGAAACAATTGGACTCAAAGGCTCATGCGAAGCAGGTGACGTACCCTCTGTAATCGGTCTCTCAAATGCATGTAGATCCGAATACACGGGCAATGTGTTTCCCAGTTGGTCGGTAAAAACAACACCAGAAATATTTGGGGCAACAAGCTTGGCGAAGATCGGTTCAGGCAACTCTGGTTGCCCCGGTGGCGGAGGGGATGGAAGTTGAGGATCAATATACATTAAGTGGGCAAGCCTTTCTAAGTCGATTGGCTGAGATATGATGGAATCAGAGATCGAGATGGGTATAGGCGGACAAAGCTCGCCCGATGATTTTCGTACCTGAATATGGTAATTATTCTGTTGGTCAGGTATACAAGGACGGCTATCAGGAAGGATTGTAACGATTTCCCTGTCTGTCCAAGATATTAGACGAAGATTAATTGATGTGTTGTTACCGCACACTAATAAGATACTGCCAGCCATGCTTCCAAAGCCGTCGAGTAGTGACGTACCCGTAATAGTAAGTTGATTGTTTGGTGGACCAAAAGTCGCTTGTACGGAATTAGGAGCACCAGGAACTACAGAGTAAGTTGGACAACTCATAGTGTATTCCTTTCTAGACACGACTGCATGCCTGTAGAAAATTCAAACATTAAAATTATTTTCTGTTTAGCATTTTTTATTCAGATAAAACGACCAAGCGAAAACACTATGTTCAGGTGGTTGGATGTTTCATCTATTCATATACAACATTTAAGTTAACTAAAGACTTTATTATCGCTGAAATGATGGTACAATTTTATTTCCTTAAGGAAGGGTGAAAATAATGGCAGTTTTTTTATGCAAATGTGGCAAACATTTATCTACAACCGAATCTCCGAATGATATCGAGTTAAGGGTCTATACAGATAGGGAATGGGATTCAATCACTCAGAACGATTCTGTTGACCCACTAGCAATTCCGTTTCCTAAATATGACGTATGGAAATGCCCGCAATGTGCACGGATTTACTTCTTTGATTCAGAAAGTGGTAAACCTGTAAAAACTTATGCATTAGAAGAGAATAATTTAGTTCTTTTAACCTTGATTGGCTTGCCTTCAAGGTTTCTTTTTTTGGAGGGGGTGGGGGAGAAATGAAGCCATCATCAAACAATAACACATATAACTTATGTATTACCCGTATGAAGATTCACCGTTTGAAATGTATACACCTTAATTCGTTTATGCCGAGGTGAACCATGTCTATTGAAATCGATGTGAAATTAACTAAAGAAGATATCTCACTAAAAAAGTTAGTAGAGGAGCTTTAAAAAATGTAGCTTTGTTAATTAATTGTCGCAATGTAACATCACTGCATATTGTTGAGATAGAATCTGGGACAACTTGCTTGGTTACCATGGAAGAAATATTTCAGGAGAATCGCCTATTTTTGATCTATTTTCAAGATTCTAATGATGAACGTGTAAGCATTACATTAACAAAAATCGAAACGATGTCACCATATATTAACATAGTTGAAGCAGGAACTTGGATAACGATTGGTATTGAGGGCAGTCGAAGTCGAGAGGCAGTACAATTTTCTTTAGCGGCAGGATTAGCTTATACACTTGGTAAGTTAAATGATTCAATAATTTTGGATGAGGTAGGATATTGGTCGAAACATCGTGAATCAACACCCAGTGAGTTTTATAATGAACTGGCACAGGAAAAAGAGCATAATAAATTTTCATTTATACTTACCTGGAAAACGATAACTAGAAAACCTTGATTGGCTCCGGACCTTTCAGTGTAAACCACAATGCGAACT
>NZ_JAMZAW010000030.1 GCF_024158745.1 Paenibacillus tyrphae | reverse complement strand
AAATAAGTCTTCCGAAGATTCCTTCGGAAGCGACTAAGGTTTGGTTACCAGTGAAGATATATCTTTTAGGAGCGACTTTTGACGAAGTCAACGGAGCGAGAAAAGATATATCGGAATGCTTTGTTTCGATCCAGTTTTCAAGGTGCAAGCCTTGAATATATTCCCTGATAGCTCAGTTGGTAGAGCACTCGACTGTTAATCGAGTTGTCACAGGTTCGAGTCCTGTTCGGGGAGCCATTATGGAGAGGTGTCCGAGTTGGCCGAAGGAGCACGATTGGAAATCGTGTAGGCGTCACAAGCGTCTCGAGGGTTCGAATCCCTCTCTCTCCGTAGAGTTTCATCATTGCACTTTTTAAATAGCATGGCCCGTTGGTCAAGGGGTTAAGACACCTCCCTTTCACGGAGGTAACAGGGGTTCGAATCCCCTACGGGTCATCATTATCCCATGGAGGCTTAGCTCAGCTGGGAGAGCATCTGCCTTACAAGCAGAGGGTCGGCGGTTCGATCCCGTCAGCCTCCACCATAGAATTTTTTTACTGACGCGGGGTGGAGCAGCCCGGTAGCTCGTCGGGCTCATAACCCGAAGGCCGCAGGTTCAAATCCTGCCCCCGCAACCAATTTCATTTGTGTGGAGCCGTGGTGTAGAGGCCTAACATGCCTGCCTGTCACGCAGGAGACCGCGGGTTCGAATCCCGTCGGCTCCGCCATGATTTATCTCCCTTGTAAGGGATGAGAACCCATTGGGTTCGTCGGAGCAATGCTTCGATAGCGTTACTCCGCAGTCTCGGAGTGAAACGGAGAGTATCCCGTCGGCTCCGCCATGATTTACAATTTGCAAGAAATGAGATACAATAAAGAAATATGGCTCGGTAGCTCAGTCGGTAGAGCAGAGGACTGAAAATCCTCGTGTCGGCGGTTCGATTCCGTCCCGAGCCACCACTCGCCGCTGTAGCTCAATTGGTAGAGCAACTGACTTGTAATCAGTAGGTTGGGGGTTCAAGTCCTCTCGGCGGCACCATTGCAATTTCATATGGAGGCTTAGCGAAGTGGCCAAACGCAGCAGACTGTAAATCTGTTCTCTGACGAGTTCGGTGGTTCGAATCCATCAGCCTCCACCAGTTTATAGGGGCATAGTTTAAAGGTAGAACAGCGGTCTCCAAAACCGTTAGTGTGGGTTCAATTCCTGCTGCCCCTGCCAAAAACATTTTCATACTGTGGCGGTCGTGGCGAAGTGGCTAACGCATCGGATTGTGGCTCCGACACTCGAGGGTTCAATTCCCTTCGATCGCCCCATTTACACATTCATTGGGGATTAGCCAAGCGGTAAGGCAACGGACTTTGACTCCGTCATGCCTAGGTTCGAATCCTAGATCCCCAGTTTATATGCGGAAGTGGCTCAGGGGTAGAGCATCGCCTTGCCAAGGCGAGGGTCGCGGGTTCGAATCCCGTCTTCCGCTCCATATGGCGCCATAGCCAAGTGGTAAGGCAGAGCTCTGCAAAAGCTTTACCCCCAGTTCGAATCTGGGTGGCGCCTCCAAATTTCTTTTTTCGCCGGAGTGGCGGAATCGGCAGACGCACAGGACTTAAAATCCTGCGGTAGGTGACTACCGTACCAGTTCAAGTCTGGTCTTCGGCACCACTCCAACAATTGAACATGTGTGCCCTTAGCTCAGCCGGATAGAGCGTTTGACTACGAATCAAAAGGTCAGGAGTTCGAATCTCTTAGGGCACGCCACTTGCCGATGTGGCGGAATGGCAGACGCGCTCGACTCAAAATCGAGTCCGAAAGGGTGGAGGTTCGAGTCCTCTCATCGGTATAAATAAGCCTTGAAGATCTTAGAAGATCTTTGAGGCTTATTTTTTATTCTTATTGAACTTGTTTATGCTCTGAGGGAAGTAACTATTTTTGTATCCTCAACATTTTTTGTCGATTCTTCACATTGTGATATACAAATCCAGTAACTTTTAGTATCGTACTAAAAGAAGAACTATATCCTAAATGTTGGAGGAATAGGGTCATGACAAAAATCGAAGATGGGGCGGTTGTCTTGTTTCAAGGAGACAGCATTACCGATTGCGGAAGAAACAGGGAGACTGGTGCGGATTTAGGCCGGGGCTACGCTTTCATCGCTTCTGCGTTATTCGCCAGCAAATATCCTGAGAAACAAGTTCATTTTATCAACCGCGGAATCAGCGGCAATCGGGTAAAGGATTTGCAGCAGCGCTGGCAGGAAGATTGCATCGATTTGAAGCCGACATGGGTTTCGATCTATATCGGTATTAACGATACATGGCGGCGTTATGATCGCAACGACCCGACTTCTGTGGAAGCGTTTGCGGAAGGGTACCGTGATCTGATTGTCCGTACCAAGGAGACGCTTGATGCGAAGCTCATTTTAGTCGAACCATTTGTGCTGCCGGTGCCGGAGGACCGGAAACGATGGAGAGAGGATTTGGATCCCAAAATTAACGCGGTTCGCGAGCTTGCTCGGGAATTTGAAACGCTGTACGTGCCTTTAGATGGGCTGTTCGCGGCGGCAAGTACCAAGGCACCGTCGGCCTATTGGGCGCCTGATGGGGTACATCCGTCACCGGCAGGTCACGCGCTTATTGCCAATGCTTGGCTGGAAGCTGTGCAAGCATAAAGTCACATTACTGATACAAATAACAATCCAAGGGATGCCCTTCTGTTTGTGCGAGGGGCGTCCCTTTTTAGGTTGAACCGTTCTGATTGTTGAAGGCGATAACTCAATCCAATTGCTTGGATACTTGCAATAGCTCGGGCAAGGTAACCATCTTCAGGTTGCGGGATTTTAAAGTCTGGATCACGGTCGGGAGCGCTTGGACGGTACCGTTCAAATCTTGCCCCGGCCCGCCGCCGGAATGCTGTAGAATGATGGAACCCGGTTTAACGTGGGTGAGAATGTTCGAAATTACTTTTTCTTGCCCAAGCTGCTTCCAATCAAGCGAATCGACATTCCAGTTCACAATGCGGTAACCATGTTCCGATGCCCACAATAGTTGGCTTTCGCTGATCTCGCCATAGGGCGGCCGCAGTAAGCGGGGGGAATATCCGATCAGCCGCTTTAAGGCTTGCTGTGTCTGAAGCACCTGCGACTGGAACAGATCGTCGGACAGCTTGGTAAACAGCTTGTGACTGTATGAATGATTGCCGATCACATGGCCTTCGCGAACGATTCGCTTAACCATCTCCGGATGTTTCTCGGCTTGGGCACCAACTAAGAAGAAAGTGGCGCGAATCTGGTATTTTTTCAATACATCTAAAACCTGTGGCGTAAATGTCGTGTCTGGGGCGTCGTCAAACGTTAAGGCGACCTGTCCGGAAGCGGCGGATCCCCGCAGCAGCAGAAGCTCCGGATATTTGCGCACAAGTTGGGATAAAGAGAGCCGTTGGCTTTGCCCGGACGTTTCTTTGGACGCTTTGGCGGGTCGCGGCTTGGATTTGGACTGCTTCTGCGTCTTAGGCTCAGCCGGCGGAACGACCGCCGGTGCGGGAGCAGGCGGCGCCGAAGGGGGCGGGATCTGCTGCACGGTGGAAGGAGCCGGAGGCCCAGCCAGAGAAAGCGGGCTGCCGGTGCCCGTATCCGTTGCTTTATCCGCGTTCTGAGGTGCAGCTTCAGTAGGCCCGATCCCCGGAGGCATCGCTTGCGGCGAATTGGCAGCAGGCGTACATGCCGTTAAAGCCAAGCATAAGGTTAAACTGGACAAAAATAAACTTGTTCTGATTCGAAGCGAGATGAACCGATGAGCGGATAATAGCAAAAAAGCCGCAGGTGTTCGCTTTTTCATGGGGGCTTAGTCTCCTTTGGGCAACAGGATTGCGTTCCCTTAGTTTGGGATAAGGAGAGATGAATTATCCGCTCATGAAAATGATGTTACGAACGCCGCGGCGAATAGTATGGAGCTAATGAAATCAGGCAAGGACCAAGCCTTCCCAGATCATTTTGAAGGATACGATAACGAAGGTGACACGAAGTACCCAAAGCAGCTTTTTGCCGCTCAACCGACTGGCGATTTTCGCGCCGAGCCAGCCTCCGACAATAGCGCTGGGCGCCAAGCCCAGAACCATCCACAGGTTCACTTCGCCTAAGCTAAAATGCGTGAAGCTCCCCATAAGGGATGACAGCAGGATAACGAACATGGAGGTCGCTGTCGCTACATGGGGAGGATACCGAAAAAGCAGCACCATGGCCGGAACGAATAGAGAGCCGCCGCCGATCCCGAACAGCCCCGAAATGAATCCGACCATAAGTCCGATGATCAAGGCGGGCAGTACGCTGTAGCCGTAATGATATGTATTTCCATTGCCGTCCGTATACGTGCGCTGAATATGCCACTTCACTTTCAAAGGCTTCAAGTAATCGCGCAGCACGAGCAATATGGCCATCAGCAGCATGAAGAGACCGAAGCTGAGCTGAAACGATTTCGCGTTGACAAATTGTGTGGTATATGAGCCGAGCATGGCTCCCGGACCGCAGGTGATGAACAAGAGCCAGCCGCTTTTGAAATCGACTCTTTTGTGCTTGACGAAGGTCAGAGTCGAAGACAATGCCGTGAAGATCAGGACAGCCAGCGACGTGCCTACCGCCGTCGATACCGAAATCGTTTCTCCGACGAACGTAGGCCCTAAGTAAACCAGAGCGGGTACAATAATAATACCGCCGCCGAGACCGACCAAGCTCCCGAAGGTGGCAGCGATCAGCCCGACAGCGGTATAAAATAATATACTCATGCGCAAACCTTCTTCCGTGTCGAATAGTTACTTTATGGTAATATTAACACAGGAAGAAAATAGTTCAATACCGGGTTATCCGATATCGTTAAGAATATTTTTATTAGGCAAGTAGTGAATCGATTGAATGAACCGGATTGTTTTTGTTTTTGCCCGCATGACGATCGAATGCGTCTCTGCCCGGGAGTCGGGCAAGTAGCGGACGCCGTTTAAAAATTCGCCGGGGGTAATGCCCGTTGCGGCAAAAATAACGTCTTCCCGGCCAATCATATCTTCCATCGTCAAAACTTTATGCGGGTCGGTAAGTCCCATGGCGATGCAGCGGTCGTATTCTTCCTGATTGGAAGGCAGCAGCTTTCCTTGCAGCTCCCCGCCCAGACATTGCAGCGCCGCGGCCGCCAGCACGCCCTCGGGTGCACCGCCCGAGCCTACATACATGTCAATGCCGGATTCGGATAAAGCGGGAGCCATGGCCCCTGCAACATCGCCATCACTAAGAAACTTGATCCGTACGCCGACCCGGCGGAGGGTCTCGATTTGCTTACGGTGCCTGTCGCGGTCAAGAATCATGATCGTAAGATTGCTCAGCGGCTTATCCAAAATGTCGGCGGCCCGTTGAAGCGTCGTTTCGAGCGGGTCCGTCAAGTTGAGCTTGCCGGCGAGAGCCGGTCCGACAGCCAGTTTTTCCATATACATATCCGGCGCGTGCAGCAGATTGCCTTTGTTGGCAATGGCGATGACGGCCAGCGCGTTGTTCAATCCTTTGGCAACCAGCTCCGTGCCTTCGAGCGGGTCGACGGCCACGTCCACCTCGGGACCTTGCCCGTTCCCTACTTGTTCGCCGATATACAGCATCGGCGCTTCGTCCATTTCTCCTTCTCCGATGACGACGGTCCCGCGGACAGAAACGGAATCGAACATGGCGCGCATGGCGGTCGTCGCCGCACCGTCGGCTTGAATCTTATCGCCCCGGCCCATCCATCTTGCCGCGGACAGCGCCGCCAGCTCCGTTACCCGGACGATCTCAAGTGCCAATTCCCTTTCCACCAGCTCAGCCCCCTATAAAATAAATGGTCACGTTTCAACATATATAGTATAATTAATAAATAAATAATGCGCAATAAATACTTGATTCAAATTGAGTAGTGCGTTAGATTGGAAGTAGAAACATCGAATGAAAAACGGTTCTATGAGTTTCGGACTATTTTTGGTACAATTGGATTGGAATGCGGCACAGCGATAAACCGCAAAGGCTGCTTTGAGTGAGGAGGGACCGGTCATCGAACTGACTGCGCGCCAACTGCAGATCGTAGAATTGGTAAAGGCACACGCGCCCATTACGGGCGAACAAATAGCGGAGATGTTAGGTCTAAGCCGCCCGACCCTCCGGTCGGATCTGGCCCTGCTTGTCATGCTCGGGCTTGTAGATGCCAAGCCGAAGGTGGGCTATACGCCGGGCTCGGCCATGACGCCGGGCTCTCAGGTGTCCCGTAAGCTGCTGGGCATGAAGGTAAAGGATGTCCAATCGATCCCCGTCGTCGTCCGGGAGAATGCTTCCGTGAACGACGCGGTCGTGATGCTGTTTATGGAGAACGTCGGCAGCCTGATCGTCGTGGATGACGAGGCTTGCCTGTCCGGCGTCATTTCCCGTAAAGATTTGCTTAAATTCACGCTCGGCAATACGAATGCGGCTTCCATGCCGGTCAGCATGGTCATGACCCGCGAGCCGAACGTCATTCATGTCTCTCCCGACGAATCGGTGATCGACGCGGCGCGGAAGATGATTCT
Source organism: Paenibacillus tyrphae (assembly GCF_024158745.1). GTDB lineage: Bacteria > Bacillota > Bacilli > Paenibacillales > NBRC-103111 > Paenibacillus_G > Paenibacillus_G tyrfis_A. The sequence goes on along the minus strand of NZ_JAMZAW010000030.1, from coordinate 89,558 downwards.
TCATCAGGTCGACAGCCTGCCTGTCGTCGTGGAATCCAAAGCTGCCCAGGTGAGCGGAAGATCCCGGTGGGACGTTGTTGGACGGGTAACAAAAACGATTATGACGAATATTCTGGTCGATCTGGCGATGGACCGTTAGGGCATTCATGAACAAAGGAGAAGAAAACCGGATGAAGGAAGAGCAACAGTACGAGATCACCATATGCTCGGATTCCGTCGGGGAAACGGCGGAGGCGGTCGTCAGAGCGACTATTCGCCAGTTTGACGCCCACCAGGTGAGAACAAAGCGGATCGGCCATATAAAAACCGAGGATGAAATCCGTACCATTATGGAAGAGGCGGCCAAGCGCGGCGGCTTTGTGGCGTATACGCTGGTACAGCCGGAGCTGCGGGAAATGATGAAGGAAGAGGCGGTCCGACTGGGCGTCCGCGCGGTCGATATCATGGGACCGATGATGCAGGCGTTCATTGATACGTGGGGCGATGCGCCGAAGCGGAAACCGGGCTTGCTTCATCAGCTGGACGAGGATTATTTCCGCCGCGTAGAAGCGATCGAGTTTGCCGTCAAATGCGACGACGGACGCGATACGAGCGCCCTGCTGAAGGCGAATCTCGTCTTGATCGGAGTCTCGCGGACGTCAAAGACGCCGCTCAGTATTTTTTTGGCGCATAAAGGGATAAAAGTATCCAATCTGCCGCTCGTACCGGAGGTTAAACCGCCCAAGGAGCTGTTTCTGGTGCCGGGCAACCGGATTGTCGGCTTGACGATGGATGCAGACAAGCTGTACAAAATTCGGACAGAGCGGCTGAAAGCGGTCGGTCTGCCGTTCGGGGCGAAGTACGCGGCGATGGAGCGAATCGACGAAGAGCTCCGCTACGCGCAAGCGTTGATGAAACAGGTCGGGTGCTTAGTGATCAACGTAACGGATAAAGCGATTGAAGAAACGGCCGGCATTATTATGGGGTACTTGAATTGATGGCAAATGAGAGGCTTGAACCGACGGGTTCGGGCCCTTTTTGCCTTTGTGAATAAAAAAGCCGTCCCCGGCAAACCGGAAAGCCCGCAGCATGCGTATTCTCAAGTAGACGTAAGCGAAAGGTGGCTGGGTAATGAAACCGAAACGGGTATGGACGAATTGGCTTTCCGGCGTACCATACGGAAAAAGGCTGGTCAAGCTTCACCGCTGGAACGCATGGCTGCTGGCGCTGCTTGCGGTGACCGGGATATTGCTGTTTGTGGAGCCAGTGCGGGCACTGGGAGCGGGCCGTGTGTGGCTGAAGGAAGGGCACCTATGGATCGGAGCGGCTTCGATTGCGGTGATAGCTCTCTATTTGCCGCTGATCCCCCGGCATTGGAAGCAGCTGCGGACGAAACCGGCGCAGCGTTGGAATTTGGGACTCGTTCTGTTCCTGCTTGCAGGCTGGAGTGTCACCGGCGTGCTGCTCTGGCTGGTGCGAAGCTTGCCTTCCGGTTGGGGCAACGCCGCGCTGCTGCTCCATGATCTGTTCACCTGGGTCGGAGTTCCTTACGCGATCTACCATTCGGTATCCCGCAGCCGATGGGTCAAAGCGGCTCAAAGCCGGTCGCAAAACCGCGAGGAAGAAAAGGCGGCGGAAGCCCGCGACGTATCGCCGTCCGAACCTGGACGAATCGTACAGATGCTCAGGAACGCCCCGATCTCCAGAGCAACGTTCCTGCGCACGGCGGCGGGTTTGCTGCTGGCGTTCGGCCTGGGACCGTCATTTTACCGGTGGCTGATGACCGCTTCCGATACGGGTGGCGCGGAGCTTGAGCGGTTGGCCCGGGAGGATGCGAACCGGATGCTGCCGCCGCCGGTACCGTCTGCGGAATCCAATCCTCCGCTCGGCGGTGGCGGACAAGGGCAGTTTCGGGTATATACGGTGACGCCGATCCCGGCTTTTTCGAGCGAGGATTGGAAGTTCGCCCTCACCGGACTTGTCGACCGGGAACATGCGTGGAATTGGGAACAATTTCTGAAGCTCCAACGAACGGTTCAGGTTAGCGATTTTCACTGTGTGACGGGCTGGTCGGTATACAAGGTCACCTGGGAGGGGATTCCGCTTAAGGAGCTGCTGGAGCTCGCCAAGGTAAGGAACGAGGCGAAGTTCGTCAAATTTTATTCCGGGGACCGCGTCTATACGGATTGCTTGTCGTTGGAGCAGGTACGGATGGATGACGTCATGGTGGCGGTCTTGATGGACGGAAAGCCGATTCCCCAGCAGCTGGGCGGGCCGGTAAGGCTGGTCGTTCCTCAAATGTATGCGTATAAATCGGTAAAGTGGCTCCAAGGCATCGAGCTTATCGACAAAGAGCATCTCGGGTACTGGGAGCTGCGGGGCTACGATAACGACGCTTGGGTGCCGAAGGGAAGAGAGTACGGAAGAAAGGATTGAAGACGATGGAGCGATACGGCGGGCAAAGGCTTGCCATGACAGGCGTAATTTTGGCAGGCGGGCAAAATCGGCGGATGGGCGGACAAAGTAAAGCACTGCTTATGTACGAAGGCGATACGTTTTTGGCCAGACAGTTGGCCGAGCTTGGAAGCTTGTGCACAGAGCTGCTGGTTGTAACGCAGGAGCCGGAACGGTACGAGGCTGTCGTTCAGGCGTTCTCCGGGGAGTCTCCGGTGCGGATCATTCCCGACCTGCAGCCGGGCCGAGGGCCGCTTGCCGGTTTTCAGGCCGCCATGAGAGCGGCATCGTACGAGGAGCTGTGGATCGTCGGCTGCGATATGCCGTGGGTCGATGCCAAAGCGGCGAAAGCCCTCTCGGAGCTGCGGAGCGGCGTTGACGCAGATGCTGCGATTGCGAAGATCGGCGGAAGGCTCCATCCGCTGCACGGCGTGTACCTCAAGAACTGCCTTCCCGAGGCGGAGCGGCTGCTGGCCGCGAACGATCTGCGGTTGATGGGACTGTTGAATTCGGTTGCTCTGCAGGTGGCGGACGAATCGTTTCTGGAGCGGAAGGGGATTTCTACGGGGTTTATCCGGAATATTAACGATCCGGACGAATATGAGAGGCTCACCGGCAAAAGACTTGGGTTATAGCCGCTTTGCACGCCTTCTATTGAATGCTTTTTGTTTATGGAAGACGGGCCTGTTTTGTGACATAATGATGGATATAACCTAGAACGGAGGGCATGCAGGATGTCGCAGATATTGAAGGATCGTTTCGGCCGCATTCATGACTATCTTCGAATTTCCGTGACGGATCGGTGCAATTTGCGCTGTGTATACTGTATGCCGGAAGAAGGCATGGAATTCGAGCCGGAGGAAAAGCTCTTGACGTTCGAGGAGATCGCCGAAGTGGTGCGGGTGCTTGCCGGATACGGAGTTCGCAAGCTGCGGCTGACCGGAGGCGAACCGCTCGTACGCAAAAACCTGGAGCAGCTCGTGCGGATGCTGAGTGCGATCGACGGCATTGAAGATATCGCATTGACAACGAATGCGATCCATTTCGCTTCACGGGCTGAAAAGCTGCGCGAAGCCGGGCTCACAAGAATTAACGTCAGCCTCGATTCCTTGCGGGCGGACCGGTTTGCTCTCATTACACGCGGAGGCGATTTGTCTCGCGTGCTGGCGAGTCTGGAAGCGGCATCCCGGGTCGGACTCGACCCGATCAAGCTGAACGTCGTGCTCATGAAAGGCATGAACGACGACGAAATCGAAGATTTTCTGAAGCTGACGCTGGAGCGCAGTTTGCACGTGCGCTTTATTGAATATATGCCGATCGGTCACGACGACAACGGCTGGAAAACGAAATATATTTCGCTCAACACGGTACTGGAACGCTGCGAAAGAATGGGGTGGCAGGTGGAAACGCTGGAGCAGTCGATTCGGGGAAACGGGCCTTCGCAAAATTTCCGGATCGCCGGGGCGGCCGGCACGTTCGGGCTGATTCATCCGGTCAGCGACCATTTCTGCGAGACGTGCAACCGGCTGCGTCTTACGGCGGACGGCAACATCAAGCCTTGCCTGTACTGGTCCGACGAGTTCAACGTGCGCCGTTATATCGGCAACGATCAGGCGCTGGCCGAGCTGTTCTTCCGGGCGCTGGACGTGAAGCCGGAAAGTCACGAGATGGCTAAAGCGCTTCTGAACGAGCAGCAGAGTCATACGCCTACCTCCCGGCGCATGTCGCAGATCGGGGGTTGAAGCGTGAACGACTTGAAATTCGGGCGGCAGACCATCAGCCTTGAAGAGGCGCAGCGGCGTGTACTCCAGCATGTCCGACTTCAGGAGACGGAAGAGGTGCCGCTATTCGAGGCTTATGGCAGGCGGCTGGCGCAAAACGTTTGTGCCGGCAGCCCGCTGCCGCATTTTCGGCGATCGGGTGTCGACGGCTATGCTTTGCGTGCATCGGATACGGCGGGAGCTTCCCTTGCGACGGCGGTCTGCTTGGAAGTGGTGGAAACGGTTCCGTGCGGCTTGGTTCCGGCGAAGACGATCGGCCCGGGCCAAGCGGCCAGAATTATGACCGGCGCTGCCGTTCCCGAGGGGGCGGATGCGGTCGTGATGCTGGAGATGACCAATGCGGTGCATCAGGAGATCGGCCTTGGAGGCACGGTGGCGGTTCACAAAGCGATGAATCCCGGCGATAATGTGACTCCCGTAGGAGAAGAGGCTGCTGCCGGGGAACAGCTTCTGCGGAAGGGCTGCATCATCGGACCGGGGGAAGCGGCGGTGCTGGCCACCTTCGGCCATAGCCTTGTGAAGGTGTACAAGCGGCCGAGAGTAGCGATCTTCTCTACCGGCTCTGAGTTGCTCCCTGTGGACGCGCCGCTCGCACCGGGTAAAATCCGGGGCAGCAACGGCTATATGCTGGCCTGTCAGGTACAGCAGGCGGGCGGAGTGCCGCTGCTGATGCCGTTTCTTCCCGACGAAGCCGACCGGGTGGAACGGGAACTGCTGGCCGCTGCGGAGCAGGCGGATCTGTGGATAACGACCGGAGGCGTGTCGGTAGGGGATAAGGATGTGCTGGCCGAGCTGTTCGGCAGGTGGGATGGCGAGCTGCTTTTTAACAAGATCGCGATGCGTCCCGGCAGTCCGACGTCGGTCGGACTGTGGCGGGGCAAGCCGTTGTTCGCTTTGTCCGGCAATCCCGGAGCTTGTTATGTAGGATTCGAGCTGCTGGTACGCCCCTATCTGCGTGCCTCGCAAGGGTCGCCCGACCCGCTGCCCTCTGCAGCGACGGCGGTACTGGATGCCGATTACGGTAAAGGATCGGCGTATCCCCGGTATGTCCGCGGGGCTTCGTGCGTGGAACATGGGACGGTCCGCGTGAGGCCCGCCGGTCGCGACAAATCCAGCATCATGGTTTCCGTGAAAGAGACCGACTGCTTAATCTGTCTTCCGGCGGGCGGGCGAGGAGCCCAGCGGGGCGAGTTGGTGCGGGTTTTGATGATCGGAGATTGAAGTAAAAACCCCCTGCCAGAGTAAAGTCCATGACAGGGGGGCGATGCATTAGATGAACAATGAACGGGAAACGATGACGAGCAGAATAAACAGCACCAGGATAACACCAGTGGAAGTAAAGCCGAATCCGCCAACGTGGCTCATGTGACATCCCCCTTTCAGAAGGCATGTTAAATGATATGAACGAATGCCGGATGCTGATTGGACGTACGCCCGATTATTCAACGAAAATACAGCTGTCTGCGAGCAGGAGACAGTACCTTTCTGTACCGGATAGGAAGCAAGGGCGCATAACCGCCGTAATTTCTGTCATGTCCCCAGCTTCCGGCAAAAACAAGTAAAAAAGGATTTTTCGGTAGAATTTGTTGGAAAATTGGGCTACAATGGCCAAGATAAGGGTGCGATGCATGAGAGCGCCGATAATCGGAGAACCGGACGAAGTCTCCGGTCGCCGTATAAAGCGGAGAGGGTGGATACGCGTGAATCAGCGGTTGGAAATTCGCAATATTCCGAATGTGCATTTTATGGATAGTCTGCAAATGTCAGCATTTTCCTTTCAATATGAGCTTACTCCCGAAAAAGTGGAGAAATGGATGACGCTTCTCGATTCGAACCAGATGTGGGGAGCTTATGTGGATGATACGCTTGCGGCGAAAATGACGATTTTCGATCTGCAGACCTGGATTCAAGGCAAGGCGTTCGACATGGGCGGAATCGCAGGCGTCGTCACATGGCCGGAATACCGGCGCGGCGGTCTGGTGGCCAAGCTGCTATCGCACGGATTGCGGGTGATGCGGGAGAAAGGCCAGACGTTGTCGTTCCTTCATCCTTTTCAATTCTCGTTCTACCGTAAGTACGGCTGGGAGACGTATGCAGAGTATAAATCGTATGAGATCTCCGTCCAGCAGCTTCCAAAACTGGGCCCGCAGCCGGGGCGGATCGTTCGGACCGGCCACGATATCAAGCTGCTGAACGAGATATACCAGGCTTACGCCTGCAGGTACAACGGTACGCTTATTCGAAACGAATCCTGGTGGCAGCATCGCATTTTCGGCAATACGCAAGGAACGGTAGCCGTATATTATGATGCGGAGAATCAGCCTGCGGGCTATGTATATTATCAGGTAAAGGACAATATCCTTAAGGTTCACGAGCTGGTGTATCTGGATCATGGGGCTTGCTTGGCCTTATGGCGCTTCTTGGCCGATCACGACTCAATGCTGGAGAAGCTGGTGATGAAAGCGCCCGTGAACGACAAGCTGCCGTTTCTGCTCGACAATCCCCGGATCAAACAAGAGATCGTGCCTTATTTCATGGCGCGGATTGTCGATGTCGCCGGCTTTTTGACCAAGTATCCGTTCGCGTCGGGGGCAGAATGGTCACTGCAGCTGGAGATAAAGGACGAACAGGCGGAATGGAACAACGGCTGGTTTCTGCTGCAGGTGGACGAGTCGGGGACGGCGCGTGTAACGCCCGTCGCAAGCGCTTCGCCCGAGCTGCCGTCCGCCAGCTGCACGATCCAGACGCTTGCCGCCATGCTGACAGGGTACCAGCGTCCATCCTTTTTGATGGACATCGGCAGGCTGACCGGCACGACGGAGGTGTGCGAATCGCTGGAGCGGCTCATTCCCGCACGTCAGACGTATTTGCCCGACTTTTTCTAGATTTCTTCTGCAGACAAGATTCAGGCCCCTTCGAGTTCGAAGCGGGCTTTTTTGTTGTAAGTGGGCTCAAAACAAGCAGGATTTTGAAAGGGAAACACGAATGTATATTCGTATGTTTACGGATTATTAGATTGGAACCGGAGGATGGATGCTATGGCAAACAAACCAAAAGCAAATCGGCAGCTCCCTTACCGTTCTATTGGTATCGGACCTTAAGCGTTCTCAGCAATTTTACCGGGATCGACTCGGCTTTAATGTAACGGATTGGTGGGCGGAGCGGGACGGCCTTCAAGGAATCGCTCTCAAGCTGCTGCAAGCGCCCGATGCGTCGGCCGTGCGTCCGAATCCCGTAGCGCAAGGGGAAGCCCGGGCGTACGATGTGTACGCTTACGTCGAGAACTGGGCGGCTCTGGACAGTCTGTATGAGGAGTTCCGCAGCAAGGATGTCGTGATTTCCGGCAAGCCTGTCATTTATCCGGACGGCGGTCCGTGGAAAGAGTTCGTCATTCAGGATTGCGACGGGTACGGCCTCGCTTTCGGCGGGATCGACGATCCCAAGAAGGAAGGCTGATCCTTAGCCTCCGGGCTGGAAAGAAACCGGAGCAGACCGTGCTGCTCCAAAAACGGCTGCAATACCGGGTAAGAACAATCGAATACGTACAATCGATCCTCAGCGCTGAAAGCCAGCAGCTGGGGATTTTGTTTTGGAGAGGAGAGCTCGGGTACGAGCACAAGCAATTCTTTGCACTGAAACGTAAGGCCGTGCATCCGGACAGGGAGCAAAGGAACGAACGGGATGCGGATCACAATGCCGCTGTCCGTACCGACGCGGAATTTGCCGGACAATCCGCCGGCCTGGTCCAGCCAGCCCGCCGCTGCCTGCCGAATTTCCGCTTTGTTGGAGATCGCGAGAACGACGGCGTCCCGCCGGACTTCATAGACCAGCACGGGCGATGGCGCAGCAGCATCATCCGGAGCGGACCGGGAAGCTGCGCCAGGCAGTGGAAATATCGTTAGCCATATGAGAAAAGCTATCAGAAGGCTTATACCTGTTCTGTTCATTCCATCCTTCTCCTTTAAGCCGAGTTATCTTTCAATGCTAGGGTTTCCATATCGGGGAAACTCATGAGTCTGTTGAGGCGGGGGCTCCTCTTGTCCAAGGCCGGGTGGCGTACTGGACTTAGGTCCAGTTCCAAAAACCGCCGCAGGTCCGTTTTGGGAAATGACGGATTCACCTAGAATAAAGACATAAGCAAAACGACAACAAAAACGAAAGGCGGTGAGTCAATCCATGAAAATGAACCGGCATACCGGACTCGCGTTCCTTCTGATCTTCTTCGGAGCGTTGATCCTCAGCCACAAGCTTGGCTTTCAACTCGGGCACCATATCATGAGCTTTTTGTTCCCGGCCGCTATGGTAGGACTCGGATTCGTAGGACTGAGAAACGGAAAAACGATCATCGGGTGGGGGCTGATCATCCTTGGCGGCCTGTTCCTCTTCGGTAAATTGTCCGGACTGTTCGCCATCCTGATCGCCATCGGCTTGATCTGCTACGGCATCTCGCTGCTGCGTAACAAATCGGTATATTAAATCAAACAAACGACGGATTGAAATTCGGAGAAAAGGTGGTTGAGCAAAGCATGAGTTTAGGAAAAAGATTCCGGGATATTACGGTTGCGCACTTCAACGAAATGCTGGAAAATTCGGAAGACCCGGTTCGCCTGATCGATAAATATCTTGCGTCCCAGTCGGAGCAAATCCGCGAGTCCGAACGGCTGCTGCAGCAGTGTCTGTCTCACGCCGCTTCGCTTCGCCAGCAGTACGTATCGGCGGAGCAGCTCAAGGAGCGCCGTGAGCAGCAAGCAATGCTGGCGCTGAGAGCCGGCGAGGAAGAAGTGGCGCGCATCGCGCTTCAAGAGAAAATGCAGCAGGAGGAAAAAGCGACGCAGTACCGGGCGCTGTACGATCAAAGCAAGATGGGGATCGTCGAGCTGGAGGAGCAGCTTCAACAGCTTAAGGCCGATTTCGACGAAATCGCCTCGAAACGCAGCTACTATATCGCGCGGCTGGAGTCCGTTAGGCTGCAGCAGCGGATGAACGAAAGGTTGCGTTCGATGGGTGCAGGTCCGAATCCGCGGATGTTCGACCGGCTGGACGAGCGGGTCTCCGATATGGAACTGACCGCGCGCACCTTGCGGGAAGTGAGAGGCCAAGTCCGTGAAGCATGGTCCGCCGTAGGCAGCGCGGCATCGCAAGCGCTGGAACAAGAGCTGGCCAAGCTGCGGACGAAACTGAAACAGGAGGGCTGGGATAAATCATGAGCAAACTATACCGTTCCCGTTCCGATCGCAAAGTAACCGGCCTGTGCGGCGGTCTCGCGGAATCGATGAACATTGATGCCACACTGCTTCGTCTGATCGTGGTGGTAACGGCTTTCTTTTCCGGAGGCGTCGTGATTCCGCTGTACTTCCTGGCAGCGTTGGTCATCCCGAGCGAGCCTTGGACCGGCGGGCCTCACGGCTACGGACCGTCCTACGGCGGCGAGGGCTGCGGGCAACCTAGCGGCCAATATCCCAACTGGAGAGAGTGGAGACGCGCCGAGAAGCACTACCGCAGAGCGCAAAGACATGGCTGGGTTCCGCCGCAAGAAGGCAACCGTTATGAGGGCGAATATGCGGCCTCCTCGAATTCGAGCGGTACCGCCGGCAGCGATCTGGACGATATGATGAAAGATATCGAGAAAAAAGCGATGTGGAAAGAAATCGAAGAACTGCGCAGCAAAGTGGCGCAATACGAAAAAAACCAAAATCAAAAACCATCTAAAGGAGATGTTTAACAATGGGAGTATTTTCTAGAATTAAAGACATGACGAAGGCTTCGCTGCATGAGCTGCTTGATAAAGTTGAAGATCCGATCATCATGCTGAATCAATATTTGCGCGACATGGAAGAAGAAATCGCTCAAGCCGAAGTGACGGTAGCCCGTCAAATCGCCAGCGAGCGCAAGCTGAAAGAGCGTCTGGAAGAAGCGGTTCGACTGACGGCGCAGTACGAAGGACAAGCGAAGGAAGCACTGAAGAACGATCAGGAAGCGACGGCGCGCCAAGCTTTGGAGCAAAAGCTGTACTACGAGGGCAAAATCGCAGAGTACACGGAAATGCACGAGCAGGCGAAGGCGCAAGCGGCCGAGCTGGTTCAGCAGCTGCATGAAATGAAAGACGCGTTCTACCAAATGCGCAACAAACGCAGCGAGCTGATCTCCCGCGCTCAATTGGCGAAGGCCAAGAAGCAAATGGCCGAAGTGACGGCAACCAACGTGATCGAAGGCGGCAATGCCGTAAAAGGCTTCCGTCGCATGGAAGAGAAGATCATGTCGCTGGAAGTCGAAGCGGAAATCGCACGCAAGCCTTACGTTGGCGGTGGCTACGCGGGTTCGGTGTACAGCAATGCCGTGTCGGTTGACCCGGCGAAGCAGCAAAAAATCGACGATCAGCTGCAGCTTTTGAAAGAGAAGATGTCCAGCGAGCAGGGGAAATAATCTTCACGAAAAAGCGTTGGAGCAAAAGCGGCACTTGTGATATGCTATGTAAGGCAAAAGCCATGGACGTCCTTCTGTAAGGCGCTGTGGCTTTTGCCGGATCAACCAGAATTTACTGGGAAAGGGGGCGACACGGATGAACCGCAAACGAAACCGCAACATCGCGCTGGTCTTGATCGGCGCAGGGCTTTTCCTTCTGGCGGACAATCATCTCGGATTTTTCACCGTGCTTGCCCTCTTTTTGCTCTTGCTGGGAGTATATAAGGTGCGTTCGGGCGCCGAGCGCAAAGGCTACATCATGATGGTGATTGGCCTGCTGCTCCTCGCGGGGGGCAATTTTACGCTGATCTTGGCCATTGTCCTCATTTCGCTCGGCTTCTTCTACAATAAATCGCGTAAAATTCACCGCAGCGAGCACCATTACCGAAAGCAAAGCATAATCGACAGCATCCGGTGGGGACGGGAGCCTTGGGTTCTGCGTAACATGTCGATCTGGAACGTGCTGGGGGAGCTGCAGATGGATTTGACCTATGCGATCCACGAGCAGAAGGAGACGACGATTATTTTGCAGGGGGTCATCGCCGATATCGATCTGATCGTTCCGGAGGATGTGGGTCTTACCGTTACGGCCTCCGTCTTGTTCGGACAAACGAGCATCGGGTATGACAAAGAGGCAGGCGTGCTGAACAAGATGGTATGGCAGTCGCCCAATTACTGGACGGCGGACCGTCAGGTGAAGCTGGAAATTTCGTATATCGTAGCCGATATAGATATAAAAATTGTTTGATGCACGGAGGACGGCAGGAATGGACGGACATGACAAGCGGTTAACCAACATGATATGGCGAAGCATGGCGGAGTCCATTGGGCTCAGCCTTGTTTTGTTTGCCGTGATCGTTTATTTCCTGCAGTCGAACGGCTACTTGAACGCTTTCGAAACGTGGCAGGAAGGCGTGCGCATGAGCCTGACGCTGATTGCGATCGTTGCAGCGGTCGGAGGCTCGTACGGCTTGTGGTATAGCAGCCGGATGAAGCACCGGCTGGAGACGCTGCGCGAAGTGATGCTGTCGCTGGAAAAGGGCAACCTGAGCCGTTCGGTGCCGCCGCTCGGCGAGGATGAGATCGGCCGGCTCGGCGATCAATTGAATGCGATCACCAAAAAATGGGAAGATCAAGTTTCCTCGCTGCAGCGTTTGTCCAGCAATAATGCCCAGCTGGCGCAAAAAGCGAAATATTCGGCTATCGTGGAAGAGCGGCAGCGGCTGGCAAGGGAGCTGCACGACGCCGTGAGCCAGCAGCTCTTCGCGATCTCGATGACGGCGACGGCCGTCGGCCGGACGTTGGACAAAGATTTCGAGAAGGCGCAGCGGCAAATTTTCCTCATTGAGGAAATGGCCTCGGTAGCGCAGTCGGAAATGCGCGCTTTGCTGCTTCATCTGCGTCCCGTGCATCTGGAAGGCAAACGTCTGGCCGAAGGCTTGATCGAGCTGGTGCAGGAGCTGTCTTCGAAAGTGCCGATGCAGATCGACTGCGAGCTGACCGAAGACATCAAGCTGCCGAACGGGATTGAGGATCACCTGTTCCGTATCGTACAGGAGGCGTTATCCAATGCGCTTCGCCACTCCAAAGCGACAAAGCTGGAGGTGAAGCTGACCCAGCCGTCAAGCGATGCGGTGCGGCTGCTCATTCGGGATAACGGCGTCGGCTTCGAGCTCGATATGAAAAAACAAGCTTCGTACGGGCTGGTGACGATGCGGGAGCGGGTGAACGAAATTGGAGGCTCGCTCAACTTAATCACGGCGCCGGGCAAAGGAACGCGCATTGAAATTCGCATTCCGATTATGGCGGAAGGAGGACTTGAGATTGGAAGAGACGACGATTAAAGTGCTGCTGGTCGACGATCATGAAATGGTTCGCATCGGTCTTGCCGCCGTGCTGAGCACGGAGGACGATATCGAGGTGGTCGGCGAAGCGAGCGGAGGGCAGGAAGGCATCCGGCTGGCATTGGAATACAAGCCGGACGTGGTGCTGATGGATTTGGTCATGGAGGGCATGGACGGCATCGAGACGACCAGGCGTCTGCTGCAGCAGCACCCGGAATGCAAGGTGATCGTGCTGACCAGCTTTATTGACGACGAAAAGATTTACCCCGTGATCGAAGCGGGAGCGTTCAGCTACTTGCTGAAAACGTCGCGTGCCGCCGAAATCGCCCAAGCGATCCGCTCGGCCGTCAAAGGCCAGTCGGTGCTGGAATCCCAAGTCGCTTCCAAGCTGATGAATCGCTTCCGCGGGCCGAAGCAGGCTGCGCAGCCGCATGAAGAATTGACCGAACGCGAGATGGAGGTGCTCCGGCTCATTGCCGCAGGCAAGTCCAATCAGGACGTGGCCGACGAGCTGTTCATCGGGGTCAAAACGGTCAAGTTTCACGTCACCAACATTTTGGCTAAGCTTGGGGTGGAGGACCGCACGCAGGCCGCCATTTATGCGTACAAGAACGGTTTGGTCGAGTAATATCACGGTAATAAGCTCTCAAGAGGCCCCGAAGATGTCGGGATTGCCTACTTGGGAGCTTTTTTTGCTTGCATGTCGTATTTTGGAGCCTTTTGCGATATTCAATTTTAAAGTTTTCTTAATAAATGTGAGTTTTGACACGTTTCATGCGTCTATATAGATATAGATGCTCCAAGTCGAGGAATCCGTTCCGTTTGTCGGATCACAGGAATAGTAAAATATATACAACGGATCATGGACATCAAGGAGAGGAGATGAGAGCCGGATGAACGGATTAGCCGTTAAAAACCGGAATGAAACCAGCATTCCATTAACGTTCGGGGAAAAAACGGAGCTGTTGAAGCGGTACGAAGTGTATTGCTATCAGGTCGCTTTCTATTTATTGCAGCAGGAGGCGGGAGCGCGCCTCGCCGCCGAGGAAGCGCTGCTCGCCTTATACAAGCTGGACGGTTTCTTTGCTCTGCCGGAGCACGAGCGCAAGGAAAAAGTGAAGGCTGCCGCCATCCGGCACGCATTGGCGGTACGAAGCGGACGCCAGCCTTCTTGATGCACGAACGAAGCTTCTTAATAGCGAACATTCATAAGAATGCCCTTGAGCGGCGGAACAGGCCAATAGCTGTGCGGCCGTTTGCCCGGCAGCGCGGTATAGTGACCGAAGGCGCGGGCTTCCGAATCGTGCCGCTCCAGCAGGTCCGCCGGAGGGATGGCATGCAGGGCGGCAGCCGCCTGCGTCAGGCGCAATATCCAACCGTCGATGCCCTGAAGCACGGCATTCGCATGCTTGTCCCCGCCGTCGAGCTGCGTCTGCAGCTTATGCTCGTCCAAGCTTAAGGTGCCGTCGGCCTGCGGGATCACGCCCAGCCGGTCAAGCTCTTCCTCGGCGGGGGCGCCGAGCCCCTGCTTTCTCCATGCGGGCCGCAGAAGGACGCCGGCTTCGGACAAGGCGTTCGCCAGCTCGTTGTAGCCTCCGACAAGCCCTTCTACCAGCCGGAGCGATGCGCCGTTGCTTTGCAGGGCGGCTCTGGCGTTCTCCGCCGTTTCTTTCAAGGTGCCTGCCGCCGTGACGATGGTTCTTGCATCCCCTGCCGCCCGCTCGGCAAAGCGGTCAAACGCATAGGAGGGTTGTCCCGTTCCTTTCTGCGGTCGTCCACGGTAACGTTTGCCTGTTAAGTCTTCTTGTCTTCTGTGTCGGTCTTCCAAGGCAAACCACTGCTTATGAATTTGATACGAACGAATCACGCTCTGAATCGGAGCGATCATGCCCGATCACCTCACTGTCAATGGAACATTTTTCTTTACATTATAGCGGAAGACATTCCGCTCGTAAACGGATACATGCTTGACAGGCTGCAAAAGGATGCAGTATGATGATTTATCAATCAAAACCTGTCAAAGGAGCTCGCGTCAGCACATGAATTGGGTTCAATGGATTGTTATCGCCGCCGTTTTGCTTGTCAGCGTGCTGTTTATGATGTTTGTCGGCAAAAAGTACAAAAAGTAACGCGGCATGCTTTTTTTTTTGCCTCGCGATTATTTCTTCTTAACGTTCCGCTACCGCCTGTCATACGATAAAGTACTTAAACTTTATGCGCAGAAAGGCGGTCTTAGCCATGCTCCGAAAACGCATTCCCCGGCAGGACGACGGCATTATATACGGATTGGTGGAAAAGCTGCTCCTTCCCTTTGCGCGGCAAACGGTACCCGATCTTCGCGTGAGCCGTACGGATATCCTCAAACGGCTGAAATCCTGCGTCACCTACGTCGATACCGCGGCCGGACGCTTGCCGGTCGGATTTATTGCGCTGCGCGTGGATCGGGATAAGCGCCTGTCTGTCGATATGCTGGCGGTGAACCCAAAGTTCCAGGGCCGCGGAATTGGCACGCGCTTGATGCATCAGGCGGAGCGTACGGCGGGGGACCGGGGATGCCGTGAAGTGGTTCTATGGGTGGACGATGCGAATACGCAAGCTCAGACTTTCTATGTACAAAAAGGCTACGATACGGTTCACTACGACGCCAGGCTTCGCTGTTATATGATGATGAAGCGGCTGGGCTAGCCGCAGATGCCGCCGACACCAAGGCTCTCCCGAACGATGGCGGGGAAAGCCTTGGTGTTGTTGCGTTATGCTGGCGGCGTTAGCTGGGCACGATCAGGGCCCCGACACTAGCGACGTCCAATTCAAAGGGACTGCCAAACAGCTCGGAGTCCGGATAAGGCACGGGGAACGCTTCGTTCGCGGCGGTTGTTGTCGGCTTGTCGGATTTTTTCGTTTGGGCGCGGGCTTTTCCGAGACTGCTGCTGTTTGCTCCGCTTCGTTTGCTTTTGGCGGACGCATTTGATTGAATGCCGGCCGCCGTCTCGTTCAAATAGAGCTTTCCTTTGTCCAACCGGCTGAGCGTGCCGACAAGCTCCGTACCGTCCTTCAATATAATGAAAACCGGTTGGCCGTAATACGGCCTGCATTGTTCTTCGTTAATCGGATGAATCGGTCTCACGCGAGGTCACCTCCGAAGTTGAGTTCTACACTTCAGACTATGCGGCATTTGTGCCGGTTGTACGGGACAAATGTCCCGTATGCGCATGCCTATTTTCCGTGAACGCGCTTGCATTCGACAGAGTATTGAATCTCTTGTCGGTTTTCGATATGCTAAAGGGGTAAAGGGAACGGACAGGAAACAATTGCCGTTCCTTATCTCCTATTCTCTATAGAAAGAACGAGGACCTGAAGCCATGACGAGTGCCGTGTTTTTGATTTTCGGAGCGACCGGGGACTTGGCCCGGCGCAAGTTATTCCCGGCGTTTTACAGCCTGTACCGTGAGCGCAAGCTGGGCGACCGATTTGCGGTAATCGGCCTCGCGCGGCGTTCGCGCACGAACGACCAGTTCCGCGACGACGTCTACGAATCGATTCAAGAATTCGCACGCTACAACGTGACGAAGGACGAGCAATGGGATGCATTTGCCGAGCATTTTGAATACATGTCGCTGGACATTAATAACGTTGACGGCTTCCGGCAGCTCCGCGAGCTGACCGACCGGCTCGACGTCAGATTCGATATCGGCGGCAACCGGTTGTTTTACTTGGCCTTGGCGCCGGAGCTGTTCGGTAATGTGTCGCACAATCTCAAGGCGGGCGGACTGCTCGAAGGGGCCGGCTGGCACCGGCTTGTGATCGAGAAGCCGTTCGGCTACGATCTTCCATCCGCTGAGAAGCTGAACACCGAAATCCGCCGGGTGTTCGAGGAGCAGGACATTTACCGCATCGACCATTACCTCGGCAAGGAAATGGTGCAGAACATCAACGTCGTCCGGTTCGCGAACGCCTTTTTCGAGCCGCTGTGGAACAATAAGTACATCGCCAACATTCAAATCACGCTGAGCGAAACCGTAGGCGTGGAAGAACGCGGCGGCTATTACGAGCATTCGGGTGCGCTTCGCGACATGGGACAAAACCATATGCTGCAGATGCTGGCTATCATGGCGATGGAGCCCCCGAGCCGGATGCATCCGGAGGATATCCGCGACGAGAAGGTGAAGGTGTTCCGCAGTCTGCGCGGCTTCCAGACCGCGTCGGAAGTGCGGGCCAATACGGTGCGCGGACAGTACACCGCCGGCAATATCAAAGGCGAGCAGGTGCGCGGCTACCGTGACGAAGACAAGGTCAATCCGGAGTCGACGACGGAGACGTATTTTGCCGCCCGCGTATTCGTGGACAACTTCCGCTGGGCCGGCGTCCCGTTCTATATCCGGACGGGCAAACGATTGCCGGTGAAAACGACGGAAGTGGTCGTCGAGTTCAAGAACGTGCCGAACAACGTTTACTTGTCGCGCAAGCACAAGTTGGAACCGAACCTGCTCGTGTTCCGCGTCAACCCGATGGAAGGCATTTACTTCAAAATGAACGCCAAACAGCCGGGATCGGAAGGAACAATCGTTCCGGTCGCGATGGATTTCTGCCAGAGCTGCCAGGTCGGGCTGAACACGCCGGAAGCGTACGAGCGGCTGCTCTACGACGCCGCCCGCGGGGATTCCACGTACTTCACCCGCTGGGACGAGGTCGCGCTGGCATGGAAATATGTCGACAAAATCGCCTCGGCATGGGGTGAGCGTACGGACGATTTGCACCTGTATACGGCAGGCACTTGGGGACCGGAGCAGGGGCAGCAGCTCGTTGCCGAAGACGGCTTCCGCTGGTGGCCGGTTAACGGGCAGGACGAAGGCGAAGTCACTTGGGGACATACCCAAATGTAATGGCTAGTCGAAAGAAAACCGAAAGAGCAGATCCGGTTGCGCCGGGTTCTGCTCTTTTTTTCTGTCGTATGTTGCGTCTTTTTTTCACCTCTTGAAATATGGTATGATGGAGTGTACAGTGCCGGCTAACGCAAGGGGGATCTTTACATGTCCAGACGCGCTTTTATACGCTGGATGCTCGGACTTCTGGTCATGATCGGGGCGGCGCTCACAGGACTGATCAAGCTGCTGCAGCAATCGGCCGACCGGCAGACGGTCGGCGGGGCACAAGCGCCGGACGGCATCGCGCTGCCAAAGACGGAACCGGGGACGAATCCCGATCCGGCAGCGCCATTGTTCTCGTTCATGATTCTCAGCGATTTGCACGTGTCGCCTGACGATCCTAATACGGTCCGGCATTTGAAGCAAGCGCTTGACGATATAAAGCAGTTCGAATCGCCGGTCGAGGCGCTGGTGCTGACGGGCGACGTGACCGACTACGGGCGGGATAGGGACTACAAAGAGCTGAAAAAAACGTTGTCCGCTTACAAGCTGCCCCCGGTTTACGCCAACATGGGCAACCACGATTATTATGACATTTGGATCGACCGGAAAGGGGCTTTCAATAAAGACACGATGCCCAACGGCAAGACCGACTGGCAATCGCGCGAGCGGTTCCAGAAGTTTTTCGGGTTGTCGAAGCCTTATCACGACGCTTGGGAGAAAGGGTATCACTTGATCCTGCTGTCGCAGGAGGCTTATGTGCAGGAGAAGCCCGAGGTAGGCGAAGGGGCATGGTATTCCGACGAACAATTGGATTGGTTGAAGGAACGGCTGGCTTCGCACAAGGACGGCAAGCCCGTCTTCATCATGACCCATCAGCCGCTGCCACCCGCCGGACAAGACGGGGGGATGCACCAATTGATTCCGGCGAAAAAATTCCGCGCGCTCTTGAAGCCTTACAACAACGTGTTCGTGTTCTGCGGGCATCGGCATCAGGATTTTCAAGGCACGGTGGAGCATTATGTCAAAGAAAGCTTTCACTATTTTCATAACTCCTCGGTCGGACGTGTGCTGAACCGCAATTATCAAAATGCGGCCAAGGAGAAGGCGCAAGGATTGTATGTGCAGGTATATCGAGACAAAGTGACGCTGCGCGGCCGGGCGTTCGAATCGGGAACGTGGCTGAAGGAAGCCGACTGGACCGTCAAGCTGACTTGAACTTGCGGTGACATGAAGCTGCTGCAGCTTCCGGACCGCATCACTGAATAAGATTGAGGAAGGAATTAACCGATATGAGCACCGGATTATCCGAGAAATTAAAAGAAGAAGTACAGAAGCGGCGCACCTTCGCCATCATCTCCCACCCCGACGCGGGGAAGACGACCTTGACCGAGAAGCTGCTGCTGTTCGGGGGCGCGATTCGGCTGGCCGGTACGGTCAAAGGGCGCAAAGCGAACCGTCATGCGACGAGCGACTGGATGGAAATCGAAAAGCAGAGAGGGATTTCGGTCACCTCCAGTGTGATGCAGTTCGATTATGAAGGGCATCGTGTCAATATTCTCGACACCCCGGGCCACCAAGACTTCAGCGAAGACACGTATCGAACGTTAACGGCGGCGGACAGCGCCGTCATGCTGATCGACTCGGCCAAAGGGGTCGAGGCCCAAACGAAAAAGCTGTTCCAGGTGTGCCGCAAGCGGGGCATTCCGATCTTCACGTTCATCAACAAGCTGGACCGTGAAGGCCAGAATCCGTTCGATCTGCTCGAAGAGCTGGAGCAGGTGCTGGGTATTCGCTCGTATCCGATGAACTGGCCGATCGGGATGGGCAAACAGTTTCACGGCGTGTACGACCGGAAGCTGACGCAGGTCGAGCTGTTCCAGGGCGACGATCACAAAGAAATCCAAGTGCGCAAAGTAAGCGGCTACGACGACCCGGTCGTGAAGGAAATCGCAGGCGAATTTTTTTACGACCAATTGGTGCAGGATTTGGAGCTGCTCGATGTGGCGGGGGACGAGTTCGACTACGAGAAGGTACAGAAGGGCGAGCTGACGCCCGTGTTCTTCGGCAGTGCGATCAACAATTTCGGCGTGCAGACGTTCCTTGAGAATTTCCTGCAGCTTGCCCCGACGCCAACGCCGCGCAAAAGCAACGAAGGCATGGTCGATCCGCTGCACGAGAAGTTTTCCGGCTATATCTTTAAAATTCAGGCGAACATGAACCCGGCTCACCGCGACCGGATCGCTTTCCTGCGGATTTGCTCCGGCAAATTCGAGCGGGGCATGTCGGTGAAGCACGTGCGGGTCGGCAAAGATATCAAGCTGGCGCAGCCGCAGCAATTTCTCGCGCAGGACCGCGATATCGTCGAGGATGCTTATCCCGGCGACATTATCGGGCTGTTCGACCCGGGTATTTTCCGCATCGGGGATTCGCTGTGCCAAGGCGGCAGCTTGGAATTCGACGAGCTGCCGACGTTCTCCCCGGAGCTGTTCTCCAAAGTGACGGTCAAAAACGCGCTGAAGCACAAGCAGTTCCAGAAGGGCGTGGACCAATTGACCGAGGAGGGCACCATTCAGGTGTTCAAAACGATCGGCTTCGAGGATTTGATTCTCGGCGTCGTCGGACAGCTCCAGTTCGAAGTGTTCGAATACCGGATGAAAGCGGAGTACAGCAGCGAGGTGCAGCTGTCCCGGATGACCTACCAGTTCGCGCGCTGGCTCGTTGGCGACGACATCGATCCGGCCAAGTTCCGGATCAACTCGCAGCTGGTGAAGGATAAGAAGGACAATTACGTCGCGCTGTTCGAGAACGAATACGCGCTGCGCACGGCGATGGAGAAAAATCCGAACTTGAAATTTTTGGAGACCGCGCCTTAATGACGCCGATGATCCGACAAGCAGGCAGCCCTTCGCGGTCTTCATGGACCGAACGAGGGGCTGTTCTTTTTTGCTGGTAGTGGCTAAGTTTGATAAAATAGGGATGCAGTGGAAATAATGGGAACGGGAGGGATGCTTATTTATGAAAAGCAAACCGTACAATCCGTATGAAGATGCCGCCCTTCACGCTACGCAACCGAACCGAACGTTAATTCTGGAGGACCGGAAGCCTTTTAACGATGCGATTCATCATTTTGACGCCGTTCAAGGGGTATCTACGCCCAAGCGTCTGGATCATTACCCCCGACTCATTAAAAATCCGTTCCGCTTATACGTTATCGTCTCGGTAGGATCGATGGCGGTCGCGCTTGTTTATTCCTTAATTCAAAACGTATGGGCTGCCTTGAACGGAGGCTAGACACGCCTTGAATTGCCGGTCGGTTGGGACGCGGAGCCCGGCCGGCCATTTGCTTTTTTGGGGGTTTAGCGGAAGCGAAATTTTTTACTCTTTTCTCATCGAATTTTCATCTTCGTTGTGTATAGTTAAAGCTGCGGCTAAGGGCAATAATAGGTAGCGATACGATTGCCGCTTTTTTACTATTTCTAGCGCAACCAGAGGGAACAGGATGAAAAAGATTCTTATCGTGGAAGACGAGCGAAATTTTGCCCGTTTTATGGAATTGGAATTGATACACCAAGGCTATGCCGTTACCGTCGTCGGAAGCGGTCAGGAAGGTCTGGAAACCGCGACCCGCGATACCTGGGACGCTATTCTCCTTGATGCCATGCTGCCGGGACTGCACGGCTTCGAGGTGTGCCGCGGCATTCGCCGTGCCGGCTTCGCGACGCCCGTCATTATGCTGACGGCCCGCGACAGCGTCATGGATCGCGTATCGGGGCTGGATAGCGGAGCGGACGATTACCTGCCGAAACCGTTCGCGATCGAGGAATTGCTGGCGCGGATTCGGGCGGTAATCCGGCGGAGCAAGCGGGGGACCGGCGCAGCACAAGCGGCGTTGGCGTACCGCGATCTTCAAATCGATCCAGTTGCCGGGACCATAAGCAAGGCCGGACTGGTTCTGGAGCTGACCAAGCGCGAATATGAGCTGCTGCTGGTACTTATGAACCATAGGGACCGGGTATTAAGCCGGGATATGCTGCTTGATCTGGTCTGGGGGTACGACTGCGAAGTCGAGACGAACGTGGTCGATGTGTACGTCCGCTATTTGCGCAACAAAATCGACGATCCCACGCAGCGGAGCTATATTCAAACCGTTCGCGGCATCGGCTACGTTATCCGGTCATGAAAAAGCTGCGAATGCGCTTCACCCGGCTGCCGATCAAATGGCAGATGACCCTATGGTCGGCTTTCATGCTGTTCGTCTTGTTTACGGTCTATAACGCCGTTCAATATATAGGCATCAACCAATGGATGAACAGCCGCGAAGTGGAGTCGGTGCGCAAAACGATGGGCGAGCTGCAAAGTTATTTCACGGAAAAAAGCGATATACTGGATGCCGGACAAATCGTCAGGAGCAGGCATTTTATTCAGAGCATCAATCAAAAAAATCAATTGATCCGGATTTTGGACGGCGAGGGAAGGCCGGTGCTGACGGTGCTTACGGCGCTGCCGGAGGATTGGGTGGCGCCGCGTCCGGTCACGAAGACCGAGCTTGAAAGCGTGTGGCATAAAGAAGAGCATCTGCTCGTTCTGCGCGCCCCGATCGTGTCGGAGAAATTCCGCGGCACGATTGAAATCGTCAGCAATCTGGAGACGTTCGACGAGCTGAAAGGGGTCATCACGCTGGTCATGATTCTGGGCGGTGCCGGGGCGGTGCTGCTGAGCGGCCTGGGCGGCTTGCTTCTGGCCGGGCGGCTGCTGAGACCGGTCCAAAGCATAACGGAAACGATGAGAAGAATCCAGCGGAACGGACTGCAGGAGCGGGTGCCTTTTTACGACAATAAGGATGAGATTTCGGCGCTGGCCCATGTGTTCAACGAGATGATGGATCAATTGGAAACGTCGTTCCGCAAGCAAAAGCAATTCGTAGAAGACGCTTCGCACGAGCTGCGGACCCCGATTGCGATCATTTCCGGACATTTGTCGATGCTGAATCGTTGGGGCAAGCACGACCCGGTTCTCGTAGACGAATCGCTCCGCGCTTCGCTTGAGGAGCTGGAGCGTCTGAAGGGGCTCGTGCAGGAGCTGCTGGAGCTTACCCGTGCGGAAAATGCCAGTCCGGACGGCGTCGCCGAGCTGTTCGATCTGGGAGAAACCATTGCCCAAATCGTGAAGAACGTCTCCGTCGTTCATCCCGAATTCGAGATTACGACGGATGTGGATGCGTTGAAAGGCGTCCAAATCCGGCTGGTTCCCAATCATATCAAACAAATTTTGTTGATTTTGTTGGATAATGCGGTGAAATATTCAACCGAACGAAACAAAATCCACGTTTCAGCCGTCATGGTAGAAGATACTCTGCTTCGCATCGTCATCCGCGATTACGGAATGGGCATTCCGAAAGACGAGGTGGAGCATGTATTCGACCGGTTTTACCGGGTGGACAAAGCCCGCAGCCGCAAACGCGGCGGCAGCGGCCTGGGACTTTCGATCGCCAAGCGGCTCGTCGAGAAATATTATGGGGACATACGTTTGGAAAGCGAAGAAAACCAGGGAACAACGGTGACGGTACAATTGCCGTTCAGCCGTTAACGGAACGGATAACGGGAAGAGGAGAGATCGCGTATGTTATTGAAATGGGACTATGATTTATTCGAAATGATCAACGGCTTGGCTGTGGATCATACGACGCTTAACGTGTGGATGCGCTTTTTCGCGGAATATGCGGAATATTTCTTTTATTTGGGCATCCTTGTGTATTGGTTTACCCGAACACAAGAGAACCGCCGGATGGTGGCTAAAGCGCTCTGTTCCGCTGCTTTGGCGATGGGGGTCGGCTCGCTGATCGGGATGTTGTTTTACCGGAACCGGCCGTTCGTCAGCCACGAGGTTCATCAGTTAATCGAGCATGCGGCCAATGCGTCGTTTCCCAGCAGCCATGCCATCGGCGCTTTCGTCATCGCCACCTCGATCTGGCTGTACCGTCGTAAGGACGGGTCCATCTGGCTTGCGCTGGCCGCATTGATCGCTTTGTCCCGGATTTGGACCGGCGTCCATTATCCGATAGACGTGACCGTCGGAGCACTGCTTGGCATCGGCTCCGCCGTAGCCGTAAACAAGCTGTTCACCCAATGGACGTTCGCCCGGCGCTGGTTGGCCGCGGGCTTGGCTTTTTTTGAAAAAATCGAACGAAAGCTCGGCTATAAATCGTAGAAGCACTTTTGGAGCAGTTGCCTGCATCGGCAGCTGCCTTTTTTTGCGGAAAATCGCCTTACCGTCGGTCTCTGCTTGCTTTGACCGTCTATCGTAGGCCACTATACCTCACCGTACTGCGGCGAGAGGCATACACTATGATGGATGAATGAGGCAGGTTTGGGCTCAGAGGAACCGGATAGCGGGAGCAGAAGGTTCGTCAGGCGCTGCCGAGGGAGATGGGGAAGCTTGGTGCCAGCCGTTCTCCGGCCGAAGGAAGAAAGGTGGATAAAATGAGGAAGAGCAAACCGAATTACAGCAGCTACATCGTAAGCAAATGGGCCAAAACTCGGGCGGTGATTCCGAACCGGAAGCTGGCCAAGTACATTCCCGAGACGCGCAAGCTGAACCGCGATAGCTTGAAGACTATGTTGGACCGGCATGGCATGGTCTATGTCAAGCCGAACAGCGGCACGTACGGCATCGGCGTAATGCGGGTGGAGCGGTTGGCCGGCGAAGGGGGGGCTTACCGTTGTCATATCGGCAAGAAAATTCAAACCTTTGCCCAATACGATGACTTATACAGACATATCGCGGGATTGACCCGAAAACGGATGTATTTGGTGCAAAAAGGCATCCATCTGCTCAAATATAAGAAGCGGCGCTTCGATCTTCGCGTCATGGTACAGAAGACTCCGGCCGGGAACTGGCAGACGACAGGACTGATCGGGCGCGTCGCTGCGCCGGGCAAGGTCGTGACCAATGTGCATAACGGAGGAAAGCTCAAACCCGTAGAGATTTTGCTGCAGGGGCATGCCGGGAGCGCCAAAAAGTCAAGATTAACCTCAAAGCTGCGTACGCTCGGAACTTCCGTTGCGAGACAGCTTCGTACGAAGTATAGAGGGCTCAAGGAAATTGGGCTGGACGTCGCACTGGACGCGAAGCTGCATCCGTGGATTTTGGAGATTAACACGGCTCCCGACCCTTATATATTCCGAAAGCTGAAGGATAAGCGCATCTTCGCGAGAATTTACCGGTACTCCAAAGCATACGGACGGCTCTGAGCAGCCGTCCGTTCTTTATGAAGGAAGGAGCCTTGCGCAGCTCCCGAATCGGTGTTATCCCGCTTCGCCGTCCTGGGATGCGGCTTGGTCGGTTTTGGGCAGAGCGATCGTGAACGAAGTGCCGATGCCGAGCGTACTGTCCGCTCCGATCGTGCCTGCATGGGCTTCGACGAGCTGCTTGACGATGGACAGGCCGAGCCCGGTCTCGCTGTTGCTCTTGGACCGGGACGGATCGGCCTTGTAGAACCGCTCCCAGATGAGGGACAGCTCTTCCTTGGACATGCCGCGGCCGGTATCCGCGATCACGATCACGGTATGCGTTTCCGTTTCGGAGCCGGTCAGGCGGATCGTTCCGTATGCCGTAAATTGGATGCTGTTTTTGACCAAATTGATGAGAATTTGCATTAGCCGGTCGTAGTCGGCGTACACTTGCAGGTCCGGCTCGCATTCGATAAGAATGTGCAGTCGTTTCTCTTCAATCAAGACTTCGAGCGACTCGTGAACGATTTCGAACAGCTCTTTGAGCGGCGTTCGTTTTTTGTTCAGCGTGATGAGGCCGCTTTCGATTTTCTCCATGTCGAGCAGCCCGTTGATGAGCCGGATCAGGCGGAACGTTTCCTTCTCGATGACGCCGTAATAATTGGCCCGCTCCTCCGGCGAGTGGACGAGATCGTTCTTCAGCCCTTCGATGATGCCGCGGATCGAGGTAAGCGGTGTGCGCAGCTCGTGCGTCACATCCATAATAAAATGGCGGCGGCGCGTCTCAAACTGCTGCAGCTTATGCAGGGCGAGCTCGAGCTGGCGGGCCATGGAGTTGAAGTCGCCCGCAAGCTCGCCCAGCTCGTCCGACCGGCGAACCGTGGATCGGGCGGCGTAATCTCCCGCGGCAATTTGGCGGGTTGTCCGGCGCAGCGACAGGATGCTGGCGCTCATGCTGCGGGAGAACAGCCAGCTGACGGCGACGGCCAGTACGAAAATAACGACGATCATATAGATCAGCGCTTGGTTAAGCGCCTCCATCGTTTCTTGAATGCCGTGAAGCGGGGAGAAGACGAAGAGGTGCAGCTCGGTTTTTTGCGGCTTCAGCTTGGTTTGCCTGTAAACGACGACCCACGGCTCCTCGGTTCCGCGTTCGACGATAAAGCTTTCGTTGTCCTTGGTGTCGGACATGTGCGACCGCAGCTCGTCCAAGAACGCCTTGCCCCGCAGCGCGCCGGGCATCTTCGGGTCGCGGTAGGCGATATCGCCGGTCTGGTCCAGCAGGATGAACGACGTCCGGCGCTCGGCCAGCAGGGTGCGATACGCTTGCAGCGCGCTGGTCGGGTCATCTCCATCTTTTGCGAGCAGGCGGACGATTCCCTTGGAGACGCCGGCCAGCTCTTCCGTCTCGTTGTCGAACGTTCGCTGCTTCATGTAATAAGTAAACCCGGCCGCCAGCAGGACGAGAATGAGCATGGACAGAAGGAGATGGGACAGAAACTGCCGCTGGAAAAAAGTAAACCGGAAGCGCGGCCGCAGATGGCTCAGCTTCATTGTCATTCCTCCAGCTTGTAGCCTACGCCCCAGACGGTCACGATCAGCGGATGCTCCGGCGAAGACACTTTATTGCGCAGCCGCTTGATATGGACATCGACCGTGCGCTCTTCGCCCAAATAATCGTAGCCCCATACGCTTTCCAGCAGCTGTTCGCGGGTAAAGACGCGTCTGGGATACCGGACGAATAGCGAGAGCAGCTCGAACTCCTTCGGCGTCAAGTTGCTGATCGTATTCCCGCCGACGGTGGCGGTCCTGGAGGACAGGTTGACGACAATCGTCTTGTGCTTGAGCAGCTCATGCGGCTCGGCCGCCCCTTCAGCCTCAGCCCCGCCGCCTCGATGGTACCGGCGAAGCACGGCTTTCATGCGGGCGATCAGCTCCATCGGGCTGAACGGCTTGCTCACGTAATCGTCGGCTCCAAGCTCAAGCCCCATAATCCGGTCCTGCTCCTGGTCCCGTGCCGTAAGCAGGATGACCGGCGTTTCCCCTTTACGGCGTATATCTCTGCACAGGGCCAGCCCGTCCTTGCCCGGAAGCATCCAGTCCAGGATGACGAAATCCCACGTATACCGGTCAAGCTGTTCCTGAGCGCTGAGCCCGTCATGAACGAAGGTCGTATCATACTGTTCTTTTTGAAAAAACAAGTGCAGCATCTCGCAAACGGACGTATCGTCCTCCGCGACCAGCAGTTTCATGGCGGCACCTCCATCGAAGTCGGAATGGTTCGGTTAAGTCTGTTATCTCCAGCATAGAGGGTTCCAAGCGGGATAGCAAGTCAAGCGAGAGGCGTTTAGTGCGGGCTGCTTGGGGAACGGACGGCGACGAGCGGCGGTCAGTTCCATTCGCGCAGCTTTCTCCTCCGAAAGAATTAGGGAATATGTTACATTTTGTGGATTATAATGTTATCTATAGGTCGTAATAAACATGGAATTTGACGAAAAAAGTCATGGAGATGGTAAGAAAAAGTAAAAAACTAGAATACATGTGTGTAATTCTTTGTATATTTTCGTAAAATTTACTTGTGATCATGCAAGTCGCATGTTACATTTAGGAGAGAAAGAAAAAAATGGGCATTATTGCCATACTATCCTGGTATTAACGACACCAACCGAGCACATTCGCGATCATTCTACAGCAAGTTCCGACATCATCCTCTATCCTCATTCAAGCTTTGCAACCTCACCACGGTCCAGACCCAAATTCGACATCGCGTACGCAACTAGTGAAAGAAAACAGAAAGAAAGCAATGCATGCAAGAAAGGAGCAAAAGCAAAATAATACATCAATGCGTTAGCGCGGCAGTGTGGTGTGCCAAATTTTATCTGGAGGTGTAGCATGATACTGGAATTCAAAGGGGTCACCAAAGTTTACTCCGGCCCGAAAAAAACGCGGACCGTGGCAAACGACAATCTCAGCTTGTCCATTAAAGAAGGCGAAATTATGGGGCTCTTGGGCCATAACGGAGCCGGCAAAACCACCTTGATGAATCAGGCCGTAGGACTCGCCACGCCGACCAGCGGAGAGATTCTGCTGATAGGAAAATCGGTGGCGAAGGATCCCGTCCGGGCGAGGACGCTTTGCTCGGTACAGCCGCAGTCCCAATTGCCGCTCGGCAGCCTCACACCGACGCAGGCCGTATCGATCATGGGCAAGATGCGGGGAGGACGCCCGGAAGACGTAACCCGGCGCATGAAGCAGCTGTTTGACGCGCTGGATATCGGCAGATGGGCGAACACGGAGGGGATGAATCTGTCCGGCGGCGTTCGGAGGCTGACGGCATTCTGCATGGCGGTTGTCACTCCGGGCAAGGTGGTCATTCTCGACGAGCCGACCAACGATGTCGATCCTGTCCGGCGGCGTTACCTCTGGGGCGAGATCCGCAAGCTGACCGAGAACGGAAGCTCGGTCATTCTGGTCACGCACAACGTGCTAGAGGCCGAGAAGGCGGTAGACCGCGTGGCGATTTTGCATCGTGGCAAGTTTCTCGCATTGGGGACGCCGTCCGAAGTGAAACGCTCGTTCAGCAGCACGCTGCGCATCGAGGCGAACCTGGCGACGAACGACCCGATCGATACGCCAAGCTGGGCGCTGTCCTCTTACCGCAACGGGGAACGCGTGACGTACGCGTTGGAGCAAGCTTCGGTATCCGCAGCGGTCGAATGGGCGGGAGAGCAAGTCAATCGCGGCCATTTCATGGACTATGCCCTATCCCCGACCACGCTTGAAGATGTCTACGTTCAATTGACAGAGGAGAAGGGGGTTCAGTCCCAGTGAGCATGTGGAAGCAATTTAACTACGTCTTTCAATTGCAGTTTTTGAGAAGCGCCGGACACTTGGTATTCTTCGCCATTATCCAGATTATGATTTCGCTGGGTATCGTCATCGGGTTCACGTATTTATTTGACCGTCCCGATCCGCATACGACTCTGTTCCTGGCGACCGGAGCGCCTACCATCATTTTGATTTTGACGGGACTCGTCATTATGCCGCAGCAGATTGCCAGCGCAAAGGTGGAAGGACATATCGATTTTGTGCGGACTTGGCCTGTAAACCGTGCGGTCATTTTGTCGGCCGATACGCTCACTTGGCTATTGATTACGATCCCGGGCATCGTCTTGTCGTCTTTATGCGCCCACTTTCTTTTTCATCCCGGATACGATATATCCTGGACGATCATTCCGGCCATCCTGCTGACGGCCTTGACTTCGATCGGCGTCGGCTACGGCTTCTCTTATGCGCTGCCGCCGCAAGGCTCCATGGCGCTGTCCCAGGTGCTTATCTTCGGCGCATTGATGTTCTCGCCGATCAACTTTCCGATGGAGCGTCTTCCCGAATGGCTGCAGGCGCTGCACAGCGTGCTTCCGCTATATTCGATGGCCGAGGTCATGCGCGCCTCCATGGCGGCATCCACCTTCGTTGTCGATGTCAAGCACTATGTCCTCTTGACGATCTGGGCCGTGATCGGGTATGGCGGTGCCATCCTCGTGCTGAACCGGAAGTGAGGAAAACCGAAGAAAACGGGTACTCCAGGACGAAAGAGAGAGTGTTGAAATGACGGTGATTGCAGTTGTCGGAGCGGGTGTCATGGGTGTCGACGTGGCCGCAACGGCTGCGCATTATGGATACGACGTCATCCTGAAGGACGTGAACCTCGACGTCCTGGCGGAGGCGCCGGCCATCATACGCAGAAATATCCGGAGCTACCGCATGGTGTCTCCGGCGCTGAAGGAATGGAATGCGGCCGAGATTATCGACCGGATTACGTTCACGGATACATACGACGGCTTCGAGAAAGCCGGCTGGATCATTGAAAATGCTACGGAGGATTGGGACGTCAAAAGCGCGATTTTCAAGGAGTTAAACGCAGTGTGCTCAACTGACGCCTTCCTGGCCGTAAACACGAGCTGTATTTCCATTACGAAATTGGCAGCGCTGGTCTCCCGCCCCGAGCGCGTGATCGGCATGCATTTTATGAATCCGGTTCCATTAAAGGAGGCTGTCGAGACGGTACGCGCCTTCCATACGTCGGACGAGACGATCGAGGCTTCCGAAGCACTGCTGCGCAGCATGGAGAAAACGGGCATATTGGTCAGGGATTTCCCCGGCTTCGTGTCGAACCGGCTGTCCCATCTGTTTATGAACGAAGCGGCGTTTCTCGTTCAGGATCAAGTGGCCGAGCCGGCGCAGATCGACGCCATATTCAAGCAAGGATATGCTCACCGGATGGGTCCGCTCGAAACGGCGGATCTGATCGGATTGGATACCGTCGTCCGTTCGCTTGAAGTGCTGTATCAAAACTACCAGGACCCTAAATTCCGGTGCTGTCCCCTGCTGCGGCAAATGGTCGATGCGGGGCTCTACGGGCGGAAGAGCGGACGCGGGTTTTATCAGTACTAAGAAGCGCGTTTGAGGAGGAATTGGCCTTGAAGGAAATCAAGTGTGTCGTTTGGGATTTGGACAATACCGTGTGGGACGGCATTCTGACCGAGGGCGATGAGGTCCGGTTAAAGCCGGGAATTCCCCAAATTCTCCAAACGTTGGACGAACGCGGAATTCTTCTGTCTATCGCCAGCAAAAACAGCTACGACGATGCCATGTCGCAATTGAAAGCATTCGGTCTCGATCATTATTTCTTATTCCCGCAAATCGGCTGGAATGCCAAGTCCGCGTCGATCGCCGCCATTCAGCGGGAGCTGAACATCGGGCTGGACACGTTTCTTTTTCTGGACGATCAGGCCTTCGAGCGGGACGAGGTCCAGTCGGTGCACCGGGAGGTGACGGTCGTCGATTCCGCCGAATATGCGGACATGCTCGTCTGGCCCCGGCTGAATCCGAGGTTCATCACCGTAGACAGCAGCCGTCGCCGGGAAATGTATCTCCACGACCAGAAGCGCAAAGCGGAGGAGGCCGAATACGAGGGGCCCACTTCGGAATTTTTGGCGGGATTGAACATGGAGTTCATGATCTCCGTGGCTCGGGAGGAGGACCTGCAGCGCGCAGCGGAGCTGACCGTACGGACCAACCAGCTCAATTCCACCGGCATCCCCTACGGCTATGACGAACTGAAGGCATTGATGAATTCCCCCAAGCACCGCTTGTGGATATGCGAATTGACGGACAAGTACGGCTCCTACGGCAAAATAGGTCTCGCGCTCGTGGAATTTGCGGAGGACGCCTGGGTCATACGGCTGCTGCTGATGTCCTGCCGTACCGTTGCCCGGGGTGTCGGCTCGGTGCTGCTGGCCTTCCTGATGAAGGAGGCCGGGGCGGACGGCAAGAAGCTGCAGGCGGATTTCCGCCGCACGGAGCGCAACCGGTCGATGCTGATGACTTACCAATTTGCTAACTTCAAGGAAGTCAAGAGGGTGGACGACGTTATTTTATTCGAAAACGACCTTACCGTTATTCAGGATTATCCTCCCTACATCCGGGTCCGTTATTTTGAAAACATACAACAGTAAAGGAAGGAATCGATGATGCATACCGAAAGCGAAGCACGCGCGCTTATCCGCCAATTCATTGAGCAGAACATGAGCGCGTTCAAGGACGCCGATGAGCTCGGCGATACCGACAACATTTTCGAGAAGGGGTTCGTCACTTCGATTTTTGCCATGCGCCTGCTCGACTTCATTGAAAACAAATTCGGCGTTCAAGTGCCGGACGAGGACATTACGCTGATGAATTTCAGCTCTGTGGACCGGATGATCGGTTTAGTCGGTAAAGTAAGGGGCGCATCCAATGTCTGACGCTTACCAGCAATCCGTTATCGAGCAAGCCGAGGAATATGCCGAGAAGGTCATTCGGCCGCAGGCCGGCCAGTTCGACCGGCAGGAATCGCTGCCGAGGGAAATTATCGACGGGTTGGCGTCCCGGGGATTGCTCGGCGCCCCCATTCCCGCTCAATACGGCGGTCTGGGTCTGGACCCGCTCTATTACGGAAAGCTTACGGAAATCATCGGCAAAGCGTGCTGCTCCACCCGTTCTTTGTTGACGGTGCATACGTCGCTCGTAGGCGAAACGCTGGTGAAGCTGGGAACGCCCGCGCAGCGGGAGCGTTTCCTGCCGGATTTGGCGAAAGGGAACCGCATCGCGTGCTTCGCCTTGTCCGAGCCGGGGGTAGGCACCGATGCCACCTCCGTCAAAACGCGCTACGAGAAGCGGGGAGACACCTACGTCCTGAACGGCGGCAAAAAGTGGATTTCTTTCGCCGGCATCGCGGATTTGTACCTTGTGATCGCTGCGGACGGGGATACGGTGAGCGCCTTTCTGGTCGAACGGACCGCGCCGGGCTTGTCGGTGAAGCCGATGTCAGGGCTGCTCGGCAACCGGGCTTCGCATCTGGCCGAGGTGTTCTTCGACAACGTGGAGGTTCCGGCCGAAAATGTGCTGGGCCGCTTGGGAACCGGCTTCAGCTTCGTGGCGAATACGGCGCTATTTTACGGACGGTACAGCATCGCGTGGGCGGGCGTCGCGATCGGGCAGGCGGCCTTGGAGGAAATGGTCGGCTATGCGTGCGAGCGGGAGCAGTTCGGACAGAAGATCGGAGAGTTCCAGCTGGTTAAAGGAATGATCGCCGATGCGGTGACTCAGATTCATGCAGCCCGGGCCTTGTGCGAGCGAAGCGGCCGGCTGCGGATGTCGGGGGACGATGACGCCGTGATGGAAGTGAATATGGCCAAATATTTTTGCTCCAAAATGGCTCTGCAGGTCACCGCTGATGCGGTGCAAGTATTCGGCGGCAACGGCTGCTGGAACGAATATCCCGTAGAGCGTCTTTTCCGCGAATCGAAGATTCTTGAAGTGATTGAAGGCACCTCGCAAGTGCAGCAGGTGATGATTGCCAACCACGGAATGCGCAGATATCGTCGGCATAAAGTCGTGTAATGGGGAGGCTCCTATGAAACCATATTCCACGTTGATCGAAGCCCTCCGGGACAATGCCCGGGAAACATGCGGGATCCATTTTCTCAATAGCTCGCAGGAGAAAGATTTTCTTTCCTACGCCGAGCTTCTGACGGAGGCAAGCCGCTGCCTCGCCGCTTATCAGGCGGCCGGGCTGAAGACCGGAGATGAGCTGGTGCTTCAATTCGAATCCTCGCGGACCTTCGCGATCGGATACTGGGCCTGCCTGCTTGGCGGCATCGTGCCTATTCCGCTCTCCGTAGGCGACAACCATGACGATGCGCTGAAGGTGTTTGCCGTATGGCAGGTGCTGCGGCATCCTTGGATGGCTACGGATACGGAGAAGCTGAAGGGCAAGCTGGAAGCTTATGCAAGCGATCCGGATCAGGTGCGGGCGTTCGGGGAAATCGCTTCGCGTCTTATTTATCCAGATCAACTCGATATCGGCGGCCGTGAGTGCGACTATCCCGAGATCGGCCCCCAAACGATCGCCTTCATTCAGTTCTCGTCCGGCTCCACCGGATTTCCCAAAGGCGTCGTGCTCACTCACGAAAATCTTCTGAGCAATATTTACGATACGATCAACTATCTGGAGCTTGGCGAAAACGACTCCTTCCTGAGCTGGAAGCCGATCACGCACGACTTCGGCATGATTGCATTCCACCTGACCCCTGTCGTTGCGGGCGTGGACCAATACAGAATACCGACGAACACCTTCGTCTGGAATCCGGTGTTCTGGCTATCGGCGGTGCACAAGTACCGGCCGACGGTTCTCGGCTCTCCGAACTTCGGCTACCGTCATTTTCTCAAACGGTTCAAACGGGAAACGGCGCAGGCCGAAGGCTGGGACCTCAGCTGCGTCAAGGTGATCATGAACGGCGCCGAGCCGATTTCGGCTGCGCTGTGCGACGAATTTACCCAGACGCTCCGCGAGTGGGGATTGCCGCCGTCCGCGGTCAGGCCGGGTTACGGACTGGCCGAAGGGACGCTCATTGTGTCGCTCAGTCCGACGACGGAGGAAGAAATTGTAACCTACACCGTCGACCGGACGCACATTGCGGCAGGACAGACGATCGTTTGCGTCGAGCCCGATTCGCCGAACGCCATCGATTTTGTCGACTGCGGGATTCCGTTTGCCCAAACGGAGGTTCGAATTACGGACGGCAGCGGGAATTCGCTGGGCGAAGACGTCGTCGGCCATATCGAAATCCGGGGCAGCAGCGTCACTTCGGGCTATTACCGGAACGAGGAGGTAAGCCGCCAGCTGATTGCGGAGGACGGATGGCTCGACACGCAGGATCTCGGGTTTATGCACGACGGACGGCTGGTGATCGTGGGCCGGGTTAAAGAGATGATCATCATCGGCGGCGTCAACTATTTTCCGCACGATATCGAAAAGGCGATCCTGCGCAGCGTCGGGGAAGACAAGCTGAACCAGTACGTCGCTTGCGGCGCCTACAATCCGGACACGGGCACCGAGGATCTTGTGATCTTCGTTTATTACAAAAAGCAAGCGGATGAATTCGTGCCGGTGATTGAAACCGTGCGCCAGCTCGTGCTCGATACCATGGGCTTGCACGTCGCGCATGTTCTGCCTGTGAAACAAATTCCGAAAACGACCAGCGGTAAAATTCAACGTTTCAAGCTGGTGCAGGACTTGAAACAAGGCAAGTTTGACGAGCTGATCCGGCGCTTCGGAACGGCTGGGCAGCCAACCGATGAAGCGAAAGCGGAGGGAGATGCAGCCGCCACGGAAGCCGCCGGGACAGTTGGCGCGTCAGCTGTGGCCCGTCCCGACGACACATTGACGGCGCTGGTACGTGAAGAGGTGGAGCGTCTGCTGGGACGAAGCGGGATCGATGCAAACGCAGGCTTCTTCGATATCGGCCTCAGCTCGGTTAAGCTTATGCTGCTTCAGGAACGGCTTGAGAAACGGCTCGGGCTGAGGCTGTCCAGCACTGCGGCCTTGGACTATCCGAGCATCCGGTCGATGGCGGAGCTTCTGGCCCAATCCGGGCCGCTGCCGGCACAGGCGGACGAACGATCCGGCGAAAAGGCAGCCGAGGAGCGGGACGGCAGCGGCGTGATCGCCGTGGTCGGTATGGCCTGCCGCTTCCCGGGAGGCGCGGATTCGGCGGATGCCTACTGGCGGCTTCTGACCGAAGGGATCGACCCTGTCGGCGATATCCCGGACAGCCGGTGGGACGGCGATCCGAGGGCAGACGCCGAGCTAACGACCCGAATGGGCGGATACTTGGAGCATGTGGATCAATTCGATCCTTTGTTTTTTGAAATTTCCCAGAAGGAAGCGGAAGCACTGGACCCTCAGCAGCGCTTGCTGCTTGAGCTAACCTGGGAAGCGTTCGAGGACGCCGGTTGGGACCCGAAGTCGCTGTCCGGCAGCCGGACGGGCGTGTTCGTCGGGATCGCCGCCAGCGACTATGCGCAGGTTGGGCGGGACATGGGATTGACTCCCGGTCCGTACACGTTCATGGGAACGATGCTCAACAGCGCAGCAGGCCGTATCTCATATACCTACGGTCTGCGGGGACCATGCATGGCGATCGACACGGCGTGCTCGTCTTCGCTCGTTGCCGTACACCAGGGGGTGCTACAGCTTCGCTCAGGCAGCTGTGATACGGCGGTTGCCGCAGGCGTTAATCTGATTTTGCGGGCGGAGGCGCACGAGAGCTTCTCGAAGCTTCAGGCGCTCGCCTCCTCGGGCCGCTGCCGCAGCTTCGACGAGTCGGCCGACGGCTACATCCGCAGCGAAGGCGGCGCGGTCGTCGTGCTCAAGCGGCTCGAGGACGCGCAGCGGGACGGCGACCGGATTTGGGGCTTGATCCGGGGTGCAGCCGTGAACCACAACGGCCGCAGCGGAGGGCTGACCGTTCCGAGCGGCATTGCCCAGCAGCAGGTCATTAAGCAGGCACTGGCCGATGCCGGATTGGAGCCCGACGACATCGATTACGTCGAAGCGCACGGCTCGGGCACGAAGCTCGGAGACCCGCAGGAAGCGAACGCTTTGGGCGACGTATTCCGCAACAGGACTCGTCCGCTGGTTGTGGGCAGCGTTAAATCGAATCTCGGCCATCTGGAGACGGCTGCAGGCATGGCCAGCCTGTGCAAAGTATTGCTGTCCATGCGTCACGGCAGCATCCCGGGAAATCTGCATTTCCGCAAAGGCAATCCGCTGATCGAATGGGATAAGCTTTCTCTGGAGGTGAACGAGAGGCCAAGAGCATGGGAGCTGCGCGGAGGCGCGCGCCGGGCCGGGATCAGCTCGTTCGGCATCAGCGGAACGAACGCGCATATCGTCGTGGAAGGAGCGCCTTCCGCGGAAAGCGCCTCTGCGCTGGCTGAGGAGCCTTCCCGGGACTTCCACTTGTTCACGCTGTCGGCCCGCACGGAAGCTTCGATGCGGCAATATGTCCGCAGCATGGTCGAATGGAACAGCGCTCCTACGGCGGGGGCGTCCGAGCTGTGCCGGACGTTGAATCTGACCCGGGCCTCGCTGGGGCGGCGGCTGGCCGTCGTCGTGGACGGCGTCGAGACGCTGGCGAAGAAGCTGGTCAAGCTGGCCGATCCGTCTCAGCCTGTCGGCATCGAGGCTTCGGCCGACTTCGGGCCTGTCACCTTCCTGTTTACGGGCCAAGGCTCGCAGTACCGCAATATGGCCCGCACGTTGTACGAGCAGGCCCCGGCATTCCGGGCGAAGCTGGACGAATTGGATGAACGGTTCCGTCCGTGCATCGGGCTGTCGTTGACACAATTAATATACGGGGCGGAAACGGACGACTTGAAGCGTCCGCTGTACGCGCAGCCATTGATTTTTTCCATCGAGCTCGCGTTGGCTCATTATTGGGAAATGCTCGGCGTGACGCCGGACGTGCTCATCGGCCACAGCATCGGCGAATATGCCGCAGCATGCCTGGCCGGCGTCATGGAGCTTGAGGATGCCGTTGCTATGGTGGCGTCCCGCGCCGAAGTGATGGAGCGCACCCCGGCGACCGGGCGCATGATCGGCATGCTGGCCGACGAGGCCAAGGTCCGGGAGCTGATCCGGGATTATGCCGATGTCTCCATAGCCGCCATCAACGCGCCGGAAAATATTACGGTGTCCGGCGGCAAGGACAGTATCGACGAGCTTGTCAGGCGGGCACGGAAAGCGCGCGTATTCGTCGAGGAACTGGCGGTATCTCATCCGTTCCATTCCGTGCTGATGAAGGACGGGGCGAAGAAGCTCAAGGCGCAGTACGCGGGCATTGTCTTCAAACCGGCATCCCGGCGGTTCATTTCTACCGTAACGGGCGCCTTCATACCTGAAGGAGCCGTGCTTGATGCGTCATACTGGGCCGATCATTTGGTCGAGCCGGTCCGTTTCGCCGAGGCGCTGCATACGGCGATTCGGGCGGGAAGCCGCCGCTTCCTTGAGATCGGTGCAACGGCTACGTTAAGCGGTCTGGCCGCTCAAAACGTAACCGGCGACGGCCTGCTGTTCCTGCCGAGCTTACGGGAAAACGTGCCGGATTGGAGGCAGCTGCTGGATAGTTTGGGCCAGCTGTGGGAAACCGGCTGCCCGGTGAACTGGCAGGCGCTGCATCAAGGCGGTGCGGACCGGATTCCGAATTTGCCGCATACGCCTTACGATCGCAAGCGGGTGTGGTTAGCAAGCCACGAGCCGGCGCGGAGAGAGCAGGGGGGCGCTTACGCCGCCCCGGACACCGGGAAGCTGGCGCTCGCGGAGGTGTCCGCCGCCGCCGAGGTTGTCCCGCAGAATGCCGTCGTCAGCGATATTGCGGACGCTCTGCGCGGAATGATCGAGCAAGTCACCGGCGTCGCTGCAGGCGACATTACCGATACGCTCCATCTGTTCTCTCTCGGACTCGATTCCTTGATGCTCGTACAGCTGGGAAGAGCGGTGCTCAATCAATTCGGTGTGGATATTCCGATCAAACGATTCTTCTCCGAGCTGCATACGGTGGAGAAGCTGGCAGCCTACATCGCGGAGAACGGAACGTTCGTCCGCAGCGTACCTGCTGCGGTGGCGGCAGAGCCGCAGCCGATTTCCGCATCGGCGGTCCATACGGCTCAGGCGGCTTTGATTCCGTCTACAACCGCAGCCGTATCCGCACCGGCCGGCATTCAGGAGATTATTAACCGGCAGCTGGCCATTATGGAAGAGCAATTGCGGCTGATCGGCTCCGTTCCGGCGGAGAAAGCAAGCGAAGCCCCGGTCCGGACTGCGCCCGCGCGTCAAGTCAGGACCGCGCCGGCGCCAGCTCCCGCCGTTCCCGCGCCAAGCCCCGCCGACGGTGACGCGGACGAAAGTTTAAACGAGCGCCAGCTGCGTTTTATCCATGATTTAATCACTCGGTGGACAGCCCGCACGAAGAGCTCGAAGGACTACTCGTCCCGGCATAAGGAAGCGCTGGCGGACTGGATCGTCACGTTGAATTTCAGCCGCAGCATCAAGGAAATGGTCTATCCGTTAGTATCGGCGCGCTCGGAAGGCGCCCGCTTCTGGGATGTGGACGGCAACGAATATTTGGATACTGCCATGGGGTACGGCGTCGCCTTCTTCGGCCACAAGCCCGGCTTTGTCGTCGAGGCGGTGCAGGAGCAGTTGAACCGGGGCTTCGAGCTGGGCCCGCAGACCAATCTTGTCGGCGAGGTCACGGAGCTGATCCGCACGATTACGGGCGTGGAGCGGGTGGCTTTCTGCAACACGGGGACCGAAGCGGTGATGGTCGCTCTTCGTCTCGCCCGGGCCGTTAGCGGGCGCAGCAAGATCGTCCGGTTCATCACCTCCTTCCACGGCAGCTTTGACGGCGTTCTCGCCGATGCGGAGGGCGACGGCAGCAAGCCGATGGCCGTCGGCATTCCCCAATCCATGGTCGATGAGACGGTCGTACTGCGCTATGGAAGCAAGGAGTCGCTGGAGCAGATCCGGCGCCTCGGACCCGAGCTTGCGGCGGTGCTTGTGGAGCCGGTTCAGAGCCGCAATCCGGGTCTGCAGCCCCGCGAATATTTGCACGAGCTGAGGACGCTATGCTCGCAGCTCGGAATCGCGCTTGTTTTCGATGAAATGGTGACGGGCTTCCGGATTCATCCGGGGGGAGCGCAGGCTCACTTCGGCGTGAAGGCCGATATCGTCACGTATGGAAAGCTGATTGGCGGAGGTATGCCCATCGGCATCGTGGCCGGCGATGCGCGTTATCTGGACGCAGTCGACGGCGGAAAATGGTCCTATGGAGACGACTCGCTGCCTAACGTGCAGACGACGTTCTTCGCCGGCACCTTCTGCAAGCATCCGCTCACGATGGCGGCTTGCCGGGCTGTACTGACCCGTATTCGGGACGAGGGACAATATTGGATCGATACGGTAAATGCGCGGACCAGCCGGTTCGTCGAACGGGCCAACGCTTATTTTGCCGAAGCCGGTGTGCCGCTCAAAACGCTCAGCTTCGGCTCGATGTACCGCTTTGAGACGACCGTGGCCAGCGATATGGCGATGCTGTCCATGGAGCTTAATCTGTTTTTCCGTTTGATGATGGAAGCGGGGGTCTATGTATGGGAGCGCCGCACCTGCTTCTTCTCGACCGCCCATACGGACGAGGATGCCGAGAAAATATTGTCTGCGCTGCGCTACGGCGTAGAGACGCTTCGGTCGGGGGGCTTCTCCTTCCGCGCTGCCGGCGCCCCGACTCCCCCGGATAAGCCCAAGCCGCGTGCCTTCGGCTTATCCTCGGAGGAGCGCCGAGTCTATATTATGTCCAATCTGAAGGGCGGAGCCGAAGCCTATCAGGTACGGGGTGTACTGAGCCTGGACGGCGAGCCGGACCTCGGAAAGCTGAAGGATGCGTTCCGGACGATTGCGGCGAGACACGAGATGCTGCGAAGCTCGTTTCACATTGAAGGCACGGAAGTGGTACACCGGATCGCGGACAGCGTGGAGCCTGAATTTTTGTACGCCGATCTGCGGGCCGGAGTCAGCGCGGAGGCGTTTGAGGCACAATGGCAACGCCCCTTCGAGCTGACTCAAGCTCCGCTTTGGCGGTGGGGTGTCTCGGTTGACGCCGAAGGGAATTATCGGCTGATTCTGAACTTCCATCACATCATTGTCGATGGAAGCGCCGTGAATGTGATGTTGAAGGAGTTGACGGATGCCGTTAACGGAATTCCTCTTGCCGAACCGACCTTGTCCTACGGCGCGTTCGTTGAGGCCGAGAAGCGGTTTCTGTCCGGCCCCGAGGCCGAGGAGCAGAGGAACTGGTGGCTGGATGTGCTTCGTCCGCTGCCCGCTCCCTTGCACCTACCGGCCGATGCGCCGAGACCGCCGATCAACGAATTTACAGGAGCGAGCCGCTTCTTCACCATCGGCAAGGAGACGGTGCAGCGGATCAAGCAGTTGGCCCGGGATTGCCGGACCACTCCCTTCACCGTCTTGCTGGCGGCTTGGTCGGTACTGCTGTCGCGAACGGCCGGGCAAACCGACCTCTGCATCGGCGTTCCTTGGGATCGCCGCAATAACGGGAATTACGAACGTACCGTAGGGATGTTCGCACAGACGCTGGCGCTTCGTCTGCATCCCGTGCCTGATCGGCCGTTTATGGCATATTTGGATAGTGTCAAGGAGATGTGCTTGGGCGCCTACAGCCATGCGGACTATCCGCTTGACGCGCTGCTCAAGGATCTTGAGGTCCCGAGAGATCTGAGCCGGAATCCGCTGTTCGATACGATGTTCATCTACGAGAACGGCGAGCAGCGGGCCTTCGAGCTCGGAGGCGTTCATGCCGAGCCGGACGAGCTGCCGACCCGCCATGCGCAGTTCGATTTGACGCTCGAATTGATCGAGCGCGACGGTACGTTGTTTTGCAGCATGAACTATGCTGTTCCGTTGTTCTCGCAGGCGCGCATCGACGATTGGATCGAACGGTTCATGCATTTGCTTGAAGAGGTGGCGGCCCATCCCTATCGGACGTTAGGCGAGCTGCGGTTTCTGCGGGAGGATGAAGAGCGCAATCTTGTGGCTCTAGGCTCGGGCCCTGTCTTAAGCGTGGAAGGCCTGACGGCGGAAGCGCTGCTGGCAGACGCTTTCCGGACGCATGCCGGCCGTCCGGCCGTCTGGTTCGGGGGCGCCGAGCTCTCCTTCGCCGAGCTGGATGCCCGCTCGCGGGCGCTGGCCGGCCTGCTGGCTGCCAAGGGGATCGGACAGGGACACATGGTCGGCATTTTGCTGCCTCGTACGCCGGATATGCTGGCCGCCATGCTCGCGGTAATGAAAACCGGCGCCGCATGGCTGCCGCTCGACCCCGCTTTTCCGGAGGAGCGCCTCCGTTATATGATCGGCAAAAGCCAAGCCCAACTGCTCCTGTGCGACAACGCCGCCCGGGAACGGCTGAAGCTGGAGATCCCGTCATTGGACCCTGCCGCCTCTGGCGATGCAGCCGCCGATGGAACGGAGCCGGTGGAAGAGGGCGTGGTCCATCCTGAAGATCTCGCGTACGTCATCTTCACGTCCGGTTCTACGGGAATGCCGAAGGGCGTGCAGATCGAGCAGGGCGCGCTGGCTAACTTCATGATCGGCATGGCGCAGGCGCTCGATTGGACCCAAGGGAATCGTACAGCCTGTATGACGACGGCATCGTTTGACATTTTTTTGCTGGAAACGTTGCTTTGCTTGTCGCAAGGGGGCTGCGTCGTGCTGGCCGGCGACGGAGAAACGGCAGCTCCAGGCGCGATCGCTCAGTTTCTGCGTGACGGCCGGGTGAACTGCCTGCAAATGACGCCGACTAGATTGCAGCTGCTGTTCAGCGACCGGAGCGCAGCGGATGTGCTCGGGCAAGTGGAGACGCTAATCGTCGGCGGCGAGCCGTTCCCTTCCCATCTGCTGTCCGCGCTGCAAAGCTATCCGTCACTGCGGATCTTCAACGTATACGGTCCGACGGAAACGTGCATCTGGTCCACTTGCAAGGAGCTGACGCGATCCGGGGAGGTCACTATCGGATTGCCGATTGCCAATACGCAGGTCTACGTGCTTGACGCGGACCGGCGTTTGCTGCCTCCCGGTGCGGAGGGCGACCTGTGGATCGGCGGGTCCGGCGTGGCCCGGGGCTATATCGGCGCTCCGGAGCTGACGGCAGAGAGGTTCGCAGAGGATCCGTGGACCGGCGGACGGATGTACGCGACAGGCGACCGCGCCATGTGGTACGCAGGCGAACTGCGATGTCTCGGTCGCGAGGACGATCAGGTGAAGGTGCGCGGATACCGGATCGAGCTCGGCGAGATCGAGGAAACGCTGCGCTCGCATCCTTCCGTCTCCCATGCCGCTGCGGCTGTAAGGGAGTTGAGCCCCGGCAATTCCGTACTGGCAGCTTATTATCAAGCCCGCGCCGGTCAAGCCGCGTCTGCGGACGAGCTCAAAGCTTGGATCGCCGGGCGGCTGCCCGATTACATGGTTCCTGCATTTCTGGTCGAGCTGGAGGCCATTCCGCAAACCGGGAACGGCAAAACCGATCGCAAGGCGCTGCCATCTCCGGTTGCCGGCGAAAGGGCGGAAGCTGCGCAATCGCCGGCAGAGACCCGGCATGAGTTGGACCCAATGCTGCTTCAGGCTTGGAAAACCGTGCTTGGCGACCGCCCGATCGGGCTGCACGACAGCTTCTTCGATATCGGCGGAAACTCCTTCAGCCTGGTGCTGCTGCATGCCGAGCTGGAAAAGATGTTTCCGGGGGTCGTCGCCGTAGCCGACTTATTCGCGTATCCGACGATCGCAAAGCTCAGGCAGCACATCGAATCGGCCGGCTCCTGCGGAGAGGACGTCATGCTCCCGTTACCGGAATCGTGGCCGGCCAAGACGAACGGGGAAGCGGGTCGCGCGCAAATGTCCGTTGCGCCGGAGCTCGCCGGACAATTAAGGAAGCTTGGCGCGATGTACGGCTTGGATCTGAACGGGACGATTCTTGCGATCTTCGCTCTTTATCTGAATAAATTGTTGCACCGGAACCGTATCCCGCTGTGGAGGCTTGGCGATGCCGAACGGGTTGCTCTTATTCGCCTGAACCTGGAGGGACGGACCGATCTGGACGAAATTTTGCGGGACGTGTCCGCTTGCGTTCCCGCCTCGCACGAGTACCAGCCGATTCGCAGCTTGAAGCCGGCGATGGCGTCGGAGACGGGCATTCGGGCGGGCTTTGGCACCGGTCCCGGATTCGACGGAAGACGTCTATGGATGTGGCTCGATCTGGTGCTGCTCGTACATGACGAGAACGAACGCCTTCGGCTTACATTCGAATACAGCCGCCGGCTCGACGGGGCCGTACTGGAATCGGAGCTCGCCCGGTTTGTCAAGCTGCTCGGTCTTGTAGCAGACAAAATCGGCGGCAGTCGCTTAGCGGTAACCACCAATTGAGAGGAGTACGGGTATGAGTAAAATCGCAGTTATGTTTCCAGGGCAGGCCTCCCAATATGTCGGGATGGGCAAAGCGTGGCACGATCGGTACGCATCCGTCCGGGAGCGTTTCGCCGAAGCTTCGGAGGCACTGGGGTTCGACCTGGCCGATCTGTGCTTCCACGGGCCTGCGGCCCAGTTGAATAAGACGGAAAATACGCAGCCGGCTCTGCTTACGCTCAGCATAGCCATGTTCGAAGCGATCTGCCGGCAGGAGGGCATCCGGCCCTCTTATTTGGCCGGGCACAGCATCGGCGAGCTGTCCGCCTTAACGGCAGCCGGCGTCATCGGCTTTGCCGATGCCGTCCGGCTTGCGCGGATCCGGGGCCAGGCGATGGCGGCTTGCGCCGAAGCTAGCGGAGGCGGCATGACAGCGGTGACGGGCATCACCGGCGCGGAGGTTGCAGCCGTGCTGGCGGACCTTGATCCGGACGG
Source organism: Paenibacillus tyrphae (assembly GCF_024158745.1). Lineage (GTDB taxonomy): Bacteria > Bacillota > Bacilli > Paenibacillales > NBRC-103111 > Paenibacillus_G > Paenibacillus_G tyrfis_A. The sequence goes on along the minus strand of NZ_JAMZAW010000030.1, from coordinate 46,097 downwards.
CGCGTCCGTACAGGTCGCCAACTATAATTCGCCGAAGCAAACGGTGCTGTCCGGCAGTGCCGAGGGTCTCAAGCTCGCAGGCGAGCGTATCGCAGCGCTGGGGCTGGGCGCCAAGGTGATTCCGCTGAACGTCAGCGGTCCGTTCCACAGCCGTTTCATGGCCGGGGCCGCCGAGGCGCTGCAGGAAGCGCTGGAGCCTATTCGGCTCGGAGCCATGACCGTTCCTGTCGTCTCCTGCCTGGATGGCCGGGTCTACGTCCCGGACGACGATATCAAAGCATCGCTCGTCGCCCAAGTGACCGAGCCTGTGCGCTGGACGTCTGTTTTGTCCCGTCTGTCGGAGGAGGGCGTCGGGCAGTGGCTGGAGATCGGACCGAAGGATGTGCTCAAGAAGCTGACGCTGCAAGCTTTTCCCGACGCCAAAGTGTTCGCCTACGACGACGAAGCGGACCGCGAGCAGCGGTCGCGTGCCGTGCTGGGTAAACCGAATCTGGTCGGGCTCTGCATGGGGGCTGCCGTATGCACCCGCAATTCGAACTGGGACGAGGCGGCGTACGAGCGGGGTGTCATTAAGCCGTATCAGGAGCTTCAAGTGCTGTACGAATTGGCGGAAAAGGAAGGACGCGTGCCGGCTCATGAGGAGATGAGCAGGGCGTTGAGCCTGCTCGGCGTCATTTTTGAAACGAAAGGAACGCCGGAGGAAGAGCGGAAGCAACGGTTCAAGCATGTACTCGCCGCCTCGGGTACGGAAGAGCTTTTTCCCGAATATGCAGGTCTGGTTCTGGAGGAAGTGTAATGGGCACTTCCATACTCAGGCTGGACGACTTGGACTTCGGCGAGCTGACGGAATGGCGAGATTCGGATGACAAGGTTCGGGGCGCGGAGGTCTCTGCAGCCTCCCGGGCCGTGGCCATTATCGGCATGAACGGCAAAATCGGCGCTGCGGACGATCTCGAAGCGTTCTGGGAGCTTCTGGTGAACGGAAAAGAGGGGTTGCGGTCTCTTCCGGAGCAACGTCGGAAGGATGTAGACGCTTATCTGGCTGCCAGAGGGGTTAAACTCCCGATCGCCGAAAGCCGGTATGTGGAGGAAACGTTTCTCACCGATATTGCCGGCTTCGATCCTGCCTTCTTCGGAATCTCGCAGCAGGAAGCGAACTTTATGGACCCGAACCAGCGCATGTTCCTCGAAACGGCCTGGAAGGCGTTGGAAGACGCCGGCTACGGCGGGGAGGACGTCCGGGGCTCAGATACGGGAATCTTTGTCGGCTTCTCGTCGGATTTCGGCGAAGGGTACCGCCAGATGCTTTCGGTGCTGGCGCCGAATGCGCCGGAAATATCCGTCGCAGGCAACATCAAATCGATTATTGCGAGCCGGCTTGCCTACCATCTGAACCTGCGTGGACCGGCTCTGCTCGTCGACACGGCCTGCTCCTCGGGGCTTATGGCCATATATCTGGCGTGCCAGTCGATCCGCAGCGGAGATTGCTCCATGGCTTTGGCGGGTGCGGTTAAATGCGATCTGCTTCCCCTGCTGGCGGACGATTCGGACAACGGTGTCGGAATTAAAGACATTCAGGATACATATGCGCCGGACGGACATACCCGAACGTTCGACGACGCCTGCTCGGGAACGGCCGGGGCCGAAGGCTGCATCGCTTTCGTGCTGAAATCACTCGATGCGGCGCTGCGCGACGGGGACGACATCCGTGCGGTTATCCTCGGGGGCGCTGCCAATCAGGACGGCGCTTCGAACGGGATTACCGCACCGAACTCGGAGGCGCAGGAGGAGTTGATCGCCCGAGCCTTGGCGGATGCGGGGATATCGGCGGAAAGCTTGAGCTACATCGAAGCTCACGGCACGGCCACCCGTCTCGGCGATCCTATCGAAATTAGCGGCCTACAGCGGGCCTTCAGGCATTTTACAAGCAAAAAGCAGTATTGCGCCGTCGGATCTTTGAAAACCAACATCGGACATTTGGATAACGCAGCCGGCTTGGGCGGGGTCGCGAAGGTCGTCTTGTCCATGCAGCGTGGGATGCTGCCGGCCAGCCTGAATTTTGCCGTACCGAACCGCAACATTCCGTTCGTCCAGTCCCCGCTTTATGTGAACGACCGAACCGTTCCATGGACCGCCGATGCGGACGGGAAGCTGCGGGCAGGCATCAACAGCTTCGGGCTGAGCGGAACGAACTGCCATCTGGTGCTGGAGTCGGCGCCGAAGCGTCCTTCCCGCGTCCGGACGGAGCAGGAAGGGCCGTTCCTTTTGCCTCTTAGCGCGCAAAATGTGAAGACGCTGCAGCTTCTGGCCGAAGCTTACAAAGACCGGCTTGCCGATCCCGAGTTGGATCTGGCCGACGCCGTATTTACCGCTGCACAGGGACGTATGCATCACCGGGTACGTCTGGCCGTGGTGTTCGAGACGCGCGAGCAGCTGTGCTCGGCTTTGGAGCGGTTCGCCGAATCGGGAACGGGGGCGCTGCCTCATCCTGCTTTATATTACGGAGAGCATCGTGTCGTCGCGCAGGAAAGCGGCATCCGCAAGCCGACCGACATAACGGATTCGGATCGGGAGCGGATGAGCGCGGAAGCGGTGGCCCTGCTGTCCGGCCGGCGGGAGCGGCCCTCTGCGGAGGTGCTGGCTCAATGGGCGGGACTGTACGTGGCCGGCGCACGGCTTCCGTGGGATAGCTTGACCTGGCGGATGGACGCGAGGCGGGTTCCGCTGCCGACGTATCCGTTCCAGCACGTTCGATGCTGGGCGGAACCGACATTTCCTGCCGGACGGGAGGCCCAAGCGCGGTCTCATCCTCTGCTCGATTCGTCGGCCGTCACAACCTTCGGTCACACGCTGTTCCGAAGCGAGCTCCATGCCGACGGGCAGTGGGAGCTTGCCGACCATAAGATCCAAGGCGTCTGCGTGCTGCCGGGCACATGCTTCGTAGAGATGATGGCCGTCTGCGTGCGGGATTATTTTCGCCACGAAGGGGCAGCAAGCTTGAAGGATATTGTGTTTATCCATCCTTTTGCCATGGAGGAAGGGGCGTCCAAAGAGCTTCATCTGCTCGCGGAGGATGAGGAGAACGGCACGAAACGGTTCCGTTTCGCCAGCGTTTCGGAGGACGGCGAATGGGTCGTTCACGCGGAGGCGTACTGGCAAGTCGCGGACGAGGGCCGGCAGGAAGCCGGCGAGCGACTGGACCTTCAGGTGCTGCAAAAGCGATTGACCCGGCCTATTCCGATGAGCTTGCACGACGATCTGTCGCGCGGGCTTCAGCTCGGCGACCGCTGGAACGGCTCCTTCGTCGGCGGACGAATGGACGAGGCGCTGGAGGAGTTTTTGGTGGAGCTGGCATTGCCGAAACCATACCGTTCGGAGGCTCATTTGTATCAGCTGCACCCGGCACTGATGGATACGGCCGTGAACGCCGTCAATCACTTGATGGGCGACGGGGAGCTGTATTTGCCGTTGTCCTACGGCGAGCTGACGGTGTATGAGCGGATGCCTGAACATATTTGGGTTCATCTGCGCAAAACCGACGGAGCGTACGGCGCTCCGGTGCACCGTTTCGAAATCAAGGTCGGCGACCGCGACGGGAATACCGTCCTGAACATTCGCAATTACTGCATTAAATCCGCTTCGCATGCCACGGGATTGTCCGTTGGCATGGAAATGTATGGATACGAACAAACGTTCCGTTCTTATCCGCTTCCTAACCCTAAGGAGCTTCCGGTGGGAGCGATTGTCGTCGCCGGGAAGCGCTCCGCCACGCTCGACAGGATTGTCAGGCATGCGCAGGAGCAAGGCCGCCGGGTCATCGAGGTGTTCCCGGAAGCCGGGGATTGGGAGCAGGCCCTGGCGCCCGCAGCCGCCTTGGCGAACGGGAACGAGCCGATTGTGCTCGCGATGTTCGAATGGAGCGCCGCCGCGACCCTAGGCGAAAACGCAGCCGCATGGCGGGAGGAAGCGGACGACGCGGTCCGGGAAGGCTTCGCCTTCCTGAAGGCGTGGACCGCCGCAAGGCTCAAGGCGCAAGCGGGCTTGGCGGCCTTAACCGGCAGCGGTTGGGTTGTCGGTGCGGACGACCGGAGCATTCATCCGGGGCAGGCGGCTCTCGGCGGACTATGGCGCGTAGCCGCATTGGAGTTTGAGGCGCAAAACATGCGCTGCCTCGACCGCGACGACGAGACGCCGGCGCAAGCACTGCTGGCCGAGCTAGCCGATCCCGCCCGGCCGGAATTCCTCGCCTATCGCCAAGGGCTCGCTTACGAGCCGGCGATTCAGGCAAGTCCGATCCCGGCCATGAAGGAGGTTGCCGTCGACGGAGACGATGGGCTGGTCGTCATTAGCGGAGGAACCGGGGATCTCGGCCTCGAGGTTGCCGGGCTGCTCGCCCGCAGGGGCTTCCGGCGGCTGGCGCTGCTCGGCCGACGTCCGGTTCCGGCCCGCGAGGAGTGGGAGCGGCTCATCGAGCAGTCCGAGGACGAGGAACTGCGTGGAAGACTCGCCCGATGGCTGGAGCTGGAGAGCCGGTTGGACGCGTTCAAGGTCGTGTCACTGCCTCTTGAGCGATACGATGCGGTGGCTTCGGCGTTAGCGGAGCTGCGCAGCGCTTGCGGACGCATTCGCGGGGTGTTTCACCTGGCGGGACGTGCCGGCGACGGATTCATGATCCACAAAACTGTGGAAACGTTCCGCAACGTGTACGGACCGAAGGCGGACGGCGCTTGGCATCTGCATTTGGCGACGTTAGACGACCGGCCCGAGTTCTTTATCGCTTTCTCCAGCATCTCCTCGCTGCTGCTGAATCCCGGACAGTCGGACTATACGGCGGCCAACCTGTTTCTCGATGCGCTGGCGGAGCATAGACGCCGCGCCGGGCTGCCGGCGCTCAGTCTGCAATGGCCGGCATGGCGCGAAACGGGCATTGCCCGCCGCATGGGCGCTGTCGACGAAGAGGAAGCGTTCGCGCCGGTGAATACGGCAGAAGCGCTGGAGCTGCTGGACCGGGTGCTTGGCAGCAGCGATGAGCTGCCGCCGGTGCTCATGCCCGGCAAGAAACGCCGGTCCGGCAAGCCCGCGTTCCATCAAGCGAAGACGAAGGAATCGTCTGCCGCGCCGGGAGCCGGCAATCAGGTGAAGCTGCTCGGCATCCCGGCTCCCGACGAGCTGGATCTGGCCGTATCGCAAATCTGGGCCCGCACCCTGGCGCTCGCGGAGCTGGAGGCCGACGAAGAGTTCGCCGGCTTGGGCGGCAACTCGCTGCTTACCTCGCAGATGCACCGCGAGTTCGAGAAGGGCTTCCCCGGCGCGATGGATATCGCCGATCTGTTCACCTACACGACGATACGCAAGCAGGCGGAGTATTTGAGAGCATCTACCCGCAAGGATCGGGCGCCTGCGAAGGAGCCGGTCAAGAACGGCCGGATCGACGAAGGGAATATCGACGAAATCCTTGAGCTTTTGTCACGCGGGGAAATCACGGTTGAGGAATCTTCCAGCCGCCTTACTTTGGATAAAGGAAGTGATTGATTGTGGAGCTGGTCAAGAAATATATACTATCCCAAGTCGCCAAGCAGCAGTTGTCCAAAGAAGAGGCCAAAACCCTGTTAATGGAGCTGACTTCTTCGGAAGTTACGATACATAAGGATATCGCGGTGATCGGATTGGCGGGCAGGTTTCCCAAAGCGGAAAACGCGGAAGCGTTCTGGAAGCTGCTGCGGGAAGGTATCAACTGCATTCGCGAATACCCTGCCCATCGGCTCAAGGATTTCGAAGCGATTTTGCAAAATCCGTATTATACGGAGTTCATGTTCGGCCGCGAAATTCAGCCTGCGGACATCCCTCACATCCATGTCAAGGCCGGCTATATGGACCACATCGATCATTTCGACGCGGATTTTTTCGGCATTCCCCGCTCCGAGGTGACGTACATGGACCCGAGCCAACGGATGGCGCTCGAGACCGCCTGGGAGGCGATGGAAGACGCCGGTTACGGCGGCGATACGATGATCGGCAGCCGGACCGGAGTCTATATCGGGAAGGATGGAACGAACTACTCCTACTACAGGCTGTGCTCCGCCCGCGACCCGATGCAGTTGACCGGATCGTGGGAAAGCCTGATCGCAAGCCGAATTTCGTATTTGTACGATTTCAAGGGCCCTTGCATGATCGTCGACACCGCTTGCTCGGCCGGCCTCATCAGCGTCCATATGGCGGCGCAGGCGCTGATAGCCGGCGAGTGCGACTACGCCATTGCCGGCGGCGTCAACCTGTTCACGACCGGCGAGCTGAAAGCCCGTTTCCTCGAAGGAGCGAACATGGGAAATGTCGAGTCCGACGACAGCTACATCCGCACGTTCGACGCGAAGGCGAACGGCACGGTCTGGGGCGAGGGCGTAGGTCTCGTCATGCTGAAGCCGCTGCAGCGGGCGCTGGAAGACGGGGACAACATCCGCGCGATCATTAAAGCGAGCGTCATCAATAACGACGGCTCCACGAACAGTCTGACGGCGCCGAGCCCGATCACCCAGGAGGAGGTTATTCATCAGGCCTGGGAAAAAGCGGGCATCCCGCCCGAGACGATCACGTATGTCGAAGCGCACGGCACAGGCACGGTCCTCGGCGACCCGATCGAGATCAAAGGGCTGACAAGTGCGTTCCGCCGTCATACGTCGCGCAAGCAGTTCTGCGCTATCGGCTCCCTGAAGACGAACATGGGGCATATGGTAGGAGCGTCCGGGGCCGCATCGCTCATCAAGGTGATCAAATCGATGGAGCACAAGGAGCTTGCACCGATCATCAATTTCCAAACTCCTAATCCATATATTAATTTCACGGACAGTCCGCTGTACGTGAACGACACCGCACGGCCTTGGGAGGTCGACGGCTTTCCGCGCCGCGCGGGCATCAGCTCCTTCGGCTTCAGCCGTACGAATTGCCACATGATCGTGGAGGAAGCGCCGTCTCTCGAGTCGGCGCCGGCCGGTCAGCCCCGTTACTGTCTGACGATCAGCGCCAAAAACGAACAGGCCTACCGCGACTACGTTCAAAAGTATGCGCGCCATCTGGAGGGAGACGGCTGGCATTTGGCCGATTTGTGCTACACGTCCAACGTCGGCCGCGGACACTACGAGTATCGCGCCGCGTTCGTGGCAAGCACGAAGGACGAGCTGCGCCGGCAGATAGCAGCGCTGGCCGCTCAAGAGGGCAGACCTGACGGCATCGGGCAGGTTTTCGTCGGCCACCACCACATCGTGAGCGAGAAAAGAACGCAGTTGGAGCCGGGCGAGCTTCGCATGCGGGAGCGCCAGCAGCTCAGCGAATCGGCGGCGGGCAAGCTGCGCGCCTACCTGGAGGGCGGCTCGTCGGAGCCGTCGCTGCTGGAGGAGGTTTGCCGTCTGTATGCGGAAGGCGCCGATATCGACTGGAAGCTGTTCTACGGTGGCGAGAAACGCCGTAGGGTTCCGGCTCCGGTCTATCCGATGCAGCGTACCCGGTACTGGGCCGCTCCCAAAATCACAAAGGTCCGCTCGCAAATGGCTAACGCCCTGCATCCGCTCGTGGAAGAGCAGCTTCCGGCCGGGACTGAGGGAGAGACGGTGTATGAAACGAAGTTCCGCATCGACCGGCACTGGGTGCTGTCGGATCACCGCATCAGCCAACGGGCCGTACTGCCCGGCACCACTTATCTGGAGATGGCGAGATTCGCCGCCGCCAAAGCCTTCGGCCAGGACAGCGTCGAGCTGCGGGACGTCTACTTCCTCGTTCCAATGGTAGTCGAGGAGGGAGCGGAAGTGACGGCCCGGCTGACGCTTATCAAGTCCGGATCGGCGTACTCGTTCACGGTTTCCAGCCGCAATGACGAGGGTGACTGGCTTCCCCACGTCGAGGGCAAGCTGCTGCCCCTTGAAGGCGGGCCGGAGCAAGGCCCGATGGATTTGATGCTGCTCAAAAGCCGTGCGTCCGAGGTAATCGATCCGTTCGTCGGCGAAACCGACACAGGCGTCTTCCAGTTCGGGCCGCACTGGGACACGGTGCGCGCCGTATGGCAGTTTGGCTCGGAGACGTTGGCCCGCCTGCAGCTGAACGCTCCGCTGCAGCCGGAGCTAAGCGTGTTCAAGCTGCATCCTTCGGTGCTGGATAACGCTATGAACCTGCTCAGCCAAAGCACGGGAGCGACGTTCCTGCCGTTTACGTACAAGAAGTTCCGATTGTACGCACCGATGACAAGCGAGCTGTATTCCCATATCCGCGTGCACGACAACAAAGGCGGAAGCGGCGAAACGATCACCTACGACGTCGATCTTCTGGACGGCGAAGGCCGTGTGTTGGCGCAAATTAGCGGATATACCATCAAAAAGGTGCACGACGTCGCCATGCTCGGCAGCGGCAGCGTGCCGGGCGAATGCATGCAGATGTGCTGGGTGCCCCGGGAAACGCCGGATACGGAAGCGGCTGCGTTACAGCCGGGCGCAGGCCCATGGGCACTCGTCGCTACGGCCGGCTCCCGCGCCGAGGAGCTGGCAGGCGCCATGAATGCTGCCGGCATGCGCGTGCTTTCCTTTTACTTGGAAGCCGCAACCGGGACGGAAGGGTCAGCCGTCTACACTCCGGATGAGGCCGGCCTGGACGCCTTGCTGGCCGCAGCGGAGCAGCAGGGCGCGCAAGGTATCCTATTTGCTGCTGACTATACCGCCGAAGCCGAACCGTTTGCCCGGCTCGCGCTCTCGGATGAAGCGTTTCGCGCAAGACGCGAACTCGGGGTGGACGCCTTGTTCAAGCTGTGCAAAGTGCTCTTGGCCCGCAAATCGAAATGGCCGGACGGGCTGAAGGTGCTGGTACGCCATGCGTGGGCGGTGAGTGGAGACGAGAACGGTTTGTCGCCGCTCTCGACAGCGACTGCGGCGCTGGCCCGGGTCATCGGGCAAGAATACCGGCACTTGAAGGTCGACGTCGTCGATGCGTCGGAGCATGTTCCGACGGCCGCTGTTGTAGAGGAATGCTTCGGATTCGGCGGCCCCTTTTTCCGTGCCTTCCGTCCGGCGGGCGTATTCGTGGAAGAGCTGCGCCCTCACCGGATATCCGGGATGGAGAAGCTGGCGCTGGATACGGAAGGAGTCTATGTCATTACAGGCGGTCTGGGAGGCTTGGGCTTGTCCGTTGCCGGACGTCTGGCCGACAAGGGCATGGCGAAGGTCGTGCTGCTCGGCCGGAGCCGGCTGGCTTCCCCGGAGGAATGGGAGGAGCTGGCGGCTTCCGGACAAGCCGTGTACCGCTCGTTGACGGAGCTTAAGCCGCGGCTGGCCAGCCTCGAATATGTATCGGTAGACGTTGCCGACGGTCCGTCGGTCGAGCGTCTGGGTGAAGCATTGAAGTCGCGCTACGGACGAATTGCCGGCGTGTTCCATGCGGCAGGGGTAGCCGGCGAAGGCTTCCTGATGTTCAAGGAGGAGCATCGTTTTCAGGACGTTACCAGGCCAAAGCTGGAGGGCTCCCTTCATCTGCTGCGCCTGCTTTCGGAGGGCGGCACCGGATTCCTTGCTCTCTTCTCTTCGATTGCCGCCATCACGGGCGGAGAAGGACAGGGCGATTACAGCGCCGCCAACGCCTTCCTCGATACGTTCGCGGAGGCGGGCCGGCATGCGGGAAGCCGGGTAATTTCGATCAATTGGCCGAGCTGGAAGGAAGTGGGGATGTCGGTCGACTTCGACGTCGACGAAGAGAACAACCTGTTCCGCCCGCTTGCGGTGGCTGACGCTCTCGATTGGCTTGAATGGCTGATCGTGAATCCGCAAGGGCGCATCGTCCCCGGCGCATTGAACAAAGCCGCCGCCATCGGGCTCGCCGACGAGATACCTTTCCGCCTCGCACCGGAATTCCGCGCGTCGGCCTCAAGGGCAGACATCGCTGCGGGCGGGCTGAACGCGCTGGACGTCCGCATCAAGGGCTGCGCGGATCCGACGGATACGCAGCGCATCTTGGGCGCGATTTATGCGGCTGTGCTCGGACTCGGCGAAATCGATATTTTTGCCAGCTTCCAGGATATGGGCGGCAATTCGCTGATGGCTACCCAATTGCTGAAGCTGATAGACGAGCAATTTCCGGGAACCGTCGACATCTCCGATCTGTTCTCGTACCCTTCGGTCGACGATCTGGCGGCGTTCATCGACAGCAAGCGCCCGGCGGCAGCCGCTGCGGCGAATGAGGAGCCGTCGGAAGCTTCGGTGGAACGCGAGCTGATGGAGCTTGTCGAGAAGGAGCTGGAAGGCACCGAGTTTCTGGAGCTGTTCAAGAGCGAAACGGGAGGTAAACGATGGCAGACGAAGCCATGACGATCAAAAAAGAGCTTGTCCGTTATTTGCTCGACCGGGTGAAGCGAAAAGAGCTGGACCCGGAGCAGGCCGTGGCCTTCATCAAGGAGCTGCAGAAAAGCGCAGCGGGCGAGCCTGAGCCTATCGCCGTAGTAGGCTTGTCCTGCCGCTTCCCCGGCGCTGAGGATACAGAGCAGTTCTGGAACAATCTGATCGAAGGCCGGCAATCCATCAGCTCCTTCCCTGTGAACCGGCTGGAGGATTTTAAGCGGATCAGCGACTATTCCGGGGAGCTGCGAAAGGGCGGTTTTCTCAAGTCGGTCGACTATTTCGACGCGGAGTATTTTAACATCCCTCCGCGCACGGCGATGCATATGGACCCTTATCATCGTCTGCTGCTCGAGGTGTTCGTCGAGAGCATCGAGGATGCCGGCTATCACCGGGGCCAGGTGCAGGGACGGAACATCGGTATATTCGTAGGCAACGATCACACCCATCGGATGCACGATTCCTACCTTACGTACCTGGAGGAGGAAGATTTTACGACGAGCATCGGCTCTTGGACGGGGGTGCTGGCCAGCCGGCTATCCTACTTATTGAATCTCAGAGGACCGGCTTTTGTCGTCGACAGCGGTTGTTCCTCCGCCTTGGTGGCGCTGGACGCCGCCATGAAGGCCATCCGGCAGGGCGACTGCGAAGCCGCCCTCGTCGGAGGCGTGAACATTACGTTCGACCCGGTTTTTTTTCCTAACGAAACCCAGTCCGGCGACTACACCGTCCGCGCGTTCGACCGGGATGCCAACGGCACCGTATGGAGCGAAGGCGTGGCGGCCGTCTACGTCAAGCCGCTGTCCAAGGCGGTAGCCGACCGCGACGAGGTATACGGAATCATTCGCGGCATGGCGGTGAACAACGACGGAAAATCCAACGGCTTGACCGCCCCAAGCGCCCGCGCACAGCAGGAGGTGCTGCTGAAGGCGTGGGAGCGGGCCGGCATTCACCCGGAAACGATCTCCTACATCGAAACGCACGGGACCGGCACAAGTTTGGGCGACCCGATCGAAATCAAGGGCCTGGCCGGGGCCTTCGCCAAGCATAGCGACAAGCGCCAGTTCTGCGCTATCGGCTCCATCAAGACGAATATCGGACATACGGTCGGCGTGGCCGGGCTTGCCTCCTTGATCAAGGTCATGCTGTCCCTGAAGGAGCGCATGCTTCCTCCGAGCCTTAACTTTACGATTCCGAATCCGCTGATCGATTTTGCGGGCAGTCCTGTATACGTGCAGGACCGGTTGGCGGCATGGGAGCCTGCCGGCGAAGCTCCGCTGCGCGCGGGAATCAGCTCCTTCAGCTTGTCGGGAACGAACTGCCACCTTGTCGTGGAGGAAGCGCCGCCGATACACCGTTCCGCCGAAGCGGCGACCGGGTGGATCTACCCACTGTCCGGCTATTCGCCGGAGCTGCTAGGCAAGTCCGTCCTGCGTCATCTGCAATTTTTGCGGCGGCATCCCGAGCTGCGGCTGCAGGATGCGTGCTTTACCGCGTCTGCGGGCCGCGAGCATTTGCCGGTGCGGGCTGCGGTATGGTGCCGCGATACCAGCGGACTGATCGCCGGTCTGGAGGCGCTGCACGAAGCGCTGATCGCAGCAGGGAGATCGTTCGGCGTACAAGAAGGCGACCAATATACACTCTGGCTCGCAGACGCCGCCATGCCGGGGGTCAAAGAGGAAACGCCGCAGGCGCACGCGGTACCGGCTGCCGCCGTACAAGCGCAGGTGCGCCAGCTCTCGGCCGTCGTGACGCAAGCGGACGCAGGGAGGAGGCTGGATGCCTGGAAGCAGTTGGCCGCTTTGTACGTTCAAGGGGCGGATATCGCCTTCGAGCCGCTTTTCGCGGGCAGCGACGTCCGCCGCTGCTCCTTGCCGCCTCATCTGTTCAACAACAAGCGCTATTGGGATGAAACACCTCGCATTCGGAAGCGGCAGGAGGAGGCAGGCGAGGTGGCAGAGGAAGAGCGCCCTCTGTGGGAACAAGCCTCGGCAGCCGGCTCCCGTTTGCCTGAAGGTTACGAAGCGGTCAGCGAGGCTGAGCGCTTCCTGGCTTGGGTATGGTCCGAGGCGCTCGGCTATCCGGTCATCAATCCCGGGGCGGATTTCTACAAGCTGGGAGGCGACTCCGTTAACGGGCTGAGAATCGTTCAGGTGCTGAACGAGGCGTTCACGCTGGATATTCCGATTTCGGTGCTGCTGGGAGCAGCGGATTTCTCCGAATTTGTCCGGCGCGTAGAGCGCGACTACGGCTTGTCCGAGGTATTGGCGCAGGCCAGACTGCATGCCGGCCGCCCAAGCCAGGCCGCACCGGAGCGGAAGGAGGACAAGTCGCCGATCCCGCTGACGCCCGCGCAAAACCGGATGTTCCTCACGACCCAATTGATGCCGCACTCGGTCGCATACAACGTGACCGGCGTGATGCGGCTGGAGCCGCACGAGGACGTAAACGAGGTCGAGCGTCTGATGCAGCGGTTGATCGAGCGTCACGACAGCTTGCGCACTTCCTTCCGAATGACGGATGGCGCCGCTGAGCAGGTGGTGCATCCGCGGGTGGATTTTGCGCTGGAACGGTGTGTATTGAAAACGCAAGAAGGGGTGTCCCGGATTCGGCATCTGCAGGAGGAGCTGAAACATTTCGTCCGTCCGTTCGACCTGGCCGAGGCGCCGTTGATGCGGGCAAGATGCTATCAATATGAAGACGGGGAAGCGTATCTGGCGATCGATCTTCACCATATCATTACGGACGGCAGCTCCATGGGCATGCTCTTCTCCGACTATATGGCGCTTGCCGAAGGGCAGACGCCTGCGCCTTTGCCGCTGTCGTACCGCGACGCCGTTCTGGCGTTAAGAAACCGGATGGAAGACGGTGCCATGCAGGAGCACCGGCGCTGGTGGCTGGAGCAGTTCGCAGACGGCATCCCTGTATTGAACATGCCTACGGACAAGCTGCGTCCCGGGACGAAGGACTACGTCGGCTCCCGGATTTTCCATACCTTGCCCGCCGGATTGACGGCTCAAGTCAAAACGATGGCCCAAAACGCCGGGGCTACCCTGTTTATGGTGATGATGGGCGTTTTCCATAATCTGCTGGCACGTCTTGGCGGGGACCGGGATATCGTGATCGGAACCCCGGTAGCCGGAAGACCGGGCATGGGCTTCCAGCCGTTGGTCGGCATGTTCGTCAATACGCTGCCGATCCGGACGCGGTCTGCCGACGAGGACAGCTTCATGGAATTTTTAGGCTCGCTAAAACGCATGGTCGCCCAAGCGTTCGACCATCAGGAATATCCGTTTGAAGCTTTGATCGACGATTTGAAGCCGGAGCGCCACCCCGGCCGCAATCCGCTGTTTGACGTTTATTTCGCGCTGCAAAATATCGAAATGGGCTTATCCGGACCTGCGGATCGGATGGTCCCCTTCGATTCGGGAAGCGCCAAGTTCGATTTGACGGTCGTCGTCCGGGAAACGCCGGAGGGCCTGCTGATGGAATGGGAATATGCGTCAAGCCTGTATATGCCGGAAACGATCGAACGACTGGCGCGCCGCTATGAGCGAATGCTCGCCGCCGTGGTCGACAATCCGCTGCAATCCTTAGGCGAGCTGGACTTGATGCTGGAAGGCGAGCGTTCGCGGCTTCTGACGGAATGGAACGATACCCGTACGCCGTACCCCGGCAACAAGGGGATTGTGCCGCTTTTTGAGGAGTGGGCGGGCATCCGCGGCAAGGAAGCCGCGCTTCGGATGGACGGGCAGACGCTCAGCTACGAGGAATTAAATTCGCGGGCTAACCGCATTGCCCGGGCCATTCTGAACAGCGGGACCGAAAGCGGCTCGGCCGTCGCCTTGCTGCTGCAGCGGTCCTTCGATATGATCGCAGCGATTTTGGGCGTTCTAAAAGCGGGCTGCCATTATGTGCCGCTTGACGCGGAGAATCCTTCGGCAAGGCTGCTGACCGTCATCGAGAGCAGCGGGGCGAAGCTGCTGGTGACGCACCCGGCGGCGGAATGGGAAGGCGTGGCGGCGGACATGCCGGAGCTTGCGGTCTTGGACCTGAGCAGGCTCGATCCCGGGATCCCGGATCACAATCTCGATCTTGCCTACTCGGGAAACGACCTTGCCTATGTCATGTTTACGTCGGGTTCGACCGGCATACCCAAGGGGACGCTGATTCGTCAAAAAAGCGTGATCCGGATCGTGCATAACAACAATTTCGTCACCTTCTCTCCCGAGGATGTGCTGCTGCAGCTGTCCAACTATTCCTTCGACGGATCGGTAATCGACATTTTCGGCGCCATGACGAACGGCGCTTGTCTGGTGCTGCTGCACAAGCGCGAGGTGATCGATACGGCCGCGCTGGGACGCATCATTCGGGAGAACGGCGTGACCGCCTTTTTCATTACGACCTCCCTGTTCAACGCGCTGGTGGACGCGAATCCGGAATGCCTGGATAACGTAAGAGCGGTTATGTTCGGAGGCGAGGCCGCGTCGGTCCGACACGTGCGCAAGGCGTACGAGCGCATGGGCGGCGGACGCTTAATCAACGGCTACGGGCCTACGGAAACGACGGTGTTCGCCGTAACCTATACCGTCGATCAAATGCCCGAGGAGGATAGTCTTCCGATCGGGCGCGCCTTAGGGAATACTTCCCTGTATGTGCTGGATGACAAGCTGCGTTTGCAGCCGATCGGCGTTCCCGGGGAGCTGTATATCGGGGGCGACGGCTTGGCCGCAGGCTATCTGAATCATCCCGAGCTGACCGCCGAACGATTCGTGCCGAATCTGTATCGGCCCGGCGAAATGATGTACAAAACCGGAGACCTGGTCGTATGGAGCGAGGACGGGCTGCTCCGCTATAAAGGACGCCTCGATCAGCAAGTGAAGCTGCGCGGGTTCCGGATTGAGCCGGGCGAGATCGAAGCGGCGGCGAAAAAGCAGCCGGAGGTGCGCGAAGCCCATGCGGGCATCGTCGACCCGGGCGATCAGGGCGGGCGCAATCTGTGCTTATGGATTGTTCCGAACGGCGATGCCGTGGCCTTCGACACGCATGCCTTGCGCGAGAAGCTCGCCCGCGTGCTGCCGGATTACGCAGTCCCTGCGTTCATTCTGCCGCTGGAGTCGATGCCGCTGAACAAGAACGGCAAAATCGACGTTTCACGCTTGCCTGCGCCGGTCTATACGGCACAAGGAGAAAGGCTGGAGCCGCGCAATGAACGAGAAGCGCTGCTTGCCGATATTTGGTCGCAGGTGCTTGGCATCGAACGGCCAGGCATCAACGACAACTTTTTCTCGCTGGGCGGGGACTCGATTAAAGCGATTCAGGTGACGGCGCGGCTTCAGGGCTCGGGGTATTCGCTGGAAACGGCCGAGATCTTCCAATACTTGACCATCGAGACGCTGGCGCCTCGACTCAAGACCGAGCAGGCTCCGCAGGCGGAGCAGGGAGAGGTGACGGGAGTCTGCTTGCCGGACGCGATCCAGACCTGGTTTTTGCGTACCGGCGGCCATGAACATGACTCCGTGCGTTTTAACCAAGCGATGCTGATTCGCGGGAAAGGCGGATGGAACGGCGACCGCCTGGAAGCGGCGCTCCACCGCTTGTGCCATCACCACGACGCGCTGCGGCTAACCTTGTCTGCGGATGGCGGGCTGCGCCTTAGAGCATCGTCCGATGACAATCTGTTCTATGTGACGGATCTGCCTGCCGGCTTGAGCGAAGAAGCGCTTGAGGAATATATGATCGAAGTGCAGAGCCGCATCCGCCTGCAGGGCGGCCCGCTGGTGGCGGCGGCCGCAGGGAGCGGCTCCGACGGATGGACGCTGTTTATCGCCATCCATCACATCGCCGTGGACGTGGTGTCTTGGGGCGTGCTCCTGGAGGACCTGACGGTCTGCATGGCAGACCCTGAGGCGGCGCTGCCTCCCAAGACGACGTCATTCGCGGCTTGGACGCAGGCGCTAGCCGAATGGGTCCGTACTGGCGGCGCACGGGATGAGCTGCCTTATTGGCGCAGCTTGGCCGAGGAGGCTCGGGCGCTACCGCTTCTTTTCCCGCCAGCGAAAACCGTGCGCCTGGATACGGTCAGAACGGTGCATTGGATCGGCGGGGAAGTCGGACAGGCGCTGTGCGGCGAAGCAAACCGCGCTTATCATACCGAGACGGTCCATTTGCTGCTCTGCGTCCTGAGCCGCGCGCTGGGCGAATGGAGACAAACGCCGACCGTGCTCGTCCAGCTTGAGGGACACGGCCGCGAGCGATTCGCGCCGGGCCTGGACGTAAGCCGTACGGCAGGCTGGTTTACAAGCACGTTCCCGGTCCTGCTGAACGCAGGCGGCGAACCGGCAGACGCTGTCGTTGCGGTAAAGGAAGCGGTTCGCGGCGTGCCGCGACGGGGCTTCGGCTACGGCGCTCTCCGCTGGCTGGATACTGGGCTGGAGCCGCAAGACAGGGCCATGCTGGAGAGCATTCGACCGTCGATCAGCTTCAATTATTTGGGCCTTCAGGGCGAAGCGGACGACGCGGAGGTGCGGACCGAGGCGCTGCCGGCCGAAATCACGGTCGATGAGGATTTCGCATCCGAGTGGGCGATGGATATCGTCTCGGCCCAGGTCGGCTCCGCGATACGCCTGGAAATCCGTTACCCCCGCGCCATGTTCGGCGATGGGCAATTCGCCGAACTCGGCTCCTTGCTGGACGCAGCCGCCCGCGAGGTGGCGACCTTCTGCTTAGGCAAAACCGGCGGCGAGAAAACAGCCTCCGATTTCACAGTAACTCCGCTGAAGCAAGAGGAATTGGAAAATATACTCGACGACTTGATCATCGGGTAGTCGACAAAGGAGCTGTACGATGATTCGCAAAGAAAACATCCAGGATATATACGGCTTGTCCTCCATGCAGAAAAGCATGCTGGTTCATCATGCGCTGGATGCGTCGTCTTCGGCTTATGTAGAGCAGTTTGATTTTCATATCGCCGGGGACGTCAGCCCCGGCCGCATGGAATGGGCATTGGCCAGACTCTCGGATCGGTACGACATCCTTCGAACGGTGTTTTCCTACCGGAAGACCGACCTCCCGCGGCAAGTCGTCCTGAAATCCTGGGAGCCGGCATTAACCGTCTGCGACTTCCGGGAGAACGCTTCGCCGGAGGAAGCGGTGGAAGCTTTCAAGGAATCGGATCGCGAGCGCGGCTTCGACCTGAGCCAGGACGTGCTGCTCCGCGGGGCACTGCTGCGAACGGGGGAGCGGAGATGGCGGTTTATCTTCACCTTCCATCACATTTTGATGGACGGATGGTCGCTTGGCCCGCTGTTTCAAGAATTGTTCGGCCTGTACGAGGCGGCGGTCCGGCAAGACAGCTATACGCCGACTCGCGAAGCATACCCTTACCGCGAATACATTCGCTGGCTGGAGGGCCAAAGCGAGGAGCAAGCCCTTGCCTACTGGGAGCAAGCTCTCGCCGGTTACGAGAAGCCGATAGCGATCCCCGCCTTCGGCGGAGGCGGTCCTTACCGCCATGCCACTCACAGCTTCAAGCTATCCAAGTCGCTTGTAGAGCGGCTTAACGGACTCGCCCGGTCGCGGCAATTGACGGTGAACACTTTGTTTCAGAGCGCTTGGGGCCTTCTTTTGCAAAAATACAACTACACCCGCGACGCCGTATTCGGCAGCGTCGTATCCGGCCGTCCTCCCCAACTGCCTGGGGTGGAATCGATGGTCGGTCTGTTCATCAATACCCAGCCGCTGCGGGTACGCGCCGAACAAGGGGAAAGCTTCGCCTCGCTGTGCGCCAACGTGCAGAAGGCAAGCTTCGCGTCCGTGCCTTACGAATATTGCCCGTTATTCGACATACAAAGTCGCAGCCGATTGAAAAACAAGCTGCTGGACCACGTCGTCGCCTTCGAGAATTACCCGCTTGCCGAGCGTCTGCGGGATCTGGCCTCGCAATCGGGCGAATCCTTGACGTTCGAGGACGTGCAAGTTTTCGAGCGCACGAATTACGATTTTCACGTTGTCGTCAATCCGGGCGAGACGTTCGCCGTGCATTTCTCCTTCAACGAGGCGGTGTACGCGAAGCAAACGATGGAAGGGCTGGAGCGCAGCCTGACGACTTTGCTCGAAGCTGCCTGCGAACGGCCTGACGCTTCCGTAGACGAACTGAGCCTGTGCTCGCGTGAGGATCGGACGGTCGTGGTCGACAGCTTCAACGCCACCCGCCGGCCATATCCGGCCGATTCCACCGTCGACGGCGCATTCCGGGAAGTCGCCGCCCGCCGGGGAGAGGAAACCGCTTTGCTGTGGCGCGATACGAGCTACACCTATGACCGATTGAACGCATGGTCCGACCGGCTGGCGGCGAAGCTGCAGGCGCAGGGAGTGAGACCGGGCTCGGTCGTCGGGCTCATGACCACCCGTTGTCCCGAAATGGTTGCAGGGATGCTGGGCATTCTGAAGGCCGGGTCTAGTTATGTGCCGCTGGACCTGTTGAACTCGCCGGAGCGGCTCGCCTTTATGATGGAGGACGCCGGCATCGAGGTGCTGTACACCCGGTCGGATTTGGCGGCCAAGGCTCCGTCCGGCTCGAACGTGCTCCTTCTGGAGGAGTCCGGCCATCCGGGCGAGGCGCAGCCGGCTGCCTCTGTTCACGACGCCAGGGGCACCGCCTACCTGATGTATACCTCCGGCTCGACCGGTCGGCCCAAGGGCTGTCTCGTGACGCACCGCAATATTCTTCGCCTTGTGTTCGGACCGGATTTTATCGATTTCGGCCCGCACCAGGTTATTCTTCAGACCGGCTCCCCGGCTTTCGACGCGAGCACGTTCGAAATTTGGGGCGCGCTGCTGCACGGCGGCATTCTGGCGCTTGCCGACGAAGAGCACATTCTCGACCCCGGCCGTCTGAAGGCGCTGCTTGAGCGCCAGTCCGTCAGCAGCATGTGGCTGACCGCTGCCTTGTTCAACAAGCTTTGTGATCAGGACCCGGCCATGTTCCGGTCGCTCAAGAACTTGATTGTCGGCGGCGACGTACTATCCGTCCGCCATATTCGCCGGGCGATGGAGGCTAACCCGGGGCTGCGGATCGTCAACGGCTACGGCCCGACGGAGAATACGACCTTCTCGACGACTCACGTCGTGACGGAGGCCGATCTGGAATCCGGACGAATTCCGGTCGGCCGTCCGCTGGCCAATTCGACCGCCTATATCGTCGATCATGGACTTCAGCCGGTGCCTGTCGGGGCGCTTGGCGAGCTGTGCGTCGGTGGCGACGGCATCGCCTCTGGCTATCACAACCGTCCGGAGCTGACGGAAGAGTGCTTCCTGGACGATCCGTTCGTGCCCGGCGGACGACTGTACCGGACCGGTGATCTTGCCCGCTGGCTGCCGGACGGAACGATCGATTTTGTCGGGAGAACCGACTTTCAGGTAAAAATTCGCGGGTACCGCGTCGAACTGGGCGAGATCGAACGTACGATGTCGCTCCTGCCCGGCATCAAAGAGGTAACGGTGCAGGTAAGGGAAATTGGTGAGGACAAGCAGCTTTGCGCATACTTCACCTCCGAGGAAGAGCCGGATCAAGGGGCATGGAAAACGGTGCTGTCCTCCAAGCTTCCCGGCTACATGGTCCCGGCCTTTTTCACCCGGCTGGACGCCATGCCGCTCACCGTCAACGGCAAGGTGGACCGGCAGGCGCTGCCCGCGCCGGCGCCGATCGTCTCCTCGGCCGCTCCCCGCCACTTGAGCGGCGTCGAGAAGACGATCGCCGACATCTTCTCGTCGGTGCTGGGCGTGGAGGTGGTAGACACGGGCGACAACTTTTTTGAAATCGGGGTTAACTCCCTGAACTTGATTACGATCAACAACCGGCTGAAGCAAGCCTTCGACCGGGACATACCGCTTACGGTTTTGTTCGAGCATACCAGCATCGCCCGTCTGGCCGATTATTTGAAGGTACGGGAACCCCTCGGAACCCGCGGCGACGAGGAGCAGGACCGGGAGCTGGCAAGCGCCCGCAGCAAGCTGCTGAAAACCGGTTCCCTTATTCGAAAACTGGAGGATAGAGCATGAAGGTAAAGACGAACTACACGGGGCTCGAAATTGCCGTCGTCGGCATGTCGGGTCGTTTTCCGGGGGCCGATGACGTAGCTTCGTTTTGGAGCAACCTGACCGAAGGGGTCGAATCGATTTCGTTCTTTACGGATGAAGAGCTGCTCGCATCGGGTGTCGAGCCGGAGCTGCTGGCCAAGCCGAATTACGTTCGTGCCAAGGGCGTCTTCCCGCGACTTGAATATTTTGATGCCGAGTTCTTCAACTATACGCCGCGGGACGCCGCGATGATGGACCCGCAGGTCCGCGCGCTGCACGAGGAGGTGTACCACGCGCTGGAGGACGCGGGCTACGCATCGGAGCAGTACCGCGGCAGCATCGGCCTGTTCGTCGGCGCTTCCGGCAACTTCGTGTGGGAGCTCGAAACGATGAAGTCGACCGTCGACAGCGGCGGTCTGCAATTCGCCACCCTCCAATTGAACGACAAAGATTTCGCCGCTACGCGAATCGCCTACAGTCTTAATCTTCAAGGCCCTTGCGTTACCGTGCACTGCGCCTGCTCTACTTCGCTCTATGCCGTCGATATGGCTTGCCGCCACATTTTGACCGGCGCCTGCTCCATTGCGGTGGCCGGCGGCAGCGGGCTGACCCTGCCTCACCGCAAGGGCTACCTGTTCGAGGACGGCATGATCAATTCGCCTGACGGCCACTGCCGCCCGTTCGACCGGGACGCCAAAGGGACCGTCGAAGGCAACGGTACGGGCGTGGTCGTGCTGAAAAGCCTTGAGGACGCCATCCGCGACCGCGACCGCATCTACGCTGTCATTCGCGGCACCGGGGTGAACAACGACGGGAACCGCAAGGTCGGCTTTACGGCGCCGAGCGTTGAAGGCCAGGCGGAGGTCATCCGCCGTGCGCTGATGCTGTCGGATGTGCCGCCGGAAACGGTCAGCTACATCGAGGCGCACGGCACCGGCACGATTCTGGGGGACCCGATCGAGGTTGCCGGGTTGAAGAAGGCGTTCCAGTCCGTCCGTCCCGGTTCCTGCGGCATCGGCTCGCTGAAGTCGAACATCGGGCATTTGGACGTGGCCGCAGGCATCTCGTCGTTCATCAAGACCGTTCTTGCGCTCGACAACCGGATCATTCCGGCGAGCTTGAATTTTGAAGCGGTCAACCCGAATATCGATCTGGACAACAGCCCCTTCCGGATCGTATCCGAGACGGAGAACTGGCAGCGAAAGCCTGCACCTGACGAAGCGGATGCGTACCTTCCTTTGCGGGCAGGCGTCAGCTCCTTCGGCATCGGGGGTACGAACGTGCACGTGGTGCTTGAGGAGGCGCCCGAGCGGGAGCCGTCCGGAGCCGGTCGGGAGTGGAATGTGCTGTGCTTGTCTGCCCGCACCGATACCGCTCTGCGCCGCATGCAGGAAGCCTATATCGCGCATCTGGAGCGCCATCGCGGGAAGCTGGAGCCCGCCGATCTGGCGTGGAGCGCGCAGACCGGCAAAAGAAGCCTGCCGGAGCGCTTCTCCATCGCCTACCGCGGGCTGGACGACCTGGCTGAGGGCTTGAAGGCCGCGCTGGATGGCGTGCGTCCTCCGCGGGCACGCCGCACGACGGCTCCGTCCGCCAAGCCGGCCGTCTATTTTCTGTTCCCCGGACAAGGGTCGCAGTATCCGGGGATGGCCCGGGACCTGTACCGGACCGAGCCGGCGTTCCGCCGGGAGCTGGAGGCTTGCCTGAGGCTGGCCGAAGCGGAAGGCATGGGGGCGCTGCGCCGCGTGCTGTTGGAGCCTGAGGCGGGCGACGAAGAGACCATTCTGGAAACGGACATGGCGCAGCTGTCCTTGTTTGCAGTCGAGTACGCGCTGGCACGGCTGCTGATGTCATGGGGTATTCAGCCCAGCGGCATGATCGGACACAGCCTCGGCGAATATACGGCCGCTTGTCTGGCGGGAGTATTCTCGCTTGAGGACGGAATCCGCCTCGTGACCGCGCGAGGCCGTCTGATGAAATCGATGCCCCGCGGCTCCATGCTTGCCGTGAACGCATCCGCCGAAGCGGCAGGTCCGTACTTGACCGACGCGCTGTCTGTGGCCGCCATGAACAGCCCGAGTCAGTGCACCTTGTCCGGAAACGACGAGGCAATCGCCGAGGCGGAGAGCCGATTGGCGGCCGCGGGAATCCGAACGCGCAAGGTACGCACGTCCCATGCGTTTCATTCGGCCCTCATGGACGGCGCGTTGGCGCCTTTCGGCGAGCTGTGCGCCGGCATGAAACTGCAGGAGCCGGGGCTCCCGTACGTATCGAATCTGACCGGGGACTGGATCAAGCCCGAGGAAGCCGTCGATCCTTCGTATTACCCGCGGCATCTGCGGGGAAGCGTCCGATTCGAGCAAGGGCTGGCCGCGATCCTGGCCGATTCCCAGGCTTTGCTGTTGGAGGTCGGTCCCGGCCGCGTCCTGTCGACATTCGCGCGGCAGGCGCCAAGCGGGAATCCGCTCGGCGTCGTCGGAACGCTCCGCAATGCGCAGGAGGAGGAGCCGGACGATGCGTTTCTCGCGGAAAGGCTCGGCGAGCTGTGGAGTCTCGGCATTGCGCCGGATTGGAAGGCTTATTATCAGGGACAAGCGCGGAATCGTGTGACGCTTCCTTTATATCGATTTGACGAGACGGTATTCCCGCTCGGCAGGGGCGACTATAGCGAGCTGATGGCAGGTAATCAAGAAACGGCCGCAGCGGCTGCGGCACCTGCACCAATGCCGGCTGTGGCCGAGCGCGCGGGGCGCGCAGGCCGAATCGTGTGGGAATCCGCCTTCCTGCCGCCGGTCTCCCGTTCGGATCAGCCGAGAGCTTGTCTTGTGATGGCCGACGATGCCGTTTCGATTCGCCGTCTGCTCCAGAAGATGCCGAGATGGCGGAGTCTGCTGGTGGAAAGCGGGGCGAGCTATCATTTTAAAGGTACGCTTGGCTCCACCGTGCGCCCGGGGAGCGCGATCGATCTGTACCGTCTGATCCGTGATTTGCAGCATCAGGCGCTGCTTCCCGATACGATCGTGCTTGCCCGTTCGACGGGCAGCCGCACCGAAGCGGAGCTGAGGCTTCTGGTCCATGTATTGAAGTCCGAGCTGCGCGAAGCGCTGCCGGAGGTTGTCGTGCTCAGCCCCGTATCTCCGATCTCCAAAGCCGAGGGACTTGTGGCGCTCGTACGGAGCCTCCGCACGGAAATTCCCCGTCTGAGTCTTCGTCTGGTGGATGCCGGCGTACCGCTGTCGGGCAAGAGCGGAGCCGTGCGATGGGCGGGGATTCTCGAGCGGGAGCTCGGGTCCAGCGCTCATCCGTACCCTGCCGTCTGCTATTCGGGCGAGCAGCGCCTGGTGCCCAGGTTCAGGGATTTTCATGAGGCGGCGTGGAGCGGCGCGTCCCGATTCCAGGGCCGACATCTCATCGTATTGAGTCCGGAAGACCGCCTGCCGGCTCCGCTGGCGGCCGCCTTCGTGCAAGAGGGCGCACGCGTCAGCATTCTGCCTTACCGTCTGCAAGCGAATTCCTTTGATAAGGAGACGGTCCGGGCTCTGCTGCAGGAATTGAATGCGGAGCAGGAGCGGTATACTGGCCGCTTCGGCATAGAGGACTTGTCCGTTCCCCATCGGCTCATGGACGAGTACGCGGCACGTCTGTCCTACGATTTTGTACAGGAGCTGTTTTTACTGCCGCCGGGACGCTTGTTCGATACCGACGAATTTATGGAAGGCCTCGCTATCGTCGGCTCGCTGGGGAAATACGGGCATTATTTCCTCCATATGTTTGTCGAGGACGGTATTCTGGAGGCTAGGGGAGAGGGCCGTTACCAGGTAACCGACAAAGCGGGAGCTCTGCGCCATCCGGCGGACATCCGCGCCGACATCGGGCGGGCGACCCCTCTGTTCTCCGGTCAGCTGAACCTTCTGGAGCATTGCGTTCGCGGCTTCCGTCCCGCCTTGAAAGGAGAGGTCCCGGCGCTGGCCGTTCTATATCCGGGCGGCAATAACCAGATGATTTTGGACGCCTACAACGGCTCGGTGCAGGAGAAGGAAGACGAGTTGATTAAGGAAATGTTCTCCACGATGCTCACGCGCATCGCCGGCCGGAAGAAGCGAATCCGGATTTTGGAGGCGGGCGGCGGTTATGGGGCTATTCTGCGGCGCATTGCGCCATCGCTGAAAGATATGGAGATCGAGTACTATTTCACCGATGTAGGCAGCTCGTTCGTGGATTCGTTCCGGAAGTTCGCTTTGGAAGAGGATCTGCAGTTCATGCATTTCGGAGTGCTCGATATTACCCGCGATCCGGGGGAGCAGGGCTTCGAGCCGGCCTCCTTCGATCTGGTGTTCGCCTATAACGTCGTTCACGCCACGCACCGCTTGTCGGTCAGCCTCGGCAATATGCAGCGGCTGCTGAAGCCAGGCGGCCTGCTGTGCGTCCTCGAACGGACCCGGGTACGCCGCTATGTGGATCTGATCTGGGGCTTGGCCGATGGCTGGTGGCATTTCGACGAAGCCGAGCGGAAGCTGTCTCCGCTCGTATCCGTCGAAGAATGGCAAGGTCACTTCTCGGCGCTCGGTCTGGAGGAGGTTGCGGCCTACCCGGACAAGACCGGGCTGCGCGAACGGTTGGACGTAGGCATCATCATCGGCCAACGCGCAGCGGCCAAGCCGCCGGCCGATGCGAAGGCGTCCCCGGCTTGGCCGGAGGGAGTCCGCCGGCTTCGGACCGTAGCCGCGGCCGATGCATCCGCTCTGGAGCTTGCATTGGATGCCGCTTTGGCGGATCGGACGGATGTGGAAGATATTATGCTGTGGGACATTGCCGAGCCGGCTAAATTCCGCCGAGACTCGTTCGTTCCTGCCGTCGCCGAAGCGGCCAAGGCTGCGATTGCCGCCAATCGCGTAGCGGTGCGGGCAAGTGCCAGACAGAGCAAGCCGGCGATGATTATGTCCGCTCTCCCGGAGCCGGGAGACTGGGGACCCGATCTGACCGCTTGGGTGGCCGGGCATGAGGAGCTGGACGCCTCCGCCAATGTATACCGGATTTACCTGCCCCGGGAAGGCGTGCTTCGCACGGAGAGTGTTGTCCCGGTGCTGGAGACGATGCTGGAGTCCGGTGTGCGCCGCACGGCCATCGATGCCGGACATCATCCGTTGTTCGAGCCGGCGCTGCCCGCTGCGGTTTCCTCGGAGGAGAGCAAGGCTTCCAGACTGGAAGGGTTGGAAGCGACGATTGGCGAAGTCTGGAGCCGATTGCTCGGACGCGAGGAGATCGATCCGGATGCCGACTTTTTCGCGATCGGTGGCGATTCCTTCAAGCTGATCCAGATGACGATGGATTTGGAGCGCGAAGGCAGTAAGGTGCTCATGAACGAGGTGTACAAATATCCGACGATCCGCTCGTTAGCCCGCTATCTGGAGGAGGAGAGCAAGAAGGAGAACAAGGATATCGCGGAAGCGGCCGATCTTGTCGCGATCCTGGCGGATACGGCCGATCTTGGCTGCCATTATCGCATTGCGCAAGATGCGGAACGGAAAGAATCGCTGAATCTGCTGTTCGTGGACGAGTTGACGGCTGAAGGCGCGGACACGCTCCGCAAGCAGCTCCGGCAGCTTCGGGTGCCTGGCGAATTGCTGCCGCATTACATCCTGCCCTCATCCTTGTTCGAGTCGATGCCGGACGCCGTGACGCTGGAGGACCTGCATCGGCTCGGCGTGCTGAGCGATTCGGAACAATCGGTGCTGGAAAGCTTCGATAGCCGGATCGACGAAGCCCGGCGGCGGTTTAACGAAGCGATCCTGAATCAGCCTGTCGTCAGCCGCTACGGCTTGAGCAACGCGCAGCGGATGCATTTCCGCAGCGAGACTCGGCTGCAGATGTATTTGATCGAGTTTAACGATCTGGTCGACGAGCAGGTGCTGGAGCAGGCGTTCTGCGACGTCGTCGGCAGCCATGGCTTGCTGCGCAGTTGTCTGTACCGGACGATGTGGGAGTACCGCTGGAAGGAGCATGCGCCGCCCCAGCAGACGCCGCTTCCGCGGCTCGATCTATCCGGCTTGCCCGGGGAGTCGCAGTCCCGCGTCATGACGGAGCTCATTAAGCACGAGTGGAAGGCCGATTTCAAAAAGGCGGGCACGCCGATGTACCATGTCGTGCTCATCAAATATAACGAACGGCGCTACGACTTATTTTTCCAAATCGACCACTCCATCTTCGACGTCACGTCAGGCCAAATTATGCGCAGGCACATTTTGCAGCGGTACCGGGACTTGCAGAAGGGCGTTCGAAAGGCGATGGAGGCGTCCAGCAGCTATCAGGAATATCTTGAGCAGATTCGCCGCGGTCCGATCGGCATCGATGCAGACGGTCTGATCGCCGCCTTGGAGATTGACAAGTTCAACGGCTATTTGCGGCTGGCGCAGGAGAGAATGAAGGCCCGTCCGCAGGGAAGGATTCAGCAGGTGCGCTGCAAAATCGACCTGACGCCGTTCCAGTTCGACCACAACGACGACAACGGCACGTTCGAGCTGGTGCTGCAAATCTACATCCTTGTCGTATCGCGGCTGCTGGAAATCGACGGCGTTCCTTTCCTGCTGCTGTTCCAGAACCGAAGGTATCAAAGCAAAAGCTTCAACGACGTAGTCGGGCTCATCGTCGACGGCATTCCGATGGTGGTTCCGGTCGACCGGGCCGAACCGTCCCGCATGACGGACGTCATCCGGCAGCGCATGGAGCTTATCAACAAGCACAATATCAACTTCTTCAACCTGATATGGAACCTCCCTTCGCTGATGAACTGGTGGAAGCTGTTCTCCAAGATCAAGAGCGGCAAATCCTCCTTCTTCACTCCGCTGCTGATGAACTACGCCGGAAGCGCGGAAGCGGAGTATGGGAAGATCTGGGATTTCAGTCTGGAGCTGTTGGAGCAGGAAAATCAGGAGAAGCTCGATTACGCCGATTTCTACGGAGTGGCGAAGGTCGTCGGCCAAGAGCTTGATTTTCTGATTCTGTGCAAGTTCGAGCCGGACATAGAACGCGTACGTCAAATCGTGGAGGAGGAGACGGCGCATCTGCTCAAGGTTCGTATGGAGAAGAAAGAAACGGAGGCGGGGATGGGGTGAACAGGATCGACTTATATTGTATTCCATACGCAGGCGGATCGGGCCATGCCATATACGGCAAGTGGGCGGAGGAGCTGGACCCGCAGATCCATCTCCACCCTCTGGAATTGGCCGGGCACGGCCGGAGAATGGGGCAGGCGCTGGATGCCGGCGTCGCCACTGCGGTGGCGGACATGCTCCGCACGCTCCGTCCCAGGGTTGCTTTCCGTCCTTACGCTATCTACGGTCACAGCATGGGCACCGTCCTGGCCTATGAATTGGCGGCAGCCATCCGCGAGGCGGGTCTGCCCGAGCCCGTTGCTCTGTTTCTGTCGGGACGTCTGCCTCCGCATTACGTTTATGTAAATAACGAAATGCATCTTTTGCCGGACGAGGTCTTTATCGATAAAATCAAACGGCTGGGCGGAACGCCGCCCGAGCTGTTCGAATCGAAGGAACTGGTCAGGCTGTTCCTGCCCATTCTGCGCAACGATTACCGCATCATCGAGGAATACCAATGCAAGCTGCCTCCGGTACGGTTCGACGCGAATGTGGTCTTTCTGTACAGCGACGACGATCCGCTCGTGACGAAGCCTTACATTTATGAGTGGCAGCAATATACGGCGAGCGACTTCGAGGTGCACGAGTTCCGGGGCGGGCATTTCTTTCTGAACGAGCACTGGCGGGACATTTGCCAAGCGATCAACCGTAAGCTGTCGATCGTGCAGGAGCAGCCTGTGCGCGAGGTAAGCCCATGAGCGGTTGGACGAATTTTTCCATGAAGTACGTTTCGGCGGTATTCATCATCCTGGTGCTGCTGGTCGGCGGCGGCACCTATGCGGGAACGTCGCTCAAGATGGAGAGCCTGCCAAACATTTCGTTTCCGATTGTCGTTGTGCAGACGCGGTACCCGGCGCCGCCCAAGGACGTGCTGGATCAAGTTACGAAGCCGATCGAGAAGGAGCTAGCGAACGTGGAAGGCCTCAAAGGCATGACCTCCACCTCCAGCGATAACGTCTCCTCCATCGTGATTGAATTCGCGCAGGGCCGTAATATTAAAGAAGCGAAGCGCGACGTGGAAAGTCTGCTGCAGAACGTAAGCCTCCCGCAGGGAGCGGAACGGCCGAAGGCGATGACGACGGGCTTCGCGAACGACCCGGTCTACTACATGGCGATCTACGGCGAGAACGGGATGAGTCAGGCGGAGCTGGACCGGGAGTACGAGGATACGATCCTTCCCGCCTTCAACGCGCTCAAGGGCATCGATCACGTCGCTTCGATCGGCAATCATCAGGCGCAGCTCAACATCAAGCTGGATGCAAAAGCGCTGCTCGCCTCCGGCCTGACGCCCCAAGAGGTCGGCCAGAGCATCAAGGATGCACTCAAATCGAGCCCGGCGGGCAATGTGAAAATCAACGGCCAAAGCAAGATGGTCCGCGTGAGCGGCGACATCAATTCCGTCTACAATCTGGAGAAGCTGAACGTAACGACGCCGAAGGGCGATGTGCTGCCGCTCGGCAGACTGGCGACCGTCGAATCCGTCAGCGAATCGAAATTCATAGCGAGGCTTGACGGAAGACCGACGATCGCCGTTCACCTGTATAAGGCGAAAAACGCGAATGCAGTCCAGTTCGCAGAAGGAGCCGACAAGCTGATGGAGGGCTGGCAAAAGACGCTGCCGAACGTCAAGTTTCATACGGTGTACAATGCGGCCGTCGACATCAAGCTGTCCATCGAAGGCATGCTGAAGGAGGGCGCCATCGGCGCCTTGCTCGCTTCGGTCATGATTCTCTTCTTCCTGCGCAATGTGCGTATGACGCTGATTGTGCTCGTGTCGATCCCGTTATCGATTTTCATCACGCTGCTTGTCATGGCCCCGCTCGGCATTACGCTTAACATTATGACGCTGGGCGGCATCGCCATCTCCATCGGGCGCGTGGTCGACGATAGCATCGTCGTCATCGAGAACATCTACTCCCAACTCGTGCAGCGTCAGGAACGGAACGAGGACGTCATCAAGTACGCCACGAAACAGGTTGCTACGGCGATCACTTCCTCCACCATAACGACGGTCGGCGTGTTCGGGCCGATCGCGCTTGTGACCGATACCCTGGGGGAAATTTTCCGGCCGTTCGCGATCACGATTGTCGTCGCTCTGCTGGCTTCGCTGCTCGTGTCCGTGACGGTCATTCCGATGCTTGCCAAGCTGACGGTGCTCAAGCAGAAGCACATCGGCTCCGCCCATCACGGCACGGGACGGATGTCGGAGTGGTACCGGAGCTCGCTCGCATGGTCGCTCAGAAACCGGATCAAAACGCTGATTCTTACCGTTATGATCTTCGTCGTCTCGATTGTCACGACCGTGCCGTTTCTCGGGGCCAGCTTCATGCCGGAAAGCGCAGCGGACAAGCTCATCATGATCGATGTGAAAATGCCGCCGGAGACATCCTTCGAAACGCTCGACATCCAGATGAAGCAGATTGAGACCGCGATGTCCGAGGCGAAAAACGCCGACGGCGGGAAGACGTTCACCTACGTCGAAGCGCTGATCGGGTATTATTTGAACGCCGACGAGCGGACCGCGAACCGCGCGATGTTCTTCCTAAGAGCCGAAGAAGCGACCGACGCCAAGGCTGCCGTGAAGGAATGGAAGGAGAGAATCGCTTACGAGCTTCCGCAAAAATCTGTCGTGGACGGCACGGTGCTCGCCTTCGGTCCGCCAACGACAGGTCAGGATTTCGTATACAACCTGAAGGGCGAGGACCAAATCTATCTGGAGAAAGCGGCTGAGGAGATCAAGGAAAAGCTCAAGACGTACCCGGAGCTGACAGATATCAAGGATAGTCTTGGAGAGAAGAAGGAAGAAGTCGAGATCGCGGTCGATCAGGACAAAGCCCGGAAATACGGGCTCTCCTCGGCGCAAGTTCTGGGGATGGCCGCAGGCTGGATCGGCGTCGACAATCTCGGCGAATTCCGTTTCAACAATGAGATTTTCAAGACGACAATCGAGCTGAACGAGAAGGACAAGGACGCGATTGACAAAATCGGGCGGTTTATCCTGAAAACGCCGGCTGGGCCCGATATCGCGCTTCAAGATGTGGCGAAGGTGCGGCTGATCGATGCGCCTGCATCGATTCAGAGAGATATGCAGAAGCAGACGGTGACGATTACGGCGAAGGTCGATGTGAAGGACAAGGCAGGCGTCATTTCGAAGGTAACGAAGGATTTGAGCGCCATTGCGCTGCCACCCGGCGTTATCCACGAAGTAAAGGGCATTTCGGAGGATATCGAAGAAAGCTTCATGCAGCTGTTCCTGGCGATGGTCGCTTCCATCCTCATCGTCTATCTCATCATGGTCATCTCTTTCGGGAACGCAAGCGCTCCGTTCGCGATCCTGTTCTCGCTTCCGCTTGCTTTGATCGGCGGCTTCTATGGCTTGCTGGTGACAAAGGAAACGATCAATGTCACGTCGTTGATCGGATTTCTGATGCTGATCGGGATCGTAGTGACGAACGCGATCGTGCTGATCGACCGCGTACAGCAGCTTCGCGGGGAAGGGCACGAGATTCGCGAAGCGCTGCTGGAGGCCGGTGCGACGCGACTTAGGCCGATCATCATGACCGCAGGAGCGACGATGCTCGCGCTCTTGCCTCTGGGGCTCGGCTTCTCCAAAGGAGCGATCATGTCCAAGGGACTTGCCGTCGTCGTCATCGGCGGGCTGGCCACTTCGACGCTCCTTACGCTGGTCGTTGTGCCGGTGGTGTACGACATCATCGAGTCGTTGAAGCTAAGAATGAGCCGTCCGTTCCGCAAGAAAGAAACGGCGACGCTTCAAGCGAAGGGAACGACTTCGGTTCCCCGATAAGCGAAGCTTGCAAGCTGCGCCCTTTCGCTTCCGCAAGGAAGAAGGAAGGGCGCTGGTTCTGTCTCTTGTTTCCAAGGATAAGACAATAGAGCGCTTGGCTTCTGGTTATTTTGAAAAAATGACATCAAATGTGTAATAATGGAAGAGACAAATCAGAGAGGATGTGAATGAAGAGATGCGCGCCAAGCAAGCGAAGCGAATCGTCGGCATCGTTCTGATCCTCATGAGTATCGTGCATGTCATTTACGGTGAAGTTATGCTTGTCCGTGAATTAAAATCGCTGTCGGCCGACGGGTTCCTTATCGGCTCCTACCGAGTGATGTCCTTGCAGGGCGGTATTTTGCTCGCCGCAGTCGGCATCGTGGAATGGCTGTCGGCCGAACGGATTATTGAGCTATTTGGCTTCGCCGCCTATATTCCGCTTGGGGTCGTGATGATTAACCTGCTGTCGTTTGTCCTTGTCGTCGCGGCTGTCCACCGAGAATTGATGCAGTATACCTTACCGCAATGTATAATTTTTGTCGTCATTATTGCGCTTCAGGCCTGGAGTCTCCGGAAAGCTTATTGACGGGCCCCTTGCTTGCCGAATTGCTTACAAAAAAAGAACAGGGATCGGCTGACCGAATTGCAGTTAGCGATCCCTTTCGTATAGATTCCGGTCACGGAACATCGACAGCACACAATGCACCGAAAAGCCGCTGAATCTCCGGGATGTTCACTTTGAATTCGGTTCTTTTCGGATGCGTGATCGAGCACATATAGCGGCCGACGCGGAACGATACGGTGCTATATTGGGCGAAGTTCGTGTAGCTGGTGACGATGCAGTCTTGCCTGATATCCATATAATTGATTTCATATACGGGGAGCGGGGTCATGAGTCCGGTCTTCAAAATTTTCGACAAGGATTCCTTGGAGGTCCACAGCATCGTAAGCGCGGCCTCGTATTCGAGAGCGGTATCCGCGATCATTTGCTTCTCGGGCGCTGTAATCTGCGATTCGATGGCACTGACGTTGGCACCGTCGATTTTCTCCAAGTCGATGCCTAATGGGTGGGCCTCCGGAAAAGCAACGGCAGCCGCGATATGATCGCAATGCGTAATGGAGATCTGAAGAGGCTCGGTTCGCGGAAGCATGATGACCGGCTGCTGGAATACCCCCTGCTGCACCCATATTTGCCCAAGCTGCGGTTCCGCCATATGAGCGTAAGCGGAGATCGCCTGCTTCGCGCAGTAGCGGCCGAGCACAAAGCTATGCTTCCTTTTATATTGAAGCTTCCGGTAGTAAGCCAGCTCTTGCTCATGCAGGATGCTCAATGCTTCCGTATCTTCATATGGGTATGTACGGCTGCCAAGGCACAGCTGCGCCTTGAAGCGGTTGTCAGGCCTTACTAATGCCAGTTCCTCCAAGTACAATAAAGTGTCCAATGATCCCTCTCCCCTCGTTTTCGTTCGTTGATGAACGTCGGTATGTATATCATCGTTTCCCATAATTCGCCAGCTGTCAATAGGTGAAAATGTTTACTTTTTATTGAAGTGAACTCCGGTATTCAGGATTGACATACAAAGTCGGAGCATGAGATAATGAACGCGCGTACATTACTGTGAAGGAGGTGGCTGCAATCGTAACCCGAAAGGAAGTTGCAGAGCTGGCGGGAGTATCCGAAGCGACGGTTTCCCGCGTATTCAACGACGTCGGTCCGATGAAGGAGCAGACCCGGCTGCGGGTGCTTCAGGCCGCCAAAACATTAAATTATCATCCAAACGCGATTGCCCAAAGCTTCGCCCGCCGCAGAAGCGGCAACTTGGGTGTCGTGCTGCCTTATGTGCCGAAAGTGCATATTTTCTCGACTTACTATTTCTCTGAAGTGCTTAGCGGAATCGGGGAGCAGGTGAAGGCTTCAGGCTACGATATGCTGCTGAAATTCCGCGCTCCCGGAGAAGAAAGCGATTACAGCAGTATTTTTCGTTCACAGAAGGTGGATGCCTGCGTGATCCTCGGAGCGACGGATACGCCCTCGGAACGGGCGGAGCTGAAAAAATTGGAAGACGGCGGGTTCCCGTTTTGCCTGATCAACCAGCATATGAGCGGAGAGTGGTTTAATGAAGTGGATGCGGATCATGAGGGAGGAAGCTACCGCGCGGTACGGCATCTGCTCGACTTGGGATATCGGGACATTGCGTTTTTGAGCGGCTCGCCCGAGTTTTCCAACAGCGGCGACCGGCTGCGGGGATACATGCAGGCCATGCGCGAAGCGGGACTGCTGCCGGCGGATGCCAAGGCTCCGGGCGACCTGCCCGCGCATCTGTACTACGAAGGCAACTACAGCCGAACAAGCGGAATGAAAGCGGCCGCAGCCATGCATCCGCACCTGAACCGGATCGATGCGGTGTTCGCCTCAAACGACCGGATGGCGATCGGCTTGATGCAAGGGCTCCGCGAGTACGGGCACGTTCCCGGCCAGGATTATGCGATTGTCGGCTATGACGATTCAGAGGCTGCCCGCGTAACCGTTCCTCCCCTAACGAGCGTTGCCGTTCCGTTTTACGAGATGGGCCGACTGGCAGCGGAGCGGGTGCTGGGACGTGTCGGCGGAGGAAATGAGACGGGCGGTGCATCGGAGAGCTTCAGACTGAAGCTGGATACGAAGCTTGTCGTGCGGCAATCGTGCCGCATCCTGCGGTAACACCGTCGCGGCGTCCGATTCGATAAGGGACGGCGAAGGGTAATAAGCCACAGGCCAAAGGAGGGAGGAGCCGAAGATGAAACAAGTCCGCGTAGGGATGATCGGGTACAAATTTATGGGCAAGGCGCACAGCCATGCTTACCGGGATGTACCGATGTTTTTTCCGAAGGTGCCGAAACCTGTGATGAAGACGATCTGTGGACGCAATGCCGAAGCCGTGGCGCAAGCGGCGGAGCAATTCGGATGGGAAAGCTGTACGACCGACTGGCGGGAGCTCCTGCAGCGCGAGGATATCGATCTGGTCGATATTAATGCGCCGAGCAATGTGCATAAGGAAATCGTGCTGGCCGCCGCCGCTGCGGGCAAGCACGTGTTCTGCGAGAAGCCGCTGGCTTTGACGTTGGCCGAATCCCGTGAAATGCTCAGGGCCGTGGAAGCGGCCGGCGTCAAGCATATGGTCGGCTTCAATTACCGCTTCGTTCCCGCGGTTCGGCTGGCGAAAAAGCTGATCGACGAAGGCCGTTTGGGGCAAATTTATCACTTCCGCGCCTGGTTTATGCAGGACTGGCTTATCGACCCGGAGGTTCCGCTCGTGTGGCGGCTGCGGAAGGAAGTGGCCGGCTCCGGCGCTCACGGCGACTTGGGCGCGCATCTGATCGACCTGGCGCATTACCTGATCGGAGATATGACGGAAGTCGTCGGAATGAACGAAACGTTCGTCAAGGAAAGGCCGTTCACGGAATCGGCGGCAGGTGCCGCAGCGAACGGACAACAAGCTCGCGGCCCCGTTACCGTCGATGACGCAACCTTGTTCCTGGCCCGGTTCGCGGAAGGGGCGCTGGGCAGCTTCGAGGCGACGAGGATCGCAGGGGGTTGCCGCTGCAGAAATGCGTTTGAAATCAATGGAAGCGAAGGCAGCGTAAAATTCGACTTCGAGCGGATGAATGAGCTGCAGGTCTTTTTTGCCGATGATCCGGACGACGTGCAGGGCTTCCGGCGCGTGCTGGCAACGGATCCGTCTCATGCGTATGCGGAAGCGTGGTGGCCTCCCGGTCATACGCTCGGTTATGAGCACACCTTAATTCACGAGACGGTCGAGCTGCTGCAGGCGATTGGAGAGGACCGGCAGCCGATCCCGAACTTCAGGGACGGCGTCAAGAGCCAGCAGGTGTTGGAAGCGGTCGATCTGTCGATCACGGAGCGCCGCTGGGTTTCTATCCAGGAAGTGTAGAAAGGGGACATCGAGGGATGAAAAAAGCATTGATCGTCTGGGGCGGCTGGTCGGGGCATCAGCCTGAGGAAATCGCCGGCCTGTTCCGGGACCTGTTGATTGACGCGGAGTTCGAAGTGGAAATGTCGGATACCCTTGAGGCGTTTGCCGATGGGGAAAAGCTGAAGTCGATGGATCTGATCGTACCGGTATGGACGATGGGGGAAGCCGATCCGTCGCTCATCCGGAACGTTTCGGCTGCCGTTCAGAATGGCACCGGTCTCGCAGGCTGTCATGGCGGGATGTGCGACACTTTCCGCACGGACGTCGAATGGCATTTTATGACAGGCGGTCAATGGGTTGCCCATCCGGGAAATAACGAGGTGGATTACGAAGTCAAGCTTATCCCGAGCTCCAACCCGCTGCTGGACGGCATCGGCGATTTCCGCGTGCGGAGCGAGCAGTATTATATGCACGTCGATCCTGCGGTCAACGTACTGGCGATAACGCGCTTCCCGCTCACGCTTGGACCTCATTCGCCGAATGGTGCCGTCGATATGCCTGTCGTCTGGACAAAATGGTGGGGAGCAGGGAGAGTATTCTATTGCTCGCTTGGTCATCAGAAGGGCATTCTGGAAATACCGCAAATAAACGAAATGATGCGGCGCGGCTTGCTGTGGGCTTCGGACGGGCGGGCGGAAGCGGCCCGGAGGACTTGACCTATGAATAAACTGAAAGCGGGCATCGTCGGCTGCGGCAAAATCAGCGGAATTTATTTACAAAATTTAACTGCGAATCCTGAGCTTGAAGTGGCGGCTTGCGCCGATTTGAACGTGGCTCGGGCCCGGGCAAGCGCCGAGGAATATGGCGTCTCGAAATCCTGCACGCCTGCCGAGCTGCTGGCCGATCCGGCTATAGATATGGTGATCAATTTGACGATTCCCGCCGCGCATGCCGAAGTATGCCTTCAAGCGCTGGAGGACGGAAAGCACGTCTACGTCGAGAAGCCGCTCGCCGTAACCCGGGAGGAAGGACGGGCCATTCTGGCCAAGGCGGCAGAGAAAGGACGGCTCGTCGGCAGCGCCCCGGATACGTTTCTCGGCGGCGGCATTCAGACCTGCATC
Source organism: Paenibacillus tyrphae (assembly GCF_024158745.1). GTDB lineage: Bacteria > Bacillota > Bacilli > Paenibacillales > NBRC-103111 > Paenibacillus_G > Paenibacillus_G tyrfis_A. Next base: position 9,683 of record NZ_JAMZAW010000030.1, on the reverse strand, counting down.
AAGTTGATCGAAGACGGCTGGATCGGCGTGCCGGTGGCCGCCTCCGCGTTTATGATCGGACGGGGCCACGAGCACTGGCACCCCGACCCCGAATTTTACTATGCAAAGGGCGGAGGCCCGATGTTTGATATGGGGCCTTATTATTTAACTGCCCTCGTGGCGATGCTCGGACCGATTCGCCGGGTTACGGGCTCGGCCGGCATTTCGTATCCGCAGCGCACGATAACCAGCCAGCCTAAATTCGGCCAGATGATTAACGTGGAGACGCCGACTCATATTGCGGGCGTAATCGACTTCTGCAGCGGCGCGATCGGAACGATCATCACCTCGTTCGACGCGTTCGGCGGAACGGAGCTGCCGCGGATCGAGATTTACGGAAGCGAGGGGACGCTTAGCGTACCCGACCCGAACACCTTCGGGGGTCCAGTACGAATCCGACGACATGACGCCAAGGAATTCAGCGATATGCCGCTTACGCATGGCTATACGGATAACTGTCGCGGCCTTGGCGTACTGGATATGGCTGCAGCGATTCGACAAGGGCGGACCCACCGCGCGAACGGGGGGCTGGCTTATCACGTGCTGGAGGCCATGCATGGCTTCCATGATGCTTCTACGCATGGAAAGCACTATGAGATGCATAGCAGCTGTGAGCGTCCGGCGCCATTGAAAGCCGGGCCGGTCGGCGGTATTTTCGAATAACTGCAATAACATGGTGGAAAAGCGCACAGGGACCGTTCCCCGCACGCTTTTTTGCCGTTGCTTTAAGCCAAATGCTCTTTGAGCGTCGCGACCATCTGGTTCTGCGTATCTGATTCGCTGTGCTTCCAAATAATTTCGAACAATACTCCAAGGCCCGGCAGCACACGTTCTTCCGCATCCATCGAATCCGCAATAACTTCAAAGAGCTCTTCGTTGCTTTTGTCATGCATGCGCTGAATGATCGCTTGCCGCAAATTCAGGTTCATGGCAGTTCCTCGCTTTGTTGTCTTTTCCACTTGGTTAATGCGATTTCGCTTTTATTAATATGCTCCGCTTGGATAAGATTCATGCTTCGACGCGAACTTTGGTGAACTGTCGCGCTTCTTGATATAATAAAGAAATGAGAAAGGGGATGAGCACGGATGAAAAAACAATTCGCCGTCATCGGCATGGGGCGCTTCGGCTCCAGCGTAGCCAAAACGTTATCGAATCTCGGCTTTGAAGTGCTGGCGATCGACAGCAGCGAGCAGCGGGCCCAGGAAGTGTCGAATATTGTAACCCACGTCGTTCAAGCCGATTCCACCGATGAAGAAGCGCTGCGTGCGCTCGGATTGCGCAATTTCGACGTCGTCATCGTCGCAATCGGACAAGATATTCAGGCAAGTATTCTTACGACCATCATCGTCAAAGAAATCGGCGTGCCGAAGGTTGTCGTCAAGGCTCAGAACGAACTTCACGGCAAGGTGCTCTGCAAGGTCGGGGCGGATAAGGTGATTTATCCGGAGCGCGATATGGGCGTCCGGGTGGCTCATCATTTGATTTCATCCAACATTATCGATTACATAGAGCTTTCGGAAGATTACAGCATCGTCGAGGTTCAAGCGTCCGGACAAATGGTCGGCCGCAATCTGAGAGAGCTCGATATTCGCGCCAAATATGGCTGCAACGTGATGGCGATCCGAACTGGGGACAAGATGAACATCGCCCCGCACGCCGAAGATATCATAAAACATAACGATATTCTTATCATCGTAGGGACGAACGAAGATTTGAAAAATTTCGAAAAGACGTTTGCGGAATAGAGGGCCAAAGAAATCGTATGAACGATAAAAAAAGGACAGTTTCCAGTGAACCGGCCATCCTAAGCTCGGTTCAAAATCCGCGGGTAAAGCAATGGACCGAACTGCTCAGCCGCAAAGGGAGGGACAAGCAGGGACGCTTCTTGATCGAAGGCGTCCACCTTGTGCAGGAGGCGCTCCGTTCCGTTGATCTGGTGCCGGAGGCATTGGTTTACGCCGCCGATAAGAAGCAAGCGATTGCCGGGCTGTTGGAGGATGCGGCGGCTAAAGGCGCGGAATGCATCCCGGTGACGGAAGCCGTGCTGGCCAAATGCACGGACACCGAGACGCCGCAGCCCGTATTCGCGGTCGTCCCGAAGCTGCCGTGGCGCGGAAGCGATCTGCTCGCGGCCAGTGAGCCGAACGGGCTGGTCGTCGTCATCGACGGCATCCAAGACCCCGGCAATCTGGGCACGATCATCCGCAGCGCCGATGCGGTCGGCGCCTCCGGCGTACTGCTTGGCAAAGGGACCGTCGATCTGTATAACCCAAAAACGGTCCGTTCGACGATGGGGTCGCTTTTCCATCTGCCGATCGTCCAAGGCGACTTGACTGAATGGTTGCCGCAGGCGGCCGAGTCCGGTGTGCAGGTTGTCGCTACAAGCTTGCAAGGAGCGGTTAGCTGCTACGAGCACGATTTTCGCAAATCCACGTGGTTTGTCATCGGCAACGAAGGGCAAGGCGTCTCCGAAGAAGTTCGGCAGCTCGCCCGGCATCAGGTACTCATCCCGATGAAGGGACGCGCCGAATCGCTGAACGCGGCGATGGCCGCTACCGTCGTTCTGTTCGAGGCGATGCGGCAGCGGGGGCTGTGAGACAACTAATGTATCAAGTTGTGAGTCGCGGGCAGAGGAAACGGTCGGGGCCGAAATGGCAGCAAGCTGGCACCGGAATAGGAAATTTCCGGTGCCAGCTTGCTGGTGTTCTTAATGTGATGAAGAGCAAATGAGTTGCTCGGCAATGCTTTTGGAAAGAGGCAACGTATTATCAGAAGGCATCGCATTGATATTAAGGGTTTGTACATAATCCCCGCCGCGAGTTCCACCTGTGAACGTTGCGAATCCTGGAACGTTGCCGCCATGCCCCCAAATCGTAATACCATTCGTCAGCTTTATTCCAGCGATCCCCAAGCCGTATTCACCTGCTGGAGATTCAACCCCAGTTAACATCTGATCTAAAGTAGCTGGTTTTAATAGCTTGCCACTAAGTATAGCATGGAAGAATGTATTCATATCATCCGCTGTGGAGATCATAGATCCCGCAGCATCTGCCCAAGAGGGATTCATTTCGGTTCTGTCTATGAATTGACCGTCGAGTACGAAGTATCCTCGTGCATGTTCACCTGGAATAAACGAGTAGTCGTCGGGTACATAAGTGCTCGTTAGCTTAAGGGGAACTATGAAACGTTTCCTAATATGTTCCCCGTATGTTTCTCCAGTAGCCTTCTTAATAATCATCCCTGCCAGTACCGTATTCGTATTGGAATAAACCCATTTCTCTCCAGGCTTAGAGATTGCCTTCATGTTCAGTCCAGTACGAACTAATTCGTCAGCAGTAAAGGAATGTAACGGGTTTGGGAGAAATTTATCGAGAAAATCCTTGTGGTCTGAATAGTCAGGAATACCGCTTGTTTGGTTTAATAGTTGCCGAATCGTGATATGATCCCCTTCATATTCAGTACCTTTAACAACATCAGGCAGCCATTTTTCTATCGTGTCATCCAGGTTCAGTTTTTGTTCATCAACAAGCTGAAGAACGACCATTGCAGTAAACGTCTTTGTTAGACTACCGATCCGGAAAGTAAAGTTCGTCTTAACCGGGTCAGTACCGTAAATGCTTGCTTCACCGGAAGCATATGCCCATTTTGATCCTTTGTTTGAGGAAGCTACAATTATGCCCGGTATATTTTGTTGGTTAGCAGCTTCATCGATAAGTTGCTTGGCTTTGGTCTGCGAATCTTGACTGTAAGTAGTAACGAGGGGATCCGCCTGCTTTGCAATACCAGTTCCTTGTAATGGCAGTAATAGAGTCGCGGTAATCATTGTCGATACAGTGAGCATAGAAATTTTGTTCATTTCGTTTCTCCTTTTGATTATGGAATCGTCGTATTATTCATTCATTTGTGATGGAGTGACCTTATTGATATAGAAAAAGATGTCAAATGTCTTGCCGAATGCAGCGTCTACAAACAAAGGTACTTCAGGTCCCAATTTTGTTATTCCGGCAAATAGAGGACGGGTTTCATCTAACCAAGTTTTCACCGAACCGCTTGCTTTGCGCAAGTCTACAAAAAATTGATCTTGTTTGACTTGTCCGAAGGTATAGTTAATACTATTGGGGTCATCGATTTTAACCGTTCCGTAAGGACCGAATTTGCCGCTTTCATTAATACCGTTATATGAACCTGAATTGATTGAAGTCCCGATGGATACGTATTTGTCGCCGTAATGTTTAGCCAAATGTTGTCCTGACATCTCCGGATATACGAATGGAAGAATATTGGTTTTGGATATATGTCCGTTATGACCCCATACAATGGTTTTCCCCCATTGCTCTTGTGTCCACTTCGCATTTTCATACATTGCAATATCATGTCTTAAGAAGAACTCCGGCTGTTGTTCAGCTGCAAACATATAAATAAATTGCTCGATAATACGGGCGCTATGCAATGCCCATGCGTAATCTTCTTTTTGCTTGCCGGTATTAGCTTCATTTTTTTCTAGCAGCTCAATAATAGACCGGGCATTGGAAAGATGCTTTTCTTTCTCATCTTTGGGCAGTTCCGCAAAACTTTGCTCATCTTTTGTTGCGGGAATAAGCTCTTTCATTTTGCCATTTAATTGAGAAATCAAATTCGGATGATATTGTTGGATATAGTCCGAAATTTTGTTAAACACATGTTCATCTAATTTTTGTTGATCCATCCCGATTACACGTACTTTGTTGACATGTTTGGGATTGGCATTGTAGTCACGAATCCATTCCAACATCTGTGTCTCTTCTTTATTGTTAAACGTGGGGCTGAGATTTTTGCTTGGATGCCCTTCACCTGTAAGAACATAGCGATCAAGCATCAATCCGTTCCCCCAGTTCTCTTCTAAGACAAGGTTTGTAAACCCCAATTCCGTAACCATATACTGTACGATACGTTGTTTCATTGTGAAGATTTCATGCATGCCATGAGAAGCTTCGCCTAAACCAACAATAGAAGCGGATCCTATCATCTCTTTAAGTGGTTGTAAATCTTCCAAAGAAGCACGAGGCTCAGTTGTTGTTAATTTGATTGCATTCTTCTCCAGCCACTGTAATGGAGTCTGGTTGTCCTTCATGTCAGTTTCAAGTTTAGATGCAGGCGTATTGCCCGAACTGGATGGTGTTGATGGGATTTCTTCTGTGGAACAACCGGCCAAACTTATACTACATATTGTAGTAAGCGCCAGCCTCGTTAATAATTTCTTGTTCATTTTTTTCCTCCCTAGGGTTATTGTTTGACATTCGTTGCGAAGCGATTTGTCTCCCCGAGTATTGCAAAGTAATTGTCATACTGCCAAGATGCATTATGTCACAATGATGCGTATTTACTGTCATATGACGGCTCATCGCCCAATGCTTTCTGGGACCGAAGTGAGCAATTCGGCTTCACGACAGAAGCTTATTCCTTGGATGAAGCGTTCAAGCGGCGGCAGAGGAGGCGGCGAGATCGATCATTTTGTCGGATACCGGCGATAACCCGCGGCAGGCGCTAGCATGGATTTGACCCTCGTTCTGAAGCGGCTGCTAGAGTTGGGTTGGCGGGAGACGCTTGTTGCCGTCATCGTTGATGCGGCAGCGTGGGAGATGTGTTCGAAGCAGGTGAAGGCGGGCGTGTCGGACTCGGTCTCAGACGGTTCTATCCGACATCTTTGAATGGATTCGGGTCTATAATAACAATCCAGACAATGATCAAAAAGTGCGTATCATAGGCATGTGAAAACGATTAGCGAAAATGTCTATGAATCGATCATAGAGTATGTGCAACTGCATAAACCGGAACTTGTGCCACTTTTGAACGATAAGTTTAAAGACCTTATCCCCGAACGAAGGATGCGTACATTTACATGAATCTTTCGGAAGAAATGAAAAACAAATATCATGAAGACACCGAAGAAATTCGTAGGTTGCTCGAACAGAATACAATTGAACGGGGAATCCCCAGAATTCACCTGGATCGAACAGTATGCTGCCGTCATCGAACAGTTTACCAAAATGATGGGATACTTACCGGAGAAACCTAAAGACTTTTACAATCAGTATGATATTGCGATGTACGAAAATGCCAGATGGACGGAGGAGAAATTTGGGAAGTCGATCGTCTGGGCGCGCAACGGCCACACCGCGAAAACAAATCATTTCGTTGACTGAATCCAAATAACTTATCATTTGACAATCCAGGACTACATTTGTAATATGTTATTTTGGATTACGCAAGTAGTCAATTTATCCAGAGAGGAGTCAACGATCCATTGAAGCACATACCTCAAATTACCGAAGCGAAGTGGGAGATCATGAAGGTTCTTTGGGTTCGAAATTGCAAAACTTCTTTGTCCGATGACAATAATACAATCTCTTGAATGCCGATTAAACAGCCGTTTTTGTTTTCGGGATAATCCTCTCTTTGGAAAGTATCACATGACATTTTTACACTGGCGCAAATGACACAGGAAGCTGTACGATACGGGTATTACTGGAGAGGAGCGATGAACCTATGAAGAACATTGTGACAGGTTTCATCCAAAATGGTTATTTTTTATTATTGACTTTTGCTACAGGTTTGTTTTACTTTTGCTTCTATCTGGTTGCTCTATCGTTTAGTTTAAGCCTTTCTTTTACAGTCATTGGCATTCCTTTAGTCACTCATGTTTTACGAACAACTGCAACGTTTATTCAATTTGAGCGAACGCAAACAAAAATTTATACCGATGTTACGATTGCCCCATACGACAAGAAAGCGACAACGGAAGGATCGGTGTGGACTCAAGCCAAATCCGAGCTGACGGATCGTCGCAATTGGGTCGCCGTCTATTGGTTGATGCAGAAATTAGTGATTGGGCTTATCAGCCTCGTCAGTGCCGCAGCGCTCTATGTAGCTCCTTTTATGTTACTCCTGACTCCACTGCTGTATCGTTACATTGATATGAATGTTATTATTATGCGTGTAGATACTTTGGCAAAATCGCTCATTGTGATGGCGGTCGGAGCCGCATTTGCTTTGATCAGCTTCAAGCTAGCCGATCGCTTGGTGAAATCAATCGGAGGTTATACTCGCATCATGATTCGACAGTTAAGATGATAGCTATGAAAAATATCAGACGTTGAATACAGGGGTTGAAACGAATTGTTGGACATCGTTAAACGGTGGATATGGTATGACTGGATTATGTTGGCGACCCGCTTTATAAACAGCACTACGCTCATCATCACGATGATCAGTGTTCAGGAAGGTTTGACACTACCGCTTTGGATCGTTGTTTTCTGGGGAATCGCTGCCTTCTCCATTCCGTGGCTTTGCTTGCAGCTCAGTTATAAATACTACCTGTTCACGGAAATGCTGATCTATGGCGGACTGTGCATCTATTTAACTTCATTGTTCCCTGTTGCTTTCGTCTCATTTCTTGTCTCTGCGTTTCTCATCGCGGCGAATAGCGCCCACCGATCTTATCGTTGGACGGCTCCGGCCACGATCCTTATTTTCCCCGCCTTGTTCTATACGGTAGCGCAAAGCAACGATTACTTTATTACGATCAGTTATTATGGGCTTGCTTATGTGATGGGCTTCGCCTTTCATTTATTGATCGTCAATCATCGGCAAAATGAAACGATTCGTAAGCAAAACGCGGTGCTCGAGCAATATATGTCCCAGATCGAGCGCATTACGCTGACGGAAGAACGAAATAGGCTGTCGCGGGAGCTCCACGATACCGTTGGGCATGCGTATACTTCCATCATCATGGGAATGGAGACATTGCGTGCCGAGCTTGTTACCGAAACAGGCATACAAAGACTAGATTCCTTGCTTGAACTGGGCCGCAAAAGCATCGAGGAAGTGAGGGGCTATTTGCATCAAATGGGATCAGCAGAGGATTCGCTGATTCAGTCTCTGCAGCTGCTTGGAGATGAATTTCAGGAGCATGCCCAGGTCAATGTCATTTTCCGAGTGTTGGGAGAGGAGTATATGTTGTCACGGCAAGCGAAAATGGCCTTGACTCGCTGTATGCAAGAGTCGCTTACAAATGCCGTTCGTCACGGCGAGGCGACGGAAATGACCGTTTCACTACAATTCGAACAGCAATTTACGAGGCTTGAGGTGCAGGACAACGGGCGAGGGATGGAAGAGTGGCGCGAGGGGTTCGGCATTAACGCGATGAAGGAACGAGCGATGAATTTGCAGGGCCAAGTATCCGTTTTTACGAAACCGGGGGACGGGACACGGGTCACTTGTACTTTGCCCCGACAAGCGGAGACGTTGGAAGAGGAGATACGCTTGCTGATTGTCGATGACCAACCGTTTATTCGAGAAAGTTTGCGGACGCTGCTGGACAAATTCCCGGATTTGGTCATAGCTGGCTTGGCTGAGGACGGCGCGCAAGCTGTCGACTTGTGCGGACGTCTTCAGCCTCACGTGGTGCTCATGGATTTGGACATGCCGCGCAAGGGTGGAGCGGAAGCGACCACGATCATCAAGGAGCAGTGGCCTCATATCCGGGTATTGATTTTCACCACATTTCAGGATAGCGAGCAAGCGCGGGATTTACTGCGCAACGGCGCGGACGGTTTCCTGCTGAAAACGACGGAGCCGCTTGAGTTAGCCAATAAGATACGGATTATTCACCGTGGAGACACGTTGATCGAACAGGGCATGTCCCGCAAAATATTTGAAAAGCTCGATGAGAGCAGCGCATTACCGCAATCGAATACGGCCAATACCTATGATTTGACACCCAGAGAAATCGAAATATTGCAGCTTGTCGCCAAAGGTCACCGGTACAAGACGATAGCGTCCAAATTGTATTTGTCGGTCGGCACGGTCAGAAACTACGCCAGCTCAGTTAATACTAAGCTTGGCGTCAGCAACAAGGAAGAAGCTGTTATGAAAGCTTTGGAACTTGGAATCATCGCATAAACCCGGATGATAACTGCCACTGCCGAACCTGATTCCTATATCGATCTGTACGCGGCGAACGTTATTAATATTTGCAATTTCTTGTTCTTTAATTCCGGACAAGGAATTGCATTTACTCTTCGCTCTTACTCCACTGTTTTTAAGGCATAAGACGGCGCCGAGCATATGAACACCGTTCCACTTCCCTTGGTTTATGCTGCTGTTCTCCCCTAACACCTAAGCCTGCCCAAATGGAAGTCGTGATCAAGAAACTAAGAAAATGATGTTTGTCTAAGGTTATCTTATAAAAATATAAGGTTTGTCCAATCGGATATTATAAACAGTCGCACATTGATGTTAAAAAAACAGCCTAAAATGGGCTGTTTATGTCTCAAATGATCATAACTCACACTTGAATAAGAAGACTACCCAAAAGGAAGAAAATGTTTGTTGCTTAATATCAATTAACATGATATATTGTTAATCCGGCCGTTGAGAGGCGGACGTGAGTCAAGCAAATAACAGATGATCTGCTTCGATTGATTCGTACTTTCGAGACGGACTTGGAAGAAAAAAATGCTATTGACTTTCAAGTGGTTAACATGATATATTATTTCTCGCTGCTTCGGTAGCAACGTTGAGTAAGACGAATTTGTTCTTTGAAAACTGAACAACGAGTAACGTGCGAATCTCATTTTGAGATTCAATTAAGCTAGTAAACGAAT
>NZ_JAMZAW010000003.1 GCF_024158745.1 Paenibacillus tyrphae | reverse complement strand
AGCCACAGGCTGACGCGCATCGTTCGCCCGCGATGTTCGCAAACGCCTCGGGTGTGTTGCTGTCTCGCGCGTTGCAGATGCAGACGTCGCAGGCTAACGCGCAACGTTTGTCCGCGATGCCTGCGAACGCCTCGGGCGTCTTGTCTCCTGGATCGCCGCAACGTGCGTTGCAGATGCATCCGTCGCAGGCTGACGCGCAGCGTTCGTCCGCGATGGCTGCGAGCGTCTTGGGTGTGTTGCCGCCCCGCGCACCGCAACGTCCGTTGGAGCTGTATCAGTCGCAGGCAGTTGCGGATCGGCCATTCGCGATGCCCGTGAATGCTCTGGGCGCCTTGCCGCCGGGAGCATCATATCGCCCGTTGCAGTTGCATCCGTCGCAGGCAGTCGCGTCTCGTCGGTCCACGGTGCCCGCGAGCGTCTCTGGCGTCTTGTCGCCCGGAGTGCCGCAACGCACATTGCAACTGCATCGGTCGCAGACTGACGAGCAGCACCAACACGTAATGCCCGCGAGCGTCTCAGGCACCCAGCCGGCCCAAGCCGCGTCATTGCCTTTGCAATTGCATCGGCCGCAAGCTGTCGCGCTGCGCTCGCCCACGGTGCCCGCCAGTGCGGCAGGCACTTTAACGCCTCGTGTCCCGCCACAGACGCGTACGGCTCAGCAGCATGCCAAGGCCGCCGCCACGCCGAGCCCGTCCTACCGGGCTGTGCGTTCCGAAATCGAGTACCATAAAAAGCAAAAGCCGGATACCCGGACCTTGACGCAGCAAGCGGCGGCACAGGCCGTCAGCCAAGTTTCCGCCCAGCTTGAAGCGATGAAAATCGAGCTTTCGAACGCATCTCAGACGGCTTTACCGGACTTGGATCGTTTTGTCGACCAAGTGTACAGAGAACTGGAAAACAAAATCAAATTCGAGCGGCAGCGGAGCGGGCTTTGACCTCTGTGGCCGCGATTCCCGGACTTGCAAAGGATGAGACGGCATGGCTTTAACGAAAGCGAAAATTATTGTAGAAGGCGGCAGCCGGCAGGAGATCGAGGTGCTGTTTAACCCGAAGGAATACCAGTTGGAGTCGTCCAATAAATTTGCCTGGCAAACGATTCCCGGCTTGAACGCGCCGATTGCCCAGTTTGTGAGCGGGGAAGCAACGACGCTGTCAATGGACCTGTTCTTCGACAGCTACGAGAAAGGCACGGATGTCCGCGCCCACACCTCCAGAGTCGTTAAGCTGCTCGATGTGGATAAAGATTTGCACGCGCCGCCGCCCTGCCGTTTTGTATGGGGCTCCTTGAATTTTAAAGGCATTGTCGAAAAGGTTTCGCAAAAATTTACGATGTTTCTCGATTCCGGAATACCGGTGCGAGCTACGCTCCATGTGACCTTTAAGGCCGTCATGAGCATGAAAGAGCAGTTCCAGCATATTCCCCGCCAGTCCGCCGACCGCACGAAGCAAAAGCGGTTCAACCAAGGCGACCAGCTATGGATGATTGCTGCCCAAGAATACGAAAATCCCGGACTATGGCGCGAAATTGCCAGAGCGAACAAGATCGATAACCCCAGGCACATTGAAGCCGGGCGCAGACTGATCGTTCCGAGGCTGGAATAGCCGCTGCCATCGTCCTGCCAATACATAACGAAGAAAGGGGAATGGCCCATGTCGCTGGAAACCAAGACGTATACGTTTGACGAGCTGGAAAGCAAATACCGGAATTTCTACGCACCCGCCTACGAGATTTATATCGATGGCTCCAATATTGTCACCGAAAGTATGGCCATTCCCTCCATCACCGTCACGACAAGCGTCGAACCTAAAGCAAACTACGTCGATTTTTCCGTGAAAAACGCCTACGATATCGTCAAGCGGGATTTTAAATGGCTGGCTCAATATTTTGTTCTGGGTAAAACGCTGGAAGTGAAAATGGGCTACACAGACAAGCTGAAAACGGTATTTTACGGGATCATCACCTCAGTCACCGCCGATTATCCGGCACAGGGCCATCCGACCCTCCGGGTGAAGGGCATGGACAAGTCGACGCTGATGATGAAAGGCTCGAAAGCCGGCTATTGGATTGACAAAAAGTACAGCGACGTAGCTAAGGAGATCGGCCAAAAATATGTGCCCAAAGTGATCGTCGACGATACGCAAACCGTGATCGGCACGATCGACCAAAAAGGAATGAGCGACTTTAAATTTCTTAGGTACATGGCGCTGATGTGCAATTACGACTTTTTTCTCGTGGGCAAAACGATGTATTTCCGCAAGCCGCTTACGGGGACTTCCAGCGTGCTCACCTTGAGCTATGGCCAAAATTTGCGCAGCTTCTCCACCGATATGAACCTCGCCGACCAGATTACCAAAGTGACGGTGCGCGGTTGGGACGACAAGCAGCAGAAGCCGATCGTCGCTTCGGCTACGGAGATCACCAAGCTTGGCTCCGGCTCCAAGACGGGCAAAGATTTGTTAAAAACGCATGGCGAGTTCGAGGAAAATATCGGTGCGAACGTTGATTCCGCGGAAGAGGCGAAAGCGAAGGCGGAGGCGGTTATGAACGAGCGGGCCATGAAGCTGATTTCCGGGCATGGCGAATGCATCGGCCTGCCTGAACTTTGCGCGGGCCGGTATATTAAGCTGGAGGGATTGGGGCGAGTTCTCAACCAACCGTACTATATTACGTCCTCTACGCACCGGATTGACGCCTCCGGGTATATGACTACTTTTAAAGTTCAAGGAAATGCGGTGGGCTGACATGAACGAGTTTCCTTTCCCATTAAACCCGAACGAAGCGCTGGAATCGCTGACGCCGAAAATCAACGGCGTGATGGTGGCTGTCGTGACGGACAACAAGGACCCGGAAAACCTGGCCCGGGTCAAGCTGAAGCTCCCGCTCCGCGAAGGGGAGACGGAAACCGATTGGACCCGGATCGCCACGCTGATGGCCGGGAAAGACCGCGGGACGCTGTTCATTCCCGAGGTGGGGGACGAGGTACTGGTCGCCTTTCATCTCGGGGAGGCCCGGCAGCCTTATGTGATCGGCACGCTGTGGAATAAGAAGGACCCTTCTCCCGAAGGGAAAAACGACAAGAACGACGTGCGCAAATTCAAGTCGCGGTCGGGCCATGAGCTGATTTTTGACGACAACGACGCGGAGGGCAAGATCACGGTCAAAACCCAAAAAGGCCAGATCGTCGAGCTTTTGGATAAGGAAAGCTCGGTCAAAATCGCCGATTCCAGCGGAAATCATTCGATTGTCATTCAAGGCGGGTCCGCGAACGAAATCAAGATCACGTCGAGCACTTCGGTTATCACCATGAATGCCAAGGGCGATATCCAGATCGAGAGCAACAAGCAGATTACCGTCAAATCGACCCAGGTAAACATCGAGGCTTCCGCGAGTCTGGCGCTGAAAGGCAGCGCCTCCGTCGATATCAAATCGGACGGGGTCGTGAACATTAAGGGCAGCCTGGTCAAAATCAACTAATCGGCCAAGGGAGGCGCACGGGTGAAGTCGTTTTTGGGCAGAGGATGGAAATTCCCCGTCGAAGTGGATGAAGTGACCGGCCGCATCAAAATGTCCGAATATGAAGAGGACATCGCCGAAGCGATTCGCATTATTGTATGGACCGGCAAAGGGGAACGTGTGATGAGGCCGGATTTCGGCTGCGGCGTGGAGCGCTTTCTGTTCGGCTCGACGGACGAGACGACGATGCATCTGCTGGAGTCGGACATCGCGGAAGCGATCCGCATCTGGGAGCCTCGGGTGCACGAGGTCGAGGTCCGGGCGGAGCCGGATACGGACGATCCCGGCAAAGTGATGATCCGCATCCGGTACGAGGTCCGATCGACGAACAACTTATTTAATCAGGTGTATCCGTTCTATATTCATGAAGGCACGAAATGAGCAGCCGAATAGGCTAGGAAAGGAGGCGGTTCACGGATGCGGGTTCCTCCGATCGACGCGCGGGATGTCCCGGCGCTGATTCGACAAATGCAGGAAATGACGCCCTTTTATACGCCCGAATGGAGATTCACGCCGGAGGACCCCGATCCGGGAACGGCCTTGTTTCTACTGTTCGCGCGGATGCTGGGGGACAATATCTCCAGGCTTAACCAAGTGCCGCATAAAAATTTCGTCGCTTTCCTCAATATGCTGGATGTGTCCCAGCAGTCCTCCCTTCCGGCCAAAAGCTACCTGACCTTTTATTTAAGCGAGGGATCGCAGGAGACCGTTCCGGTGCCCAAAGGGACGAAGGTGGCTGGAACGCCTTCGGAAGGCGGAGAACCGGTCGTCTTCGAAACGGCGCATTCCGTCATGGTTACACCCGCCCGGCTTACGGACATGTACAATGTCAGCGTCCGTCACGACCGGATCGTCCGGCTTAACGCTCCCTCGGGAGAGGAGCGGCCGGCGGCGCTGTTCCGGTTCGGGGCGGAGGGCGACGTGCAGGAGCATAGCCTGCTTCTAAAGCACGATCATTTGTTCAGGCTGAAGCATGAAGCGAGAATCGAGCTGGAGCTGACGCATTCGCAGAAGCGGTTCAAGGAGGCTGGCTTATCGGAACGTTTGGCGGACAGCGGGGCGGTGACGTGGAGCTACTTCTCGGGCGGGGCTTGGGTTCCGTTCGAGGAGGTGGAAAGCCGGGGAAACCGGTTGATTTTGACCAAACGTAAGCTTGCCCCTTGGGAAGAGACGGAGCTGGAGGAAGGCGCCGGAAGATGGCTGCGGTGCAAGGTTCGTTCGCTTGGCGCAGCTTCGGGCACTCCGGATCTGGCGGAGCTGGAACTGGACGGACTGCGCATCAAGGCGGATTATGCGGACCTTCACGGCGACGGTGGAATCGAGCCGGAGCGGATGTATTTCGGCGATCTCCAAATCGATTCGGGCGGCGGTTATCCGTTCGGCGATCTGTTCGCGCCGTTCGGAACGTTTTATGCCGCATGCGCGGAACCACTCAGCAAGCGGGGCGGCAAAATAACGGTCAGCTTCCGCTTATCGCGTAGGGAGCACCGGCTGATCCCGGAGAAGCCGCCGCACATCGACTGGAAGCCGATTATGAAGAAAAAAGATGTGGACAAGGTCGATATCCCCGATCCGGTCTCGATTACCCGTGTCGTATGGGAATATTGGAACGGTTTGGCTTGGGTGAGGCTGCCCGTTCCGGCAGCGGCGGAAACGCTGTTTTATCATCCTGTGGAGGGCCGTGCGGAGTTTGCTTTTGTATGTCCGGCCGATCTGGAGCAGACGTTCGTCAATTCGGAATGGAACTATTGGATTCGCGCGCGGATTTTACATATCGAGCACTTGTATTCGGCGAACCCGCTCTATTTGTCACCCTGGATCGAGCAAGTCCGGCTGAAGTACGCTTACGACGAGCCGCTCTACCCGCCTGAAGCGTGCTGGAACCGCAACAACGCGGAGAGCCGGGACTGCTCGGGGCAAACGGGGGGCAGCGGCCGTCCCTTTGCTCCTTTCCGGTTGCCCGAGGGCGGCAAGCCGGCCGTTTATTTCGGATTTGACCGGGCCCCCGTCCGCGGACCGATCAGTCTTTATTTTTCCGTGCTGATGCAAAAAGCGGCGTCCGGCGACATCCCGCTTATCGAGTGGGAATATGGGGCGGGGGCGGGAAGCTGGCGTCCCTTGAAGACGACGGACGGCACGAACGGGTTTACGCAGAGCGGTACGGTTCTTTTCTATTCGCCGTCCGATTTGGCGGAGCTTCGGATATGGGGCCGGGACCGGTATTGGATTCGCGCGGTGAACAAGGACGCAAGGTTCGATTCGGACAGCTCGCCGAGCCCCTGTCCGTTAATCCAGGGGGTTCATTTGAACACCGTTGCGGCGATCCAGCAGGAGACGGTCGAGCAGGAAACGCCGCAGGCGGCGGCCGCAGGCGAATTCCCGGACGAGTCGCCCGGCGTCGTCCTGGCCCGCCCGCCGGTCATTTCGGAGGAGGTGTGGGTGGACGAAACCGGGCATTTGGCGAAGGAAGAGCTGGCTGATCTGGAGCTCGACGAAGGACGGGCAGACATCGTGCGCGATTCGGAAGGGCAAGTGCTGAAGTGCTGGATCCGCTACGAGCGGGTGGCGAATTTCCTCGCTTCGGGTCCGGCAGACCGGCACTACCGGATAGATCGTTCCACCGGCCGGATCTATTTCGGGGACGGGGTTCACGGGAAGCGTCTACCGAATTCAGATATCGAACGAATCAAGGTGAACTACAAAACCGGCGGGGGAGAACGGGGGAATTTGGATCGGCTGGCGATTAACCAACTGCAAACGTCCATTGCCTTCGTCCAGAGCGTCATGAACCACGAGCCCGCTTCCGGCGGCTGCGAGCCCGAATCGCTGCAGGAGGCGCTGAAACGCGGACCGCAGTTGGTCAAGCACCGGGGACGCGCGGTGACGGCGGAGGATTACGAATGGCTCGTGCGGGAGGCTTATCCGGGCATCGGCAAGGTGAAATGCCTGCCCGCGCGCAACGTCCGCATGGAGAAAGAAATGGGCTGCGTCACGCTGGTCGTCCTGCCGAAAACGGGCTTTCACGAAGGCCCTTCTTTTATCGAGCTGAGGAAACGGATCGAGAGCTATCTCCGGGAGCGCGCAGCTTATCCGACCGCGTTCCCGGGCAGCATTCAAGTGATCGGGCCGGCCTGGCTGGAGATCGGCGTACAGGCGGTATTGGCCGTAAAAAGCATGGAGGAAGCGGCTGCGGCCGAAAGTCAGGCGCTGGGTAAAATCGGCCGCTTCCTGCATCCGCTGGTTGGAGGCTTGAACGGAAACGGGTGGGAAATCGGCAAGCCGCTGCACCTGTCCATGTTCTATGCGCTGCTGAAATCCATCGGGTCGATCCATCATGTCGACCGTCTGACCATGACGGTAACGAAGCTGGAGGACGGAGAGCGCACGGAGCTGCTGCCCGAAAACATGTCTTCGATTCCGCACGGCATCGTCACCGAAGGCATTCATAAGCTGGCTATCGAGATCGTGTAAGGGACGGGAGGGGGACAAGCATGCTCAAGCTGCCGAATTTGGATGACCGCATGTACGAGCATATGGTAGAAGCGGCCCGGAAGCAAATCCCTGCGCTTTATCCGGCATGGACCGACGAGAACGCGCATGATCCGGGCATGACGATGCTCGAAATGCTGACTTGGCTCATCGAGATGCAGCAGTATTACTTAAACCGGGTCACCGAAGCCAATGAGCTGAAATTTCTCAAGCTGCTTGGCGTGAAGCCCCGGGGAGCCGTACCGGCTTCGGTCGAAGTTCAATTCGAAGGCGTCGCCGTGCAATCCAAGCTTCCCCGCGGAACCAAGCTGTCGGCAGGCGGGCTGACCTTCGAGACGGCGGAGCCGCTTTTGCTCGTTCCCGCTATCCCGGACAAACTGATTGTCGCGACCGACTCCGGTTATTTCGACTATACCGCCTCCAACGAGGGGCGCAACGTATCGTTTCCGGCATTCGGGGCCAAGGGGGAAGCGGGCAGCCGACTGTACATCGGGTTCGCCGAACCGCTGCCGACGAATCAACTGCTCACCCTGTCGATCCGATTATTCGAGAACTACCCTATCGTTCCGGTGCAGGACCCCGAACGAGAACGCATTCCTTCGGCCAAGCTGGCGTGGCGGATGTTCGGCGACGGCGAAGAGGACCGTCCTGCGGACTGGCAGCCGGTCGATTTGCGGCGGGACGAGACGAACCATTTGTCGCAAAGCGGCAAGCTGTTGTTCCGGCTGGAGCGGCCTATGCAGCCGAGAATCGTGGGGCCGGCGTTAGACAGGGAGCGGTATTGGATCTGCTGCGAGGTCGTCGAACCGGGATTTGAGCTTCCGCCCAAGATCGAGCATGTGGCGTTTAATGCGGTGACCGCCTTCCAGTACGACACATGGAGTCTGATGGAGGAGTTCGACTGGGACGGGCAGAGCGAACAATTGCTGGAAATCAGTCATTATTTGGCTTTCTTCGGCAC
Source organism: Paenibacillus tyrphae (assembly GCF_024158745.1). GTDB lineage: Bacteria > Bacillota > Bacilli > Paenibacillales > NBRC-103111 > Paenibacillus_G > Paenibacillus_G tyrfis_A. The sequence continues at coordinate 368,230 of NZ_JAMZAW010000003.1, read as the reverse complement.
GGTGCGGATTCAAGTCCGTTTGGAGGACCAAGTGACTTGGGAGGAATGGAGTGAGGCCGGCGATCTGCCGCCTAAGGTCCCGGAGGATAAAAGGAAAGTTTACGCTTTAAGCCGCAACGGTGAGAGCAAGACGGTTCGGATCGCTTTCGGGGAGGAGGCGGGCGGACAGGCGCCGCCGGACGGCATCGGACGGGTAAGGGTCATTTGCCATACCGGGCAGTTTCGCGATCAGCGGCGGATCGGTGCGGGAAACGGGCTGCCCCATCAGCGCTTCGAGCTTCCCTGCGTTTCAGTCGCCGCCGAAGCATTCCGGCTCCAAGTCGGAGAAAAGGACGCTGTATCTGGCGAATGGCTCTGGTATGACTGGCACCGGGTCGACGACTTTGACCGGTCCGGTCCGGACGACCGGCATTTCCTTCTCGACCCGCTGAACGGCATCGTTCTCTTCGGCGACAACGAGAAAGGGATGGCGCCTCCGCCATCCGACGAGCCGAACATTGTGGTGCTTGCCCTTCGTTCGACCGAAGGCGTGTCCGGGAATATTAACGCCGCCTTGATTCAGCGTTTCGCCGAGCCGTGGCCGGAGTTGGAGCTTGTGCGCCCCGTGAACCGGACGGTCGCTACGGGCGGCTGCGCTCCGGAAACGCTGGAGGAGGCCAAGCTGAGAGCGAGAATGGAGCTGCAGCAGCCCGCAACCGCCGTGACGGCGGAGGACGTGGAGCGGATCGTGCTGAATACGCCGGGCCTGCGTGTAGCGAGAGCGCGGGCGCTGCCTTTATTCCGCAAAGGGCTGAAGCAGTATCCTGCAGACCGGTCGCCGGCGGCTCTTTCCGTCGTGGTGGTGCCCTACAGCGAATCGCCGAAGCCCGTGCCAAGCCGAGGGTTTATGGAAACGGTGAGACGGCATTTGGACAAGCGCCGGATGATTACGACGGACATTCAAATTTTGCCGCCGGAATATATTGAGATTAGCGTGCATGCCGTTATTGTGGTAGAGCCATCGTTCAAGGACGAGGCTGATGTTGTCATCCGCGAGCTGACCCGACTGCTTCAGCCTTTCGACAACAAGGATGGAACGAGCGGATGGGCTTTCGGACGGACCGTGTACAAGGGAGACATTTACGGCGTCATCAATCGGATTCCGGGGGTCAGCTACATTCAAGACTTGTGGATTTCGGCGGAAGGCAAAGGATTTCATAAAGATGCCGACGGCGATATTCAAATCCCGCCGTATGGGCTCGTTTATTCCGGAGAGCACGACATCGAACTAATCAGCTTAACCGAGCTATGACAAAGGGGGCGGCGCATGGTGGGACCTTTCCGGTTCTTCTCGCTGAACAAGCCGTCGGATTGGAAACGGGGAATGACCTGTAACGTTAGCATCGATTCCGCCGGACTTGCGCTCATGCAAACGGAGCAGTACGGCATTGCGGCGAAAATTTCACTTGTGGAATGGGAAGGCGAGGGACCCGGAGCGATTGCGGATATAACTCCCGGCCGACAGGACCGAATCTACCTGCTGGATGAGTCAGCCGCCCTGTGGCTGTACGATCCGGATAACCGCCATCTGGAACCTCTGCTTCGCGAAGGGCACGGCACCTTCACCTCCTCCGCTTACTTGGCGGCCGTAGGAGATACGGTACTGGCCGCAGATCCCCATGCCGATACGCCGCTTATTGCCTTTCATGCCGGTAACAGCCAAGCGGTATGGAGCTACAGCGACTACCGCGGGGAAAGCTTGTATCCCTTGGGGGCAACCCAGGCGGGCGGGCAGTTTCTGGTGCTCGCCATTGTGGATGGCGACAGACTCGTCTTGCTGAGGCTTGGTTCCTCGGGCCAGCTGCTGGCGGAAACGGAGATCGATCCGGATCGGGTACTCCCTGACAGAATGGAAGCGTTGCGGGGGCGGTTTCAACTGGCCGGGACGGAGGACGGGACCGTCTGGCTGCTGGATACCGGGACGGGACGGCTGTTTCGTCTGCCGGATGGCAGCGAGTCGGAATGGTATAGCGAAGCCGTCCGTCAGCCAAGGCCTTCAGGTATCGCGCTTGACGGACGGGGAGGCTTGTTTATCGGGGACGCCTCGGGCGAAGCGGCCGGCGAAAACCGGCATTCCCTGCTCTTGGCCGAGATGTCCGAAGAAGAATGCACCGTCCGGCCGATTGCTTCGTACCACGGGCGGTCCGACAAGCTGCTGACGAATGCGAGCGGGCAGCTTTATGCCTGGAACCGTGCCGAAGAAACCGTCACTGTGCTGCAGCTATTGCCCCGCACGAATTCCTGCGGGAATGGCCGCTACGAAGGAACGTGGATCTCCTATTCTCTGGATAGCACCCGCAGCGAAAACGAATGGCACAAAGCGGTGCTGGATGCGGACGTGGAAGAGGGATTGCAGCTGCGTCTGTCCTGGTTCGCCTCCGACCGCAAAACGGTGGCGCTCGGCGGACGCGTGCTCGATCTGGATCAATATATTTCCGACCCGGCTATTCCGGCCAAGGAGAAGCTGGATGCTTTGAAACCGCTGTGGACGCATACGTTAACGAATCCGAAGGATGCGCTGCTGGTGTCGGCCAAGGGGCGGTACTTATGGCTGAAGCTGGAGTGGATCGGCAGCGAAACGGCTTCCCCGCTGCTTCGCAGGCTCCGCATTTACGATCCGCGCATGTCCTATTTATCGTATCTTCCGGCCGTGTACCAGGAGGACGAGAAGAGCCGGGGCTTTCTGGAGCGTTATTTATCGCTGTTCGCCACCTTTATGGAGGAGACGGACGAGACGATCGCCGGGATCGCGCGCTATTTCGACCCGGATGCGACGGACGGTCCTTACCTGCGGTGGCTTGCCTCGTGGCTGGGCCTTTCGCCGGATGAGCACTGGACGGAACAGCAGCTGCGATTGTGGATGCGTGAAGCCCCCGACTTATATCGGTTCCGGGGGACCCGGGCGGCCATTTCGCGGATGGTGGAGATTTACACGGGCGAGGCGCCGATGATTATCGAGCATTTTCAAATCCGGCACTTGTTGGAAAATGCCGAGTTCCGCGAAACCGCGAGCCGGCTGTACAGCGACGATCCATACACGTTTTGCGTTCTGGTGAAACCGGAGCATGCCGCTTCGGATAAACAAAAATATGTGCTGCAGCAGCTATTGGACGCCCAGAAGCCCGCTTTCACGGAAGCCAAGCTGATTGTGCTGCAGCCGTGGATGAATATGGATATGCATACGTACCTTGGCATCAATACGACTCTGGCCGAGCCGTCTTGGCTGAAGCTGGACCGGCGCGCCACCCTGCCTTATCATACGGTGCTGATCGATGTGGAGCGCGACAACCGCATGGACATTCATACGAGACTCGGTCTCGATTCGGAGCTTGAATAACATTAAACGATGAAAGAGGAAGCGGAGCATGAAAAAGTCCAGGTTTTTTCCGTTTGAACGCAACCGGTACTTTTACGGCAAGCTGCTGACGGTCCGAGATTTCGAATCCGAGCAAAAATATTTCAACGACAAGCGGCGTCTGCTCAACCGGCTGCTGTTCGGAAGCGGCGTAGTGGCGGGTTTGCAGGTGGTCGCGGTGGACGACAAGTCGGTATCGGTGCAGTCCGGGCTCGCGTTGGACGGCCTCGGACGGGAAATTACGGTCTCCTCCCCGGTGACGCTCAAGCTCTCGATGATGGAGGGCTTCAACAATAACGATTACGCCAAAAACGTATACCTTTGCATCGCTTACGACGAGAAAGGCAAGGAGCCCGTACATGCGGTGGCGAATAGCTCGGCCCGCCCGGATGAGATTAGCGAATATAACCGGGTGGTGGAAGGGTACCGCTTGTTCATCCGGGAAAGCGCGCCGGAGCCCGCGCAATTCGAGTGGAACGAGTTTGCACTGGCGACCGCCGTTCTGTACGATGACGGGCACGTTCGGGTGCTGCAAACGGTGCCTCGTTACGTGACGGAGGGCGAGACGTTCGAAGCCCGGCTCCGGGTCGAGAAGACGCTGCAAACGCCGCCGATTACATTTGAGTACGAACCGCTCGGCGGGCTTTTTCCATTGGTGGAGGGCTTGGGTTGTTCAACCGCCGGCAAAATCCGGGTCGATGTGCCTGCCGACAACAAATCGGACGATTTCGTCGTCCGGTGGTCGGTAAGGGCAGCCGGGAGCGCGGGGGAAAAAGGAGATTTCGGTTCGAAGCCCGGCACGGCGGTTATCACGATCGGCGACCGGCGTATTCAGGTGGAGTCCGCTTGCTCGCAGACGATTGAAATTGTGGCGGATACGGAAGAGAAGCTGTGGGAGATTTATGCGTCCCGATCGATGGATGAGGCGCTGGGCTCACCGGCGGAACCGGAGGTCGTGCTGGCCAAAATCAGCCTGTTGCAGATGGGCCCAAGCTACGTCATCGATCATGTGACGCCGCTGCCGTTTAACGAGCTGATCGCGAATTCGCCTCTGCTCGGCATCCTGGCAAGGCGAACAGGCAGCAGCTCGCCGGGCGGCGGCAGCGACAGGGCGGCGTTTACGGCCGACACCTCCGTACGGCAGCTTGGAGCGGACGAGCCGCCGCAGTTTTCCGTAGGCTACCGGGCGGACAAGGGCCGTTTTGACTTCACGTTAGGACTGCCGGAGCAAAAGTCCGCTCAAGAAGAAATCAGCAGCGGCGTCGTGGACCTTCCTTTGGCCGGGGGGATCGTCAAAAGCGGCATGATCTCGTTCGGCAAGCAGGAGCGGAGCTATTATACGGATGAAATCAGCCACGGTCTTGGGCCGGGGCAGGTGATGGTTACGGTCGGTGTGGAGGTTGCCGATAACGATATGATTCCGGATCTTCTGAACGTGAACGAGAGCGTATTTTACGGAGCTTCCGATGTGTTCCAGGGAAGCGATTACGATATCGGTCTGCCCAAAGTATCCGTAGGGACGGTCGTCTATCCGCGGAGAGGAACGTTTCGGATCGGGCTGAAGCTGCTGTCTCCGGCCGAAGGCTCAAGCTTGCGTTTGAGATGGTGGGCGGTGCGCGGCAACAAGGATACGGCACAACAGGCGGCCGCAACGGATCTGTCCTTCTCCGAACGCGAAGCGGCCGCCGGGACGGACAGCAAATAAGCATCAAACAGCGAGAAAGCGAGGAAGCTCCAATGCCCGTTCGTCCGACGATTGCGCATAGAACGGCCGACCCTACGGCGGAATCCGGCCAAGCTCGGACCCGAGCGGGAGCAGGGTCTTTGCTTCCGCCCCTGCAAGCGATGATACAGCTCCAGAGGAGCTTGGGGAACCAGGCGGTCTTGCAGCTTATGGGGAAGAAAGAAGAGTCTGATACGCGTAAGCCGGCAACGAAAAGGAAAAACACAGAAGACGATACGAAACGGAAAAAAAAGAAAAAGAAAGTGATCAAATCCAAAAAGCTGAATGAAGAAGAACAACAGAGCAAGGAAGAAAAAAGCAAGCGGCAATCGGCATTGGCCAAAAGACGTTTGGAGCAGAAGAAAGCCTATTTCAAGAGAGTCAAAGCCAAAATGAACGAAGGTTTAACCGACTCCAAATGGGAAAATTCGAACGTAAGCTTGGCCGCCGGGGAAATTCATAAGGTTCCTTTAACGTTCGCAGCTGCGGCAGAGAAAAATGCAGGTTCGCATCAAGAGCACGTCAACGTCAACGATTTGTACAACAATAACACGGAGTCCTTGATTCCACCGAAAAGCTATGAGAACAACCGGACGGATCAAGTGCTGCGCTGGATATCCTCCGCCTTTTATTTCAAGCTTAAAGGGAAGACCCAGGAGGTTCAAGCCGGGCTGTTCGACGATAACCGGTTTTATCTCGCTGCGAACGAGAATAAGAACAAGAAAAACTTTGTTAAGAAGAACAAGAAGGAAAAGGTGGATGAAACCGGGCTAAGCACGAAGGGATTGTTGGAGAACATTGTGCAGGAATACGAAGAAACCGAGGCCAAGAAATTTCCCAAAATGCTCCCGGAAGTAAAGGAACGAGTGGTCCGGCATTTGGAAAAAATCAAAGCGCGTCTTTTGCAGGACGAACTGCCGGAGGAATACGCCCATTTGTCGGATGCCCTTGACGCCAAGCCTATCGTTGCGATGGAGACGGAGAAGCAGGGCAAGAAAAATGTGGACCTCCATGCCGAACGGCGGATCAAGAAGTATTTGAACGATGACGAGAAGTTTAGGGCGGGGCATGTGAAGGGCTTGAAGCGTCCTTGCTTAATCTGCATGATGGCTAACTATGGAGAGTATAAGGCCGGCAACGACGACTGGATGGACAAATGCCCTCATATTCCGGAGCGCAGCGGCCCGGGATGGTTGAGCGAGGCGGCAACTTATGGATACGATATCGAAGCGAATGCGGGTACGATTAACCGGCTCATCCCGAGAACGTACGCCAGTATTCCGAAGTCGGAACAAGCAAAGATGGACAAAGACTCGAAATACGTTCCCAAGTTCTCTTACAACATTGATACCGACTCGGAATCCGATGTGGACGAGTCCGAGTCGGAGGAAGAAGTGGACGAAGACGAACGGAGCCTCGCGGCGGGAGAGGAAGAAAATTTCTTGATGGAGGAAGAGGAACAGGGTTTTGCCATGGATGAGGAAGAGGAACAAGGATTCGCGATGGAGGAAGAAGGAAAGAGCTTTTTCACGGATGAGGATGAGGATGATTGGGCGGACGATGAGCAGGAAGACGATATACGTTCTCGACGAAGGTAATCGGAGAACGCAAGCGGTTGTTTGCGAATAATAAAAGTAATGAGCACTTGTACCCAAAAAAACAGATACAGAGGTGTACAGCTATGCTGGAGATAGTAAAGAACGTGCTCGAAGACGTGGATAAGCAGCTCTATCGCATTATAAAGAGCCTGGATCATCTCGATGATGATTTGATTTGGAAAAAGCTGAAGGCTTCGACAAACAGTATCGGAAATCTTTGCTTGCATTTAGCAGGAAACGAATATCAAAATTTCGTAAGTGCAATCGGTAACAAACCGTTCATTAGGGAACGCTCCCGACGAGAGTTTGATCCCAAGGGCGGCATGACTAGGGATGAATTGAAAAATCTTCTTTTGAGAACACGGTCCGAATCGATCAGTACATTATCAACCTTATCTGAGGACGATTTAAAAAGGGAAGTCACAATCCGGTATACTCTAGAGGATTGGAATAACATGCATCGAGTTGATGCGTCGGATGACGAAACCTATGATGTAAGAGTCATTAGACTTCTGCTGATTCAGGTTGCTGCACATTACGGTTATCATGCAGGTCAAATTGTGCTGCTCTCCAAATTACTGAAAGATATGGATGACAACATAACCGGTCAGTACCATTAATCATTGAACTATCGGAAGACGATAGTTCAATGGCAGTCTAGCCAAGCGGAGAAGGCCGGGCTAGTGCTTCGATTTCTCCGCTTTTTGGCCGCCGGACACTTCAAGCTCTTTCAGCGTATGGGCGGGGTTGTAGAGGAAACGGTAAACATACGAATCGGCGATATAAATGTCTCTCCGTTCGTCCGGCGATACGCTGAGGCTTGTTTTCGCCAGCAGGATTTGCTTCGGATCGTCCTTGATGAGCTTGCGGTAACGCTCTTCAAAGCTCGCCGCCAGAGCTTCGATCGTATCCGGATCGGTCAGCTTCACAGCCGCAATATAGGTGGTCTGGGGGTCGGACTGCGATAATTTCACGGTAAACGCCATCCGGTAATTGCGGTAGCTCATCAGCAGCTCCGGCGTTCCGTCAGGGGTGTCGACGACCGTGGTTTCTGGCGCTTTACCAAGCAGCTCTTCGATTTTGGCCCCGGTCATCCCCAGAAAGGCGGTATAATCCGGCTGGCCCTGCCGAAAGAAACCAAGGTATGTCGGCTTTCCGTCCTTGCCGAGCTGCTGCCCCAATCCGTCGTACAGTCCGCCCGCGAACCTTCCTTTATAAATCGGCTGGCCGTTTTCGGAGAAGGCCTCTCCGTTCCCGCTGTACACGCCGGCGACAAAGTCCCCGCTGTATTTCGGGTTTCCGTTTTCGTAATAGGCTTGTCCCGTTCCGCTGTACCGGCCTGCCATAAATGCCCCTTTATACTTGGCAGACCCTGTTCCAAAGTACTCCGTGCCTTCGCCTGAGTACGATCCGTTTGTGAATCCGCCTTCGTAAAATATCGCGCCCGATTCGGAGAGCAGCTTGCCTGCGCCGTTATATTTTCCCGCCAGAAACTGACCCTGGTACTTTACCGCGCCGCCGGGATAATATTCGGTACCGTCTCCGGAGTAGAGTCCGCCTGCGAAGCTTCCTTCGTACACGACTTTGCCGTTCTCGTCGAACGCCTTGCCTTTTCCCGCAGGCATGCCAGCCTGAAACTCGCCCTGGTAGCGGATTTTGCCGTTCGGGTGGAACAGGGTGCCCGTGCCCGAGTACAGTCCCTCGGCAAAGCCTCCGAGGTACAGCAGCGTGCCGTCGGGATCGAGCTCTTCGCCGGATGAAAGCTGTCCTTTGTCGAACTCGCCCTGCCGGTTCAGCTTTCCTTTGGGATCGTACAGCTTCCCGGGGCCTTGAAAGACGCCGTCCTTCAGCTCCCCTTCGTATTTGAACCAGCCGGCTTGATCGAATACTTTGGCTTTGCCCGTGTAGGTGAGAGGGGTTCCGCTCTGCTCATGGAGGGTCGGCACGAATCCGAACATGCGGCTCACGAAGGCCGGGGGGTTGATCCAGATGAAATACACGAGCGCCAGCAGGACCAGCGCCACAATGACAATTAGCTTTTTTTGCACATAGTAATTGCCGATCGGCACGTAGCTTTGCTTGGTGACTTCCTTGGCGGTCAGCATTGTTTTGAAGGCGTTGGCCGCCTTCTTGACCGCCAGCTTCGGCAGAGCGGCCGTTTGCTTCAGCGGGGTGGCTATTTTCTTCTGCAATGGGGCGATAAACGGCTTGATCATCGTTTCAATCACTACTCGTCGCTCCTTCTACGGCACTTGAATGGTCGCTTGACCAGGAACTGCAATTTCGATCAATCCGCCCCAGGAACAGACAAGCTTCGAGCTGTTGTTCAAGGCGGGCATATTGCCGATAAGAACGGTCGGAGAGCCTGGTGCCCATGGTGCAGCGGTCACGGGCACGCAAGGCATCGGGGTCATGACGCCGAATTTGGCCGCCGTTGCCGCAGCGACCTGCGGGTTGGCCATAGAACTGCACATCCCGAAAGGCAGCACGTTGACCATCGGCTTGTTGTCCATAATGTTGGCAATCGGCATGGAGGTTGTGACCCGGTTCGCCGGCAATACCTGAAGCGAAGCCGGCGCATTGCCGAAGCTGCACCGGATCGTCGCGCCTCCGCATACAAGTTGTCCCATCTTGCCGCACCCCTTTTTATTTTGTAAAGTCGCGTGCTTTGCTTCGTTACCTTCATACTACTACACTCGCCTGAAGCAGGCAACGAAAGTTCGACATTTTTAGAACAAAATGGATGTTTCGGGCTGGGAATTCATAGTAGTATGGAGGCGTGGTGGAAAAAAGAATGGCGAATCGTGTCGCATACGGAGAGGCGGGAGTGGGTTCTTTGAGAAAGCTGCAAAAAGCAGCCGTCGCGCTTGTGGCGGCGGCGGTGATCGTACAAGGCCTAACGCCTTCGGGCGCGCTGGCGGAAGAGCGGCGAATTACGCTGGAGGAAGCGTTAAAGCTGGCAGCGGCAGAGTCGGGGGAGCTTGCGCAATCCCGCCTTCAGATTCAAGCCAAGACGATAGAGCTGACGCAAGCGCAGGGCGCCGTAACGAATCAGAACGAAAAAGACAGCAGCCTGCTTGCGAAACCGCATAGTTTATCCCAAGATTTGGGCATCGGCCTCAAAGTTCCGGAAGCGCGCAAGCTGCTGGGCGAAGCCAAACGGGAGCTGGCGAGCAAGGAGCTGCAGCTGCGTTCGGAGGTGGAGAAGCTTTATTTTACGACGCTTCAGGCGGCGGATAACGCAGCGCTGCTGGAGCAAAAATGGGCGCAGGCCCAAAAACGGCAGACAATGCTGGAGACGAAGTTGAAGTTCGGGGCCGCCGGACAAGAAGAAGCGGATAGGCAGAAGGAAGCCGTGGATCGCGCGCAATCCGAGCTGAAAGTGGCCCGTCTGGCGCTCAAATCGGCCAAGCTGCAGCTCGGGGAGAAGCTGGGCATCGATCCCGAATCGGCGTTCACGGCGGAGGCGAAGCCTGATTATATTGTGCTCACGCAGGAGCAAATGTGGAAGTTTATCGCTTATGCGGAGAAGCATGATTTCGAGCTGTATAAAGATACGGAAAGCCGGAAAATGGCGGAGGAAAAGGTCCATCTGACACGCAAGCTGTACTCCGCCAAATTCGGCGAGAAAGACATGCGGCTGATTGAAGCGATGTATTCTACTCCGGCGATGGATTACGAGCTGTTCATGGCGAACTACGACAGCTTGCTCGGCGAGATCAAGCGGAAGTGGGAGGGGATTTTCTTGATCCCGGTTCCTATCGTTCCGATCATACTGCCGGTGCCGAAAGTCGTGCTGCAAGGGGAATATGACGGGCTGCGTTATTTCGACGACGCGCCGTATTCGCTTCCGGTGTCGATGCTGGAGGCGGACAAAGCCCGGCTGAAGGAACAGGACACCCGCAAAAAGCTGATCAACAAAGTGAAAAAGTCGTACCTCGACGCCAAGACCGCCGAAGAAGCTTATGCGCAGGCGTTAAAGCTGGTTGACACGCGAAAAACCGAGCTGGAAGCGGCAAGCAAAAAGCACGCCGTCGGCTGGATCAAGGATGACGAATTCGAGAAAGCGAGCCAGGCTTCGGAAGAAGCGCAGAAGGGGGCGATAGCCGGGTACTACGCTTACAAGAGCGCCTTGTCGGCGCTGAACGTCGTCTCCGCAGGCGCGCTCGATTCGGCCTGGAAGCCGGGAACGCTTCCTTATCTGGCTATTGACGACGGGCTGGAGCCGATCGGGGAGCAACCGCCCGAACCGGGCGGAGGACGCACCTTCAGCGGAAAATGGACCGTGAAAGACGCGGTCGAAGGCGTCACCGGCGAGCTGACCGTCCAAGTACCGAAGGAGTTGGGCGCAACCGCCTTTGCGCTGCTCACCAAAGACGGCAGGCCCATTGGCGGCAAAGTTCCTCTGGACGGAAAACTGGTGCATTTGAATGTCGTCTTTGCCGATATGAGCGGGTTGAAGGTGCAGTTCTACAAAGATGCCGAGGTGATCGCGGAAGCCGTTCCGGACGGGTACGGTTCTTCGGGGGCGCTTCCGGTCACGCTTAAAGGAAAAGGGGAGTAGCCATGCGCGGTCAAAACGGCACAAAATGGCTTGCCGCCGCGTTCGCGCTTGCGGTGGCGCTGACCGGAGGGGCTTTGCCCGCAGCCGCCAAGCTGCCGCCGGAAGCGGCGGACAAGCCGGGGTACCTGATCGTCGGAACGTATCTCATTCATAAGGATGCGCTGACGAAACAAAATTTCGCTGCCGCGAAGACGACGATGAAGGCGTCCGGACAGGGGACGTATTACAAGTCGGAGTTTGTGGACGGGGCCTGGTTCGACTTGTCCCGCAGCGCGGATTTTCGGGACATCGCCGACCCGAAGGGGAAGAAGGCGGTATCGGCTGCCCAGATCGATCAGCTCAAGCTGGAAATCTGGATCGACGGTCAAGGCCAAATGTATAGCCTGCTGCCGGCAGACGAGCTCGCCAAGCAGATCCAACAGCTGAAGAAGGAGGCGGACAAGCTGCAGAAGGACAGCCAGACCGCCGTTCAGGACAACAAGCCGAACGCCGCGACGCAGCAGGCGTTGGAGCAGAACCGTCTCGAAGCGGGCGCAGCTTTTCTTGAGGCGCTGGACGGCGGAAAACAGGAGGAAGCGAATAAGCTGCTCGGGCGGATGGGCGATCCTCTGGAGGCGCTGGCCGATCTGCAGACGAAAGCCAGCTCGTTGGGGGAAACGCTCGGCGAGGAGCGGAAGAAGCTGGAAGCGCAGCTGAAGCAGGCAGAGGCGGCAGGGGACACGAAGCTCGCGGAGGAGCTGCAAGCGAAGCTGAAAGCTTCGGCGGCCGCCGCAGGTCCCCTCGGGCAGCCTAAGGATGCTGCGGCCGCCGCCGTCGCGCTTGAAGCGATTAAGGCGAAGCAGGCGGAGCTGGAGCAGCTGGCCGGAGCGGCCGCGAAGTCCGGCAATGCGAAGCTGGCCGCGGAGCTGCAGGCGCAGGCTGCGGCCAATCAAGCGGCTCTGGATGCGGAGAAGCGGGAGGTAAAAGCTCTGCTGACAGCGGAGCTGACCAAGCAGGCCGCTGCGCTGGCGAAGCAGTTGGCTGAGGCGTCGGCCGCTAGAGATGCCGCGACGGAAACGAAGCTGTTGGCGCAGTGGGCCGGGGTGGAGGCGCAGCGGAAAGCGATTGACAGCGGACTGGCGGAGAAGCGGGAGTCGTTGGAAGAAGCGATGGCGAAGCTGGAAGCCGCGGCGAGCGGCCAGAACGGGACAGCGCAGCAGGAGTTGGAAGCGGCGCTGACGAAGCTGCGGAAGCAGTGGACCGGCGCGAAGAAAGCGGAGCTGCTTCTTCAATTGAATCTCGTCGAGTCGGTCACGGGAGAAGCGGCGGATAAGGTCGCTTCGGAGCTGATCACCGAGCTGAAGGCGCTGGAGAAAAGCTTGTATTCTGCGGACGAATACAAGGCGCTGGAACAATTGGCGGAGCAGATTAGCACGGCGTCCGGCGGCCAAATCGTTCCTCTGCCGGCGGAGAACCTATTGACGGATACCGTGTCCCTGAAATTCGAGATGCCGCCCGTACGGATCGGCGGGGCCGCCTATATCCACATCCGTCCCGTATCCGAGGCGTTCGGCGCGCTCGTGGTCTGGAACGACGAAGACCGGACGGTCACGATCAGTAAAGCCGGAGCGGTTCTGTTCTGCCGTGTGGACCGGCCGGAAGCTTATCTTAACGGAACGCCCGTCACGCTTGACTCCCCTCCCCGGCTCGTCGAAGGAAGAACGATGGTTCCTCTGCGATTTGTGGCCGAAGGTTTGGGGCTTGGCGTGACTTGGCATGAGCCGTCTGCGACCATTCGGATCGACGGCTTCGACGAATAGGGGAGAAACCATAGCGGATGAACAAGAAAATATTCCTTTTACTGCTTGTCGCAGCCATTATATTGACGGGCTGGGGGCTGTACCGCACGGCGGAGCAAGGCGTCGCTCTTCTTCCTTGGAACCGCTCCTTGGCGTTTGAAGGCATATACAAAGTGACCGCGGATTCGGCGGACCGTTTGTATTTCATCGGGAAGTCCAAGCGCACGATTATCAAGACCGATAAGGACGGCAGCATTTTGTACACCCACTCGGTAAGCAAGAATGTATCGGGCGGAATGAATCAATATAATGGCTTGGTTGCCGACGACGAAGGCAGCGTCTATGTGCTGAATACGCGGCTTGATCCATACGGCCTATACGTGACGGGGGAGAACATCGTCAAAATCAGCGCGGACGGAAGCAGCGTCCGCACATTGGCCGAATACCGCTACGATACCCCTACCGAATCGATGCTCCGCGTCGGGAAAATCCGGTCGTTGACGGTGCAGGACAACCGCCTGTACTACTACATCCTGGAAGGCAACTCCGTCATTCTGCATGCGCTGCCTCTGAACGGCAGCACCGGAGAGGAAGTGTTCCGCACGACGCTGCCGGCCGGCGAATTGCCGGCCGATGCGGCGGGCGTAAGTCCGGAGGGCCGATTTTACTCCACGAAAAAAGACCGGATATTTCAGGTTCTTCCGAATGGAGAATCCCGCCTGGTGTATCCGCTGCCGGGAATGGACAGAACGGCCCGCGACATTGCCTTGTCCTTGCGAGTCGATCCGCAGCATCGTCTCGTTTTTGTCAACGAGCAGTTGAACGATATCAGCCGGCTCGATCCGCAGGAGCCGTATATCGTCGAATCGCTGCTGAATCAGACGCTTTTTGACAAAGCCGGTCATGGCAAGCTGGGAACGCTACTGCACGTCTATACATCGCCCAACGGCGGCATTTTTGCCGTGACCGAGAATCAGTTCGTGAAGAGGGACCGGGACGGGACGATTGCGCAGTCTTTTTCAGCCTTTGCCTATACGGCGAGAGATACGGCCCTGGGGTACTTATTCTGGTTCCTGACGCTGGTGGAGCTGGCACTGGTCATTTGGCTGCACCGGTTCGTTTATGTTCATATGCTGGACCGGAAGGTGCCGCTGATGCTTAAGTTCCTGATCGCCTTTGTGCCGATTGTCGTCGTTTCCATGCTTTGGCTGTCGGAGGCGGTTTACCAGAGAGTGTCGGAGAAGCTGGAGCATGAGGTGGAGAATAACTTCCTGCTCGTTGCCGCCGGAAGCAATTATTTCGTCAAGGGAGACGAATTGGAGAAGCTGAACTCTCCGCTGGATTACATGAACGGCGATTACCGCACGATTCGCAGCAGCCTATCGGCCCTGTACGGTTCCTTGGGCGGCAAACGTGAGGGGCAGTATACGACGTTATACAAGCTGGAGAATGGAGAGCTGTTTGTCGTCATGGATGATGACAGCAGCGTGCCGATGTTCCGGCCGATGGAGCTGACGCCGGATTACCGGCAGGTCATCGAGACGGGGAAGGCGGTTACCGGCTCGACGGACGACTCCAGAGGGTATTGGATTTATGCGCTCAGTCCCGTCTATAACTCCTCCGGGAAAATGGTCGGGGTTTATGAAACGGGCAAGGATGCGAATGGCCTCAGGGAGCACAATCAGGACTTAAAGCTGGTCATTATCCGCAATATGGGGCTGATCACGCTCGTTATTTTGCTTTTATTCAGCGCCATCGCCTTGTCGATCTCGATCTCCATCCGCCGATTGCGTGCCAGCGTCAACGAAATTGCGGGCGGGAAATGGGAAGTGGCTGTCGATATCCGTTCGCGGGACGAGCTTGCGGACTTGGGCGACCGCTTCAACATGATGGCGATCCATATCCGGAATTACATCGGTGAAATCACCAGCTTTAGCGAGGCTTACTACCGCTTTGTTCCGCAGCAGTTTTTGAAGTTTATCGGTAAAGACAGCATTGTGGACGTGCACCTGGGCGATCAGGTGCAGCAGGAAATGTGCATTCTGGTTTCGAATATGAGGGAGTTTTACCGGTTTTCGCGCGAGCTGACGCCGGAGCAAAACTTCAACCTTATTAATGCCTATTTGAAAAGATTCGGTCCGGTCATCCGCCATCAGGAGGGCTTCGTCAGCAAATATTTGGGCGCCGGCTTTCTGGCGTTGTTTCCGTCGCAAGCCGATCGGGCCTTGAAGGCGGCGACGGAGATGAGAAAGGCGCTCGAACAATATAACGACGAGCGGACAAGCGCCGGCAAAGCGCCGATCGATATGGGAATCGCCATTCATCACGGCCCGGTTATGCTGGGGGTCATCGGGGAGGAAAAGCGGATGGAGGGAGGAGTTATTTCCGAGCATGTGAACCGGACAGAGCAGCTCGAAGCTCTGACCGACAAGCTTGGGGTGTCCGTCCTGGTCACGGAGGCGTTTCACAAACAGCTTGCGAATCCCGCGGAATTTTCCATCCGCTCGCTCGGACGGGGGCTTCCGTACGGCGAGGATCGCGCGGTCCGGCTTTACGATGTTTATGAAGGGGACCGGGCCGAGGTGCGGAAGTTGAAGGAGGAGACCCGGGCCGCCTTTGAAGCGGCTGTCGAATGGTATCAGAACGGACGATTTTACGATGCCCGAGAGGCTTTCCTGCAGATCATCAGGCGAAACCGCTGGGATCAAGCGGCCCGGCTGTATTTTTATCTGTGCGACGACTACTTTCAGAACGGAGCGCCTGCCGATTGGGATGGTACGCTGACTCTAAGTTGATCGCATCTGGAAGGATTTGGGTTATATATTGGGACAACGGCATAGCAGGGGGGACGTGGTTAAGAGACGGCGGGCATAGAAGCCCGGCCGTTTCTTTTTTTTGTTACATTGACAATGGAAAATCATCAATCTAGACTTTTTTTATTGGACCACTTACAGTGAACGAACCTTCCGTCTTGAAAGGATGATATCGGAAATGCACTTTCACATTGCTTACCACGCTTATCTTGAGCGTTATCCGACGAAGCTTTTGGCGCTTTACCATGCTCTGCACGACGGGGTAACCGGAGGCGTTCTCGCCTACGGGCTGCGGCTTCCGTCCACCCGGGAGCTGGCCGGGCTGTACGGGCTCTCCCGCGGGACGGTCAATCAGGTATACGAGATGCTGGCCTCCGAAGGCTATCTGCAGTGCCGGACCGGGAGCGGCACCTACGTCGCTTTCCGCAAGGAGGGGCAGGGCGGCACGGGCGAGGCCCGCCCGGAAGCGTCGTACCGCTTGTCGGCTTGGGGGGAGCGGCTCGAATCGGCCTCGCCCCGCGGCCGCATGGTGCCGCGGCTGGCCGTCGATTTCGACTGCTTCGCGCCGGACCTTGACGCTTTTCCCCGCGAGGCGTGGAACCGCTGCCTTTACGCCGCGGTGCGCGAGCTGACCGCCGCCGGCGCGGGCCGCGGGGAGTGCCCGCCGCAAGGCTACGGGCCGCTGCGCGAAGGCATCGCCCGCTATCTGCGCCGTGCCCGCGGCATCGCCGTAGAGGCCGGGCATATCGCCGTCACGGGCGGCTCGATGCAGGCGCTTGCGCTGCTCGCGCAGCTGCTGGTCGAACCGGGCGAGCCGGCTGTCGCCGAGACGCCGGGCTACGCGGGCATCCGCCGGGCCATCCGGGCCGCCGGGGGACGGTGCATCGACGCGGAGGTCGATGCACAGGGCATCGTGCCCGCGGATTGGGAGGCGCGGGCACTGTTCGTGACGCCGACGCGGCAGTTTCCGACGGGGGCGGTGCTGAGCCTGGAGCGGCGGCAGGCGCTGCTGCGGTGGGCGTACGAGTGCGAAGCCGTCATCGTCGAGGACGATTACGACAGCGAGTTCCGCCACCGCGGCAAAAGCCTGGAGCCGCTCAAGACGCTCGACCGCGAGGAGCGCGTCGTCTACGTCGGCAGCTTCACCAAAACGCTGCTTCCCGACGTCCGCATCGGCTATGCGGTGCTGCCGCCTTCGCTCGTACAGCCGTTCGTCCGCGCCCAAGCGCTGTACGAGCCGCACCCGGCCAACCTGATGGAGCAGAAGGCGCTGGCCGCTTTTATGGCTTCCGGGGAGTATGAACGGCATCTGCGGCGGATGAAGCGGATCTACAGCCGCAAGTTTGCCTTGTTCATGCAAATACTCACGAGCGAACTGTCGGACCGGTTCCGGTTTGTCGAAAGCGACGCGGGGCTTCATATTTTCGGCTGGTGGCTGGGGACGGAAGGTGAGTACTTGGACTACCGCGCAGCCTGCGAGGCCCGCGGCGTTCGTTGGTCGGAAGCACGGGTGGAGACGGAAGCGGGAGTAAGGTACGGAGCGTACTTCAATTTTCCGCATTTGTCCGAGGAGCAGCTCAGGCAGGGTGTGGAACGGATGAGTCTCGAGACCTGAGATTAACAGAATCTTCATATAACTCTATATAATCCCTTAACAAAACTTTGCTAATCTAGGACAGTATTACTATTCCTTGTCATAAAGGTATCCAAATTTGTAAGCGGGAGGATGGTTATGCTGTTCAAGAAAGCAGCAAAGTGGGTATTGGTCGCATCGCTTGCTTTTCCCGTATCGGCGGGAATGTCCGGTCCGGAGACGGCACGGGCGGCGGCGGATGCTGCCGGCCATTGGGCGAAAAATGAAATCGCCAATTGGCAGGATCTCGATTTAAGCGAAGGCTATCCGGACGGCACGTTTCGTCCTGACGCGAGCATTACCCGCGCGGAGTTTGTGGCGCTGGTCAACCGCGTTTTCCGTTTGAAGGATAAGGCGTCCGTCGACTTCAGCGACGTGATGGCGGGAGACTGGCACTATGACGAGTTCGCAAAAGCCCGCTCGGCAGGTTATGTGAGTGGATACGAGGACGGCACCTTGCGGCCGAACGTGCCGATTACCCGGCAAGAAGCGGCTGTCGTGCTGCAAGGGCTATTCCAAGCGAAAGCTTCGGCGCAAAATTCGGCCGTCGCCAAGTTTAAAGACGCGGGGACGATTCCGTCTTGGAGCAAGGCGGCTATTGAAGCCGTGGTCTCCCAAGGGTACATGAACGGCTACCCCGACGGCAGCTATATGCCGGATCGTCCGATCACCCGCGCGGAAGCCGTCGTCACGCTGGATCGCGCCAAGCACATTTCGGACAAGCTGGTTCGCTATGATCAGGCCGGGACGTATCGGGAGGCGGCGGACGGCTCGGTGATCGTGTCTTCTCCCGACGTGAGGCTGGAGAACATGACGATTGCCGGGGACCTCGTGCTGACGCAAGGCGTCGGCGAAGGAAACGTGTCGCTCAAGCATGTAAACGTAAAAGGGACGACGCTTGTCAAGGGCGGCGGTCCGAACAGCATTCTCATCGACGATTCTTCCTTGGGGACGGTCGTCGTAAACAAAAAGGGCGGCAATGTCCGGCTGGTTGCGGGCGGCGGCACCGAGATGGGCGAGGTGCGCCTGAAATCCGGCGGCAAGCTGGAAGACCGGACGGGCAAAGCAGCGGGGAAAGCATTCGGTCAAGTGATCGTGGACACGCCGACGCCAGCCGGTTCGGCAATTAAGCTGGCCGGCCAATTCGGAGACATACAGGTGCTTGCCGCCGGCGTATCGGTCGAATTGGAAAAAGGCTCCTCGACGCGCGTATCGTCTCGTATCGTCGGCGCTGTTACGACGATCGTCGTGAACGAAGGCGCGGTAAGCGAACTGAGCATCGGCCCGAATACGAGGCTGGAGCTTCGCGGCGGCACTGTCGACCGGTTGACGGTCGAGCCGGGAGCGGGGCGCGACGCCGTGCGTATCGACGGACCGGCGGTAATCAAGCGCCTGACGATTAATGCTCCGGTAGCTCTTAGCGGCAGCGGTACGATCGAGAACGCGGTCATCAACGTGAACGGAGCTTCACTCGATAAGGCGCCGAAGCATCTCGAGCTGGGCAAAGACGTGACGGTCATCGTTGCCGGCAAGAACATCAACAGCTCCAATATCGGCACGATCAATGGCGGAGGAAACGGGGGTTCCGGCTCTTCCGGTTCGGGAAGCTCTTCGTCCGGCTCGGGCTCCGGGGATTCGTCCGACCGGACGGCTCCGGCCAAGCCGAGCAATTTTCGAGCTACGGCATGGATCAGTGCGGTGGAGCTGGGCTGGAAAGCCAATACGGAAACGGATTTAAAAGGCTATTACATTTATCGGGACGGGGTCAAAATACATACCGCTTCCGTAACGGCTACGACGTACACCGTAACGGAGCTGACGTATGGCAAACCGTACCTCTTCGAGCTTTCGGCCTTCGATACGAGCGGCAACGAATCGTCCAAAGCCTCGCTGTCCAAACAGCCGCTTGAGCCGCAGGCCAATCGCGCGCCCGTGCTCGCGAAGGCGCTGGACGATCTGACGCTGACGCTTGCGGGCGGAAGCCGGACGATCTCCGTGGCTTCGACCTTCACGGACCCGGACGGCGATGCGCTGACGTATCAAGCTTCATCTTCCTCTGAAGCCATTGTGCATGCGTTCGTAAACGGCTCCGAGCTTATGGTTGCCCCGATTTCCGTAGGCAGCGCGACCGTCACGGTGAGCGTCTACGACAATAAAGGCGGCACCGCGCAGACGTCCTTCCTCGCGACCGTCGTTCCGGCTCCAAACGGCGACGCCGAAGCGGCCGCACGGGATGCCGAAGCGCTGACGCTCGGCGATACGAGCGCCGTGACGTCCGATTTAACGCTGCCGTCGGTAGGGCCTCACGGCAGCACAGTGACATGGGCAACGAGCAACGCCGCACTCGTTTCCGCTGCAGGCAAAGTGACGCGCCCGGCCGCAGGCATGCCGGACGGACAAGCGATGCTGACCGCGACGGTCCGCAAAGGCGCGGCGGTGCAGACCAAGACGTTCAACGTGACCGTAAAGGCACTATCCTCCGGCACGATGACGGATGCGGAAGCCGTGAACAAGGCTAAAGAAGCTTTGGCCCTGACTTATAACGGCTACAGCGCATCCTTGGCGCTTCCGGCAAACGGAGTGGAGGGCACGACCATCGTATGGTCGCTGAAAGACGCCGGCCAAGCCGGGGTGATCGATCCGGGCACCGGCAAAGTAACGCGCAGCGGACTGGCGAAAGATGTGAATGTCGTGCTGATCGCAACGATTCGCCGGGGCGGCGCACAAGCGGCTAAAGAATTCACGCTGACGGTCAAAATGCCGCAGGTGAAGCCTGCCGTGAATGCGGTAACGGCTTCGGACGCCATCGTAACAGGTACGGTCGAACCGGGAGCGGCGGTGACGGTCAAAACGGGTCCGCAGACGCTGGGTACGGCCCAAGCCGACGGGGTCACCGGAGAGTTTGCCGTCTCCATTCCGCCTCAACCGGAAGGAACGGTGCTTGAGGTATCGTCTTCGCAAGCGGTCGGCGCCGCTTATGTGCTCGTGCTGGAAGCGGGCGCTATGACTGACGCGCAAGCTGTCGCCTCGGCTCAAAATGCGCTGACAGATACAGTTATTTTGAACGGAAATCCGGACGTGAATCAAGTGACGACGGCGCTCAAGCTGCCGGGAACCGGATTGAACGGAACTTCCATCGCTTGGACCTCGGACAACGAAACGGTTGTTTCCCCGAGTGGTGCCGTCAAGCGTCCCGCGATGGGCGAGAACGACGCTTCCGTCAAGCTGACCGCCACGATCAGCCGCGGAACCGCCGCAGCTACGAAGACGTTCCAACTGCTGGTGAAGGCGCAGACGAAGCCTCTGCAGATCGAGAGCATTGCGCCGGTTCAAGCGGCCGTGGACAAGAACGCGACCTATATGCTTCCGGCACAGGTGACGGCGAACATGAGCGACGGTACGACGCAGCAGGTGAACGTAAGCTGGAATCCGGCCGCAGCGGACACTTCGGTGGCGGGAACGTTCCTGTTCGAAGGCACCGTCTCCAGCTATGCGGGCAAAGCGGCGCTGACCTTGACGGTCCGCGATGTGCCGGCGGCGCTTACGGTTTCGGCGGCATTGGCACTGGCTACCGGCACTAGTGCGACGGTCGAAGGATATATCGTCGACGCCGATGCGAACCCGAGCTTTCCGGGATACGGCATTTTGCTGGCGGATGCGCCGGGCACGGACAAAGCGAACACGATCATCGTAAAGTTTAAGAAAGCCGACCGCGACGGAGTGTTCAGCCGGGCACAGGCAGCGGGGAAGAAGGTTCGGATTGCCGGAATCATTACGAATAACGCTTATATGAGTCAAAAAGGATTCGCCGACACATACGCGTCTCTGGAGTTTGTCGAAGGAGGCACGCCGCAGCAAGCTCAATTGTCTTATTCCGTGAGCGCATTTAAGGAAGCGACTGCCGACGACGGCAGCATCGATAATCGTACCCCGCTCATCGTTACGCTGGCCAACGATACGTTCACGGGCGCGGCAGGAGAAGAGTTCGTAGCTGCCGGCAAGCTGCTGATCGGATCGCTGCCGGCGGGACTCGCCGTATCGGCTGTCCGCACAAGCGCCACGCAGCTCACGGTTCAAGTGAATGGCAAGGCGTCCGGCCACCGGACGGCAGACAGCTTCAACAACCTGACGTTTACGTTTGCGAACGCGGCATTTACCGGTGGAGATGCCTCCAAAGTCAACGGCGCGGTGAAAAATAATTTGGCTATCGCCTTTATCGGAATTCAGAGCATCGATCCGATCGCGGCCGCGGCTGCCCGGGGCGCAGGGTACAGCTTGCCGGCCCAAGTCCAGGCGAAGATGAGCGACGGCAGCACGAAGCTCGTTAATGTCGAATGGAATCCGGCGGCCGTTGATACCAGCGTCAGCGGCACCTATCACTTCGAAGGCGCCGTTGCTGGCTACGCGACGAAGGTCCAACTGACTCTGACCGTCAGCGAGTCGGATACGACCGCGCCGGATGTTTTTGCCGTCAACGAGCCGACTTCGGCGGATGACGGCGTGAACGGCAACGGCAAGAGCAATGTGATAGTTACATGGACGGATTCGGCTTCCTTGGATGTGGATCATTACGAGATTGTCGCTAAGACCGGCTCCGCCCCTACGGTTGCGGATACTGTATACGGCCAGACCCGCATCGCGCGCGGCGTACAGACGGCGACCTTCGCTTGGAATGTCGGAGAGAACGTGTATGTCGGCGTCGTCGCGGTCGACGGAGCGGGCAACAAGACGTTGTCCGCGAATGCCGCGAAGCCGAATGTGACGACAGCGGCCGACGGCGGAACCGGAACGGTCAATTTGCTCGCGAACGGCGGGTTCGAGTCGGTGAACGGGACTTTGGGATCTTCCGATACATTTACGAATTGGACGAACAAGCTCGCATTTAATAACGCTGGCACGAACGCCAAAAAGGATACGGCCGTCAAAGTATCCGGAACGGGCTCCTTGAAATGGCGGACGAATCAAAACACGCAGAACAAACTGTATTTGTTTGCCGACGCATTCCCGATTAATCCGCAGAAGCAATACCGGGTCACCCTGCAGGCCAAGCTTTCGAACGATGCGGGAGCGACTCATAGATTTGTGGTCGGCTTCGGAAGCAAATCAGATACCGAGAACTATTCCGCCAAAACGCAGTACAAAGATTTTATGGCCGAGATCAAAACGGAATGGACGACGCTGCAATGGACGTTCAACGGTTTGCAGAGCACGAATCAATTTTTTATGTACCTTTCCCGTCCTACGGGGTCGGGCGTGTCCGCCCAAATCAACATCGACGATATCGTGATCGAAGAGCTGTAACAAGGAGGAGAATCCAAAGCTATGATCGATTTTCGTAAAAAAGCGCTCAAGGCGCTGATGGCCTTCGCTATTGCGCTTCCGCTCAGCCATTCTTTGACCGGAACGGGCGCGGCGTTCGCCGAGGGCTCTTCCGATCCGGCCCCTTTCCTTCAACCGGTCGGCCCGGCCAACGGAATGAAGGTATTGTTCGACAATACGCACGCCCAAACGGCCGGCGCCGCAGACTGGGTCATCGACGGCGGGTTCTCGGATTTTGCGGGTGGCATCGCCAAGAGCGGATACTATGTGAAGGAGCTGCGCAAGTCGGAGCCTATTACGTACGGCGACCTGAAGGATTACGACGTCTTCGTCATCCCGGAAGCGAATATCCCGTACAAAACGACGGAGCAGGCGGCGATGCTCGAATACGTGCAGAAGGGCGGCAGCATCTTTTTCGTATCCGACCATTACAATGCCGACCGGAACAAAAACCGCTGGGACGCCTCCGAGGTGTTCAACGGCTACCGCCGCGGGGCATGGAGCAATCCGGCCAAAGGGATGAGCGCCGAAGAAGCGAACTCGGCGGCCATGCAGGGCGTGCAGAGCTCCGATTGGCTCGGCAAAAATTTCGGCGTCCGCTTCCGCTACAACGCGCTCGGCGACCTTAACGCCACGACGATCGTCAAACCGGCCCAAGCGTTCGGCATTACCAAAGGCGTCAAAGCCGTGGCGATGCACGCAGGCAGTACGATCGCGATTGTCGATCCGAAAAAAGCCAAAGGCATCGTCTATCTGCCGTCCACTACGGCAAGATGGGGCAATGCCGTGGACAAGGGCGTGTACGCCGGCGGAGGCTTGGCCGAAGGGCCGTATGTCGCCGTGGCGAAGGTAGGACTCGGCAAGGCCGCCTTTATCGGCGATTCCTCCCCCGTGGAAGATGCGACGCCGAAGTACAAGCGGGAAGAGAACGGCCAGTCCAAAAAAACGTACGACGGCTTCAAAGAAGTCGACGACGGCGTGCTGCTGGTCAATGTTGTCCAGTGGCTCAGCAAGAAGGAAAATTACCGGACGCTCGACGAGGTACAGGGCTTGGAATTGGACCCGGTTACTCCGCTGCTGACGAGCGGGGCGGAGAATGAGATTCCGGAGCAAACGGTTGAGCCGAAATCCGAGCCCTGGGCTGCTCCTTCGCCGGGCTACAAATGGTGGGATCCGAGCACGTTTTCAAGCGGCTCCTACGGCAAGTAAGCTGTGAAAAAGTGGTTGAGCAGAAATTTTTGCTCAACCGCTTTTTTGCTGTACGAAATGTTTCAACTGAGGCAGCCACAGGATGAAAGTCTGTTTCAAGGTATGTAACTGGGAAGTTGAAGTCGACAACGTAGGATCCTCCTTAATAAAACCTTATGCTGCACTTTACGTGCGATTTACACAAAAAATGTATACTGGACATGGTTCGACATTGGTGTCGTCCCATTTTTTATTTTAAGAGGGGGATCGGGAATTGATATTAAGAAAAACGTTAAAGAAATCCGCCGGCATTTTATTGTCTTTCACTATGCTCTTCGCGGGTCAACTGCCTTCTGTCTCGCCAGTATCGGCAGCCGCTTCCGGTGGGGATTACGTCCGTCATTGGGCGGAAAAAGAAATCCGCAATTGGACCGACCTTGAACTGGTAAACGGTTACGAGGACGGTTCGTTCAAACCTGATGCCTCCATTACGAGAGCGGAATTCGTTGCGCTTGTGAACCGGGCGTTCGGCTTGACGCAGAAAGCCGCCTCCGGTTTCTCGGATGTAAAACCGGCAGATTGGTACAGCGATGAAGTGTCGGCCGCGAAAGCAGCAGGCTACATTAACGGTTACGAGGACGGAAGCTTCAAGCCAAATCAACCGGTGAGCCGTCAGGAAGTGGCGGTTATGCTCCAAGGGCTGCTGAAGCTCTCCGCATCGGATCAGTCCGGCCCTGCGTTTCAGGATGCCGCCGACATTCCGGGCTGGAGCCGGGAAGCCGTGCGAACGGTTGCCGCTCGGGGGTATATGGGGGGATATCCGGATCGTACCTATCAGCCCGCGCGGTCGATTACCCGGGCCGAGGCGGTTATGACGCTGAATCGCGCCAACCCGCTCGCTTCCAAAACCGCTTCTTATGATCAGGCGGGTACATACAATGGCCGCGCCGAGGGTCATGTCATTGTCCGTTCGGCCGGTGTGAAGCTGGAGAACATGGACATCGACGGCGATTTGATTTTGACCGAAGGCATCGGCGAAGGCAATGCCGACTTGAAAAACGTGACGGTGAAAGGCCGTACCATCGTGCGCGGTGGCGGTCCGAACAGCATCGTCATCGAAGATTCCAAGCTCGGTCAAGTGACGGTGAGCAAAACGAACGGACAAGTCCGTCTGCTCGCCAAGGGAACGACAACAGTAGGTGAAGTACGTCTGAATTCGGGAGCAAAGCTCGAAACGAACGGCTCGTCGGGCGCGGCCTTCGGCAAGGTGGATCTTACCTCTCGTATGCCTGCCGGCTCTACGGCCACACTGGCCGGAACCTTCGATGAGGTGTCCGTGAACGCATCGAACGTCACGATCATATTAGTAAGCGGGAATCTTAAAGCATTTACGCTTCGCGAGCAAGGAAAAGGTTCGAGTCTGAATGTGCAAGGCGGAACGGTAAACGCTTTGACACTGGACTCTGCTGCGAATGTCACCTTAAGCGGAGGCGTCGTCGAGCAGTTGAAAGTCAACGAGAAAGCGGACAACAGCTCTATTCAGGTAGGGGAACAAGCTGCCGTAAAAACGTTGACGCTTAATGCGGCGAGCACAATCAAAGGCAGTGGAACAATTGAGAAGGCGATCGTCAATAAAAACGGCAGCACGTTTGAAAAGGAGCCTAATAAGCTCGAACTGGCTGCCAACGTCGAAACGAAAGTCGGCGACAAGAAAATCACGGGCTCGAATGGGGCCGGGTCCCCGACAGGGGGCGGCTCGTCGGGAAGCGGAAGCAGCGACGATGATGTTGTCAGACCCGCGCCGCCGGCAGGCCTGACTGTTTCGACGGGAATGTATGGTCTGACGGCCAGATGGAAAGCAGCTGCCGACAGCAAGGTGACCGGGTACAGCGTCAGCTTGTTTACGAAAGACGGCAAGCAGGTCGGTTCGGAAGCCACCACACGGAACTCCTATTATTCTTTCATCGGACTGGAAAAAGGAACGGCGTACAGAGTAAGCGTATCGACGATCGGCAGTAACGGAACCAAATCCGAACCGGCAGCATTGGAGACGACGACGCTCGCTTCAGGCAATATCCCGGTACAACTGCTGAGCATCAATGACCTTCACGGAAAAATCGATCAAACGTACTACGAGAAAAACGTGCCGACGCTGGCGAATCCTTCGGTCACCGAAAGCACTTATGTCGGCCGGATGGACTACGTCGCGGCCTACATGAAACAGCGCCGGGCGGCACAGCCGAACACGCTGCTTGTCGAGTCGGGCGACCTGTGGGGCGGAAGCTCTCCGGTATCGGCCCTGCTTCAAGACGAGCCGACCATTGAAGTGGCGGAAACGATGGGTTTCCATGTCGGAACGGTCGGCAACCACGAATTTGACGAAGGTACCGCAGAAATGCTGCGTATGGTGAACGGCGGAACGCATCCGAAGGGCACCGAAAACTACAAGGGTACCAGATTCCCGCTGCTTGCAGCCAATATCGTGTATAAAGATACGGGCAAAACCGTCCTGCCTCCGTATGCGGTCGTGGAAGTGGCCGGGGTGAAAGTCGGCTTTATCGGCGTGGTTACGACATCGGCAGCCGGTATGGTGATGCCGGCGGGCATTCAAGACATTCAGTTCACAGACGAAGCTCAGGCGGTCAACAAGGCGGCAGCGGAGCTGAAAAGCCAAGGCGTTAAAGCGATGGTCGTTCTGGCCCATATGGACGCAACGCAAGGAGCGAACGGCACCGTTACCGGAGCGTCCGCGACGCTGGCTAAAAATATCGATCCGGAAGTGGACGTTATTGTGGCGGCGCACAATCATGTGATTGTGAACGGAACGGTGAACAACAAGCTGATCGTACAGGCTTGGGAGTATGGCAAAGCACTGGCTGACATCGATCTGGAAATCGATCCGGTGACTCAGGATATCGTAAGCAAAAAAGCGGAGATCGTGTATACGAGACAAGACGCCATTCAGCCGGATGCTGAAATAAGTAACATCATTAAGAAGTATGAAAACCGAATCGCTCCGATGATCAACGAAGTCGTAGGCAATGCAACCATTCCGATGACGGGTGGCTACGCGAACGACGGCGACAATGCGCTGGGCAATTTGCTGGCGGATGGCATGAGATGGTCGATGAACGCCGATTTTGCGATGATGAACGGCGGCGGAATCCGCGATAACCTGAACGCCGGGCCCATCACGTGGGGTGAGCTGTTCAATATCCAGCCGTTCAATAACGTGCTGATGAAAGTGGAGATTAAAGGGAAAGATTTGGACGCCATCGTCAATGCCCAGATTTCTTCTACATTCGGCCCGGACTACAGCATCAGCGGCTTCCGGTATGAATATGATGCCGCTACGGGCAAAATCACCAAAAAAACATTGCCGGACGGCTCGCCGATTGACAACAACAAGACGTATACGCTTGTGGTGAACAACTTCATGTATACGTCCACGGGAGCAAAATACGCTCCGATCGGTCAGCTTGGCAAAAATCCGGTCACCGGACCGGAAGATTTGGAGGCCACGGTTGCCTTCGTACGGAATTACAAAGGTGACATCGCGTACGTCCGAGACGGGCGAATCGCCAAAGCGAAAGCGCCTGAGCCGGGCCCGGATTTGGGTAAGGTTACGATCCAGCAAGCACGCGCGGCGGCTGACAACAGCAAAGTAACGATCGAAGGCGTAGCCACATCGAAATCGGGCATTTGGGGAAGCAAAGGCTTTTATCTCCAAGATGCTACTGGCGGCATATACATTTTTCAAAGCGGCATCGATATCAATCCCGGGGACCATGTAATCGTCACCGGTCTGATCGGCAAATACAATGGAGAGCTTCAAGTCAATGCGGATAAAAACGGAGTTGTCAAATCCGCGACCGAAGCGGTTCCATCTCCGCTTAACGTTACGCCTGCCCAGGTCGGCCCTGCCAACGCCGGGCAACTCGTCAAGCTGAGCGGCGTCACGATCGCCAATTTAACGAAGATTAACGATTACGGCACATTTGAATTCGATGCGGTAAAAGCTTCCGAGCAAGTACGGGTACGGGTCGATAACCGGATCGGCCTGACGTATGATCAGTTCCGTTATCGAAACGGGAACACCGTAGACGTAATCGGCGCATCCAGCCGGTTTAACGAGAGCGCTCAAGTAAAAGTCAAGGATTCCGCGGATATTACCGTTCCCGGCGGCATGACGATTACGGACCTGGTGTACGGAGCGAAAACTTCCACAAGCGTGACGCTTCGCTTTGCGGCTCCGGCCGGCGCCGCATCCGTCAAAATGATGCAGTCCGCCAATGGGGGAGCTGCTTGGACGGAAGCAGACACGCAAGGAGCGCTAGGCGCAAGCTCCGTAACGGCAACCGTGTACGGATTGATACCGGGAACGGCGTACAAGTTCAAGCTGAACGTGACGGGCGGACCGTACAACGGAGATTCCAATGCGGTGGATGTGATCACAGCCAATGCCTCCGGTTGGAACATCGAGAAACTGGACGGCATCGGAGCTCCTTCCAGCTCATATGCCTCCGGTACGGTAGCTGGGATTAACTCGATCACTTGGAACTACGTATCGGCACGGACCGATTTGTCGACTTACGTCATTGACGGAAAAGGGATTATGCTAAAAGCGGAACGTACCGGTTCGGGAGCGGCGGCTGCAGGGGAAATCGGCGCATCTAATATTCCGGGCGGAATCGGAAGCTTCTCGGTAAAATTGCTGAAAGGTTTCACGGGAGCCGGGGAACGTAAAGTAGAGCTGTTCATTAACAACGTATCCAAAGGAACGTATACCCTGACGCTGGATACGATGGAAACTTTTACGGTCAACAATTTAAATATCCCGGGGAACTTTGACCTCAAAATCAAACATGTTGGCGCTCCGACGAACGGCGCCAACGGTGCGCAGATCACCGTAGATGATATTTCTTGGACCGGTTACTCCGGATAATTTCATCATACGAAGAAAAGGCCGTTTCGGAATTCGATTCCAAAACGGCCTTTTCATATTGCGCGTATTACTCCGCTTCTTGCGCCCATTGCTTCAGCGTACGGTCGCTCGGCAGGAAGAACGTCAGCAGGCCGATGAGCGGCAGGAAGCTGACCAACTGCATGACGAACGGCAGATGGAAGGTGTCGATCAAGCTGCCGAGACCTACCGCGCCGAGCGCCCCGAGTCCGAAGGCGAGGCCCGTGATCAGGCCGGACACGGTGCCGACCTTGCCGGGCATCAGCTCCTGCGCATAGACGACGGTGACGGAGAAGCTCGACAGGATGATGAAGCCGTTCACCAGCAGGATAACGTAAGTCCAGAACGCATTGGCATAAGGCAGCGCCAGAGCCAATGGGGCCGCACCGAGCATCGCCATAAAAATAACGTTCCGGCGTCCAATCTTGTCGGACAGCGGGCCGCCCATAAACGTGCCGAGCGCGCCTGCGGCAGCGAACAGGAAAATGTACATCTGCGCGCGCTCCAGACTGATGCCGAATTTGTCCATCAAGTAGAACGGATAATAAATCGTAATGCCCGCATGGTACCAGGAACGGGCAAACACGAGAAAGATCAGCATGCCTACGGCAAACGCGATCTGCTTCTTGCGGGCCGGGCTCATGGCGCGGGAGCCGCTTTTCCGGGCCTGCGGCGGGTTGGCCGCCATATATCCCTGATACCATCGGGAGATATACAGCTGGACGAGGACGCCTGCCCCGGCCACGGCCGTAAACCATAAGGCGCCGAGCTGCCCCAGCGGGGCGAACACGAGCGCCGTCATGACCGAAGCGAGCGATTGTCCGGAGTTGCCGCCCACTTGAAAGATCGACTGGGCCAAGCCGCGGCGGGAGCCACCGGCCATATAAGCGACGCGCGAGCCTTCCGGGTGAAAGATGGCGGAGCCGACGCCGATCAGCAGAACGGACAGCAGAATGAGTGCGTAATTCGGCGCGAGCGACAGCCCCAAGACGCCGAGAAAAGTAAAGCCCATGCCGATCGGCAGCATGTACGGCATCGGCTTGCGGTCGGAATAAAAACCGACAACCGGCTGCATGACCGAAGCGGTCATATTCAAGGCGAATACGATGACGCCGGACTGCATGTAGCTGAGACTCATCTTGTCTTTGAGAATCGGCAGGATCGCCGGAATCACCGCTTGTATCGTATCGTTAAACAGATGCACCAGACTGATGGCGAGCAGAATGCGAAAAACCGTCGGCTTGACGTCCATCCGCGCAGCCTGCTGAACCGCGGGTGCCGGACCGGTTTGGACTTTCATGAGAAACGACTCCTTCCGTCTATCGTATGCGCTAATCCCGGCGCTTAAACGTTCCGAGCGCTTCTCCGACTTTCACCTTGCTTCCGACTTCCAGAGCGGTCCGCGGCACGAATGTGCCGTTCTCCATCAGAAGGACGACGGTCGAGCCGAATTCGAAGTAAGCCAGCTCGTCGCCGCGCTCCAGCCGGTCCGGCAGCGGGACGACGTATTGGATGCTGCTGACGTTCAGCGCGCCGACCTTGACCACGGCAATTTCTCCGGCGTCGTGCTGCATGTAGGTGATGAGCCGTTCGTTGCGGCTGAGTACGCGCCGCATGTGCCGGAGACCGAATTCGTTGACCGGGTACACCTTGCCGGGGACATGCTCCTTTTCAAGAATGTCGCCCGTGACGGGCGAATGAATCCGGTGGTAATCGGTCGGGCTCAAGTAGAGCACGCAATAGTAGCCGTTCGTATAGTTGATCATCCGGGGGCTCTCGTTGAGCAGCTCCTGAATGGTATAGTCCTGTCCTTTGACATTGACGATCAGTCCCTCATGAATCGGCCCGATGCCGGTAATCATGGCATCCACCGGGCTGACCAGCGTGTCCGGCGTCGCGTCGACCGGACGAAGTCCGCTTTTGAGCCGGCGGGAAAAAAACTCGTTCAGCGATCCGTATTCGTGAACCGCTTTTTCCGCGTCCTGTACACGAATGCCGTACGTTTTCGCGAAGCGGGGAATCAGTCCGCGGCTGGCACGGGATTTGGCAAAAGCTCCTGTTAGCCTCGACACCGCTTTACGGGAGGAGAGCTCGGTCAGCAGCCGAAAAAACGAAATCTTCATAGGGTTATGGTTCACCTGTTCCTTTTAATATGGAAATGCGGTACAACGCTTATCTTGACATAGAACAAAAGACAAAGCAACCGCCAAACGGGTCCGAAAAAGCAAGAAAAGCTCCCGAAGGAGCCTTCCGTTCAGACGGTCAGGGCATATAAGCTTCATCCGCAAAAACTTTCGTTGCGGCGCGGTCACGATTGCTCGAAGCGCAGCCCGCACTTCTTGAAATCGCCGCAGGTCAGACACGTCGCCAAATTAACCAGGATCGGGGTGTTTGACCCGGAATATTTAATGCAGTAGACGGGAGTTCGGTGCAGCGGATCGGGCGAGATCATGACGCAATAAGAACAATGCTTCACCATATCGGTCGTGATCGATTCCGTCTCAAGCTGCGATCGAAGCAGTTCGTCCATAGTAAGGCTCCTTTCCTCCGTTGAAGACAGCGCTTCCATCGCTTGCATCCTGCATATGGGTCCGCAGGCGCGCAAAGGTTCCGGGTAGTACCAAGTATCCTTTATTTTAGCAGAATCCGACAAAGAAGGCCATAGTTCGTAACCGTTTCCCAAAAAGGACTGCGATTGTTTTTCAATATAAGGTAAAATTCTCCTAGTTCTTCTTCAAATTTCGACACGAATACGGTACAAAAGGGCTAAATCCGGAGGTTGGTTCCATGGATTGCCGCCTTTTTTGTTAAGAGTAAATAAAGTTTAACTTCACTAAAGCGCGAAAGCGCATGTAAACTTTCTGCTCGCAAGAAAAGCTTCCTCTAAGACACGAATGTATCTTCCTCGATAATGCTTTTCTTATTGACAATTTGGTGAACCGTGGTAATATAGGTGTGTCACTAGGGGAGCCGCTTGGGCTGAGATTGGATCGATAGATCCTAGACCCTCTGAACCTGATCTGGTTGATACCAGCGTAGGGAAGTGGAGAGCGTCAGCACGCTTGCATCAAACTGTGCTTACAAGAGCCGCTTCCGTCTTATACGGGGGCGGCTTTTTTAGTTGATGCGGAGCTGTAAGTTCCCGTAATTTACGGTTTCGCGTTTATCTTGGCGTAATCCGCTTGGGCAGACCGACGTTGCTATGTCCCGGACAACACTTTCAGTTCTTCGAAGGAGAGGAAACAGATGAAAAAAGGCTTGAAGCTGACCGACATTCTGGTCACCGTCGTCATCGCCGTCGTCTTCGGTATCGTTTACCGGGTATGGGGAGACGTGTACAACCTGGCGTCGGTGCCGGGCATCCAATTGGAGCAATTTGTGTACGGCATGTGGTTTATGGCATCGACCGCCGCCTTCTTGATCATCCGCAAGCCGGGCGTCGCCTTTTTGGCGGAAGTGGCCGCAGCGCTGGCGGAAATGCTGCTCGGCTCGCAATTCTCCGTCAGCTCGTTGACGTATGGTATCGTGCAAGGACTGTGCGCGGAGCTCGTCTTCGCAGCGTTCGGCTATAAACGGTATACCGCGGCCGTTGCCGGCCTGGCCGGAATGGCGTCGGGCGCGGGGGCGCTCGTGTTCGACTATTTCAAGAGCTACTTGACCGAATTGCAGCCGTGGAACCTCTCTTTGTATATCGTGCTCCGATTCGTCGGTTCGTTCCTGATTACCGGACCGCTCGCTTACGCTTTGGTTAAAGCGCTGGAGAAGACCGGCGTCACGCAGCTTGTCCGCCCGGCAAGCCTTGACGATTACCAGGCGCTGGACCGGAAATGAGCGGCGCGGACCGGATCGCGCACGTATCGGGGCTGCGCTTGAAATTTCCCGGCAGTCCGTCGCTGCTGTTCGACGGCTTGAGCTTCGGCGCCGGCGCAGGACAGAAGGTGCTGCTGCTCGGGCCGAGCGGCTGCGGCAAATCGACGCTGCTGCAGGTGCTGAGCGGCCTGATTCCGCAAGCGGTCGACGTGCCGGTTAAATATGACAGCATCGGCATTCCGCCGTCCTGGGGTTACTTGTTCCAAGACCCCGACGCACAGTTCTGCATGCCGTATGCAGACGAAGAGATTGCGTTCGTGCTCGAAAATCTTCAGGTGCCGCGCGAACAAATGCAGCAGCGGATTCGGGACTGCCTGGAGCAGGTCGGCCTGCGGCTTGAGGAGCTGCACACCCCGATCGCCGCGCTGTCGGGAGGCATGAAGCAGCGGCTCGCCATCGCGTCGCTCCTGGCGCTGGAGCCGGACGTCTGGTTTCTCGACGAACCGACGTCGCTGCTCGACCCGGAAGGTACGACCGAGGTATGGGAAACCGTCAAGCGGGTCACCCGGGACAAGACGGTGCTCATCGTGGAGCATAAGATCGACGAGATCGTCGATTTCGTCGACCGGGTCGTGCTGTTCGATACGCAGGCGCGCATTCTGGCCGACGGAGAGCCGGGCGCGGTGTTCAGATCGCATAAGCGCGAGCTTCAGGAGTATGGCATCTGGTATCCCGGCGTATGGGAGGACTACGACCGGCGCAATGCCGCTGCGCAGCGGGAGCGGATCGAGCCGGCAGCGACGAAGGAGCCGCTGCTCCGGCTGGACCGCTTCGCCGGCTATTACGGCCCGGTGAAGAAGATCGAAGCGGCGGCGGCCGAATTGAACGCCGGCGACTGGATCGCCGTCGTCGGCGAGAACGGCGCAGGCAAAAGCACGCTGCTTCAATCGCTGATGCAGCTGCTGCGTACGGAAGGAAGCTACGGGTTGGGCGGCCGTACGGTCCGGGAATTCGAGGATGTCGCCGACATGGCGGCTTACGTGTTTCAAAATCCGGAAATGCAGTTTGTCACGCATACGGTATACGACGAAGTGGCGTTTAACTTCCGCCGGGACGGCGAGCCGGAACCAGCAGTCCGTGCGAAGACGGAAGAGCTGCTGGCGTGGTTCGGCCTTGAGGGCCATCGCAGCCTGCATCCGTACCAGCTCTCGCTCGGGCAGAAGCGCCGGCTGAGCGTAGCGGCCGCAACCGTCAAAGCGCAGCGGCTGCTGCTGCTGGACGAGCCGACGTTCGGCCAGGACGCGGCGAATACGTTCGCGCTTCTGGAGAAGCTCGAAGCGTGGCGTCGGGAAGGAACGGCCATTGTCATGGTGACGCACGATCCCGACATTGTAAGCCGCTTCGCCACCCGGGTGTGGGAGGTGCGGCAAGGCGCCCTTGCCGCGGATATGAGCCCTGAAGTTTACGAGGCGCGGCTGCGCCCGGAGCGGCGGCCGACATTCGAAGAGGTAGGGAGTTGACGAGACGTGCCGTTGGCCTGGTCCTATCGGGAAACGTGGCTGCACCGCGTCAATCCGAGCTTTAAGCTGCTCGTATCGGTAAGCCTGTTCCTGCTTGTTCTGTTCACGCATGACATCAACGTGCTTACCAATATCACGTGGATGTATCTGGTGCTGCTCTTTGCCGCCGCCGGACACCCGTGGCGCAGACTGCTGCTGCTGTCTCTGCCGTTTGCGCTGATGTTCGTTTCCTCCTCCACCTCAATGGTGTTTTTCGGCAAGGGAGAGACGACGTGGGTGCGTTGGGGGCTCGTGCACATAACGGAGGAAAGCTTCTTCCGCGGGCTATCCATCGGGCTGAAAACCGTAAATGCGGCGCTAATCGGTCTGCTGTTCGGCTTGACCACCAGTCCGGTTGGCTTGTTTTACTCGCTTATGCAGCAGTGCCGGCTCCCGGCAAAATACGCCTACAGCTTCATGGCCGCGCTGCGGCTCATGCCGATGGTGGCGGCCGAATACCGCACGCTGCAGATGGCGCTCAAGGTGCGCGGGGTCAAGATGAGAAAGGGCGTCTGCGGCTGGATCGATACGCTGAAACGCCACTCGATTCCGCTGCTGGCGCAGAGCATCCGCCGCGCGCAGCGGATCGCGGTGGCGATGGAAGCGAAGCGCTTCTCGTCCGCGGCGAAGCGTACGTATTATTACCGCATCGGATGGTCGGGCAGCGACGGTATGCTGTTGGTCGTCACGCTGACGGTCTGGGCGGTCGCTTTGCTGCTCGGCTGGCAGTTTCCGTATTTTCCGGTCGGCGACGTACGGTAGTTATGAGGCAATGGTTGGCTTATCGAATATGAAGGAGGCGGATTCGTTATGAAATTTTCCGAACAAGTGCGTCAAGCGGCGGACGCAAGCTGGCAAGCCAGCTTCGAGCATCCGTTCGTCAAGGGCATCGGCGACGGTACGCTGCCGCTCGATTGCTTCCGGCACTACGTGCTGAACGACGCGTACTATTTGTCCCAATTCGCCCGTGTGCAGGCGCTTGGCGCGGCTAAAGCGAACGATTTGGCAACAGTTAACCGCATGGCGCATCATGCGCAGGGCACCTATGAGGCTGAGCTGTCCCTGCACGAGAAATTCAGCAAGCTGCTCGGCGTCACCGAGGAGGAAAAAGCGGCGTTCGAGCCCGCGCCCACTTCGTATGCGTACACTTCCCATATGATCCGTGCGGCCTATACCGGTCAGCTCGGCGACATCATCGCCGCGATCCTGCCGTGCTATTGGCTGTATTACGAGATCGGCGAACGGCTGGCGGGCTGCACGCCGGAAGAGCCGATCTACCGCGAATGGATCGCAGCCTACGGCGGCGAATGGTTCCGGGTGCTTGTCGAAGAGCAGATCGCCCGGCTGGACGAGCTGGCGGAGCAGGCGACGGCTCAAGACCGGCAGCGGATGCAGAATCATTTTATTCTCAGCAGCCGGTATGAGTACATGTTCTGGGACATGGCATACCGCAAGGAGACATGGCCGGTATTATAGTCCTTATCGCAAAAAGGCGCACCGCCAGAATACGACGGTGCGCCTTTTTCTCATTGAACCGACCGCCGGATTTCACCCAGCATATAGCCGGCGAAATCGGGCAGAAGCCGCTTGTCCGGCTCCATGCGGTCCGCTCTGCCGTCGTACCGCTCCAAGCATAGACGAACGGTCTCTCCGTACTCCGAAGGCAGTGCCTTTAAGCCCCATTCGCCGCCCTCGCGCTTCGAAGAAACGACGCCTTCCTTGAGATAATATAACACTCTGCACAAATTTAAGACATAATACTCGGGCGCCTCCAGGATGCCTTGGGGAGCGTCCTCCACATCGTGAAGAATGGATTCCACATAAAACCGCTTGTCGATGGGCCGCATCACCTCGCACAGCGGCTTTCCGTATAAAGCGATTCCCCGGTGATAAGCGACGACAAGGTGTGCCGCCAAGTCCGGATCTTCCCGGCCCCCGCAAATATAATTGTCGTCCGTCCGATACTTGTCCCTGTGCAAGGGGGAATAATGAAATTCAAAAGGCGTAGGATAAACGAACTCGTCAAGATTATTCCCCAAGACGACGCTCAGCTCGATTCCGCCTTCGTTCGGGAGCTCTTCGTCGATGGCAAGCAGCTTTTGGGCGATCCGCCTCGCCGTTTCCGCTGTCAAGCTGCGGTTGGCAACAACCAGCAAGTCGATATCGCTTTTGTCCGGGTTAAAGCATCCCATGGCCAAAGAGCCGTGCAAATAAATGCCCGCCAGGTTGTCGCTCAGCTCTTCCTTAAACAGGCTTGCGATATTTTCCAATACCGACGGAACTGGCATACGATCCCTCCTTTGCAAAATCGTTTGTCTCTCGGCGTCACCCTGCGTTGATGATGGCCGGTTTGTTTTTCCGGTACTAATTGCTCCCGGTCAAGACATAGGATAGGTTGATAACGTCTTGGAGGGATGGCTATGAAATATTCCCAGATGACGGCCTGGGACGAACACCGGTTCTGGCTTGAAATATTGGAGGATCACGCTTACTTCATGCGCGATTATTTGTCGCCGGCCGAAGAACAGTGGGTCGATACGGCGAAGGAATATATCGTAGCGTTCCGCCAATTGCGGGAGCGCCTGTACGCCGTCGACCCGGACTTGCCATACGAATCCCCCGAGATGGCGGAGTTCGCCAAGGCCAGTTACCCGGTAACCGTCGGTTATTTTCAATTCGAAGGGCATATGCAGCATTTGCGGATGCAAAACCTAATTATTTTAAACTTGTCGCCGACGTTTCTGAACGGGACGCTGAATGAGAATCAGGAATACCTGCGGCTTCTCCTGTATGCTATGCGTGCGGAGAGGCCTCCGGAGCTTTCGCTGGTCGATTTGTTGGACCTGTGGCTGGAGGATCAGCTCGGGCATGCGGTGTTGGCACGTAACGCCTTAGACCCGGTCGAAATTCCCTTATCCCTCAGGGTACAGCAAGTCGAGCGGGAATTTCAAGCGCATATTATCAAAAACAAAGCGATCAAAGGCTATCTGCGGTTTACCCCGCCGCTGTTTCCGCTGCAGCGGTTGTTCGCCAAGCAAGTGTCCGAGTCCGTCGTAGTCTTCTATCATCTGGTCGAGCATATTCTCGACCTGTACCGGAACTCCCAGCTGTTAAACCGGACGACGCTCCGCTTCCTGGAGCACCATCTTCCGGAAACGTGTTATTTTTTGCGCAAGCTGGCGAACTTTAATATCGCCATCTTCGAGATCCCGGATTGTCCGTTAACGAAGCCGACCGTAAGGTAGTCTACATCGCAACCCCGGAGCTTTTGATGGTAACCTTTGGCATCATGCGGACCTTGGCTTCGCCTAACGCCCGACCCCAATCGTTCTCGACTTTTTTCCAATGATCGAAGTGGAACGATTTGGCATATACCCCCAATCCGATCGGATCGATACGGTGCTTCTGAATTTTCGCGATCAGCGCTTCGCATTTTTTTTGCAGCTCCTGTTCGATAGCTTGCTCCAATCGCTTCTTATCTTTCTCAAGGTTGTATTCGAACAGCCGTTCCGTCATATTCACATCAATGTCCATTCGGATATCGAAGGCAAACCGGTTATTCTCATGCTTGGACTTGATGTCGTACTTCACATGTCCAATCTCCAGACTGACGTAGGCCATTCGCTGCTGCGCCTTTATTTTCTGCGGCGGAACGTGCAGCGTAAAAGGGAAGGGCTGCCCTTTTTTTTGCTGCAAAAGCATTAATAGCGTACTCTCCTCGTTGTTTAGCGAGGTAACGTATGTGCCTTCTTTGGACAAAAGAGTCGTTCCCGACACGACGATTTCGTTGTCCT
This sequence comes from Paenibacillus tyrphae, assembly GCF_024158745.1. Lineage (GTDB taxonomy): Bacteria > Bacillota > Bacilli > Paenibacillales > NBRC-103111 > Paenibacillus_G > Paenibacillus_G tyrfis_A. The sequence goes on along the minus strand of NZ_JAMZAW010000003.1, from coordinate 330,094 downwards.
TTAGCTTGACCTCCGTCAAGGAAGGCGTTCTTCGCGGATCGAGGAGCTGCTGATGAAATTCCTGCATGATCGTTTTTACGGCCGTTCGGCTGGTGAACGCTGCCTCCGTCTGTTCTTTTATGACGACGCCAGGCCGTCCTTTATCCGCCATATTCGCATACATAATCTCTTTGACAGAGCCGTCCACAGCTACGACGTTCGCGTTGATCTCGCTTTTCGGATCGCGCATGAACACATCCAGATAATACAGTATATTCGCGCGCTGCAGCAGCTTTTTTCCGACCAATACCGTCTGAATCTTCCCGGAAGCGAGCGGGCCGGTGCTCATCGTATCAAGCTTCGATCTGGCCTGTCTCAGCGTATCGGCGGTCGTTTCCGATATATTGTATTTTTGCTTGGCCTCCACACTGAACACCGGGGTGGACGTGAAGACGGTCAGCTGCTGGTCGCTGCCGAGATCGGCGCCCGTCATCAAAATAATTTGCCGGTTCTCCAAATACATTCTTCGACCGCACCCGGGAACGGCGAGCAGCAGGGAGAGCGTCAGGATGGCGATCAGGAGTCTTTTCATCGGAATGCGCCCTTTCTAAGCTTACGGAATATTCCTTGGTATACCCATAGGAAGATGGGGAAAAAGACGGCCGCGAACAATCCGAGATTGCCCCATAGCTTTCCCAATCCGGTAATTTCGGAAAAGGAGGGAGTGAAAAAGAAGGGGAGCAACAGCCAGCCCAGCATGATCAGACGCAAGTAGGGACGGTGATCCGGTTTGCCGAGCATCCGGCTGATGCCGAATACGGACATGTACAGATAAGGGATAACCGTCATAAACAAGATAAACAAATAGAACGGAAGAAAAATAATTTCAAACCGCTCCAGGATCGGAAGGCGGATGAGCTTCAGCAGGTTCAACGTGGGGTAGACGTATTCCATGATCACATCCTGACTGAAGCGGACGTAGCTGCAGATCGTGATCAGCATAAAAATAAGCATGGACATCGTATTGGCGATAAAGACGCCTTTGACCGCCGATTTTTTGTCCTGCAGGAAAGGGTACAGCATAAACGCGATTTCAAATCCGAGAAAAGAGAGAACGGTCGCTTTGACGGTCGCAAGAATGGGAAGCCATCCCTTCTGTGCAATCGGAAAAAGATTCAGCCAGGTGCTCTCTTGCAAGGTTAGGAACAGGATCATCGGCATCCACAGGGTGAACAGAAACACAAACTCCGAAAACCGGCCGATGACCCGGATCCCTTGCTTGGCCGCCATGTAGACGGGAATGCCTAACAGCGGCATCAGAACGTATTCTTTGGCATTCGGCAAAATCCATACCTGAATAATGTGAATCGACGAGAGCATAGCGATGCTGGCGGAAAAGGAGGCATACAAAATCCACAGCAAGGAAAAGAAGCCGCCGAGCCATCGCCCGAAATATTTGGGGAACAGGTCGAACAGCGAATCGTTTGGATGCTTCTCCATCACTTTAATGATGATGACGCTGAACAGTATGGCGAGCAGCCAGCCGAGCACAATCGCCAGCCAGCCGTCCATCCCGGCCGTCTCGGCCAAATCGCGCGGGAGGGACAGCACGCCGATACCGATCTGGGTCTTGTAGATCGTAAAGATGAACTGCTTCAGGTTGATTTCATTGATGGTATATTTTTTCATGACCAGCCGTCACCTTTTCTGATCGTCCCCTTCCCGGCTGGGACCCTGACGTTTCAATTGAGCCGGATTCGCGGAGAGCGGTCGCTTGTTCATTTTCCACAGTGGCATGCGCATCCAAATATCTTTCCAATCGATGATCCGGATAGGAGCGACCGGGCTTCCGTACGGAACGCCGACCGACTCCATCGCTATCAAATGCAGCACAAAGATTGCAAGCCCGATCACAATGCCGACCATCCCGAACATCATGGCCAGCACCATCATCGGAAACCGGATCAAGCGCAAAGCCGAAGCCATGTCGTAATCGGGAATAATGAACGACGAAACGGCTGTGATGGCTACGATAATGACCATAATGTTGCTGACGATGCCCGCTTGAACGGCTGCCTGTCCGATAATGATACCGCCGACGACGCCGATCGTTTGCCCGAGAGGGCCCGGCAGACGGAGACCAGCTTCCCGCAGCATTTCGATGGAGATTTCCATGACAAGCGCTTCGATGATCGGCGGAAAAGGGACTTTGGCTCTAGACTCCCCGATGGAGATCAGCAGCCGCAGCGGAAGCACTTCGTAATGAAAGGAGATAATGGCTATATAAACCGCCGGCAGGGAAATCGTAATAAAAAAGGCAATAAAGCGCAGCAACCGGATAAAGGATGCCACGATCCAACGGCTGCTGTAGTCCTCGATCGATTGAAAGAACGTCAGGAAAGTGACGGGGCCGATGAGCACTCCCGGCGAATTATCGACAATAACTGCAATTCGGCCTTCCAGAAGGTGCGAGACGGTCGAGTCGGGACGCTCCGTAATGATGAATTGCGGCAGCAGGCTGGCCGGATGATCTTCGATATACTCTTCTAATTCCCCCGCATTAAAGATGTGGTCCGTATCGATTTGCCGAAGACGGGTCTCAATTTCCTCCACCAAATCGGGTTTGGTGACATCCTCCAAATACAAAACCGAAACCTTGGTTTTTCCTCTCGCGCCAATGACGAACTGCTTGATTTTTAATTCACGGTTCGGCAAATAGCGGCGGATGAGCGCAATGTTCTGACCGTCCGCTTCCACGAAGCCGAGATGCGCCCCTTTTAAAGTCTTTTCGGTATCGGGCTCCTTGATTGCTCTTTCCGGTCCTCCTTGCGTCGGAAAGACGTAACAATACGGCAGGCCGTCGATGAAGAGAACGCTGTTCCCGTGGAAAAGCGACATTTCGACATCGGCCCACCGGGTCACCGTCTGTGTTTGTCCGGTGATCGCCGAGGCGTTCGAGAGGTCGTCTATCGAATCCAGCTCGTGAATAAGCGGGTGCAGAATATGATTGCTGACGGCGGGCTTGTCCGTCAACCCGTCGAAATATACCAGCAGCGCATGCGCTCCCGGCTTCATCTGGAAATGACGGGTGATCAGATCGGGCGTATGGCTGAAGGTACGGTAAAGGGTATCCAAATTTTCGGCGATCGATTTCGAAATAGGGGTCATGGCGTTACCTCCTGTGCGCTTCCGTACGCGAATCCTCCCTTATCCTTACAAGTTGCGCAGAAATAAACAAAAATATACCGTCATCGAATTTCGTCACAGCCGAAAGTGGATTCGACATTTTTCGTCTTTTTCGTCCATAAAACGTTCAAGAATCCTTGACTTTCGCTGTGACTTAAATCATAGAGCCTTTCGGTCCCGGACCTCTACAATAAGGACATAAGATGTCCCGCACAAGGGGAGGGAATAAGATGGCTAAGCCGCACAACGCCGCATCCCAAATGCATCAAGGGGAAACGCCGGTTGTCAAACAAAAGAACGAAGAGGAAGGCTTGAAAGGCACTTTCGCTTCCGTCATGCTGCTCGGATTGTTTCTGCTGCTGAGTTGGTTCGGGGTCTTCGTATTGTTCATAGTCAGGGGGTAAAACCGTAGACGGGGAACGGGAACGGAACAGAGATTGAAGGAGTTGAAGGAGCATGCATATTCATCGTTTGGAAAAAATTTGGCTCATTTTCGGGATTTCCATGTTAGTCTTGTTTTTGACGGTCGTTGGTGTGGGAGCGTTTGCATTAGGGATGGAGCCGCCCGGCGATCACCGGCATACGGTAAATCCGGATACGCTGACTACGACACCGCCGTTCGATAAGCCGGGGCTTCACCAAATTGGCGACAAAGAGTACGAGGCGATTTTGGTTGCTTTTGCCTTCGGGTACAATCCCGACAAAATGGAAATTCCGGCGGGGTCAAAGGTTCGCTTTCAATTGACCAGTTCCGATGTCGTGCACGGGTTTCAAGTGAACGGAACGACGATCAACATGATGGCCGTGCCGGGCGAAGTGAATCATTTCTCGTATACGTTCGATAAGCCGGGTGAGTATCTGGTGCTGTGTAACGAATACTGCGGAGCGGCGCACGAAGTCATGATGATGAAAATCATCGTAAAATAGGCGCATACGGTCGCGGAAAGAACCTTAATATCCCATATTGTGAAAAATATCACAATTCTCGAAGGCGGAAGCGGGGCGATTCCTTCGCCGGAATGTCCGGACCGGTCCGCAATTAAAGGAGCGTATTCCCTATGATTCAAAATCTGAAAAGTTTCGATCGGCGCGATTCGGCCCTAGTGCTCGCCCATATTCTGTTCGCTTTCTTCGCGCTGTTTCTCGGCGGCATTGCCGGCGTCATGCAAGGGCTTGTCCGCGGGGGGATGCTTGCGCTGCCGATGGGCATCGGCTATTACCAGCTGCTGACGGCGCACGGCGTCTTGATGGCGCTCATCTTCACCACTTATTTCATCATCGGATTTTTGTATGCGGGGGTTGCCCGTACGCTCGGAGGCCATCTGCTGCCGATTGCCCGCAATCTCGGTTGGCTCGGCTTCGGCCTGATGACGCTCGGAACGGCGATCGCCACAGTTGAGATTTTGCTGAACCGGGCGACGGTGCTGTACACGTTCTATGCTCCGCTTAAAGCATCGCCCGCGTTTTACATCGCGTTGGTGTTCGTTGTGGTCGGGAGCTGGATGAGCGGCTTCGGTATCTTCATCAACTACCGCTATTGGAAAAAAACGCACCGTGGTGAAACGACCCCGATCTTTACGTTTATGGCCGTCGTGACGATGCTGATGTGGATTATCGCAACGCTGGGCGTAGCGATCGAGGTGTTGTTCCAGCTTATCCCGTGGTCGCTCGGCTGGGTCGATACGGTCAACGTCGTGTTGAGCCGGACGCTGTTCTGGTATTTCGGCCATCCGCTTGTTTACTTCTGGCTATTGCCTGCTTATATGTGCTGGTATGTTGTCATTCCGAAGGTGATCGGCGGCAAAATGTTCAGCGATGCGCTGGCCCGCCTGTCGTTCATCATGTTCCTGCTCTTCTCGATTCCGGTCGGCTTCCACCATCAGCTCATGGAGCCGGGGATCTCGAACGTCTGGAAATTTGTGCAGGTCGTTCTGACGTTCATGGTCGTTATTCCGTCGCTGATGACGGCGTTCTCGCTGTTCGCTTCCTTTGAGATGCACGGCCGCTCCGTCGGCGCGAAAGGACTGTTCGGCTGGCTGAAGAAGCTGCCTTGGAAGGACGTCCGCTTCTTCGCTCCGTTCATGGGGATGCTGATCTTCATCCCGGCCGGTGCCGGGGGACTGATTAACGCCAGCCACGAGTTGAACGCTATCGTTCACAACACGCTGTGGGTAACCGGCCACTTCCATCTGACGGTGGCAACGAGCGTGGCGCTGACCTTCTTCGGCATTACTTATTGGCTGATTCCGGCAATGCTGGGGCGGGAAATGACTCCGCTCATGCACCGGATGGGGATTATTCAAACGATCGTGTGGATGGTCGGCATGTTCTTCATGTCGGGCTCGATGCATACGGTCGGTCTGCTCGGATCGCCCCGCCGGACCGCCTTTACCACGTATCAGGACAGCGCGGATGCGGTAGGCTGGATGCCGTACCATGTGGCAATGGCCATCGGCGGCACGATCTTGTTCATCGGCGTCGTCATGATGATCATTAACATCGTCATGCTGCTCAGTGCCCCGAAAGGGGAAACCGAGTTCCCGATCGCGGAAGCGAGCGAAGCGGCGGAAAAAGCGCCGGCCATCTTCGAGCGCTGGGGCGTATGGGTCGGTGTGCTGGTTGTCCTTATTCTTGTAGCTTACTCCGTACCGGTCATGGATATTATTTCGAATGCCAGCGTTGGCTCGAAAGGATTCAAGACCTGGTAATATTCGATACTCTATTCCTCCATTTTCTCTCTTTTGCCTCCGAACGGGCCATGGGCCGGCGGAGGCCCTTTTTTTTTGCGCGCAAAAAGCCCCGCGGTTATCCGAGGGGGTGGGGTATCCACTTCCGACCGCTGTTGTCCTCGGGAAATTTGATTGGAAACCGCTTGATAGCGGACATTTCCCGAAGACAAAGGCGGCCGCTATCTCTTCTCCAGTGGATACCCCACCTTCATATGTATCTCTATTTCAGTCAAAATCCTCTTTCTCAACACTAAGCCCCGCGGTTATCCGCGGGGCTTAGTTTACGATTATCGTTTCGGGTACAGCGGGTAATCGACGGTGGTAGGTACCTCGATTAGCATGATCCGCACCGTTTCACCGTCCGCGGCCTGAAGCGACACGTTCGTGTCGGCAGCTGCTCCGAGCAGCATGAAATCTTTGTGCCGGAACGGAGTGACCGCGTCTCCGGCCGAAACGTTCGTCCAGGCTCCGTGTCCGCGGACGGCGAGTGCCGTTAACGTATGGCCCGCCGGAATGACGTGCAGGTAGACGGCGCCTGGCTCCAGTGTCAAATCCCACATTTTGGCGTCTGCGACGAGCTCGACCGGCGATCCGTCGCCGATGACTGTTTTGCGTACGAACCCTTCTCCGGCTTCTTCCGGAAATTCCTCATGGTCGAACTGGCGATAAGTCGGCTTCCGTTTCAGTGCTTCATTCAGTTCCGGCTCGAACCAGATTTGGAAGCCTTCCATATCCGGACCGATAAACCGTTCTTCGTGGGACACGCCCGATCCGGTCTGCATCACCTGCGCGCCGCCGGGTCCGACGACGCTTCGCGTACCGAGCGAGTCGCCATGCTCCGCCTTGCCGGCAAGAACATACGTGATGATCTCGAACGCTTGATGGGGATGAGACCCGATATAGCCTTCCTCCGCGGCGAAAGCCCACGCCCAATAAAACAGCGGACCGACCCGCTTGACCACCGACCGCTCGCCGGGAAATCCGATCGGCTTCTGCTCCGTAATCCGGCCTCCGTCGAAGGCTCCGGTTCCTTGCATCGTTGGGGGATAGATCATGATTTGCATCAAAATAACCTCCTTATAGATAAGCCTGGTTTGATTTAAGATTATCTCAATATTAAGATATGAGCTGCGGGTTCGCCGGAGGCGACCCGCTATTTGAAGCTTTCCTGCGCCGAGACCCCGAGCTTCTTAAGCAGGCCGATCGCCTGACGCTTTTCCTCGGCGTTCAAGCCGGCGACCGCGGTTTCGATCGCTTTGCGGTGCTGCGGGAACGCCTCGTCCAGAAATGCCGTGCCTTTCTCCGTAATTTCGGCGAAGCTGACCCGGCGGTCTTCCGGGCACGGCTTCCGTACGACAAGCCCTTTTTGCTCCAGCTTGTCTACGACATAAGTAATGTTGCCGCTGGTCATCAAAATTTTGCCGCCGATCTGCTGTAAAGGCTGGGAGCCCTTATGATACAGCAGTTCCAGCACCGCATATTCGGTCGGATTCAAACCGTACCGCCTGATGTCCCGGTGGGCGTGGGCCGTGACCCATTCACACGCCCGGGAAAGTACAATGAACAAATGCAGCGATTCGTCCCGGTTGTTCTCTGCGTTCAACGTTCGCAACTCCTTTCGCTGCCGCCCAATGAGCCTGCAATCAGTATTCCTCATTCCTGGGCGGCAATACATACCTGAGCTAGATTGGTTTAGAATTGGTTATAGGTGACAAATTCTCCGGTCGGTTTACGATAGCCGCGCGGCCGTTGTCCCGACAGATCCTCTTTGCCGATCGTAATCAACATTGCGGGAACGTAACGGTCCGGAATGTTCAGGACTGCGCGCATCGCATCCGGGTCGAAGCCAATCATCGGGCACGTATCCCAGCCGCGGTCTTTGGCAATCAGCATGAACAGCATGGCCGACAAGCTGGCGTTGCGGATCGCTTCTTCGCGCTTGAACGTTTCGCCCCGGTTCTCGTAGAACGCGTTGACGTATTCGACCGTTTGGTCGTATTCCTGCTTGCTCATCACGCCGAGGTGAAGAAAGCCTTCGTTGATTTTCGCTGCGTCTTTGTACGCCTCCGTGTCGCCCAGTACCAGAATGGCTGCGGAAGCCGTCAGCACTTTGTATTGCTTGTTGGCCGCTTCATGCACTTTCGTTTTTAACTCCGGGTCTTTGACGACGACGTAATGCGCATGCTGCAAGTTGAAAGCGGAAGGGGCGAATTTGACCAGCCCGAACATCTCTTCGAGCTCTTTGTCCGGGATGTCCGTATTCGGGATGAATTTGGTTGCCGATCTTCGCGATTTTAGCAGGGCTGTAAAGTCGTTCATAGGGAGGACCTCCGTCGATAGTTACTATTTTGTCTTAAATTTAAGATAATACTTTTTAAGATGATTGTCAAGGGAAAAGCAAAACCGGAAAAAAACTTAGAGAATGTACAAGTGACTTCACTTGCTTGGTTGTTTTCAGGTTTGTTCGCTTGAAAACCTCTCCAAGTCGGGGAAAGTCCCTTTTTAATGTTCAGAAATCCTTGTACCTCAAGAGCTCAAAATGCACAAGTAAAAAAAGTATAAATAAAGTAGTCAAGAAACGACATTTAACAGCGAATGTTTTGCTACTATACTTAACTTAATGATTCCTTAAAATGATTTATATACCATTTATAACCAAATAGAGGAATGGGTCAAAGGGTTTCCGCATATGGATCGGGCTTACGAATTGAAAGGAGGTGCACGCTGGAATTAATTGACTCAGCTTAAATTCATATTACGAGGAGGAGATTCAATGTTACGAAAAGCAAGAGAAGTGAAAAAGGTTGTCTTGATTGCATCGATGGTTACAGGCATGCTGTCAAATGTAGCCCCTGTCCCTGCCCAAGCAGCCAGTAGTGATTTGACGCTGACGTCCGGTAACACAAGTCTGAATGACTATTTTAATTGGGCGAAAACCCGAGCTCTTAGTCTCGATGCTACGATGAATAATATCAAAGCAGCCCGGCAAAGCGTCGGTTGTACAACAACCGATGGATGTGAAGATCCCCGAGTCAAAAATTTATACATAGGCTTCGTGTATCTAAGTGATTTAGATTGGGTAAAAGACGCAACAAGGAGCGGTTGGGGTGAAGTTCGTAAAGATAGAAGTGTGGCCAATAATGAATTGAAGTTAAATGGCGTTACATTTCCAGTTGTCAAAAAAGGTCTCGGGACGCATGCAAACAGCGACATTGTTTACAATTTGAATGGACAATATACCAAATTTACGGCAAACGTAGGTGTAGACAATGAAGTGGGTGCTGGCAACGGATCCGTCCAGTTTCAGGTATTTCTCGACAATGCTACGACCCCGGCTTTCGATAGCGGTAGGATGATCGGCGGCGATGCAGCGAAACCAGTAGATGTAAACGTCACCGGTGTAAATGTATTGAAGTTGAGAGTGACCGATGCCGGAGACGGTATCAGCAACGACCATGCGGATTGGGTGAATGCCGGAGTATATAAAGCCAATTACACCCCACCGCTCATTCCTGCCTACTGGGGATCTTATGCTGACGATATTACTCATTTCAGAGAGGCCTTCTGCGTCCGAGATATCGCACATCAGTCAGCAGCAGGGCATTTACTGAACATGGATAATCAAAACTATTCTATGTTTAATGCATTTGCCAAATCAGCCAAGAGCAATACGTCAAATCCATATTGGCCCTATTGGTCATTCGACTTTTTCGGCAATGGCTATTATATGGATAAGGATTGGCGCGAGCTGCCTTTTCCGTTTGAGATCGTACAGAAAGGCTATGAGCAGTATTTATGGACAGGTCAAAAGAAATGGATAGGACTTAAAGACGATGGTACGGTAGACCCCAATAGTGATCTATACACTTATTATACCAACGTGTTTACAAATTTTATGAATAATCAGGATCAAAATCATAACGGCGTTGCAGACGAAACGAAGCAGCTAGCCACTTATCACGAGTTTGATCCTAGCGGCCCCGACAAATTGTTTGAATCCGGAGACGGCATTGGCAGCCAATATCAGGCTCTGCTTGCTTATTCCAAAATTTTGGAGGCACGCGGAGATGCAACAGGCGCCACAACTTACTTGACCAAAGCTAACAATCTGCGCTCATATTTCGAATCCTACTGGTACTCCGGCGATAGGTATGTTCGGGGCATCACCATAAACGGCACCCGCAAAACAGATTTTGGTCACGAAAACAGCTTCTTTATGCCGTTGAAGTTGATTACCGATCAGGGAGCAAGAACGGATTCTTATTTGAATTTCATTGATCAATCAATTACGGCAAAGCAACTAAATGTCGAGGCGAAAACGTATATTCCCGAGATGTTCTACTTACATGGAAAAAATGATTTGGCTTGGAAATGGATGAAAAATCTCATGACTAACCAGCATCCGTATCCGGAAGTTTCATTCACGTTCGTTTCGAACACAATCACCGGTATGATGGGCGTTCAACCTGATGCGCCAAATCAAAAAGTGGCTACCGTGCCGAGGCTTACGAGTGAAGTTCCTTGGGTGCAAGCGGATCATGTTCGTATCGGTGGCAACGACCTGAAAGTACGTCATGACGGAAATTACAAAACGACATTAACAAACAATTCTGGTGCTGCTATTAACTGGGAGGCTCAGTTCTATGGGGATTCCAGTCAATTGAAAGTTACCAACGGTGCGACAACCAATACACAAACGGCAAGCCATAAAGATTTGAATGGTAAGAACGTATCTTATGTAACGGTTTCGGTTCCAGCAGGTAGGAGTGTTACTGTAGAAGCGCCTTACTACTTGAGTGATATGAATTGGGTAGGCACTCCGACAATCGGTTATGGGAAAATTAATTTGGACCGAAGTGTCGACAATCATATTTTGAAGCTGAAAAACAAGGCGTATACCAAAGGAATCGGAACCCATGCGAATAGTGAAATCCGCTACAACTTAAATGGGGAGTATACTACATTTACCGCAACCGTAGGGGTCGACGATGAAGTGGCTACTGGTAGTGGTACCGTCAAGTTCCAAGTCTATCTTGACAATAATACCACGCCGGCTTTTGAGAACACAGCAGCGATGAAAAGCGGTGATGCACCGGTAAATGTCAATGTAAACGTCACTGGAAAAAATACGTTGAGACTTGTGGTAACCGACAACGGAGACGGTATCGCTTACGATCATGCGGATTGGGCGGAAGCGAAGTTAATCAAGTAATGAAGAAAGACATAGACAAAGCGCTCCTTGAGGGGCTCTTTGTCTTTCTGGCATCACGGTCTATTGCTTTTCATCAAATCCCTATACTCGGACGGATTCATTCCTACTCGGCTTCGAAACACTTTGCTGAAGTAATGCTGATTGTTAAAGCCAATAATTTCGGATATATCTTTAAAATCCAGTTCGGGCTTTTCTTTGATTAAACGTTTGGCCTCTTGAATGCGCATTGAAATGAGGTGCTGCAAAGGGGGCACTCCTTGATATTTCTTGAATACCCGGCTAATGTATGAGGCATTGAATTGGAATTTGTTAGCCAAATGCTCTACGTTAATTGGCTTAGTGAAGTTAAGACGAATATATTCTTCAAGCCGCGTGTACAATTCTTTGGCTGAATCAAGTTTTTTTTGTGTAGGCAGGTGTTCTTCGATCAATTGCAGAATGTCTTGGTATAAAGTGTCGATATGTTTGGTGGTCGCCACAATACTGTAAATCCTGGCTTCAATCTCGATCACGGTTTGATTATGTTCCTCCAAATGCAGAAAAATGAACCTAATGATCTGAACTAATACCCTTTCTAATGTTTCCTGCGTCAAATTTTTTTGCTTCCATTCTTCAAAAAGCCGCGCCAGCTCCTGTACGAGTTGATCAAACTTTCGCTGCTTAACAAGCATTTGGATCGCATTCAAAGTTACCGGATCCAGGTAACTGTTCATATCTTGATGCTGTGGCAAGTCTCCAAACGTAATAATCGACGATTGGCAAGGCACAAGAAATTTGCCCAGGCATTTTCTAAGGGACAGGGACATTTCCCATAATTCACCGAATGGAACAGGAGTAAGATGGGTACACAAAGTTACAGAAAAAGCGTCCTTCATGAATCGAGAGATTTCTTTTTGAATTTCCAGCGTCATATTCACTGTCGATTCGCTTTGGTTAGGATTTGTCGTCATAATAAGGAACTTGACGTTATCATTTTTCTCGTCAATGACCCACCATTTTGTTGTAGACCGATGCTCGTCATTCAGTAGCTGTGACCACTCCAATATGCCCCAAATTTTGCTTAGGCTATGCGTATCCAATTCATTGACTGCATATCTGTACAGATTGCCCAGACAAATAAGGTGCAGCACAAACATCTCGTTTTGCAAGGCGGAATGTTCCGAATGAACCGGGGGAATTCCGTTCAAATCTTGCGTGATGATCGTTCTTTCGAGAATCATATTGCGTTGTTCAAGTTTGCCCTTGATCTCATGCAGCGTATCCCGCAGGTTTTCCGATATTATCGGTTTCAGCAGATAATCGGACACTCCCAATTTAAGAGCCTGCTGCACGAAGGTGAAATTATCAAAGCCGCTTAAGATGACGACATGAATTTCAGGGAAAAGCTGTTTCACAAGGCGTACTAATTCAATCCCATCCATTAGCGGCATTTTCACATCAGTAAATAATACATCCGGTCTATGTTGTTCCACAAGCTTCAGCGCGTCTTCCCCGTTCGTAGCTGTGGCAATGACATGAAAGCTGGGGTCGGTATATCGTATTTTCTCAACAATGTGTTCAAGAATCGTTTGCTCGTCTTCAGCAACCAGTACTTTGAATGTGTAGCCGCTAGGCATAATTATTCTCCCTTGGATCGGATTCCCCAATCTTAACTTCCGCACCCTCCCCAGTTTTATTTAATAACTGAAAGAAGGCCTTGTCCCCATAAAATAACTTCAATCGATGATAAATATTCAGCAACCCGATATGAGGAAAATCATCATCAACTTCAATTCCGGGCTCAGCATTGTTGGTTTTTGTTAAAATACTTGTTAAAACCTGGTCGTCAAATCCGATACCGTTATCCGAAACGATAATTTCCCAGCCGTTGTCGCACATTTTACCCGTAATTTGAATATGCCAAGGAGGTCTTTTATTGAAAGCGTGTTTAAAGCAGTTTTCGACGATTGGCTGCAGGATAAGACGCGGTACGCGCACTTGGTTCATTTCCGCCGGTATTTCGATGCTGCATGAAAACTGATGGATATGACGGGTCCTCATCAAGTCCAGATACTTCACGGTATAGTCCAATTCCTGCTCAATCGTGACGGGAATTGAGCCATCGATAGCAATATATCTTAACATACCGGATAGATCGCTACACATTTTTACAATTTCCGTTTGATGATTGTTTTCCGCTTTGATACTAATGATAGTTAACGTGTTATATAGAAAATGCGGATTCATCTGGGCTTGCAGGGCAAGCATTCGAGCTTTTATTTCCCGTGACCTTGCCTCAACGGCCTCGTGAAGCGACTCTTCGAGTCTTTTACACATTTGCACAAAAGCTGCGTTCAGTTCCTCCAATTCATTCAGATCAGAGGGAGGGGCAGGCATAGTTGTTGGCGGCAACGTTTGCAGGCTTAAGTTGGCTATGGACTTGCGTATGGCTTTAAGTGGGGTGGTCAGTCCTTTGGACATATAGTAGGTCAAAATCATCGTGATCAGAAGTGCAGCGATCCCGATCAAAACGATTTGATTCCGGAATGCTTTTACCGGCTGCAATAAAGCGGGTTCGGATTCGATGAGCAGCACGGTCCAGCCGCTGAATTCGGATCGCGAATAGGCGATGATTTCCGAAGGCTTGGTGGAATTCCCCGGCATAATCCAGTGACCGTCCGGTTTCACAATACCGCTCGGATTGGCAAGATCCTTCACTTCATTCCAATAGGTCTGGTCCGGGGAGATGCCTTCGAAAAACGGATAAATCAACGCGCCGTTCTTGTCATAAACGTATACCTTGGTCGATTGAGAGATTTCTTCGCCAGGAATCGTAATCGATCGATGGACTAAATTTTGAAAAACGCTGAAATCCTGCTGGACCTCCACGATGCTATCAAGCTGTTTGCCCAAGACCTCTGAGAAAGCCCTGCTGACGGAAAGGACAATCCTATTTGATTGATCCCAGTCAGTAATGCGCGGAGGAATGACGGTTTTACGCCCGTCCTCTTTAAGTGTAAGGTTGACCCACACCTGGCTCTGTATCGTATAGGGAGACAGTTGAGACATATCGAAATTTTTACCAAATTGTATGAGCTTGCCGTTGGTGCGAAAAATATTAATTTGATAAAATTCAAATGGATAACCGGTAATGGAAAATAAAGTGTTGGATATATTCCTTCCGTTATTAAGTTCTTTATAAGGGCTGTCAGTGCTTTCGAAAAAATAGGTTCTTAAATTATCAGATGTAATGATTCTCTCAGCAATGGCATCCATGCCTTTTAACTCAACATCAAATTTATCCGAAATGTTAAGAGACAGCTGATGAATGGATTCGGAAGCTTTTTTCTCTAACGCGCTAGAAACGTATAAATAAAATGAAGTTACAAAAATGACAATAAGCAGTGTAATGAGGCTGGCGTATACTAAAAAAAGTTTAGATTGCACCGTTCTGATCTGTTTCATGTCCTTCGATCATCCATTGTCTTTGAAGTAAATTTTATATACATTAAACAGTAGATTCCTTTATTTACTAATTTTTGTTTAACCTTAATAATAAGGGTGTATCTCAAAAAATACAATATGAATTAAGGGGTTCGTATATGCGTCAGCTAAATCGGCAAAAAGCATTGGCAGTTAGTATAGTGTCACTCCTCGGCATTTCGGGATTGATCGGCTGCTCTACGCAAAAGGATCTAACAATCGAAAGGGAAAACAAGGGACAAGGCGCTGCTAAGGATATAACGATCACCTACGTAGGTTCACAAAACTGGTTAAACAAAGGGTCCAAGATCGATTCGGAGCTGAATGAGGCATTTACGAGGGAAACGGGCATTAAAGTAAATATGCAAGTCGTTCCGGACGATCAATATGCGAACATTTTGAAAACGAAACTTGCTTCGGGAGAGGCGCCGGATATTTTCATGGTCAGGGCCGGAGCAGGCGCGCAAAAGTTCCTGCCGGATAAGTACTTTGCAGATTTGTCGAACGAGAAGTGGGTATCCAGATATGCGCCCTATGCCAAAGCAGGCAGTACGATCAACGGCAAGGTAATGGGCTTTATGACCTGGTCCGTAGATGGATGGGGGATACTTTACAACACGAAAACGTTTGAAAAGTATAACTTAACGGTACCCAAGACCTTTACTGAATTTACGAAAACTTTGGACACTTTAAAAGCCAACAACATTACGCCTGTTTATGAAGTAGGAAAAGAATCCTGGCACTGGGGCATTTGGTTATCGCAAATGGGGCCTATTGCCGCAAAAAGCAATCCCGGTCTGTACGAGAAGCTGAATTCGAATCAGATCAAGTTTGCGGACGTAAAAGAGTTTGAAACCTTCCTTATACAATTCAAGAAAATGTACGACAAGGAATATTTTGGGAAGGACCCGATTTCGAATACTTGGGGTTCCAGCTATGAGGCAATGGGTAACGAGCAGGCAGCGACATTCCTGAGCTACACTTCCTATCAAAATGAAGTCGCTGAAAGGTTTGCGGATTCAAAAGCTATGGATTGGAGAATGTTCCCTATTCCTATGGCGGGAAACAATGTTTTCTCTCATTCTGCAGGCGGCAATATGCGCGTAGCGTATAAAGATTCCAAAAATTTGGAGAGCGTGAAAGCATTTTTTGATTTCCTGGCAAGACCGGATAATTTGAAAAAGTATTACGATGCGCGACCTGACATTCAGCCTGCACCTTCATTCATAGATGTGCCAGCCAAACCGACAATGAGTGGAAAAACGCTCCTTGAAAACGCACCTGGAGGTGACGGCATGGATATGGAGTACGGGGTGTTGTACTGGGACAACACGACGGTCGGCAAATACATTCAGGACATGATGCTGGGAGGCTCGACGCCGCAACAAGTTTTGGAGTCGATTGATAAAGACAGAGCTAAGCTATTTAACGTTCCTCCGAAAGAAGTCCCCCACTTCTAAATCTTGCGAAGCTTGATGAAAGTGGGAGATGGATTTCGGTAGGCAAAGCCTAAAGTCTTTTTGTTGCCACATTTTTGTATGATGCGATATAATCAGTCTTAGATAAAAGAAAGGCTGTTATATTAATGAAATTAGACAACAATAATCATTCAGTGTTCCTATTGTATTATCATCTTGTTTTGGTTGTGAAATATCGCAGAAAAGTGATGGATGACACCACATCTGACTACGTGAAAGATATGTTTGTTCGTTTGGGTGAAAACTACAATATATCCTTAGTCGAATGGAATCATGATATGGACCATGTGCATATTTTGTTCAAAGCACACCCGAACACCGAATTGTCAAAGTTCATCAATGCGTATAAAAGCGCAAGTTCGAGATTGGTCAAAAAAGAGTTTCCACAAGTAAGAAAGAAGCTTTGGAAAGAATACTTTTGGTCAAAAAGTTTTTGCTTACTTACAACAGGTGGCGCACCTATGGAAGTAATCAAGAAATATATCGAAAATCAGGGACTGAAGTGAGGTGACTGGGTATGGCGAACAAGGCCTATAAGTTCCGTTTGTATCCAACGCCTCAACAAGAACAACTGCTTGCAAAAACCTTCGGTTGCGTTCGTTTTGTTTACAACCAAATGTTGGCTGAACGAAAGGAAACCTATGAGCAATTCAAGGATGATAAAGATGCATTGAAGCAACAAAAGTTACCTACACCTGCAAAATACAAGGGTGAGTATCCTTGGCTAAAGGAAGTAGACAGCCTAGCATTAGCAAACGCTGGGCTCCATCTGCAAAAGGCATACCAAAACTTCTTTTCCGGACGTGCTGCATTTCCGAAGTTCAAAAGTCGCAAAGCAAGGCAGTCCTATACAACGAACGTGGTCAAGGGAAACATCATGCTCTTGGATGGCTATATCAAATTACCGAAACTAAAACTTGTAAAAATGAAGCAACATCGAGAAATTCCGTCACATCAGGTCATCAAGTCTTGTACGGTTTCTCGAACAAAAACAGGAAAATACTATATTTCTATCCTGACCGAATACGAACATCAACCGACACCAAAAGAAGTACAAGCGGTTGTTGGCTTGGATTTTTCCATGAACGGCTTATTTGTTGATAGTGAAGATGGTAAGACAGCCAATTCCCCTCATTTCTATCGTCAAGCCTTGGAAAAATTAGCGAAGGAACAGCGTATTCTATCACGTAGAAAGAAAGGTTCTAGCCGTTGGCATAAGCAACGATTGAAAATTGCAAAACTACACGAAAGAATTGCAAACCAGCGAAAAGACTTTCTGCATAAGGAATCGCACAAATTAGCGAAACGGTATGATTGCGTGGTTATCGAAGATCTCAACATGAAGGGAATGGCACAAGCCCTTAATTTCGGCAAAAGCGTTGCCGATAATGCATGGGGCATGTTCACAACATTTCTCCAATACAAGTTAGAGGAGCAAGGGAAAAGGCTTATCAAAATAGATAAGTGGTTTCCCTCATCCAAAACTTGTTCATGTTGCGGTCAAGTGAAGGAGTCTCTATCTCTTTCTGAGCGTACGTTCCACTGCGATTGTGGTTTTGTTGCAGATCGAGACTGGAATGCTTCGATCAATATCAAGCGTGAAGGATTGCGATGGTTAGCATAATCATAGATAGAGCATGGAACAGGCTCGATAGCTAAGTCAATTTCGTACCGTTAGGTACGGTTACCTTAGAAGCCCCCACCTCTAAGCAAAGCGTAGGTGGCGGGTAGTTCACTGCGACTGCCTATCCCTGAGACAACTTCAAATCTTTACTCGTGAAATTTTGTTTCGCTCGGGCTTGGAACATATGGGTACGGAACAGCGCCGGGCGTTATTTTATTTTTGTTCCTAACTATCATTTCTATCAGCTGAGACGCGGGCATTTCCCGCAGACAAAGGCGAACGCTATCGCTCCTACAGTAGATACCCCACCTCCGGGCTTCGCTTTTTTCCTTGGATTTGGACCGCTAGCCGGTCTTTGCGGGCAGAAGGCCTTTCGGACTGCGGTTGTAGTATGGACGGCTGCGGCCTGTGCGCCGGCGTACCAGCTCTTTGTAGTAGCTTTTGATCGAATGGCTTCCCAGCAGGCCTTTGTTTTGGAAGCGGATCACGTAGCGGTACCGGACATGCCGGTATACGGTTTTGCCGAAGGAGAGGGGCAGCAGCGGCACGAGATCGTACCGGTTGGCAATATGGGTGCTGTGGTGAATTCGGCGGTTAAACCGACGGACGAAATCAGGATTACCAACCTTCGGGGCTCCGAACGTATAGACTACGGGCTGTTTGAAGGGCGTGTGAAAGACGAGGTCGAGCGCGCAGAGCGTAACTAGCGAGCCGCCGATGCTGTGGCCGGCCAAATATAGTCTTTTTTGAGGGGAAGCTTTGTTCAAGTAGCTCATAATCGGCCCACGGAGTGCTGATGCGTACAGCTCCGTAAGACCGCGGTGCGTCCGTCCGGCGTTGCGGACAAAAGGGAACGGGATTTGATCGAACTGCAAATCTTTCTTCAATTCGGATACGGCCGCCGTGCCGCGGAGCGCGATGACGATCGATTGCTTGGACTCCAGGATGAATCCGAGGTAAGGAAACTTCTTTTTGCCCAGGACGGCGGCCAGCTTATACCCGGGGGGCAGCTCGAACGATCCGTTATTGTTGTACTGCCGGATGGCCTGATAGACGATAGCGGCCAGCAGGATGGCCCGGTTGGAAGCTACGGTCATACGACATGCTCCTAACATTGGAATCGGTCGTATAGTATATTCGGGCACCTCCGGCAGTGAAACGGGGAAGCAAAGCGAGGGCGGCGGGCTAGTCCCTTTTCGGCTCCGCCAAGGGCGGCGCTTCCACCCGGTCTCCCCGGGTCTGCGGGTGCGAGACGACAAGAAACTCGACGTCACCGGAGGAAACGTTCTTCATCTGATGCGGTACACCCGGCGGCACCTCACAGCCTTCCTGCGGACCGAGGGTATGGAGCTCGCCGTCCACCTCCAGCTCGGCCGTTCCCGTCAGTACGAAAAACAATTGGCGCGCCTGCTCATGGTAATGCCGGACCTCGGCCGTATGCGGAGGCATCCGTTCGTGTATGACGCTCAGCTCGGGCTGCTGAACCAGATGCCAGCCGTCGCACCGGTCGCCCCAAATATAATGCGGTGCATTCGCTTTACTGATTTTCATAGTTACGTTTCCTCTCCCTCGATTTAAGTTGCCTTGCTTTTCTCCTCCGTCTCGTCCAGCCAGCGCCGGCGGTAGCAGTTCATGCCGGCCTGCCCCAGCTCCTCAAGCAGGCCGTAGTTGGCCCATGCTCCGACGACGGCGCCGATGCCGGGGACAAGCTGCAGCATTTTGCGGAAATCGATCGTATCGCGGTATTCCTGCTGCAGCTGCCTCCAATCGATATGCTGGGCGTATGAGTCCGCGGGTGGCAGCGTTTTGACGGTTTGCGGCCAATTCACGACGGCGCGGTACAGCTCGGGCTTTTTGTTTTGGCTGGAGAAAGCCACCTGAAATACATGCAAAATGTACAAACGTTCGCGATAATCGAGCGTCGAATGCCCGTAAAGGTGGGCGAGCTCGAACAAGAATTTCATCTTGATGCCGATCAGGACTGGAAAATCGACGAGTCCGAGCAAAATGCCACCAGCTCCCGTCCCCGCGCCTTCCGCTGCTGCCAGCTTTTTGTAGAAGCCGATCAGTTCCTCGGCTTTCTGGTCGCGCGACGCCAAGCTCATGTCTTGGAGCGGTTCGTTTTTCGGAATGTAGTCCAGGCTGAACAGCGCGGTCTGAACAATGCCTTTGACCGCTGCGGTAATGGCCGTATGCACTTTCTCGGGTATGGCTTGGTTGATTCGCGTTTGCAGCGCCCTGGACGTTTTTTCGAACATGCCGGGTGGCTTGAGCAGTTCCTTCTCCCACCCGATCAACTGCTTCCGGATCTGCTGTTCGTATACCGTAAATGAATGATTCATAGAATCCCCGCCTGATGTTTGGTATCGTTCGGCTTGACTGTGCCGGGTTCGGATATGCCGTATACGAAGCGTCTGTGCGTCGCGTAATATCTGATATTATACCTGATACGTACAAGCATCGGAAAGATTTCAATCCGCCGAATTGTAAAACGGTGACAAACCGTGTCGCAATAATGTGGTATAGTTAGGGAAAAAAGGAGAGGATGCGTCCTATGGAATGCCGCTGTGGCTGGTGTAACGAAGACCCTTTATATATCGACTATCACGATAAGGAATGGGGAGTTCCCGTTCATGACGACCGAAAGCTGTTTGAGATGCTGATCCTGGAAGGGGCGCAGGCGGGACTGAGCTGGTATACGGTGCTCAAAAAAAGAGACCGCTACCGGGAGGCGTTCGACGGCTTCGATCCCAGGGCGGTAGCCGCGTACGACGATGCCAAATTGGACGAGCTGCTCGGCGATCCGGGTCTGATCCGGAATCGGCTCAAAATGCGCGCCGCCGTGACGAACGCGAAGGCTTTTCTCGCGGTGCAGGAGGAATTCGGCAGCTTCGACCGTTATATATGGCAGTTCGTCGGCGGTGATACGATTCGCAACCGCTGGCAGAGCCTGAAGGAAGTGCCGGCCAGCACGCCGGAATCGGATGCGATGAGCAAGGCGCTGAAGAAGTGCGGCTTCACCTTTGTCGGCTCGACGATCTGCTATGCGTTTATGCAGGCGACCGGCATGGTGATGGACCATACGGCCGATTGCTTCCGGTTCGCGGAGCTTTCCGGAGCCCGGGCGGATTAATCCGCCCAGCAGCCCCGCCGGAACACCGGCTCCACCGTCCCGTCCGGCAGCTCTCCGTCGATATCGAACTCGTCCGACCCGATCATGAAGTCGACGTGCACCAGACTGTGATTGGCTCCGTGTTGCGCCAACTGCTCCCGCGTCATGGCGGTGCCGCCTTCCAGACATAGCGGATACGCGTTGCCTAACGCCAGGTGGCAGGAGGCGTTCTCGTCAAGCCCCGTATTGTAAAACAGCACGTTCATCGCGGCAATCGGCGAGTCCTGAGGCACGAGCGCCACTTCGCCGAGCCGGGCCGCGCCCTCGTCGGTCGCGATGAGACGCTGCAGCGCCTCTTGTCCTTGCTCCGCCGTACACTTCACGACCTTCCCGTTCTCGAATGTCAAACTGAAGCCGTCGATCAGCGCCCCGTTCCAGTTCAGCGGCATCGTGCTGCGTACGGTTCCGTTGACGCCGTCGGCGCGCGGCAGCGTGAACATCTCCTCCGTCGGAATATTCGGCACGAAAAACACGCCTTGGGCGTTATGCATGCCGCCTGCGACCCATTGGTGCTCCGGAGGCAGCTCCACGTTCAATTCCGTACCCGGCGCACGGTAAATCAACCGGGCGTACCTCTTCGCATTCATCCGCTCCACCTTCGAGCGAAGCGCCGCCAGATGCTCCTGCCAGGCTTCCACAGGCCGGTCACGGTCGGCTCTTGCCGCTTGCACGATTCGTTCCCACAGCGAACGAACCGCTTCTTCTTCGCTTGCCTCCGGGAACACTTTGGCCGCCCAAGCCGCCGAGGGAACGGATACGATCGTCCAACTGATTCGGCCGGCCTGCATCATGCGGCGGTATTCCAGCATGGCGGTGCCGTACGTTTTGCTCGCCGCGGCAATCCGCTCGGGCTTCGCCTGTTTAAGCAGGTCGGGCGTAGGGGAGTAGACCTGCAGGAACGCCGCCCCTTCTTCGGCCAATTGACGGAAGCCGTCTGCTTTCCATTGCGGATATTCAAGGAACGCTTCGTCGGGAGCCAGCTCGTACTTCAGCCGTTTCAGTTCGTCGTCGTCCCATTCGACATAGACGTGCTTCGCCCCGGCCTCGTACGCTTTGCGCGCGACGATGCGGACGAAATCCGCAGCCGATACGGGCGAGGTTATTACAAGCGTCTGCCCTTGCTGCACGTTGATACCTACCTTCACGGCGAGCTCCGCATAATGTTCGATATACGTTTCCAATCGGCTCACGGTCTGCACTTCCTCTCGGGATATTCGCAAGTTCGTTCTTTTATTATGACGCCCTGCCTGGCAAAATTCAAACGGCCCAAACTGCGGCCCGGACAACTAAAGCCTATCCGTATCCGCTGCGCCAAGAATATACTATCAAAAAGATCGCGGGGAGGCTGCTCCATGAAAGAGCATGATGTCGTCTTCGTGACGCCGGGTTCGTTCGTCATTCCTTCGGGCAACAGCAGTTCCGTCGAATTGGTCGTGGAACAAGTCGTCCGTCGCCTGCAGAAGCACGTCCGACTGGCGGTGATCGGGCGGCGGGGCCGGACGCTCCGCCGGACCGAAATTCGCGAAGGCGTTCTCTACGAGCGCGTGCCCGCCGTTTCGCCCCGCCGCTATGTGGAGAGCGTCAGCCGCAAGCTGAGAAAGCTGCGGCCGAAGGTCATTCAAGTGGAGAACCGCCCGCGCTTCGCCCGGTTTCTCAAGCGAAGGCATCCGGGGGCGCAGGTGTGGCTGTCGCTGCATTCCGTTTCGTTCATCTCGAAGCCCCATATCCGGCGGCCCGAGCTGCAGCGTTGTCTGGCCGCGGCGGACCGGATCGTGGTGAATAGCCATTACCTGAAGGACGAAATGGTGCGCAGAGACCCGCGTGTCCAAGCCAAAATTATCGTGAATCATCTGGGGGTCGATCCGGACCGTTTTATTTCCCGATGGTCTCCGGAAGGGGCAGCCAGGAGGGAGGCGCTGCTCCACAGACTCGGCCTGCAGGGCCGTAAAATCATTCTGTACGTCGGCCGCCTGATTCCGACCAAGGGCGTGCATCATTTGCTGGCCGCGATGCCCGAAATTGTGGGCAAGGTGCCGGAAGCGCTGCTGCTTGTGGTGGGGGGAGCATTTTACGGTTCGAGACGGCTTACCCCCTACGTGAGGCGGCTTCGGAGGACGAGCGCGCCGCTGAGCAACCATGTACGCTTCGTTCCGTATGTTCCGCACGGCGAAGTGGACGATTGGTTTCGCTTGGCCGATGTCCTCGTCGTTCCGTCCGTCCGCCGCGAGGCGTTCGGCCTCGTCAACGTGGAAGCGATGGCTGCAGGCGTCCCGGTCGTCGCCACTCGCGCCGGAGGAATGCCAGAAATTGTGGAGGAGGGCGTTACCGGGCTGACCTTGGAGCCGGACGCTCTGGAGAGCGGTCTTGCGCCGGCGGTAATCTCCCTGCTGCAAAACGAGAACAAAGCCCGCTGCATGGGAGAGCAAAGCGTGGAGCGGGTACAGCGGCTATTTACATGGGAGCGGGTGGCGGAGCGGTGGCTTACACTTTATGACGGGCGGTGAACGAGGCCGCCTTTTTTTTGCGCTTTGCGTTCGATGGAAAAACGGTTTCGGCTTTCTTGTGCGTACGCCCATTTTTAACCGGGCGAATGACCTCCTTCTAGGTAAATGCATATGTTAAAAGTGTCTACTTGCAATCATTTCCAGCATGGCCAACTAGGCACTACACCATATGGGAGGACCTAGCATGAAACGAGAAAACCGCCGGGTTTCCGGTACGCGACGAACGGTGCGCAGCAAGCGCATGGACTCGTACATTAATGAGCTGAAGTGGCTGGACGATAAGCCGCGAATCTTGAGGCCGCAAGCCGACTTTGATGAGGATACCAGCATTGGTCATCTAGTCCTTGAGGAAGGAGAAGAAGAACAAGAGGCTGCCGAATCGCAAGGGGTTCCGGACACTCCCCGTACCGTTGAAGAACCGGTCACCCGTACCGTTGAAGAGCCGATCACCCGCGCCGCTGAAGAGCCGGTCGCCCGTGCCGTTGAAGAGCCGGTCACCCGGGCGGCTGAAAAGCCGGTCGCCCGGGCAACTGAAAAGCCGGTCACCCGTGCAGTTGAGAAGCCGACCATCCGTTCGGTTGAAGAGGCGGTCAGACCGCGGTTTATGCAGGGAACTACCGTGTATACGGACGATTTGGCCGATGAGTCGGTCACGACGGAGAAAATCGCGCGTTATGCCGTCGACGGTGCCCGGATCAAACGGAATAGCGTCGGTCGGGACAATCTGACCGACTATGCGGTCGACAGCACCAAGCTGGCGGACCGCAGCGTCACGACGCAAAAGCTCGCTTTGCAGTCGGTGACGGCGGAGCATCTGGCCAAGGCCTCGGTCTCGACGGATAAAATTCAAGACCGGGCGATCAGCGGGGAGAAGCTCCAGGACAACAGCATTACTTCGGAGAAGCTGGCGGATAAGACGATCGACGGAATGAAAATTGCCGAAAAATCGATTTATACGAAGCATTTTGCCGACGAGGCGATTACCGGCGAGCTGATTCAGCATCAGTCGATCACATCGGATAAAATCCGAAGCGGCGCGATTCATTCGATTCATTTGGCCAACGGCGTGGTCAATTCGTCAAAGCTGCTGGAAGGCGCGGTAACGACGGAAAAGCTGCGCGATTTTTCAGTGACCTCCGCCAAGCTGGCCGATGGGGAAATTGGCGCCGAGAAGCTGGCACCCCAGTCGGTTACGGAGGATAAGCTGGCGCCTTGGAGTGTGGCTTCCGAGCATTTGAAGCTGAATTCGGTGCTGCACGATCATTTGACGGCGGGGTTGATCCGGGGCGTTAACATTTCGCCAAAGCAGATCGACGCAAGCCATCTGACGGAAGACACGGTGCAGGCCATTCATCTGAAGGACGGAGCCGTGACTTCAGGCAAGTTGTCTAAGGAAGCGGTACAGGGGTTCCATGTGCAGGAAAGGGCGATTGAAGGCCGGCATGTGCAGCAAGGAGCAGTAGAAGGCCGTCACTTGTCCGCCCACTCGGTGACAGCGGATAAATTGGCGCTTTATAGCGTCAGTACGCAGCAGATGGCGGATTCCTCCGTTACGACCGAGAAATTGGGCGAGCAAGCCGTTACCTCGCGGAAGCTGGCGAAAAAATCGGTATCCGGCGAGCATTTGACGGAAGACGCCGTCAATTCGCTGCATCTGGCTAACAAAGCCGTGCAGACCGGGCACATTGCCTCGGCGGCGGTCGGTAGCGATCATCTGCAAGAGCGCTCGATCGCAACGGAGAAGCTGCAGGACCGGGCTGTCACCTCCGATAAGCTGGCCGGGGGGGCGGTGCAGACCCAGCATTTGCAGGAGGGGGCGGTACAAACCACGCATCTGGCGAAACACAGTGTCACCACCTCCAAGCTGTCCGGCGAATCGGTGTCGACCGACAAGCTGACCAATTTGGCCGTGACGACGGCGAAGCTGGCTTCCGCAAGCGTAACATCGGAGAAGCTGGGCAAGGAATCGGTACAGGCGGAGCATGTGGCCTTGGGTGCAATTCAACATGCGCATCTCGGCAAAGCGTCCGTGAAGACGCACCAACTGGCTACCGGCGCCGTTACCCGCGATAAGCTGGAAGACGGTGCGATAACGTCGGAGAAGCTGGCGGAAAACGCGGTGACGGCGCTGCACCTGACGGAAGGTTCGGTACGAGGTCTTCATTTGATAGAGGGAGCGGTCGACGGCAGCCGGTTGGCGGCGGGCGTGGTGTCGGCGAAGCATCTGACGCCCGGTGCGGTGACAGGGCTGCATCTAACGGAAGGTGCGGTACGGGGATCGCATCTGACGGAAGGCGCGGTGAGCGGCAGACATTTGTCGGCAGGGGCAGTCACGGGCATGCATTTGACGTCGGGTGCAGTCGGTACGGAGCATCTGAGACCCGGAGCCGTAGGCGAATCGCAATTGCAGACGCAGGCCGTCACGACGGAAAAGCTGGCGGAAGGCGCAGTCACGGCGCTGCATCTGGCGGAGGGATCGGTACACGGGCAGCATTTGGCGGAAAGCGCGGTCGACGGCAGCCGCTTGGCGGCAGGGTCCGTGACGACGGCGCATCTGACGCCGGATGCGGTCGGTGCGAAGCATCTGATGGCGGAATCCGTAGGCGAAGACCAACTGCAGGCGCGTGCGGTAACGGCGGAGAAGCTGGCGGAAGGCGCAGTCATGATGCATCACCTGATGGAAGGCTCGGTGCGCGGTCCGCATTTGGTGGAAGGAGCGGTGAGCGGCAGACACTTAGCGGCGGCCGTGGTGACCTCGGAGAAGCTTGCGGAAGGCGCGGTGACGGCGCTGCACCTTGCGGATGGATCGGTACGCGGCCGTCATCTGGCGGAAGGTACGGTCGACGGCAGCCGCTTGGCGGAGGGTTCCGTGACGTCGCAGCATCTCGCGGTCGGCTCGGTCGGCGCGGAGCAGCTTGCGGTGGAAGCCGTGGGTGAAGAACACCTGCAGGCGCAGTCGGTGACGTCGGCAAAGCTGGCGCTGCGTTCGGTGACGGGGATGCATTTGAAGCTGGACGCCGTCGGCTCGGAACAGTTGGCGGCGGAGGCCGTAGGCGAAACCCATCTGCAGGCGCAGGCGGTAACGTCGGAGAAGCTGGCGGAAGGCGCAGTCATGGGGCAGCATCTCGCAAAGGGCGCGGTCGACGGCAGCTGCTTGGCGGAGGGCTCCGTGACGATGGCGCATCTGACGCCGGGCGTGGTGGGCGCGGAGCATCTGGCGGCGGAGGCCGTGGGCGAAGCGCAGCTGCAGGAGCAGTCGGTGACATCGGGAAAGTTGGCAGCGGAGTCCGTGATGGCGCAGCATTTGACGCCGGGCGCGGTGGGCGCGGAGCATCTGGCGGCGGAGGCCGTAGGCGAGGCGCAACTGCAGGAGCAGTCGGTGACGTCGGGAAAGCTGGCAGCGGAGTCCGTGACGTCGCAGCATCTGGCGCCGGGCGCGGTGGGCGCGGAGCATCTGGCGGCGGAGGCCGTAGGGGAGGCGCAGCTGCAGGAGCAGTCGGTGACGTCGGGAAAGCTGGCAGCGGAGTCCGTGACGGCGCAGCATCTGGCGCCGGGCGCCGTAGGCACGGAACAGCTGGCGGCGGAAGCCGTAGGCGAAACGCAGCTGCAGGCGCAAGCGGTGACATCGGGAAAGCTGGCGGAAAACGCGGTGACAACGAATCACCTGGCAGAGGGCGCGGTCGACAGCAGCCGCTTGGCGGAAGGATCGGTAACGACGGCGCATCTAACGCCAGGCGCGGTGGGCGCGGAGCAGTTGGCGGCAGAGGCGGTAAGCGAAGCGCACTTGCAGGCGGGGGCCGTAACGTCGGAAAAGCTGGCGGAAGGCGCGGTGACGGCGAGGCATCTCGCAGAGAGAGCCGTAGGCACAAGTAGCCTGGCGGAGGAAGCCGTAACGACGGCACATCTGGTGCCCGGCGCGGTGGGTGCGGAGCAACTGGCGGCGGAGGCGGTAGGCGAAGCGCACTTGCAGGCGGAGGCCGTAACGTCGGAAAAGCTGGCGGAAGGCGCGGTAATGGCGAGGCACCTTGCGGAAGAGTCGGTTCGCAGCGGGCATCTGACCGAAGGAGCAGTTACGGCGAGGCACCTTGAAGAAAGGGCTGTGCACAGCTGCCATCTGGCGGAAGACGCGATCATAACGGAGCATCTCGCAGAGGGCGCGGTCGACGGCAGCCGGTTGGCGGAGGGCTCGGTGACGACGGCGCATCTAACGCCGGGCGCGGTTGGCGTGGAGCAACTGGCGGCGGAGGCGGTAGGCGAAGCGCAGCTGCAGGCGCGTGCCGTTACTTCGGAGAAGCTGGCGGAAGGAACGGTCACGGCGCAGCACCTCGCGGAAGGTTCGGTTCACGGCTGGCACTTGGCCGAAGGTACCGTCACGACGCCGTTCCTTGCAGAAGGAGCTGTGGACGGCAGCCGCTTGGCCGAAGCCGCGGTGACGCCCCTGCACCTTGCGGAAGAGTCGGTGCGAAGCCGGCATCTTGCAGGAGGCGCGGTGATGGCCCTGCACATTGCGGAAGGGGCGATACGCAGCCAGCATTTGTCCGAAGGCGCGGTAGGTGCGGAGCAGTTGGCGGCGGAAGCCGTAGGGGAAGCGCACCTGCAAGCGGAGGCCGTGACGTCGGAGAAGCTGGCGGAGGGTGCGGTGACGGAGCGGCACCTGTCCGAAGGTTCGGTTCACAGCCGGCATTTGTCCGAAGGCGCGGTAGGCACGGAGCAACTTGCGGCGGAAGCCGTAGGTACAGTGCAATTGCAGGCGGAGGCCGTGACGTCGGAGAAGCTAGCGGAAGGTGCGGTGA
This sequence comes from Paenibacillus tyrphae, assembly GCF_024158745.1. Lineage (GTDB taxonomy): Bacteria > Bacillota > Bacilli > Paenibacillales > NBRC-103111 > Paenibacillus_G > Paenibacillus_G tyrfis_A. The sequence goes on along the minus strand of NZ_JAMZAW010000003.1, from coordinate 301,955 downwards.
CGGAGCAGCACCTAACTGAAGGTTCGGTTCACAGCCGGCACCTGTCCGAAGGCGCGGTGGGCACGGAGCAGCTAGCGGCGGGAGCCGTAGGTGCAGTGCAATTGCAGGCGGAGGCGGTGACGTCGGAGAAGCTGGCGGAAGGCGCGGTGTTGGCGCTGCACTTGGCCGTCGGCGCGGTTCACGGCCAGCATCTGGCCGAAGGCACGGTGGGCATGGAGCAGCTAGCGGCGGAGGCCGTAGGTGCAGTGCAATTGCAGGCGGAGTCCGTGACGTCGGAGAAGCTTGCGAAAGGCGCGGTAGGTACGGAACAGTTGGCGGCGGAAGCCGTAGGGGAAGCGCAATTGCAGGCGGAAGCTGTAACGTTGGAGAAGCTAGCGGAAGGCGCGGTGACGGAGCGTCACCTGTCCGAAGGTTCGGTTCACGGCCGGCATCTGACCGAAGGCGCAGTAGGTGCAGAGCAGCTAGCGGAGGAATCCGTAGGCGAAGCGCACTTGCAGGCGAAGGCGGTGACGTCGGAGAAGCTGGCGGAAGGCGCGGTGACGGAGCGTCACCTGTCCGAAGGTTCGGTTCACAGCCGGCACCTGTTCGAAGGCGCGGTAGGCACGGAACAGCTAGCGGAGGAATCCGTAGGCGAAGCGCACTTGCAGGCGGAGGCGGTGACGTCGGAGAAGCTTGCGGAAGGCGCAGTGACGGAGCAGCACTTGTCCGAAGGTTCGGTTCACGGCCGGCATCTGTCCGAAGGCGCAGTAGGCGCGGAACAGCTGGCGGAGGAATCCGTAGGCGAAGCGCACTTGCAGGCGGAGGCGGTGACGTCGGAGAAGCTTGCGGAAGGCGCAGTGACGGAGCAGCACCTGTCCGAAGGTTCGGTTCACGGCTGGCATCTGGCGGAAGGCGCAGTGACGGAGCGGCACCTGTCTGAAGGCGCGGTTCACAGCCGGCATTTGTCCGAAGGCGCAGTGGGCACGGAGCAGCTAGCGGAGGAAGCCGTAGGCGAAGCGCAGCTGCAGGCGGAGGCGGTGACGTCGGAGAAGCTTGCGAAAGGAGCGGTGACAGAGCGGCACTTGGCCGAAGGCGCAGTGGGCGCAGAGCAGCTAGCGAAGGAATCCGTAGGCGAAGCGCACTTGCAGACGGCAGCGGTAACGTCGGAGAAGCTTGCGGAAGGCGCAGTGACGGAGCAGCACCTAGCCGAAGGTTCGGTTCACAGCCGGCATCTGGCTGAAGGCGCGGTGGGTCCGGAACAGCTTGCGGCGGAATCCGTAGGCGAAACGCAGCTGCAGGCGCAAGCGGTGACGTCGGAGAAGCTTGCCGAAGGCGCGGTGACGCCCCTGCACCTTGCGGAGGAGTCAGTGCGAAGCCGGCATCTTGCAGCAGACGCAGTGATGTCCCTGCACCTTGCGGAAGGGGCTGTCCGCAGCCGGCATCTGGCCGAAGGCGTAGTAGGCGCGGAGCAGTTAGCGGAGGAATCCGTAGGCGAAGCGCAGTTGCAGGCGCAAGCGGTGACGTCGGAGAAACTGGCACAGCGTTCGGTGACGTCGGATCATTTGTGCGTCGAGTCGGTCGACGGGCTGCACATCAAGCAGGAGACGATCTCGGGCTACCATCTGGTGCCGGGCACGATTTCCTTCATTCATCTGGAACCGTCACTGCAGGCGCTGCTGACCAGAAAGCCGGCTGAGGAAGCGTGGGACGAAGCTGCCCCCGAGGCAGGCGATCCGGAAGACACCGGCATTCAGAACGAAATTGAGACACCGGATGCGGATGGAGCAGCAGTGATTCTGGAATCCGGGGAGGGGGTGGTTACCGGGCTCGAGCCGGAGCTGGAGGAGGTCCATATTAGTGCACTGGATCTCTCATTGGACGCCGTGTCTGAGCAAGACTCGAAAGCCGACGCCATAGCGGGCATTCAGCTGCAGCCGGAAAGCGTCGGGTCGGAGCATCTGGCGGCCGGAGCGGTCACTCCGGAGCATTTGTCCTTCCAGCCGGTGCAGACGGTTGGGGTCTGGACGACGGTGCAACAGTTCGGGCTTAGTCCGTTCCTGCTAAGCCTCGAAGACGAACTGACGGAAGTTGTGCTGATCTTTGACCGGCCTTTTGCAGACAATAACTATGTACTGGTAGCTTCCACAGATCAGACGAACACGTACGCCGTCATTCAACAAAAGGAGCCCGACGGCGCTATTTTGGAAGTGGTCCGTTCCAAATTTTCACCGGAACTGCAAGGAGTGGTCAACTGGATCGCAATCGGCGTGGCGAACGAGTAATTGTAACGGTCATGTATTCCTCATCGAAGACTGTACACCCCCGTAGAGCGGCGGCTTGAGGCCGGAGCTTTGCGGGGACATTTTTTTGCCTGACACCCGGTCTGCGAAACTATTTTTCGGCCCCCTTCGTATAAAAGTTGAATGGACGGACAAGTATGGCTAATAAAGGGGAAGGGCGGACCTGGAATATGGACGATTTTGCATTATATACGATGCTTTCCTTGATCGTTCCGATCATCGTTTTGCTTACGGTCATTATCTGCAAGATGATTGCCGGCAAGGCGATCCCGAACAGCGATTACACTCCCTTCGATCAGATTACGGGAAATACGCCGATCGAATTTCACGAAGAAAAGCAGGAGAAGGAAGAAAAAGACGAGCAAGGCGACGATAAGGACAAAAATATAAGAAAAGCTCCGTATTAAAAGTATGCCAAGAACGGTAGACGGCGGGCGAAGGAGACACGATCCTTCTCCGTCGTTTTTATTATGGGCGCAAATGAGAAGTTGTTTTCCGTACAAACGCTTGTAATCTGCGGATTTTGGTTTATAATCAAGAATATCACTTGAATTTGCTTAATATAACTTACAAAAACTTAATTTAAGGGCAAGTATTCGGAAGGGGAATACGCATGTTTCAAGAAGAAAGACTGATTGCGATTGTACAGAAGTTAAATGAAAAACAGCGCATTACCGTTACGGAAATTTGCGAGTGGCTGCAAATCTCGTGGGATACTGCCCGGCGCGATCTGATCAAGCTGGAGGAGCAGGGGAGCATCATCCGTACCCGCGGAGGCGCTATGCTGCCGTCGATCTCCAAGGAGGTGCCGAACTACGAGCAGCGGCTGCAGCTGGATACTCCGTCCAAGCAGGCGATTGGCAGGCTGGCGGCGACGCTGATTCACGACGGCGATTATTTGTATACCGATTCCTCCACTACGGTTCGGTGTGCCGTGGAGGCGATGCGGACCCGGCGCAATGTAGTCGTCACAAACTCGATCGATCTGGCGGGCATGCTGACGCAGAAGGACGAAATCCGCATCCATCTTCTCGGCGGCTTGCTCGATAACGAGCAGCGGCTGGTTTACGGGGCGCGGACACTGGAAATGCTGTCCGAATATCAGGTGGACAAAGCGCTGCTGGGCACATGCGGCATCGCCCCGCACGGTCTGACGACCATGTTCGAGGAGGAAAGCTATTTGATCCGGCAAGTCATGCGCAAGTCAGATCAAGTGATTGTGCTGGCCGATCATACGAAATTCGGCAAGAAGCTGTTTCACCGCGTCGCCGGGCTGGAAGGGATCGACCTTATCATAACGGACCGGGAGCCGAGCGATGAAATGAAGGAAGAGCTTCATAAGCATCAGGTGGAGCTGCTGATTGCAGGCGAAGGAGAGCATCATGATTAACCGGTTGATTTGGATGGGATGCTTGTGTTATGTCATCACCGGCGTGGGCACGGTCATCGTCGGCGCGGTGCTGCCTGAGCTGCTTGCGCATTATTCGCAAAGCTACGGCAGCGGGGGCATGCTTATTTTCGTGCAGTTTGTCGGCTTGCTCAGCGGGGTGCTCTCGATGCCGGGGATCTCCCGCAAGCTCGGCCGCAAATCTGCGGTCATGCTCGGTCTGGGGCTGGTCGGAATGGAGCTGTTCGCCGGTCTGCTTCCTCCCTGGCCGGCGGTCGTCCTGCTGGCGGGGCTGGCCGGATTCGGCACCGGCCTGGTCGAATCGTGCATCGGCACGATTATTCTTTTGGCCGTGAAGCAGAAGCAGGCGGCGGCTATGAGCAAGCTTGAGGTGACGTTCGGCGTCGGCGCGCTCGCCATGCCTTCGATCGCCAGCTTTCTGATCGCCAAAGGGCTGTGGACGTATTCGTTTTTTCTGCTCGGCATCGGCGCGCTTGCAACGGCGCTCGTCTGGAAGCGGCTGTCCTTCGGGGAAATGGACGGCATGCTGACCCGCAAAGAAACGGAGTCCGGCGGGAAACAGGCGCAACGCCCGGCCTATGCGAGATCGGGCATTCCGTTTCTGGTGCTGTGTACCGTTTTCTTTTTCCTGTACGGCGGCAGCGAAGTATCGGTCGTCCATTTCTTCCCTTCGATCTTTATGGAGCGGTGGGGGATCGATAGCTCGCATGCGACGTTAACCGTCACCGTCTACTGGACGGCGATGGTGATCGGGCGAATCCTGACCGGCATTCTCGGCGACCGGTGGACCTACTTCCGCTTTCTGTGGGCGGCAACGCTGCTGAGCTTAGCGTCGCTGCTCGTCCTTCCGTTCAGCCACTATGCTTGGGTAGGCTTCGTACTCAGCTTCCTGCTTGGACTGGGGATGTCCGGGATGTTTGCGGTGGCGCTCATTTACGCCAATCAGTCGCTGCCGGGCATGACCGAGAGGACGACCAGTATTTTGCTCGCGGCTAACGGGCTCGGCGGTTCACTGCTGCCGCTGGGCGTTGGGCGGGTCATGGACGCTTTCCCGATTCAGACGGCTATGTGGCTCTACTCGGCCGTGATGCTCGTCATGCTGGTTGTGCTTACGATTTCGAGAAGACGCCCTCAGTTGGAAAGCACACCTTTGCACGCCGGCCGCAGCATGGAATAGAGGCATGTCGGCACGCATGAATGAACGCGCGTAAACTTTGCTGTGCATGGGGCGCAAAAGGATAAATAATTATAACAAAAAGCATGCGCCGCTTCTTCCGAATGGGAAAGCGGGCATGCCTTTTTCGGCTGCATTGATTTTTTGAAGTTGACATTTTTGGATTACGCGTGTAGTCTAATAAAGGATTACATCAGTAATCCAGATGGACGGAAAGGAGAACACAAGATTCATGAAAGAACTGCCTAAAATATCCGAGGCCGAGTGGGAAGTGATGAAAATCCTCTGGACCCGGTCCCCGCAAACGGGCAACGAAGTCATCGAGGCCCTCGAAGGGCAAATGGACTGGAAACCGAAAACGGTCCGGACGCTGATTAGCCGGCTGCTTCAAAAAAATGCGATCGCCTTTCAAGAGACGGGCAGAACCTACTTGTACTATCCTTTGGTCTCGCAGGAAGATTACGTGCAGACCGAGACGCAGTCTTTTCTCAAGCGGCTGTACGGCGGGGCGGTCAAACCGCTGCTGGTCCATTTCTTGCGGGAGCAAAAGCTGTCTTCGGACGAAATTAGCGAACTCAAACGGATTCTCGACGAGAAAACGGAAGAGGGGCCGGATCGCGACAGAAGAAAGGACAGATGACATTGGACGGTCTAAGCCTTTCTCTATTGAGCTTTTTTGACTGGATATTGGAGACCTCGCTGATGGCCGCCGTGCTGGTGGGACTCGTCTTGTTAGTCAAAGTCATCGCAAGGAACAAGCTGTCCCCCAGATGGCACTATATGCTGTGGCTTGTCATTGTAGCAAGATTGCTTCTTCCGTGGGCGCCCGAAAGCTCATTCAGTGTATACAACCTGCTTTCCTACGGCCAAGAAGCTCTACGGACTTCCGATGCGCCTTCGCCGCGTCCGCCGGAAGCATCGCCTATCGTTCACCAGGAAATGCCGAACACTGCGGCAGTGAAGACCGCTCCTGCAGAAGACAAGCAAGGACCGCCTGTTCAGATGGCCGATCCGGTGGAAAAGCAGCCTTCGGCAAGCTTTTCGATCTATAAGCTCGTGTTTGGCGTGTGGCTGCTGGGCGCGGTTTGTCTCGGGATCTTGACTGTAGCCGCAAACCGGCGCGTTTATGCCCGGCTCGCCAAGCAGCCCGTCATTACGGACCTCAGAATTACTGGTCTGTTCGAACAGTGCCGGAAGACGATGTCGATCCGACAATCGATCCCGTTAATCACGGCGGGGCCGATTTCCAGCCCGGCCGTGTTCGGGTTTATGCGTCCGCGCATCGTGCTGTCGGATTCGCTCATGAACATGCTGGACGACCGGCAGCTGCGGTTTATTTTTTTTCACGAGCTGGCCCATGTGAAACGCAAGGATGTCGCCATGAACTGGCTGATGAACGGCTTGCTGATCCTGCACTGGTTCAATCCGGTCCTGTGGTATGCCTATTACCGGATGCGCGAAGATCAGGAAATGGCTGCCGACGCGCTTGCGCTGTCCTATATCGGAGCGGAGCAAAAAGAAAGCTACGGCCATACGATCATACGCCTGTTGGAGCATTATGTCACCTTGTATCCGACCCCGGGTATGGCCAATTTATCGGGAGGCAAACAACAAATAAAAAGGAGAATCATCATGATCAAAAATTATCATAAAAAATCTTACCGCTGGTCGGCGCTCGGGCTGGCTTCCGTCATTGCCCTTTCTTCCGTGACGCTGGTCAATGCCAAAGCTTCGCCAGAGTCCGCATCCGGCAATCTGTCGGCGCCCCCTGTGATCGTGACGGAATCGTCCGGCAGTTCGGAAGCGAAGAAGAAGCTGACGATTCACGATATCCCGTTGGACAAGAACGTCGTTGAAGCGGCCCAAGAGGAGCTGCGCCGTTTTCTGGGAGATTCGAAAGCGGAGCTTTACGAAGTAGCGGACCCTGGTATCACTGCGGAATGGATCCTGCTGAATAAAAACGGAAAAGGACAAGTCGCTATTGACCGGAATACGAAGCAAATAGTGAACGCTTATGTCCAATATACGTGGGGCGAAACGAATGCGGCCGTGAAAGAGGCTGCTGCGGAAGCTTTTCGTCAAGTGGATGCGAACAAAACGTTTACCGCCGAGACCGTAGAGAGAGAGAAACGGTTTGAGGACGGTAAATCGACGCATGAATGGAGGCTTCAAAGCAAGGAAATGATCGTAACCCTGGATGCGGACACGCTGAGCGAAAGAGGCATATTGATCAGCTATCCTTTCGCACAGGGGGACGAGAAAGCGAAGAACGCCGCGCAGAACGCATTTCAACGGATGAACATCGGAAATCCGGTAGCCTTTAAACAGGCAGACCACAATTATTCCAGCGGGCGATACGATTCATGGAAGTTTTTTGACGACGGCGGCAATTATGTCGTAGTGATCGGCGCCAAGACAGGCGCAATCCAATCGATCTCGGCGTACGGCAAGAAAGAAGACAATGAAGCCAATTTGCCCCTTCTCCTGAATAAGGATAGAAAGCCGATCTATACGAAAGAAGAAGCTGTCGCCGCTGCAAAACCGATGGTGAACAAGCTGTTCGGCATCGATCTAACCGGTTATACGGTTGAATTCGTCCCGGAAAATCCTTACGCTCATATCTTTACGAAGGCCGGGCAGCCGACGGTCAACGCCTTGGTTGACAGAACGGGCGAGTTTTGGAGCTATTCGGTGGACCCTGTGGACGGGACGATGAACGATTAAAAAAGACAAATCATTTGGAGGATCACATTCTATGAAAACGATGAAGCAACGATTCAAATCGATTCTGGCTTTAAGCATGCTATCCGTTATGGTTATGACATGGATGCTCGCCTTCGGCGCCCCGGCGTCGGCTTCCGTACAGTCAACCGGAGAACTTAGTTTCGCGGTGTTGTCGGGCAAATACGAAAAGGACGCGCTGGTCGTCAAAGGAGTATTCGTCAACGTCAGCAACGTAAAAGTCAACAAGGTAGAAAAGCTCAAGCTTACCGTGCAGGACGGCAGCGGAAACGAATTGGCGACACGGGAATGGGACAACGATGCGTTCCTGACGGGTCTGAGCTTGGAGCCGGGTCAAAGCCAAAAATGGGATGTTACGTTTCCCGGTGCGGTCCAAGGGGCGGACTTGAAATCGCTCGACGTTACGTATCATATGACTTGCGCGACGGAGAAATGGGCCGGACGCGGCGAGGGGGTACATATTTTCATCGACAACCAAAAGCTGAACCCGGAGGTGGCTCCTTTTATTAAGGATGGAAGCATGCTTGTGCCGCTTCGTTCCACGCTGGAAGCGCTCGGAGCGAAAGTGGAATGGAACCCCGAAACCCAAACGGTGAAGGCGACGAAAGGCAGCGATGTCATGACCTTTAAGATCGGTCAGAAGTCCTCGACGATCAACGGACAAACGATCCAATTCGGCGTTCCCGCTCAAATCGTGGACGGCTCCAGCTTCATTCCGCTCCGCGACGCGTCGGAGGCTCTGGGTTGTGCCCTTTTTGTCCGCATGCACAACGCCGAATCGATGACGATTGTGATCGTGGACAAACAATAATCAGGTACATGTAGAAAAACAAAGAAGACGGCACCCGCTCTTGGCGAGGGCCGTCTTCTTGCGTCCGCAATCGCTTAAGGCGAATCCGGAGTTAAATCTTGTTAGTGTGCGGAAACCCGTTCGCCTCCGCCTCCCGAAGGCTGCGCCCGTTTCAGGAAGAACGAAACGATCCAAGCGGCGAGAACCAGGCCGAAGGCCAGCAGAAATGCGCTCTTCATCCCGGCCATCATCGCCAGTATAGGCAGCGGGGCATCCGCTTTGGTTCCTGCGGCGCTTTCCAGGAAATTCTTGGAGCCGTTGGTCATCACCGTGACCAGCAGCGCGGTACCGACTGCACCCGACACCTGCTGAAGCGTGCTGATAATGGCCGTGCCGTGCGGATATAACCGCGGCGGGAGCTCATTCAACGCGTTCGTCATGACCGGCATCATCAGCATCGAAATCCCGAGCATCAGCAGCGTATTCAAAATCATGATCATCGCGTACGGCGTCGACAGGGAGATCGAGGAAAACTGCCACAGCGTGTTCGCGATCAACGCCAGCCCGACGACCGCCAGCCACTTGGCGCCGAATTTATCGAACAGCCGTCCCGTAATCGGCGACATAATGCCCATCAGAATTCCGCCCGGCAGCATGACCAGACCGGCTTGCAGCGGGCTGTAGCCGAGCGCGCCCTGGAGGAAAATCGGCAGCAGCATCATGGCGGAGAACATGGCCATCATGACGATCATCATGATCAGCGTCGACAATCGGAACACGTTGAATTTAAACGTTCTCAGATCCAGCAGCGGTTCCGCCAGCGTCAATTGTCTCCAAACGAACAAACCTAAAGCAACGGCGCCGATGATAACCGGAATCAGGACTGTGCCGCTCGACCAGCCCCCGTGACCTTCGCCGGCGCTACTGAAGCCGTACACGATTCCCCCGAATCCACAGGTGGAGAGCAGGAGCGACAAGACGTCGATTTTCGGATTCGTCGTCTCGGTTACGTTCTTAAGCTTCAGATAGGCGATGGCGATAACAAGCAGCGCGATCGGGATGACGCCGTAAAAAAGCACCCGCCAGCTGAAATGTTCGACAATGATCCCGGACAGCGTCGGTCCGATCGCCGGGGCAAAGGTGATGACGATCCCGATCGTTCCCATGGCCGAGCCTCTTTTTTCCAGAGGGACCGTAGCCAGCACGACATTAGTCAGCAGCGGAAACAGCAGACCGGTTCCCGACGCCTGCAGCACCCTGCCCAGCAAAAGCATGCCGAATCCCGGTGCAACAGCCGCCGCCAGCGTACCCAGCGTGAACAAGCTCATGGCTGCAAGGAACAAGGTTCTTGTTGTGAACTTCTGAATTAAAAAAGCGGTGACCGGGATAAGCACCCCGATAACCAGCAGGTATCCGGTTGTCAACCATTGTGCGGTACTCGGTAAAATTCCGATATCCGCCATAATTTTGGACAAAGCGACATTAAGGAGCGTTTCATTCAAGATGGCTACAAATACCCCAAGAATCATAACCAAAACGACCATTAAATTGGCTCTGCTCCCGAATGTCCCTCCGCTGTCGTTTGGTTTCGTATGGTTCTCCACGTTGTTACTCCTCTCTTTGTAAAAGCATAAAAACAACAGTTTTCTGTCAAACGACTTCTCTCTACTTCCTCCCGTGCGACATTGAATTTCATTGCGGTAAGTAGGGGCAAAAGAATGTTCAGCAGCCATCCTATTGTAACATGTATCACAGGCTGTTGTTTCTTATCGATTGCGATTTTTCTATTAAAACTAAAAAATACCTACCATACAAACAGCGAAGAGACCGAATCCTCCAATGAGAGTTCGGTCTCTTTATTATTGCACTTCCGATTAAATTTCTTTCCTGCGGAAATAAGTAAGCCCGCTGGCGAAGAAGACGAGGAAGCTCCCGAGAATTACGAACAGCAGCGTCTCCAGCGGGACGTTAAACGCGCCGAAATCCGCTTGTCCCTTCGGAAGCATGGACAGGACGGGCTGCGCCCAAGGGTAATACGGTCCGTAGTCGCTCGAATTGACGATAAGCATATTCGGAATCGTGAAGATGACATTGATCGCAAGCGGCGCGGCAAAGCTGGACCAAGCGACCGATACGAACATTTGAAGGGAGGCCAAGGGTAAAGTTGCCACCCAGCCACCCAGCACGCTCCGCAGTAAAACGTCCCATGGCACGGCCGAAGTAAAGCCTTTAATCGTACCGATGGTCAGGACGACGGCCAGCAGCAGCAGTTGGGTGACGGCGAGCAGCGCGATGACGATCGTAAATTTGGCCAAGTAAAGCTGCGTGCGGGAAACCGGCAGGGCCAGTACCTGCTTCCAGCCTCCGCCCGCATGCTCGTAGCGGCAGACGAAGGCGGCGAATACCCCGGTCAACAGCGGCAGGAACAGAAAAGCATGCATGGCGGCGGCCGTTATAAACAGCAACTCCCACTCGGGCAGACCTGCGACCATGGGCGACAGGAAGCCGCTGACCGCTGCAAGAGCCGGACTGACGAAGACGAGCAGCCAAATGTTGGCCTTGCGCATTTTGAGCCACTCCGAGCACAGCACATTCAAAAACGTTCTCATTCAATTCACATCCCGTCTTGTAAAATGAATTCGTCCGAGGATGAAGATGACGATTCCGACCGCAAGACCGGCAACGACCGAATACTCGGGTATGCCCGCTTTGTTTGTCAGCAAAGGAAGCTTCCATAAAAACCAGTCGGGCATATCGCTGGCATAGGTCGACACGACTCCTCCGAGAATTCCGACCGTCAAAGGAAGGGCTTGATTGCGCATCGTCACGGACAGCCACAGCTGCAGCGCCAAAGCCGGAAAAGAGGCAATAAACGGATAGAAGCTCAGCTTGATAACGCTAATCAGCGGCACGTCCGTGCCGAGCTTCAGTCCGAGCCCGAGCCCAACGATGCCGATGCCCAGCAGGATGCACGAGACGAGCAGCATCAGCACGCATAACGTAAATTTGGCGCTGAATACGGCAGTTCTCGTGATCGGCAGCGCCAGCAGCTGCTTCCACGAATTCATCTGGTGCTCGATGTTTGCGACCATCGACGCAATGATGGCGATACCGAGCAGAATCGTCACCGGAAGGAGAAACTGAATGTTGCCAAGGAAAGCGCCCCAGAGGTTGGCAGCGTATTTTTCCATCAAATAATCGTAACGCAGTCCGTAATTGGCCGCCTGCAGCGCAATGACGCCGATCGGCCCGAGGAAGATCAGAAACCAGATCGCTTTCCGGCGAATTTTCAGAAAGTCGGCAGCCAGCACCCGGAACATCATAGGCTGGTTCCCTCCCCGACCATCTCAAGGAAAATATCTTCCAGCGATTTCTTCATTTCCTCCACGCGGTAAATCGAGTGTCCCGACTGAACGAGCAGCGCGACGATTTCCGCAAGCGTATCGTCGGAAATATGCTCAACCAGCAGAGAAGATTCGCGGAGCTCGGCATGGCACCCGGTCAGCGCGACGGTACGCTGGGCGCCTTCGGGGTTCGACAGCGCGATGCGGATGCTGCTCTGGGCCCGCTCGCGCAGCCTGTCGATCGTATCCTCGAACATCATCGCGCCTTGCTGAATGATGCCGACGCGGGTGGCCATCAGCTCAATTTCGCTAAGCAGGTGGCTGGATACGAGCACGGTAATGCCATGCTCCTTCGGCATCGCTTTGATCAGCTCGCGGATTTCCAAGATCCCGGTCGGATCGAGGCCGTTGGTCGGTTCGTCCAGAATAAGCAGCTCCGGGCGGCCGAGCAGGGCGGAGGCAATGCCGAGCCGCTGCTTCATGCCGAGAGAGAAGCCCTTGACCGGGCGCTTCGCTTCTTTGGTCAGCCGGACGACGGCGAGCACTTCGTCGATTCGCGATTTCGGCACGTCCAGAATACGGCGGATCGTCTCCAGATTTTCATAAGCGGTCAGATGGCCGTAATAGGAAGGATACTCGACCAGCGAGCCGACCTTGCGGAGAATGGCCCGCTGCTCTTGCCTCAGATCCTTCCCGAAGATGCGGATCGTGCCTTCCGTCGGTCTGATGAGTCCGAGGAGCATGCGGATGGTTGTCGTTTTGCCCGCGCCGTTCGGACCGAGGAAGCCGTAGATATCGCCTTTGCGGATATCCAGATTGACCTTGTCGACCGCTTTGCGCGAGCGGTAGTGCTTGGATAAGTTATGTGTAGTTATGATGGATTCCACTTTAATCACCTCAGCCTCCATGATAGACGCCGAAGGTTAAAACGAAAGGGAGCTTTCGTTTAAAATTCGTTTAAATTTTCGGATACATATAGATGGCCGTTCCGTCGCGGGAGCTGACGATATCCTGTTTCAGGCTCATTTCCTTGATCATTAAAGCAACGATGGTCAAGCCGATGCCGGCTCCTTTATTGCCTGACTCTGCATGGATGCCCGGCCCCTTGTCCGCGATGACGACGGCAGTGGTGCCGTGCCGCTCCTCGGTACGGACGCAGACGAGTTTTCCCGAATGGGCATGGCGGACGATGTTCTGGAACAGGTTGTCCAGAATGCGGGTAAACCATTGCGGGTCGACATTCCAATACAAGGCCGCCTCCGGCAGCCGGACATCGACGTCAAAGCCTTCTTTCTCGAATACCGGGTACCAGGAGGCGACGGAGGTCCGGCACAGCCTGAGCACGTCCGTCCGGGCGGTCTGCAGCGGGTATTTGCCCGCCGACAGTAAGGTATAGGACATCAGGTTCTCGATCAGTTGCGCCACATTGTCTACCTTCGATTCGATCAGGTCGAGCGATTGCTTTCCCTTGGGCGTTAACGCTTCCTTGCGCAGGGAATAAGCGTGGCCCCGGATCGTCGTAAGCGGCGTCCTCAGATCGTGCGACAGGTTGGCAATCAGCTGCTTGCGCAGCGCTTCCTCCTCCTGCTCCCGGCGGCGTGCGCTGTTCAACTGATCGATCATATGGTTGAACGCGAGCCCAAGCTGCCCGATTTCGTCGACTCTCTTCACGGCGATCGGCTGCGGAATGCCGGATTCGTCGGTCTCCGTCATGGCGATTTGGAAGCGGAGAAGCCGTTTGCGGATGCGGGCGAAGAACAGCCAAGAAGTGAACAGGAAGAACGAAAATACGGAAAGCATAAACACGGTAAGAAACCGCTCGTTGGACGGATAGATCACTTCGCTTTCCATCATATGCCGCGGAATTTGCACGACCATGAAGCCCTGCTTCGGGTCTTGGCCGATAAAAGCAACGACGGTGAACGGGTCCCCGCCATAGCTGCTTTTCATAAATTGCATGCTGTCCGTCATCGTCCATTGCTCCGGAATCGCAACGGTTACCCCAAGTTTGAGCTGCAGCCGGCCGGAGGCGTCCACCCAGAACATCGACGCACGCGGATACTGTTCCTTCAATACCCGAAGCTTGGCGTCCACTGCATCTTCCGACGCTTTGTCCAGATCCTTGGCTTCTTGGTGCCATGCTTTTTCCAGATTGCGGCTGTCATAGATGTTGAACTCCTCGGGGTAAAACAATTGGCTCTGCATGTAATAAATCAGGCTGCCGACCGGAAACACGAGCGGCCATATGCACAGCGCGATTAAAATAATAAACACGTACCGGGCCAACAGCGAATTCCGGATCTTCGTTTTGGGTGTCGGCCTCATAATCTCACCCTGTAGCCGATGCCGCGAATCGTTTCGATGATTTGCGGGTTTCCGGGATCGCGTTCGATTTTCTCGCGAAGGTAGCGGATATGCACCATCAGTGTCTTGTCGCCTTCCAGGTAGGGCTCTCCCCATACCGCTTCGTAGATTTGATCCTTCGTCAAAATTTGGTTCGGATGACGCAAAAAATACATGAAGATTTGGAACTGCTTGCCCGTCAAAATAATTTCTTCGCCGGTCTCGCTGTCGACTAGTCGATTCTCATCCGGATGGACGCACAGATGGCCGAGCTGGAGCTGCGGGGAAACCCGCTTGTCGAAGCGACGCAGCAGCACTTCGATCCGCGCCGCCAGCTCGTCGGGATGAAAGGGCTTCGTCACATAGTCGTCGGCAAATTGCAGCCCGTGAAGCTTGTCCTCAATCGACGACCGCGCCGATATCATCAGAATGGGCGTAGCCGGGTACTCCTTCTTCAGCCGCTGCCCGATCGTAAAGCCGTCGAGTCCCGGAAGCATCACGTCCAGCAGCACGAGATCGGCTTCCTTCATCTGCTCGCCCGCCCGGTCGCCGGACGTCAGCCACAGAACCTCGTACCCCCTTTCGGTCAGATCGCCGCTGACCCATTGTCCGATTTCCGCATCGTCTTCAATATATAAAATTTTCATATTGGATATCCTTTCTTTTCGCAAGCGGTATGAACTCGTTGAAATTATATCACGTTTTGCACCGGCAGGAATTTCCTTGGTTCTGTAGAATTATGTCGAAAGTACCAATCGATTAATTGTCTGTACATAACTTACGAATAGGGGAATTCGCTCACATGTTCCGTAAAAATCGCATGTATGCCATCACGCTTCTCTCCGCATGGGTCATGGCGGCGCCGCTCGTCATGCCGCTGCCGACGGAGCGCGTATGGAGCGCGGCGGCCGCCCTGGTGCCCGACGCGAATCTGGAAAAGGTGATCCGGAGCCAGTTGAAGAAGCCGGACGGCGACCTGACGCCGGAGGACCTGCACAGCCTCTCCCGCCTTATGGCTTCGGACGGCAAGAAAACGCGGCCGATCGAACAGCTAGTCGGGCTGCAGTACGCTGACCGGATGACGCGGCTCGATGTGAGCAGCAACCAGATCAGCGACGTCTACCCGATCAGCGGGCTCAAGCAGCTGACTTATTTGGACCTGACGGATAACCGGATCGCCGATGTGCGTCCGCTTGATTTGCCGAAGCTGAGACACTTGTTCCTGAGCGGCAATCCGCTGCAAGACCCGACGCCGCTTTGGAAGCTGACGCGGCTGGAAAGCTTGGCGGCAAGCGGCGCGGGCATCGGAGCCGTGGACGGCATCGGCTCGCTGGCGGGACTGCTCTATTTGGATTTATCCGGCAATCCGCTCGGCAAGCTGGGCGAGATTACGAAGCTTGCGGGAGTGCAGCAATTGAAGCTTCGGAATACGCAGCTTGCCGACCTCTCGGGGATTGCCGCTCTGAAGGAGCTGAGGAGCCTCGATCTGCGGGACAACAAGATCACGGACATCCGCGCGCTCGCGGACTTGAGCAAGCTGAGCGAGGTGCGGCTCAGCGGCAACCCGCTGGAGGCGGCCTCTGTGGACACGGTACGGGCGCTGCAGGACCGCGGAGTCCGTGTCGAGTTTGAGCCGACATTGTTCCCAAGCTATGAGCGCAGTATTAACGTATTTGTCGACGACGAGCGGATCGCCTTCGAGGAGCCGCCGCTCAACCGGAACGGCTCCGTGCTTGTGCCGTTTCGCGGCGTGTTCGGGAAGCTCGGGTTACAGGTGGCGTGGAACGAGGAGCAGCGCCAGGTAACCGGGACGAAGCCGGGGCTGGAGCTTGTGCTGACGATCGGGCAGGATGAAGCCCGCGTGAACGGGCAGCCCGTCAAGCTGCCGGCCGCGCCGGAGCTTCACAACGGGACGACGCTGGTGCCGCTGCGTTTGGTAGGGGAAGCTGCGGACAAGCTTGTCGTCTGGAATCAGGACAGGCAAGCCGTTTATATAGTCGACAACGTCACGAACGGTACCGGCAAGCGTTACGACGAGAAGGGGCGGCTGATCTACAGCGGCGAACTGAAGGACGGCAAGTATAACGGAAAAGGAACTCAATACGCAAGCAGCGGCGAAATCGCATATGAAGGCGAATGGAAGGACGGCCGCAAACACGGCCAGGGTAAGCAATATGATCCGATCGGCCGTTTAATGCTGGAAGGGGAGTTCCGGGACGATCTGCTGAACGGTCAGGGCAAGAAGTACGATTCGGAAGGAAGCCGGCTGGAGGGCGAGTTTGTTCAAGGCAAGCTGAACGGCCACGGCAAGCTGTTCGTGGAGGGCCGTCTGCTCTATGAAGGCGGCTTCAAGGATAACGACCTGCATGGCAAAGGAACCGTCTATTTTGCGACGGGGGAAAAGTACACCGGCGAATTCGAGCGCAATGTCAAAAAAGGCCACGGCATCGTCTATTTTACAAACGGCGAGCGGTTCGAGGGAAAAGTTAACGACCAGTCGATGGTCGAGGGCAAATATTTCGCCTCGGACAAGCTGCTGTTCGAAGGAACGTTTAAGGACAATCGTTTTCATGAAGGGACGATGTATTTTTCGAGCGGAGCAGTTTATAAAGGAACGTTCGCAGACGGGGAGTTCGACAAGGGGACGTTCCTCGATGCGCAAGGAAAGACGCTCGACCCGGCGAAGGACGGCAAGGGCTTTCGGTTCTACGCCAACGGCGACTGGTACGAGGGGGAGACGGCGGCCGGAGAGCCGAACGGACAAGGGGTATACCATTTTCTGGGGAACGGACGGGTTGAAGGATCATTCCTCGGCGGCGTGATGAACGGCGAAATGAAGGTATACAGCGAGAAAGGCAAGCTGGAGTTCGAAGGACGCTATGCGGACGGGGAGCGCAGCGGCAGCGGTAAAGAATATAATACGGAAGGCAAGCTTCACTACGAGGGCGGCTACAAGGCCGGAGAATACAGCGGCCAGGGCAAGGAGTACAATTGGCAGGGTCACCTCATCTACTCCGGCGAATTCAAGGACGGAACGAGAAACGGTCAAGGCACGGAGTACCGGAAGGACAAAGCGGTCTACGAAGGCGGGTTTCACGGTCGGCTCTATCATGGCCAAGGCAAGCTGACGTTCTTTAATGGAGATACGTACACCGGAGAATTCAATCAAGGAAAATACGGAGAGCGCGGCACCTTCGCCGATTCGTCCGGGAAGACGATTACGAACGGAGCGGACCAGGGCACGGGCGTATACCGCTTCGCTGACGGTACGATCTATAAAGGCGAATTTCAAAGCGGCGTCCTTCAGGGCCGGGGCGAAATGTACAACAAGGACGGTACGCTGAACCACCGGGGCGAATACCGGGCCGGCAAACGAAACGGCTTCGGTCAAAGCTTCGACCTGGACGGTCATTTATGGCACGAAGGCGCGTACGCGGACGGCTATGCCAAAGGGCAGGGCAAATCGTTCTACGAGAACGGCAAGCTGCAGTACGAAGGGGAATTCGATTACGGCACGTGGTCGGGCAGCGGGAAGGTCTATACGAAAGAAGGCCGCCTGCTCTACGAAGGGGAATTCGAGGATAGCGAATTCCAAGGCCAAGGCAAGCTCTACTATGCCGACGGCATTGTCTACACGGGGGCCTTCGACTACTCCGAATTCGGCGAGGGCGGCAGCTTCACGGATGCCAAAGGGCAGCCTTTGTCCGGCATCAACATGGCGCGCACCGGTACCGGCAAGCTGTACTACGCCGACGGCACGACGTACGAAGGAGAGCTTGCGGAAGGCAAAGCGCACGGACGGGGCAAGCTGTTCGACACGGACGGCAAGCCGGAATACGAGGGCGAGTTCAAGGACGGGTACCGCAAGGATTGGCATGACGAATAATAAGATTATAAAGCAGGCCTGTCTCTATTCATGGAGGCAGGTTTTTTGCCGTTTTCCTATTTTTCGGTACAAGAGCCAATTTTTCCGCCGGTATGGTATTCGTCCACCAGACCAGCCTTAAGGGTGCATATCATATGAGCATGGCATTCATCCGTACAACCATGCACACTCATCATACGAGAGAAAGGAGAAGCGCGATGAAAGGCATAATACTCGCAGGCGGCACCGGTACCCGGCTGCGCCCGATGACGAATATCATCAACAAGCATTTGCTCCCTGTAGGCAAGTATCCGATGATCCATTACGCCATCCGCAAAATGGCGGAAGCAGGCATTACGCAATTGATGCTGGTGACCGGCAAACAATCCGCCGGATTATATACCGAGTATATCGGCAGCGGAAAACCTTGGGGGGTACAGGTGAGCTACGGAATTCAAGACGAGGCGAGCGGTATTGCGCATGCGCTCGGAATCGCCGAATCGTTCGTCCGCCCCGGAGAGAAGCTGATGGTGCTGCTTGGCGACAATCTGTTCGAGGATTCGTTAAAGCAGGCGGCGGACGAGTTTAAGCGGCAGAAGGGAGGAGCCCACGTGTTTTTGAAAAAAGTGCAGGACCCGGAGCGCTATGGAGTGGCGGAGCTGGTGGACGGGCGAATTGTCCGGATCGTGGAAAAGCCGGAGAACTCGCCTTCCCATTACGCCGTTACCGGGATTTATTTATATGATTCGAGCGTCTTCGGCGTTATTCGTTCGCTGAAGCCTTCGACGCGCGGCGAGCTGGAAATCACGGATGTCAATAACGCTTACGCTGCGGCCGGAGAGCTGGGCTACAGCATGCTGAGCGGCTGGTGGACGGATGCGGGGACGCATCGCTCCCTGATGGAAGCGGGCGCCCGCCTGATGGGACGTGAGCAGCCATGAGGACGCTGTTCGTTACAGGCGGGATGGGCTTCATCGGCAGCAATTTCGTCCGCTACTGGCTGCAGCGCCACCCGAAGGACCGCATCGTCAATTACGACTTGTTGACCTATGCGGGACAACCGGCCAATATGGCCGATGCTGCCGGTTTGCCGAATTACCGGTTTGTGCAGGGGGATGTCTCGGACGCAAACGCCGTGAGACGCGTGCTGGACGAGGAGGCCGTCGATACGGTCGTTCATTTTGCGGCCGAATCGCATGTCGACCGCAGCATTGCCGATCCGCAAGCGTTCGTGCGCACCAATGTGCTGGGAACGGGGTGTCTGCTCGAAGAGGCCCGGCGCGCGGGGGTGTCGCGGTTCGTTCATATTTCCACCGACGAGGTGTACGGAGCGCTCGGCGAAGAGGGGGTTTTCACCGAAACGACGCCGCTTGCGCCGAATAGTCCCTACGCCGCAAGCAAGGCGGGTTCCGATCTGCTTGCCCGGGCTTATTTCGAGACGTACGGCTTTCCCGTCATCATTACCCGCTGCTCCAACAATTACGGGCCGTACCAATACCCGGAGAAGCTTATTCCAACGATTATTACGCGGGCGATGCGCGACGAACCCGTTCCGGTGTACGGGGACGGTCTTTACGTTCGCGACTGGCTGTATGTCGAGGACCACTGTGCGGCCATCGACCGGGTCGTGCATCAGGGCATCCCCGGGGAAGTGTACAACATCGGGGGCCGCAGCGAACGGACGAATCTCGACATCGTCAGGACGATTCTGGCCGAGCTCGGGAAGCCGGAGTCGCTGATCCGGTTCGTGCCGGACCGTCTTGGTCATGACCGGCGCTATGCGATCGATCCGGCCAAGATCGCAAGCCGGCTTGGTTGGAAGCCCCAGGTTCCCCTTGAAGAAGGGTTGAAGCGCACGGTCGCTTGGTACGCCGCCAATGAAGCTTGGTGGCGCGAAGTGGCCAAGAGAGGCGGTGGCGTATGAAGGTGCTCATTACCGGCGCCGGGGGGCAGCTGGGACGGGATCTCGTCCGGGTGCTCGGGCGGCGGCACGATTGCGCGGCCTTTACCCGGCAGCAGCTGGACATCGCCGACGAAAAGGCGGTACGGCGGCTCATTGTAGAGGCGAAGCCCGAGGTCATTGTGCATGCGGCGGCCTATACGAAGGTGGATCAAGCCGAGGCGGAGCTGGAAGAGACGTACCGGATTAATACGATCGGTGCCAGCCACGTCGCCATCTCCGCGGAAACGGTTGGCGCGAAGATGGTGTATGTCAGTACCGATTACGTGTTCGACGGTACCAAGGGGGAGCCGTACGACGAACAGGACCGTACGAATCCGCTCGGCGTCTACGGCAAATCGAAGCTGCTCGGTGAGCAGTTCGTGCAGGCGGTATGCCCGCAGCATTTTATCGTCCGGACGTCGTGGCTGTACGGTAAGGATGGAAACAACTTTGTCACGAAGGTGTTGGCGCTTGCGGAACGGCAGCAGGAGCTGACCGTCGTCGACGATCAGTTCGGTTCGCCGACCTACACGTACGATTTGGCCGAATGCATCGGCCGGCTGCTGGAAACGGACCGTTATGGCATCTATCATGTAGCGAACCGGGGGTATTGCTCCCGATGGACGCTGGCCAAGACGATCTTGGAGCTGACCGGACATACCGAAATTGCGGTCCGGCCCGCACGTTCGGACGATTACGTGCTGCCTGCGCCCCGGCCGGCGCATTCGGCTTTCTCGGACCGGGGGCTGCGTCTCGCCGGCTTGCCGAGAATGAGGGATTGGAAAACGGCGCTGGAGGCATTTTTGCGCAACGATTGGGGGAAGTCCGATGAAAACGACGATCGAAGGAGTTCAAACGAAGCCGCTGGTTAGGTACAGCGACGACCGCGGCTTTTTTATGGAAATTTTGCGGGAGGACGACGCTTTGTTCGGCCGGTTCGGTCAAGCGTCGCTGTCCATGTCGTTTCCGGGCGTTATCAAGGCGTTTCATTATCATAAACGTCAGGACGATATTTGGTTCTTTCCGAGCGGGCACGCGCAGGTGGTGCTCCATGATATGAGGGCCGACTCCCCGACGCATGGGCAAACGTCCGTGCATTACATGGGGGAAGATCATCCGTATCTGCTGTTCATTCCGCGGGGTGTCGCTCACGGCTACCGGGTACTCGGCGTCAAGCCGGCGACGATCGTTTATTTTACCAATCTCGCTTACGATCCGGGGCAGCCTGACGAATACCGCATTGCCTATGACGATCCTGCGATCGGCTTCGACTGGACGACCCGGTTCCGGTAATCGATAGGGAGGGTGACCGCAATGAGCCGCACTCAACAACTCGCACGCCGGAAAGCGGCCGTGCGGCAGCAGGGGAGCCGTGCGGGGGGGCTTCTCGGCTACGAACAAGGGTATCGGTACGGAAGGTGCGAGGCCGTACGGAAGCTAACCCCGCCGGTCGCGCCGACTTGGCATGACCTGAAAGTGCTCTTTATCCCGCAAGGCTTTCCGGCGATCGATAACGGCGTTGCCGCCGCCTTGCAGCGGACGGTTCGGGAAGCCGTCATCGGGACGCCGGAAGCCATGCTCGCGCTGGCGGAGCAGCACCGGCCCGATCTGCTGCTGGTGCTGAACGGGCTTCACGTGTTTCCGGCCGATCATCTGCAGCAGGTGGACCGGATTCGCGAGCTCGGCATTCGTACGGCGATCTGGTTCGCCGACGATCCGTATTTTACGGACGATACCGCAGCGATTGCTCCGCATTATGATGTCGTGGCGACGCATGAGCAGAGCTGCGTGCCGTTCTATTTGTCGCTCGGCTGCTCTCAGGTGCTGTATGTGCCGATGGCTGTAGATACCGACACATTCCGGCCCGTTCCCGTCAGTTCCGGTTACCATGCCGACATTTGCTTTATCGGCATGGCGTTCTGGAACCGCGTCGAGCTGTTCGATCGAATCGCCGGGTACTTATCGGGCAAAAAGGTGATCATCGGCGGCGGATTGTGGGAACGGATGCGGCTTTACCGGCTGATCAAGCCGAGCGTCCGCGCCGGATGGATTCCGATCGACGAAACGGTACGCTACTACAACGGAGCGAAGATCGTCATCAATCTGCACCGCGGCTGCCGACATCACGGAACCGATAACCGCAACCTTCGAGGCCTTCCCGGACAATCGATCAACCCGCGCACCTATGAAATGGCCGCATGCGGAACGATGCAGCTTACAGACATTCGCGACGACCTGACCCGTTATTATACGCCTGGTGTTGAGCTTGAGGTCTACCAGTCGGCAGGAGAGCTGATCGATAAGCTGGATTATTATTTGAAGCACGATGCCGAGCGGCAGACGATCGCATTGAACGGCTTGCGGCGGACGATGCAGGAGCATTCGTTCGTCACGCGGATCGGCCAGCTGCTAGGCTTGCTCGGCTACTGAATGCGAAGCATCAAGCGGCCAAGCACAAGAAAGGAGGCAGGAGCATGTCCAGAAAAACAGCGCGTTTCACCATAAAGCGAGTGGTAAAGCGTGCGGTAAAACGGGTGCCGCGGGCCCGCAGCCGCACGGCTTGGCACCGCGGCTGGGAGAATGGGTTCCGGTTCGGCATGAGCGGCGGCTATCATTACGGCCGGTGCGATGCCGTCATGCGGCTGCTGCCAAACGATCCGGTCGGCCGGTGGGACGTCCGGGTCATGTATGTGACCTCGGGCAAAGGCGTCCCGTATTCCCCGCTCGACGAAGCAGTGATCGTTGCGCTGCAGGGGCTGGTGCGAGAGCTGATCGTCCTGCAGCCGACCCACGATTTGAAGACCGCGGCCGTCAAGATGCGGCCCGATATCGTGCTCGTGCTGGAAGGGTTGGTTATTCCTGGCGAACGGATTGACGAGTTGCGGGCCAAAGGAATCCGCACGGCCATCTGGCTGACGGACGATCCGTATTATACCGATCTGACGGCGTCTCTCGTCACGCATTACGACGTCGTATTTACGCTGGAGCTTGCCTGCGTGGAGTTTTACCGCCGGCTCGGCTGCAAGCAGGTTCACTACCTGCCTTTTGGCTCGAACCCGGCGATCTTCCGGCCGAAGCCGATTCCGAGCCAATTCCGGCACGATATCAGCTTTATCGGCTCCGCGTATTGGAACCGGGTTGCCTTTTTCAATCAGATGACGCCTTTTTTGGCAAAGAGGAATACGTACATCGCAGGCATCTGGTGGGAGCGGCTGCGCCAGTTTCAGATGCTCAGGCCGAAGATCGCCCTGAACAATTGGATGGGGCCGGAGGAAACGGCCGCGCATTACAATGGGACGAAAATCGTCATCAATCTGCACCGGGCAACGGACGATCCGAGCTATAACTTCAACAGCCAACAGGTCGGAGCCGTATCGCCGAATCCGCGCACATTCGAGATTGCAGGCTGCGGGACGCTGCTGCTCACCGATGTCCGCAGCGACATTACCCGTTTCTATACGCCGGGACAGGAGATCGTCACCTATGCTTCGCCAAGCGAGCTGATGCACAAAATCGACTATTACCTGCACCATGAAGAAGAGCGGCGGTTTATCGCGCTTAATGCGCTGCGCCGCACCATGCTGGAGCACACGTATCCCCACCGGATGGCGCAGATGATGCGCATTCTGTTCGAAGGCGCCACCGGCTGATGCGGTACTTGACGTCTGCCGTGAAATAGGCGCTTTTGATTCGTCCGTTTCCGCCAACATCCGCATATGGTATAGAGACGTAAGCGGATGGAAGGAGGGACGGAGGATGGCCAAACGCACTGCGCGCAAGCGGGCGGGTAGAACCAGGCTGCGCCGGGTCCGAAAGAGGAAGCGCAGCCTTCGGCCGCTCCGCAACCGGCGGCGGGTCAGACGCCGTACGCTGAGGACGGGACGGCGGCGCCGGCGGGTTGTAAGACCAAGGCGGCGCGGCTACAAGCAGATTTATAACGACGCATTCAACAAAGCGTACAACGAAGGCTTTGCAGCGGGCTTTGCCAAAGGGCTCCAAGACGGCGGAGTGCCGCAAGGCTGAGCGGAAAACCGCAGGGCCAACTTGCCGAGAATTTCTCAAAGAGGAATGTCCCGGCATTCCGCTCCCGCGAAACCGGACAAGCTTCCAAGGACAGAGACAGGCATGGAGCCGGTTCTTTAGGCGGCAGAATGGGTAAATGTCGTGCCGGACTGGTTATTTCCCTAATATATTATAAAGACCTGAGAGGATTGCAATCAGGGAGGCGGCAAAAGGTGGTGAGGCACCACGATGAGGAAAGGTGGCCCTACGGAGCTCGCGAGCCGATGAAAGTGCTCGTGATTGGCGGCGATGGGATGGCGGGACATATGCTGCTGCGGTATTTGGCGGCTTATACTTCGTATGAGGTGTTTTATACGACGGAGCATGGAAAAAGAGAGGGCGGGCGATCTTGGCCGCTCCCGGGGGCGGGGCTTTGCTTGGACGCGTCGGATAGCGTGATGGTCGATAAGCTGGTGGAGGCCGTGCGCCCCGATCTGATCGTCAACGCCCTCGGGATCATGTACGATGCGGCCCGGCTAAGGGAGATTGAGGCCGTCCGGATTAACGGCCTGCTGCCACACCAGCTGGCGGAGCTGGCCGACCGGCTGCGCGTCCGGCTCATCCAGATCAGCACGGACAGCGTGTTTCTGGGAGATCGCGGCCGCTACGAAGAACGACACGTGCCCGACGGGACGACGGCGTACGCCAGAACGAAGGCGCTTGGCGAAGTGGTGCGCGCCCCCCATCTGACGATCCGCGCGTCGTTGATCGGACCGGAGCTGCGGGAGGAAGGCGGCGGGCTGCTTCCTTGGTTCCTTAGGCAGCGGGGGGAGATCCGGGGATTCGTCCGCGTGCCGTGGAACGGGGTGACGACGCTGGAGCTGGCGAGATTTATCCATTATGCGGCAGAGCGGGGAGGCCGGTTAAGCGGCATCGTTCATTTGACCGCGGCAGAGAGCGTCAGCAAATACGAGCTGCTGGAGCGAATGAGGCGGGTCTTCGATAAGCGCGATGTCCGCATCCGGCCCGACGATACCGTCGCGCTGGACCGTACGCTGCGCTCGACCCGCCCCGAGCTTGATTTCGCTGTTCCCGGCCACGACCGCATGCTTGAAGAACTGCGTGACTGGATGGAAACGGCCCCGTAACGGAGAAGCGGCGGCTTGCTTTGGCGAGGGAATTGCGGAATCGTTTCATGGAGAGGAGGGAGACCTATGCGGCATATTCGCAAGTCTCTTAATCGGAAAGGCAGCGCCTTGGGAGCGGCTGCGGTACGGACGGCGAACGTCTCGGTCATTATTCCGGTCATCAACGAGCGGAAAAAGCTGCCTTCCGTGCTCCGGGAAGTGAGGAAGATCGGTGCGGGGAAGCTGGAAATCATCGTTGTGGCCAACGGCTCGACGGACGGCTCGAAGCAAATCGCCGAATCGATGGGCGCGAGGGTCGTCAGCTTCGCGGAGCCGCTCGGTCATGACGTCGGACGCAGCATCGGAGCAGGTCTCGCGAACGGGGAAATCCTGCTGTTCCTTGACGGCGATATGGTCATTCCCGCGCACGATCTGAGGCGGTTCGTTTATGCGGTGCACAGCGGGGTGGATGTGGCTTTGAACCGCTATCTGGGACCGATCCGGACACGAAGCGTCCATCCGGTCGTGCTGGCGAAGTACGCGTTGAACGCGGCGCTCGGCCGGACCGATCTGCAGGGGACCTCAATGACGACGATTCCTCATGCGATCAGCCGCAGGGCGCTCGCAGCGGTCGGAGCGGGGGCGCTTGCGGTTCCCCCCAAGGCGCACGCGATG
This sequence comes from Paenibacillus tyrphae, assembly GCF_024158745.1. Classification (GTDB taxonomy): domain Bacteria; phylum Bacillota; class Bacilli; order Paenibacillales; family NBRC-103111; genus Paenibacillus_G; species Paenibacillus_G tyrfis_A. The sequence goes on along the minus strand of NZ_JAMZAW010000003.1, from coordinate 276,264 downwards.
GCCGTGCAGAAGGGGCTTGTCGTGCGACCGGTCCATTTCGTGCCGGTCGGACGCTTGAATCCGCGGCGCAAACGGCGCTGGACAACGCATGGCACCGATACGGTCGGTCAATTGATCGTAGGAGACCATTTGGAGGCGATTCGTTGGCTGACCGCGACGACGGGTGAGCGAGGAAGCCATACCGATTTGATGCGAAACCGCAACATGGCGAGGTGAATGGATCGATGAGGCAGCAACAGGCGATGTTGTTCGAGAAACCGGCGGTTCGGGGCCGCCTGGTCCGCAAACCGCCGCCGGAAGAAGACGGCAAGGCGGTCATATCGGCTGCGCCTGCGCGGAAGAAGCCTGCAGCGGCGGTCAAGCGCGCCCGGAAACGTACCGCTGCCGCCCCTCGGCTGTTTCTGCCCAAGAAGCGGGCGGCGTCCAGGGCTTACGGCGGGGCCGCCTATCGGCTCGGTCTGCAGCTTGGCCGCGCGGACACTCCGTCTGAGCCGCCGGAGGGCGAGAGCGAGCTGCGGCGGCTGCTGAACCGCCGCTGGACGGCGAGGGTGAAGGAGCGGGGCTTGGCCGGTTATCCATGGGCCCGCTATTATACTGCGGCAGCCGGTTATGTCCGCGGCTTCTTCGCAGGCATGGGCCGGCCGGCGCCGAACTGGATTCCGCTTCCGACGGAGCGTTCGGTGGCCGTTATCGTGACGGCCAGGAACGAGGAGCGCACGATCGCCGCCGTGCTGAAGGAGGCGAACCGGTTGACGGACGAGACGTATGTCATCGTCAACGGCTCGAATGACGAGACGTTCCGGCAAGCCAGAGAGGCTTCACGGGCTATCGTGCTATCTTACCCGCAGGCGCTCGGTCACGACGTAGGAAGATCGGTCGGTGCCAAGCTGGCCCGGGCCGACATTCTGCTTTTCACGGACGGGGATATGCCGCTTCCGGCGGAGCAGCTCGTGCCCTTCATTCACGGCATCGAGCAAGGACTCGATGTAGCGCTCAACGACATTTATCCGTATCTGGGGTCGTTCGGCCGGCAGGATACCGTCACGATCATGAAGCGATTTTTAAACATGGCGCTGGACCGGCCGGATCTGAAGGCCAGCTCGCTCACGGCCGTGCCGCACGCTTTGTCGCGGCGCGCGGTAGAGACGCTGGGCCTTGAGCTGCTGTCGGTCCCGCCGAAAGCGCAGGCGTTTGCCTTGCTTCTGAAGCTCCGGGTCGGCAATGCGGGCCAGGTTAACGTCATCCGGGGCAACAAAAGGCGCAAGCTGAACAGCGGCCGCGGCAATCCGGTGGCTTCCATGATCGTGGGAGACCATCTGGAAGCGCTGAAGCTGGCCGGCGACCGGATGGGCGAGCGGCTCGCGTATCCGGACGTGCTGCGCAAACGACGCTATATCGGAGGCGATGCCTGATGCAGACCGTCAGTATCATTATTCCGAATTATAACGGAGCCGAGTGGCTGGCTTTATGCCTGGAATCGATCCGCAAGCACGTCACCGTGGCTCACGAAGTGATTGTGGTCGATAACGGCTCCGCCGATTCGTCGCTGCGGCTGTGCCTGAAGCATGAAGTTAAGCTCGTCTCGCTGCCCGAGAACCGCGGTTTTCCCGCTGCGTGCAACTTCGGGCTGCGGCTTTCCTCAGGCGATGCGCTGATGCTGCTTAACAATGATACGAGGTTGACGGCCGGCGCGCTGGACAATATGATGCGCTGCCTGTACAGCAGCGGCGATGTCGGCATCGTCGGTCCCATGACGAATTATGCCAGCGGCAAGCAGCAGATCGAGGGGCCATTCACCTCGATCGCCGATATGGCCGCGCGCATGAATCGGCCGGACAGCGGAAAATGGCGGCAGACGGAACGGATCGTCGGATTGTGCTTCCTGTTCAAGCGGGAGCTGATGGATCGTATAGGAGAGCTTGACGAGCGCTTTTCGCCGGGACATTTTGAAGACGACGACTATTGCTACCGCGCCCGGCAAGCGGGATCCCGGCTGCTGATCGCGGGGGACGCCTTCATCTATCACGAAGGCAGCGCAACCTTCCGGCTCGAAAACGAACACAAAATCAAAGCCCTGCTGGCAACGAACCGCCAGAAGTTCATCAATAAATGGGGCATCGATCCGCATTCTTTTATATGAACCGCTTGGGCAGATGCCGTGGACCAGGGGGCTGCGGACGCATAGGATACTAGGAAAGCGGAGCGCATTCGGCCGGCGAGGAGGTGGAGGGAACGATGCATCGGCAAGTGACCAGGATGATCCGGCATATGGCGGCGTCCCAGCAGGAAATGGCCAACATTCTCGAAGCCAATCGGCATGTGGCCGTACGCATGGCCCAATTGGTTCACGACATTCCGCCCAACAACCCTTCCTTTCAGGATATCCAGTCGCTGACGGAGCATTCCTTGAATGTCTCGAAAAGCATCGCGGGTTATTTAAGCGGACTCGCCGATCTGGAGGAGGCGCTGGCGGAGCATATGGCGGTCATTGTCAAAATCGTTGAAATCCCGGACGACGAGGAATGAATCCGCATCCCGTTGTCCGAAGGAAGAGGGGGTTATACGTGAGCAGAATCGAAAGCTACCATAAAATGCTGCAAGCCGCTTCCCAATTCCAATACAACATCGCATTGATTCTGGAAGCCAAAGCGCTGGAGGCTTCGCGTTCGTGCCAATGGATATCCGGACATTTGTCCGGCGCCCACTTCGAGGACCATGGCGACCAAGTGAAGAAATTGCTGGAAGTGCACGATCAGATGATCGAAGTGATCGAAGGCATGACGAAGATGGAGATGGCGCTTGCCAAGCATTTGCACATCCTACTGGTAGGCAGCGAGGCGGGTGGAACGGGTTCGGTAAATGGGGACGGAGGAAATTATTATTCGTGAGGAAGCGGAGACTCCCAATGAATTGGCATGAAGAGGAAAATAAAGTAAAGCTCCATATTCTTCATTCGCTCGCCCGCAGCCAGCGTGCGCTGGCCCGCATGATCGAAAGCATGGCCGATGTCGTGGAGGGCTCCGAGGAAGCGGCTCGCAGACTTTTGGTGCACATTGAGTCGATCAGCCGGTATCAGCGCCAAATTGCCATGAAAATGACCGGAGTTCGCATACGCCGCCGCTTGCGGCGCGGAATTCCGGGAAAGCCTTGGCTTGGCGAAAAGGTGAGGAAGACCGTGTTAAGAGAGAGAGTCCGTACCTAACCTCAGGGAGGAAGGACGGACTCTTTTTTGCATGTTTAGGCTGTCGGAGACAGCGCCTTCCAGCGGAGCAGCAGCCCGCCGTAAACGAGCCCTCCACCGAAGCCGAACAACAGAACGGTATCGCCGTCCTTCAGCTTCTGTTCCCGGGTAGCTTCTTCAAGCGCAAGCGGAATTGTCGCGGCGGACGTATTGCCGTACTTCTCGATCGTATGCAGCGTCCGCTCTATAGGAATCCCCATCTTCTCGCATACGGAATCGATGATGCGGAGGTTGGCGCTATGCGGGACGAACCAGTCGATCCGATCCGTGGACAAGCCGGTTTGGCTCAGCAGGTCGTTTACGCCTTTCGGAATCGTTTGAACGGCGAATTTGTACACCTCGCGGCCGTTCTGGACAAGCTTGCCGCTCGTATTCACCGGGTTGCCTTCCATATGATCGGCAAGCAGGGAGCGATAAATGTGCGCCCCGCCGGTGCCGTCGGTACCGCCCGTATAGGCAATAAACTGAGGGCTGGAAGCGCCAGAATCGTCCCGTTCGAGCAGGACCGCTCCGGCACCGTCGCCGAACAGCACGCACGTCGTACGGTCCGTATAGTCGACGATCTTGGACAGGGCGTCGGCGCCGATGACGAGCGCCTTGCGATGCAGGCCGGAAGCGATCATCCCGTTAGCCAGATGCAGGCCGTATACGAATCCGGCGCAGGCGGCGCTTAAATCGAAGGAGGTCGTCTGCTTCATGCCGAAATGCGCCTGAATCCGGCAGGCGGTGGCAGGGAAAGCGAAATCCGGCGTACTGGTGCCGACGATCAGCAGATCGACATCCTCCAGCACGGCGCCGTAACGGTCAACAAGCTGCTGCACCGCCCCGATGCACAAGTGGCTCGTATACTCTTCCGGCGCGCTGATGCGCCGCTCGCGGATGCCCGTGCGCTGTACGATCCATTCGTCGTTGGTTTCGACCATGCGTTCCAGATCGGCATTCGTCAGACGGCGTTCGGGAACGTAGCTGCCGATGGCGGTAATCCGGGAGCGGTAAAGTGTCGAAGAGGAAGCAGATTGAACAGATGGTTCCATTCGGGTTCACCTCGTTAAATGTAATGTAAAATAAATTGCCTGATATCATGAGTTAGTATTAGTACCTGGTATTAAAAATAATACTTCGATTTCTAGCTTCTGTCAATTGGCTGATGACCCTATGTTGACTTTGGGTACAGGGGATAGTTCTGAGGCATTCAGTAAATAAAAAAATGAAAATTGTAGAAACTAAGGAACGCGAAGGTTTTGGGATTGATCGGCAGCACGACAAAGCGGGTAATAAAGGTCAAATTGTTATAAGGGTGGTGTCATCGGATGTTTTCTTCTTTAAAGCGATTCCTTATTGGACGACCCTTAAAGTCCGATGAATTGGGGGAGCAAAAGCTTACCAAGCTGAAGGCATTGGCCATCCTTTCCTCCGATGCGCTATCGTCGGTGGCTTATGGCCCGGAGCAGATCCTGTTAGTTCTCATGACGGTCAGTGCCGCCGCATTCTGGTATTCGCTCCCGATTGCAGTGGGGGTTTTAATCTTATTGGTGGCTTTAATTTTATCGTACAGGCAAATTATTTTTGCCTATCCTCATGGCGGGGGAGCCTATGTCGTCTCCAAGGAGAATCTAGGGTTGTACCCCGGATTAATCGCCGGAGGCTCCTTGCTTGTGGATTATATATTAACGGTGGCTGTGAGCGTGTCCGCAGGCACGGATGCGATTACGTCCGCCTTTCCCAGCTTGCATCCCTATACGGTCATCATCGCCGTTGCCTTCGTTCTATTTATTACCATCCTCAATCTAAGAGGGGTGACCGAATCGGCTTCGATCTTGGCTTATCCCGTTTATTTATTCGTCTTGGCGTTATTTATTTTAATTGGCGTAGGCATATATCACATTGCTGCAGGAAACGTATCCACCGATCTTCATACGCCAGTGGGCGCACCGGTAGCCGGGATCGGGTTATTCCTGCTTCTCCGAGCGTTCGCCTCGGGCAGCTCTGCCTTAACGGGAGTAGAGGCCATATCGAATGCCATTCCTAACTTCAAAGACCCGGCACCGAACAATGCGGCGAGAACGTTAATCGCGATGGGCTCCTTGCTGGCCCTGTTATTTTCGGGAATCGTCTACCTGGCTTACTATTACGGAGTTGTCCCGCGGCCGGAAGTTACCGTCGTCTCGCAAATCGCCGAACAGACCTTCGGCCGAAATGTTATGTATTTTTTCATTCAAGGGACGACGGCCCTGATCCTGATCCTTGCTGCCAATACCGGCTACTCGGCTTTCCCGTTGCTCGCGGTAAATCTGGCCAAGGATAGGTTTATCCCGAGAATGTTCACGATCCGGGGAGACCGGTTGGGCTATTCGAATGGAATTATCATTCTCGGCTTGTTGTCCATTGTGTTAATTGTCGCTTTCAAAGGACAAACCGAACATCTCATTCCGCTGTATGCGGTCGGCGTATTTATCCCTTTTACCTTGTCCCAGACGGGCATGATGGTCAAATGGTTTCGCGAGAAGCCGAAAGGATGGGTTTCGAAGCTTCTTATTAATTCAATCGGCGCTTTGATTAGTTTACTGGTCAGCATCATTTTCTTCGTTACCAAATTCGCGCAGGTATGGTCCGTCTTGGTCTTCTTGCCCGTCATCATCCTCATTTTCCACCGCATCCGGAAGCACTATGAGGACGTAGGGGACCAACTAAGAATCAGCACTTGCGAACCTGCCCTGTCCATTGAAGGCAATGTCATGATTCTCCCTGTGGCCGGTATTACCCAAGTGGTGGAAAACTCCTTAAACTATGTCAAGTCGCTTTCCCCGCACCAGATCATAGCCGTCCATGTTCCTTTTAACAGAGAAGACGAAGCTATGTTTGAAGAAAAATGGAAAAAGTGGCAGCCCGATATTAGACTGGTTACCCTGCATTCTCCTTATCGAAGTATTATTCAGCCGCTGACTAAATTTATCGATACGGTGCAACGCAAAGCAAGTGAGTCCCACTACCAGGTTACGGTTGTGATCCCACAGTTCATTCCCAAGAAGGGATGGCATAATATTTTGCATAACCAGTCAAGCCTGCTGATACGAGCACACCTGCTCTTTCGAAGGGATGTCATTGTTACGACCGTACCGTATCACTTGAAGAAATAGTACCGGCAAGCGCAAAACAAACACCCGCATCCATTCGGACGCGGGTGTTTGCGCTGCAAAGCAGGTGTATCGTTTTCGGTTACGTGCCGACAACGGCGCTCAGTGCTCTGTAGTTTGCAGTCATCGTAACCCCGACGCCGAGAAGCGTGGTAGGGGTTACTCGAAGTGTATAGGAATGTGTACCGAGCGTAGGAGTATCTGTAAAGAGGATACTTCCGGTGACATGACCCGCGCCTAAAAGGGCCGTTACGGCGTCCAGCGTTTGAGTCAGAAATACCGTCGCCAGCAGGGTTTGGTCTACCGTACCGAAGTCTCTGTACAAATTCACCGTATAGAGAGTATCAAGTGCGACGAGTGCCGTTGTTGCGATGCTAAAGTTGCCATTGATTTGCGCCGTATCGTTAAGAGCGGTAAACGTAACGCCGGGCAGCGTAATCAGGGTCGTTTCGACTCCGTTCGGAAGTCCCAGCGCAGCCGCAGTTTGAACGCCGGTCACATCCGTTGCCGGTCCAGCAGGTCCTGTCGGTCCCGTAGGTCCAGTTTGGCCCGTCGGTCCGGTAGGTCCGGTAGGTCCGGTTTGGCCCGTCGGTCCAGTTTGGCCTGTTACACCAGTCAACCCGGTAAGGCCGGTCAGTCCTGTTTCACCCACGTGAATCACTCCTTTTCTGTAAGATACTAAATCATATGAGTGGACAATAGAAACCGCCACGGTACATGCCTTGGAGATAGCCGCGTATTTATTGATCTGAACTCTTGCCCTCCTCTACGAAAATCGTTTCTTCCTACCGCCTCCCATAGGTTTCCGTACAGGCGTTCCGAAGAGGAATGCATATGATGAACAAATGGATATGCCGTGGTTTAGCACCGTACCATCATTGAAGGAGGAAATCAATGTGGATAAATTTTATCCTGTTGCACTGCCTATCTTGAACGGCAATGAGAAGAAATACGTGATGGATTGTCTCGATTCGACGTGGATCTCCTCTAACGGATCATATATCAAGCGTTTCGAAGAAGAATTCGCCGCCTTCTGCCAGGTGAAGCACGCCATCGCCTGCAGCAACGGAACGACGGCGCTGCATCTGGCTTTGCTCGCGCACGGCGTGGGGCCGGGCGACGAGATTATCGTCCCTACGTTAACGTTCGTCGCTACGGCCAATGCGGTCACCTATTGCGGTGCGAGGCCGGTGTTCGTCGATTCGGAGCCGGAGACCTGGAACATCGATCCGAAGCGGATCGAAGAACGGATTACGCCGAGAACGAAGGGCATCGTCACGGTCCATCTCTACGGGCATCCTGCCGACATGGACCCGATTCGGGAGCTTGCGCAGCAGTACGGCTTATTCGTCATGGAAGATGCGGCTGAAGCGTTGGGTGCCGAGTATAAGGGACAGCGTACCGGGGGACTGGGGGACAGCGCGATCTTCAGCTTGTTCGGCAACAAGATCATTACGACAGGCGAAGGCGGGGTATTGACGACGAACGACGCTGCGCTTGCGGACCGGGCCCGGCTGCTTCGGGGACAGGGGATGGACCCGCAACGCCGTTATTTCCATGCCGTCATTGGGTACAATTACCGGATGACCAACATTCAAGCGGCCATCGGCTGTGCGCAATTACAAAACGCGGAATGGCATATCGCGCAGAGACTGCGGATTGCAGACCACTATACCAAGTATTTGCGGGATTGCAGCGCTCTTGCACTGCCTGTCCAGCAGGATTGGGCGAAGAACGTCTATTGGCTGTTCAGCGTCGTGCTGCGCGAAGGCTCGGAGGCCGAGCGCGATGAAGTCATCCGTCGGCTCCAGCTCCGAGGGATCGAGAGCCGGCCGTTCTTTTATCCGATGCACGTGCTGCCGCCCTACGAGAAGCTTCAATCCGCGTCTGAGTTTCCGGTGGCGGGCCGGATTGCCGCTCAAGGCATCAATCTCCCGAGCTACGGCACGCTAACCGAAGCCGATGTGAGATATATTAGTTCTACGCTGCTAGATATCGTTTCAAGTCTTTGACACTTTTTAAAAGGAATCATAAAAAGGCTCGCATCCAGTCCAATTTGGGGATCGAGGGAAACAAGACTTGCCTACTCCAACCGTATTGAGTGCCAGTGTAGGGGTATGTACGGCGCATATGAGTTCATGCAGCAGTGAATCAGCGAGCATGGACGGGAGGCCGTGCAATCGATCTTCAATCTGAAGGATGTGGCCGTCATTCGCGTTAATCCACGCCAAGAAGCTATTTGTCCCGATTGCGGACAGATTTTGCGGGCACCGCACTACTACTGCTACTGGAGCTACGGATGCTGTAGGCAACCTATGTGACGTGGATGTTGGGATGACCAACACTCTGAGGACCTGACAACAGGTCCTTTTTTGTGCTACAACGTTACATAGGTGAGAAAATTGGAGGACTGACTAGTTTTCGATCCGCATTTCTTCTAGCATTTTTTGAATTCCTTGTTGCTCGTTCGTACCGTCGACTTCATACAACATGAGTAGAATCATTTTTCTTAGCCCTGAAGAATATTCCATTTTTTCAGCTAAGTACAAGGCGGAAAGCAGATCCTTAATGCCGCAGCTTCTTCTTCCATGTTTAAAATTGTAGATGGCTTTTTCGTACCAAAAGCGGAATAATTGTTTTCTTTTAATATGAGTTGTCACGATATCCGGATGGGGGATTCTTTCACAGAAGCGATTCTGGCGGTGGAGTACTTCTTCACTCGAGGATTACAAACCCGAAGAGGTCACATAAGGTGAGCTTAATGAATTGCATGAGTAAAAGTAATCATTCGACTCTCGTTCTTTTTACGAAGTTTATTTCTTTATGATTTTTATTGACCGGACTCGAAGCCAATTAAGAAGCTTCCCCACCAAAATATTTGACCACACTGCTTGAATAACAATCTTCCTCTATTATCGTCCTTACACGTCGTAAGCATGCGTTAGTTCGATTTTTTGCGCTTTCAAGCCCTCCATCTCGACGGATTTCTTAACAAAAGATTGATGAAAAACATTGTTTTTTGCATTCTTATTTGTTAAAATTTAACTATTAAGGGAGGTAAAAGAAATGGAGCGACAGCCTGATGTTACCTGTCTAGGATCGGATGTCGATCTTTCACATTATTTTTCTATGGCAGAGCATCTTTACAAGGCCGGAAGGAAGCAAGAGGCAGTTCCCTTGTTCCGTCATGTCATCGATAACGTGAAGGATACCCACCATCCGCAATACATCATGAGCCAATTTCGGTTATTTCAGTCTCTTATTGGCATCGGATCAGAAGAAAACAAAGAAGCATTGGCTAGATTTGAGTCTCATTATTTATATCTGCCGGAAGATGTGAAGCTGGATGCCTTGCTACAAATGGCAAACGTCTATTACACTTTATGGAACTGGAAAAAAGTCGAAAGATATGCAGATGAATTAAGAACCTTGGCTAGAACCATCTACGATAGACAGCTTGAAAATAAAAAAAATAACACACTTCCTGAAATTCTACAATCCGAGCGTCATTTAGTAGTGTATTATGGACAAGGGTTCCTTCTAAAAGGAGTCGCCCTAACCATGCAAGAACGGTGTGAAGAAGCGAAACGCTATGTCTCGGAATATTCCGATCTTGGATGGTTTGAATTCCTTGACGAACACGGACACAAGGAGGTCGAGAAATTTCGCATATGGGGCAAGGCGAATATGTACAATCTCGAATTAAAATGCGGGAATGACAAAGTCCTTACTGAATTGTCAGAATTTTTAGATGAGAACCCCATCGAATTACTTCCAAGTCTATTAACGGTTATCGAATCAGCAAACCTATACAACTTTAAGGTCGATGAATTATTAGCAAAATTCTGTGTGAAGCTTCCCCCTATCAACACTTCCGTTACATACATAAATGGTACGCAATTATTTCACTTCTGGTATGAGAAAGCGGTATACAGTTTTAGAAATCAACAAATCATAACTGGATTGAATGAATTATTATACGCATTATACCTTTCTCAAAAGATGAAGCATTACTCAGGCTTCGAAAGGTGTGTTTCCTTATTTGCGAAGCATGCCGATTACGCGACGGAACAACAAAAAAGGCATTACCGAAATCTATTGGAGGGAGTGTCGGATCTATGAAAAAAGTATGGGTATCCTTAGTTATGGGGTTACTTTTATTCAGCGGTGTGTCCGGTACAATGCTTCAACAGCCTGAGTCTGTAATTACTAATGCTCATAACGGAGTAGGCCATTAAATCAACTTAAACTTTGGAAAGAGTTTTTTAGCTTCTCAAGTATACCTACTAAAAAAATCGCCCTCTACTTGCCATTTCGGCCAAGAAGAGGGCGATTTTTTCAATTCAACTTATTCCAAACCCCAGGCAGCGTTTGAAGACGAGCGAGCTGCTCGGCCAATTCCTTCTCCGGCTGAGCCGTAAGGTCGTACGGGTTGCGGAGCCCTGGCAGGCGTCCCCGGTTTAACTGCGTGGCGATGGTTTGTTCAATCCGGGCGGCATCGAATGGGACGGATACGACGTTATCTGCCGCTTCCCGTCCGTGCTGACGGTTGCCGATGTTGATGGCCGGGAGGCCAAAGAAGGGCGATTCGATAATCGCACTGCTGCTGTTGCCGATCATCAGGTCGACGTGTCCGAGCAGAAATAAAAACTGATCGTCCGGAATCGAAGGGTAATAGCGGATATGCGAATGCTCCCCGGCAAAGGCTAGCAGTTTCTCGCGAAACAAGTCGCCGCCAGAGTCGCTGTTCGGGCCAATCACATAGTTCGCATGGCCGGCATGAGGGCTTAGTCCCTTCAATACGGTGGAAATCTGCTCTTCGTAGGAAAGCTGCTCCTTGGAGTCCGGATGGATACACAGCAGCAGCTTGCGTGACGGCGAGCTCAGCCCGTAGGCTTCGGTCCAGCGGCGTGCCGTCGCTTCATCTAATTGCTTGACCTGTTCGATTTGCCGTTTGCGCATCGAGCCGATCGGGATAATGCGCCAGTCCGCTTCTCCCATTTGAAGCAAGAATCGCTTGGCCTGAAGGGAGGCGACGAAGTGAAGGTGCGCCAGCTTGCTGATGGCATGCCGCACCGCGTCGTCTGCCGACCCGCTCTGCTCTCCGCCGTGCAGATGGACGATGCCGATATTTTGATAATGGGCGGCAATCGCGGCAGCCAGCATTTCGCCTCGGTCGCCGAGCAGCAGCACGGCATCGGGCTTGCTTCGCTGCAGAATGTCGGAGAAGTGCAGCAAGCCAAGCCCCAGCGATTTGCTCATCGCTTCGCGCGAATCGCCCTTCATCAGAATGGACGGCGCAGCAATCACGGGGAAGGCGTCCTTACGAATTTCCGTGATCGTCTCCCCGTATTCGGAGTGCAGGTGCATCCCCGTCACGATCAGCTCCAATTGAAATCTCGGATCGCTTCGGAGCTCCAGCAGCGCAGGGCGAATGATTCCGTAATCGGCGCGGGTTCCGGTCACATAAACGATATGCAAGCTTCCACCTATCCTTTCTGCAGTGCCATGGCGAGCTGGCCGATCACGTATCGTTGTTCTTCCTCGGTCAACCGCGTATGGAACGGAATGGCGATCGTCCGCTTAGCCATCTGTTCCGTCACGGGAAATGCTCCGGCCTCGAAGAGAAATGATTTCCGATAGCACGGCTGCAAATGAATGGCCGGAAAATAAGGCTTCGACTGGATGCCCTTGTCATGCAGGAAGCGGATGACCCGGGCCTGATCGGCGCCTTCCGGCAAAATGACCACAAAGACGAACCAACTGATTTTACATTCCTCAAGAGCCTGCGGAAGGGTAACGGGAACCTGGTATTCCCGAAGAAGCTCTTTGTACCGCTCCGCCTTTTCCTCCCTCTTGCGCAACAGCTCGGATAGCCGCTCCATCTGGGCGACGCCAACGGCGGCTTGAAGATCGGACATCCGGTAATTGTAGCCGACCTGCGTATGCTCCAGCCAGCCGTCCTCCGGCGCCCTGCCCTGGTTGCGCAGGCTGTAGGCCGCGTTTGCGACATCCTCCCGCTGCGTGACCAGAATTCCCCCTTCACCGGTCGTCACCTGCTTGTTGGCATAGAAGGCGAACACCCCCGCATCCCCGAACGTTCCTGCTTTTTTGCCTTTCCATTCGGCCCCCAAAGCTTCGCAGGCATCTTCGATCACATGCAGATTATGCTTCTTGGCAATTCGCATCAGTTCGTCCATCCGACACGTTTGGCCGAAGACATGAACGGCTAAAATGGCCCTCGTGCGAGGGGTAATGGCGCTTTCGATCTGTCTTGTATCCATATTTAACGTATGCGGGTCAATATCGACGAAGATGGGGACGGCTCCTTCGAACAACAAACAATTGGAAGAAGCGATGAAGCTGTAAGGCGTCGTAATGACTTCATCGCCGGATTTCAAGCCGAGCGCTTTCACCGCCACGTGCAAAGCGCTTGTTCCGCTGTTCATCGCGACGGCGTGCGGGATCTGCAATTGCTGCCGGAAGGCATCCTCAAATCTAGCAAGCTTTTCTCCGAAACTAAGCTGGCCCGAGTCTAGCACTTCGAGAACATATTGTTTTTCCAGATCGGTCAGATCCGGGCGGGCTAACGGCACGAACATAGTCGTTTCAACCCTTCCTAGTTGGCATTGATATGTTTAGTGTATGTCTATCTCTCAAAAAGGTTATTGGAAAATGCACATTCTTACCAAATTTTCAAAGGTTCAACCGTTGTCCATGACCCTCTGGTTGTCCGGAACATATGAATAGTTGTAGAAAGGTGGAGAGTCAATGATAGCTACTAGGGAGATGCTCTACTCTTTTTTTTCCAACCAATCGATATTGGTAACAGGCGGCACGGGCTCCATCGGTCGGGGGATTGTCGAAGCGCTTCTATCCTATCGGCCTAAGCGGATTGTCGTGTTCAGCAAAGACGACAGCAAGCAATATATGATGAAGCTCAGCTATGAAAATGATCCTATTGTTTCGTTTTGCTTGGGTGATATCCGGGACTACGAGAGTGTGGAGAACGCGACCGTGGGCATGGATATGGTGTTTCACACCGCGGCGTTAAAACAAGTTTCCGTATGTGAAAACTTTCCGTATGAGACGGTAAAGACCAATATTATAGGAAGCGAAAATGTGATCCGCGCCGCCATCCGCAATGGAGTGAAGAAGGTAGTGAATATCAGCACGGATAAGGTGGTGAATACGTACAACGCGCTCGGAGCTTCGAAGCTCATCGCCGAGAAGCTGTTCGCCAGCGCCAACGCCCATCCCGCGAACCGGCAGACCCGGCTATGCACCATCCGGTTCGGCAATGTGATTGGAAGCCGGGGATCGGTTCTGCCCATTTTTCTCGATCAGGTAAGCCAGGGGAGGCCGATCACGGTCACCAACCGCAAGATGACACGTTTTTTCATTACAATCCCCGAAGCGGTCGACCGTATGATGAAGGCGGCTTACTACTGCCAAGGAGGGGAAACGTTCGTACTGAAAATGAAGTCGTTCCGAATCGGCGAGTTGGCGGATGCCCTCTGCGATTATTTCGGCGAGTCGGGCGTCAGACCGCGGATTCAGACCATCGGATTGCGGCCTGGCGAGAAATTCCACGAAGAGCTGATTTTTGACTGCGAACGCGAGCGGGTTCTTGAGGACGGCGAATTGTACGCCGTCTTCCCGACGGAAGCTGATGCAGCCGGGACGTATCTGCATTTCAATCCGGCGTCGATCCATACCTACCGCTCGAATCAAGGCGCTCACATTACGAAAGACGAGTTAAAAAGCATTGTCGCTCAAGAGCATCAAAAATATCGGGTTCGTCGTGGCGGTGGATCAGAATGAAGGCCGAACGTTTTCTGAGATCGGCAGATCTAGCCAAGAAAGCTGCCCGCCTTATTCCGGCAGGATGCCACACGTACAGCAAAGGAGCGGATCAGTTTCCGCAGCTCGCTCCCGGCTTTATTCAATCCGGCAGCGGCGCTTGGGTGACGGACGTCGATCATAACACGTTTCTGGATTGGGGCATGGGCTTGCGTTCCGTTTCGCTGGGCTATGATTATCCCCGCGTGACCCGGAAGGTGATGGAGCACGTGCGTCGCGGCAGCAATTTCACCAGACCGTCTCCGATCGAGGTCGAGGTGGCAGAGCTGTTAACGGATATGATTCCGTCTGCGGATATGGTGAAGTTCGCCAAAAACGGCTCGGACGTGACGACAGCGGCGATCCGGCTCAGCCGGGCCTACACCGGACGTAAGCGGGTCGCTTATTGCAAGGAGCACCCCTTCTTCAGCTTCGACGATTGGTTTATCGGTACGACCCCATGCGATAACGGCATCCCGGATCAACTGTCGGAGCTGTCGGTTCCTTTTCACTATAACGATATTGCAAGCCTGGAACGTATTTTCCAGCAGTACCCTGACGATATCGCGGCCGTGATTATGGAGCCCTTGACCGGCGAGCGTCCCGCCGCCGACTTTTTGCAGCGGGTCCGTCAGCTTACGCAGCAGCACGGTGCGGTGCTTGTCTTTGACGAAATGATCACAGGCTTCCGGTTCGGACTGCCCGGGGCGCAAACGGCGTTCGGCGTCGAACCGGACCTGTCGACGTTCGGCAAAGCGATCGGCAACGGATTTTCCTGCGCGGTGCTGGCCGGGAAACGGGAAATTATGGAACTGGGCGGACTCGATCATCCGCACACCCGCACTTTCCTGTTGTCGGCGACCAACGCGGCGGAGACGCATGCCCTCGCTGCCGTCCAAGAAACGGTGCTAGAGTTCCAGGAGAAAGACATTATCGGTCATATCGAACGTATCGGGAAGGAGCTGATGGCCGGTTGGCGGCAAGTGACCGCCATTCACGGACTTGAGCGTTATTTGCAAATCGTCGGTTACCCCAACAGTCCGGTCATTGTCTGCAAGGATGGGCAGGAGAATTCGTCCTTCGCTTTCCGCACCGTTTTTCTTCAGGAAATGATTCGGGAGGGCGTGCTTATGCCCTATGTCTCGATCAGCTACTCGCATGGCGGAAGCGAAGTGGCGAAGACTCTCGAAGCGTTGGATCAAACGTGCAAGGCATACAAGAAGGCGCTGGAGCAAGGCGCGCAATCCGTATTGGTCGGCCCGGCGGTGAAACCGGTCTTTCGTAAATTTAATTAAAAGGAAGCGATTCGCATGTTCTTAGTTATTGGTCTTGGGTCGATGGGAAAACGAAGAGTGCGGGATTTGCTCGCTCTGTCGGGACAACGTGTCATTGGCTTCGATCCCCGTCCGGACAGACGCGCGGAAGCGGAAGAGAAATTCGGCATTGAAACGTTCGACTCGGTCGAACGGGCGCTGGAGCTTGAACCGCGTGCGCTCATCATTTCCACGCCTCCCGATCGGCACATGCCCTATGCGCATCTGGCTGCGGATTTGGGGCTCCCGTTCTTTACGGAGGCAAGCGTGACGAAGGACGGCATTCCGGAGCTGGTTTCCAAGCTGCGGGAGAAGCCCGGACTTGTCGCCGCCCCCTCCTGTACGATGCGGTTTCATCCCGCAGTGGCTTTGCTCTCCAAGCTTGTCAACGACAAGGCGGCAGGCGGGAACTGCTTCTTTATGTACCATTCCGGGCAATACTTGCCCGATTGGCATCCCCACGAAGATTATCGCACGTTCTATGTTTCGCGCAAGGAGACGGGGGGCTGCCGGGAAATCGTGCCTTTCGAATGGGTCTGGCTCACTTCGCTGTTCGGGCCGATCCGGGGCGGCTTTTCTCTGAAACGAAAAGTGACCACGCTGGAGACCGATATTGACGACGTGTACCAGATGGTCATGGAATTCGCAGACGGCACCTCGGGGCAAGTTACGGTCGATGTCGTGTCGCGCAAAGCGACGAGAGCCTTCTCCCTGCTTGGAGAGCAGGGGACGATACATTGGAATTTCTTCGATTCGGCGGTAGAGGTATACGACGGGACACGGCGAACGACCAGGCGGATTCCGGTCCTGAGCGGCGACAGGCCGTTCCAGTATGAGGATATGTATATGAATGAAATGCGGGCTTTCCTGGAAGCTATCGCAGGCGGGAAGCCGTTCCCTCACGATTATGAGCAGGATTTGGCTTTGTTGGAATGGCTCGAGCAATTCGAGCGCGGAAAGTTAAGCTGAAGGCGGTGGAACCATGAAAATCGGCATGCTGATCACGGCCCGAAATAAATCGACGCGGCTTCCGCTCAAGCTCTTGTACGAAATCGGGGGCAAACGGGTGATCGATCGGGTGATCGAACGGTGCAAGGCTGTTTCGTTCGTCGATCAGGTCATCCTGTGCACCTCCCCGCATCCGCAGGATGCGCTTCTTGCGGAGACGGCTGTAAAACATGGCATTTATTACTTTACAGGCGATCCGGAGGACGTTCTTCGGCGGCTGTACGATGCGGCGACTTTTTTTAGTCTGGATTATGTGTTGTCCATTACGGCGGACGATCCGTTCTTCTCGGTCGAATATGCCAACCGGCTTGCGAATCAGGCCAAATTGACGACTCCGGACTATATGGCGGTCGAAGGGCTCCCGATCGGCGCAGGCTTATACGGGATTCGTTATGAGGCATTGAAGACGGTGATTGAATTCAAGCATCGTACCGACACCGAAATATGGGGCTATTGGTTGAACCGTCCGGACCTGTTTGACGTTCATTTGTTTCAAGCGGAGGCGGCGGAAGCCCGGGACATCCGGCTTACTTTGGATACGGCGGACGATCTCGCTTTTTTACGGTCCTTGGCGGAACATGTGAGCCCGCATGGAGGCATGAGCTACCGATCGCTGCTCTCTGCGGCCGACCGGATGCCTGCGGAGCTGTTCGTCAACCGTCATGTGCAGCAGCTGAGGCCGCCCGATGCGGTTATTGAGGATATCAACGAGCGCTATGCGAAGAATAGGGAGCTGTTCGTCGCGATCAAGGAAGGCAATTATCTCAAACAACGGAGGAATCGCTGATGGCGCGGTTACTTGACCTATTGGAGCAGTTGCGGAATGGGACGAAGACGTCCATGTATTGGATTGCGGAGCCCGCCTACGTCCACCAAGGGGAATACGATTACTTGCTGCGTTTGATCGATGCGTTGGCAGGCCAGGGGGCAGACGCGGTCAAGTTCCATATTATGCTGAATCCGGACGAATATATGGTTCCGGAGCATCCGCTGTATAAGGAACTGCAGAAGTGGTTGTTCACCCGCGAACAATGGCGGGAGCTGTTTGCGCGCTGCCGCAAGCATGGCATGGAAATCGTCGGACTGGCCGACGAGCTGCCTTCGCTGGAATTTCTCATCGAAGAAAATGCGGAGGCTATCGCCATCCATGCGACCAGCATCAACGACACGTATATGCTCAAGGGGCTTGCGCAAGCGCAGCAGCCGCTTTTCGTCGGGATCGGCGGAATCTCGTTTACGGAGATCCAGTATATGCTGAAGCTGCTCGGCGACAAGCGGAATCTCATGATGATGTATGGCATCCAGGAATATCCGACGCCCCTCGAGCATGTGCATTTACAGAAGCTTCCTTTATATGAAGCGAAGTTTCAATGCCCGGTCGGCTATGCGGACCATACGGCAAGCCGGGAAAAGCTCGGCCGTTATCTGGCCTTCGCGACGGCTTACGGTCTCGGCGCGCGCTTGTTCGAGCAGCATGTGACGCTCGATCTGTCTGTCAAGCGGGAGGACGACGAGGCGGCCCTGGAGCCGGACGCGTTTGCCGAGCTGCGCGGGCAGCTGGAGCTCGTCTCGCGCATGACCGGCTCTGCGGTCATGAATATCGGCACGGAGGAGCGGGCGTATTTCTCCGCCGTCCGCAAGTGTCTCGTCGCAGGCCAGGATCTTCCGCAAGGAACCCTCCTCACGGAGCAGCATATCAAATACAAGCGGACGCAAACGCAGGGCGATATGGATCAAAGAGATATTGTTCACTTGCTGGGCAAGACGCTGCAGCAGCCGGTCCGCAAAGGAGACGCATTCTGTTGGCATCATCTTGGCGAGAACGGGCGGCCGTGATGCGGATGTCCGCATGACGGACGGCCCAACATCGTCGCAGGAGGGAAAAGCATGTTCGGTGGGGATGAATTTAATGCGCATTTGCTGCTTCGATACGGCTATACGCACGATTTGTTCGAACGGTTCTCGCAGGTCGTCTATAAAGGAGTCGAGCTCCCGCTAACGCTGTTGCGGCCGTACCATGTGTTGATACGCGATTTCATCGACCGGAAACGAGAAGATGAATCGTTCGTCGAGCGGAAACGCAAACAATGGAGCTTCCGTTCGATGAAAGACGTGCAGCGGCAATTGCAGCGGCTGCCGCCACAGCGCGAAGACTGGGGCAAGGACGCCAGCCGGGACATGATCCTGCTGTGCGGCCAATACGTCGATTTTGCGCTGTCCGAGCTCAGCGATCGCCGGGTGCTGCTGCTGCATTCGAATCCGTACGATCTTCGGGCGCTTCAGGGGAAATCTCTTCCTTCGACGTTCGAGGTGTACAGCTTGCACGAGCGGCTTCTGCGCAGCAGCGCGTCCCAGCAGGCCAGAGCAGAGCTGTTTGCGTTAATCGATGAAGCACTGGCCGATCGACGGGGGGCCGCAGAGCATGAAATCTTCTCGATGCCGCGGTTTCCCGAATGGATGCGCAGCTGTATCGGGCAAGGCATCGTTTTGGTTGATTTGCTGGAGGGGGTGCTGAAGCAGTACCCGGTCGGGGTGATCATGGATCATTCGGAGCTGATCTATCCCGGGAGCATTTTATCTCTTCTGGCGCGTTCGTACGGCTTGCCGTTCATCAATGTGCAGAACCATTTGACCAGCGACGCCTCGATGATTCCGACAAGAGCAACGCATTATGCGGTATGGGGGCCGAGCATGACGCAATGGCTCGTCGAGCGCGGTATCGATGAAAGCTCCATTGTGGAGGTGGGCAGCCTGCGGCTGGAGCATAACGAAAGACGGATCCAAAAAACGCGCGAGCAGTTGCTCCGCGAATGCTGCGCGAAACCGGCTCCTTTTGTTCTGGTCTACACGACGGAAAGCTATCCGGAAAGCATCAATTTTACCGTCATGAGATGGATGAGAAAGCTGGTCCGGATGCTTCCGGACGTTCAAGTGATCGTCAAGCCGCATCCGAGCGACAAGCTGTCTTACGAATCGTTCGTCTCCGAACGCATTCATCTAGCGCCGTCCGGCTTCGATCTGCAGGATATCCTAAACGCATCGGATTGCGTAGCGACCATTTCTTCGACGACGGCCATCGAAGGGGCCATGCTGAAGAAAGGCATCATCGTGCTGCAGCCCGAGCTCCCGTACGATTACCATATCAATTACAATGGCTATCCGTATTTTCTGGACAGGGGGCAGGCGGGGCCCGTGGTGCATTCGGCCCGGGAGCTGGTGGATTGCATCGCCGCTCTTCTCACCCGGGAAGGGGAGAGCGAGGCGGTCGTGCAGGCCGGACAGCAGTTTTTGAGGCAGATGGTGTTCACGGATGACCGGACGCCGAGCCAGAGGATGGGCGGGCTGGTGAAGAGTCTGTTGGATAACGAATGCCGTCAGGCCTATATCCGAACCGAAGGACCGAATCATGCATCAACGAATGAAAGCCTATTGCCGGACGTGGAGGGGAATTGAATGGCTGACTTGAAGACGATCCACATTTGCTTAAAGGATTTTTTGATCATGGAGCTTCACACCTTGAATGTCGCGGAGGAAGTGACTAACCTGCTTACCGCCAAGGTGAGGGAAGATCGAATCATCACCAACCAGGACATTAAGCTCGTTAAAAATTTGCGGATATTGATCGATTCGTACACGAATACGATTGAAAATCAAAAATAACGGGGGGGACCGGTATGAATCAGAGACAACGCAGACTGCTTCGCCAACTTCGGTTATTAAGAAGAAGCATTCGAAGAAATAGAAGGCTGTTGATTCGCCTGATCCACGATTTGGAGCATGGGGAAAGCTGCTAGATGTATGGCGGAGAGGAATGGAACCCGCATTTGCTTCTGCGTTACGGCTACACGCTGGACTTCTTCGAAGCCCTCGCTCCGCTTCGGATGCATGGAATCGAGCTGCCCCTGGCGCTGATTCGACCGTATCATCATTTCATCCGCGATACGGTCGACCGGCGAAGAACGAACGACGCTTATGTGCGCGAACGAGGCAGCTCGTGGAACATGCACTCCATGTTCGATGTCCAGACGCGATTGCGGCGTCTCCCAGGGCAATCGGGAAGCTTTGGGGCAGAGCCGGGCCGCGATACGATATTGCTGTGCGGCAATTACGTCGATTTTGCGCTGCGGCATTTAACCTCGCACAAAGTCATTTTGCTTTCCCATTATTTGTACGAGCGCAGATATTTGAAAAACAAAAAGCTGCCCGCGCAGTTTGAAATCTATCGGCTGGCCGATAAGCTGCTATTCGGCACCCCCTCCAAGCGGGTGCGAAAAGAGACCAAAGAGCTGCTGCGGTCGTTCGATCGGCTGCACACCGCTTTCCACCGGCAAGCGGGACAGCATGAGGTGCTCGCCCGGGGGGCGTTTCGCCGTTGGATGCACGAGGAAATTCCATTTATCGTGGAATTGATCGATGCGCTGCACGAACTGCTTCGTACCCGGCCGATCAAGCTGATCGTCGAGCATACGGAGCTGCCTCCCCGGCAAAGCATTCTTTCGCTGCTTGCCCGCATTCACGGCCTGCCGTTTCTTCATGTGCAGCATCATTTATCCAGCGACGCTTCCATGGTGCCGGCCCGGGCGAGCCATTATGCCGTCTGGGGCCGGCATATGAGGGAATGGCTGATTCGCCGAGGGATTCCTTCTGCGGCCATCACGGAAACCGGCAGCGTCAGACTGGAGCTGAGCCGCAGGCCGGTCGTTCATACCCGCGACGACCTGCTTGCTTGCTGCGGATGGGAAGCGGGCACGCCGATCCTCGTTTTGATGACGGAGCAGTATGACGCTTCTGTCAACTATAACGTCGCTGCATGGCTGCAGGAGACCGTGCGGAGTCTGCCGGTTTACGCGATAATCAAGCCGCATCCCGACGATCGGTTGAGCTACGATGCGTTTGTTTCGGAGCGTCTGGCAATCGCTCCGCCCTTTTTTCATTTGGATGAGATACTGCATGCGGCCGACCTGGTGCTGACCATATCGTCAACGACGGCGGTCGAAGCGGCGATGGCGGAAAAAGGAGTGATCGTGCTGCAGCCGGATATGGCGTACGATTACCATTTGAACTATAACGGCTATGTGCGGCATTTGGCGAAGGCGGAAGCGGGGGAAATCGTAACTTCCGGAAGTGTGCTGACCGCGTGCTTGCGGACGTGGCTGGAAGACGAATCGTTTCGCAGCGCGCTGCTGGACCAAGGCCGGTCGTTTCTGCGGAAGACGTTAACCGGAGGGGAGCCGTCGCCCGGGGGAGCCGTTTACGAGCTTGTCCGGCGGCTGCTTCAATCAAGCGGAAAGGAGCGAGTGCGATGATTGGAATTATTGGGGCCGGGGGGCATGCCAAAGTCATTGCAGACATCATAAGCTGCGGACAGGGTGAAGAGCCGATGGCTTATTTCTCGGCGGGCCTTCCCCCTGCTTGGGCGAACCGTGCTGCCCATTACCGCGACAACGAGGAGCAACTGTTAGCCCTCCGGGCATCTGTGAAGGGCTGGCATGTGGCCATCGGGAATCCGGCGGTCCGGAAGCACAAGCTCGAATGGCTGATCGCCTACGGGTTTCCGGTCATCCAGGCCGTTCACGAGCGAAGTGTTCGCGCGGAGTCGTCGGTCTTGGGGGAGGGCGCGAGCGTCATGGCAGGCGCCGTGATTAACCCGTATGCGGCGGTCGGGAGAGGCTGCATTGTGAATACGGCGTCCAGTGTGGATCATGATTGCAGGATCGGGCCGTATGTGAATATCGGCCCGGGCTGCCGATTGTCCGGCGGGGTGAAGGTCGGCGAGTTAAGCGAGCTGGGGGCGGGAGTTATTGTCATTCCGGGCGTGACGATCGGGAAGCGCTGCGTGATCGGCGCAGGCGCAGTCGTCATCGACAATATTCCCGATCATAGTGTCGCGGTCGGCGTACCCGCGCGGATTATTAAACGGTCATCAAATTAAACGACAGGAGAGTTATGTAGGATGAACCTATGGAATCGTCTGTCCCAACAAGCGGAACCGCCGTATATCATTGCGGAAATTGCCGCCAATCATAACGGTGACATGGCTCTCGCCGAACGAATGGTCAAGCAGGCGAAGGAAGCCGGTTGCGATTGCGTGAAGTTCCAGTCCTGGACGAAAACGAGCCTGATGGTCAAGTCGGGCTATGATCCGGAGCTGGAACGCACGCTGGATCAATACAGTATGACGGAAGAGAAGCTTCGGGCAATGAAGAGCCTTTGCGATCATATCGGGATTGATTTTGCGTGCACTCCGTTTTCCCGCACCGAAGTCGATTTGCTGGTGCGGATCGGAGTGCCATTTCTCAAGCTTTCCTCCACGGAAGTGACCAATCTTCCCCTGCTGCAGCACGCCGGCAGTACAGGTCTTCCTCTGGTCATGTCGACTGGTATGGGAACGGAAGATGAAATTCGGGAAGCCGTACAGGCCGTGGAAGAAACCGGAAATACGAGGATTGTGCTGCTGCATTGCGTATCGGTATACCCGCCGAAGGACGAGTACGTCAATTTAAACAATATCGATTCGCTGCGCGAACGGTTCGGCTATCCGATAGGCTTCTCTGATCATACGCTGGGGACCGCCATTCCGCTTGCCGCGGTCGCCAAAGGCGCATGCGTGATTGAGAAGCACTTTACGCTGGATCAGAGCTTGCCCGGCTGGGACCATAAAGTGTCCGCCACGCCGGAGCAGATGAAGGAGATTGTAGACGGCGCCCGGCGTATTAAAGCGGCATTGGGCAATTATGAGCGGCAGCTCAGCGCGGAGGAGCAGGATAACCGGCGTATCTTTCGCAGAAGCATCGTGGCGGCAAGGGACATTCCCGCCGGGAAAATGATCGAAGCCGACGATCTGGATGCGAAGCGGCCCGGGACGGGTTTGTCTCCCTCGTTGATGAAGCACATGATCGGGAAGACGGCATCCAGAACGATCGGCTGCGACGAGCTTCTAAGCGAAAAGGATTTCGCGTGAGCGAACTATTCGCCCTCGGTCCATTTCGTTCCCATCCATTCCCGCACTAAGCGGTAAAGGCGCTGCGAAGGTTTCGGCTGCTTGATCGTCAACGATTGCCGCAGGAAGCGTTTCGCCTGGATGGCAAGCCTCTTTCTGGTCTTGTCATCGTGCATCAGACCGGTCAAGCATTGCCGCAAATCGTCTGCGGAATGAATGACAGCTCCGGCATGGGCTTTGGCCAAATGCTTCGGATAGCTGTTGTTGTGAAGGATGTAATGGTAGCTGATGGAGGGCTGAAGAACAAGTAAAGGCTTCTCCAGCATCGCCGCCACCAAGGCCGTTTCCGATACGACCGTAGCCGCACAATCGCTTGCATGCAGCAAATCCTGCAGCGAATACCCGTCCGGCATCAGCCGGATATGAGGGTCCGGATGTTCATGATAAGGATAACGGTCATCCGGATGTATCTTGATCACCACCAGCACCGGCAACTCTTGTCCGGCTTGAGAAAACCAGCGCATGATCTGTTCGTTGGTTTCCACGGAATAAGGCGAGCTTGTAAAAGCCACGATCCAGCGAGCATCCGTTATGCCCAGATCGTTCAGCAAGTCTTGTTTCGTCTTCAGATCTCCCCCCGATATATCTTCGAAGCGCAAGCTGCCGACGGTTGTGATTTTATCGGGGGAGATCCCAATCTTCGTCATCCAGTTTCTGGTATGCGGGCCGTATACGGCGTAACGGGAGGCGCGGGACGGGATAATATTAACATCGCTCAAGAGTCTGCTTTGCACCTGAATAAATGGAAGCTTGTATTTTAAAGCGAGCAGAGAAAGGACATTGCCGGGGTAAATCAGCTCCGAATGATCGAGAAAGAGGCCGACGGGATGCTCCCGTATGATGCGTTCACCGACGTTGATTAAGCATATGGCATCTCTCGCCTGGGCGTAGAGCCAGTTTCCGAATTTTTCACTTCCGAATACCGGATGGTCCTTATGCTTCGATACCAGGTCGTGAACCTGAAGCCATACGGGTTGGCAGAACTTGAATTGACGAATCTCCTCGACATAAGCTTTCTGGAAATAGAAAGGCGTAAATCCGGGGGGAAGCGTTTTGCCTTGAACGGCGGTCTGGTCGTGGCCGTTGCTGATGAGGACCAGCGCTTTTCGATCGGGAAACACCTTGAGCGCCGCATCGAGAAATTGGCCGCAGAAGGCAATGGCATCGCGCCCCGGATCCAGCGAGTAGTCGCTAACCGTCTCCGGCATGTGCTGCAGCCGGTCGTAATACTCGTGCATGTACTGCACTTGCCTGTTCATCCGCTGCTGTGTTACGATATCGGGCTGCTGCAGCTGGGTGTCCACCGTTTCTCTTATATGGTAGTAGTAAGCACCAAGCATGAGCAATGGAAGTTCGATTCCTTCATAGACGAGCGATTGAAAGGCGGTAAACAAATCATCCGTATAGCCGTACCGCAGCAGCATATGGTCGTTTATATGAATCTCGCTGTACATGGTTAGCTTCCCTTCCTTTCATTTCTCTCATTGGCCGCACAATATAATGTATGTCCCAGCGATAACCAGTGTTACCTGGCATGCGTTCATCTTTCGCACGAGTTGAAATTGATTCATAGAATGGTTAGAAAGTAAATTATAAGCAATGAAGGGGGGCCCGGCGTTGAATAAATACGAGGTTCAAGCGGAGGAATATTTCAATTTTAAAACCGGGGGGATTATTCGTTTACCAGTCTTATTACGGCGGAGTCGACGCGTCTCCTTGACGGTAAGCTTGAAGGGAAGCGGGCAGGAGGCGGACGATTATATGCGCCGGATCAAGCATCGCCCGGAGCTGACGATATTTCACGGAAGGTCGGAATTAAACAGGCAGGGCATTCGGAAGGTGTACGATCGGATAGACGGAATCCGGTAAATAATTGATCTTAAAAACGAATCGACCGCATAGGCATTATTATAGAAGCAATTAAGTGCCGGGAGGAATGCCTATGTCGGATCTGTTCGTTGCTCGTTCACTTGAAGAAATAAGGTTTTGGTCCCGTATTATGAAGGAACATTCCTTGTTTCTCAGGCTGGGGTTCAGATGTGAAGATACGCAGTTGATTCATGAAGCCAATCAATTTTATGCGGTATTTGAACAAATTGAACTAAAATCGCACGCTTATGAAGCGAATACGGATCCGCAGACGATTAGCCAATTTAATGAGGAAGTTTACACGGCAGTTAGCTATATTTGGGCTTTTAAAAGAAAGGTGCTGGGGTTAATCCTGAGCTGCCAATTACCCGGGGCCAATAACTTCCCGCTATTGGTTGATCATATAAGCCGCGAAGCAAACTATTTTAGAAATCGATTGGCCGAGCTGAATGCCGGAAGGCTGGAACCGCTGCCCGATGCCATTATCGACGAAAACGTATTTTTCTTGAAAATCATGGCCGACCATGCCAAATTCATCGGTCATTTGCTTGATCCGTCAGAACGAAAGCTGGTGGAACAAGCGCGAGAATTTAGCCATGATTTTGACCAGCTCGTCTTTCAAGCCGTAGATTTAAGCTCCATGCGCCCCCAATCCCAGACGGTTCCTCTGCTGAGCCAATTTGTCGATCAGAATAAAGTATCCGTCAAGTCTTTGCGCGACTTTAAGAAGACTGCGCGCGATTTGATAAACGACTGTCGTATAAAAAGCATTATTCATCCGCTGTTAGCGGATCATGTATTTAGGGAAGCCGAGCATTTTCTTGTCATTCTAGATATGTTTGAACAGTTTTTACAAGGCCGGGATGGCTTCGAATCATATTGACGACAGGCAATGAACCGGGTTAAGCGATGTTCCTAGTTACTTAGGGGCATCGTTTTTTATTTTCGCTGCTCTCTACCACTTGGTAAGTACTAATGGGAATACGGGCTTATATAATTACACGTCATTTGCCGCCTGTCATTTGTCCAAGCAATCATTCGACTACTGAATAAACTAAAATCGAGAGTACACGGTAGCTTAAGCCGATACTCAACAATACCGTTAAGGAGTGTTGACTAATGAGTTGTGTTAGAGGTTTTACTTCCACAGGTGTTATTCTGGTTCTTTTCATTCTGCTCGTTATCGTTGCTTGCAGTATCTGTTTTATTTAAACGCAGATTTTTTTAAAAAAATTGGATATTCGGAATTTATGGTGGAAAAGGGCTTATAATTCGCCCTTTTCCAATTTCTCAATCAACGTGGAAATATCCATACCAAGCAGAGTTGTTTCTTCCGGTTCACGAATAACGGGGGGCATTTTGAACATTGGGAAGTTTTCTTCCAGTACATAAGTATCGATCCGCCGCTGTTAAAAGACCACTTGGAGAGTTGTGTTACATCATTCCTTTTTTTGTATAATGAAGAAATTTCACGGGTAAACTGTACCTCGGGTAGTGGATACTAAACCAATACACTAGGGAGCGTAGTTATCAGCTATGGCGCTGCCCCCTTCTGTTACATTTACTTCTCTTATGATTCAACACTTTGCATGAATCCTGGAGGTACAAATGAAAAAACTCACCCTATTTCTGTTACTGATTATGATCGTTTTGGGGCAACCGGTTATCTGGCCAGCTAATAAAATCTTCGCTGAAGAAAAAAGCGTAGAAAAACAACACGACTGGAAAACGCTTGAACAGATTTTCGGTCGAAAGGGTAAGATGCAAGACAGCGTGTTCAAGGTTACGTTTCCGCGATCCGATTTAAAAGTAAAAGTCGGCGAAGTCCTGATCGATCCGGGTCTTGCTCTTACAGGCTGGCTCGCTTTTCAGCCACACGGAAACGAAACGATGATGATGGGCGATCTCGTTCTGCTTGATACGGAAGTGCCTCAGGCAATCTCAAAACTAAGCAGCAGCGGCATCGAAATAACGGGTTTGCATAATCACCAAGCCATTATGGGGCAGAAGGGTCACCGCAGCGGGAATCTTCTACAGTTCAACATTTCGCGCGCGGAAACCATAACGGAAAATAATATGGTAATCCCTCCATTCATGGGAGTAGCTTCACCAATCAATTTTCAAGCGGTCGGAAAGAAGGCCGCGACAACAGGAGACTTCGTCCTTTTGGCAAACGAAGTTAACCCAGTCGTTCGCGCTTTGACAGAGCACGGTATAACCGTTACGGCAATCCACAATCACATGTTGGTTGAATCTCCGCGGCTGTTCTTCCTGCATTTCTGGGGGGTTGACGATCCTGAGAAATTGGCCCGGGGGCTGAAAGCGGCATTGGAAAAAACGTATCATGTAAAGGAAAAATGAGTGGCTATGTTAATATCGGCTTCGTAACATAACATAAATTATGTTGCAAAAAGGGAAGGAATAATTATTGGTTCGTGAATAGATTTCGCGACCACTGCTCTTAGAGCTTACTAGGATCAGAACACATATTCATGTGAAAACAATCCGCGTATATCGCGGCTTTTTTATTTTATTCGATACTGAACTTGCCAAATTGCTTCATAGAAAATGATTTTAAGCCAGTCGTAGAACATCGTTCCCTTGTAGGCACATCATAGGCAAGTGATGTCCGAGAGTTGTGGGACAAAATTTTTTCGAACTATAGGTTTACACCGTGGCTGGAATTTATATTTATCATAAAATGTAAAAAAAATATTAAGATGAAAAGAGGATGGCCGTGGGAATTGGAAAGATGAAAAAACATAGGGAAATGCTGCAACATTCCGTTTTGCGGGGCCATTTACCCGAAACGCTCTGGTTTACCCATGCGAGGGCTTTGCGGATGCTGAGATCGTATTCGACCATCTTCATCAAACCCAATCATGGCAGCGGGGGAAACGGCATCATCAGAGTCAATAGGGTCCGCAACGGTTACGAGGTCCGGTGCGGTCTTAGGCGCACACGCGTCGGTTCCGCCTCTTTGTCTAAGGCGATTCAGTCTTATATGCGACCATCCGGACAGTATCTTGTGCAGAGGGGACTTCGTTTGGCCCAATACAACGGATCGATTTTTGACGCCAGAATTTACATGCAGAAACCGAATAAGAGATGGGAAATTTCCGGTATGGCTGCCCGTGTGGCTGCTCCGCGCCGTTTCGTTACTAATTATCACAAAGGCGGACATGGAGTACAGCTCAACCGGGTGCTATCGAGGCTCTTTGCGGATCGAAGAAAAGTAAATCACACGTTAAACAAAATAACAACGATATCCCATAACATGGCTAGAACCATTAACAAACGGCATGCGATCCGTGAACTGGGAGTTGATCTTGGGATTGAGAAAAACGGCCGTATATGGATTATCGAAGCCAATTCGAGGCCCGGGCATAAGCTGTTCACTCAACTTCCAGACAAGACCTCGCTGCGTAGAATTATGAAAAATAAGCGCTTGATGCGGAGGCGGCTTATGAATTAGAAAGGAAAACGGCCAATGAAAAAGACAAAACAGCTAAAACAAATGATTCACTCGCAACATTTGGAGTTTATCATGGAAGCCCATAGCGGGCTGTCGGCTGCCATTGCCGAAGAGGCCGGGTTCAAAGGGATCTGGGCCAGCGGATTATCCATCTCCGCAGCAATGGGAGTAAGGGACAACAATGAAGCTTCCTGGACGCAGGTGCTGGATGTTTTGGAATTTATGAGCGACGCCACGTCTATTCCGATCTTGCTTGACGGGGATACCGGCTACGGAAACTTCAACAATGCCAGGAGATTGGTGAAAAAATTGGAGCAGCGCCAAATTGCAGGCGTTTGTATCGAAGATAAGCTCTTTCCGAAAACCAACTCCTTCATTCATACCAAAGCTCAACCGCTTGCCGATGTGGATGAATTTTGCGGCAAAATTAAAGCAATGAAAGATACGCAATCGGACGAAGATTTTGTCGTCGTGGCCAGAGTGGAAGCGTTCATTACAGGATGGGGGCTGGAAGAGGCATTGCGGCGAGCGGAGGCTTACCGGCAGGCGGGTGCCGATGCCGTTCTCATTCACAGCAAGAGATCGGACACCGCGGAAATCGAATCGTTTATGAAGGAATGGGGCGGAAGATTGCCGGTCGTGATCGTGCCTACCAAATATTACACCACTCCGACAGCCCGCTTCCAGGAGCTCGGGATCAGCCTCGTCATCTGGGCAAACCATAATTTGCGGGCATCAATCGAGGCGATGAAAAAAGTATCCGGCCAAATTTTTCAGGAGAAGAGCCTTGTCCATGTAGAGAACGGTGTCGCTACGCTTGAGGAAGTGTTCAGGCTTCAAAGGGCCGAGGAGCTTCAGGCAGCGGAGCAACAATATCTTCCTTCCACGGAAAAAGATTCGGATGAACGCTTATGATCAACACGAGGTTATTTGGACAGGAAATGAAAAATTTGGGATTTCAGCTGTTCAGCGGTGTCCCTTGCTCTTTTCTGAAAAATTTAATCAATTATGCCATCAACGAATGCGAATACGTTGCAGCAGCGAATGAAGGGGATGCGGTCGCCATTGCATCCGGTGCCTATGTGGGGGGAAAGAAGTCGGTTGTGCTCATGCAAAATTCGGGTCTGACCAATGCCGTATCCCCATTGACCTCCCTTACCTATCCGTTCCGGATTCCGCTGCTTGGATTTGTCAGTCTCCGCGGGGAGCCGGGTATTCCCGACGAGCCTCAGCATGAACTGATGGGCAGAATCACAACCGGGCTGCTGGATTTGATGCAAGTGGAATGGCAGTATTTGTCTAACGATTTGGAAGAGGCCAAGCGTCAACTGGTACAGGCTGATGCACATATCGCGAACAACCGTTCTTTTTTCTTTGTCGTTCGAAAAGGGACGTTCGAGGAAGAGGTGCTACGAAAACAACAATCGTCGATCCATGCGAATCAACTCCGAACGCACCGTCATGCGGAGCTTCAGATGCCGACGCGGTATGAAGCTTTGACCGTCATCAACGCTTTGAAGGACAGCAAGACCGTACAGCTTGCCACAACCGGCAAAACCGGGCGGGAATTATATGAAATCGAAGATGCCGATCATAACCTGTATATGGTAGGCTCCATGGGCTGCATTAGTTCTTTTGGACTTGGGATGGCATTGACCCAAAGCGGCAGGGATATTGTGGTGATTGACGGAGACGGTTCCTTGCTTATGCGAATGGGAAGCTTGGCTACTAACGGTTATTACCATCCACCCAACATGATTCATATTCTGCTTGACAACAACGCGCATGAATCGACAGGAGGACAAAGCACGGTATCCCATAACAGCGATTTCGTCACCATTGCCGCTTCCTGCGGCTACACGAAGTCGCTATATATTCATAATTTGGAAGAATTAGAAGCCGCCTTGAGCGACTGGAAACAAACCAAAGGATTGACTTTTCTATATATGAAAATATCCAAAAATTCCAAGAAGCAGCTTGGACGTCCTCACATGAAGCCTTACGAAGTAAAAGAACGGCTGCAGCGGTTTTTGAAATAGACATCTATCGGACAGTAGGGAAGAGGGAATGCTATGCGGGCTGTGAAGAGGAATATCTTGCTTAATCCCGGTCCAGCGACAACAAGCGATAGCGTGAAGCTCTCGCAGGTGGTACCGGATATTTGTCCCCGCGAACCGGAATTCGGCGATTTGATGGCCTATATCTCCGCAGAGCTAACCCGGTTGGTCGCCGATCCGGATCATTATACGACGGTTTTGTTCGGCGGCTCCGGCACGGCAGCGGTTGAATCCATGATCAGCTCGGTTCTGGCGGAACAAGATGTTGTCGTCGTCATCAATAACGGAGCGTATGGGAAACGGATAGGCGAGATTGCGGAAGCTTACGGGCTGCATTATCTGGAATTTAAAAGCCCTTCCGATGATACGATTGATTTGGATGCCCTGGCAAGGTTCATACAAGCCTCTGGCCGCGCGATTTCGCATCTTGCCGTCGTGCATCACGAGACGACCACGGGTCTGCTTAACGATATTAAGGCGATTGGCGAATTATGCAGCCGGTATCGAATCGACATGATCGTGGATGCCATGAGTTCTTTTGCCGCTGTTCCGATTCGAATGAAGGAAATGAATATCCGTTATTTGGCTGCAAGCTCCAATAAAAATCTTCAGGGCATGGCGGGAGTTTCCTTTATCGTAGCGGAAAAAAGCAAATTGGAGAGCCTGAAGCACAAGAAGCCGAGAAATTATTATTTGAATCTTTATGCCCAATATCAATATTTTTCGAAATTTCGGCAAATGCGGTTTACGCCGCCTGTGCAGACTCTGTATGCCCTTAAACAAGCGATTGAGGAATTAAAGCAGGAGGGCGTGGAGGAACGCTACGCAAGGTATGTGAATTCGTGGACCACGCTCATTAACGGCATCACCCGGCTAGGTTTAACCTACCTTGTCCCCGAACAATATCACGCCAAAATCGTCACTTCCATCCTCGAACCGGATTGCGCCGCCTTTCATTTTCAAGAGATGCACGATTATTTTTACAGCGAGGGAATCACCATTTACCCCGGGAAACTCGATCGATTGAATACGTTCAGAATCGCAACGATGGGGGATATTGCTTATCAAGATATCGAAGCGTTCCTGGAACGGCTTGAGCACTATCTCCAAAGCATCGGTTTTGTAAAACGGGAGGAGGAGACGGGTGATGTCAGCGACAAAAGATAAGTGGCTGAAATATTGGTTCTTGAAAAAATACAAACCGTTGGCCCCCTACGTGCCGGAAACGAGAATGATGACGAAACCTGCATTTTGGAATCTCATTTCCAAATATCGACATGTCATCTTTAAACCGGTAAGAGGCAGCCGGGGGCGGGGCATCATTCAAGTATCTTCGGCAGGCGTCAATACGTATGCTTTGCACTTTGAGAATATCAAAATCAAGTTACAGGGGAAAGAAAACACGTATAACTATATCCAAAGAAAAGTCGGGTCCACCCGTTATATGATTCAACGCAGAGTTGATCGTCCGACCATAGGCGGCTGTCCTTTCGATATGCGGGTCATCATACAGCGGAAAGAGACCTCCAGTACATGGAAAGTGACGGCGAAGCTTGCCAAAGTTGCAGGCAGAGGTTATGTCGTCTCGAATAATGAGAGAAGTAAAGGAAGGTTACTTCCAGTGAAGACTGCCATTCAAAAATCTACAATAAGACATCTTTCTCCACAAAGCTTGCAGTCGAAGATCGACCGAATTTCTTTAATGTCGGCCAGGCGCTTAAGAGCCCTGTTTCCACACCATCGTATATACGGATTGGATGTGGGACTGGACCTGAAAGGCCATCCGTGGATCATTGAAGCCAATCTGTTTCCGTCCATGTCCCATTTTCTTAAACTGAAAGATCGAACCATGTATCGGCGAATTATGGCCTATAAAAAATCTGTGCGGACGCAACAAGTCGTAAACCGTCGGCCTCTCTACTATTAATTAGTAGAGGGGCTTTACCATGTCTATAGGATGTTTACATATTTTTATTATATAATCAATTGATTATATAATTGAATTGATATATATTTGTTTTGTAATTTCTTTAATTCGGGGCGAGAGAGGGGTTCCATGGAACAAATCAATGAAATGGCCGACAGCTTCAAGCTGCTTGGTGACAAGACACGTTTAACGATCCTTGCTTTGCTGAAAGAGCGGGCCCTGTGCGTTTGCGACATTGTGGAGCTTTTGGAAACGTCGCAGCCCAATGCAAGCCAGCATTTGCGCAAATTACGAGCCGCCGGGCTTGTAAACGAAACGCGCAAAGGGCAATGGATTTATTATTCTTTAAACCTCGAACACAAGCCCTATCTTCAAGCGGTTTTGGACTTCGTTCCATCGTTTAAAGAAAAAGTCGGGCAGCTCAAAAACGTTTGCGAATAGGATGGAGGAGTATATGGCTATCACTGCGTTTCTTATCTTCTTGGTTACTCTAACGTTTGTCATCTGGCAGCCCAAGGGATTGAATATCGGCTGGTCGGCAAGTGCGGGAGCTGTCCTTGCTTTAATGTTCGGCGTGGTGAGCTTCACGGATGTTGCCGCCGTAACCGGCATCGTATGGAATGCCACCTTGACATTTGTAGCCATTATTTTAATTTCATTGGTGCTCGATGAAGTCGGTTTTTTTGAATGGGCGGCGTTACATATGGCGCGCCTTGCACGAGGTAACGGAATGCTCATGTTTATTAGTATCATTTTGCTCGGATCGGCGGTTGCTGCCCTGTTTGCCAATGATGGCGCAGCCTTGATCATGACGCCGATTGTGCTCGCTATGGTCCGGGCGCTTCAGTTTGAGGACAAAATGGTCCTGCCGTTTGTTATGGCGAGCGGCTTCATTGCCGATACGGCTTCCTTGCCATTGGTCGTAAGCAACCTGGTCAATATCGTATCTGCCGATTATTTCGGCATCGGCTTTGCGGAATATGCAGGCCGTATGCTCGTTCCTAATTTCTTTTCCATTCTGGCGAGTCTTCTTGTGCTGTACCTGTATTTTCGCAAAAGTATCCCAAGGAGCTATCATGCCGCCCGGCTCAAAAGGCCAAGCGAAGCCATTAAGGATAGGAGGCTGTTTCAATGGTCTTGGGTCATTTTGCTGGCGCTGCTTATCGCTTATTTCGTAAGCGGGTTGTTCTCCGTTCCCGTATCGGCTATTGCGGGGATCGCCGCTATCGCCTTTCTTGCAGCCGCGAGAAAAAGCCCGGCGGTTCATACTTGGAAGCTCGTTAAAGGAGCCCCTTGGCAGATTGTTGTCTTCTCCATCGGCATGTATGTGGTTGTTTATGGATTGCGAAATGCCGGGCTAACCGATGCGCTGGGCAGCGTCATCCAAGCAGTCGCAGACAACGGACTATTCGCGGCTGCCGTAGGAACAGGGTTCATCGCGGCTGTCCTATCGTCGATTATGAACAACTTGCCGACCGTCATGATCGATGCGCTGGCCATTAAGGGGACGGAAACCCAGGGCTTCATTCGCGAGGCGTTAATTTATGCGAATGTGATCGGTTCCGATTTGGGACCCAAAATTACGCCGATCGGCTCCCTGGCTACCCTGCTGTGGCTGCATGTATTATCTGCGAAAAACATGAAAATCGGCTGGGGCTATTATTTTAAAATCGGTATTATTTTAACCGTTCCTACTTTGTTTATTACGCTCACAAGTCTTTATTTATGGCTTTATCTGCTCCAAGCTACTCACGCGAATGTATGGATCTCTACGATAACGATTGCCATAGTTCTGGTTGTTATAGCGATGATCGTGAAAGCGGTGTTGGGGAGCAAGCTGAGTAAAAGCGGACAACAAGGCGTTTAATTCGAAATTCAGGGGAGATATCGCGATGAGGAACAAACCTTTGGTTTACTTTTTGTGCACAGGAAATTCATGCAGAAGCCAGATGGCGGACGGGTTTTTGAAAGCCATGGGCCATGATCGATACGAAGTGAAGAGTGCCGGGCTTGAAGCACATGGGTTGAATCCCCGTGCCGTTCAAGTCATGAAGGAAGCCGGCGTGGATATCAGCGGCAACACGTCGGATGTCATTGATCCGGAAGTGTTAAACCGGGCGGACTATGTGATTACGCTATGCGGACATGCGGATGAGCATTGTCCTGTCATTTCGGGCACGAACGTAATCAAGTGGCATTGGGGGTTTGACGACCCGGCCAAAGCAACCGGTACGGAAGAGGAGATTATGGCCCAGTTCCGTAACGTTCGCGATTCGATTAAGCATCGGATTGAACAGTTCGTGCAAAAAGGGGTTTAGTCCATTGTAAAATGAAAGGGGCCCTGGGTGATCGGGGCCCGAGCATTACTTGTTGCGCCTGTTAACCATTAAATTTATTTTGCCGTTGTTGTTGCTGCTGCTTTTGCAGGGCTTCTGCCACGGCTTTGGAGACGGCTTCTGTATCCACTCTTACTTTTACAAAAGAATTTCCGCTGTTTTTAATGAAGTTTTTGTCATAGCCCGAAGAATTACTGGAGTTGGACATGGGAATCTTCACCTTTCTTTATGATAGCCGCAATTAGTGCCATTTATTTTGCCGTTGTTGTTGCTGCTGTTTTTGCAGAGCCTCTGCTACGGCTTTGGAGATGGCTTCTGTCTCAACTTTAACTTTTACGTTTGAGTTTCCGCTGTTTTTAATGAAGTTTCTAACAGAATATCCGGAATTTGAATGACCTTTGGAGGTAGACATTGGAAATCACCGCCTTTCTTAATAATAGCATATGAAGCTTCATGCTTTTGTGAGACTGATAGATGCTCATATTTTCATAGTCTTTTTAGTTCACAGGATAAATTTGATAGTCATAGCGTATCGATTTGTTGTTGATTTGAGCGATTTTTCCTTTAGCGGAGTTCCGCAAAGCACGTTCAGGTGCGGTGATTTGCTGCAGATTAAGAGAACTTTTAAATTTAGCCAAAAAAGAGTTTAGTTCCACTGGACTTAGTTTTCCCGAGCCATAGAAACAGAGAACCATGGCATAGGCGATAGGGGTCGTATCTACGATAACCGTCACATGTGAGTTGCCGCTATGGCTTACGGATTGTTTCACACTACTCATTTGCTCTCCTCCTCTCTCGCGTTGGTCTATTTATTCTATGATCTATAAATAAGATTTGAACGTGGTATATATCTGAATATAGTTAAATTCCGCTAGACTCTTATCGACTCTATTGCGTTTCTCAATGTCTCCCGAACCCAAATATTGAACGAATGATTTTGTCGAATCCGTCGTAAACTACTCATGGTTAAGGGCATTAACCCATCATGTTCTTAAGGAGCGATCATATCAATCATGAATGGAAAAATGTTTGGAACATGGACAACGGTGTCGCTTCTGGCGTTAGCGGCAGGCGGAGCTGTCGCCTACGGCGTGGCAAGACGCAACGGCAGCCGCAGAAACGTATTGCAAGGCGCGCGGGGATTTCGGTTATTCCGATAATGGGTTTAACCTCACCTATTCCGGTGAGGTTTTATTTTGAAGTTTAGGCTTGGCCGAAAAAAATAGCTCGTGATATAAGAAGCATTTGCGGAACCGTTCCAGAACCGTACAGTTATAATCGTGGTCTTGAAACAATTGCAGGTACTGTACCTCGTTACGAATATATTCCCCTTTGTCGTACCATTTCATAAACGTGTTGCATAAAGGTTTACTCTTGCACAAACAAGGCTCCATCACGATGATCGTTCCATCCGGTTTCAGCACACGTTGAAAATCCTTCAAGTATTTCGAGATTTCGTCCGAAGAAATATGATGCAGCACGGCGATAATCAGTATGTAATCGACCGATTCGTGCGGATACGGAATCGCATTATTTTCGAGTACTTGAAATTGATGATCGGGATACAATCGCCGGGCATAATGAATTCTCCCGGCATCCGGGTCCATTCCAACATAATACATCGGATGGAACATGGAACAATTAGCCCCGGTACCCGAACCGAAATCCAAGATAGATTTACCGTCAAATGCAAAATTCGATTGGACGCGATCATGAATATATTTTTTGGTAACCCATTTCGGACGGACAAACCAATGATACAGCCGCGGCGCGAATGAAAACGTAATGGAATTCACCATCTTTCAATGTAGTCATGAAGTATAATTTAACCTGATGGATTGAAAAAAATCCAAGAAGAAAATACCTTACGCAAAAAGACGCCCCTCATCCTGCAAAGGATAGGAGGCGTCTTTCGCCTTAGTTTCTCTACTTTATGACCCGCGCCGGAACGCCGACGGCCGTACAATCGTCCGGAATGTCGCGGACAACGGCCGCTCCGGCTCCGACGACGGACCATGCTCCGATCCGGATGCCGTCGATCACCTTCGTTCCCGTGCCGAGGAAGGTGCCCGTTCCGACCGCCACGTTCCCGGACAAGGTCGACCCCGGCGCGATATGGCATGCGGTGCCGATCCGGCATTCGTGATCGACCGACGCGTTCGTATTGATGACAGTGTAATCGCCGATATGCGCTTCGGCGTGAATCACGGCGCCGGCCATAACGGCAATCCCGCTTCCGAGCGTCGCCGATTCGGCAATAAAGGCGCGGGGGCTTATGGCATTGACGAGCCCGAAGCCAGCCTCGGTCGTCTGCCGGCACAGCTTCTCGCGCAGCCGGTTGTCTCCGATAGCGACAAAGGCGTGCCGGACGCCTTCCTCGTACAGGCGCGGCAGCACGGAATCGTCGCCAAGGATAGGAATGCCCGACACTTCGGTGCCTGGCGCTTTGGTTGTGCAGCCTGCCAGGCGTACCGTAGGATCGGACTTTAAAATATCGATGACGACTTTGGCATGCCCTCCTGCGCCGATAACGACCACTTTGCGTATTGTCGTCATTCCGGAATCTACCTCCTGTTTCGCCGATTCCGATCATCGATATATGAGGCTTTGAAATAGCTGGTAATACTCTTGCGCCACGACGGACCACGTACGCTGCAGCGTTCCCCAGATGGCGGCTTTTTCTTGGGCGATCAATGCTTGGCGCGTGCGGTAAAGCCGAGCGATGGCGGCGGTCATATCGGGCACCGAGTAAGGATCGAACGTGACGAACGCGTTCATATCGCCGATGACTTCTCTGGCGACCTCGATCCGGCTGATCGCGACCGGCGTATCGACGGTCAGAGACTCGAGAATCGGGAAGGGACAGCTTCCTTCGAAAAGCGTAGGCACGATCGTTCCCGCTGCATACTTATACAGCGAAGGCATGTCGCCGGACGGGAGTCTTAAGTAAACGATGCTGTTCAAAGCTTCATGATCCCGGCACCGTCCCAGCACGGCGGCGATTTCACGTTCCAGCGGTCTGTGGCTGTAATGATCCGTCAGAACGAGCTTCAACTTGGAAGCCCGGCCTTCGGGGGACTGCCTGTAATTCAGAAAAGCCTCCAGCAGCCGGTCGTGATTTTTATGCGCCCGGATGATGGAAGGGAACACGAGATACTCCCCGTACAATTGATGCTTGCTGCGAAAAGCTTCTTCGGCCAGCAATCCCAGATTGCGGTATTCCTCTACAGGGGCGGCCAATCGGATTACCTGCGTTTTATGAAGCGGGAGCTGCAAGTAGCCGAGACCATCATTATTTTGAACGTATGCCGAGTTGAAGACCACTTTAACCGCTTTGCTCGCCATGGCATGAACGATCGCGTCCAAACCTTGAACCAATTCCGGATGCTTGCGGACGTACAGCTCCCGAAAATGCGTGTACACGAGGTCGTGAATGCATAAAACAACCGGGCGCTCAAGCTGCAAAGCCATTTCCATTCCTACATAAGGCACGCACCAGATGTCAACCGGGAGATGCTGGTTCAACCAGGATACGTTTGGAAAATGATGTATAAACAGCCGGTTCGGATAGAGCGGGGCGAAGGCTTGGAACAATTTCTCCACTTCCGCAAAATTATGCTCCGTCGTCGCGACGTGGATCATAACGTCCGGAGCGTTCAACAGTAAGCCTTCCGTCAATCGGACGACAAAGCGCCCGATGCCTTCCCCGTCCAAATGAATCTTCGGTTGATACCCAAGAAACATGCCGATATGCTTAATGGATGACGAATGAGGCAGCAGAGGCGCAGCTAACGGCGGCACGGTATGAATCTTCTCCTGAAACTCCCCGGATTCGATAAAGCTGCAGAGCAGCCGGACCCGGGGCAAGCCGAGCGAGAGATGGTGAATGTGGCTGTGAAGTCCCGGCAGATCGGGCTGGCGCAGCAGCAAGTCTTGATATAAGCAATAGACGAATTCCACATCGGTCACATGATGAATCCGGTGAAACGTACCGATGAACGTCGTATGGGGATATTTCGCCGGAGACTGGGACGAGCTGTACAGACGTTCGGCTTCGCCGCTTTGCAGGAAATGGAGCAGGAAGTTGGTTTTCGGCACACCGGCGTTCAGCCCGTTCAAATGCGAATGAAAGCCTTCCGGATCGGCTTCCCGGAAAAAGAACTGCCGGTACAGCTCCCAGATGAACGCCTCTCCTTCCAGCAGCAGCAGATTGCGCAAAATGTCTATAAAGCGGAGCGTCGGCGCTTGCTTCAGCTTTTCCGCAAAGCGGGCGCTGCCCAATCTTAAGTTGATCATGTCCATACGACAACCTCCCTTACCATGAATTGTCTTGCCGTTACAGCAAGCCGAGATGGGCCAGGCGCTGCTCGATCATACGGCCGACGGCAGAGGGCGAATACCGGCTGCGGATCGTCTGCTGTCCGGCCGCCGCGATTCGGCTTCGCCACCCGGCATCCCGGACCAGATTGCGCATATGTCCGGCCGCCTGGCCGATGTCGGGATCGGCCCATATTTGATGGGCGCCGTAAGGTCCGTAGTCCGTTCCTACTGGTACGAGTTTATACCCGACCGTACATGAGTTTTCCGGGGTCATGAAATCCGTATTCCCCGACCAGTGCGTACCGATCACCGGCTTGCCGAGGTACATGGCTTCCGCCAAGCCGAGACCGAAGCCCTCGGCGCGATGCAGCGAGACGAAGCTGTCGGTGCAGGCGATCAGGGCGTTCACTTCATGACGCGCAAGCGTACGGTCCATAATGGTAATTTGGGGAAAGCCGGCCGTCACGCGATGCAGAAGCGCCATATCGTCCGGCTTCACCCCCGCGTTGTTCACTTTGACGACGAGACCGGCCGACGGATCGTCCCTCCCGAAAGCCGCCTTGAATGCTTCAATAACGGCGAGGGGGTTTTTCCGTTCCCGGAAGCTCTGCGTGTCGTACATAGAGCAGAACAGAAACCGGTTGTCCGGCAAGCCGAAGTGGGTCCGGTTCATCGCCGCATCGTAAGCTACCTCGATGCCGTGCGGGATATGGAGGACGGGAACCGGAGATCTTTTGGCTATATTGGCCGCCACATAGGTCGAGGGCGCCCATACCTCCTGCAGGAATTGGAAGCCTTCGGCGTAAAAATCGGGGAGCTCCGCAAGCTCCCAATGCCAGAAGCCGATATTGTAGCGCCCATGCAGAAGGGAAGCTCCGAAATGGTCGACGACATGCTTCAGCGTGTTCCCGTTGACGTGGAAAATGTTCACGTTATAGGCAGGTCCCTGCATTTCTTTATGCGCCCACGTCATATCTTCGTTGCGGTAGTCTCCGTATACGGGGCAGTTCAATAACCCGAACGGAATCCTCGTCGTCTGCAGCGCCCGGGCTGCTAACCGGCCGGATTCGCCGATGCCGGTCTCGGCGCGGATTAACCCGACCAAATTCACCCCGGCGGCGGGAGGGGCCGCAGCGGACGGCGAAGAGGGAACGGATTTGGCCCCCTTAGGTCGGCGGGCACGCAAGGACGGGAGCCGCTTTTTCCGCTTGCGGCTCGCGCCTTTTCGATGCCGGCGAAGAGCTGCACGGCTTCTCCGGAGCGCCTTTTTGCGCTTCGGCCTCTTGGAGGCTTTGGACAAGGTCCGCCTGTGGCTCCGAGAGCCCGAAGCGCGCCGGGTTTTCTTCTTTCGCATGTCGTTCATCTCCAGACTGGAATGGATCTGCAGGCCGCCGCCTTACGGGAAGGAGCGCCAATAATTCAGAAGGTCTTTGAGCGTCCGGTCCAACGGAATTTCCGGTTTCCAGCCGGTTGTTTCATGGAATTTCCGATAGTCTCCCAGCAATATTTCCACATCCGACGGACGCAGACGGGCCGGATCGACCTTGATCTCGATTTTTACCTTGCTAAGCGCAAGCAGCTTCTGAAGCAGCTCTTCGATCGTGATGCAGGAGCCGGAAGCGATGTTGTACGTTTCCCCGGGCACGCCTTTCTCCAGCGCCAACCAATACGCGCGCACGACATCCCGGACGTCCATAAAGTCCCGCTTGGCTTGCAGATTGCCGACATAAAGCACCGGGGGCTGCTTCCCTTTTTCGATATCGGCGATTTGCTTGGAAAAGTTCGAAGTGACGAAGTTTTCTCCTCTGCGCGGTCCCGTGTGATTGAAGGTCCGGGTGATGACGGTGTGCAGGCCGTAGCTTTTGTAATATTGATAGCCCAAAAACTCCTGCGTCACTTTGCTGACGGCATACGGGCTGAGCGGCCGAAGCGGGTTCGTTTCCTTGATAGGCACCTCGTAGGCTTCGACGTGGCCGTATTCTTCGCTGGAGCAGGCGATTTGGATTTTGCAGTCGGGCTTGATCCGCCGGACGGCTTCCATGATGTTGATTTGGCTGGCGGCGTTGTTGTAGATCGTATCGATCGGAGAGTTCCAGGAGGTTGGCACGAAGCTTTGGGCGGCCAGATGGAAAATCCGGTCGGGTTTCACGCTGGCGATCAGGGCTTCGACGGAAAAAGGATCGCGCAGCTCGCATTCGACCAATTCGACCAATTGAAGATCCTTTAAATGCTTGATGTGATCCAGTCGGCTTCGCTGGCGAATCGTCCCTACGACATCATGCTCCTGCAGCAAATACTCCGCCATATGGCTGCCGACAAAGCCGGAAATCCCCGTAATAAGCACCTTCATAAGTTCGTTATCCTCCTTTAACGTTACATAAATTTCTGAGCGTCCTTGATATGCTGCTCGTGGGCTTTGTCGCATACGAGCAGGCCGTCGGGGGTCGTGACAATGATTAAATCTTTGACTCCGATGACGACGGTCTTCAGGTTCTCCGTATAGACGATGCTGTTGCTCGTATAGAGAGGGGAGGCGTCCCCCATCACGATGTTTCCTTGGTCATCCGGCTGATGTACGCGTTCCAGCGAGGTCCAGGAACCGATATCGTCCCATTCGAAATGAACGGGGATCGTATAGATCAACGAAGCTTTCTCCAAGATGGCGTAATCCACGGATATTTTGGGCAAGCGCGAATAGACGTCTTCCCATTGCCCGCCGCATCCTTCGAGCAGCGTCCACATGTCCTTTTGGCTGCGGCTCATATAGTAGGCGATGGTCGAGGGCTTCCAAATGAAAATGCCGCTGTTCCAGTACACGTTCTTTTGCTCGATCAATTGCTTGGCCCGCTCCAGGGGGGGCTTCTCGATAAAGGCTTTCGCCGCAAGCGCCGGCCCCTCGGCCGTCGGCTCTTCCGTCACGATATAGCCGTATCCGGTTTCCGGCCGGGTCGGCGCGATTCCCAAAGTAACGATCGAATGGCCCGACCTGGCGACGGTCTCCGCTTGCTTCAACGCCTCCCACAAGCTGTTTCCTTCCGGGATATATTGGTCGGACGGGGTCGTCACCAGAACGTCGTCATCCCCTTTTTGCAAAAAATGCAGCGCCGACAAAGCGATGCAAGGAGCCGTATCCTTCGGTTCGGGCTCCATAATGAGGTGTTCCTGCTTCAGCTCGGGAAGCTGCTCGTGAACAATGCTGGCGTATTGCTTTGTCGTCACGACATAGATGGACGTACCCGGCACATACTGGAGAAATCTGCGGTACGTTTGCTGCAGCATGGTTTCTTCGGAGGTTAGGGAGAGGAATTGCTTCGGCTTCGATTTGACGCTGCGCGGCCAAAATCTCGTTCCTTGTCCGCCAGCCATGATCATGATTTTCATCGGTCTCATCCTCCTTATGCAGTTAATCATTCCGCCTCCGATTAATATATTGGGGCGGGCCGGTTCATCGGAACGTCGACTGTCCCCCGTACAATCGTACAAATTACAAGGAATACCCGCGATAACGGTAATGGGCGGAATGGAATACGGCCAAGTAATTCCTGGCAATATCGTCCCAGGAAACCGTAGGGTCGTTCATGCCCAGGACAGCGGATTGCTTGTAGCGCGCGTAGTTGTCGGCCAAGCTCTCCATCGCGCGGGTCATATCGTCCGGCGATTCGGGGTTAAACCAGGCTACTTCCGCGCTCCGTCTCACCAGATGCTCACGCATGACCGGGATGTCCGAGCATAAGACCGGCGTTCCCATGCTGAGCGCCTCCTCCACCGGATAGCTGCCTCCTCCCTCGGCAAGACTTGGCATAATCAGGGCGTAGGCGTTTTTGATTAACGGAGCGACCAACTGGTCCTGCACCAGCCCGAGCGGGAAGACGTCTTTATCGATTTGGAGCCCCAATCTTTTGATCAGCGAGACCAAGGTCGGAATCGAAGCCAGCTCCGGCCAGTGGGGCGGAACGCTTCTTAGCAACTCCGTATTGTAGCCGATCAGAAAAAGCGGGTGCTGGCTTCGGCGGGAGAAGCGCGAGTAGGCGAGCAGCAGATTGTAGTGGTTTTTGTGCGGAGAGGTGTTGGCCGGATAAATGAAGTAGGGGAACGGGTAGCTCTGGGCGAGTGCGGAATCCAGCGCCGGATTCTCGAAATATTTGGACGGCGAAATCGCATGCTGAATCAGGAAGGCGGATTGGCAGACCGGACCGAAATGCGCGACGAGTCTCGACTTCACATATTCGGAAGAAACGACGACGTGTGTGCTTCTTTCCAGCCAGCCCTTGGCTTTCTCCCAATGCTCGCGAACAACCGATCCCGGCGTGAACGGCGGCACGTAATCGAAGATGGTGGCATCGTGAAACGTAATGACGGTCGGCTTGCGAAAGTCGATGAATGCCGGGCCGTGCGGCCAAAATACGTACACGACGTCGCAATCGGCAATGCACGAATGATTCGGGTTGTTCCGAATGTCCTCTTCGCTGTATACAATGCTAACTTTGGGATGCAGCTGTGTGTTGACTCTGTCTTTAAAACCGGTCTGAGCTGACAGGACGACCCGGACAAATTGTACGCCAGGCTGCCGGGCAAGCGCCGTCGCCAAATTCGTCAGCAGCCTGCCCCCGCCACCGATGGAGAACATGTAGCTCCATATCAAAATTTTCATTCCGCGATCTCTCCTTGAGGGCAAAGTTTGTCAGGTTTGTGTATTCGTATGTACTAACATATGGGATAGGCCTCTTCATCGGCACGACGTATGTCCCGTCGGAATAATTTTGTCGAGACCCTAATTTTCGCACAAATGAAAACCTGCCATCGATGGATGACAGGCGGCGGGTGTTGCCGAAAAAATTTTCATCGTACAGAACAGGCGAATAACCTTGCCAAGCTTTTACCCATATACTGGACCAATGCAATGGTCAATGGGTATGCAAATAGGCTGCGTATTGCAGAGGACGCTTATAAACCTCGTTTTGGCCGGAGAGCTGGTCGTAGATCTCTTTTTGCGGCTTGCCGTTCACCTCGATGATCCACAGCCGCTCGTTGTTGTCCAATGCAAAATCGACGCTAAGCTCGCCCAGATGAAGGCCTGTGCCCGACTCTACGGTTTGCGCGGCTCTTAGACTGATATCGCGTATCGATTGAAGGAAGGCGTCGCTCTTCTCCTGTGGGTACAAATGGCAAAGCACTTCTTCGGACAAACAAATTTGGGCGCAGATGCTCGTATTAAAGCAGCCCTTGTGAGCGATCCGGCTGACGACGTTCGTTACGGACCATACGCCCGACTCGTCTTTTTGAACAAGCGCCCGGATATCGAAAACTTGTTCATTCCATTGCTGCAGATGGACCCCT
Source organism: Paenibacillus tyrphae (assembly GCF_024158745.1). Lineage (GTDB taxonomy): Bacteria > Bacillota > Bacilli > Paenibacillales > NBRC-103111 > Paenibacillus_G > Paenibacillus_G tyrfis_A. Next base: position 231,405 of record NZ_JAMZAW010000003.1, on the reverse strand, counting down.
TGCTGGATGAGGTAATGGGTGGACCCGAGAAGTTTGTCTAGCTTCGCTTGGCATTGCGGGACGTCTGCAGCGATAAATTGCGGCAAAAAATAATGCTGGCTAATATGAATTTCCCCCGACTCCTTCGCCTCCACACGGTATACCCCTTTCCCTTGATGTCCGTAGCAAGGCTTCACATAAAGCACTTTATAAGTTTCCAGCAGCTGTGCCGCGGTCTCCCGGTCGTAAGGAGCGGTTTCGGGCGTATAAGGTGCGAGCGGTTGGCTTAATAGCTTGTAGATCTCGTATTTGTCGAATCGATTTTGCTGATTGAAGCATTTGTTGCTCCCGATGAGGGTCTTCAGCCTTTGGTGGGTCGTCTTTTTCGTATTGTAGCAGCGGTTATATATCACTTCGGGGAAAGGAAACCGGTGCTGTACCCACTTCCAGTTCGAATGATGGAGGCCGAGGATGCTTTTCCGCTTCCAATCGATCTCGGACGGTGTGAAACAGAAGAGTCTCATATGGTCCGTTTTGCAGGCAAGATATTTTCTCAGGACATACTTCTTTTGCTTGGCGTTCGCGACCATGATGCCGAAGGTTTTGACGGTACCGCTTTTCTTCTTCATACGCTTTCTCCTTTATCGTTATAAAGTGAGTTGTAAACAAGGTATGTAGACGCATGGAAAATGCATGGACAACAACACAATCTGATCGAAAACAGGCGTGTGCAGGAGACAGTAAAAAAAAATCGGGATGATATGGGCACCCGCCCTGCCTAAAGGCAGATGTAATGAGTACATTGTTTGTGAAATCAAAAAGGAGAGTGAACACGTATGGGTAGAATACCGGGCCCTCCAGGGCCTCCAGGACCACAAGGACCGCAGGGTCCACAAGGACCACAGGGACCGCAAGGTCCGGCGAGGATCACCGCATTTGCTTTTCTGTGCAGTACGATAGACCAGAATGTTGCCGCTGCGCCGACTCCAGGCGGGCAAGGCGGGGCCGTTACCTTTAACAATTCGGTCATCAATGGTACGGCCATTACTTTCACCCCGACCTCAAGCATTAACATTCTGGAAACCGGCATTTATCATATCAATTGGGAGGTGTTCCCGACACCGGGCAACAACGCTTTCGGTTTGTTCTTCGACCCGGATGGCGCCGGTCCGGTTCCGGCAAGCTTGGTCCTGTGCAGCAATTACGGCACCAATGCAGGAAACCAGCCTTATACGGGGCAGGTCGTCGCTAACTTGACGGCCGGCGGCGTGCTGACGTTGAACCGGATTGACAATACGGGCAACGTGGTATTGCAAAGCACCATCGGAGGCGGCACGCCGGTGGTAAGCGCATCGCTTTATATCGAGAAGCTAACCTGACGGGTGGACTGAGAATCGCGCCAGACCCCATCGATACCTGCAAGGAAGAGCATAAGCGGCGTTTCCGCGTAGAGCGGGGCGCCGCTTATTGTTGCCGTGCAGCATCAGAAGAGCTTGGCAGGCCGTTCGGCAATCTGTCACAAAAAAGAGGTTGATTCCTTTCTCGCGGAGTGCTATATTTTATGTGTAACCGGTACCACATACTTAATCAGGTGAGAATTTTTATTACTTATTAAAATGCAATAGCATCATCGGAAATTTTTTTTAATCCATATGTAACCGGTACCACATGGCAGGGGTGAAGAAAGTATGGCAACCATTCGGGATGTAGCCAAGTTGGCGGGCGTGTCTGTTGCGACGATTTCCCGGTACTTAAACAAAAGCGGCTATGTGAATGTGGAAACGGAGCAGAAAATCAAAAAGGCCATCGAAGCGCTGAACTACGAGCCGAATGCGGTGGCCCGGGGATTGGCCGGAAAGAAGACGAACACCATCGCCTTAATTCTTCCCGATATTTCCAACCCGTTCTTTCCGGAGCTGGCCCGGGCCGTCGAGGATGTCGCCTCGATGTACGGGTATACGGTGATTTTGTGCAACTCCGACGACGAAGGGGTCAAGGAGAAGTCCTATATTGAGGTATTGAAGAAAAAATATATCGACGGCATTATTTTTGCTTCCAATACGCTGGATTCCGCCGATGTCGAGCAGATGACCAAGAAAGGCATCCCCGTCGTCTGCCTCGACCGGGTGCCGCCGAAGCAGTCGTGCAGCGTGGTCCGCTCCAAAAACCGGGAAGGCGCGAAGCTGGCCGTCGAGCATCTTCTGAGCATAGGCTGCCGGAAAATCGCCCATATCTACGGCCCGCAGGAATTCATTACGGCCAAGGAGCGGCTGGCCGGATATGAGGAAGCGGTGAAGCATTTGGACTGGTACTCGCCGACGTTTATGATTCAGGGAGACTTCCGGATCGAAGGCGGAATCCGGGCGACGGAGCTGCTGATGGAACGTCATCCCGATGTGGACGCCATTTTTGCCGGGAACGACCTGATGGCGGTAGGCGCGCTCAAGGCGCTTCACCGGATGGGCGTTCAAGTGCCCGGGCAAGTGGCGGTATGCGGCTTTGACGGCATCGGCATGACGGAGATTACGCAGCCGGAGCTGACGACGGTCGCCCAGCCGATCTATGAGATGGGCGCGCTCGTCTCGCGGATTTTGATCAAGAAAATCGAAGGCACGCTGGAAGCGGACCAGACGTACGAGCTGGACGTCGCGCTCGTGCCCAGAGAGTCGACCTTAAGGAGGAACGGACATGCAAGCTCCTAAAATCGTTGTTATCGGAAGCTTGAATATGGATATTGTTATCGAAGCGGACCGGTATCCGCAGCAAGGGGAGACGATGCTCGGACACGGCATCCGTTTTCTTCCCGGAGGAAAGGGCGCGAATCAGGCCGTTGCTGCGGCTCGGCTGGGCGCGGCCGTGACGATGGTCGGCGCGGTCGGTACCGACGGCTTCGGGCAAGAGCTGCTGCACGCTCTGCAAGCCGAGAACGTGGGTACGGACGCGGTGCGGATCGCGGAGCAGGCGGCTACGGGAGTTGCCAGCATTTACGTTTGTCAGGGAGATAACAGTATTGTCGTCCTGCCTGGCGCAAATCATACGTTGCTCCCCGCGCATATCGACGCTTGCCGGGAAGTCATCGCCGCGGCGGACATCGTGCTGCTTCAGATGGAAATTCCCGTGGATACCGTAGCGCATGCGGCTCAAGTGGCGAAGGCATGCGGGCGCACGGTCGTATTGAACCCCGCCCCGGCGCAGAAGCTGCCGGAGGAATTGCTGCACAACGTCGATTACATTACCCCGAACCGGACGGAGCTGGCCTTGCTGACCGGGCGTTCCGCGGAAGGCGGCGAATTGGAAGCCGCGATGCGGGAGCTGGCCGGCATGGGCGCCCGGCACGTGATCACGACGCTCGGCGCGGAAGGCTCCGCCTTTATGGCGCAGGAGGGCACGCTGACCCGCGTTCCCGGTTATGTCATGGAGGTCGTGGATACGACCGGAGCCGGAGATTCGTTCAACGCAGGGCTGGCTTATTCGCTTGCTTTGGGGAAAAGCTTGGAGGAAGCCGTATCGTTCGCGGCCAAGGTTTCGGCGCTTGCCGTGACGAAATTCGGGGCTCAACCGGGGATGCCCACGCTACAGGAAGTACTCGATTTTAACGGGTGAGCGGAGGGGAAACCATCATGAAAAAAATCGGAATCATCAACAGTGAAATTTCCGAAGTCATCAGCAAATTGGGCCATACGGATACGATCGTTATTTGCGACAGCGGGCTACCGATCCCCTCCCATGTGCGGCGGATCGATCTGGCCTTGAAGCAGGGTGTGCCTTCCCTGCTGGAGACGCTGTCCATTGTGCTCGAGGAAATGGAAGTGGAGGCCTCGTTCATCGCGGACGAAATGGAGCGGGCCAGCCCGCAGTTCAAGCGGGAGCTGGAAGCCGTCATGAAGGGCATTCCGGTTCGTACGGTTAGTCACGAGGAATTGAAAAGGCTTACGCACGAAGCGAAAGCGGTTATTCGGACAGGCGAATTTACACCTTATGCGAACATCGTACTGCAGGCCGGCGTGATCTTTTAAGAAAGGAGTGGCTGTCATGACGACATACTTGCTGGAAATGAACGACATCAGCAAGAGCTTTCCGGGCGTCCGAGTGCTGGATCAGGTGACGTTTAACCTGACCGGCGGGGAAGTGCATGCGCTGATGGGGGAGAACGGCGCGGGGAAATCCACGCTCATGAAAATTCTCGGCGGCATTCACCGCAGAGACGGCGGTACCGTGATCCTGAAGGGGACGCCTTGCGAGATCCCTTCCCCTTCCATGGCGCAAAGCTTGGGCATTGCCATGATTCATCAGGAATTGAACTTAATCCCGCATCTGACGGTGATGGAAAATATTTTTCTGGGACGGGAGTTTACCTACGGCCGGAGCGGGATGATCAACTGGGGCAAAATGAGGCAGGAATCGGTTCGCTTCTTATCCCAGCTCGGCCTGTCCATCGATCCCGGCATCATCGCAGGCGAGCTGTCCGTCGGACAGCAGCAAATGATCGAGATTGCTAAAGCGCTTTCCATGAATGCGGAAATTCTCGTGCTGGACGAGCCGACGGCGGCGCTGACCGACCGTGAGATCGAAGCGCTCTTTACGGTGATCGAATCGCTCAAAGCCAAGGGCGTCGGGATGATCTACATCTCCCACCGGATGGAGGAAATTTTCCGCATCTGCGACCGGGTCACCGTCATGAGAGACGGGCATACGGTAGGGACGGACCGCGTAGCGGATACGAATATCGACAAGCTGGTCAAAATGATGGTAGGCCGGGAAATCAAAGACCGCTTTCCCAAAATCGATGTTTCCGTCGGCGAGCCCAAGCTGGAGGTTAAGGGCCTGTCGCTGCCGGGCAAGCTGCAAGACATTTCCTTCGCCGTACGCAGCGGGGAAATCGTCGGCATCGCCGGTCTGATGGGGGCCGGCCGGACCGAGCTGGCCAAAGCCTTGTTCGGGGTGACGCCGGCCCGCCAAGGGGAAATCTGCGTCGACGGCCGGCCCATCGCCATCCGCAAGCCGGTCGATGCGATCCGCGCGGGCATTGCGCTGGTCACGGAGGACCGCAAGGACGAAGGGCTGTTGTTGAACTTGTCCGTGAAGGACAACATTTCGCTGCCTAATTTGAAGGACGTTTCCTCACTCGGGTTTGTCAACCTCAGCAAAGAAACCGGCATCTCGGAACGCCTCATCTCGCAACTGCTGATCAAGACCCCGAACGGCGAGCAGAAGGTCGGCTCCCTGAGCGGAGGCAATCAGCAGAAGGTCGTGATCGGCAAGTGGCTCGAAACGAATCCGCAGGTGTTTATTTTGGACGAGCCGACCCGCGGGGTAGACATCGGCGCCAAGAAGGAGATCTACGATTTGATGAATCAATTGGTTTCCCGAGGCGTAGCCATCCTGATGATTTCGTCGGAGCTCCCGGAGGTTCTCGGCATGAGCGATCGCATCCTGGTGATGCACGAAGGCCGGATTGCCGGAGAGTTCGCCAGAGGGGAAGCCACGCAGGAAAAAATTATGCACTGCGCGACAGGAGGAGGAAAACATCATGCAAACGGAAGCGAAAGCGGGCGGTAAGCGGGCAGGCAAAGCGTTCAGCCTGGGTCCGCTGCTCGGACTCGCCTTAATCGTCGTCGTTTTATCGGTGATCAACAGCGACTTTTTGACCGTCACCAACATTTTCAACGTGCTTCGTCAAATTTCCATCAACGCCTTAATCGCGTTCGGGATGACGTTCGTTATTCTGACCGGAGGGATCGACCTTTCCGTCGGAGCGGTTCTGGCGCTGTCCAGCGCGTTTACGGCGGGCATGATGGCCTCCGGCATGAATCCGTGGCTGGCCGTTCTGATCGGCCTCGGCTGCGGGGCGGTGTTCGGAGCCGTCAACGGCCTGCTGGTCACCAAAGGGAAGGTCGCCCCTTTCATCGCCACGTTGGCGACCATGACCGTCTACCGCGGCTTGACGCTCGTCTATACGCAGGGCCGACCGATTACGGGGCTGCACGAAGATTTCGCCATCATCGGGAAAGGGTATTTTCTCGAAATTCCGATGCCGATCGTCTGGATGGTTCTGACCTTTGTCATTCTGTTCATCATATTGAAATACACCACCTTTGGGCGGCGCGTGTATGCGCTGGGAAGCAATGAGGAAGCGACTTGGCTTTCCGGGATCAATACTTCCAGAATCAAAATTATGGTTTATTCGGTAAGCGGATTATTGGCAGCTTTAAGCGGAATTATACTCACCTCCAGACTCAACTCCGCGCAGCCGACGGCAGGCACCTCTTACGAGCTTGATGCGATTGCCGCGGTTGTCCTCGGAGGAACCAGCCTATCCGGCGGACGGGGCTGGCTGGTGGGGACGCTGATCGGCGCCATGATCATAGGCGTATTGGACAACGGTCTGAACCTGCTGAACGTTTCATCCTTTTATCAGTTGGTCGTGAAGGGTGCCGTCATCTTGGTTGCGGTGCTGCTGGACCGGTCTAAAGCCGCAAAATAAAAAAAGCAAAGGGGAAAAGTAACATGAAAAAAATGTACATGGTTCTGTCGCTTCTGCTGGTATTCGTCATGGCAGCCGCCGGCTGCTCCACCAAGTCCAATCTGGAGGGCGGAGCGAAGACGGCCGAGCCGAAGAAAGAGGGAGGCGCCGCCTCCGGTAAAGCAACCATCGGTCTCTCCATTTCTACGCTCAACAACCCGTTCTTCGTTACGTTGAAAGAGGGCGCCGAGAAAGCGGCGAAGGAAGCCGGAGCCGATCTGGTCGTTGTCGACGCGCAGAACGACACCTCGAAGCAAATCAGCGGCATCGAGGATTTGATCCAGAAAAAAGTAAACGTCATCCTCATCAACCCAACGGACAGCGTGGCGGTCATTACGGCGGTGGAGGCAGCCAACAAAGCCAACATTCCGGTAATCACCATCGACCGCGCGGCGAACGGCGGTCAAGTCGTCTCGCACATCGCATCCGACAACGTCAAGGGCGGACAAATGGCCGGCGACTACATTCTTAAAGCGATCGGCGGCAAAGGGAACATCGTCGAGCTGCAAGGCATCGCCGGAACCTCGGCAGCCCGCGACCGCGGCAAAGGCTTCCATAATGCCGTAGACGGCAAAGACGGTGTGAAAATGGCCGCTTCCCAGCCGGCCGACTTCGACCGCGCCAAAGGACTGTCCGTTATGGAAAACATCCTGCAGGGGAATAAGGACGTTGCAGCCGTATTCGCTCACAACGACGAGATGGCGCTGGGCGCGCTGCAGGCGATCCAAGCCTCCGGCAAAAATATCGTCGTCGTCGGCTTCGATGCAACTGACGATGCGGTGAAAGCCGTAAACGAAGGAAAAATGGCCGCTACGGTAGCGCAAAAGCCGGCAGCCATCGGCGATGTGGCCATAAAAACGGCTGTGAAGGTATCGAAAGGCGAGAAAGTGGAAGCTTCGATCCCTGTCGATCTGGAGCTGATTACGAAAAAGTAAGACATAGCGTTTAGCTAAAAGAAACGCTTTCTACGGAAAGAGGACGATCCCGGAGCGGAACAATGCCGCGAGAGCGTCCTCTTTTTTTGTCATCCCCGCCGGTGACTCGAACTGGTCTGGGACTATTTTTATTTCATCCGGATTCGCAAACCGCCGAATTTAACTCGAAAGCTTGCGACTTATCGGTATATAATGGATACGAAACGGCGACAGGTTAATATAGGGAGAAAGGCGATGGAAGATTTTATGTCGATGCGCATGCTAAAAATATTAACGATCTTGCTCCCGCCTCTGGTCATCGGAGGGTTCGAGTATATACGCCACGACTTCCTGTTGGACGTGCTGTCCATGGAGACGGGTAATTTCTACATGACGCTGCTTACGCTGCTGTTGTCGTTCTTGTTCGGCAACTGGATGTTCAACCGGATCGAGGCCATGAACGCGAAGCTGTCCGTCGAGCAATCGAAACGGGCGGTATACGAGGAGCGCGAGCGGCTCGCTCAGGAGCTGCACGACAATATCGCGCAAATTTTATTTTTCCTGAACGTGCAGCTGAAGAAAGGGCAGATTGAAGAGGCGCGTTCGGCCGTTTCCGAAATCGACCACCATCTGCGGCAGGCGATTTTCAACCTGCGGACAGCGCCGGAGGAGGGGGCCGATTTCGGCTCGCGCTTGCGGACGTGGCTGGAGGAATGGAGCGGCATGAGCGGCATCGCCGTCAGCCACCGGATTACGGTTCCGGAGGAAGGGATATCGCCGTCGGCGGAGGTGCCTTTGTTCTCCATTATCCGGGAGGCGTTCACGAACATTCGCAAGCACTCGTATGCCAATCACGCGGAGGTGGAACTTGGCCCGACGCAGGATGGGCGAAGTTGGAGACTGCGCATTGCCGACGACGGCAAAGGCATGGAGGGCGATGGCGGACAGCGGCCGAACCGGTACGGCGTATCGATTATGCGCAAGCGGGCGCAGGAGCTGGGGGCGGAGCTGGAGATCCAGGCGAAGGAAGGGCAAGGGCTGGAACTGATCGTTACCGGACCGCTGCGGGAGGTGAAGCTGTGATGATGAATTACCGGGTGCTGATCGCCGACGATCACCCATTAGCCCGGCGCGCCATCCGGACGCTGATCGACGGGGAGGCCGGCTTCGAATGGATAGGGGAAGCCCGCAGCGGCACCGAGGCCGTCGAGCTGTGCGGCCGGCTGCTGCCGGATCTGGTGCTGATGGACATTCAGATGCCAGGGATGAGCGGTCTTGAAGCGACCAAACGGATCAAACACCTGTATCCGCACATCCGCATCGTCATGCTCACGGTATCCGACGACGTGGCCGATCTGTTCACGGCCGTAAGGCATGGGGCGCAGGGTTACCTGCTCAAAAACATGGACCCTGACGACTGGATCGCCTACTTGCGCGGATTGCTCGACGAGAACAGCGAAATTTCCCGCGGTATGGCGGACCGGCTGTTCCATTCGTTCCGGTCGACCGGCGAATCCACGGCCAGCGACATCGGGCCGGGCGTGCTCTCCCAGCGCGAATGCGAGATCCTGAGCTGCGTCGCCAGCGGACAGAGCAACCGCCAGATCGCCGAGACGCTGATTATTACGGAGAACACGGTCAAGAACCATATCAAGAACATTTTATCCAAGCTGGCGCTGGACAACCGGGTGCAGCTGACCGCTTATGCGGTGCGTCACGGATTGACACAGATCGGACAAAAACAAGGGGGAAAATAGCCCGGTAGAGCCATTCTTTCGATAAGCGGTTTACGATACAGTACAGTAGGATAAACTGACTGCTTAAAGAGAAAGGGGCTTTTATTTATGAAAAAATTGCATTTTGCGCTCGCGGTCGGGCTGCTCGCTTCCATGCTCGGAGGCGGCTTCGCCAGCGCCCATGTGACGGTACAGCCAAAAGAAACGACCCAGGGCAGCTACGAGAAATTTACCGTTCGTGTTCCTACGGAGAAAGAAATTCCGACGGTTAAAGTCGAAGTGAGGTTCCCGCTTGACTCCGTATCGATCTCCCGCTTCGAGCCGAAGCCAGGCTGGAAGTACGAGCTGACGAAGGATGCGAACAATAAAATTACCGGCGTGGTATGGACAGCTACCGGCGAAGGCTTGGGCGCCACGGAATTCGGTGAATTTTACATGCAGGGCAAAGTAGCGGATACCGCTACCGCAATTACGTGGAAGGCTTACCAGACCTACAAAGACGGCAGTGTCGTCGAATGGGTTGGCGCGGACGGCTCGGACAAACCGGCTTCCGTGACGAAAGTGAACGCGAAACCGGCCGGAGCCGGAGCGGACAGCCACGGCCATGCGACGGCGCCTGCGGCACCGGCGGCCGATAAGGCTGCAGCCGAAGCTCCCGCCGCGTCCCAAACGCCGCTTTACTTGTCCATCGCGGGCGTCGTGCTCGGCGCCGCAGCTCTGATCGTTTCGCTGATGCGCAGAAAAGCCTAGTCCGTCAACAATTCTGACGGCTACATGCAAGGCCCGTTTCCATCGTTCCGATAGGAAATGGGCTTTTTGGCTTGTCTTTTCCCCCGAAAAACGGTTAAACTGGTGAAAACGCCATTCTAATTACACCAAGTCAAAAAAGGAGACAGCCGTAGGATGCCGTCAAAAATTTTGAAAGAATTTAAAGAATTCGCAATTAAAGGGAATATGATCGATCTGGCGATCGGGGTGATCATCGGAGGCGCGTTCGGCAAAGTCGTCACGTCGATCGTTAACGATCTGGTTATGCCTCCGATCGGGCTACTGTTGGGTAAAGTGAATTTTACTAACCTGTTTATCAGTCTTGACGGGAACTCATATGCAACCATAGATGCTGCTAAGAAAGCTGGAGTAGCAACGTTAAATTATGGGCTGTTCCTCAGCACGCTGCTCGATTTTCTGATCGTTTCGTTCGTCATCTTTATCGCCGTCAAGCAGATCAACCGGTTCCGCCGCAAAGAAGAGGCCAAGCCCGACCCGAAAGAAAACATTAAAGAATGTCCGGAATGCTTGTCCGAAATCCCCAAAAAAGCATCCCGCTGCAAATACTGCACCGCCGTTCTCGAAGCTCCGGCAGCGGAACGCGCTTAGCCCCCTTACAGCTCAGACAGCCTGTGCTCCTGCTTGAAATCTTAGGGAGCCTGGCTTTTTTCTTAAGAAATAATTCAGAAAAACCTCCATTTGTTCTAAAGATATTTTGGATATCCTAAGTACATCGAATCCCATTGGACGAAACAAACGGACTCTTACATTCGTTTTAAAAGTAAATGATTGAAGGGTAACAAGGTTCGAATAGCGTCTAAATGGTTAAATTTAGAGCAACAAGGAGGGCAATGCATTCATGAGTTTCCACGCCAACGTTCAAGAAAAGGTGCTTTTTTTAAATAAATTTTTTCAATCTCCCCGAGAAATGGGCAGCGTTACGCCCAGCTCCCGATTTTTGGCCCGGGCGATGACCAAGCCCGTTCCTTGGGCTCAAGCGCAGGTTGTGGCGGAGCTCGGAGCCGGGACAGGCGCATTAACCCGGTTCATCCGGCAAGCCAAGGGGCCGCAGACGAAAGTGCTGCTGTTCGAAAAGGAACAGATACTAAGGGAGCAGCTGGCAGTACAGTTCCCAGAGTTCTCCTGTCATGCCGACGCCTGCAGTATGGGGCAAGTGCTGAATCAGCAGGGAATCAAGGGATTGGATGCCGTCATCAGCGGGCTGCCCTTCTACAATTTCCCGCAGCAATTGCGCGACCGGCTGATTGAGCAAATCACGTCGTCCCTCAAGCCGGGCGGCCGGTTTATCGCGTTTCAATATTCGCTTCAAATGAAGCCCCAGCTCGAACAATACTTTGACATTGAGACGATCCGCTTCGTCCCGTTTAATTTTCCTCCTGCATTCGTATATGTGTGCCGGAAACCGGGAGGAACGCCGCAATGACTTACGATACGCTGATGCTGTGGATCGGGCAGTTCGGGTATTTGGCTTTGTTTTTCGCGCTGTGGCTCGGCATTGTTGGGATGCCGATTCCCGACGAAGTCATCGTGATGACCGGCGGTGCAGTAACGGCCAGCGGCCTGCTTCACCCCGTTCCCGCCTTTCTCTTAACCTATCTCGGCGTCGTATCGGGATTATCGCTCGGATACGTCCTCGGCCGGTACGCGGGCACCCCGGTATTGGAGCGCCTCCGGAAAAAGAAGAAAATGGATAAAGCGATAGAGATGTCGGAAAAGCTCAATCAAAAATACGGCAGTCTGGCCTTGATCATCAGCTATTTTTTCCCCGTTGTCCGCCACGTCTTGCCATACCTCGTAGGAATGAACAAAATGTCCTTTCGCCGCTATGCTCTCCTTTCCTACACGACGGGGTTCGTTTGGACTTTCGCCTTTTTCTTCATCGGGCGGCTAACGGCCGGTCACGCTCAAGAAATCGGCATGCTCATCTATAGCTACGGTCTCAAGCTGCTGTGGATTCCGCTGGCGCTTGCTGCCGCATGGGGCCTTGTCAAGCTCGCGCAGCGCAAAAAATTGCAGGAGGGCGGTTCGATTGGAGCAGGCGAACAGCGTATTGGTAGCTGACGACGATCCGGATATCCGGGATATTATTCAAATTTATTTACGGAACGAAGGCTATCGCGTACTGGAAGCCGAGGATGGAGTGCAAGCCTTGAAGCTGGCCGAACGGGAGAAGGTAAATATCATCATTTTGGATATTATGATGCCCCAGATGGACGGCATTCGCGCGTGCGTGAAAATCCGGGAGAAGAGTGACGTTCCCATCATTATGCTGTCGGCCAAGGGCGAGGATCTGGACAAAATCACCGGCTTGTCGACGGGCGCGGACGACTACGTCGTGAAACCGTTTAACCCGCTGGAGCTGGTCGCCCGGGTCAAGGCCTGCCTGAGACGGCAGCACATGATCGGCAAGAAGGCGGAACGCGGCCGGGTGGAGGTCGGCGACCTCGTCGTTGATCCGGCCCGTCACTTGGTGACGGTTCGCGGCAAAAAGGTCAATCTCACGCCGATCGAATTCGCAATACTGGCTCTGCTGGCTAAAAACCGGGGCCAAGTGTTTTCCGTCGATGCGATCTATGAGCAGGTGTGGAAAGAAGGCGCTTTCCATTCCGACAATACCGTTATGGTGCATATCCGCAATCTCTGGGAAAAGATCGAAGACATCCCGCGGGAACCCCGGTATATAAAAACCGTGTGGGGAGTGGGCTATAAAATTGAGTAAGGTGCGTTTGCCGAAACGGCCGTTTTCGGTCACGCTTCGCGTAAAGTTGATGCTGACCTTCGTCGGATGCCTTATGCTGAGCACGCTGACCTCAACATTATTGGAATGGGGTTACCTGGAAATTCAGCCGAACGATTCGGACAATTACAATTCAATCCGAAGAACGGTAAACGAACGGCTGGATAACCTCGACAGGAAATGGGCGGCTTTGAGCGCAGCGGATTCGGATGAACGGACGGCGGCTTCGCTGGTAGAACAGGCCGGAGAGGGAGGCAAGCTGAGAGCATACGTAACGGATGAGTCCGGACGTGTGCTTTTTCGCTCTTCCGAAGCCCCGGAAAGCAAGCTGAGCTTGTATGAGCTGCTGATGTCGGCCAAACAGGCAAACAACAGGCAGCCGGGTGCGGCGTATACGGCGGTGCTGCCGGCGCACTATCGGGAGCAGGCCGTCTATTTGATCGTTTCCAGCAAGCTGATTCCGCAGCCGGGGAACGGGTACGAGATTAACGAAATGTTCAAATTTTTACTGTTCATCCTTTTGTTCGTGCTGTTCTTCTATGCTCTGACCTGGCGCAAAATGCGGCAGATTCGCTACATCAATCGCGGCTTGAACGATATCGCCCACGGCGAGCTGTCCGTGCGGCTGGCGACGAACAGCCGGGACGAACTTGGCTTGGTCGCCGCCAATATCAATTCCATGGCGGAGCAGTTGGCCCGGCAGCAGGAGAAGGAACGGCGCCTGGAAAAGTCGAAGATGGATTTGATCACGAACGTCTCCCACGATTTGCGGACCCCGCTTACAAGCGTCATCGGATATTTAAATCTGCTGATGAATCCTGCGCAAACGAATGCTCCTGAGCGGGAACGGTATTTGACGAGCGCTTACAATAAAGCCAATCAGCTGAAGAAGCTGATCGACGACTTATTCGAATACACCCGGCTCTCCGGGGGTGAGGCCAAGCTGGAACGGCGCGAGATCGACATTCACCATTTGCTGGAACAATTGGTCAGCGAATTCGAGCCGATTGCGGAGCAGCGTCAGATTGCCATCGAATGCCGGCTCCCGGAAGCCCCGCTGTATGTTGTTGCCGATGCGGAAAAGCTCGTTCGCGCGCTGGATAATCTGCTGATGAACGCCGTAAAATATTCCGTCGCTCCCGGCCGTATAACCGTGACATTAGCGGCCTACCCGAAGCGCGCGGCCATCGAATTCGAGAACGAAGGCCGGCCGATTACGAAGGCGCAGGAGGAGCTGCTGTTCGAGCGGTTCTATAAAGCGGACGAATCGCGGACGGGGGATCCATTGCCTGACGGCGCAGGACTCGGGCTGTCGATCGCGCGCAACATTGCCGAGCTGCACGGAGGACGGCTGGTGTTCCGGCACGAGCAGGGGCGGTTTGTTTTTCGCCTGGAGCTGCCTCTGAACGAGTAATGCGGGGAGCTTCTTCGCCGGCTTCAATATTTTAACAAGCCGAAATTCCGTATGTTCTTATTGACTTTACATGAATAATTTTGTACACTAACAACGTTTCATACCATTTGGATTCGAAAATTTCATTTAATTTCATAGAAGCACTTCTTATCAAGAGAGGCGGAGGGACAAGGCCCGATGAAGCCCGGCAACCGTTCCTTACAGTTCGGAAATTCAGAATTGTAGGAAATCAGGTGCCAATTCCTCCAGAACCGAAGCAAAGGTTCTGGCAGATGAGAGGGACATGAGTTAAACCGCTAACCCTGTACCTCGTCGTGCAGGGTTTTTTTGCGCAAGCGAACGCGCCCGTTTAACCGAACAAGGGCCGTTTATTCCGGGGAGGAAGACGATTTGATTCATTTGAAAGGCGTTATGAAAAACTACGATGTCGGGGGCAGACAGGTTACGGCGCTGCGGAATATCGATTTGACGATCCGCAAAGGCGAGATTTTCGGCATCATCGGCCATTCGGGGGCAGGCAAAAGCACGCTGATCCGTACGATCAACATGCTGGAGCGCCCGACAGCCGGGGAAGTCGTTGTAGACGGTGTCGAGATGACGAAGCTGGGCACCGGCAAGCTGCAATTGGAGCGGCGTTCGATCGGGATGATTTTTCAGCATTTTAACCTGCTGTCGTCCGCGACGGTGGCCGATAATATTGCGTTCCCTTTGCGGCTCGCCAAGCTGCCGAAGGAGCAGATCGCCCGCCGGGTGGAGGAGCTGATCGGACTCGTCGGATTAACCGGCCACGGCAGCAAATATCCGGCGCAGCTGTCGGGCGGCCAAAAGCAGCGTGTCGGTATCGCCCGCGCGCTGGCGACGAATCCGAAGGTGCTGCTGTGCGACGAGGCGACGTCGGCGCTTGATCCGCAGACGACCGGCGCGATTTTGTCGCTGTTGCTGGATATTAACAAGCAGCTCGGGATTACGATCGTCCTGATTACGCACGAGATGAACGTGATTCGCACGATTTGCGACCGCGTGGCGGTCATTGACGGCGGAGAGATCGTGGAAGAGGGACTGGTAACCGATGTGTTCCTGAAGCCGCAGCACCGGACGACCAGAGAGTTCGTCGCTCAAGTTTCCGATGTGGCCGCGATCGGACTGGAGACTTCCGGGAGCGCTGGGGCAAGCAATCGGACGCTTGTCCGGGTGACGTACATCGGCGAACAGACATACCAGCCGGTATTATACGAAACGATGCGCGAGACGAACGTGCCGTTCGTTATCCTGCAAGGGACGGTATCGAAGCTCAAGGATACCCCTTACGGACAGCTTGTCGTAGAGCTGCAGGGGCAGGAAGGCGGCGCGGAGCAGGCTATCGCTTTGCTGCGAGGCCGCGGATTGGATGTGGAGGTGATTCAGCATGGATGAACTGCTTAATCTGGATTGGGGAGCGATCGGAGAGGCGACCTACGACACGTTGACGATGCTTGGCTTGTCCATGGTGTTTACCGTGCTGATCGGTCTGCCGCTTGGCATCATCCTCTTTGTCACTTCGCGGGGACAGCTTCTCGGGCAGCCCGTGGTGTACGCGCTGCTGTCGCTCGTGGTCAACGTGCTGCGTTCCGTGCCGTTCGTGATTTTAATGATTATGCTGATCCCCTTCACGAGGCTGGTCGTTGGCACATCCCTCGGGGTATCGGGCTCGATCCCCCCGCTGGTCATTGCGGCAGCTCCGTTCTTCGCCCGCCTGGTGGAGACGTCGCTGCGCGAGGTGGACCGCGGCGTCGTGGAAGCCGCGCAATCGATGGGCGCGACGTACTGGCAGATCGTGTCGCGGGTGATGCTGCCCGAAGCACGTCCGGGCTTGATCGCCGGGGCGACGATTACGGCGGTCACGCTCGTATCGTATACGGCCATGTCGGGGGTCATCGGAGGCGGCGGTCTTGGCGACCTGGCGATCCGCTTCGGCTACCAGCGTTTCCAAACGGTCGTGATGATCGTTACCGTGCTTCTCCTGCTCGTGCTGGTTCAAATCCTGCAGTCGCTGGGCGACCGGCTTGTCCGGAAATTTCAGCGGAAATAAGGATTTTTATATACAAAGGAATCGATACTATAGGAAAAGGTGGAGGAATCTTACCATGAAAAAAATGATGATTACCGCATTGTCCGTCGTGATGGCCTTCTCGCTGGCCGCTTGCGGCACCAAATCCGCTCCGGATTCGGCAGCACCGCAAACCGGAGGAGCGACACCGGCTCCCGACAAAAAAGAAGTGACGCTGAAGGTCGGCGCTACCGCCGCGCCGCATGCGGAAATTTTGAATTCCGTCAAAGCGAAGCTGAAAGAGCAAGGCGTCAACCTGGAAGTAAAAGAATTCACGGATTACGTACAGCCGAACGTACAGGTATTCGAGAAGCAGCTGGATGCGAACTTCTTCCAGCATACGCCCTATCTGGAGCAATTCAACAAAGACAAAAACATGAATCTCGTTACCGTGACCGGCGTTCATATCGAACCGTTCGGCGGCTACTCGCAAAAAATTAAAAAGATCGACGAGCTGAAAGACGGCGCAACCGTCGCGATTCCGAGCGATCCATCCAACGGCGGCCGCGCGCTCGCGCTGCTGGAAAAAAACAACCTGATCAAGCTCAAAGAAGGCGTTGGCGTCAAAGGAACGGTCAGAGACGTCGTCGAAAACAAGAAAAACCTGAAGTTCAAAGAGCTGGAAGCCGCTATGCTGCCGCGTACATTGGGTGAAGTCGACTTGGCGCTCATCAACACGAACTACGCGCTCGAAGCGAAGCTTGTACCGACGAAGGATGCGCTGTTCATTGAATCGAACGATTCCCCGTATGTGAACATTCTCGTATCCCGCCCGGACAACAAAGATTCCGAGGCGATGCAGAAGCTGGCTAAAGCCCTCACGTCCGAAGATGTGAAGAAGTTTATTGAAGAGAAGTACAAAGGCGCAGTCGTGCCTGCGTTTAAATAAGCAATAGCGGTAAGCTGAGCGGGGCCTTAGGGTCCCGCTTTTTCGTGCTGTCCGCCAACTTGAATTTATCCGCGTTTAGTCGTATTCTGCATACGAATGGATTGGAAAGGACGCGCCTTGATGACAGAACATTTTAGATGATCGGAACGTCGTAGTTGATGAAATTCATTTTGAAAGGGGAAAGCCGATGAATACGTCAACGAAGGAAACAAAGCTCTTGCATGAGGTTAAAGCCGCTGTGCTGCATGTCCGGGATTTGCCCGGCATGGCGGCTTGGTATGCCAAGCTTCTGGGCATGCCGCTCCAACCTCTGGATGACGACCAACCGTTTTACGAGTTCGACATGAGTAATCAGGTCAATCTGCTGTTGGATGATCACCGCAATGTACAGGGGCGGGATAAATATCCGATTTGCATGATGAGGACTACGGATATTGAACGGGTACGCTCATATGTTCAGGAGAACGGGATTACGATCTCTCACGACTTGCAGCGTCCTCATCCCGGGCTCGCGTATTTCCATATTGTCGATTCGGAAGGCAATGAGATCATGATCGTACAATCGGAGTGGATCAATCCGAATCCGGTGCGGCCGACCGTCCCCGATTCCCCGATTCAAAACCGCATCAACAGCGTCGTTATCCCCGTGACCCATCTGAAAAGAGCGACCGAGTGGTACGGCAAGCTGCTCGGCCAGCAGATCAAGCCGGATCGCCAGGATGGCGGGCCGATCTATTGGTTCGATATGCCGAACGGCACGGGAATTCTGCTCGACGATAACCGCAACAACCAAGATCTTGCGGCGCTGCCGACGTTTATGCTCAAAGCTGCGAACATCCATGAAGCCTGCGCGTTCGTTCGGAGCAGCGGCATTACAATCGTCCGCGACGTGAAGTTCGACCACTATTTTATCGTCGAGGACCCGGAAGGTAACGTGGTGATGATTTGTCTGTAAAAGGTGCATCTTCTGGTTTGTCACACATTCGAGGGATTGATATAATTGACATAATGATATTATCGATAGCAGAGGTCGTGACGCATGCAAAGCGAAAGACAGCCCTTGTACGTGCAAATTCAGGAGCACTTCAAGCAGCTCATCTCCTCCGGTAAACTGGCCGACGGGGACCGGATTCCTTCCGAGAAGGAGCTGATCGCGAGGTTTAACGTCAGCCGGATTACGGTAGCCAATGCGCTTGCCCAGCTTGCCAAGGACGGTTGGATTTACCGCATTCCCGGACGCGGCAGCTTCGTCGGCAGCGGAGAGGGCGCTTCGATCAGCCCTCAAGCGGGCGGTATACAGGCCGAGAAGGGAGTACAGGGCGCTGCAGCCGGTACCCCTACCGCTCGGATCACCGCCGGAACGCGCAAAATGATCGGCCTTCTCATCCCGTCCATGGCCGACTATTTCGCGCTGCGGCTGGTGCAGGGAATCGTGAACGAGCTGAACGATACCGGCTATTATCTGGCCACCGTCCTGACACACAATTCCAAGGAGAGGGAACGGGAAGCGATCGTCGAGCTGACCCGGATGGGGGCGACCGGCTTGATTATTTTCCCGGTCGATGCGGAGACGTATAACGAAGAAATATTGGCGCTCAAAATCAACAAGTTTCCGTTCGTGTTAATCGACCGCTACCTGCCCGGGGTGGAGACAAATTTCGTCTGTTCGGACAGCGCGCTTGGCGCCAAATTGGCCGTCTCGCATCTGTGGGAGCTCGGGCACCGGAGAATCGCAATTTGCTCGGACTCGCCGCTGCCGACGGTATCCGTAGACGAGCGCATCGCCGGGTACATGGAGGCGCTGAAAGAGCAAGGAGCGATGATCGATCCTTCGCTGATCTTGACGGACTTTCGGATCGACGACGTCCTGTTAGATGAGCATCACCCGCTGTACCGGCATTTGCAGAGCAAATCGGCCACGGCTTATATCGCGCTGAACGCGAAGCTTGGCATTCACACTGCGATTCTGGCCCGGCGGCTCGGGCTTCGCATTCCCGACGATCTGTCCATCCTGACGTTCGACGATCCTTCTCCAGGGCTGGAAGAGCCCGGACGGTATACGCACGTGGCCCAATCGGAAGGGGAGATCGGAAGCCGAGCCGCGGAAATTTTGATCCGGCTGCTGGATCGCCCGCATGACAAAGACAAGGACAACGGGCAGTACACGAAAATCATCTTAAGACCGGAACTGGTCGTAAGAGGATCGACCGGTCCCGTAAAGCCTTCCTAGCTTTCGCAATCCGGGGCAGATTGCGTTGCAGGAGCGGAACTTTCCTAGCGTTTGCTATCCTCTTTATCATGCTGCGTTTGCAAGCCTCCGCCAAGATGCATGCTTGGTGGGGGCTTTTTGCCGTGTGTATCATCATAATTTTATAGCAAATATGCATATTGATAATATATTTGATATATCGTACATTGGAGGTATATCTTAGCCATAGAAAAGGAGAACGGACATGAGATTCGTACAAGAAAAGCTAGAGCGCCGCATCAACGATTTGGCGCACGCCAGATACCGGGATCGGTTCCCGTTGACCGGCATTCGCATTGTGGAGCAAGCCGCTTCCCCGCAGGAAGCCTGGGAGCAAGCCGGAACACCGGTATCGGTCGGCATCCGCTGGGGAGGACGCGATCAGACCGCTTGGTTCGTGGGCGCGCTGACGTTCCCGGAGGCATGGAAGGATCGGGACGTCGTAGGCTTGATCCGGCTCGGCAACACGGGCGGAGGCAATTGCAGCGGCTACGAGGCGCTCGCTTATTTGGACGGGGAGCCGGCGCAGGCGCTGGACCGGAACCATGGGGAGCTGTTTATCCCGGCCGAGGCCGTCAATAAGGGCGGCGCGGAGCTGATCATTCAAGCCTGGAGCGGCCTGACGCCGCCGGACGCGGGACATCAGCCGTTCGATCACCGGATCGACGAGCTGGATCTCGCTTGGCTGGACCCGGCCACGGATGATTTGTATTATACGGCGCTGCACGTGCTGCAAGCGGTGCGCTGCCTGGAGGACCGCAGCAGCGAGAAGCACGGCATGCTGTCGGCGCTCGACGATGCGATCCAACTGCTGGATTGGCGCGCGCCGGGCTCGGACGATTTTTACGCTGCGGCGGAACAGGCTTTGGCGCTGCTCAAGCAGCGGCTGGAAGAGCTGCCGCGCGGGGCTCGGCCACAGGTGACGGCGGTCGGACACTGCCATATCGACGTCGCCTGGCTGTGGAGATTGAAGCATACGCGTGAGAAATCCGCCCGCTCCTGGTCGACCGTGCTGCAGCTGATGGACCGCTATCCGGAATATATCTTTTTCCAATCCCAGCCGCAGCTTTATGCTTATTTGAAAGAAGACTATCCGGACATCTACGAGAAAATCAAACAGCGCGTGGCAGAGAACCGCTGGGAAGCGTCCGGAGCGATGTGGCTGGAGTCGGACTGCAACATCCCTTCCGGCGAATCGCTCGTCCGGCAGCTGCTTTACGGCAAACGGTTTTTCCGCGAAGAATTCGGCGTGGACAACCGGATTTTGTGGCTGCCCGACGTGTTTGGCTACAGCTGGGCACTGCCGCAAATTTTGAAGAAGGCCGGCATCGATTACTTTATGACGACCAAAATCAGCTGGAGCCAGTATAACCGCTTCCCGCACGATACGTTCCATTGGCGGGGCATCGACGGTACGGAGCTGCTGACTCATTTTATTACGACGCCCAACAACGACGGCAGCTGGTACTACACCTACAACGGCAACGTGACCGCGTCCAGCGTACAGGGGCTATGGGACAACTACCGGCAAAAGGAATTGAACGACCAACTGCTGCTCGCCTACGGATGGGGCGATGGAGGCGGCGGACCGACCCGCGATATGCTGGAGGCAGTGCGGCGCTTCGAGGACATGCCGGCGATGCCTCAGGTGCGTCAGGGCCGGGTGGAGGAGTTTTTCGAAGCGCTCGATGACCGGGTATCGGATCACCCGCGCCTGCCCTTATGGGACGGGGAGCTGTACTTGGAATACCACCGCGGCACGTATACGTCGCAAGCCTACAACAAACGGATGAACCGCCGGATGGAGACGCTGCTGCACCAAGCGGAATTCGTCAACAGCCTTGCGATGCTGCTGAACGGCGAGCATGCGTATCCGGTTGAAACGCTGCGGAAGAGCTGGATCATTACGCTCCGCAACCAGTTCCACGATATTATCCCGGGCTCCTCGATCGGCGAAGTATACGAGGACAGCCGGGAAGAGTACGCGGAAGCGGAGCAACTGGCAGTCGCAGCTTTGGAACAAGGCACTCAAGCGATCGCAGGCGGTCGCGGGCAGGACGGAGCTGCGGCGGAAGGGGGAGTCGGTTATCGGGTGATCAACCCGTTAGGCTGGGAACGGTCGGCGCTTGTGGAAATTCCTTTGGAGGCCCTCCCGGCTTCTGCCGAGCAAATAGCGTGGTCCTCGCCAAGCGGCGAAGCGCTGGAAAGTCAACTTGTTCGCGGCGCCGAAGGTCAGCCCGTCTCGATGCTCGTTCATACGCCGAACGTTCCGGCATTAGGCTATACGACCATCGTCGGCAAAAGCACGAACAGCGCTTCGGCGGCAAGCAGCGGGGCATGGAGCATCGGCGAACGGCTGCTGGAGACGCCTTTTTACCGGATTGAGCTTAACGGCAGCGGCCAGATCGTATCTCTGTACGACAAACGGAACGCGCGGGAAGTGCTTAAGCCGGGCGAAGCGGCGAATGTGCTGCAGGTGTTCGAGGATAAGCCGATGGCGCACGACGCTTGGGATATCGACATCTACTATCAAGAGAAGAGCTGGACCGTCGGGGAGCTGACCGAAGCGGTAGTGGAGGAGCAGGGACCGCTGCGTGCCGTGCTTAAGCTTGTATGGCGTTACCACCGCTCCGTCATCGAGCAGAAAATGACGCTGTACCGCGACCATCCGCGAATTGATTTTTGTACCCGGGTTGACTGGCGCGAGAAGCAGCACCTGCTCAAGGCGGCGTTCCCGGTCGACGTGCGGTCGACGAAGGCGACGTATGAGATTCAATTCGGCAACGTGGAACGGCCGACGCACTGGAACACAAGCTGGGATTGGGCGCGATTCGAATCGGTGGCGCAACGCTGGGTCGATCTGTCCGAAGGGGGCTACGGCGTAAGCCTGCTGAACGATTGCAAATACGGCCACGATATCCGCAATCATGTGCTGCGTCTCAGTCTCATTAAGTCGGCGGTATCGCCAGATCCGGAAGCCGATCAGGGGCTGCACGAATTTACTTATTCGCTTTATCCGCATAAAAACGGTTGGCTGGAGGCGGACACGCACCGTCAGGCGTGCGAACTCAACATGCCGCTGCTTCCGGTACAATTGGCCGGAACGGCGCATACGGACGGCCTTCCTGAGCAATTGGGGCTTTTCCACGTCGATGGCTCCCACGTCATGATCGATACGGTCAAAAAATCCGAAGACGACGAGACATTCATCGTCCGCTTGTACGAGTACGGCGGCATTCGGGGAGACGTCCGTTTTTGCACGGATGCGCGGGTCGGGGAGTTTGTTTCCGTAGAAGAGACGAACCTGATGGAGGAGCAGCCGCAAGCGGTGGAGCACGGTCCGCATGAGGTCAGGCTGTTCATGAAGCCGTACGAGATCAAGACGCTCCGAATCACTCTGAAAGCTTAGCGGGAAGCCCATTTTTAAGTACGAACGCACCAGCAAGTGCTGCCTTTCATAAACTGAATTTGACTGTATCCCTAGACCTTGTAATGAAACCAAAACCCGGGCAAGGAGGGGTGACACTTTGAAAGGCAGCGATCACAAAAGTAAATTTTTGCTCACCAATCGCGAACGTGAGGTCTTTGAACTGCTGGTGCAGGACAAAACGACAAAAGATATCGCACAGCAGCTGTTTATTAGTGAAAAGACAGTGCGGAACCATATTTCTAACGTCATGCAGAAGTTAAATGTCAAAGGCCGTTCGCAAGCAGTTGTCGAGCTGATCAAGCTTGGGGAACTGCAGATTTGAAGCATTCGCGAAGCAACCACACCAGCCTTCTTTTTCCGCTTTCCTTCCGGGGAAGCGCGGGAAGAGGGCTATTTGGTTTTCGGTGCATTTAGTGCAGCGGTAAACTCACATCAATAATAAAAAACCTACAATTGGTGAATAAACAGCATTTGCTTGGTTTGATAGATGGAGTTTAGACACAATCCAGAAGCTGCTGCTGGCAGTTGACTATTCTTGCTAACTCTGATTTGGGGTGGCCTAATCGTTTTATTTCTTTCACTACAAATCCAGCAGGAACAATGGATTTTTCCTTTGGCGAGTCTACTGCCGCATTTGACAACCGGTCTTCGTTTGTTAACGGGCGTTTTTGGCGCCTAATAACCGCTTTCTGTGATGCCTGGCATATGCTTGATTGTGATTTTTTCGATAAGCTTTCATTATCATCCACGCTCCTAGGAAAGGGTCAGCCCGTAGGAGAAATCAAGGAGAAAGAAAATCTTCTACAGGAAGAGCATGATGGGAATATGATAAGGCATAAATTTTTTCACTCTTTGTTTTTATGAAGATAAAAACAAATTTGCTTTATGTTATTCCTTTAATTTGTTTGAAGTTGCTTCGTCTGAATATGAATTTGGTCCGTAAAAATATTGTGCATATTGTTTTGCTTGTCCCTTACCACAATGTAATTCTTATCATGATAAACTCGAATCCCTTGAACAGTTTTAATTTCTCCATTTAAATTATAGTCCACTACGACGAAATCTGTATCAAATTGCGCAAGGTTTTTTCCAAAACCACCCCATTGATAGGCTGTGTGTGAAACAAATACAATAAGAGCAGCAAAAATGAAAACATATGTTATTAAGATATATAATATAAATGATATAGATTTTTTAATTTTTAAATATGAAATAAATGTACTGATTTTTAATATGTTCCAATTGAATTTTGACCAGAAAATCATTTCTGACTCAACAAGTGCTAAGCTTAGCATATTTCGATGAAATTGTTCTCTTTCTTTAAAATTTTTTTTGTAGATGAAAAATAGGAACGCTAAAAGTACAGCAGCCATGTTTCCTGATTGTAGTGAAATAAAAACTTCTTTTTGAAAAGCTTTTAAGTCAAATGAAGGAGAATTCCATTGTAGTTCTTTGGAATAAAAAAAAGTATTTTATTGATACCTCCCAAATGGAGGCGTTTTTCGAAGCGTAGAACAAGTAATAAGTTAACAGAGATGCAGTTTGTAGTAGTATAAATGATAAGAGAGTTACAGAAATTGCCCATAATAAAAATCCTATCCTGAAATAGAGTTTATTCTTTTTTATTTTTCTCAAAAAGTTTCTTCCGTAAAACAAGAAAAGACCAAAAGGGGCCATGGTTAATATAGTGATGAACATGTACACGAACGCGTAATAAAAATAAAGTCTGTCAGTGAAGTTTACAGGATTTTGAAAAGCAGTTATTAAGGAAAGTACCTCATTTCTCGCTTTACTCTGTAAGATAATAAAACCAATTATATATGCTAATCCATGAGAAAATCCAAAAAAGACAATAGTGACAAGTATTCTCAGCGCTGTAGGAATTCTTAAGTATACGAGTATGAATTTACTTAAAGGGATTCTTTCTTTGTGCCGTTCTATAAAAAATATCAATTTTAAGTATTTATTCCTAATCCAACTTAATGATTCCAATGAAAAGAAATTCCTTTCATATTTAGAAGTAATGGTAAAAAACTTTAAATTTATCTTATATTAAAACGAATGATTCTGATTGAACAGGAACGATCTTAGTGAAATGGCTGCAAGTCTAAGGACTGTTTCCCAATCAAATTTATCCTACTCTAGATACTTACCGCCGCTAGGAAGATGATAAATTAATAACAAATGTAACCCAGTCTTTACGAACCCTAAAAGGATGTCAATAGGGGATTTTAAGATACAGAACAGGATAACAATTATGCACCAAATTTCTAACGATTAGTGTATCATTCTATGTAAATACGAAGACAACGAACAGCGAAGCCCACGGGGGATCTTGTCCAGACGGATATCCAAGAAACCATGAAGCTCGACGAATAATCCCAGACAAAAAATACCCTCATCCCGCAAAGGATAGAGGGTATTTGCTCGTTGTAAGTGGACTGGTTGGTTTGGTTCGATCAAACTTCCATAATGATCGGAAGAATCATCGGCTTTCTTCTGGTTCGCTCATATAAGAATCGTCCAAGCGCATCTTTTACATTTGATTTTATCGTAGACCATTGGTTCTCATTCTCGTGAGTTAATTTGTTGATCGTATTGGACACTATGCGGCTTGCATCGTCGAGCAAGCCTTCCGATTCGCGGACGTATACGAAGCCGCGGGAGATGATGTCGGGTCCGGAGAGGATCGTACCTTCCTGTTTGCTGATCGAAACGACAACAATCAGGATGCCGTCCTGAGACAAATGCTTACGGTCTCGCAGGACGATATTTCCGACGTCACCGATGCCTAAGCCGTCGATGAGCGTGTTGCCTGCCGGAACTTTTCCGCGTTTGCGGGCTGCGCCGTTCTGGATTTCAACGACTTCGCCGTTGTCGACAATGAAGATGTTGGCCGGGTCGACGCCGACCGCTTGCGCCAGCGTGCTGTGCTGACGGAGCATCCGGTATTCCCCGTGAATCGGGATGAAAAACTTCGGACGCATCAGATTGATCATCAGCTTCAATTCTTCCTGGCTGGCATGTCCGGAAACGTGCATACCCGTCAGCGAGCCGGAGCCGTAGATGACGTGAGCGCCGAGGCGGAACAGCTCGTCAACCGTCCGTCCGATATTTCTTTCGTTCCCCGGAATGGGCGTGGCCGAGATGATGACCGTGTCCCCTGGGAGAATTTCTACCTGCTTGTGGTTCGAGCGCGCCATCCGGGTCAGTGCCGACATCGGTTCGCCCTGACTGCCTGTACACAGAATAACGATACGATCGGCAGCGTATTTATTCACTTCGTTCGGCTCGATCAGCATGCCGTCCGGAATGTTCAGATAACCGAGCTCGGAGGCGATGGTAATCATATTGACCATGCTGCGTCCGATGACGACCAGCTTCCGGTTCGACGCGATGCCCGCTTCGATGACCTGCTGGAGCCTGTGCACATTGGAGGCAAAGGTGGACACGATCACGCGCTGGCGTGCGGTCCGGAATACGTCCTCGAGATTGACGCCGACGCTTTTCTCCGAAGGGGTGAACCCTGGACGCTCCGCATTCGTGCTCTCGGACAGCAGAGCGAGGACGCCTTTTTTGCCGATATCCGACATGCGGTGAAGGTCCGCATATTGGCCGTTAACGGGAGTTTGGTCGAATTTAAAATCGCCGGTATGAACGACTGCGCCTTCGGGGGTATCAAGCACGACCCCAAGGCTGTCCGGGATACTGTGATTCGTTTTGAAGAACGAAGCGACAATTGTTCCGAACTTTAATACGGAATCCGCGTGAATTAACACCCGTTCCGTCGAACCCAGCAGCCCGTGTTCTTTTAATTTTCCTTCAATAAGTCCCATCGTCAGTTTGCTCGTATAGACGGGCATGTTGAGCTGCTTGAGGATATAAGGCAACCCGCCAATATGATCCTCATGACCGTGTGTAATGACGAGCGCTTTGACTTTATTCCGGTTCTCGATCAGATAGGAGATATCCGGTACGATAATATCGATGCCGGGCAGCTCCACATCCGGGAATTTCGAACCGCAATCAATAACAACAATGTCGTCTGCGTATTGTACCACATACATGTTTTTGCCAATTTCGCCTACGCCGCCCAAGGCAAAAATGGACAACTTTTTTTCTGAACCAGCCAAGTTAGACCTCCTCGATGGAATTGACGACGAACATACAAATCAAACTCAAAAGATCCGAACCAGTCACTTGCTTTTATTATAACACAACTCTCGGAAAAAAAGTAAATGTTGGACGAACCGTTGAGAAAGAAGCGTTATTTTGCCCCGGACCGGTAAGGAACGCGGACATGAACGATCAGTCCGATCAGCACCAGAACGAGCAGCGAACCCAAGGCGATGCGGCTGGCGAGGTTGCCCGCTTCGGCCAGCGCCCACGTAATGGAGCCGTACAGCAACGGTCCGACGATGGACGATACTTTGCCGGAGAAGGCGAACAGCCCGAAAAATTGGCCGCGCTTATGCTCCGGGGTCAGCTCGACGATCATCGTGCGCGAGGCAACCCACATGGCGCCCATGGCAATGCCGTACAAGCTGCCGGCCGTCCAGAACATCGGCTCGTTCCAAGCGGTCGATGCCAGCAATATGGCAGCTATCATCACGCATGCGACGATAGCGACCGAGCGTTTGGCCCCGACACTGCGCGTCACATACCCGAAGGCGAACGAGCCGACGATGCTTGAAACGGTAGAGACCAGGTACAGCAAGATGAATTGCTTCGTAGAAAAGCCGATGACCGCTTTCGCATACACGCCCATGACCGTAATGGCCGTAGCGACCGCATCGTTGAAGAAAAAGTAAGCGATCATAAACAGAAACACGGGCCGGTACAACCGCGCCTCGCGGAACGTTAGGACAATATCGCGGTACCCGCTGAGAAAAGAAGGCTTTGCCGCCGCTGCCGACGGTGCGGGCTTGGGGTCTTTATATAGAAAGAAGATGGGGAGCGAGAAAAGCAAAAACAGCAATGCGCTCGGAACGAAGGACCGGTGAAAATCGCCTTCGCCGACAAGCGGGTAGACCGTGAGGCCGACCAGCGTACCGATGTAGCCGACGGCGACGCCGAAGCCGGAGATGAGCGGGAGTTGTTTGTCGCTCCCGAGGTCAGAGATCATCGCGTCGTAAAAGACGAGGCAGGAGTTGTACGCGAACTTCGCGATCATAAACAGCAGCAGCACGGCGGCCAGTGACAGCGGGAGACCGGCGATCCCCGCATCCGTCTGCCAGCCCGCGAAGACGCCCATCAGCAGGGTGCTGACGATACAGGCGAGCGTGAAGGGGACGAGGTACGCTTTTTTGCGTCCGGTCCGGTCGATCCATACGCCGTACAGCGGCGACAGCAGCACGAGAAAGAAGCTCGAAAGCGCATTCGTATACGTTACGAACGTGCCGGCGATTTGGTTCGTCGTCTCGCTGCCGCCGATCGTTTCCTGCAAGTAAAACGGAAAAAAGATCGTGATGATGTTGCTTGAAAAAATCGTATTCGCAAAATCGTACAGCGCCCAAGCCAGAATCGGCATCGACCAATACAGCCTCCAGCCGCTCCGCGGAGATTCAACCATATGCAGTCCACCCTTCGCGCATTGACGTATATCGATCGCTTATTCTCGGTACGACGGGTTTATTCCTGTTTCTTTACGGAAATTTTACGTTTTGCCATTGGAACTTGTTCCCCCAGTTCGGGGCGGATTCGCACTGCGGGACCAAGAGAGCATGGCAAATGCCGGTGCTTTTGATACAATGGAAAGGAAATACAGCCATGCGCAGCACAAAAGACGGAAGGGCTGTACATTAGCCGTTATTCCATATCATTCCACGTATTCAAGGAGGAATTCTTATGAGCGAGCAGCAAGCATCCGGATTGCGGCAGCAGCGTTTCGAGCAGCCGATTGACGCCGGGCTGACCCTTCGGGGCGAGGTGACGATACGGGAGGGGGCCAGCGAAGGGCCGGTGCCCGTCGTGATCATGGCGCACGGCTTTAAAAGCTTCATGGATTGGGGCTTTCAGCCTTATGCCGCCGCCGAGCTGGCCCGCCGCGGATATTACGTCGTCCGGTTTAATTTTTCCTGTAACGGGGTGAACGAGCGCGATTTCGACGAGCTGGACAAATTCGCCGTAAACACGTACTCTTGCGAGCAGGCGGATCTGGCGGTCGTCTGGGAGCTGCTGCAGGAGAAGCGGCTGCCCTTTGCGGAGCGGGCGGATACCTGCCGGGTTGCCTTGCTCGGCCACAGCCGCGGGGGCGGAAACAGCATCGTGTTCGCCGCGGAGCATCCGGACGTGCAGGCCGTGGTCACGTGGAACGGCATCGCTTCGGCCGACCTGTTCGACGACGCGTTCAAGGAAGAAATCGCCCGCAACGGTGTCGCCTACGTGGCGAACGCGAGGACGGGGCAAAGCATGCCGATCCGGCAAACGTTCTACGATGACTTGAAGCAAAACGCAGAGCGCTTCGATATTACCGCGCGGCTCGCCGGGCTGAAGACACAGGTGCTGTCCGTACAGGGCGACGCGGACTCCGACCGGCTGAAGGAGGGCTTCCGCAGGCTGCGCGAGGCCGCTCCGAACCAATCTTTCGTGACAATTGAGGGGGGGACGCATACGTTCGGCGCGGTTCATCCGTTTGCCGGAACGACCCCACAGCTTGAGGAAGCGCTCGAAGCGACCGCGCGTTTCCTGGACGGCCGGATGCGCAATGCCGGTGAAAGGGGCAGGCAAGGTTGAACGCAGAACGAAAAGCCGGGACATCGGTCCCGGCTCCGTCGGATTTTTACGGACAGCGGATTCTTCCCGCCGTACGCAAGCTGAAGGATTTGGAGCATTTGCTCGCATCCTCCTATGTTTGGATCGTTCTGCTGGACAGCCATGTGTCGCAGCTGATGAGCGTCGCGCAGCTTGTCCGGCAGCATAAGAAGCAGCTGTTGGTGCATGTGGATTTGATTCACGGCCTGAAAAATGACGATTACGCCATCGAGTTTTTATGCCAATCCATGCGGCCGGCGGGCATCATCTCCACCCGAAGCAGCGCCGTAGCGACGGCGAAGAAGCATAAAGTGCTCGGCATTCAGCGGCACTTCCTGCTTGACTCGATTGCGCTCGACACGACCTACCGGCTGTCGGAGAAAGTCGCACCCGACTACATTGAAGTGATGCCGGGCGTGATGCCGCATATTATCGCCGAAATGCGCAGCAAGCTCGACATTCCGATTCTGGCCGGCGGATTGATCCGGACGAATGAGGATGTCGAGCTTGCGCTCGGCTCCGGCGCGGTAGCCGTCACCACCTCCCGCAGGGAGCTGTGGGACGCCTATGCGCCGGTGTAACGGCTCGCCGGGACCGGGCGATTACTCGGAAGCGGCAGGCGTCGCCGCATCGTGCAGCAGCACGTCCAGTCGGCGCAGATGCTCCTCCGCGACCTCCGGCGTCCAGCCGAAGCGCTTCGCCATGTAAGCCGTCGCAGGCTGCTTCCAACGCTGCGCCCAAGCGATGTCGAAGTACACCGCGCCGGTACGGCGGACGAAAAAGTCCTGCGGCGTCGTGACCATTTCCTCATCGATGCCGTAGGCGAGCGAAGCCAGCACATCTACCGGCAGGCCGGTTTGTTCCGCTTCTTCGCGCATCTGCGTGCAGCGCTGGAAGACGCGGTCCGCGTTGGAGCCGTAGCGCTGCACGATCGACTCGGCTTGACGCTTCGTCAGACCAAGCGCTTCGCCGTCGCGTACTTTCGCTTCCGCGAACGCTTTGAATTGCGCGGAGCCGCCGACGTCCCCGCCGGACAGCTTGATCCGGTCCGTCGTACAACCCGGATACGAACCGCCGCTTTGCTCTTGGAGCTGGCCCGTGACCAGGTTGACGATGCGCTCCGCCATTTTGCGGTAGCCGGTCAGCTTACCGCCGGCAATGGTAATGAGACCCGAAGGGGCGATGAAAATTTCATCTTTCCGCGACAGCTCCGACGGCGATTTGCCGTCTTCGTGAATGAGCGGACGCAGCCCGGACCAGCTGGACTCGACATCGGCCGCCGTCAGCTTGAGGCTCGGGAACATGAAGTTCGCCGCCGTCAAAATATAATCGCGGTCGGCCGTCGTCATCCGCGGATGAACGATATCGCCGCTGTAGTTCGTGTCGGTGGTGCCGACATACGTTTTGCCGTCGCGCGGAATGGCGAACACCATGCGGCCGTCCGGCGTATCGAAGTAGATCGCCTGCTTGAGCGGGAACCGCCCACCGTCGATGACAAGGTGCACGCCTTTGGTCAGGTGCAGTCGCTTGCCCTGCTTCGAGCCGTCCTTTTCCCGGATCGTGTCGACCCAAGGTCCCGCCGCATTGACGATTTTGCGGGCAAAGATGTCATACGTTTCGCCGCTCAGCATGTCGACGACTCGCACGCCCTTCAGCTTCCCACCCTCATAGAGCAGTTCTTCCACCTTCGCATAGTTGACGGCCAAAGCGCCGCGATCCGCTGCGGCTTTCATCGTTTCAATCGTCAGCCGGGCGTCGTCCGTGCGGTACTCGACGTAATACCCGCCGCCTTTCAGCTTGTCTTCACGGAGAAGAGGCTCGCGCCGCAGCGTCTCGGTTTTGGACAGCATGATCCGGCGCTCGCTCCGCTTGACGCCCGCCAGGGAGTCGTACATCATCAGCCCGACGGAGGTTGCCAGCTTGCCGTAGGTGCCGCGTTCAATAATCGGCAGCAGCATCCACTCCGGCGTTGTGACATGCGGCGCGTTCTCGTAGACGATGGCCCGCTCTTTGCCGACCTCGGCCACCAGTTTGAATTCGAGCTGCTTTAAGTAACGCAAGCCGCCGTGAATCAGCTTCGTCGAACGGCTCGACGTGCCCGCGCCGAAGTCCTGCATCTCGACTAGTCCCGTTTTCAGACCCCGGGTTTGCGCGTCGAGCGCGATTCCCGCCCCGGTGATGCCTCCGCCGATGACCAGCAGATCGAGCGGGGCTCCGGCCATCTCCCGAAGCCGTTCTTGTCGGTGTTCCCCTGAAAATTGCGCCTGTTTTGTCATGTGTATCGATCCCCTTTCGAAATGTGCGGCCGCCCGGTTCCGGGTAAAAGCAAAAAAGAGAAGACGTGAAACAACTCTACGTCGGCACGTCGCTTATTGCATACGCGCTCCTGAAGAGCTTGCTCACGGTCTTCTCTTGATCTCTGACCTGATTAACTTGTTAACTTTATCATAGCACGAGACCGGCTTCGGATCAACCTTGACAGCGAAATCGGGCTTATGATAGATTCCCTTTGCAACCTTTTTCCTATATTTAGTGAAATATCCTCGGGGGAGGAATAGATATGACGAAGCCGGGCTTGTCGTCGGATTTTGGGTCGACCTGAGTAAACTGGAGCAATTGCAAGGCTTCGGCCGCACCGTTCGGGCCGGCCTGCGACGACCTGACGCGCGAACAGAAATACGAAGGCTGGCGGCAGGTGCTGCCCTATCAATTGAAAGACCGATAAACCGTCAATGAGGCCCGCAGCAAGCGCGGGGTCGACCCGGCGGTTCGCGGGTCTGCGCTCGTTCATGACAAGGAGTCGAGGAGGACCGAACATGGAGTCTGACCGTTTCGATACCGCGCACCGCCCGTGGCCGCTGCCTGAGCTGCCGTGGATTATGAAGCAGACTTGGCGCAATCTGTTGTTTGCCCATTGGCCCGTTCCGGCGGATGAGCTTCGCGCTTACGTGCCGAAGGAGCTGCCGCTGGATACCTGCGAGGGCAGCGCGTGGCTCGCTGTCGTTCCCTTCCGGATGACGGATATCCGGCTGCGCGGCTTGCCGCCGATTCCGGGAACGAGCCGGTTTCCGGAGCTTAACGTCAGAACTTACGTCACGGTCCATGACAAGCCTGGCGTCTATTTTTTCAGCCTCGATGCGGCGCATACGCTTGCCGTCAAGCTGGCCAGACGGCTGTACCATCTTCCGTACTAC
The DNA here is from genome assembly GCF_024158745.1 of Paenibacillus tyrphae. Taxonomy (GTDB): domain Bacteria; phylum Bacillota; class Bacilli; order Paenibacillales; family NBRC-103111; genus Paenibacillus_G; species Paenibacillus_G tyrfis_A. Next base: position 198,713 of record NZ_JAMZAW010000003.1, on the reverse strand, counting down.
CGGGCCGATATGGGCGTAACCGTGCAGAACGAAACCGTGTTTTACCGGAGCGAACGACGGCAGGCGGGCCCCGCCTTTGCCGCACGTTACCGGCCCGTGTCAGCACCGTATACGGCCAAGCAGGGATCACTGGAGCATTGGCTGACCGAACGGTACTGCTTGTATACCTTGAACGGGCACCGGGACGTCATGCGCTGCGACATCCATCATCGGCCCTGGCCGCTGCAGAAGGCGGAAGCCGAGCTTTACGAGAATACGATGCTGACGGGCAACGGCCTTCCGTTCGCGCCGGACGTTCCTCCGCTTCTTCATTATGCGGAAGCTTTGGAAGTGCGCATATGGCCGCTCCTGAAGGCCGCTGACCGAATGTCTTAACCTGCGTCCGTTCGGGACGAATCCATCATAGCTCTGTAACCGGCCGATACGTTTCTTCCCGAAGTGTCGGCTTTTCTTGTTTTGTACCTTTTCAAAAAAGCAAGCTCGGAAAACGAAAAAAAAGACGCATATTTTGCCAATATCCTGAATGTTTCGTGTCTTTTCGGTGTATAATGGAATTATATGAACCTATTATAGTAAACTATATGCATATAGCTTTACGCGAGGTAAGCCAAGGAGGAAAACGGTTATGGATCAAATTTCATCTCTGTCGGAGCTGCTGGCGGAGCAGAAAGCGTCATCGTATATCGAAATCCCCGGGGCCATGTCCCGGACGTTCGGACAGACTACGCTTTCGACCACGCTTCCGATGAGCAAGCTGTTCGCCATCTACGAAGTGGATTTGGAGGTTCAGCGCGCCATCGTTCCGCAAAACTTGTCCAAGATGATGGACTATATCATGCTCTATCTGGATCACGGACAAGGCATTTATTTTCCGGGGATCATCCTCTCGGCCCGCGGCGCGGGAGATTATGATGCGCAGGCGCAGGTCTACCGTTTGCAGGCGATCGAGAAGCTGTACGTCGTGGACGGCCAGCACCGGCTAGCCGCTTTCCGCCGCCTGATGGAAACGCTGCAGGGCGCGATGGCCCGGGCAAAAGACCGCCGGGAGTACGACCGCATGGAGGAAATCAGCGCGAAGCTGAGCAAGCTGTACGCTTTCCCTATGTCCACCATGATTTATCTGGACATCAACGCGCGTCAGGAACGCCAGCTGTTCTCCGACATCAACAAGCTTCCGCGCAAAATCGGCGGAAATCTGGCCGTTCTCCGCGAGCAGCGCCGGTTCTATCACGTGCTGGCCTCGAGGCTGGTGGAAGATGCGCCTGTGATGAAGAATCTGCCTGTCGACATGTTTACGGAACGGGGCAAAGGGCCGGAGTATTTGTTCTCCTACCACCTGCTGATCGAGATTTTGATCGGCTTGTTCGAGGGACGACTCAAGTCGGCGGCGCGCAACAACGGGTACTATTTTGAGGAAAAAGAGATCGAAGAGCATTTGAAGCTGGCGGCGCTCTATTTCGAAAGCCTGCTCAAATACTTGCCGGAGCCGGAAAAGGGCGAGCTCTGCTGGACGGAAAACCTGCAGATCGCGCTGGCGATGTTCTTCCACGAGGAAGTAACGAAAACCGGCACGTTCAACAAATACGCGCTCGATTACGCGCTCAAAATTTTGCCGCATATCGACTGGAGTGCCATTTACAGCGGGGACGAGAAAGACCGTTTGCCAAGACGCTCGCGCATCGTAAAAGCGTATCAGTTCGTCAAAGATTTTTACGTGGAGCACCACATGTTCCTGATCCGCGACGATTCGATGGGGCAGCAAGCTTTTCCGGGAGATAGCTCTAAGGAGGACGTCGGTTAATGGACGGTTTAAATTTGCAAATGACCATACATCCGTTTTGCGATCGGTTCGGACTCGCAACGGTTGCGATACAAGTGCAGGATCTGCTTAACTACACCACCATCGATCCGATGGTGCAGCGGAAGCTGAGCGGAGGACAACGCCGCAAAATTTCCAACTACTTGCAGGAGCGCGAGCTCGACCGCGTCTTTTTCGGTCCGGTCACTTTAAGCTTGCGCGACGTAAGCAGCTTGGCTAAGGTGCATAACGGCCTGTACCTGCGTCCCGGCTCGAAGCTGAGCATTCTGGACGGCCAGCACCGCATTCTCGCTCTCGGCTACGTAAACGAGCAAATGCTCAAAGAAGCGCGCAGTCTGGACAAGAAAGTGGCCGCTATGAAAATCAAGCACCGGAAAGCGCCGGACAATGCGGAGATCGCAAGCGAGCTGGAGCAGCTGGAAGGTCAGGTCGAGCAGCTGGAACGCCGCCGTCTGGAGCTGATGGAAAGCGAGCTGGCGGTGCAAATCTACATTGGACTGAGCGAGGAAGAAGAGAAGCAGTTGTTCGGGGATATCAACTCCAAGGTTCAGCTCGTCAGCAAAGAGCTCGGCCATTCGTTCGACTCGATCGATCCGCTCAACGTCGTCATTCAGCAGGTCGTGGACCACAACGTCTTCTTGAAGTCCGCGGGCGTAGAGCGACGGGCTAACCTGACTGCTTACAACAAAAACTTTACGTCGTTCAGCTGGATGTACTCGACGGCGACGATGCTGTTTACCGGCAAAATGCAGCCGTCCTACGAGCTGGCGCGCCGGATCAAGCAGGACCCGTCCACGTACATCGAGATCTTGCACCAATTCTATAGCACGCTGATTCCTCTCATGCCGGAGCAGCCGGGGGTGCCGCAGTACACTTCGGCGTCCCGCGCCATGCAGGAAAGCGTCGCGCTGTACGCGCACCGTCATTTGTTCACGGACGGCAAGTATACGAAGAATTGGACCAATTGTCTGAACATTTTCGAAGGCTTCGATTGGACGCACGAGAACGAGCAGTTGATCGAGCGCTTCGGAGTGCTGGACAACGGCAAGCTGAACCTGATTCACGAAAAATCGCTGCGCAAGCACGGCAAGCTCGTTCAGCTGTTCCAAGAGCTGCACGGCGATCCGGCCGAAGAAGGCGAAGCGTCGGCTTAAAGAAGCTCGGACTTGAGGGTAAGTAATGTCAAAAAAAGGCGTCTCTGCAACATGCAGGACGTCTTTTTTATATGCTCGTGGATGACAAGAGGCGGAAGAGGCACCGGACAGAGGGACGTGTAACAATTTGCAGAGGATTCAGCGGGTAGTTGGCCCGTACCGTACGAGATGCCACTTTGCACTGGTGAAGGTTAGTTTATAAGAAGTTATGAGTGCTGTCCATTCATTGGTTTCGAACGCGTCAGATAACCGGGCAAGGTGCCGTTAAGCAGGGATTTTAAATGTTGTAACGGGGATAGCGGAACCCAGGTGCTCTAATCGTGTCGAAAAGTGTTCATATCCCCAAAAATAGGGCTGTTAGCGCACCGCAGATTCGCTATTTTGAAATGCCAAGCCATTTCTGGGGACATAGGGTACTTGCAGTTCCGCTAATTTTGATGAAAGTCTTGGGCATCCGCCCAGGAACCTTGCCATCCGCTCTTGGCTATCCGTCTGGTCGCCAGCGCTTGGTCGTCGGCACTCGCCAGCTTCCCCCGGCGCCCCCATCGGTACCATGTCACGTACCCGGTCTTCCGTGCCCGACCCGCTCGATTATACCGCGCTCAGCTTGTTCACGATCAGCAGCGCCGCCCCGGTGGCGAGCGCTTCTTCGCCGAGCGTGCCTTGGCTGAACACAACCTGATATTTGGGATAATAATACGTTCTTTGAATCGCGACGCGCGTAGCAGTATGGAAGAAGCCGGCATGGCCGCCGATCAAGGCGCCGCCCAGAATGACCTTCTCCGGATGCAAAATGTTAAGCAGGTTGGACAGCCCGATGCCGAAATAGGTAGCTGCTTGCGTAAACAGCTCGACCGTCAGCGGATCGCCGGCCTGCAACGCCTGCTGGAGATGGGCGAAGCCGATCTTTTCCGGGTCGGGTTCCAGCCGGAGCAGCAGGCTGTCGCGGCCTTGCTTGAGCCGGGCCTGCGCTTGCTGCTCCAGCGCGTGAATGGAAGCGTACGATTCGAGTGCGCCGAAGTTGCCGTGATTCCACAGACGGGGGCCGTCCGTTTGGATGATCATTTGGCCGATCGATCCTTCCATATCCACCGCCCCGTAGACGACCTGCCCGTTCGTCATCATGGCCGAACGCAAGCCGACGCCGACGTGAACATACAGCAAATGGCGGTAATCGCGCTCCCGGTCCGACCACGACTCGCCGATGAGAGCCGTATTCGCTCCGTTATCGAGCACAACCGGAAAGCCGAGACGGCTCTCCAGAAAGCCGGTGACGCTGACATTTTTCCAGCCTGCGGCGGCGAAATGAAGCGGCTCCAGCAGCGTGCCGGAAGCCCGGTCCAGCGGCCCGACGGCCCCGATGCCCATCCCGAGCACCTTGTCAGCCGGAAGAGAGCGGCGATCCAGCATGGCGCGGGCCTCCGCCACAATCTCTTCGAGGAGCACCTGGGGGGTGACGTCCTCCGTCATGACCCAGCGCTTGCTGTCCAGCTTGTTCAGTTGCAAGTCGAACAGAATGAGCTTGGAATACATTCGCGATATATCCAATCCGAACACATAGGCATAATCGGGATTCACCGTATATAAAATCGGCCTGCGCCCTCCGGTCGACTCGCCGAAGCCGGCCTCCGCAATAACCCCTTGGGTCGTTAATTCCTCCAGCGTCCGGGTTAAGGTACTGCCCGTTAACCCGCTTTTCTCCAGCAGATCGATCTTGGAGACCGTCCCCTGCTTGCGGATCTGCTCGAAAATTTCTTTATGCTTGCGCCCGGCAATGCGCTGTTCAATGGCGGTTGTCATCTTTTTCCTCCGTTGCCAGAAGGGTCTCTTTCGTTTTCAACCGTTAATTATACTACAGTCCCCCGATGGCCCGCTATCCTTCCTGAGAAAAACGAAGTCCGGCTTCAGCGCTAACGGCAGTTTCGAACAAAAACGTGCGTTCAGGCGGGACCTTCTGGTAAAATAGGGCTTAGTTTGTCCAGGAAAGCTGGGATAGAAGGGACGAAAGCGAAATGACCGAATGGTTCGAAAAAAGCTTCGGACGGGACTATCTGCTCGTCTATAAGCATCGCGATATGCAAGGCGCTTATGAGGAAGTGCGCCGGATGATGGAATGGCTCGAGCTGCCCGAGGGAGCGGAGGTCCTTGACCTGTGCTGTGGCATGGGACGGCACTCGATGGCGCTGAACGGATTCGGTTTTCGGGTTACCGGAGTGGACTTGTCGGAGGTGCTGCTGGCGGAAGCGAGAAAGCTGGATACCGCAGGCGAAGTGCGCTGGGTCCATGGGGATATGCGCAACGTTCCGATAACCGATCAGTTCGATGCGATTGTCAACTTGTTTACGTCGTTCGGTTATTTTTCCGGCGATCGGGACAACGAGCAGGTGCTGCGGGAAATGTACCGTCTACTCGCGCCGGGTGGGCGGTTCATTATCGATTATTTGAATCCGGCCTATGTGGCGGAGCATTTGGTGCCGCACTCGGTTAGAAGCGTCGAAGGAATCCATATCGATGAGAAACGCCGGATCGAGGACGGATTCGTGCGCAAAACGATATTGCTTCAGGACGGAAGCGGATCGGGCGACCGGGTCTACGAGGAGCAGGTGAAGCTGATCGGACAGGAGCGTTTCCTGGAAATGCTGGAGCTGGCAGGCCTGAAAATCGACGCCATTTACGGCGATTACGACGCCTCGGCTTACGAACCCGACCGATCAAAACGAATGATCTTTGTCGGCAGGAGGGACGCATAATATGGACGGATCGCCATCAAGCCGCCACGGGAGCGTGACGAAGCACGGCGACGTGCTCCAGATCAAGGTGCCCTTGCCGTTTCCGCTGCGCTGGGTAAACAGCTATTTGCTGCCGGGGGAGAGCGGCTGGACGCTGATCGACCCGGGGCTGCGGACCGAGGCGGCCGAAGCCGTCTGGACGTCGGTACTTGAGGAACTTGGGCTCAGATACTCCGACATCGACCGCATCGTGCTGACGCACCATCACCCGGACCACTACGGGCTGGCCGGATGGTTCCAAGAGCGCTCCGGCGCGCCCGTGCTGATGTCGCGGAGCGGACTTGAGCAAACGCGCTTGCTCTGGGGAGACGGACAGCCGATGACGCAGCAGATCACCGGGCTTTTCCGGCGGGAAGGGCTGCCGGAGGAATTGGTGAAGCCGCTGGAGGAGCATATGCAGGGCTTCGTCGCGTCCGTTTCGCCGCAGCCGGAGGTCACCGTCGTGGAAGCCGGGGAGCGTGTGAGGCTCGGCCGCGAGGAATACGAAGCGATCGAGACGCCGGGGCATGCCGCAGGGCATTTGTGCTTTTACCGCGCGGAGACGGCCGTCATGTTCTGTGGAGATCACGTGCTCCCGCAAATATCCCCGAACGTCAGCTATTTGCCCGGAGGGATCGACGAGAACCCGCTTGCCAGCTATTTGGCCAGCCTGGAAGCGATTCGCCGCTACGAGGTGCGGCTCGCTTTTCCCGGTCACCGGGAGCCTTTCGGCCATCTGCAGCAGCGGGCCGACGAGCTGATCGCCCATCATGCGGAGCGTCTGGAGATGATGCTGTCGAAGCTTGCGGAGCCGGACACGGCGTACCACGTATGCCGGGCGACCTTCGGGGAGCGGCTCAGCCTGCACCAGCTGCGCTTTGCGCTGTCGGAAACGATTGCACACCTGATCTGGCTGCGTGAAGCCGGTAAGCTGACTGAAAGCGTGCGCGAGGGGCTTGTATTTTACCGGCAAGCGTAGTACTAATCCAATCCGCCGGTTTCGACCGACCGGCTGTCAGGCGGCACGGCTCCGTTTTTGGAACGGAGCCGGCCGCTTTTTGATGTGGGCCGGGTATGAGAAAACAAGCTCTGGAATAAAAAGGAAGCCTTTGGGGAATAGTAGATGATCTGTAACACGTTTTTCGTTAACGGTTATCGGACTATTTTTTCAACTGGAGGCGGCTTCCTTTGAACATAAAGCGAATCTTGATGAACCGGGCCGTATCGCTGCCGCTCGCTGCGGCTTGCCTGCTGCCCGCGGCGGGTTGCGTCCGCTTGACGGATGCGGAGCCTCGCGCACTGCAAGCGGAGGAAGCGAGGCTCGTAGCCGCAGGCATTGACGAGGGCCCCGGCGGCCTTCGCGTAACGACGGGCTACGGACCGCCTGCGTCCGGCCGCCCGCTGCAGCCATACTCGAATGCTGGTCCGCGGATGCAATCGTTTGTTTCGTTCCAGGCTGCGGCTTACCGATGGGAGCGAAACCGGCCGCCTGAGCTTGTGGCGATCGGCGAAGCCTGGGCGCGCTCGCACGGCTTCCCCGCTTCGTGGACGAGGCAGATCCGGATGCTCGGCGTGAAGCAGGGCCGCAGACCGCTAGTGGCGGTGGTGGAAGGGACGGCGGAACGGTTCGTCAGCAGCCCGGACACGATGAACGACGGCATTGCGCGGCTCCGGGAAGGAGGCTGGACCGCGGACCCGCTCCGCTTCGCGGGGAGCGCGTACGAGGACGATGTGGTCCTGCCCTACTTGTCCGCAGGTCTGGCAGCGACGGATAATATTCCCAGCCAATCGGGTGTTTCAACCCGGGCACTTTTGTTTAAGAAACAAGAGCTTGTGGCCGAGTTAACCTCGTCCCAAAGCAATCTGCTCGCTTGCATGATGGGGGGTTACGGCCTGCCGAAGCTCGAATGGTCTTCGACGGAGACGTCGTTTGCTACCGATTCCCCGCTGCTGCGTAATATTACTTGCCGGGCTGAAATTGCGAGCAACGGCGATTTGAAGCAGCCCCGGCTGAACATGGTGATACGGGTGGCGGCTTCGCCCGGCGGACCATCCGTTACCGCCGATAGTTGGGCATCGAACCTGCAGCGGCAAGGAACGGAATTGATCCGGTTGCTTCAAGGCCTGCGCTCCGATCCGCTGCGCTTGGGGGAGTCCGTGCGGCAGCAATATCCTGGCGTGTGGAACCAGGACCGCTGGCGTGACGCTCTCACCCGCGCCCGAATCGATCTGCAGGTTAGGGTTACATTCGACGGAGGTGCTTGACGATGAAAACAAAAAAACACGCACATTGGATGAGAACGGCGGCTCTGCTGTCCGCACTGATTCTCACCGTGACGCTGACAGCTTGCAAGAAAGAGGCGGCCCAGCCGCCGAAAACCCCGGAGCCCGCTCCGACGGAGCAGACAACCCCGCCGGGACAAACGACTCCACCGGGGCAAACGACCCCGCCAGGCCAACCCGGACAGACGACGACGCCGGGTCAGACCGGCCAAAGCGGAGAGGCGGCCAAGCCGCCGGAGGAAGCTCCTATCAAGATGGGTCAGCTTCAATACACCGAATTGGAGCGGACGACCGTCGCCACGACGGCCAAAACCGCCGGCGTTCCGACGTATTATTTGCCGGAGCGTGGAGCCTCGGACGATAAGATCGACCAGATGGGAACCAGCGCCAAGCTGCTGACGCTGAAATATTACAAGATGACGATCTTGGAATCGCCGGAAGAGATCAAGCCGAGCGGCAAGGTGGAATCGAAGCAGGAGGTCAAGCTTCGCAACGGGACAGGCCAATGGGTTACGGCTGACGGGCACAAGACCCTGCACCTGAAGCTGGACAAGACTTATATTGCTCTTAGCTCGGACAAGCTGTCCCAAGCGGACCTGCAAACCGTAGCCGAATCGCTGGCAACATTGAAATAAGCGGCAAGGCAACGCATTAGGAACGGACTCACAGTAAAAAACGGCGCTCTCCTCGGAGAAGCGCCGTTTTCCATTACGTCTGCGTACTTTCCTTTTCCTTCTGCTTGCGATGGGCGATGCGGCTGCTGGCGGACGCCGCGATGGCGCCGACGATATCGTCGAGGAACGTATGTTTGTGCTCGCCGCTTTTATCGTTCAGCCGCCCGACCAGCCCTGGCTTGATTTTGTCGATATATCCAAAGTTGGTGAGCCCGATGCTGCCGTACACATTGACGATGGACAGAGCGAGGATTTCGTCGCAGCCGTACAGCCCCTCGTCGTTTTCGATCATCTCCTGAAGCGGAGACAGCAGCTTGCCCTCCTCGGCCAGCACGTCGAGCTGAATCCCCGTCAAAATGGCATTCTGCACTTCCCGTTTGCCGAGGACCTGCTCCACGCTTTCCCGGCATTCGTCCATTGTCAGGTTGGAGTAATAGTCTTTTTGCAGAAAATAAGTAAGCTCCGTCATATCTTCTATCGTGACGCCGCGCTTCGTCAGCCACAAAGCCGAAGCTTCGGCAACCTGCTTGCTGTTCAAGCTGTAGCTCATAGAGGCCTCCTTAGGAATCCGAGAAAAACCGGAAGTGGTTTTTGCCTTGCTGCTTCGATGCGTACATCGCCGTATCGGCGCACTGCAGCAGCGTTTCGATATCATGCCCGTCCTCGGGATAGCAGGAAACGCCGATGCTGCTCGTAATGCTCATCGTTTGGCCGTTCAGCTCGAAAGGCTGGTTTAGCGTCTGCGCGATTCTGCCGACGATCTTGGCAACATCCTCGCGGTGCTCAAATTGCTGCACCAGCACGACGAACTCGTCGCCGCCCATCCGACAGACCGTATCCGGTTCCCGGATGGAATGCGAGAGACGGGAAGCGGCCATGGTCAGCAGCTCGTCGCCGGTGGCATGGCCGTATGTATCGTTAATGCGTTTAAAATCATCGAGGTCTAAGTAAATGACGGCCAGCTTATGGTGGTAGCGCTTCGCCATGTGCAGCGATTGGATAAAACGATCTTGAAACAGCCTGCGGTTCGGCAGTTGGGTCAATGGATCGTAGTAAGCCAGACGGGTCAGCCGTTCCTCCTGCTTTTTGAAAGCCGTGATGTCTTTGGCTGTCAGGGCGGCCTGCCATCCCGAAGACTTGCCTGCTAACGGATATCCTTGGCCTTCAAGCCATACGAGAGCTCCGTCCGGCAGCACGACCCGAAACGTCATCGCGAACGGTTCGCATTCTTGAAGAAGCCGGCGGCATGCCTGCTGCAGCGGAAGGAGATCGGATTCGTATACCCAGCGGAACAATGCCGAGCCGTAGTTGGGCTCCGGGGACAAGCCGACCGGCGAACCGGTTTCGTCGAATACCCACAGCCAGTCCGGAGATTGAAGCACAACGGCCCGGTATAGGTCGTCAGGCACGAAATCATGAAGACGGTTTTCCATGGGAAATCACCTCTTTTTGGAAAAACACATCTATATTATAGGCTTTTAGTACTGTATAAATCAAGGATATATCCGTCCAAAGTACCATAAACGAAATCGTCCTCCGAATCGGACAAATTGGTGTCATAAACTTGTCTGCCGCCCGTATACATAAAAGTAAAAACGGACAACACCCCAATACCAAGGAGGAACACGCAATGAAACAATACAAATGGATACGATGGGCCGCCGCTGTCGGAATAGTCGTTCTGCTTGCCTCCGGCTGCTCGCCTTTAGGAAAGAAGGAACAGTCGCAGCAAATCGATCCTCCGCCGGCCGGAGCGGACGCCATGGCCACAAGCGGCAAGGTGTCCCAGACGATGGCCAATCCGATGCAGGTAACGGTTTATGCCAAGGATGAAAAAGGGTTTGTCGCTCCGATTGCCGTTCAAGTCGAAAAGTCCCAAGGCGCCGCCCGCAAGGCGCTGGAATACATGGTGGACGGCGGTCCGGTACAAGGACGTCTGCCGGCCGGATTTACAAGCCTCCTTCCCAAAGGTACCGAAATTAAAGGCATTAACATCGTGGAAGATCAAAAACTGGCTATCGTTGATTTTTCCAAAATGTTTGCGGATTATAACCTGCAGGACGAAAGAAAAATTATGGAAGCCGTCACCTGGACTTTGACGGGCTTTCCTTCGGTGGAGAAAGTGCAGCTCCGCGTCGAAGGCAAGCCTTTGAAAGAAATGCCGGTCGGCGGCACACCGCTGGACGAACCGCTCACCCGGGCGATCGGAATCAACGTGGAGAAGCCGGAAAGCGTAGAGTACGGACAATCGACGCCGGTTACGCTGTATTTTTTAAATCAGAATCAGGAAAATTACAGCTATTACGTGCCCGTCACCCGGCTCGTCCCCAGGACGGACAACGTCGCGGAAGCGGTCATCCGGCAGCTTATTGCAGGACCGGATCAGAAGAAAGGCCTGGTTGCCGTTATGGCTCCGGGAGCCGAGCTGCTGAAAGTGGACAAAACGGAAGAACTGATTACCGTCAATTTCTCGGACAAAATGCTCGGCCCGGATAAGAAAGCGCCTGCCGAAGCGTTAAAAGCGGTCGTCTTGTCGCTCACGGAAAATACGAACGCGGCCGCCAAGGTGCAAATTCTCGTGAACGGCGACGCCAAAGTAAGCGCAACCGATAATCAAAGCTACGCGAAGCCCGTATCCCGGCCTCAAACCGTGAATCAGCTGAAGCTGTAGCTGTACGCGATGCCTCATAAAACGAACGCTCCTTCCTGTGCGGCCCGCTTTCGGAAGGAGCGATTTTTCGTTTCCGCAGGCCCGTTTGGTTTTCCTGGGGCGCTCTGGTACAATGGGAACGTGAAAGCCAAAAGGAGGAAATGAGACTTAAATGAGAAGCGACGGGAGAAAAGTCGATCAGGCGCGTCCTGTGAAAATTACAACCAATTACAATAAACACGCCGAGGGCTCGGTGCTGATCGAAGTGGGAGATACGCGGGTCATCTGCACGGCGACGGTGGAGGAACGGGTTCCTCCGTTTATGAAAGGGCAGGGCAAAGGATGGGTAACCGCCGAATATTCGATGCTGCCCCGGGCGACTTCGGTCCGCAATCAGCGTGAAGCGGCCAAAGGGAAGCTCGGCGGACGCACGATGGAAATTCAGCGGTTGATCGGACGGGCGCTGCGCTCCGTCGTCGATCTGGAAGCGCTGGGCGAGCGTTCCATCACGCTGGACTGCGACGTGATCCAGGCGGACGGCGGCACCCGGACGACGTCGATCACCGGCGCGTTCGTCGCCATGGCGATCGCGATGGATAAAATCGTGCGGGAGCGGAATTTGAACCGGTTCCCGATCACCGATTTTCTCGGTTCCGTGAGCGTGGGCATCATTCAGGAGCAGCCGTGCCTGGACCTGAACTACGAGGAGGATTCCAAAGCGAAGGTCGATATGAACGTGGTGATGACCGGCCAAGGCAAATTCGTCGAGGTGCAAGGAACCGGCGAAGAAGCCCCGTTCTCCCGGCAGGAGCTTGACGCGCTGCTGGCGCTGGCCGAAACGGGCATCCAGGAGATGATTCGGGAACAAGCACTGGCGCTTGGGCCGATTGCCGAACGTATTAAGGGGGCATCCCATGCGGCTCGGACCTGAGGTCGTTATCGCGACGACAAACGCAGGTAAACTTAAGGAATTCGAGAAGATGTTCCGGGAGAAAGGCATCGCGGTCAAAAGCCTGCTCGATTACCCGGAAATCCCGGACATCGTCGAGGACGGAGATACCTTTGCGGCGAACGCCTTGATCAAAGCCAGAGCGGTGGCCCAGGGGCTCGGCGTTCCTGCGGTGGCGGACGACTCCGGCTTATGCGTAGATCGTCTGAACGGCGCGCCGGGGGTATACTCCGCCCGCTACGCGGGCGAGCCGAAGGACGACGCGGCGAATAACCGCAAGCTCGTCGGCGAGCTGGATAGGCTGGAGCCGCTGCCCCGGCCGGATCATGCGGCTCACCCCGAAGCGCTCAGCCCCGCCCGTTTCGTCAGCGCCATTGTGCTCGTGGATGCGGAGGGAACGCCGCTTGTCGAAGTCGAAGGAACGTGCGAGGGCGTCATCATTCGCGAACCGAGAGGCAGCGGGGGCTTCGGGTATGATCCGTTGTTTTACGTCCCGCAGCTCGGCCGGACGCTGGCGGAGCTGACGCTCGAAGAGAAAAATGAGCTCAGCCATCGCGGTCAGGCCATCCGCAAATTGTGGGACTGCTTGGCATAAGGAAGCCGTACCGCTATTACCGAACCGATACTTTGTAATGGCGCAGCCACGTGTCGACTTGGGCCAAATAAGCGAACAGCTGCGGCCCGGTCATCAGCTGGCCGAACCAAGGCAGCTGGAAGCGGCCTTCGTCGTCCTCGGCGAGGGTGCGGATTTTGGCCGTATCGATGAACGGAAGCAGAGGCGAGGACGGATCGTTTAAAATGTCCAATACCCAGGAGCGGACGGCGGTCAAATAGTTCGGATTGTGTGTTTTCGGATACGGGCTTTTTTTGCGGGCCAGCACGTCTTCAGGAAGAATGTCACGGAGCGCTTTGCGCAAAATGCCTTTCTCCCGGTCGCCGGCGGTTTTGACCTCCCACGGAATATTCCATACGTATTCAACCAGCCGGTGATCGCAGAACGGCACGCGCACTTCGAGGCCGACCGCCATGCTCATCCGGTCTTTGCGGTCGAGCAGCGTCGGCATAAATCGGGTGACATTCAAATAGGACATCTCCCGCATTCGGTTCTGCTGCCCGTTCTCGCCGGCCAAACGAGGCACTTCGGAGAGAGCTTGCCGGTAGCGGTCCTGCACGTATTGGGCGGGCTTTACCCAATCGACGAATTCGGGAGAGAGCAGGGCGATGCGTTCGGGGGTCGCCAGCGACCAGGGGAAGGTTCCGGCATTCAGCGCTTCCTCCCGGTGAAACCAGGGGTACCCGCCGAAAATTTCGTCGGCCGCTTCGCCGGATATCGCCACCGTGGCGCCTTTTTTAATTTCGCGGCAAAATAAATAAAGCGAACCGTCCACATCGGCCATTCCAGGCAAGTCCCTGGCCAGCACGACGGTTTGGAGCGCCTCGACGAGCTCCGGCGTATCGAATTCGATCGCGTGATGCACGGTTCCGAGGTGTTCCGTCATTCGCTTGATCCAAGGCGCATCCGCATTCGGCTGAAAGGCGCTTGCTTGGAAATGCTTATCGTTGTCGGCATAGTCAACCGAATAGGTGTGCAGGGCTCCGAGCCCTTGCTGCGCATAGTATTGTGCGGCAAACGTCGTTAGAGCGCTGGAGTCAAGCCCGCCGGACAGCAGCGTGCAGATCGGCACATCCGAAGCGAGCTGGCGGATCACCGTGTCCTGAAGCAGCTCGCGCACTTTGGCGGCCGTCGTCTCGACGTCGTCCTCGTGCGGCTTGCTTTCCAACTTCCAGTAGGCGCGTATACTTAGGCCGCGCGCATCCATAACCATGCAGTGCCCCGGCTTCAGCTCCTGCATATTTTTATAGACGCCGTGGCCCGGCGTGCGTGCCGGCCCGATGGCGAAAATTTCCGCCAATCCTTCGCCGCTGATCTGAACCGTAAAGTCCGGATGCGCCAGGATGGCCTTCGGCTCCGAACCGAACAGCAGCCGGCCTTCCGAGTAGGAATAGAAAAGAGGCTTGACGCCCAGCCGGTCGCGTACGAGGAACAGTGTCTGCTCTTCGTTATCCCAGATGGCAAAGGCGAAGATACCGTTGAGCCGGTCGACGCAGGCTCGGCCCCATTCGACGAACGAAACGAGCAGCACCTCGGTGTCGCAGGTGGTGGCGAACCGGTGGCCTCGCTGCTCCAGCTCTTTTTTTAATTCGGGTGCATTGTATAGCTCGCCGTTATAGACGATGGTTATAGTATTATCCCCGACTTTCCGGGTCATGGGCTGGGCTCCGCCTGCCGGATCCATGACGCTCAGACGGCGGTGGCCGAGCGCGCAGCGGGGCGTGATCCAGCTGCCGGAGGCATCCGGACCGCGCGAGGCGAGCGTATCCGTCATCGTTTCGAGAACGGACGGATACTGGGTCAAATCTTTGTTCCAATCAATCCATCCCGTGATTCCACACATAGCTTTCATCCTCTCCGGTCTTCCAGAATCTGTCGCTCCCATGAGGGGTCCAAAGATGACAGCAAGATGTTAAAGGTTATGCTTGGCGGGAGCGGATGATGTCTGTCCGGGCAAGGCACACCGTGGAAAACTTGATGAAAAAATGGACAAACGGACGAAGAAAAGTTACACTTAGCGTATAGGTGTATTTTTATAACGGCCTGCGTTTTGGAAACCGATGTATAGAAAGCGTCGGTTTTGTCTCACGCTATAGCTGGAGGAACGATAGGCAGGAAGACAATTGATCAACAGGTAAAGGTGGTTCTTCATTAATGAAAAGAACGTTCTCAGAACAGCAGAAAGAATACAAGGAAGCCAAAGAAAACTTCGAGAAGGCGAATAAAGAATTTGAGCAAAAGCTCGCTACGACGAAAAAACTCGGTAACGTAACTCCGGAAGTGATGGAGCAGCTTGTCGGCGATACGGGACTTCATATTGCATTGAACCGGCTCGGTGCGGCGGAAGCCGCGCTTCTGAAATGGTCGCACGAGATGATTCAAAACGAACGCGACTATTTGCAAAATAAAGAGCAGGTCGACCGCATGTACGGTTTCATCGATCAAAATCCGCACATTAAAGCGCAGCTCATCCAAGCCGCGATGAAAATGGAATAGATTTCGCAAAATCGAACGCTGAACAGCGCCTGTATAACGCGCAGCCCGGATGCCGTGTTTATTACGCATCCGCGGCTGCTTTTTCACGTCCGCATAACGCGCGTCCGAATCCGGCATCCTAATTTAAGGGAACGGTGGAATGGACAGGCAAGCAGGTCACGGCGGGAGATTTTGCTTTCGCTTCTTTTTTGGGGTACACTGGCATTCATAAAGAAGCTCAGCAAGAAAGGCGGTGTTTCATGAGCGGGCAGACCAATGACAATGTGATTCTTTTTCCAAAAACCGTCGAATTTTATCAATTCGAACTGACCCGGCTCCTTGAAGCGGAACGCTACGGAGAAGCGATGAAGCTCCTCCGCTTTTTGCTTGCCTGCCAATCGGACGACGAACGGGCGCGGGAAGAATGGCGGTCCTTGCTCGACTGGCTGCAGGTCATGTTTCCGGATCTGGCGCTGGGGCAGGAGGACGAAAGCGAAGAGCTCAGCGAAGCGGACCTGCTGCGGCAGCATATGCACGCCAAGGGCGAGCAGAAAGGCGACTATGCGAAACGGTTGCTGGCCAGTTTGCGAGAGCAGCGGGCCGTGGACAAGCAGATGCTGGCTTTGGATCAGCTTGCGTTCCTGGAAGACGAAGGGATCGACGAAGAGCTGATCGGATGGTTGAAGGAGGATGCCGGGCGGCATCCGCTGATCCAGTTCAAGGCGCTGCAAACACTCAAGAAGCGGGGCGTGACCGGCAGCGTAACGCTGCACAAGAACGGCGAAGCGGTGGTCGTCGACATCGAGGATACGCCGGCGGCCTTCGATCAGTTTCCTTCGCAAATTCAAGAGATCATCAACCGCGTGCAGGAAATCAGCGAGACGCAGCATCCGGCGCTCTCGTATTTTGCATCGGAGACGTGGAACGAATTTTTGGCATTTGTTTACGGAACTTCCGCTTACCGGCAAATGCTGCGGCAGGACTCGGCCTGTGTGGACGTATGGGCGGCAGCGCTGCATCTGACCTTGCTCGAACAAGTATTTGAAGGCGGAGACAAAGCGGAGTTGTTCGAATTGTACGGGATTACGTCGGATCTGGCGTTTCAGTGGGAACAGGCTTACCGGATGATGCAGCAATTCGCCGTAAACGTATTCACCCGGAAATTATAAAATGGCGCCGCGGGACGATTTCCCGACGGTTTCGCGTTTGAAGCCTTGAAAACCGCATTTATTACGGTTATAATATAGTGGTTATATCGGCGGGCTTGTCCGGGTTGTACCGCAACTCCGCCAGAACGTGACAAAATTGCGATGGATAATTTTTGGAGGGGAAAGCATAAAATGAAAGCAAGCTGGGAAAAGATAGAGAAGAACGTAGCCGTTCTTGATATTGAAGTGGACGCGGACCAAGTAGCCGCCGCTCTGGACAAGGCATTCAAAAAAGTCGTGAACAAAGTTAACGTTCCGGGCTTCCGCAAGGGCAAAGTGCCCCGCGCTATTTTCGAATCGAAGTTCGGCGTGGAAAGCTTGTATCAAGACGCTCTCGATATCATCGTGCCTGAAGCTTACATTGCAGCCGTTCAAGAGACGGGCATTCAGCCGGTGGACCGTCCGGAAGTGGACGTCGAGCAATTCGGCAAAGGTCAGGTTCTGAAATTCAAAGCGAAAGTTACCGTGAAGCCTGAAGTAGAGCTTGGCGAGTACAAAGGAATCGCGCTCGAAGCTCCTTCCGTCGAAGTAACGGCCGAAGAAGTAAACGAAGAGCTGGAAAAGCTGCAAAAGCGTCATGCGGAACTCGTTCCGGTAGAAGCAGGCGCAGCCGAGAACGGCGACATCGTCTCGATCGACTTCGAAGGCTTCGTAGACGGCGTTCCTTTCGAGGGCGGCAAAGCGGAGCGTTATTCGCTTGAGCTTGGCTCCGGCAGCTTTATCCCGGGCTTCGAAGAGCAAGTTGTCGGCTTGGAGAAAGACGGCGAGAAGGACATCACCGTAACTTTCCCAGAAAACTACCATGCGGAAGAGTTGAAAGGCAAAGAAGCCGTTTTCAAAATCAAGCTGCATGACATCAAACGCAAAAACTTGCCTGCTCTCGACGACGAGTTCGCTAAAGACGTGAGCGAGTTCGACACACTTGACGAGTACAAAGCGGATCTGGAGAACAAGCTGAAAGAGCGCAAGCAAAACGAAGCCGACCGCAAGAAAGAAAACGATCTGGTAGAAAAAGCTTCCGAAGCTGCGCAAGTGGAAATTCCGGAAGCCATGATTAATGACGAAGCGGAGCAAATGGTGAAAGAATTCGAAAACCGTCTGCGCACGCAAGGCATGAACATCGACATGTACTACCAGTTCACCGGTCAAAGCGCCGAGGACCTCAAAGGTCAAATGCGCTCCGACGCCGAGAAGCGCGTACGCAACAACCTCGTGCTTGAGGCAATCGCGAAAGCGGAAAACCTTGAAGCGACGGAAGAAGAAATCAACGCCGAGCTGGAGAACCTGGCTCAAATGTACGGCCGTTCCGCTGACGAAATCCGCAGCATCTTCGCATCCAACGGCAACTTGGGATCGCTGCTGCAAGATATCGTCAACCGCAAAACCGTTAAATTCCTGGTTGACAACAGCAAAACGGCTTAATTCGGAAATTGTATAAACGCGAACATACATGCAAAGGCACGTGTACATCCATGCGTGCCTTTGTTTTACCTTAAACCGCGTTTGCTGGTTTCCCGGAAACATGCACATAAGAAGTACATAAGCATAACATAATAAGCGTTACATATGAAGCAAGCGAAGCATTACATATGCGGTACATAAGGAAATACATAGGCGGCGGCAAGGCTGTCCTGTCCGGCGAGACTTACGTTAGCGGCCGCAACGTTTGTTCGTATCGGGCAGGAAATGACTTTAGTCTTTAAACGTGCTACAATGTTTTGAGTAAGGCTCGAAAATGTTTTGCATTTATGAAGTAAAGGGGTTGGGACGATGACTCTGGTACCTATGGTTGTGGAACAGGAAGGCCGCGGCGAACGCTCTTACGATATTTACTCGCGTTTGCTGAAGGATCGTATTATTTTTTTGGGCAGTGCGATCGATGACGACGTCGCCAACCTGGTTATTGCCCAGTTGCTTTTCTTGTCGGCGGTAGATCCCGAGAAGGATATTCATTTGTACATTAACTCCCCCGGCGGTTCGGTGACGGCCGGTATGGGTATATATGATACAATGCAATTCATCAAGCCGGACGTTTCGACGATTTGCGTCGGCATGGCCGCCAGTATGGGGTCCCTGCTGCTTACGGCAGGCGCCAAGGGCAAGCGCTACGCGCTTCCGAACAGCGAAGTGATGATCCATCAGCCGCTGGGCGGCGTCCGCGGGCAGGCATCGGATATTAAAATTCATGCCGACTGGATTATCAAAACGAAGCAGAAGTTGAACCAAATCTATGTGGAGCGTACGGGGCAGCCTTACGAAAGAATCGAACGCGACACGGACCGTGACAATTTCATGAGCGCCGAAGATGCGAAGGCGTACGGTCTCATTGATGCGGTTATCACTCGCAGTGATCTGACTTAGAAAAGGAGTGATCCCATGTTTAAATTTAACGATGAAAAAGGCCAGCTCAAGTGCTCGTTCTGCGGCAAGTCCCAGGAGCAGGTGCGCAAGCTGGTTGCCGGGCCCGGCGTTTATATATGCGACGAGTGCATCGAGCTTTGTACGGAAATCGTTGAGGAAGAATTGGGTCACGAGGAAGAGCTCGACCTGAAAGACGTACCGAAGCCGAAGGAAATCCGCGCGATTCTGGATTCCTACGTCATCGGGCAGGAACAGGCCAAAAAATCGCTGTCGGTTGCCGTATACAACCATTACAAACGGATCAACTCGCAGCAAAGCAAGCTCGAAGATGTCGAACTGCAAAAGTCGAACATCGTCCTTGTCGGTCCGACGGGCAGCGGTAAAACGCTGCTGGCCCAAACGCTGGCCAAAATTTTGAACGTTCCGTTTGCGATCGCCGACGCAACGTCTTTGACGGAAGCCGGATACGTAGGGGAAGACGTCGAAAACATTTTGCTGAAGCTCATTCAAGCGGCCGATTACGATGTGGAAAAAGCCGAGCGCGGCATTATTTATATCGATGAAATCGATAAAGTAGCCCGCAAGTCGGAAAATCCGTCCATCACCCGCGACGTTTCGGGCGAAGGCGTGCAGCAAGCTCTTCTGAAAATTTTGGAAGGCACGGTTGCATCGGTACCGCCTCAAGGCGGACGCAAGCACCCTCATCAGGAATTCATCCAAATCGATACGACGAACATCCTGTTTATTTGCGGCGGGGCGTTCGACGGGCTTGAGCAGATCATTAAGCGCCGGATCGGCAAAAAAGTGATCGGCTTCGGCACGGACGGTCATAAAGCCGACTTGAAGCCGGGCGAATACTTGTCCCTTGTGCTTCCGGAAGACCTGCTGAAATTCGGTTTGATTCCGGAATTCGTGGGCCGTCTGCCGGTTATCTCGACACTGGAGCCGTTGGACGAAGCAGCGCTCGTCCGCATTTTGACCGAGCCTAAAAACGCTCTTGTTAAGCAGTATCAGAAGATGCTGGAGATGGATAACGTGTCCCTTGAATTCGAACCGGAGGCGCTGGAGGAAATTGCGAAAGAAGCGATTAAGCGTAATACCGGGGCGAGGGGGCTTCGCGCCATTATCGAAGGCATTATGCTGGAAGTAATGTACGAGGCGCCATCCCGCACGGAGAGCTCCAAGTGCATCGTCACCAAGGAAGCCGTACAAGCGAAGATCACACCTCAGATCACCGCAGCGGACGGCCAGTCCATTAAGAAAAAAGAAGAAAGCGCGTAAGCGCCGGATATACAAAAAACCTAAACGCCTCCAATCCGCAGGACCGATGATTCGTCCCCCGGAGCGGAGGATGTTTGGCATCATGGGAGAGAAGAAAGCACATGTTCCATAGAACGGAAACGGTTCCGGTTAAAGTCGGCAATCTAACCATCGGCGGCAGCAATGACGTGATCATCCAGAGCATGTGTACGACCAAGACGGCGGATGTAAAGGCTACGGTGGCCGAGATTCACCGGCTGGAAGAAGCAGGATGCCAGATCGTCCGCGTTACGGTCAACAATAAGGAAGCAGCGGAAGCGATCAAAGAGATCAAGAAGCAGATCTCCATTCCGCTTGTGGCTGATATTCACTTTGACTACCGGCTCGCCCTGCAGGCCATTGAGAACGGGATTGACAAAGTCAGAATCAATCCGGGGAACATCGGCCGCCGCGAGAAGGTGGAAGCCGTCGTCAAAGCCTGCAAAGAGCGGGGGATTCCGATCCGGATCGGCGTTAACGCCGGTTCGCTTGAGAACCATTTGCTGGAAAAGTACGGCTATCCGACGCCGGAAGCGATGGTTGAAAGCGCCTTGTATCATATCGGCATTCTGGAAGAGCTCGATTTTCGCGACATCATCGTCTCGCTGAAGGCATCTGACGTCCCGATGGCGATTGCGGCTTATACCAAAGCTGCCGCAGCCTTCCGTTACCCGCTGCACCTTGGCATTACGGAGGCCGGGACGTTGTTCTCCGGTACCGTGAAGAGTGCGGCAGGCTTGGGCGCGCTGCTAAGCATGGGGCTCGGTTCGACGATCCGGATTTCGCTCAGCGCGGACCCGGTTGAAGAAGTCAAAGTGTGCCGCGAGCTGCTGAAATCGTTCGGGTTGATCACGAATGCCGCCACCTTGGTTTCTTGTCCGACCTGCGGCCGATTGGATATCGATCTGTTTTCTATCGCGAATGAGGTGGAAGAGTATATCTCCAAGCTGAAGGTGCCGATTAAAGTATCCGTACTCGGCTGCGCGGTGAACGGCCCGGGCGAAGCTAGGGAAGCTGATATCGGCATCGCCGGCGCCCGAGGCGAAGGCTTGTTGTTCCGTTACGGCGAGATGATCCGCAAAGTGCCGGAAGCCGAGCTGCTGTCCGAGCTGAAGAAGGAAATCGACATTATCGTCGAACATTTCGATCGGACGGGCGAAATTCCCGGCCGAAAGCATCACACGGCGATTTAATAGGGCACATCATAAATACACCCGCACATTGCAAGCGGAGGGAAGCGAGTTTCGGCTTTCCGCCCGGCATTGGCGGGTGTATTTTTTTGTCTAAAGCTTGGTATTGAAAAGTATCGGGAGGTCCTTCACACCATAAACAAAAGGGCTGCGGATCGGTTTAAATTCGAAATACTCCGCAAAGCGGATATTCGTCATCCGATTCATGATGATGCGCAGCGCTATTTTAGCTTCCAACCGGGCCAAAGGAGCCCCCAAGCAAAAATGATTGCCGAAGCCCAAGGACATGTGCGGATTGGGCGTCCGGTCCTCGATAAATTGATCGGCAGCGGGAAACTTGTTTTCGTCCCGATTGGCCGAACCGATCCAGGGGATAATGAGCTCACCCTCCCGGATATCGGTGTGCCCGATTCGAACGTCTTTGGTCGCATAACGGCTTAGGGATAAAACTGGGGGATAATACCGCAGTACTTCTTCGACGAAGCTCTCGATCAAAGCCGGTTGATCGTGAAGTCTTGTCTGCAGCGCAGAGTCCTCGGCCAGTCTCCGTACCGCATTCGTAATCAAATTGGTCGTCGTCTCGTTGCCGGCGGCAAGCAGCAAAATGCAAAACTCCACAATTTCCATATCGTTTAAGTGCTCGCCGTTCACTTCGGCTTCCACCAATTTTGTGACCAAGTCATCCTCTGGACGATTGCGACGCTCTGCAATGACTTTCAGGAAATAGTCGTCCAATTCGCGCCGCGTTTTCTCTCTTTCCAAATACAGCCGGTGCATGTCTTCTTTATCGCCAGATTCCGGCCCTTTGACAACCGAATCCGACCATTCCTTGAAAAGCCGGCGGTCTTGTGCCGGAATCCCCAGCAGCTCGGCAATGACGATGACAGGCAGGGGAACGGCCAGGTCATGAACCAAATCCATCGTGCTTTCATCTGCAACCTCGTTCAATAATTCTTCGGTGATGGATGCAATGCGCGGACCTAACTCCTCGATCGATTTCGGGGTAAACGCTTTGCTGACGATGCTGCGCATCTGCATATGCTTGGGTGGGTCCATACCAATGATGCTTCCGAGCAGGACAGGGCCTTTGATCGGCCTTACCGAAGAGAATGTAGAGGGATCTTTAAGCACGTTGTACACATCTTCATAACGAAAAATATCCCAGCATTCCCTCTGGGGATCGTAGCGTACGGGAGTGGACTCGCGGCACTGGCGAAAAAACGGAAACGGATCAATTTGCGTTTCTTTTGCAGATAATTCCTTTATCGGTGCTATAGCTTTAGGCAACTCTTTGGCAGACTCCATCCGTGTCATCCTTCCTATAATAGACTCATATAATATAACTTGGTTGATATTACTATTATAGTAGATAAATTATTAAAATAGAATAATTTACTAAATATCTTTCTGAAGTGGACATCCATTTAAGATAAGGAGTACAGGAGTACCGCCATAAAAAACAGGCTGGAGCAAAAAGCTTCTTTTTTCTTACCTTGTGGTTTATTTCTCAAAACCAAAAAACGTTCAATGACCAGAAACAAAACACCAAGTATGGCGAAAATCAACAGCGGCTGGCCTGCCAGGACGGAAGCCAGAGCGAATAGCACCAGGACGCTCATTCTCACCGCATTCGTCACGATAATCCTTAGAGCACGCCTCAGCTCAAACCGCTTCCTAAGAACCAGCACATAATAAACTGAGAGAAAGACCCCCAACCAAGCAAGAGCAAACTTCGCAAGCATCCACAGAGAACCCGTAATCAGCCTCGGCAGTAATCCGTCTTCTCCCAACCGTTGTTCCGTTTGGGCTCTTGATTCCCGGGCAAAATTCGAAACGTAAGCCCCGTCCAAGAGCGCTTGAATGGCCTCCGCAGACAAACCGGGGATTTTTCTTACCTCATCCAGCTCCCGGATAAACGATTGATTGTCCCGGTACCGAATGATAGCTTTCGCCTCAGCCTCTCCGATGCCTGGAAAAGTCATCAGATCGCTGACATCCGCCGCATTCAGATCGAACGCATAAAACGGCATTCGAATCGAACCTGCCTCATCGATCGCCAAATAGCTGTGCGCATGGCTCTTGTTCAACAGCCAGAATTCCGGTGGACTTGCTTCAAGCTCCTTTACACTTAGCCCCGTAGCTTCGCCTAGGAGCCGGTATAATGCTTCTTTCTCGTCCGGATACTCGGCGGCGTAGCCCTGAACGAAATCCGCCAACGGAGAATCAGTTCGATTCACATACTTATGGAGAACGTAAAATATTTTCATGTACTCGTTTTGCAGTGGGGTAAACACGGTTCTGGCATCTACGGTACGTGAAGCATCCGCCAGAAAAGCCGAATAGAACGAATCCTCCCTATAACGGTGCTTCAAGTCGCTGGAAAGCAGCTTCGTAAAAAAAGCGGAAACGACTCCCTCGGTAGCCAAGGCTTGCGATATGTTTCTTGGCTTGCTCTCAACATAACGAACGCCCGTATTGCGGAATTTAATGTTTTGCTCGGGAGACCCTGCAGACGGCTGTGTCGTCGTGAAACGAATCGTTCCCTCTTTCACCCAATCGTGCCGCTTCAGCATTTCGAACCGCTGATACCAGAACGGAACGGCGGCTCGATAAAGCTGCAGCCGCATTGGCCAGACGTAATCTTTTTCGTAACCTGAGACCATAGTCCTTGTGCTTAACCGCGCCTGCCGGACGCTGGATTCGAGGCTGGCTTTTCTGGCTTCGTCCGGTTCATGATCCAAAGACACATTTTCGAAATGCTCGGCAAAGCCTTCGTCGAACGCGACCCGCCGGTCCGTGGTCAAGGATACGTAATGCATATCGACCGAACGGCTTTCGGTCCGGTCCCAGTCCGGCGAAAGCAAATGGTACATGACATGGCCGAGCTCATGCGGATAAATTTGGCTCATGGAACCCAAGTAGTCGGACGCGGCCGTGCTTTTCATAAGGTCGACATACGGCGTGCCCGTATGGTCGAGCAGCTCTCCATTCTGCTTCAAATAAAAGCCCTTCCCGGGGAAGCCGCCTTCCCGTTCGGATAATAGCAAGTAAGCCGGGGTGCTTGCCTGGCGGGGTTCCGTTTGCGCCTGCGTTTCCTTAGGGCGGTTAACCAAGTTTTGAGCGAGGAAAAACAAACGTACGGACTCAGCCATAAACGAGTCGCGGAATAAATGCTCCGTCTTCGGATCGTCGGTATGTTCGAAAATCGGGTATTCGCCTTTCTTCTCTCCGGTATCCCGAACGATTCGGAACGGCGGGGAGGGGTCCGGTCTGACGTAGGATAGAAAAGAATCGGTTTCCTTAACCGAAGACTCTGCGGCTTGGGCGGCATCGCAAGCACACATCCCCATCCATAAAAGTCCTGTGAAGCAGAGCAGCTTCCATCGTTTCATTTGAGCTCCCACTTTCTTGTCTCTATGTAAGTTATTCCAATAATTATTGACGAACTAAACTGCATTTTTCCTTCAAAACGGGATACGATTTCTGGACCAAAAATCCAAAATTAGCAAACGCTCGTATAGGTTTTTGGCGTACTGCAAACAATGAGGTTAGGAAATCACGGATAAGGAGGAGCGGTCCATGAGAAGGAAATGGTGGGCGTCCGTCACAGGATGGCTTTGTCTATGTGTGATCATTCCGGTAACCGCAGCTGGGCAATATTCAGCCATCGACCCGGCGACAGGAACGAAGCAAATCGCCGTCGTCATCGACGATTTCGGTAACGGTCAAGCGGGCACCGAGCAAATGATGGAGCTGCCGATTCCGTTTGTTGCGGCGGTCATGCCTTTTCTGCCGACAACGAAACGCGATGCGGAATGGGCGCATAAGCTCGGCAAGGAAGTCATCGTACATCTGCCGATGGAGCCGCGGAACGGAAAACCGGAATGGCTTGGTCCGGGTGCGATAACCACGAGACTTCCCGACGATGAAATCCGGCGCAGAGTCATCGCCGCTATTGAGGATGTGCCGCATGCGGTAGGCATCAATAACCATATGGGATCGAAGGCGACGTCCGACGAACGGGTCATGCGCATCGTGTTGAACGTATGCAAAGAGCGCAATTTGTATTTTTTGGATAGCCGGACGACCGACAAGAGCGTCATCGGTAAGCTGGCGAAAGAAATGGGCGTGCGTACGGCGGAAAACAATTTGTTCATGGATGATACCTACACCCGGAGCCATATTCTCAAGCAGGCGGTAAGGCTGCAAAAGCTCGTCCGTGAGAATGACAGCACGATCGTCATCGGTCATGTCGGTCCGCCGGGGAAGCATACCTCCGAAATTTTAAAGCAATCGATTCCGACCTTGCAGCAGCTTGGCGGACATTTTGTACGGGCATCGCAATTGATGAAATAATGGTCCCCATGTAAAAAAGACCGCGCGCCACATGAAATCGGCTTGTCGACGCGGTCTTTTACTTTTTTTGCTGCTGCAAATACTGTTCGACGCCCGCAGTGATTGCATCCGCAATGCGCTGCTGGGACTGGACTTCAGTTAACATCCGGCGGTCTTCGGCATTCGTAATAAAACCCATTTCGACGATAACCGTAGGCGCCTTCGAATGCTTCAGCAAATAAAACGTGCGGCCCGGCACAGGCTTGTCGCCCGTACCGTATAGTGCGTTCAGTGATTCCTGCAATGCTTTGGCGAGTTGCTGGCTTTGCGGTTTCGCTTGATGAATGAGGATCGCTCCTCGTTTGGCGGAATTGCGGCCAGAATTCACGTGCAGACTGATCATAATTTTCGGCTTAACCTCATTGCACAGATGGCTGCGTTGGGCCAAATCCTTGATATGTCTCGAACGGCTTTTCAACCATAAATTTTCTCCGCTTAGCGCGTAATCGTCCATCCGGTTCATTAAGACGACGTACCCTTTTCTGCGCAAAGTCTCGTACGTTTTTTTGGCGATCGCCAAATTGATATCTTTCTCCAGCAAGTCGCCGTACGCCGTGCCCCCGTCGATTCCGCCGTGCCCTACGTCGATTAAGACATCGACGCTCGATATGGCGGGATTGGCAGACTTCAGCTCCGGCAAGTACCAGGATTCGGGCACCGATGCTTCCGCTTGTCCGGCTTGGAAAGTCAAGGCGGTCAGCGCCAGCATTGCGGCAACGGCAAGTTTCATCGCCCGATTCCATTGATTCGGCCATGACATTCGCTGCCTCTCCTTTCGCGTAAAATCGTCCGCAGCTTCTTTCGTATCATAGGTTTTAGCATTCCCCAAAAAGTTTCTTAAAGCGCAGCGATTAATGCTACCATGACAGGGCAATACTACCAATTATATGAATGCCGTAGCGGCCGTTCAGGCGGCCGTGAGCAACAGGAGGGATTAGATTGAATATCAGCGTGGTTTTGATGGTTATCCAGTTGTTTTTTGCCATCGTTATCGGTATGTATTTTTGGAATTTGCTGCGCAATCAACAGACGAACCGTTCTGCCGTCGACAAGGAATCGAAGAAAGAGCTGGAGAAGCTGCGCAGGTTGCGATCCGTCTCTTTAAATAAACCGTTAGCCGAAAAAACAAGACCGAATACCATGGAGGACATCGTAGGGCAAAAGGAAGGGCTGCGTGCCCTGAAAGCGGCGCTGTGCGGCGCGAATCCGCAGCACGTGATCATCTACGGCCCGCCCGGCGTGGGCAAAACCGCCGCCGCTCGCGTCGTTTTGGAGGAAGCGAAGAAAAATCCGGAATCGCCGTTTCGTCCGGACGCCAAATTTACCGAGATCGATGCGACGACGGCGCGATTTGATGAGCGGGGGATTGCCGACCCGTTAATCGGCTCGGTACACGATCCGATCTATCAAGGAGCGGGAGCTATGGGAGTTGCCGGCATTCCGCAGCCGAAACCCGGGGCGGTGACGAAGGCGCACGGCGGGATTTTGTTCATTGACGAGATCGGTGAATTGCATCCGCATCAGATGAATAAATTATTAAAGGTGCTTGAAGACCGCAAAGTATTTTTGGAAAGCGCGTATTACAATTCCGAAGACACGAATGTGCCGAGTTATATTCACGATGTGTTTCAGAACGGCCTGCCTGCGGATTTCCGGCTCGTAGGGGCAACGACGCGCAACCCGCAGGAACTGCCTCCGGCGATCCGCTCGCGCTGTATGGAAATTTATTTCCGTCCGCTGCTGCCGGAAGAAGTCGGCTCGATTGCCGCCAAAGCGCTGAAAAAAATCGGATTTCCCGACTGTCCTTCCGCTATTGAGGTCGTTAAGAAATACGCGACAAACGGCCGCGAAGCGGTAAATATTATTCAGCTGGCGGCAGGGATGGCGCTAACCGATCAGCGCAGAGAGCTATCGGCCGCTGACATCGAATGGGTTGTCAACAGCTCGCAAATTCCGCCGAGGCCGGAGAAAAAGGTTCCCCAGCGTCCGGAAATCGGGCTGGTTAACGGATTGGCCGTATACGGACCGAATCTCGGCATGCTGCTTGACATCGAAGTGACCGCCATTCCGACGACCCAACCAGGGATGGGCCAATTTACGATTACCGGTGTCGTCGACGAGGAAGAGATGGGCGGTGGCTCGCGGACGCTGCGTCGCAAAAGCATGGCGCGCGGCTCCGTCGAGAACGTGCTTACCGTCCTGCGGCGCCTCGGCTTGCACCCATACGACTACGATATGCACATCAATTTTCCGGGCGGCATTCCGATCGACGGACCGTCGGCCGGCGTATCGATGGCCGTAGCGATTGCTTCCGCCATCAAACGGATTCCGGTCGACAACCATCTGGCGATGACCGGCGAAATCAGCATTCACGGCAAGGTGAAGCCGGTAGGGGGCGTTATTGCCAAAGTCGAGGCTGCTTTTCAGGCAGGAGCAACCAAAGTTATTATTCCGAAGGAAAACTGGCAAGAAGTTTTTGCGGGGCTTCACGGATTGGAAGTCATTCCGGTCGACTCGGTGGAGGAACTGCTTCATCACGCCCTGGGTATTGAAAGCGCCCATCTGGCTGCCGAACCTTCTGCCATGCCTCAAGAGACAGTCAGCGGCGCTTCCGTTACGATTCTGCACGCCGATGCGCTCGAATAGAGCGGTTGGCGTCTCTTTGTTCGTAAGAGCGGAAACCGGCGACCCCCGATTGGTGTTTTAAAATCAATTTTGATAAAATGTAAATCACATGCATGTAAGTATAGTCTGGAGGTGCTCGCGGATGGGAACGAGCAAACAGAAATTGCGCCGCTTGCCGCTGCTTCCGCTCCGGGGGCTGCTGGTGTATCCGAGCATGGTTCTGCATTTGGACGTGGGCAGGGAAAAGTCGGTACGTGCCCTGGAGAAGGCTATGGTCGAAGACAGCATGATCCTGCTGTGCTCGCAATCCGAGGTGAACATCGAGGAGCCGAAAACCGAGGATATTTACCGGATCGGCACGATATCGAAAGTGCGGCAAATGCTCAAGCTGCCGAACGGAACGATCCGCGTGCTTGTGGAAGGCGTCGTTCGCGCCGAAATTGCCGAGTTTCTGGTTAACGACGAATACTACGAGGTTCATGTCAGGGAGCTCCCCGAGCAGGAAACGTCCGACCCCGAAATCGACGCACTGATGCGCACGGTGCTGAACCAATTCGAACATTATATCAATCTTTCGAAAAAAGTGACCCCGGAGACGTTGGCTGCCGTATCCGATATTGACGAACCGGGGCGGCTCGCGGACGTGATTTGCAGTCATTTATCGTTAAAAATTAAAGACAAGCAGGAAATTTTGGAGACCGTCGATGTTCGGCTCCGGCTTGAAAAGCTGCTCGGCATCCTGAACAACGAGCGCGAAGTGCTCGAGCTCGAACGCAAGATCAGTCAGCGCGTCAAGAAGCAGATGGAGAAGACGCAGAAGGAATATTACTTGCGCGAGCAAATGAAGGCGATTCAGAAGGAGCTCGGGGATAAAGAGGGGCGGGCCGGCGAGGTCGAGGAGCTGCGCAACCAGCTTGCGCAAAGCGACGTGCCCGAGAAGGTGAAGGAGAAGATCGAGAAGGAGATCGACCGGCTGGAGAAGATGCCGGCGACTTCCGCCGAAGGCTCGGTCATCCGCAACTACATCGATTGGCTGCTTGGCTTGCCTTGGTCCCAATCGACCGAAGATGACCTCGATATCCGCAAGGCCGAGGAAATTCTGAATCAGGATCATTACGGCTTGGAGAAGCCGAAAGAGCGCGTGCTTGAATATTTGGCCGTACAGAAGCTGGTCAAGAAGCTCAAAGGACCGATTCTGTGCCTTGTCGGCCCCCCCGGGGTCGGGAAGACGTCGATCGCCCGTTCGATTGCCAGGTCGCTCGGCCGGCAGTTCATGCGCATTTCCTTGGGCGGCGTGCGCGACGAAGCGGAAATCCGCGGACACCGCCGCACGTATGTGGGTGCAATGCCGGGCCGGATTATTCAAGGGATGAAAAGCGCGGGAACAAATAACCCCGTCTTCCTCTTGGACGAAATCGACAAAATGGCGATGGATTTTCGCGGCGACCCGGCTTCCGCTCTGCTTGAGGTGCTGGACCCGGAACAAAATAGCACGTTCAGCGACCACTTCGTCGAAGTGCCGTTCGATCTGTCCAACGTCATGTTCGTAACGACGGCCAACGCCATACACAACATCCCGCGGCCGCTGCTCGACCGGATGGAAGTGCTGTACATTCCGGGATATACGGAAATCGAGAAGCTGCATATCGCGCGCAACTACTTGCTGCCGAAGCAGCAGGAAAACCACGGGCTGCAGGACGGCCAACTCGTCGTAGACGAAGACGCACTCATGAGTACGGTGCGCGAATATACGCGCGAGGCGGGCGTTCGCAACCTGGAGCAGCAAATTTCGTCCATCTGTCGGAAGGCGGCCAAGGAAATCGTCGGCGGGGCGGCTGCCGTACATGTGAAAGCTGACAACCTGAAGGAGTATCTCGGCCAGCCGAAATTCCGCTACGGCATGGTGGAGGAGCGGGATCAGGTCGGCGCGGTGACCGGGCTTGCCTGGACGGAGGTCGGCGGGGTCACGCTCGTTATCGAAGTGACGGTGATGCCCGGCAGCGGCAAGCTGACGCTTACCGGAAAGCTCGGAGACGTCATGAAGGAATCCGCTCAGGCGGCTTTCAGCTACACCCGTTCGCGGGTCGAGCAATTCGGAATTCAGCCGGACTTCCATGAAAAATACGATGTCCATGTGCACATGCCGGAAGGCGCCATCCCGAAGGACGGCCCGTCCGCCGGCATTGCGATGGGCACGGCGCTCATCTCGGCCTTGACCAATATCCCGGTCTCGCGTCACGTCGCGATGACGGGAGAGATCACGCTTCGCGGCCGCGTGCTCCCGATCGGCGGTCTGAAGGAAAAATGCCTGGCCGCTCACCGCGCCGGCATCCGCACGGTGCTGCTGCCGAAGGATAATGCCAAAGACATCGAAGAAATTCCCGAGAGCGTACGCTCCGAGCTGACGTTCATCCCGGTCGCGCATATGGATGAAGTTCTCGAACACGCTCTGGTCAAGCCTGTAGGCGTATAATAACAGGCGTTGGGTGGATCGGTTTTGCATTTTATTTTACTCCAAAGCGAGGAAGGTGTTTCCACGGAAAGTTTACGGCCGCCTTTGAAATCAAGTTGTATCCGCAAAGGATAATAAAGACAACTTGAATTTCAAGAGCGGTGGAGTGGAAAGACCTTCCGGTTCAGCCGGAAGAAATAAACGCAATTTCATCCAGCCCTACGCCCCATCAAGAAATGAGTGAAACGTATGAAGGTCAATCAAGCTGAATTCATCATCAGCGCGGTTGGTCCGAGCCAGTACCCTACGGATGCCTTGCCGGAGATTGCTCTGGCAGGGCGTTCCAATGTAGGGAAGTCTTCGCTGATCAACCGGATGATCAACCGTAAAAACTTGGCCCGTACCAGCTCCAAGCCCGGCAAAACCCAGCAGTTGAACTATTACAAAATTAATTCCGATTTGTTCTTCGTCGATTTGCCGGGGTATGGGTATGCGCAGGTGTCCAAAAGCGAACGTGAAAAATGGGGCAAATTTATCGAAAATTATTTGCTCCACCGGGAATTTTTGAAGCTCGTGCTGCTCGTGATCGATCTTCGCCACCCGCCGTCCAAAGACGATCAGGCCATGTATTCGTGGCTGAAGCATCACGGCACGCCGCTTTGTATCGTGACGACGAAAGCGGATAAAATTCCGCGCAGCAAGTGGCAGCAGCATCTGAAGATCGTCAAGGAAACGCTGGGAGCGGACAAGTCGGACCCGGTCGTCCTATTTTCGTCCGAATTGGGACTCGGGAAAGACGAGCTGTGGCAGATCATCGAACAGAAGATCGGCTATGGCGCCGATACGGCAGTGGAGGGACAGTCCGAGACGCAGCCCGAATCCGCCGAGCAAGAATATTAATACGCTGCCCTCCGAAGGGGGCGGAAACCAAAAAGGCTATCTCCCGATCTCCGGTCTCTTGTGCCGGTAAACGGGAGTAGCCTTTTTAAGCTTGATTTTACCGCTTAAGCTCATAATCCCACCACATCCGGCTCTGGCCGGACGTCAGGTCAGAAATGCGGTTCACCTGACGGTCCACGACATAAATGTGCCCTTTGCTGTCTACATAGCCTCTGCCTGCTCCTTTGTACAAAAACAACCGCGTTTCTTTCCCCTGCAGGTCCAGATGATAGTACGTCTCCCGTTCCTCTGCATCAAGCGGAATGAAACTATCATGATAAGCTTTAAAACGGTCGCTGTAGGCTTTGACCGTCAATCCGTCGTTGGTGGAAGCCAACAGATCGATGTCTTTTTCCCCAAGCTTCGTGTTCATGCCATGGAGCTGTCCCGATACATCCAACAGCGCGAGCTGACCGTATACGTTCGGCGTCCGGCTTGTCATCCGGTCGGCCGCTTCGCTGGCAATCCAGAACGAACCGTTCGGGTTGCGGACCACCCGCGTGGGCACTTGTGTTAAATCCGGCACGGATGAAGCTTTCCCGTCCCGAAGAATGAAAGCCTCGTGCGTATAGGGTGTGTAAGGAGCTGGGATGTGCAGAAAGCTTGAGATCGAGATGACGGCGAGCACCGTTCGGTCGTCGAGCTTCATGATTTTGGATTGCACGTCCAGTCCCTTATTCTCATATTCTGTTTGCGATGCGTAGAAGGCTGCGGCTTTTTCCAGAATCGGCTTGAGCGACATCAATTCGATGTTGTCGTAATACACCGAATCTCCCAGACGCACGGCCGTCCGATCCGGCTCTCCGGCAAAAGGCACGCCGGGCTTCCGCTTTTCCGCTAATTGATTTATACCAGCCTTCGCTTTGTCGTCTATCGGGGACGGATCGCCTTTCAAATCTTTGTTCACCTTCAGCATCCGGTTCGACTCGGCCTCCACATAGAGCGCTTCCGTATCCTCGGCGATAATGCGGTGCAGCACCTTTTGCTGCTCCGTTATAAGCTGAAATCCTTCCTGTGCGCTCCAATCCGTCCGCCAGCCGAACTCGTTATGAGTAAAACGCCAGGTCATCGGCAAATAGGAGACGTTGTCCACCAGCAGCAGCGGGTAAGGCTCGCCGGCATTGTTGATGGATTTTCCGTTCACTTCGATAGGAAATCCGGGCAGTATGGCTTCATAGCGCCGGCTTACGAATGCTTTATCCTTCGACTCGGCCGTCGGCCGTATCCCCGAAGGGCGCTCGCGGCGGCTAATCTTAAGCCCGCGGGCGGCGTCCCAAGCCACTTTCAACCCGAGGGTGTCCTCGAAATGCTTCGCCGGAAGATAAACCATGTTTTTATACATCAATGCGGGATAAGGGCTTCGCTCGTTATCGATCTTTAGACCGTTCACTTGAACCGGGAACGAAGGAAGCTGGAGCGGGACGGACGGTTCTTCGGCTTGTGCGGGGGCGCCGGAGGCAAGTGCAAGCAATATCCCGGCGACCAGCCCACCGACGGTATGGCGTAAACGAATGCGATGATTTTTCATCCAGCGATCCTCCTTCGTATAATCTTCCGCCTTTTACCCCAAACTTGGAGCAAGAGACTTTGTTTTCCATCCTGAGCGAGGAGCGTCAGAGCGAATTGAACCTCTTAACCCGTTTCAGCTTAAAAAATGCGGCCGCCATCTTGTTAGGCTCCATCCTGCTTTTGCTCGGCGGAATATACGCTTTCACGTCCCTGAAAGTGGACTTGCTGCCGGATGTGGAACTGCCCACGCTAACGGTGCAAGCCGTGTACCCCGGGGCATCTCCGACCGATGTGGAGGAGCGGGTAACGCGCGAGCTGGAACGAAGCTTGAAAGCGCTCAGCGGCCTCGAATCGTTAACGAGCCAATCGATGGAAAGCTTCGCCGTGGTGCAGATGAAGTACCCGATCGGGACAGATATGGAGCTGGCTTCCCGTCAGGCAGAAGACGCGTTCAAGGGGCTGAAGCTTCCCGAGGGCGTGACGCCCAAAGTGACGCGATTGAATTTCAGCGCGCTGCCTATCCTGAACCTGGCCGTATTCTCGAAGCAGAGCGATTCCATTGAAGAGCTTATCGTTCAGGACATTCAGCCGGAATTGGAAAAAATCCCAGGCGTCAGCAGCGTGGCGGCAGGCGGTTTAAAGGAAAGCTATATCCGAATTGCCGTCGATCCCGCCAAAGCCAAAGCGTATAATCTAACCTTAACCCAAATTCAGCAAAAAGTGCAGGGGCTATTTTTGTCCTTCCCGGCCGGTTCCGTGGTTGAGAACGAGCTGGTCATTCCGGTCCGGGTCGAGCAGCGCGCCGCGGGCATTCAGGAATTGAAGCGGCTTGCGCTGGATGTCCAGACGGGTTTCCCGCCTGTCCCCGCCGAGATCGCTCTGGAAGATATCGCCGCTGTGCAGCCGATAGAGGAAGCGTCTGAGCTCGTTCGTTACAACGACAAAAGCGCCCTGGCCCTATCCATTTCCAAAAAACAGGATGCCAATACGGTCCAAATCGCCGATCAGGCATTCGCCGTGTTGAATAAGCACCGGGACCGGATCGATTACGCGCTCGCTTTCGACCAGTCGGAAGGGATCAAAAAGTCGGTCGAAAGCCTGCAGAGAGAAGGGCTGTACGGAGCGCTGTTCGCCTCTTTGGCGGTGCTGCTGTTTCTGAGGAATCTAAGAGCGACGCTCATCGCCGTCTTATCCATCCCTTTGTCTTTATTGATCGCATCGATCGTCTTGAATCGCATGGACATCACCTTGAACATCATGACGCTGGGCGGCATGGCCGTTGCGGTAGGGCGGGTGGTCGACGACAGCATCGTGGTGATCGAAAATATTTATAGGCGCATGAGCCAAAGAAAATCCGGACAAGACCGGACGCAAATTACATTAGAAGCGACCAAAGAGATTATGGGCGCGATCACATCGTCCACCTTGACGACCGTCGTCGTGTTTTTGCCGCTCGGCTTCGTGGGGGGAATTACCGGGACGTTTTTTAAGCCGTTTGCGCTGACCGTCGTCTTTGCGCTTGTCGCTTCGCTGCTTGTTGCCGTTACGCTCGTCCCGATTTTGGCCAAAGCTTCGTTCGGCCGCATCCGGGAGACGGAGGAGCGGGAAAGCGCGCTGCAGCGGGGGTATGCGGCAGTGCTCGCCTCGGCGCTGCGGCACAAATGGACCGTCATCGCCGTTTCGCTGGCGGTGCTTGCCGGGTCGCTTCTGCTGGTGCCGAAGCTCGGCTTTATTTTTTTGCCGAACGAGAAGCAGCGGATCGTCGCCGCCGGAGTGCAGCTGCCGCCCGCTTCCCAGCTTCAGAAAACGAACGAAATATCCAAAGATATTGAAAAGATGCTCCGCGAACAGCCGGACGTCTTCGAATACGTATTTACAACGATCGGCGGGCTCGATTACCGTTCCGGTCTCAAGCAGGCGAATCAGGCGCAGTACATGATGAGCGTGAAACGTTCGGCCGATATTGAAGCCGTCGTGAAGACGCTCGCGGTCAAGATGGATGCCATCGTTAAAAAGAGCTCGCCGGGGGGAACCGTAACGGTGCAGGAAATGAGCTCAGGAGGACCCATGACCGGGACAAGTGTCGAAGTTCGGCTGTTCGGCAGCCAACCGGACCGGCTGGGGGAAGCCGCCAAGCGGATGGAGGATCGGCTGAAGCAGGTGCCTTATCTGCGCTCGGTCAAAAACAATTTCCGCGAAAAGCAGCGGCAGTGGACCGTCCGCATTGATCCCGGGAAAGCCGCCGCGGCAGGAGTCGACCCCCAACTGGTGCTCGGACTCGTCTCGGACCGAACCAGGCCGGTCGAGATCGGCACGTACAAGCTGGACGGCAAGCCGAAAAAGCTGCAGGCCACCTATACGGCGGGCCCAGCCAATGCCGCTGAGCTCGAGCAAATGCCGCTGTTCGGCAAAAAAGGCCCGGTGCTGCTTCGCGATATCGCGGCCGTCGAAGCATCCGATACCGTATCCGCGATTCAGAAGTTGGACGGCAAGCCTTATGCCGCAGTCAGCGCGGAGCTGACCGGAAACAATATCAGTCAAACGACGCAAGAGGTGAAAGACGCGGCTTCTGCTGTCCTGCTGCCAGAGGGTGTTACGCTCGACTTCGGCGGCGGCAGCGACGAGACGGAGAAGACGTTTAAGGATCTGGGCGTGGCGATTGCCGCGGCCATCGGGTTGGTTTATTTGGTTATGCTCGTCACCTTCGGCCAAGCGCGCGTTCCGTTCATCATCTTGTCTTCGCTGCTGTTCGTACCGGTCGGTGCGGCCTTCGGCCTGTATTTGACCGGAGAGCCGCTGTCGGTCAGCGCCATGATCGGCCTGCTGATGCTGGTCGGCATCGTCGTGACGAACGCGATTGTGCTGATCGACCGGGTGCGTCAAAACCGCGATAGCGGGTTAAACATACGCGAGGCGCTTATCGAAGCGGGCAAAACGCGGCTGCGCCCTATTCTGATGACCGCGTTCGCTACCGTCTGCGCGTTGATTCCTTTGGCGTTGACCGAATCGGAGGGCAGTTTGATTTCCAAAGGGCTTGCCGTCGTCGTGATCGGGGGCTTGGTTACGTCGACGCTGCTGACGCTGGTCATCGTGCCGGTGATGTATGAATTGTTTTTTCATCGTCAGCGCCGCAGGGAACTGCGGAACAAAAGGAGGTAAAGCGAGTTTTTAAGCTTTTATGCCGTCCTTCTGCGAGGAAAACGCGGAATTTTCTGATTTCCGGCGAAAATCAATGGCTGCCTGGCAGGAATATTAAATAATTATGTAGTATAATGTATATAGACAATAGAATCAGGCTCACAGACACATGGTTTGAAAAAAATGAATCGAGGGATTTTTATGGCAATTAGGTTAGCGACCGAATACGTCAAAACCTGCCTGCAGCTTACGGAAGCCGAGATGGTCAAGTTCATTCGGATGTTTGTCGATCACGGAGCCTCTCTGCAAGTCAAAGTACTCGAAAACGGAAATCAAGAGGTGGTATTGCCGGACGACGCCGGCGAAGAAATCGTGCTGTCGTTCGAACGTGAAATGAACTTGTATGTATGCCGGGGAACATGCCGCATCCGCAACAAAAATTTGGTCAACCTGATGCGCAAAGCCGTAGCCGAATTTAAAGGCGACGCTATCGTGCATCGCATTTATGCAGCATATACGATGGTCTA
This sequence comes from Paenibacillus tyrphae, assembly GCF_024158745.1. Lineage (GTDB taxonomy): Bacteria > Bacillota > Bacilli > Paenibacillales > NBRC-103111 > Paenibacillus_G > Paenibacillus_G tyrfis_A. The sequence continues at coordinate 161,685 of NZ_JAMZAW010000003.1, read as the reverse complement.
TACGTACAAGCAAGGCGCGGTTGTCCGAATTACCGAGAAAAAGGGCGCCGCGGAAAAAGTAATTTACGAATATCGGGACACCGTCGGACAATTGGAGCAACTGTTCCATAAGAATGAGGTGGAGCAGGAAATCCAAATGCTCAAAGCCCAGGTGAATCATCTGCTCGACATGAGAAACGAGATGCAAGAAGCCGCCATCCGCGAGCATATCGACGGGCGTTTGCACAAACTTACCCATCGCTTGTTCGTACTCGAAGCTTAACATATATCTTTTAGACTTCTCGATCATAGCGGAAAAAGCTCTTCCTGATCGCCCATACAAAGGGCAGGGAAGAGTTTTTTTGTATTTTTATGCATCAGAGAGTATATTTCGCCTTGGGAAAAAACAAAAAAAAAAACGGAAAAGTTGGGCTTATCCGGCACTTCGCAGCTTACACACCAGGCGGGCTTCGGGCATAATTTATTGTTGTGTGCCGCCCTCGGGCAGGTAAATATGGCCTGTGCAAAAAAAAGGGTTGCATTTCTGTTCAATAGATGTTATTTTTATCTTCGTTGAAAACAAAATAGGAACCAGGATTCACTCAGGACATGTAATGTTGCGAGAGATTATTCCCTCGGGAAGTGAATGACGTAGGTCCTAGCGGATGAAATTTTCAAAACATTTTATTCCTAGGAAGGGGGAACCGGAAGATGGAATATTCAACTTTCGGAAGACACGTAGCTGTAGACACTTGGGGAGTAGATTTTGAGCTTCTCAACAATGCTGAATGGTTACAAGCGCAAATGGTAGAAGCTGCTGAGGTATGCGGAGCAACCGTGTTGTCGGTACAATCCAAACAATTTGAGCCCCAAGGGGCAACCGTTCTGGTCATGTTGTCGGAAAGTCATCTCTCCATTCATACGTATCCTGAGAGAGGATTTGCTGCCCTTGACTGCTATACTTGCGGCGAGACGGTAGACCCTCAGCTCGCGATCGAGCACATGCTGTCCGTGCTGAAGCCGGAAGTGTCTCACGCGAAGAAACTGGTTCGCGGTATGGGTGAACTGCAAGTGGAAACACCGGCATTGAAGCAAGCTGAATTGGTAAAATAATTACAAGCGCATATACGATAACCACGGATGATTCCGTGGTTATTTCTTTTGCCCCGGGCCCATACACTCTCAAAGAGAGCTTGGTTCCTGCGGCGTCCGTCCGCCGCAGGCAGAGGAGGGGGACCCGGGTTGAAAAGATTCAGAAAAAAGCTGTTCATGTACCTGATCGTAGCCGTGCTGATCATCTGGCCCGTTCTGCAAATCGTGGAATTGATCGGCCATAAGGCACCGCCCGAAAAAGCGGAAAAACTGCTGTATCAAATATCCCTCTTTCAAATGGAGCTGCTCGGCAGCTACTTGCAGGAAACCGGCAAGCTCAAGGATACCGATTCGCTCAGCGCACTCCGTCAAGCCGTTTACTCGGCTTCATTCGCGCACGATCATCTGGCGCTTGCCTACAGCGACACCAGCTTGGCGAAGCTTGATTCGCTCGCCCAGCTCATGCAATATTTGCTGCGCCTCCAGGTCGGCGGCTCCCGCCCTTTACGCGCAGAAGAGGCTCAGACCCTCGGAGACGTTTCGAAGCTATACGCCGACTTGTACGAGGCCTACAGCAAACTGATGTCGAGCGGCGCCGACATTGTCGGTTCGCAGAACGACCGTTTGATGAAATCTGACAAAGCGATCGCCGACCTCCTGCGCAAAAAGCTGTTGCAATAATCGCGGTAGTCGTATAGGCCTGCGCGTTTCGGAGGAAACTAAAAATGGCAGTCTTAGGCAAGAGAGGGCGTGATTTCGATCACAGCCCGCTTTAGCGAGGCGTGATAGGATGTTGTGGGAAGTTAGGGAATGATAAGTGGTTCTCGGCGGATTGTGACGGTGTGGGATATGGGGTTCGCCGCTCGCTCCCAACGAAGTGTGTGGGAGTCGAGCCCATCGCAGTGAAGCGTGTTCAGGAGACGGCCGCTTCCTGAGGGAAGCCGGCCTCTCCTGAACAGACGCGATCCCGGCGCCAAAGTAGCACCTAAACGCGTCTCTGCACCTCCTACGTTCTTTACCCGTTCCCGCACGCCATTGAGCGTATCCTTGCGTTAACCGGCCCCCTCTCCATAGGGGAGAGAGGGGCGGTTAACACAAGGAGGAAAAGCGCTCACTCCACCAACTGTGCATCGAAGCTCGGGGGTCCAGGGGGCAAGTCCCCTGGGGTCCCTGTTGCTTCCGATGCCGGTTTTGCTCCGCAAAACCCTGAGGGGGATTTAGGGGGATGGAAACCCTTCCCTGTAATAAAACTTTCAAAATTATTGTCGCAAAAACTCGGACTTGTTCCGCATGGTGTGATATAATAAATTGACTTTACGAGGAGGAGGCAGGTGAACCAGATGCATATCGTCGTGGCGGGTTTAAATTATCGCACAGCACCGGTGTCCATCAGAGAAAAATTTGCATTCGCCGAAGGGGATTTGCCGCTGGCGCTGAAGGAGCTCAAGGAAACGAAGAGCGTCATGGAGTGCGTCGTCGTGGGCACCTGCAACCGGACGGAATTGTACGTGGCGGTCGATCGCCAGCCCTGTGCCCATTATTTGCGGGGCTTTATCGAGAAATGGTTCGGCGTGCCGCGCGGAGAGTATCAGGAGCATTTGTACGTTTACGAGAACGAGAAGGCGATCGAGCATTTATTCCGCGTAACGAGCGGCCTCGACTCGATGGTCATCGGCGAGACGCAGATTTTGGGACAGGTTCGGGACGCGTTTCTGCTGGCTCAGCGCGAGAAGACGACCGGCGTTTTGTTCAACACATTGTTCAAGCAAGCCGTAACGATGGCCAAACGGGCCCATTTCGAGACCGGCATCGGGGAAAATCCGGTGTCTGTCAGCTATGCGGCCGTCGAGCTGGGTAAGCGTATTTTCGGCAGCTACGCGCATAAGAAAGTGTTGATTATCGGCGCGGGTAAAATGAGCGAGTTGACCGTCAAGCACCTGTACGCGAACGGAGCGGACAAAGTGACCGTCGTGAACCGGACGCTCAGCCGGGCGCAAGAGCTGGCGGACAAGTTCCGGGGCGTGGCGAGCACGATGGACCGGCTGATGGCGCACCTGGAAGAAGCCGACATCGTGATCAGCTCCACCGGAGCCGCCGGTTACGTGCTGACGGCCGAGCAGGTGTCCTGTATTTTGCAGCGGCGCCGTTCGCGACCGCTGTTCATGATCGATATCGCGGTTCCGAGAGACCTCGATCCGCGGCTTGGCGAGATGCCGAACGTCTTTTTATACGATATCGACAATCTTCAATCGCTCGTGAACTCTCATTTGGAAGAGAGGCGTAAAGCTGCGGTGCAGATTGAGAAAATGATCCGTGAGGAAATGGCGGCCTTCGAGCAGTGGACGAAAACGCTGGGCGTCAGCCCGGTCATTCAAGCGCTGCAGACCAAAGCGGCCACGATTCACGAGGAAACGATGGACAGCTTGATGAAGAAGCTGCCGGATTTGGACGAACACGAATTGAAGGTCATTCGCAAATTAACGAAAAGCATCGTCAATCAGATGCTGCGCGATCCCATTGTCCGCATTAAAGAAATGGCTGCCGAGCGTCACGGGGATGACGCGCTGGACATGTTCACGAAAATTTTTGCTTTGGAAGAGCCTTTGGCTGAGCAAAAACGGGTGGAGCAGGCGGTACGGAAGCAGGAGGCGGAGGCGGCGCAGGATCGGATCAAGGAAGAACTGCTATCCAAAGTGCGGGCCGCGGCGCCTGCCGAAGCGCTTGACGTTCTGGCCAAAGCTTGACCGGAAAGGAACAGCATGGTCACTCAAACCTGGTTGTACGATGTCATTTTATATATTTATGCCCTGAGCCTCCTGTTTTACTTCTCGGACTTTGTCGGTCCGAACCGAAGTGCAAAACGGATGGGGACAGGGTTGCTTTCTTTTGTATGGGTGCTGCAAACCGCCTACTTAATTTACAGCTTGGTCACGCACGGCAAGCTGTCGGCGTTTTCCATGTTCGAAACGCTTTTTATTTTATCTTGGCTGCTTGTGACCGTCTCGCTGATCGTGAACCGCTTTTTCCGGATCGAGCTGTTTGTGTTTTTGGTAAACGTGTTCGGATTCGCGACGTTTGCGCTTAACGTCTTCAGCCGGCCGGGACTGGCGCCGACCTTGGCGCATTGGAACATTAACGACGAGCTTTTATTCATTCATATCACGCTGGCGGTTTCCGGCTATGCGGCATTCGTCGTATCCGCCATTTTTTCCGGCATGTACTTGTTTCTGCACCGCAAGCTGAAGGAAAAGCAGTGGTCGCAGCAAATGCTGCGGCTGCCGAGCTTGGAGAATACGGATCGTTATGCGTTTGTTTCCGTCGTCATCGGAGCTCCGTTATTGCTGCTTACGCTGTCGCTTGGGATTGTCTGGATCGCGCTTGAGGGCGATTTCATGCTGTTCTTTGATCCGAAGGTGCTGAATTCCTGGTTCGTGCTGTTGGCCTATATTTTTTATTTGTTTCAACGGTTGGTGATGAAAGCGGCAGGCAACCGGCTGGCGTTGTGGAATTTGGCCGCGTTCGTCATTACGCTGCTCAACTTTTTGTTGGCTAACCAATATTCGAACTTCCACCAATGGTATTGAGGGGGCGTAGGAAATGACGAAAGCTGGCGAAGGAAGGCTCTCGGGGCCGTCCCCCGGCGTCAAATCCTACTATCCCGCTATGCTCGATCTTGAAGGCCGGCCTTGCGCCGTTATCGGCGGCGGCCGAGTGGCGGAGCGCAAGGCACGCGCGCTCCTGGAGGCGGGGGCTCGCGTCACCGTCGTGAGCCCCGTTTTTACGCCGCAGCTGGAAGCGTGGGCGGCCTCGGGCGTGGTGCGAGCGCTGCGCGAGCGGTACGCGCCCGGGCTGACCGCGCTGGCCGAGGCGCGGCTGGTGTTCGCGGCCACCGACGATGCGTCGGTGAACGCGCAAGTCTGCGCCGAGGCCGAGGCGCTCGGCAAGTTCGCGAACGCGGCCGATGACGGGGCCGGCGGCGGTTTTCTCGTCCCTGCCGCGGTGCGGCGGGGACGGTTGACGCTTGCGGTGTCCACCGCAGGCGCGAGCCCTGGTTTAGCCGCGGTGCTGCGCCGCAGGCTGGAGGAAGCGTTCGGCGAAGAGTATGCGCCGTACGTAGAGCTGCTCCATGAACTGCGCGGCATCGTACAGCAGGCCGTCCCGGAAACGGGCGAGCGGCAGGAGCTGTTCCGCAGCATGCTGGAGTGGGAGCTCCTGCCGCTGCTGCGAAGCGGCAGGGTCGATCCGGCGGAGCTGCGCGCCGAGCTGGCGCGCAGAGTGCTGCAAGATCCGACGCTGGGAGGCATGGAGGCGATCGGCGACTGGCTGCGTGTACATGCGCGGCAATTGGGATATGAATGAGTATACAGTAGTACATAGAGAATACAGCACTTCCGACTTTGCAGGGAGAAGATAAGGGGTTGACTTCACGCATGCGCACCATCGTAGTAGGCACCAGACAAAGCGCGCTTGCTTTGACGCAAACCGGACAGGTGATTGATCACCTGCGCGAGCTTTGCAAGCGGCACGACATCGAAGCCGAATTCGAGCTGAAAAAAATCGTCACCAAGGGCGACCGCATCCTGGACGTTACGCTTTCGAAAGTCGGCGGCAAGGGCCTGTTCGTGAAAGAAATCGAGCAGGCGCTGCTTGACGGCGAAATCGATCTCGCGGTACACAGCATGAAGGATATGCCCTTCGAACTGCCCGAAGGACTTATGGTCGGCGCCGTTCCTCTGCGGGAAGATCCGCGCGACTGCTTGATCACGCGAGACGGCCGCGGGCTCGATGACTTGCCTCAGGGCGCCAAGGTCGGAACCAGCAGCCTGCGCCGGGCTTCCCAGTTGCAGCATTACCGTCCCGACTTGCAGATCGAATCGATCCGCGGCAATATCGACTCGCGGCTGCGCAAGCTGGAGACAGAAGGCTTCGATGCCATCCTGCTCGCCGCCGCCGGACTGCATCGGATCGGTTGGCAGGACCGCATCAGCGCTTACCTGCCACCGGAGTTGTGCCTGCCGGCGGTCGGACAAGGCGCATTATGCATCGAATGCCGTAGCGATAACGAGTTCGTGCTCGACTTGTTGTCCAAGTACAAGCACGAGCCGACGGCCGTTGCCGTTGCCGCGGAGCGCAGCTTCCTGGGCCGTTTGAACGGCGGCTGCCAAGTGCCGATCGGCGCTCACGCGCATTTGACGGAAGGAAGCGGCCCGTCTATTGTACTGACCGGCATGGTCGGATCGCCGGATGGCAAGCGGGTGTTGAAAGAGACGATGACCGGAGACGATCCGCAGCAATTGGGTCTGCAACTGGCGGAAGCATTGATTGCGAAAGGTGCTGCGGAACTGCTTGCATTAGCTGAAGAATAGGGGAGAAGCGGTTGTGAACAAGGGTGTCGTTTATCTTGTCGGTGCCGGACCGGGAGATCCGAAGCTGATTACGCTGAGAGGCTTAGAAGCGATTCAGCGAGCCGACGTGGTTGTCTATGACCGGCTGGCCAGCCCCCGTCTGCTCAAACATATGAAAGCAGGGGCAGAGAAAATTTTTGTCGGCAAACTGCCGGACAAACATATGATGAAGCAGGAGGAGATCAGCCGCTTGCTCGTCGATTTGGCGCTGCAAGGAAAAACGGTGACCCGGCTCAAAGGCGGAGATCCGAGCGTATTCGGGCGCGTAGGCGAAGAAGCGGAACTGCTCGCGGAGCACGGAATCCGCTTCGAGATCGTGCCCGGCATCACGTCCGCGATCGCCGTCCCCGCTTATGCAGGTATCCCGGTGACGCACCGTGATTTTACTTCGTCCTTTTCGATCGTAACCGGTCATGAATATAAGAATAAAACGTACTCCCAAGTGAATTGGGATAACTTGGCGCAAGCCTCCGGCACGTTGATCTTTTTGATGGGGGTCGCCAATCTGGAGCAGATCTGCACGGAGCTGATCCGCGGAGGAAAATCGCCGCAAACGCCGGTCGCTCTAATCCGGTGGGGAACTTGGATGGAGCAGGAGACGCTGGCGGGTACGTTAACGGATATTGTCGACAAGGTAAGAGCGGCAGGCTTCCAGTCCCCGGCCGTCACCATTGTCGGCGAAGTGGTCAAGCTGCGCGACAAGCTGGCCTGGTTCGAAAGCAAACCGTTGTTCGGCCGGCGTATTCTGGTTACCCGCGCGCGCAGTCAGGCGAGCGAGCTGTCCTCGCAAATCGACGAGCTTGGCGGGGAAGCCGTGGAATTTCCGGTGATCCGTACCCGGCCACCTTCCCGTCCGGAAGCGCAAGCGGCGCGGGACGAAGCGTTGAAACGCCTTTCCTCCTTTGATTGGGTGCTGTTCACGAGTGCGAACGGCGTCGAATTTTTTATGGAGCGGCTGCGGGAGCTGCGGCTCGACATTCGGGCATTAGGGAATGCCCGCTTGGCGGCTGTCGGTCCGAAAACGGCGGCTGCTTTAGCGCAGTACGGATTGCTGGCAGAGGTCGTCCCTTCTGAATTCGACGGGGACGCTTTGCTGGACGCCATCGCCCCCGAGCTTTGCCCGGGGCAGAATGTGCTGCTTGCGACGGCGGATATCGCCAGAGCGTATTTGCCCGAACAATTGCGGGAGCGTGGCTTGAACGTAACCAAAATCGATATCTACGAAACGGTGCTGGATACCGAGGGCGGTTCTGAGATTATTGGGCTGCTGAAGCAAAACATGCTGCATATCGTTACTTTTACCAGTTCCTCGACGGTTACAAATTTGCTGCGCGCGCTGCAGGAGCTTGGCGAGACGGAACCGCTCAAGCTGCTGCAGGGATGTAAGATCGCTTGTATCGGTCCGAGAACGGCGGCAACCGCGCAGGAAGCGGGACTTAAGGTCGATTATGTAGCCAAGGAAGCGACCGTTGCTTCCCTGGTTCAGTGCTTATACGAGAAGGAGGAATAAACCATGAGTTTTCCACTTGTTCGAAACCGGCGATTGCGCAGCTCGGCTGCGCTTCGGAATTTGGTCCGGGAGCATACCGTTACGCTGCACGATCTGCTCTATCCGATATTTGTGACGCACGGAACGAATATTAAGGAAGAAATCAGCTCGATGCCGGGCGTCTACCATTTCTCGCTTGACCGGCTTGAAGAGGAAATCCGCGAAATCGTCGACCTGGGTCTTCAGGCCATTGTACTCTTCGGTGTTCCGCACGAGAAAGACGCGCATGCCAGCTCGGCCTACGATCCGAACGGCGTCGTTCAACAAGCGTCGCGTCTAATCAAAACATGGGCTCCGGAGCTGCTTATTGTTGCCGATACGTGCCTGTGCCAGTTTATGGACCACGGCCACTGCGGCGTCGTCCACTACGATGAGGCCAAAGGCCGCGCCGAGGTGTTGAACGATGAGTCGCTGGAACTGCTGGTCAAAACAGCGGTGTCGCAGGCGGAAGCCGGCGCCGACATTATCGCGCCGTCGAACATGATGGACGGCTTCGTTTATGCAATCCGTCAAGGACTTGACGAAGCCGGCTACGAGCAGGTGCCGATCATGTCGTACTCCGTGAAGTACGCTTCGTCGTTCTACGGCCCGTTCCGCGAAGCGGCACATTCCACGCCGCAGTTCGGGGACCGCAAAACGTACCAAATGGACCCGGCCAACGTGCGGGAAGCGCTGCGCGAAGCGGAATCCGACGTAGCCGAAGGCGCGGACATGCTGATGGTCAAACCGGCTCTCGCCTATATGGACGTCATCCGCGAGCTCCGCGACAATTTTAACCTGCCGCTCGTGGTGTATAACGTCAGCGGGGAATATTCCTTGGTTAAGGCTGCCGCCATGCAGGGTTGGGTCGACGAGAAATCGATCGTTCTGGAGACGATGACCGGATTTAAGCGGGCTGGCGCCGACATGATCATTACTTATTTTGCCAAAGATATCGCTCGCTGGCTCCGGAACTAACTGCCGCCACGATACGCGATGATGATGAAGACCGTTCCGCTATCCGGCGTTTCTCCCGGAGCGGAGCGGTCTTTTGCATAGCGGCACTGTCAAACTTTTGTCGGAAACTGTAGCCTGACACACGTTGTTACCTCGTTTCAAATAGGGCATAATGGGAAGTAGACTATGGGAGTTTACGGAAAAGAGGATGCACCAATGAGTTATAACGATACGTTTATTCGAGCCTGTCGCAAACAGTCTGTCGAAACGCTGCCCGTATGGTATATGCGTCAAGCCGGCCGTTACGACCCCGAATACCGGAAAATTAAAGAGAAATACAGCCTGCTGGAAATTTGCAAGCAGCCGGAGCTGGCGGCTGAGGTTACCTTGATGCCGGTCAAAAAGCTGGGTGTGGATGCGGCGATCTTATATTCGGACATTATGAATCCGGTCGCTTCCATCGGCATTGATTTTGATATCGTGAAAAATGTCGGTCCGGTTATCGACAACCCGATCCGCTCGGCGGCGGACGTGAACAAGCTGAAGCCGATCCAGGTAGAGCAGGATCTGCCGCATATTTTGCGGACGATCGAGATCTTGGCGGCCGAGCTGAAGGTGCCGCTGATTACGTTCGCCGGAGCACCGTTTACGATCGCAAGCTACCTGATCGAAGGCAGGCCGTCCAAAAGCTATATCCGCACGAAAGGATTAATGTACGAAGAGCCGGAGGTATGGTTCAAGCTGATGGATAAGCTTGGCGATATGGTGATCGCTTATCTGAAAGCGCAGATTGCCTCGGGGGCGAAAGCGGTGCAGCTTTTCGACAGTTGGGTCGGCGCATTGTCTCCCGTTGATTTCAAAACGTATGTTCTGCCGACGATCCGCCGCATTTTTGCGGAGCTGAAGCATTTGGAGCAACCGAAAATTTATTTCCCGGGCGTCAGCTCCGGCGAATTGCTGCCTTATCTGCAAGGCATCGACGCCGATGTCATCGGTCTCGATTGGCGTGTATCGATCTCGGAGGGCCGCAGAAGGGTTGGCTCGTTCTATGCGGTGCAGGGCAATCTCGATCCGTACGTATTGACCGCTCCGATGTCCGTCATTCAGGCGCAGGCCAAGGCGATTATTGACGAGGGCATCCAGGAACCGGGCTATATTTTCAATCTGGGTCACGGACTGTTCCCGGAAGCGTCGCTGGAGAAGCTGAAAGAACTGACGGATTTCATTCACGACTATTCTCGTCAAGCTCTGAAAGCGCAAGGCTGGACGAAACAGGAAAGCGGTGTATAGCATGAGCGTTACGCAGCAGAAACGGATCGGTGTTCTGGTCATGTCTTACGGAACGCCGGAAAGCCTCGATCAAGTGGAAGCTTATTATACGCATATTCGTCGCGGGAATCCTCCGACTCCGGAGCAACTCAAGGATTTGACCGACCGCTACGAAGCGATTGTAGGAGGCTTCTTCCCGCTTCGGGAAAATACGGATAAGCAGGTGCAAGCGTTGGAAGCCCGGCTGAACGAGAAATACCAGGATACGACGTTCGTATGCTATCAAGGACTGAAGCACGCGTCCCCGTTCATTGAGGACGGCGTGGAGCGGATGGTGCAGGATGGGATTACGGAAGCCGTTGGCGTCGTGCTGGCGCCGCATTATTCGGTCATGAGCGTGGGCGGCTACATCAAGCGCGCGCAGGAGAAGGCGGATTCGCTGGGGCTTTCGATTCGTTTCGTGAAGAGCTATCATCTTCATCCGGCACTGATCGAAGCGCTTGTGCAGCGGGTGGAGGAAGGCTTGAACAGGTTCGAGGGTGTGGCGAAAGACGCGGTCAAAGTGATTTTTACGGCGCACAGCCTGCCTGAAAAAATTCTTGAAATGAAAGACCCGTATCCCGATCAGCTATTGGAATCGTCCAAAGCGATAGCCGAGCGATGCGGTATTACCCATTGGCAGTTCGGATGGCAAAGCGCCGGACAAACCGGCGTACCTTGGCTTGGACCCGATATTCTCGACGTCCTGCATACCGTGAAGAAAGAGAAGCAGGCGGAGCATGTGCTGATTTGTCCGATCGGGTTTGTATCCGATCATCTGGAAGTGCTGTACGATCTCGATATTGAAGCGCAGAAGACGGCACGGGAGCTCGGACTGCGGCTGGAACGCACCCGCTCGCTCAATACCGATCCGCTGTATATGGAAACGTTAAGCGACGTCGTTTACGCGCAGACCGAGAGGGATTGAGACGATGGAGGAGAACCGAAGTCCGAAACATGTGGTTATCGTTGGCGGCGGGATTACGGGCTTGAGCGCCGCTTTTTACTTAAAGCAAAGCATCGAGACGTCCGCTGCCCCGTTGAAAATTACCATCATGGAAAAGAGCGATTCGTTCGGGGGCAAAATTCAAACGCTGAAGCGCGACGGGTTCGTCATTGAGAAGGGGCCGGATTCGTTTCTGGCCCGCAAGCTTCCAATGGTCGAGCTGACTCGCGAATTAGGTTTAGAGGATCAATTGACCGGTATGAATCCGGACTCCCGGAAAACGTATATTTTGTCCGGCGGCAAGCTGCACCGGATGCCTCCCGGCCTGATGCTCGGCATACCGACCCAAATGGGGCCGTTCATGCGCACGGGACTGCTTTCATTGGGCGGCAAGCTCAGGGCGGCCATGGATTTGGTACTGCCGAAGCGGACGTCGCCCGAGGACGAGTCGCTCGGGCATTTCCTGGAGCGCCGGCTAGGTGTGGAAGTGCTCGGTCAGATCGCTGAGCCGCTGCTGGCGGGCATTTATGCCGGAAATACGTACAATTTGAGCTTGCGGGCGACCTTCCCGCAATTTCATGCGATTGAGCAGAAGCATCGCAGCTTGATCCTAGGCATGATGAAGAACCGCAAGACAGGCGGAGAAGAAAGCCGTACGCTTCCCGAGGTGGCGCGCAATACGATGTTTCTTTCCTATAAGGAAGGGCTTGAAACGATCGTTCACGGCTTAATCGATGCGCTCGACAACGTGCGGTTCGTCAAGCAGTGCGGAGTGGACCGGATCGAGCGGACCGACGACGTATACCGCGTGATCCGCGAAGACGGTTCGGTAGAGGAAGCGGACGGAGTGATCGTGGCGCTGCCGGCTCACGGCATCTCCAAGCTGCTCGGCTCGTCGGTTCCTGAGGTCAAAGAGCTGGACCGGATCGAGTACGTGTCCGTTGCCAACGTGATTCTCGCCTTTGACGAGAAAGAGCTTGGACGCGAGCTTGACGGTTCGGGCTTCCTCGTCCCGAGACGGGAAGGGCGTTTCATTACCGCATGTACGTGGACGTCCAAAAAGTGGCTGCACACCGCACCAAGCGGCAAAGTGCTGATGCGCTGCTATATCGGACGTTCCGGCGACGAACGTTGGCAGGACATGTCGGAGGATGAGAACATTCGCGCGGTACGGCACGATTTGAAGGAAGTTATGGGGATTACGGCAGAGCCTTTGTTTACGGAAATGACGAAGCTGATGCATTCCATGCCGCAGTATCCGGTAGGTCATCTGGACCTTATTCGCGGGGTACGGCAGCGTTTGGCAGACAAAATGCCAGGCGTGCTGATTACCGGAGGCGCGTTTCATGGCGTCGGGCTGCCGGACTGCATTCGTCAAGGCAAGGAAGCGGCCAAGGAAATGACGGAGCGGCTGCAGTTATCCTCAAAATAGGTTAGGAGTGGAATGGATGAACGATCAGCGAAAACGTTCCGATGCGCGTTCGGCGCGGGCGTTCGAGGAAGCGAAGCAAGTGATTCCGGGCGGAGTTAACAGTCCGGTCCGCGCGTTTAAATCGGTTGGATTGACTCCCTTGTATATGCATAAAGGGAGCGGCTCGCACGTCTTCGATATCGACGGCAACGAATTTATCGATTACATCGGGTCTTGGGGCCCGCTCATTATGGGACATGCCCACCCGGAGGTCGTCGAAGCGATCAAACGGACCGCGGAGCTTGGTACGAGCTTCGGAGCGCCGACGGAGCTGGAAACCGAGATGGCAAAGCTGGTTATCGAAAGAATGCCTTCCATCGAACTCGTGCGGATGGTCAGCTCCGGGACGGAAGCGACGATGAGCGCTCTCCGGCTTGCCCGCGGCTATACCGGAAGGAGCAAAATCCTGAAGTTTGAAGGCTGTTACCACGGCCATGCCGACTCGCTGCTGATTAAAGCGGGTTCCGGGGTGGCCACCCTTGGACTGCCGGATAGCCCTGGCGTACCTGAAAGCGTAGCGGCCAACACGATTACGGTGCCGTACAACGATCTGGATTCGGTACGGATGGCTTTCGAGCATTTCGGCCAAGACATTGCCGCCGTTATTGTGGAGCCGGTTGCCGGAAATATGGGCGTTGTGCCGCCGCTTCCCGGATTCTTGGAAGGATTGCGGGAGCTCACGTCTTCCTACGGCAGTCTGCTGATCTTTGACGAGGTCATGACCGGCTTCCGCGTAGGCTTGAACAGCGCGCAAGGGCGATTTGGCATTACGCCGGATCTTACCTGTCTGGGTAAAGTTATCGGCGGAGGGCTGCCGGTCGGGGCATACGGAGGCAAACGGGAGATCATGGAGCGGATTGCTCCGTCAGGCCCGATTTACCAGGCTGGAACGTTATCCGGGAACCCGCTGGCGATGGCTGCGGGGTATGCGACGCTTAAGCTGCTGGGAGCACCTGGCGTTTATGAAGAGCTGGAACGCAAGTCCGCCCGTCTGGAAGCAGGAATGCTCCAAAATGCTCGGGAGCTGGGCGTTCCGATGACGATCAACCGGATCGGCTCCATGGTCTGTCCGTTCTTTACCGACCAACGGGTGACCGATTACGAAACCGCCAAACAATCGGATTTGAACAAATTCAACCGGTATTTTGGCTTGCTGCTCGACTACGGCGTCAGCATTCCGCCTTCCCAGTTCGAAGGCATGTTCGTTTCGGCGGCGCACTCCGACGACGATATCGAGGCGACGATCGAGGCACATTACCAAGCGCTCAAGCAGCTATAAGGTAAAAACGGACGGCACGTCCACTCCCGAAGGAGGGGAACGTGCCGTCCGTTTGTTTGTGTTTATGTTGCTACAGATGTATGTAAACGATCATGGTGTTTTGGCTGGCGGTACAGTTGTACCCGAGGCTGATTGACCTGACGCTTGCGTTTGATTTTGCTGAGGGGGTGGCGTCGGCGTTGTGGGCGGTGCAGTCGTCTCGGTCGTCTTGGGTGGTGTGCCGCTTCCAGTTCCTGGGGCCGAGGCTCCGGCGGAGGAGTTCGGAGCGGTTCCCGTAGAACCGTTCCCGCCTCCTCCTGCCGTACCGCTGCCTTGGGAAGAACCGGAGCCGGCAGCTCCGCTGCCGGTTCCTCCTTGGCCGGAAGTGCCGCCGTTCGGTGTTACCGACCCACTGCCCGTGCCCGTCGGCGGCGTATTGCCCTGGCCGCCGTCCGGCTTGCCGTGATCTGCCGTTCCTGTACCCGAACCGGAATTATTTCCCGTGCCGGGAACACCAGGCTTTTCGGTACCCGGCTCTTTGGTTGCATTGCCGCCGGATTTCGCGTTTTCGCCTTTCTCCGTACCCGTCTTACTCGTATCGTTCGTTTCCGGTTTATTCGTAGCCGGCTTGTTTGTTTCCGGTTTTGTATCGGTTTTTGTCTTTGTTTTATCGGTTTCCGTCTTCGTCTTATCCGTATCCGTCTTGGTAGCCGGTGTCGGGTTTTGCTGCTGCTTGGCCCGCTTTTCGGCCTGCTCGCGCAGGAAGTCGGGGTGGTCGTAAGAGCCGCCCGCATCGATTTTGTCGATGCCGTCCCAGACGCGGTCCGCTTTAACCGATGTCGGATCGTCGTAGACCAGGAACGCGTTGGGCAATCTGCGCTCGCCGTAGCGGCTCGATGGCTTGGTAAGCAGTTCCCCGTCGACAACGAGTTCGGACGAAGCGCCTCCGTCCAGGTTGCCTGCATTGACGCAGCCTTCTTCCAACAGAAGGTCCTGCACTTCCTTGAGCGTAGCGCCTACACTGTGCGCCTGCCGTCCGTCGATGACGATGAATATGACGGTGCCGTCCGCTTTTTGTCCGACAGCCGTTCGCGGTCCGCGGCCCCAGCCGCCGTCGCCACTTGTGATCAGCGGCTTGCCGTTGGCGATCAGACGCGGGTGGAATGAGACGGCGTCCGAGATGCCCATCTCGCGCAGCTCGAAAATATTGTATTTTCCGACAACGAGAATCCCTTCCTTCGTAAAGCCGACGATGTGCTGCGGAATGCTGCCGTCCTGATCCGTATAAATGACCTCGCCGCCGGAGATAATGGCGCCGAACGCCGCAAATCCGTTTCCGAGACCTTCCGGATCGTCGAAGCCGCCGCCATTGACGCCGGCCACCGCCCCTGTCCGCTTTACCATGGAGGTGATTCTCTCGCCTTCCCCGGATTTCGGAGGTGTCATGACACGGATTGTCTTGGGATCATAGACGTACATCTTCTTGCCTTGCCAAAATTTCCCTGAAATATCTTCGACCTTAATCAGTTCATCGATCGAACGGGCTTTACCCTGATGATTGCGAATTTTAATCAAGCTGCTGTCTTGCTTCTCGCGCGCGGCTTCTTCGTTGAAGTCCTGCAATCGCTTGACCATCAAATCACGCTGCTCCGCGCCGACGAAAATCCATGCCCAGCTCCGGTGCTGCGTCGTAATGACCGTTTCCGCGAGCCACTCCCTGATCTGGCCTCCCGGCGGGGTCAGAAATAAAAAGCTGGACGTTAAAAAAGTCAACACCGTGAAATAAAAAAGCGCCTTTTTCCAACCACTCCATTGTCGTATCGCTTGCAGAGCCCTGCTCAATGTTTTAACCTCTCCCATGCATAAATTAAGGCATTTCGTGTCGATTTTTTTTACTTTTTTCCTATGCTATTCTATCATACGAAAAGAAGATTTAACAACTTTCGCTAGATTGTAAGATCCGGCGGAATTGGCATTGTAACCGCTTTGCGTTCGCTGTGAAGGATTGATAGAATGACCATAAACTATACATTTGGAGGAAGCGCTCATGTTAAATCGGTACAGCCTATTCGGTACCACGCTCGAATTGATCGTTGTGGCGGGCGTGTTTTTCATTTTGTTTGCAGGAATCGTTCTGACAGCATGGCTGCAATGGGGACGCCGGAAGAAACGGGCGGCATCCGAAGCGGGCCAATCCAAGAGGCGGCTGCCATGACCGCATGGCGCCGCAAAGGCCAGTGGTTGGAATGGACGGCGAGCGCCGAGCCTTCGACTTTGGAGGAAGTAAAGGCGTTACTGCCGGATGCGATCGACGAACGAACGCTGAAGAAGCTTTGGAATGTCTCGGGCGTCGAAATCCAGGGACGCCGCATTTTGCTGCGGCTGTTCCCCGAGGAATCGCTGCAATATATGCCGGAATGGACGGGGATAGAAGTATTGTTCGAAGACGACTTTTGTCTCGTGGCGGATAAGCCGGCCGGGATGAAAGTGCATCCGACCGGGGAATCGGAGGGCGGAACGTTGCTCCATGCGGTCGGCTGGCATCTGGAGTCGACGGGACAGTCGTGCCGGCCCCGGCACATTCACCGGCTTGACGAAGATACGACCGGTCCGGTGCTGATGGCCAAGGGTCCATGGGCGCAGGTCCGATTGGACGAAGCGATGCGGGAAAAAAAGATAGAGCGGACCTATGTGGCCCTGGTACACGGGCGCCTCTCTCCGAACCGCGGCCGTGTGGATGCGCCCATCGGCAGGGACCGGCATCACGCGACACGCCGGCGCGTTTCTCCCGGGGGCGAGCGGGCCGTTACCCATTACGAGGTCGTGGAGTCTTATCGTTCCGCGACGCTTGTGCGGCTCCGGCTCGAAACCGGACGGACGCATCAGATTCGCGTTCATCTAAGCCATCTGGGTCATCCGCTGATCGGCGACACGCTGTACGGCGGACGAAACGAGGGCATGGATAGACAGGCGCTGCACGGCGAGCGGCTGACGTTTCCCCATCCGTGGAGCGGCGAAAGCATCGAAGTGCAGTCCCCGTGGCCCCCGGACTTTGCTGCGTTGAATGAGCGATTGAAAAAATAGTAGTCATGCTCCTCCTCCTGAAGCCATATAAATTGTAGAGACGAAGGCATAGGGCCATCTTTCTTTTTATGGTTATATCAGAATTTCGAACTCGCCGGAGCCGATGCGGGATTCTGTGGAAAAGGCAGGAATTACGGAGGGAGGATTTACATTGACGACGCAGCATAACGGATTACGCTTCGACATTTACGAGCGCGTGCATTTGTCCGAAGGGGCGATCGGCATTCAAGACTTGGAGGGGGTGGAGCTTGTTCCCCATATTCAGGTCATTCCGCAAGGGGACCAAGCCCTGCTTCGCGGCAATCTGTTTTTGACCGGGACCTTTATCGATGAGCTGGGCCGCAGCGATCAGACGTTGGAGCATCTGATACCGGTAGAGATTACGCTGCCGATGAACCGCGTTCAACGGATGGAGGATATCGCCGTCGAAATCGAAAATTTTGACGTCGATCTGCTGTCATCCCGCAGCTTGAACATTACGGGAGTGCTGTCGCTTGCCGGTCTGGAGCTTGTGTCGGAGGCGGATCAGGAGGCTTGGCGGGAAACGGAAAACGAAGTGGTGTTCGTTCACGAAGCCCGCGCCCCGCATACGGTTACTCTTGCGGAAGCGGCGGATGAGCCGTTCGGGGACGTTTCCAGCTTTTTCGATTCGGCGGACCAAGCTCCGGATGAAACGGAATCTTGGGAACTGCGAAGCGAGAAGGTGGGACCGACGAGCAAGCTGCCAACGGGGCCGCAGGCACAGAGCGTACCGCAGCCTGCGCCGAACGCGTTTCAAGCGGCCCAGCAGAACGTACCGCAGCCTGCGCCGAACGCGTTCCAAGCGGCCCAGCAGAGCGTACCGCAGCCTGCACCGAATGTGTTTCAAGCGGCCCAGCAGAACGTGCCGCAGCCTGCGCCGAATGTGTTTCAAGCGGCCCAGCAGAACGTGCCGCAGCCTACGCCGAATGTGTTTCAAGCGGCCCAGCAGAACGTGCCGCAGCCTACGCCGAAAATGTTCCAAGCGGCCCAGCAGAACGTGCCGCAGCCTACGCCGAACATGTTCCAGGCAGCCCAGCAGAATGTGCCGCAGCCTGTGCCGAATGTAAATCCGGCTCCGCTGTCTGTGAAGGAGGCGGCAAAAGGTCCGGAGACTTTCAAGCCGCAGGAAGCGCAAAAAAAGCCAGAAGCTCCGACCGCCCAATCCTTCGGTGATCTTAACCCGACTGCGGCGCCGGATAAAGATCTGAAGGTAGGCATGGGCAGCAAAAAAACGCCCGAGCCGTCTACAGCGCCCGCACCGCTTTACAAATCGTTCGGACTGTCCAACTTGTTTAACCCTGGGTCTTCCCAAAAGGAAAAGCGCGACCCGGAAGAAACGTTTGGGGAAGAATCGGAGTCCATAGCGGAGAAGGTGGAATGGAAAAACCTTCTGCTCACTTCCAAAGGCGAAGAGCAGGGGTTCAAAAGGCTCCGGCTGTGCATCGTGCAAAAGGAAGAGACACTGGAGTCCATCGCTAAGCGCTACGATCTGAACCCTCGCGAAATCGCGCTTTATAACCGCCTCGGAGATAATGAAGTATCCGAAGGGCAGATCGTGTATATCCCGAAATGAAGCCGTTTTTACAAAAATTCCCTCGGCCGAGCCAAAACAGGCTTGACCGGGGGGGTTTTTGGTTATACTTGTATTGACTCTGTCCTGACTATTGTTTATCATAGTACGCATAGATGCAAGCAAAAACGCGGAAAGGGAATAGTAGACAGCGAACCCTTCAGAGAGCGGAGCCGGCAAGAGCTGGAAGGTTCCGCAGGATGTACCTGTCGAAGTCGCCCCGGAGTTGTCGAATTGAAAGCGGAAGCTCTAGATTCGGCCGGTCACAGCCGTTATCTGTTCGAGTGCCGCACGGACGAAGGGAAGCCTCAGCTTCTCGGAGCACGGGCGGAATAAAGGTGGTACCACGGAAGCGAGAGCCTTTCGTCCTTTGCGGCGGAAGGCTTTTATTTGTTTGTCGCCACTTCTCCGGCATAGAAACATCTCTCCGGTCTCTGTCGCACCGGGTAAGCCGGATTTAAAGAAGATCGCTGCGCTCCTGCAGGTGATATTTCTCCGATGGTACTGTAAGGCTGAACACTCAAAACAAACCCACAATTATGTGCACTTGGAGGTTGCAGTGATGGAAGAAACCAAACAAGCGGCGCCGGAAACGGCTATGCCGACAACCTACGATCCGAAGGAAGCCGAGCAAAAGTGGTACGATTACTGGCTCAAAGGACAATACTTTAAAGCGGGGCAGCGTCAGGATGCGAAGCCGTATACGATGGTTATTCCGCCTCCGAACGTTACCGGAATGCTGCATATCGGCCATGCGCTCGATTTTACGCTTCAGGATATTATGGCGCGGACCAAGCGGATGCAGGGATATGACGCCCTGTGGCTTCCCGGCTCCGATCATGCGGGCATCGCAACGCAGACCAAGGTGGAGCAGAAGCTCCGCGAGGAAGGCGTGACGCGGTACGATCTCGGCCGTGAGAAGTTTCTGGAAAAGGTGTGGGAATGGAAGGAGCATTACGCCGAAACAATCCGCGAGCAGTGGGCCAAAATGGGCTTCTCGCTCGACTATTCCCGCGAACGGTTCACGCTGGACGAAGGGCTGTCCAAGGCGGTGCGCGAAGTATTCGTTCGCTTGTACGAAAAAGGGCTGATTTACCGCGGCAAATATATCATCAACTGGGACCCGGCCGCCCGCACGGCGCTTTCCGACATTGAAGTCGAATACAAAGAGGTGCAGGGCGCGCTGTATCATTTGAAATATCCGGTGAAGGACAGCGATGAATTCATCGTCGTGGCAACCACCCGTCCGGAAACGATGCTCGGGGATACGGCCGTCGCGGTGCATCCGGAGGATGAGCGCTACAAGCACCTGATCGGCAAAACGCTTGTGCTTCCGATCATCGGCCGCGAAATTCCGATCGTTGGCGACGAATATGTCGAGAAGGATTTCGGCAGCGGCGCGGTGAAAATTACTCCGGCGCACGACCCGAACGATTTCGAGGTAGGCAGACGCCACGATCTTCCGCAGGTGCTTGTGATGGACGAATCCGGCAAAATGAACGAAAATGCCGGCAAGTATCAGGGCATGGACCGCTTCGACTGCCGCAAGCAGATTGTGGCG
The DNA here is from genome assembly GCF_024158745.1 of Paenibacillus tyrphae. GTDB lineage: Bacteria > Bacillota > Bacilli > Paenibacillales > NBRC-103111 > Paenibacillus_G > Paenibacillus_G tyrfis_A. The sequence goes on along the minus strand of NZ_JAMZAW010000003.1, from coordinate 141,505 downwards.
GACATGAAGGAGCTCGGCGTGCTGATCAAAATCGAGGAACACGTGCATCAGGTCGGCCACAGCGAGCGCAGCGGCGCCGTCGTGGAGCCGTACTTGTCCACGCAGTGGTTCGTTAAAATGAAGCCGCTCGCCGAGCGCGCGATTGAAGCGCAGAAGTCGGGCCAAGGCGCCAACTTCGTACCGGACCGCTTCGAAAAAATTTATTTGCATTGGATCGAAAACATTCGCGACTGGTGCATTTCCCGCCAGCTGTGGTGGGGCCACCGCATTCCGGCCTGGTACTGCGGCGATTGCGGCGAAATGACCGTCTCCCGCGAGGATGCTTCCGTATGTCCGCATTGCGGCGGCACGCATCTGACTCAGGATAACGACGTGCTGGACACCTGGTTCAGCTCCGCGCTGTGGCCGTTCTCTACGCTCGGCTGGCCGGAGCAGACGGAAGATCTGAAGCGTTATTACCCGACCGATCTGCTCGTGACGGGCTACGATATTATTTATTTCTGGGTGGCGCGGATGATTTTCAGCGGGCTCGAATATACGGATCAAATTCCGTTCAAAGACGTGCTGATTCACGGGCTCGTCCGCGACGCGGAAGGACGCAAAATGTCCAAGTCGCTCGGCAACGGCGTCGATCCGCTTGAAGTGATCGAAAAGTACGGCGCCGACGCCATGCGCTTTATGATTTCCACCGGCTCCACGCCGGGACAGGATCTCCGCTTCCGCTGGGAAAAAGTCGAGCAGGCGCGCAACTTTGCCAATAAAATTTGGAACGCTTCGCGCTTCGTCCTGATGAATCTGGGTGATTTCAAAGCGTCGGATATCGATCTGAGCGGCGAGCTCGGTACGGCCGACCGTTGGATTTTGCACCGCTTGAACGAAACCGTCCGCGAAGTGACCCGACTGATCGATGCGTATGAATTCGGCGAAACCGGACGTTTGCTTTACAATTTCATTTGGGACGATCTGTGCGACTGGTATATCGAATTCAGCAAGCTGTCCTTGTACGGCAGTGACGAAGCGGCGAAGAAAACGACGAAATCGGTTCTGGCCTACGTGCTGGACCGCACGCAGCGCTTGATTCACCCGTTCATGCCGTTTATTAGCGAGGAAATTTGGCAGCATCTGCCTCATGAAGGCGAGACGATTACGCTCGCGGCGTGGCCGACGTTTGAGACGCGTTTTGAAGCGGCGGACGCGGTGCGCGAGATGGAGCTGCTGATGGACATCATCCGGACAGTGCGCAATATTCGTGCAGAAGTGAACGTGCCGATGAGCAAAAAGGTCGAGCTGCTCGTGAAGCCGGCCGGCGAAGAGGCGCTGGCTATTCTGAAGCGCAACGAAGAATACGTGCAGCGTTTCTGCAACACGTCCGCGCTCTCCATCGAGCTTGGGCTCGCAACGCCGGACAAAGCGATGACGGGTATCGTGACCGGGGTGGAGCTGTTCTTGCCGCTTGCGGGGCTGATCGACATTGCCCAGGAAATAGCGCGTCTGGAAAAAGAGCTTACTACGCTGCACGGCGAAGTGGACCGGATCGAGAAGAAGCTGGCCAACCAAGGCTTCGTTGCCAAAGCGCCGGCCAAAGTCATCGACGAGGAGAAAGCCAAGCTCGCCGATTATGCGGACAAACGGGATAAAGTGTCGGCCCGGCTGGTCGAACTGAGAGGATGAGCCATCATGAGCGAAGCACAGCTAAGCGTTAACGAAGGGCCGTTCCGGACGGCCCGGGAAGCGATCGACTGGGTTATCCGGTTTATTCCTCTGGCGGGAATTAAGCCGGGGCTGGAGCGGATGGAGCGGCTAATGGAGCTGCTCGACCATCCTCACCGGCGTCTCAAATTTATTCATGTCGCCGGTACGAACGGCAAGGGATCGGTTTGCGCCTATTTGACCGAAGTGATCCGCACATGCGGCTACGACGTCGGGACGTTTACTTCTCCTTACATTGAAAGCTATAACGAGCGCATTCGTCTCAACGGGGTCAATATCCCGGACGAAGATCTGCTGAAGGTGATCAATAAAATCAAGCCGCTCGTCGATCAGGTTGCGGAGGAGTTCGGGCAGCCGTCGATGTTCGAGATCTCGACCGTGGTCGCGATCGAATATTTTGCCCGCACCGCTTATCCCGACTTCGTCGTCTGGGAAACGGGGCTCGGCGGACGGTTGGATTCGACGAATATCGTGACGCCGCTTGTCTCCGTCATTACGAATATCGGCCATGACCATATGGAGTTTCTCGGCGATACGCTGGAGAAAATCGCGGCCGAGAAGGCCGCTATTATTAAGGCGGGCGTCCCGGTCGTCAGCGCCGTGGAGCAGCCGGAGGTCGTCCGGGTCGTCGAGGAAGCGGCGAAGGCCAAAAACAGCACGCTTTATTTGCTGGACCGGGAGTTCCGTTACGAAACGATCTCGACCAAGGAAAACGAGCAGACGTTTCGGTTTACCGGCACATTCCGGCACATTCCGGACGTTGCCATCTCCATGAACGGCCCGCACCAGTTGAAAAACGCGGCGGTGGCGCTAATGACGCTTGAGGTGCTGCGGCAATATTATGCGCTGATCGTGGAAGACGAGGACTTGCTTCGCGCCATGAAAGCGGCGCAGTGGCCGGGGCGGCTGGAGATGGTATCGCAGGAGCCGCGCATTTTGATCGACGGCGCGCACAACCCCGAGGGAGCGGAGTCGCTTGCCGCTGCGCTGAAGGAAACGTATTCGTATAATAGGCTCCATTTTATGATGGGAATGCTGACGAACAAGAATCATACAGGCTATTTGAGGCATATACTACCAATAGTGGATACGCTTATCCTAACCGAGCCGAATTGGCTGAAAAAGGCCGCTGCCGAAGATCTGGCCGGACTGGCCAAATCGCTTCTGGCGGAGTGCGGGAGGCACGACGTGGAAGTGATCGTGGAACCCGATTGGAAGACGGGGCTGGAGCGGCTTAAACGCTTGACGGCACAGGACGACCTGGCTGTCGTCTCCGGCACGTTATATCTAATAGGGGACGTCCGTTCCTGGATCAAGCATCAATCCGATTCTGAAAAAGGCTGGTGAACGCAGGCGTGAATACATCGGAGCATATCCATTTTATCGGCATCGGCGGGTACGGCATGAGTGCGATTGCCAAGGTAATGCTGGAAATGGGCTACCAAGTTTCGGGATCCGATTTGGCGCAGCAGGAGCTGACGGAGAAACTTGCGGCCAAAGGGGCGCAAGTGTTCATCGGGCACGAGGCGCAAAATGTGAAAGGCGCGGACGTCGTCGTATATTCCACGGCTTTGGCCAAGGATAATGTCGAAATGGTGGCGGCAGAGGAATTGAACATTCCGATGCTGCACCGTTCGCAAATGCTGGCGAAACTGATGAACGCCAAAAAAGGCATCGCGGTTGCGGGCGCACACGGAAAGACGACCACGTCGTCGATGATTGCGCTCGTACTTGAGCGCTGCGGTTCGGACCCGACCTTCATCATCGGCGGGGAAATTATGAACGTAGGAAGCAACGCCAAGGCCGGTAAAGGCGATTGGGTCGTCGCGGAAGCGGACGAGAGCGACGGTTCGTTTTTGCAGTACCAACCTGCCATTGCCTTGGTGAATAATATTGAAGCCGATCATCTGGAAAACTACGACGGCAATTTTGAAAATTTGAAAAAAGCCTATGCGCAGTTTTTGAGCCAGGTGAAAGAGGACGGCAAGGCCGTCGTTTGCTTGGACGACCAATACTTGAAAGAGATGATCTCCAGCGTGAATAGCGAGGTCCTCACGTATGCGATCGAAGCGGAAGCGGATTTTACGGCTCGGAACATCGTTCTTGGCGACCGTAAAGTATCCTTCGATGTCATGCGCGGCGACGAGGCGCTCGGAACGATTCATCTGTCCGTACCGGGCAAGCATAACGTCTACAATGCGCTTGCTACGCTGATTACTTGCATGGAAGCGGGGTTGTCCTTCGACCGGATCGCGGAAGCGATTACCGAGTTTCGGGGGGCCAAGCGGCGTTTCCAGGTGCTCGGAGAAGTCAACGATATTCTGGTGATCGACGACTACGCGCATCATCCGACCGAAATCGAAGCGACGATCCAAGCGGCCAAAGCGACCGGCAAACGGATTGTCGCCGTATTTCAGCCTCAGCGGTACACGCGGACATACTTTTTGTTCGAGCAGTTCAGCCGCGCGTTTCCCGAGGCGGACGAAGTAATCATTACCGACATCTATTCGCCGGCGGGCGAGAAGCAGATCGAAGGTATCGATTCCGCGAAGCTCGTCGAGCTGATTCGTCAGAACAGCAACGCCAACGTGCGTTACGTCCCGACCAAGGAGCAGGTGCAGACCTATTTGCTGAAGTCGGTGCGTCCCGGAGATTTGGTGATTACGATGGGCGCAGGAGACATATGGAAAGCGGCGGCCGGTCTTGCCGAGGCATTGACGAAACGCTTGGCTTAGCAGTACAAAACGAGAAACCTCCGGAACGCCGTTCTTTTGAGCGGCGAAGCCGGAGGTTTTTTTTCGTGGAACCGCAGTGACGTTTATCCATTGGCTGTTGCGTTGACTGCGGTTCTATTTGCGGACCGATTCTCATAGTCTAGTAATACGAATATGGGACAAGGGAGAGCTGGCGCAATGAACAAGACCAAGATGACGTTTCGTTTCCACAAGGACGGGCAGAGGCAAGAACGGCAGGATACGGGGAGCGGGCCGCAGGTCATCCCCCTTCGATCGGAAGAATATACCGTCGTGGAGCAGCGGTCTGACGAAAGCCGTGAAGAGTCGGACAAGCTGCCGGTAGAGACCGGAAAAAGAAGAGGACCGATGTGGACCGGGCCTGCGCTTAACGAATATACGACCGATTTCGGCGGTTGGCAGAGCTCCTTTGAGACCGAGACGCACCGCGTGGAACAATTGATCCGCGAAACGGGCGGCGGGCGATCGTTCGATCCGGAAACGGGTTACGTCGAGCGGCCTGATCTGACCGACGGCATGGAGCGGACGCACCGGCCTTATACACAGGAGGAATCGGCCTATTTCAGGAGAACGCCGGGCAACGGCTCTTGGATTCGTATTACCGCTTCCGTCGCCGGTGCGGTTGTAACGGGCGTTGCGTTCGGCTTTTTGGTCTTGTCGATGTTTTCGGGCGGCACGGACTCCGGCAAAACAACGTCTCCGGGAGGCACGACGACAGCCCAGCAAGGGACGAAGGGAGCCGTGGCCGGCGGGGCGGCTTCTACAGGAGAGACGGCCGGTAAATTGGGCGCTGCGGATTCGGCAGCCCCGGCGAGCGGTTCGGCTATCGGCGTAGCGGTGCAGATCCCGGCGAAATCGTATGCCGTTCTGCAAGGCGGGGTATTCAGCAGCGCGCAGGGAGCGGAGGCCGCGGCTGCGGATTTTCGCAAAAAAGGGCTGGCAGGAGCAGTAGATGGGGGAGACAAGCACCCGGTCTATGTAGGAATGGCCGGAACCCGGGACGAAGCCCTGGGGCTGTCGCAAGCCTATCAACAAAAAAACATCGAGGTGATTGTCAAAACACTCGATTTGCCGGCGGTGACAAAAGTCAAATGGAACGGCAAGCAAGCGGATGTGTTTTCCAATTATATAGCGCAAGGGGATAAGCTTGTGAAGCTCGTCGCCGCACAAGCGATCACCCATGCGGCCGACGCCAAGCCGGAAGCGCTTGACGACAAGGCGCTTCAATCGATCAAGACGACGCATCAAAGCTGGTCCCAGACGGCTGCAGCCGTCAGCGACGGTCTGGGCGAAGCCGGGAAGAAGTCGCTGCCCAAAATGAACAATTCCTTGAATATGGCTTTGGCGTCGCTTGAGGAATACAAGAAGAACCCGTCCCAAGCCTTCCTGTGGCAGGCGCAAACGGCTGCAATGCAGTACGTCGTGGCGGAGAAGGAGCTGCTCCAAGCGGTTGCACTTCCTTAACCCACAGGCGGACATCCGCCGACGGGGCGCACGGAAAGAGCCGTCCGGACCGCTTTCGGTTCATTCGGACGGCTCTTTCCGTGGGTATAAAGGATTTGCTTACTTGCCGATTGAGGTCCGGCCGGGTGATGGCGGTTCAGGGGCAGTTTTTTTCGGCGTTGCGGGATCCGCCATGTAGCGGTCAACCAGCGCGGCGGCTTCCGCGCGCGTGATCAGCCGCTCCGGCTCAAAGCGCTCCGCCGTGACGCCGTCGATCCAGCCGGCCCGCTTCAGGCCGGCAATGGCACCCGCGGCCCAGAAGTCCGCCTTCACGTCCCGGAACGGCTGCTGCGTACCCGGAACCTGCGGCGCCTTCGCCAGCCGCTGAAACATCGCCGCCGCCTCCGCCCGGGTCACGGGCCGGTCGGGCCGCAGCGTGCCGTCGGGGTAGCCCTCCAGCACGCCGGCCTTCACCGCCCGGTCGAGGGCGGCGAAGGCCCAATACCCCGCGCTCGCGTCTCGATACGCGCCCGCGCCGGCCCCGGCCCCGGCGGCTCCGCAGCTCCCGCCACCGTCGCCGTAAACCCCGCCGGTGACCGTGCCGTCACCGGCGCAGGCGCTCCCTGCCGGCTTCGCCGCCGGCAGGTCGAACACCCGCCCGAGCAGCGTCGCCCACTCCGCTCTCGTCAGCATCCGGCCGGGCTCGAACCGCCCGCCGGTGCCTTCAACCACGCCTTGCGCTTTTAGCCGCAGGACGGCGTCCTGAGCCCAGTGTCCCCGAAGATCGGGGAACACGCTGTTTTGCGGCGATATGTACGATTCAATGCCACGGACAATGCCGAGCGCCATCGTCTGGCGCATCGACTCGCTGGCTAGCAGCTCTGCATCCGCTGCGTTCGAGAGAAACGCCGTCTCTACGAGAATGCTCGGAACGGTTCCCATCCGCACGACATATACCGCACTGGGAACGAGCCCTTTGTTGTCCAGCCCCGTCGTTTGGACGAAGGCATCCAGCACCTGCTGTGCCAGCTTGCGGCTCTCGGGTGTGAGCGCCTTCATCTCTTCGCTGGCAGGGTAGCTGCTCTGAGGATAGGCGTCGTCATAATAAAGCACCATGGCCCCGCGTGCGTCCGCATTAAAATACGAATTCGCATGAACGGAGACGAACAGATCGGGCTGCTGTCCATTGGTGAAGTCGACGCGTCCCTTAAGCGAAATAAAATCGTCGGTATCCCGGGACATGACCACCTCATAGCCTCGCTGGACAAGCAGGTCCCGCAGCCGGCGGGCAATGTCCAGGTTCACCGTTTTCTCCTGCAGGCCATTCACCCCGATGGCCCCGGAATCGGCTCCCCCATGTCCCGCATCGACGACAATTTTCGCAGCCGAGGCATGCCCCGGCAGCACCAGAAGGGCGAACGCAAGCAAAGCGGCCCGCATCCATGGCTTTCGCATCTTCCGGTCCACTCCTTCCTTGATCCGGTTTTTATTGTATTGGTATTTCTTGCATCAGGTAAGCGGTAAAATATTCCTACGCGAAGAAGTCCTTTGTTAACTAAAAGTCCGCTTGTTATTTCGCGAGTTATGGTATAATGACGTGTGGCATTTTCGAAGCGGCCGATTGCATTTTTTATGAAAGAGGTATCCTATATTTTGAAAAAGAATACGCTCACGTTCATCCTCATGCTGCTGCTCGGGCTCGTCGCCGGAACGCTCATCGGCCAACTGCTTTCGCCGTATACGGCCTTGTCCTTTCTGACCAAATCCGTAGAGCTGACCTGGCAGCCCAAAGCCGATTTGTTGGTCATCCGGTACGATCTGAATCTGCATATTCGGCTGAATCTGATCAGCATCGTCGGGCTGGCGGCCGGCTTTTGGCTGTACCGCAAACTTTAGGCGAATCGGACGGAGACGGCAAAGACCCACTTTACAAAATTCGAAACGAGGGACCGGTTTATGACGCTCACGACATCCAAAACCTTGATACTGGCTTCATCTTCTCCGCGCCGCCAGGAGCTTATCCGTTTCCTTCAGCTGCCTTTCGTCGTCCAGGCTAGCGATGCGGACGAAACGACGGACGCCGGCCTGACGCCTTCGCAAATCGTGGAAGAGCTATCCAGGCGCAAGGCGCTGGCCGTACTTTCGCGTTTGAAGGCGGACGATTCCATGCCGGAGGACGGTATCGTTATCGGGTCGGATACCATTGTCGTATGGCATGGCGAAGTGCTCGGCAAGCCTCAGGACGAAGAGGACGCCTTTCGGATGCTTAGCGCGCTTCAAGGCACGGAACACGAAGTATACAGCGGGATAGCCTGCATCGAGCTGAGAACGGACAGCGCCGCGAACGGCGAAGCCAGAGGCACGGAAGTTTCGGTTACCCGGCTCCCGGGGGCAGTTTATGCAAAATCGGTCGATCGTCTTACGGGAAGCTGCCGCATGACCGTCGGGCACAGCGTGACCAAAGTCGGCATGAAGCCGCTCTCGGACGAGCAAATTCGGAATTACATCCGAACGGGGGAGCCGATGGATAAAGCGGGGGCTTACGGCATCCAAGGCTTGGGCTCCACCTTGATTCAAAACATTGACGGCGATTATTTTACCGTAGTCGGTTTGCCTATGTACCTGTTGTCCGAGATGTTGGCGGCCCACGGGATCCGGGTGCTGTAGAACCGGAAGCTTCTAAAACTTCTCCAAGAAAGGCGCCCTTCATCCGGCGCTTTTCGCGCCTCCCGATCTTTGTCCCGACCATCATTTCCCAACGGGTCCAGGGACTGAAATCGACTCCGGCTCCCGAAGAGATATATAGGTTTTACCGCTTGGCCTGCGTGCATCAGTCCGGTATTCGTCGCGTATTGTCGGTCGCTGTCATTTGACAAAACATCATGCTATAATGAGAACTCGGACATCTCATAGAAAGAAGGGAATGCATGGAATCGCCCAATATGACCTTGCGCGATGTCCCCAGCGAAGACCGACCGAGAGAGCGCATGATGTTGTATGGGGCACAAGCACTGAGCAATGCGGAACTGTTGGCCATTTTACTCCGCACCGGTACATACCAGGAATCGGCCGTTCACGTTGCCCAGAGACTGCTTCTCGAATGCGGCGGTCTCCGCATGCTGACGGACATGAGCATGGAGCAGCTTACCGAAATCAAAGGCATCGGCGAAGCCAAAGCGCTGCAGATTCAAGCGGGCATCGAGCTCGGGAGAAGGCTGGCGCGAAGCACGATGAACGAAACGGTTACGATTCGCTCGCCGCAGGATGTCGCTGCGCTGCTGATGGAGGATTTGCGCTATTTGCAGAAAGAGCATTTTGTGTGCCTGTTCTTAAATACGAAAAATCACGTCATCGGGCAGGAAACCTTGTCGATGGGCAGCTTGAACGCCTCCATCGTACATCCCCGCGAAGTGTTCCGGGCCGCCATCAAGCGCAGCAGCGCTTCGATCGTATGCGCCCATAATCATCCGAGCGGCGACCCTACGCCGAGTCCGGAGGACGTGGAAATTACCAAGCGATTAGTCCAAGCTGGCGAAATTGTCGGGATTGACGTGCTGGATCATATCGTCATCGGCGACAAGCGCTACGTAAGTTTGAAGGAGCTTGGATTCATGTAATATAATGAAAGAAACGGGCCGGACGGCAGGAGGTTCGAGATCAGACGAGCCTTGGCCGTCAGGCCGCAAATGCGTTGCCGCAGCAATGCGGCAGCTCCTCGTAAGCCGCATCAAACAAACCATTCCGCGTGATCAGCGCCTCAAATAGAGAAGGGAGCACCAACCATGTTCGGAGGATTCACAAAAGATCTGGGTATCGACCTGGGAACCGCAAATACATTAGTTTACGTCAAAGGCAAAGGCATCGTCGTGCGCGAGCCGTCTGTCGTCGCGATTCGCACGGATACGAAAACGATCGAGGCCGTAGGTAACGACGCAAAGAAGATGATCGGCAGAACGCCGGGCAATATCCGCGCGATCCGCCCGATGAAGGACGGCGTCATTGCCGATTTCGAGACCACGTCGACGATGATCAAATATTTCCTCCGTCAAGCGCAGAAGCAGCGCGTTTTGTTCCAACGTCACCCAAGCGTCATGGTGTGCGTTCCCTCGGGAATTACCGCAGTGGAGAAGCGCGCGGTAGAAGATGCGACGCGCCAAGCCGGCGCCCGCGATGCATACACGATCGAAGAGCCGTTCGCCGCGGCCATCGGAGCCGATCTTCCGGTATGGGAGCCGACCGGCAGCATGGTGGTGGATATCGGCGGGGGGACGACCGAAGTCGCCGTCATTTCCCTCGGCGGCATCGTCACCAGCCGTTCGATCCGCGTGGCCGGCGACGAGATGGATGAAGCGATCATCCAATATATTAAACGCACATACAATTTGATGATCGGCGAGCGCACGGCGGAACAGATCAAGATGGAGATCGGTTCGGCACTTCCATTGGAGCCGCCGACCCGTCTTGAAATCCGCGGCCGCGATCTCGTATCCGGCCTGCCCAAAACGATGGCCGTGACGTCCGACGAAATTACCGAAGCGCTTGGCGACACGGTGAACAGCATCGTGGAAGCCGTCAAGGTTACGCTTGAGAAATGCCCGCCGGAGCTGGCGGCCGACATTATGGACCGCGGCATTGTACTGACCGGTGGCGGTGGTTTGCTCCGCAATCTGGATAAGCTGCTGTCCCGTGAAACCGGCATGCCGGTCCTGGTCGCCGAGAATCCTTTGGATTGCGTGGCTATCGGCACCGGGCGCGCGCTGGAGAACATTCATTTGTTCAAGACGAGAACCGGCCCTACTAGCAGGTCCAGGCGCTAAGTCTCGGGTTGGAAGGTGTAGCCATTGAAACTACTGGGGAATAAAAGACTGCTGATCTTGATGCTCGGCCTCATCTGTTTTATTGCGCTGATGGGGCTGACCTTCGGTCAATTGGGCTATAAAACTTGGCCGGAGAAGTTTATAAAGGATACCGTCGCATGGACACAGGGATTGATTTATAAGCCGGTCGGCTTTGTCGCCGGCGTTTTCGAAGATGTGAACCGGCTGCGCACGCTTCATGAAGAAAATACGGTGCTGCGGGAAACGTTGTCCAGATACGCCCGCGATACGACGCGCCTGAACGACTTGGAGCTGCAGAACGAGCGGCTGCAGGCAGCGGTCGGATTCACGGAGCGGCAAAAGTCGATGAACAAGTACAACTTCCGGATTGCCGAAGTGGTGACGTTCCAGCAATCGAACAAGACGATTACGATCAATTTGGGAGAAAAAGACGGCATCCGCCCGAACATGGCCGTTCAATCGGTTGAAGGCTTGCTCGGCCGCGTTATTTCGGTTTCCAATTTTTATTCCGATGTCCAGCTCCTTACGGGAATTGACGACAAGGCAGTAGAATCCAAGGCGATATCGGCAACCGTAAAAGGAAAAGAAAACGAGTCGTTCGGCATGATCGAACGCTTCGATCCCGACAAGCAAAAGCTGATCATGACGAAGATTGATCCTAATGACAAGCTTCAGGTTGGGGACACGATCATTACGGCCGGTAAAGGGCTTGTCTTCCCGCGCGGTATTGAAATCGGCAAAGTGGTGGAACGGTACGAGGGCGACTCTGTCACCCATGTCGCTGCCATCGAACCGTTTGCTTCCTTCAACCATCTTCGCGAAGTATTTGTCATCGAAGTGCCGGAAGGTTGAGGTGAGCCATGAGTCATAAAAAGTTATGGTTGATTCTCTCCGTTTTGTTTCTGCTCGAAGGAACGCTTCTTCCGTGGCTCGTTCCCGTTGCCTGGCAATCGAAGGTTCAGGTGGACCCGCATTTTGTACTTGTTATCGTCTTATTTATCGGATTATATATCAACCGGCATACGGCGCTTGTTTACGGCCTTATATTCGGTATGCTGCATGACTTCATCTATCATTCGCCCATGCTCGGGCCGGTATCGTTCGGGATGGGTCTTGCCGGCTATTTGGCCGGCATGTTGCAAGGCCGCATTTATTCGAGCATCGTGATCAGCATGGTCGTGATCGGGCTCGGCAATTTGTTTTACGATACGGCGATCTACGGCTTGTTCCGGTTGTTTCGTGTCACGCATACGAACTTTGAGTGGGTATTCCTTCATCAGATGCTGCCGAGCATGCTGATCAACCTGTTGTTTGCGCTTGCCATTTACGTGCCGATCCGCAAGCTTTTCGAGAGTCTTCCGGTGAAGCAGACGGAGGAAATGGAATAATTTTTAACGCAAGGCAGCAGGAGAACGCCCGCGCCAAGCCGAATTGTATAGGCTTAGGAGGTAGGAGCGGTTATGGCGGCAGCTAAACATCATGTGACGATCAAAGGTGTGAAGGACGGGCTGGTGTTTTTGCTCGATGACGCGTGCGAGTTTTCCGACGTGGTCGCCGAGCTGAGACACAAGCTGGAGAAAACGCACCAGCAAATTTTAACCGGCCCGATCATTCATGTGCACGTCAAGCTCGGCAACCGGGCGGTGACCGAGGAGCAGCGGGAGCTGGTGCGCAGTATTATCAGTCAAAAGGGCAACCTGCTTGTCCAATCCGTGCAGACGGCAGATCCTTCGCACGAGCGAGCGCCGCAAGGGACTCCGGACGTGAAAATCGTTCGGGGAATCGTCCGATCGGGGCAGACGTTTTCGCACGAGGGCGACATTTTATATTTAGGGGACATTAACCCGGGCGGAGCTATTATTAGCTCGGGCAGCATATATGTGATGGGCTCGCTTCGCGGCATGGCGCATGCGGGGGTTGACGGAGACGAAAAGTCCGTTATTGCTGCTTCGCACATGAGGCCGACGCAGCTTCGCATCGCGGGAATTATCAGCCGTCCTCCCGACGAATGGGGTCTTGGCGACGGTTTCGATACGTATATGGAATTCGCCTACGTGAAGGACGGCAAAATGGAAATCGACAAAATCCATCATTTGCACAAGTTCGGCTTGAATGTACACGCTTGATGGTAAAGGAGTGGGACCTATGGGAGAGGCAATCGTTATCACGTCCGGCAAAGGGGGCGTCGGCAAAACGACGACGTCCGCGAATATCGGAACGGCTTTGGCGCTGCAGGGGAAAAAGGTCGTCATGGTTGATACGGACATCGGTCTCCGCAACTTGGACGTCGTAATGGGCCTTGAAAACCGCATTATATACGACTTGATCGATGTCGCCGAAGGACGGTGCCGACTGCCACAAGCGCTTGTGAAGGATAAGCGCTTCGACGAGCTGTACATGCTGCCGGCCGCCCAGACGAAAGACAAGCACGCGATTTCGCCGGAAGCGGTTCGGCAAATTGTCGTTGAGCTCAAGCGCGATTTCGACTTTGTGATTATCGATTGTCCGGCGGGAATTGAGCAGGGCTTCAAGAATGCGGTAGCGGGAGCCGACAAGGCGATCGTCGTCACAACGCCCGAAAACGCCGCCGTACGGGATGCCGACCGCATCATCGGTCTTTTGGAAAAAGAGCCGAACGTCGAGTCGCCGAAGCTCGTGATCAACCGTATTCGTCCGAACATGGTCAAAAAAGGCGAGATGCTCGATATCGACGAGATTTGCTCCGTCCTTGCCATCGATCTGCTTGGCATCGTTCCGGATGACGAGTATGTCATTAAAGCGGCGAATATCGGAGAGCCTACCGTGATGAATCCGAATTCGCGCGCAGCGATCGCCTACCGCAATATCGCACGGCGGATGCTTGGCGATTCGGTGCCGCTGATGCCCATGGAAGAGAAAACCGGGGTATTCAATAAAATGAAAAAGTTTCTCGGAATAGGATGAACGTCAGGTGCTGCACAAGCTGAAAAAAATCGATGTGCCCATCGTAGTCATACTTCTCGCCTTCATGGTCATCAGCACGATGCTCGTGTACAGCGCGACGCTGAATTCAAGAGTCATTACGTTTGAACCGAAAAAAATAATCATTATTTACATCGTATCTATTATTGCTTTTTTGGTTACGACCTTGATCGACTACAGGATACTGACCAAAGTTTCCTTTTATTTATACGGATTCGGCGTGCTCCTTCTCATTGCCGTGCTGCTGTTCGGCGAAAAGATCGGCGGGGCGAGAGGCTGGTTTTCCCTTCCGGTCGTCAAGCTGGACTTTCAGCCCGTGGAGTTATTCAAAATTATTTTGATTCTAACATTGGCAATGTTCATGGCCAGGCGCAAAGGGGAACCGCTTGAACTGCTTCAGGATGTCGTTCCTATCGGCTTGATTACGTTCTTTCCCGTTGTTCTGGTCGCAGTCCAGCCGGACCTTGGGAACGCGATGATTTTGGTTGTCATCTTGTGCGGAATGTACTGGATCGGCAACATGAGGCTGAGCTATTTGCTGATTGGGGCACTGGTTATCGCCGGGGCCGCCTATTTGTTTCTATATTTGTTTCAGCATTATCATACGGATATTCAGCAGTTCTTCCAGGCCCAAAAATGGCCGACTCACTGGATGGACCGCATCAATACGTTTATTAGTCCGGAAACGGCCAGCAAGGACGACAAGTGGCAGGTGGACAATGCCATCCGCGCCATCGGCTCAGGCTCGCTGATCGGGGAAGGGTATTTGAACGGATCTTCCGTCCACAGCAATCGGATTCCCGTCGTCTACACGGATGCGATATTCGTGGTTGTCGGCGAAGAGTTCGGTTTTGTCGGAGCTTCCGTTTTGCTGCTGTTGTACTTTGTATTGATTTACCGCATGATTCTCATCTCGATTTATTGCAACCACCTCGCCGGTACCTACATTATTATCGGTATTGTCTCTATGATGGTTTTCCAAATTTTCGAAAACATCAGCATGTGGATCGGTATTATGCCCGTAACCGGTATAACGCTGCCGTTCATCAGCTATGGGGGAACCTCGCTGCTGATCAACATGATTGCGATGGGACTTGTCATGAGCGTGCGGCTGCACGATGACAAGCTCCTTGAGGACGAGTGAACAAAGATTATTACGAAGTGAAGCCAAGTGAAGCACCCTGCAGAAGGGTGCTTTTTTGTGTAAACCTTGCAGCGGCACCGAATCCATGCGTTCCACTCCTTGTCCGTATATTTGCGGGTACAAGCTCATAGGATGGAGTATAGCTTGAATGCGGGAGGGGCAGGGGGATGGAAACGAGAAAAAACGTCCGGGAACGCCGGTCCGAAAAAATACGCAAGCTGCTGGAAGGCAAAGGCCGCCGGCCAGACAGAGACACGGAATATGTGCACATCGAATTTCCGTCCAGAGGAGAGATTCGCGAATGGGGCTGGGACCGGGATAGCTTGGGGATAGAGAACGAGTGGCGGTTCCGATCCGACGACCCACGCGGATTGCCCGGACCTTATTCCCGGCAAGAGGGGCCGCTAAGGCCGGACTTGTATGGTCCTGCCGATCCGGAGGAGGAATGGAACCGCAAATGGCAGCGGGAACTGTCCCGCATGAGCCGGGAGGACGACGGAGGATCGTTTTTTCGTCCGGGCCCCCGTACCGGGCGGCTTGCGGTCCGGCTGTTGATTAGCGGGATGCTGTTTGCTGCCGTATGGGGCATGTTTCTTCTCGACCGTCCTTGGGCCAATAAGGGCAAACAGTGGGTGACTGCCGCTTTAACCGAGTCGTTCGATATGGTTGCGCTTGCCTCATGGTACGAGAGCAAATTTGGCAGCGCACCGTCGTTTCTTCCGGCGATGAACCCTGCGAAGCACACGGAAGCGCAGAAGGTCGCTATTGTATCAAAACACTACTTTTCGCCCGTCGCCGGAAAGCTCATTGCTCCGTTTACGCCGGTGCAGGGCGGGGTTCTTGTGGAAGCGGCGGCGGGCTCGCCCGTGGCGACCATCGATACGGGGCTGGTCACGTTTGCCGGTCCGAAAGAAGATATCGGATTCGCCGTGGTGCTTCGGCATGCGGACGGTATGGAGTCCATATACGGGCATTTGGAGCCGGGAAAGGTGCAGACGGGTGATTGGTTCAAAGGAGGCGAGTCGATTGGTACGGTAGCGGAGCCCGCAGGGGGGCAGGGAGCGGGAACGCTCTTTTTTGCCGTTTCGAAGAACGGTAAGCCTGTCAATCCGATGGACGTGATTTCATTTGATTAGACCAGGGAGAGGCAGGCCGTGGAATGAATGGTTTGGCATCCGCTACCGGTTTCATCCGCTGTTTTCGATCCTGCTGCTGCTATCCGTATGGACCGGATATTTTATCGAAACGGCAACGCTGTTCGGAATCGTTCTCATTCACGAGCTCGGACACGTTGCGACTGCCCGGAGCTTCGGCTGGCGGATCAGGGAAGTGCAGTTGCTGCCCTTCGGAGGCGTCGCCTCGATGGAGGAGCCCGGCGGCGTTCCCGCCGTTCAGGAGCTTGTCGTCGCTCTGGCCGGTCCGCTACAGAACGTCTGGATGATGGGCATCGGCTCGTTTTTGACTGCGGTCGGTCTGTTTTCCGAGCCGTGGGGCTCCTATTTCGTACAGGCGAATCTGCTGATCGCCTTGTTCAATCTCCTTCCGGTGCTGCCGTTGGACGGAGGCAAGGTTATGCAGGTGCTGGTCGGGCTGTGGCTTCCTTATCAACGTACGATACAGGTGACAGCCGGGGTCAGCCTGCTGCTAAGCGCGCTGCTGATCAGCGCCGCCGGTGTGCACCTTTTCTCCGAAAAAGGCGGCATTCAGCTCAATTGGCTGATGATCGGACTGTTTTTGCTATATTCCAATTGGTACGAATGGCGCAGCGCGCCTTACCGTTTCATGCGTTTTTTGGTGCATCGCGAAGCACAATTCAAGGAGATAAGAGATGGAGGAGGAGAGCTTGCGGGACCGATCGTGGTGCCGGGTAACCGTAAAGTGACCGAGGTGGTCCGGTTGTTTATGCGCGACCGGTATCATTTGGTTTACGTGCTGGACGACAAAGGGCGCATCCGCTATGTCGTTCCCGAGCGTGCAGTGCTCGCTCATTACTTTGACGAAACAAAAAGAGGAAAGTCGCTTGCCGAGCTTTTCGCCTAAAGAATGTGGTACAATAGGGCCGAGGTGTTGCTGCACATGAAACGTATATTGGTGAAACGCAACGAAGAGCATACCGAGGTAGCCGTTCAGGAGAACGGCAAGCTCATGGAATATTACAAGGGCGAGCGAAATCAGGGGCAATTGGCCGGAAATATATACATCGGACGCGTGGTGCGGGTGCTGCAGGGAATGCAGTCGGCTTTTGTCGATATCGGGCTGGAGCGCAACGGGTTTTTATATATCGACGATCTGCTGCCGGCTCATATGGATAAGCAGCCGAAGGAAAAGCCGCCTATTCATGATTTGGTCAAAGAAGGACAGCAAATTATGGTCCAGGTCGTCAAGGAGCCTGTCGGCACCAAGGGGGCTCGCGTGACGACGCATTTCTCGCTTCCGGGCCGTTTCGGCGTCTATATGCCGTTCGCCGATTACATCGGCGTATCCCGCAAAATCGACAGCGCCGCCGACCGCGACCGGTTGAAACGGATGGCGGAGCGCCATCTGCGGCCCGGGGAAGGCTTCATCGTGCGTACGGCTGCTCTCGGAGAGCCCGAGGAGGCGCTGGCGGCCAATCTTGAGGAGCTTCGCATCCGTTGGCAGCAGATGGAAAAGATGTCCCAATCGGACGGGGACGTGCCCCGTAAAATTTACAGCGATCTGGAAATGCTGCCGCGATTGCTTCGCGATTTGTTCCGCGACGACGTGCAGGAGCTGATTGTAGGCTCCGATCAGATGCTGCAGGAGGTGCGCGGGCTTATTGCCTCCCCTCGTTCCGAGGGACTTGCCGATCGGGTCAAGCTTCGCCCTCATACCGATCCGATTGCGGAATACGGGGTGGAGAAACAGCTCGAGCAAGGACTTCGACGCAAGGTTTGGCTGGACAACGGGGGGTATTTGATCGTAGACCGGACGGAGGCGCTG
Source organism: Paenibacillus tyrphae (assembly GCF_024158745.1). Classification (GTDB taxonomy): domain Bacteria; phylum Bacillota; class Bacilli; order Paenibacillales; family NBRC-103111; genus Paenibacillus_G; species Paenibacillus_G tyrfis_A. The sequence goes on along the minus strand of NZ_JAMZAW010000003.1, from coordinate 123,695 downwards.
ACCGTCTTTGACGTCAATACGGGCAAGTACACGGGCTCGATCGATCTGGAGCAGACGGTATTCGACACAAACCTCGAAGCGGCCAGAGAGATTGCGAGATTGCTGCGGCTGCGCGATATCGGCGGACTGATCATTATCGACTTCATCGATATGGAAACGGAAAGCTCCCGCCAGCAGGTACTCGAGGAGCTGATTCGGGAAACGAAGAAGGACCGGACGAAAACGGTCGTCGTCGGCTGGACAAAGCTCGGGCTGGTAGAGCTGACGCGCAAAAAAGTGCGGGACAGCAAAGAGGCGGCGGCGCTGAAGTCGTGTCCGACTTGCGGAGGCAGCGGTTTTGTTGACTATAGTCAATAAAGTGTTGCATATTGCCTACGTTTTGTGATAATATAACTTGGTATGTTGCTATAGCATGCTGTAACCGCACGAAGCGGGTTGTTCCAAGCGTTTGTCCGGCTCGGACAAACCACCTGGCTTTAGGCGAGTCTGAGACATGAGGAGGTGCAACAATGTACGCAATTATTGAAACTGGTGGTAAACAGTACAAAGTCCAAGAGGGCGATGTTCTTTACATCGAAAAACTCGAAGCAGGCGAAGGCGAAGCGGTAACGTTTGACCGCGTATTGGCCGTATCCGGCGCTAACGGTTTGGTGGTAGGCGCTCCGGTCGTTTCCGGCGCTTCCGTATCGGGTAAAGTTGAAAAGCATGGCAAAGGCGAGAAAATCATCGTTTACAAATACAAAGCGAAGAAAAACTATCGCCGCAAGCAAGGCCATCGTCAACCTTACACTAAAGTTGTGATCGAAAAGATCCAAGCGTAAGAAGCCATGATTCGGGTCGCGATAACACGGGGGCCGGGCAGGCGGATTGAACGTTTTACCGTTGACGGACATGCGCAATACGACGAACCGGGCAAGGACATTGTCTGTGCCGGCGTATCTGCCGTTACCGTAGGAACGGTAAACGCCGTCGAATCGCTGACGGGAATTCAGCTTGGAACGCGCATGAAGCACGGGCTGCTTCAAGTCAAGGTTCCGGTGGAGCTCGAGGCGGACATCGGCGAAAAAGTACAGCTTCTGCTGGAAAGCATGGTCGTCATGCTGAGATCTATTGAACAATCGTATGGTGCATATATAGCGATGCAAGATACATCATCATTCGAGTAAGGAGGTAGACAGACATGTTGCAATTGAATCTTCAGTTGTTCGCATCCAAAAAAGGTGTAGGTTCCACGAAGAACGGCCGTGACAGTATTGCGAAGCGCCTTGGCGTTAAGCGTGCCGACGGTCAAAAAGTGACGGCAGGAAGCATCCTCGTTCGTCAACGCGGAACGAAAATTCACCCGGGTAACAACGTGGGAATCGGCTCGGACGATACGCTTTTTGCTAAGGTTGAAGGCGTTGTGAAATTCGAACGTTTAGGCCGCGATCGTAAGAAAGTGAGCGTCTACCCTGTGTCGGCTGCTCCTGTAGCCGCAGCAGTGGAAGTTTAATTCCCATCATCAACGTCCAAACCCCTGGCGAACGATGCTCGCCGGGGTTTTTTCTTAGTTATATCCGGAATATTTTGGTAAGTTCATGGAGGGATACCGTGAATTTTGCCGCACAGCGTGCTATACTGGGAGGATAAAGGACGAACCGGAACGGAGAGGGTAAGCGTGACGTCGAACGCACAAGGTCGTACCAACGATGTACAATTTTACGATGCGGCAAAGCCGGCGACGGCGTTAGGGGCCTTGCTCGATGGGCCGGATTCGGACGTTCGTTTGCTTCGGTTATTCAATCATTACCGGCATGACTGGATGAACGATATCCAAATTTTGATGGGCTACGTGCAGTTGAAAAAGTATGATAAATTACTTCCGTTAATGGAGAAAATAAAAGAGAAGGTCAGGCAGGAGAGCTATGTCTCCAAGCTTGGGATTCCTTCCTTAGTCGTGCATTTGCTTGCATTTCAGGCAGAGGTTAAAGAGCTGCGTCTTGAAATGGCGCTGGAAGAAGAAATTCATCTCCAGGATCTTGCTCAGCCGCAGGAAGCAGTCGATGCCGTAATGGCAATGATCGCTTGCTTCAGGGAAGAAGCCGGCGATTCCAAAGACGAAGAGAATGTTCTGGAATTACGGTTGGCCCGATTGAAGGATCGTTTGAAGCTGACGGCCCGTTACGAAGGGAAATATGCGGCACAGCGGCTGCAGCTTAAAGAAAGATCGCTTAAGGAAATACACGAAAGTTTGGAAACGTATTACGGCGAACATACGGCTGTGTGGACGTTATGGTGGTCCTACCGGCATTGATACATAAAGAGGGTGAACCTGATGTTTGTAGACAAGGCGAAGATTTATGTTAAAGGCGGTGACGGAGGCGACGGTCTGGTTGCTTTCCGGCGGGAGAAGTACGTTCCCGAGGGAGGACCGGCCGGAGGCGACGGTGGCGATGGCGGCGATGTCATTTTCCGCGTGGACGAAGGGTTGCGCACGCTGGTTGATTTTCGTTACCAGAAGCATTTTAAAGCGCAGCGCGGCGAAAAGGGCCGCAATAAAAGCCAGCACGGGGCGAATGCGGATGATATGATCGTGCGGGTTCCGCCGGGAACGGTCGTCATCGACGACGATACGCAGGAGATCATTGCCGATCTGACGCGTCATGGTCAGCAAGTCGTCGTGGCTAAGGGCGGACGGGGAGGCCGCGGCAACACCCGGTTTGCGACACCGAACAACCCGGCTCCGGAAATTGCCGAGAACGGGGAAGAAGGCGTCGAACGTTGGGTCGTGCTTGAACTGAAGGTCATGGCGGACGTCGGTCTGGTCGGTTTTCCGAGCGTAGGGAAATCGACGTTATTGTCCGTCGTATCCGGCGCCAAGCCGAAGATCGGGGCGTATCACTTTACGACGTTGACTCCGAATCTCGGTGTGGTCGATGTAGGCGACGGCCGCAGCTTCGTCATGGCGGATTTACCGGGTTTGATCGAAGGAGCTCATGAGGGAGTAGGATTGGGCCACGAGTTTTTGCGGCACGTCGAGCGGACGCGGATCATTGTCCACGTGGTGGACATGGCGGCAACCGAGGGGCGCGATCCGTTTGAAGATTGGGTCAAAATTAACGACGAGTTGAAGCTTTATAACGCCAAGCTGGAAGAACGGCCGCAGATCGTCGCTGCCAATAAGATGGATATGCCGGATGCGGAGGAGCAGCTTGCCGAATTTAAGCGCAGGCTTGCCGAAATCGGCAAAGAATTGGATATTTATCCGATTTCCGCCCTTTCCCGGAGCGGCGTACAAGAGCTATTGTACAAAGTTGCCGATAAGCTGGAGACCATTCCGGAAATGCCGATGGTGGAAGAATTGGTTGAATTGTCGGAGCGTAAGGTGTACCGATTGGAGACCGATGAAGACGAGGACTTCACGATTCGCCGGGAAAACGAGGTTTTTGTTGTCGATAGCCCGAGCATTGAGAAGCTGATCAAGCGGACCAACTTCAGCACCCATGAATCGGTTATGCGGTTTGCGCGGATTTTGCGGAAGAAGGGCGTCGATCAAGCGCTGCGCGAGCGTGGGGCGAAGGACGGCCAGACAATTCGTATCGGGGATTTCGAATTTGAGTTCGTAGAACAGGAATAGAACAATCAAAAACATCAATCGAACGTGTGATCAACATGTGAGGTTGGTGTTTTTTTTGTTGGATCAATAAGAAAAAGGGATTGAACTTTTTAACTTTGAATTGTATAGTAAAAACATGTAATGAAACATGACATAAAATTATGGTTTTATGGCAGTTGATTGAGCGAGAATACTTGAATCTTAGGTCGGTTCTTCGGTTTGTGTCATTAAAATTAACGTTGAATATGCTGATTGGGGAGTCGTACTATTCGCATGCCGAGGGTCAATATTTTCCGGAGGTGATTCCGTCTTGAAGGAGTGGATCAAAGCGGTAGGGAGCCGGAAACCCGGGACCCGACACTTGAGCTATGACGAAGCGGTAGCCGCAGCTCACGCCATTGCGCGCGGCGACTCGACGGATGCGCAAACCGCTGCATTTCTGATGGCGATGCGGATGAGAGGAGAATCGGAGGAGGAAATGACGGGCTTTATCGACGTTTTTCGCAAATATTCCTTGCCCTATCGTTCGTTCTCTCATTCGCTTAACTGCGCCGGTCCTCATGACGGACGATCTTGCTTTCCGGTGACGATTCCGGTGAGTCTGCTGCTGGCATCCGTCGGCTTTCCCCAGGTGCTGCACGGCAGCGAATCGCTTTCCACGCGTATGGGGCAATCGCTCAAATCGCTTCTGGAGGGGCTCGGGATTGAAGTTGTGCTTGGGGCAAGAGAATGGGAAGCGGTATTTTTGCAGCTCGGCATCGGCTTTATTTGGACGGAGCTTATGTGTCCGCCGTTCGGCCGCGTGCGCCCGGTTCGGGAGCAAGTCGGCTTGAGGACATTGCTTGACACGGTCGAGCAGGCCATGAATCCGGTTCACTCGCAAAATATCGTCCTTGGGGTTCGTCATAAGACGGCGATGGAGCGGCTGTTGAAGCTGCTGCCGAAATCTGGAGTGGAAACGGCTTATCTCATACAGGGGATAGAAGGCACGGAAGATTTGCCGCTTCACAAAAACAGCTCGATCCGCAAGGTGACGCCATGGGGCGACGATGCGACAACGATCGATCCCGGGACGTTCGGCTTTCATGGCGCACCTTTGGAGAAATGCGGCAAAGAACGCCAGCTTGCGCTGCTGGAGCGCATCATACAAGGGGAAGAGGCACCGGAACTGCACAACGAGCGGGAGCATGTCGTTTTTAACGCCGGGTTGCGATTGTATTGGTTTGACAAGGTCGGATCGTATGAAGAAGGCTTCCAGCTCGCCCGCTCCTTATTGCAGCGCAAAGAAGCGTTTAAGCTGCTGGTCAAATGGCGTGAGCTCAGCGGCATCAGCCGGAGCGGAAAGCTGTCACGGAAGAAAATGAGCGGCTGATGGACGCGGGCTGCCAAAGCGATATTGTTCAAAGGAGGGCGCTCATTGAGGGCGCCCTCTTTGTTTTTGACGCGCGGAAGAAGATCAAACCTGCTGCGGGTCAATGAGCTGCGTCCAATGGACGGCAGAATTACCTTCTTCGTCATAGCCCGCCGTTCCGATCCAAACGTGGGGATTCGGCCCTTCGGTAAAATAATGCTCCAGCAGCTTGCGAAAAATAAACGGGATCTCGCGGTGTAGCACTTGATGGCGCGGAATCCAATGCAGCTCCCCCTCGTCGGTCGAGCCGACGTCTCTTTTCAAAGTTTCGGCCGTGTAGATAAACTGCTGGCGCACCTCCTGCTGGTTAAGGCGTATCAAGATGTACTGCAGTCGCAGATTTGCGATATGCTCGGCCAGCAGTCCGGTTTCCTCGTGAATTTCCCGAAGCACCGCCGCCGCCGGATCGCCGATTTCATGCTGCTCCAGATGTCCGCCTACGGACGCCCACAAGCCGGGGGACAGCGTCCGGTTAGGGGAGCGCTTCATCATCAGCATATCGTTTCCGTGAAATAAAACAGCCGTAGCCATCAAACGCGCTCGTATCAAGCCTCGTCCTCTCCTTTGTGCTTAACGCGGATTTGCTGAATACCACTTTATCACAAAATATCGAAAAAAGCCTATTGCGGGAAGTCTTCGCTTTGCGCTATAATGTCCACTAGGTAAAAACAATCGTCTTTTTAGAGAGGACTGTTACAGTGCCGGAAAAACAAGCCGTTCAGGATAGCCGGATCGGGACGGAGCGCTACTTTTTGGTGCGTGAAGATATACTGCCCGAGGCGCTGATTAAGACGGTGCAGGCCAAAGAACTGCTGGCCCGCGGAGAGGTGAAAACCATTCACGAAGCGGTGGAGCAGGTGGAACTGAGCCGAAGCGCTTTTTACAAGTATAAGGACGGGATTTTCCCGCTCAGCAAGCTCGAACGGGAGCGGATCGTGACGATCTCGATGGATTTGGAGCATCGGCCGGCGATTTTGTCCCGGGTGCTCGCGATGATTGCGGGCCTTGAGGGCAACGTGCTGACGATCCACCAGACGATCCCGCTGCAGGGCGTAGCCAACGTTGTCATCTCGGTGGAAACGTCCATGATGGGCGAAACCGTCGCCTCGCTGCTTGACAAGCTGCGCAGCCAGGAAGGGGTAAGCCGGGCTGCTTTGGTGGGGCAAGGCTAGAACTAATTTTTGGGACCATCTACTTTATGCACTACTACAATCAGGAGGAACCCTATGAAACCGGTCAAAGTTGGATTACTCGGTCTCGGTACGGTCGGTACCGGGGTCGTTCGCATCGTGGAAGGACATCAGCACGATCTGATGAGCCAATCGGGCTCGCCGATCGAAATCGCTAAAATTTTGGTGCAGGACAAAAACAAAGCCCGCAGTATCAACGTATCGCCGGATATGCTGACGGAAAATCCTTGGGATGTCATCGAGAACCCGGAGATCGACGTCATCGTCGAAGTGATGGGCGGCATCGAGCTGACAAAGCAGCTGATGCTCGGCGCACTGGAGCGCGGCAAGCACATCGTTACGGCAAACAAGGACCTGATGGCGCTACATGGTCCGGAAATTTTGGCGAAAGCCGCCGAGAAAGGCTGCGACGTCTTCTACGAAGCGAGCGTCGCCGGGGGTATCCCGATCATCCGCACGTTGATCGAAGGCTTTTCTTCCGACCGGATCACGAAGATTATGGGTATCGTCAACGGGACGACCAACTATATTTTGACGAAAATGAGCCAGGAAGGCGCGGCTTACGCCGATGTGCTGAAGGAAGCGCAGGAGCTCGGCTATGCCGAATCCGATCCGACCTCCGATGTCGAAGGCTTCGATGCGGCGCGGAAAATGACGATTCTCGGCACGCTCGGCTTCCACGCTAACGTCGCGCTCGCGGATGTGGAAGTGAAGGGCATCTCCGGCGTAACCAAAGAGGATATTGCGTACGGCAAACGTTTGGGTTACGAAGTGAAACTGCTCGGCATCGCCGAGCGCCAGGATGAGCATATCAGCATCAGCGTTCAACCGACGATGGTGAAAACGTCGCATCCGCTGGCGTCCGTCAACGGAGTGTTCAACGCCGTCTACGTGTATGGCGAAGCGGTAGGCGAGACGATGTTTTACGGTCCCGGCGCGGGCGAGATGCCGACGGCAACGTCGGTTGTGGCCGACCTTGTGGCTGTCGTCCGCAATCTGAATCTTGGCGTGAACGGCCGCCGCGGGTTCATCCCGTATAAAGAGAAGAAGCTGAAAACCGACGAACAGATTGCTTCCAAAAACTTCATCCTGCTGCACGTCGCCGACAAAGCGGGCGTGCTGTCCCAAATCACACAAGTGTTCGCCGAGCACGGGGTTAGCCTGGAGTCGGTTCTACAGCACCCGAATGCCACGAATCCGCTTGCCGAAATCATCATCATTACACACGACGCCAACAAGGCGGCGATGAACAAGGTGCTCAAGCAATTCGAAGCCATGGACGTCGTTCATGCGATCAAAAGCGTATACCGAGTGGAGGGCTAATCGAAATGAGATACATGGGACTGCTGCAGACCTATAAACAATACTTGCCGGTGAACGACAACACGCCGCTGCTCACCCTGCAGGAAGGCAACACGCCGCTCGTCCGCGCGGAAAATTTATCGAACGAGCTCGACCTCGACATTTATTTCAAATATGAGGGCTTGAACCCGACCGGCTCTTTCAAAGACCGCGGAATGGTGATGGCTGTTGCCAAAGCGATGGAAGAGGGCAGCCGCACGATTATGTGCGCCTCCACAGGCAATACGTCGGCGGCGGCAGCCGCTTATGCGGCGCGCGGCGGGCTGAACTGCATCGTGCTTATTCCGAACAACAACATCGCGCTCGGCAAGTTGGCTCAAGCGATTATTTACGGCGCCAAGGTCATCGCCATTGAAGGAAACTTCGACCGTGCGCTTGAGATCGTACGCGAAATTACGGCCAAGCATCCGATCACGCTGGTGAACTCCGTCAATCCGTTCCGGATCGAGGGGCAAAAGACGGCTGCGTTCGAGGTGTGCGACCAACTCGGCAAAGCGCCGGACTATCTCGCGATTCCGGTCGGCAATGCGGGCAACATTACCGCTTATTGGAAAGGCTTCAAGGAGTACTACGAGAACGGCAAATCGAAGTCGCTGCCGAAGATGATCGGCTTCGAAGCCGAGGGCGCGGCGGCTATCGTGCGCGGCGAACCGATCCCGGACCCGGAAACGATCGCAACGGCAATCCGCATCGGCAACCCGGCCACTTGGAAAGGTGCGGAGGCGGCAGCCAAAGATTCCGGCGGTCAAATCAATTTTGTGACGGACGAGCAGATCTTGCATGCCTATAAGACGATTGCCGCGCGCGAAGGGATCTTTGCCGAACCGGCCTCGGCGGCGTCGATCGCAGGCGTCATGAAGCTGAAGAGCGAAGGTTACTTCGAGAAGGGCCAATCCGTCGTCTGCGTGTTGACGGGACACGGTCTTAAAGATCCGAACATCGCCATCAAGAGCGTCAGCGCGGAACCGATGGTCGTGCATGACTCCGAAGAAGCGGTCATGGAAGCGATCCGCAAGCTCGAAGGTTAGGGGCGTCGGGGGTAACTATGGAAAACGGCAGCAGGAGAGTGCGCGTCAAGGTACCGGCCAGCACGGCCAACCTCGGCCCCGGCTTCGATACGCTGGGAATGGCACTGAATTTGTATGCTTGGATTGAGATGGGGCTTGCCGAGACGACGCAGATTGAGCTTTTTGGCGACCAGATGAACGGTGTGCCTGCGGATAAAAGCAATCTCATTTACAAAGTAGCCCAAATGGTGTTCGAACGGGCGGGTGTCCGCCATCCGGAGCTGTACATTGCGATGTACAGCGACATTCCGTTGACGCGCGGCCTCGGCAGCAGCGCTTCGGCCATTGTCGGCGCGCTGGCTGCGGCTAACGCACTGATCGATCGTCCGTTTACCGACGACGATTTGTTTCAAATGGCGACGGAGCTGGAGCAGCACCCCGACAATGTCGGGGCCTCGCTGTTCGGCGGCATCGTCGTCGCTTTCTGGGACGGCAAGCGGGCGGAGCATATCCGCATCGAGCCGCATGAACAACTGGAGGTGCTGGTGGCGATCCCGCACTTCCAGCTGTCGACGGACAAAGCTCGCGGGGTGCTGCCGCGCGAGCAGAGCCTCGAGAACGCCGTCTTCAACGTCGGCCACTCGTCGGTGCTGGTAGCCGCCTTGTGCACCGGGCGGCTCGATATGATCGCGCGCGCGATGAAGGACGCGCTGCATCAGCCGTACCGGGCCCCGCTAGTGCCCGGGCTAGTCAAGATCCTCGCCGAAGCGACGGACCATGGCGCGCTGGGCGTCGCGCTTAGCGGCGCGGGTCCGACGATGCTTGCGCTCGTCGACCGCCGCAGCTCCCGGAAGGCGGAGCTTGAGGCGTTCATGCGGGGAACGTTGAAGGAAGAAGGGATCGAGGCCTCGACGATGTGGCTGAGTCCAGACAGGGCGGGGGTTCAGGCACACCGATTGACCTCTGCGGACGGCGGAAGTACATTATTTGAAATGATAAAGGGAGAGAACCGGGCATGAAGCGAATATCGCTCCTCGGACCTGGAACGTACACCGAAGAATCCGCACATCATTATCTTGGTCGGGACGCTTTTGACTATGTAAATTACAAATTGATTGCGGATGTGTTCGAATCGACGGTAAACGGTGTGACCGATTACAGTGTGATTCCGATCGAAAATACGTTTGAGGGCTCTGTCAGCCTGCATGTGGACTGGCTTGTGCACAATGTGGATCTGCCGATTCAGGCGGAGTGGGTATATCCCATTTCGATCAATCTGCTGCGTTTGCCCGGCGGGCCAGGCGGTTCGGACGAGCTGGAGGTGGCTTGCGGAGCGATCCGCAAAATTTATTCTCACGGGGTGACGCTGGCGCAGTGCCAACAGTTTCTGCGTACGCACTTGCCCGATGTGGAGTTGGAGCCTGTCGGCAGCAACGGCGAAGCGGCGCGCATGGTCAGAGAGCTTGGCGATCCTGCCGCTGCTGCGCTTGCGCCGCTCGGCGCCGGGGCATTGTACGGGCTGGAAACTTTGGCAGCGGGCGTACAGGACCATCAGAACAATTTCACGCGCTTCGTGTTGATCGGTCACGAAAAGCCGCAGCTCAAAGAGACGGCCGACCGGAAAACGACCATCCTGGTCACGCTGCCGGAGGATTTTCCAGGCGCGTTGCATCAAGTGCTCTCGGCGTTTGCCTGGAGGCGCATCAACTTGTCCAAAATCGAGTCGCGCCCGACGAAGAAAAAGCTGGGAAGCTATTATTTTTATATCGATATCGAGGCTTCGATGGATTCCGTGCTGCTTCCTGCGGCCTTGCAAGAAATCGAGGCCATCGGCTGCCAAGTCCGGCTCATGGGCTGCTACCCTACGTTTTCTTACGGAACCGAAACGGCAAAAGTCTAGTCCGTATGGCATAGGTCGCTTACCTAAACGGCGAATACGGCAGCAAAAAGAAATGCGAAAATTCGGCGGGAGCGTCGATGCTTGTGATAAACTGTAAAATTTGGGAGAAACCTGCCTGTGGCAGGTTTCTTTTTTTTGGAGTATTGCCTAGATGCGAGGGGGTTGCGCTCCAACGTGGATAGTGAGAGATGCTGTGGTTTCGTACCATTTTTTTCGATTCGGATGGTCAAATGCCTACTTTGCTGCATAAACTGTAATGTCATTTTGTTCCGGAGCGCCAGCGGGCTTCACGGAGCCGGTTCCGGGCCGGAAATCAAGCGGTTTTCTTAAGTCAATACGACTTCCGCACAACTGAAGGAGGTTTATGCAGTGAAGATTCATATCGTCAAGAAAGGCGAGTCGCTCTACGGACTGTCCCAAAAGTACGGCGTCGAGCTCGACAAGCTGATCGCGGCCAACCCGCAAATCACCGATCCGAACGTCATCGATGTCGGGCAGAAGGTGAAAATTCCTCATGCGCCGAAGCCGGTAGCCCCCCCGCCAACGGATTATTTGTATAAGCATGTCGTGGTTCAGGGGGACTCGCTTTGGAAGCTGGGCAAAGCGTGGGGAGTTCCGCTTGCGGACATGATTGCGGCCAACCCGCAGCTGAAAAATCCGAATGTATTGATGACCGGAGATGTCGTCTACATTCCGAAGGGCTCGAACCCGAACCCCTACCCGCTGGCTACTCCACAAGCTCCGCTGCCTGTTGAAGCGTCTCCAATCTCGGAGCTTCCGCTCGCTCCGAACGTAGGTATGCCTAATGTGGGTTCGCAGCCGGAGATGGAAACGCCGCATATGGGACCGCTCCAGAGCTTGGGCATACCGCACGTCATGCCGCTCTCAAATATCCCGCAGCCGAATGTGACACCATTTTCGAGTCAGCCGAATATCCCGCAGCCGAATGTGACACCATTTTCGACTCAGCCGAATATTCCACAGCCCAAATTGGAGCCGTTTGCGGCACAACCGAATATCCCGCAGCCTAAAGTGGAGCCATTATCGGTGCAGCCGAATATCCCGCAGCTGAACGTGGCGCCGTTTGCGGCCCAGCCGAATATCCCGCAGCTGAACGTGGCGCCGTTTGCGGCCCAGCCGAATATCCCGCAGCCGAACGTGGCGCCGTTTGCGGCACAACCAAATATCCCGCAGCCGAACGTAGCGCCCTATGCGGCCCAGCCGAATATTCCGCAGCCGAACGTAGCGCCGTTCGCGGCCCAACCGAATATTCCGCAGCCGAACGTGGCGCCGTTCGCGGCCCAACCGAATATTCCGCAGCCGAACGTGGCGCCGTTTGCGGCCCAGCCGAACATTCCGCAGCCGAACGTAGCGCCGTTTGCGGCCCAGCCGAACATTCCGCAGCCGAACGTGGCACCGTTTGCGGCCCAGCCGAATATTCCGCAGCCGAACGTGGCGCCGTTTGCGGCCCAGCCGAATATTCCGCAGCCGAACGTAGCGCCGTTTGCGGCCCAGCCGAACATTCCGCAGCCGAACGTGGCGCCGTTTTCGATGAAGCCACAGGGTAAGCAAGATGCCGTATTGCCATCCAATATAGCTCCTATGCCAACTTTGCCCACAATGGAACAACAATCGTTCCAAACACCGCAGCCGTTCCAAGCGGCGCAGAAAGGCAAGCCGGAGCCGATGCCGCAGCCGTTTGCGGCCCAGCCGAATATCCCGCAGCCGAACGTAGCGCCGTTTGCGGCCCAGCCGAATATTCCGCAGCCAAACGTGGCGCCGTTTGCGGCTCAGCCGAATATCCCGCAGCCGAACGTAGCGCCGTTTGCGGCCCAGCCGAATATTCCGCAGCCGAACGTAGCGCCGTTTGCGGCCCAGCCGAATATTCCGCAGCCGAACGTGGCACCGTTTGCGGCCCAGCCGAATATCCCGCAGCCGAACATAGCGCCGTTTGCGGCCCAGCCGAATATCCCGCAGCCGAACGTAGCGCCATTTGCGGCTCAGCCGAATATCCCGCAGCCGAACGTAGCGCCGTTTGCGGCCCAGCCGAATATTCCGCAGCCGAACGTAGCGTCGTTTGCGGCCCAGCCGAATATTCCGCAGCCGAACGTGGCGCCGTTTTCGATGAAGCCACAGGGTAAGCAGGATGCCGTATTGCCATCCAATATAGCTCCTATGCCAACTTTGCCCACAATGGAACAACAATCGTTCCAAACACCGCAGCCGTTCCAGGCGGCGCAGAAAGGCAAGCCGGAGCCGATGGCGCAGCCGTTTGCGGCCCAACCGAATATTCCGCAGCCGTACGGGGCACCGCAGCCGTTCCAGGCGGCGCAGAAAGGCAAGCCGGAGCCGATGGCGCAGCCGTTTACGGCCCAACCGAATATTCCGCAGCCGTACGGGGCACCGCAGCCGTTCCAAGCGGCGCAGAAAGGCAAGCCGGAGCCGATGGCGCAGCCGTTTGCGGCCCAACCGAATATTCCGCAGCCGAACGTGGCACCGCAGCCGTTCCAAGCAGCGCAGAAAGGCAAGCCGGAGCCGATGGCACAGCCGTTTGCGGCCCAACCGAATATTCCGCAGCCGAACGTGGCACCGCAGCCGTTCCAAGCGGCGCAGAAAGGCAAGCCGGAGCCGATGTCGCAGCCGTTTGCGGCCCAACCGAATATTCCGCAGCCGTACGGGGCTCCGCAGCCGTTCCAAGCGGCGCAGAAAGGCAAGCCGGAGCCGATGTCGCAGCCGTTCAGCGCAGCGCAAAAGCCGCAGCCGTATGAGGCACCGCAGCCGTTCCAGGCGGCGCAGAAAGGCAAGCCGGAGCCGATGGCGCAGCCGTTCAGCGCAGCGCAAAAGCCGCAGCCGTACGAGGCACCGCAGCCGTTCCAAGCGGCGCAGAAAGGCAAGCCGGAGCCGATGTCGCAGCCGTTCAGCGCAGCGCAAAAGCCGCAGCCATACGAGGCACCACAGCCGTTCCAGGCGGCGCAAAAGGGCAAGCCGGAGCCGATGTCGCAGCCGTTCAGCGCAGCGCAAAAGCCGCAGCCATACGAGGCACCACAGCCGTTCCAGGCGGCGCAGAAAGGCAAGCCGAGCGAGCCTGCTCTAAATCCGTATCAAGTAGCTCAGCCGCAGCCCGGGTACCAACCGTTTCAGCTTGGATACCAACCGCCGCAGCCTTCCGCGTCTTTATTCCAGCAATACAATGTTCCCGCTGTCGCAGCGATGGCCCAGCAGCCGCCGCAGCCCTACGGTAAAGGCAAGGAACCGGAGCTTCCGCCGATTCCGCAAATGCCCGGCACGGGGACGATGCCTTATTTTACGGCCCCGGCCGCGCCTCCCGCATACCAGTCTTTATCGACCGGTCATCCGCCGGTTATTAAAAGCGGCTGCGGCTGCGGAGGGGGGCTGGCGGATTTGCCGTACGCGCTGCCGCCGGAATCGCCTTCATTTGCGCAAATGCCTGAGCAGGCTTCCTTTGTGCCTCAATGGTCGCAGGCAGCGCCGATTTCGCTCGAGCCGCCTCTGCCGCAGCCGTATATCCCCGGTCCGTTCCAGCCCTATGGCCACCCGATGGACGAATACCCGCTCATGCCGTTTACCGGTCCGGGACCTATATTCTGTGAACCGGCCGTTCCGTTCCACCGATACCCGGGGTTTCCGTCGTATCTGGACTATGTAAGCCCTGCGGTATCTCCGTACGGAACCCCTTATCCTTGGGGGCAGCCGCCGATAGACGATAGGGGGAGAGAAGGCGAGGGGGAATTGGGAGAGAGCGCTCGTTCCGAAAAGGCGGTCATTTCGCAAGCCGATACCCAGTCCGAACCTAAAGCGGCTCGCCCCCCGAAACGGAAAAAGAAGCAGAGCTCGGCGCGTGCCGCGATCAGCAGCTTGATTGAGCGCAATCGCCGGCAGGCGACCCGCTCGGCGAAACCGAGAAGACCCTTGCCTTGGCTGGGGAACTAAATAAAAAACAGCCGGATGCACCGCTCCGGCTGTTTTTTTATGATCGCATCACATCTTGATGCCCAATACGTGGTCCAGCGGAATAAAACCGATTTCCCGGCTGTCTTTGCTGTGATTTCGGTTATCTCCCATAACGAAGATATGGTCTTCGGGGATTGTCCATTTGTGCTCACCGAGCACCTGCATCGGCTCGTTCAAGTACGGTTCCTCCAGCGGCTCCCCGTTACGGTATACTTTGCCGTTTTTGAGCTCCAGGACATCCCCGGGCTTGCCGATGACCCGTTTGACGTACATATTCGGGTCCTCGCTCCCGCGAATGAACTTCAGCAATGGGTGTTCCAGCACATCGTCCTTGAGCGTGCGCTCCCGTTCCACCCTGCTGTCGATAATGACGATCTCTCCGTACTTCGGCGCATAGCGGAACGTATGCGACAGCTTGGATACGTAGATGCGCTGTTCGTTGTGCAGCGTAGGGTCCATCGAATGGCCCAGCACATTAGTCGGTTGAAACACGAAGATGCCGATCACAAGCGTCAGTGCAAAAGCGGCTGCGATGGAACGAACCCACGCCCAAATTTCTTTGATTAGAGGATGCATAAACAACCGCCCTTCCTTTCCGCTGTTCGTATGCAACATAGTATACATGGAAAAAGTATAAACGTCGATCCCCATGGGAAAAATAGTAAAAAGGCTTCAGGTATTTCAAAACACCACGGACAGAAGGGGATCGCCATGATGTTGCTCGGCTTTTGGAATCAGTTAAAGAAGCAATTGAAAAAAAAGCTGCGTCTGAAACGCCGTTGGCTGAATCTGGCTGTCGTTTTGCTTGCAGCCGGCTTGTTCGCTGCGGGTGCGTGGATGCTGCGCGGCTCGCTATACGATAAGGGTAGCCGGCAGGGTCAGGAACAGTCCGTCTTCAGCCGCGCCGTTGAAGCCTATGTGCAGCCGGAGGAAGAAGTGCGTGCGATGGTAAAAAACATGAACGGGCAAAGGGATGCTTTTGTAAAAAAATCGTATGTTTGCGGCGAAGAGCTGCAGCGGATCGGCATCATGAACTCAGCCGACATTTTGGCCTATCACAAAGCTCATCCGTCGATGACCGTTAGTCTCGGGAATGCAAACCGGGTTTATTTCATCGAGAAGGTGGACGACTTGTCCCCGCAGTGCAAAAACAACGCTTATTTCGGACTGGACGCCAAAGGCAATTTGTCGTTGTTCGAAGGGGTGCCGAGTGCGGGAGGACAAAACGTGCTGCGAACGTTTTTTCAACTGAACATCCGGCATCTGGAAAGCAGCTTGCCCCGGGAGACGGTTAAGCAGCTTTATCAGGGGGTTCGGATAAGGGATTTGGCCGATTATAACAGCGTACTCTCGACCCTGAGCGATTATGCGATAGAAGAAACGGAGAAAGCGATGCAAGTGACACCATCCCCTTAGAGGAGAGGCGCTCAATCCCATGGGACCGGTTCAGACAAGCCCTGTCCTATAACGAAATGCGATGAAGTCCGCTGCGCCATTGGAGGCCGGGCGGACTTTTTGCCGTGTTCATGGAAGGGATAATCTGCTATAATGGCAGGTGAATACATATGTTCGCTTCTTGCGGTCCAAGAGCCGCGGTATGGGAAAGCGAATGGGGGAGTGCGCGTCTTGCGGATTTTAGGCATTGACCCGGGGATCGCCATCGTCGGCTTCGGGTTTATCGATAAACAAGGTCATAAGCTGGTTCCCGTTCAATACGGATCGATCCAGACGAAGGCAGGTACGGAAGATGCCCTGCGGCTAAAACAAGTATACGAAGCGACGGTGCAACTTATCGAGAAATATAAGCCCGATGCGGTCGCGATCGAAAAGCTGTTCTTTAACCGAAACGTCACGACGGCGCTGACCGTCGGGCAAGCCCGCGGCGTACTGATGCTGGCGGCGGTCCAGCAAGGGCTGCCGATTGCCGAATATACCCCTTTGCAGGTGAAGCAGGCGATTGTCGGATACGGGAAAGCGGAGAAGAAGCAGGTCCAGGAAATGGTTAAAATGTTTCTGCATTTATCTGCCGTACCGAAGCCCGATGATGTGGCGGATGCGTTGGCAGTAGCCATATGTCACGCCCATTCTTCGGGATTACAACAAAAATTGAACGGAGCTTACAAGCGATGATCGACTTTTTAAGAGGGACGGTGGCGCACCGCGAAACGGAATATGTGGTGCTGGACGTACGCGGCGTCGGCTACCGCGTTTTTTGCGCCAATCCGTATGCGGTAGGAGCCGGTAAGGACGGCGCGGAAGTGACGATGTACATCCACTACCATGTACGGGAAGACGCTCACCTGCTGTTCGGATTTTCGTCCAGAGATGAGCAGTCGTTGTTCCGGCTGCTGCTCGATGTAAACGGCATCGGGCCGAAGGTAGCCATCGGCGTACTGGCTGGAGGCCGCCCCGAAGTGATCGCGGCGGCCATCAGTCAGGAGAATCTTTCGTTCTTGACCAAGCTGCCGGGCATCGGGAAAAAGACGGCGCAGCGCATGGTGCTCGACCTGAAAGATAAGCTGGGCGCATGGACTTCAGCCGAGGCGGACAGTGCCGGTTTTGGCTTGCTGGAAATTGCCGCAGCAGGGCCGACGGCAATCGGTGCTTGGGGCGAGGCGAAGGCGGCGCTGCTTGCGCTGGGCTATACCGAAGCCGAGGCGGATCGGGCGGGGCAAACCGTCAAGCCGAAGCTGAAGGGCGACGAGACGGCCGACGCGGTAACGAAGCTTGCACTGCAGGCGCTGTTCCAGCAGTCGCTGATGAAATAAACCGTGTGGAAGCTTGACGCGGCAGGCGGCGTCCGCCTTGGCGGACAGCCGACAGGAAGGAGAGGCACAACATGGAAGACCGTATCATCTCGGCGCATCTGATGATGGAGGATCAAGGGATGGAGTTCAGCCTGCGTCCGCGGTATTTGGCTGAATATATCGGTCAGGCCCAGGCGAAGGAAAATTTAAAAATATATATCGAAGCGGCTAAAATGCGCAAGGAAGCGCTCGATCACGTGCTGCTGTACGGACCGCCGGGCCTTGGCAAGACGACGCTTTCGAATATTATCGCCAACGAGCTTGGCGTCAATCTGCGGACGACCTCGGGACCGGCGATCGAACGTCCGGGCGATCTGGCGGCCATCTTGACCAATCTGCAGGAAAATGACGTGCTCTTCATCGACGAAATTCACCGGCTTCACCGAACGGTAGAAGAGGTGCTATATCCGGCGATGGAAGATTACGCTCTTGATATCATCATCGGCAAAGGGCCGAGCGCCCGTTCGGTAAGGCTCGACCTGCCGCCGTTTACGCTGGTGGGCGCGACGACGCGCGTTGGGCTGCTTTCGGCGCCGCTTCGCGACCGGTTCGGCGTCGTCAGCCGGCTGGAATATTACACGGTCGACGAGCTGTCTTATATCGTGAGCCGCACCGCCGATCTGCTGCAGGTGCAGATCGTAGGCGAAGCGTCCCGCGAAATCGGGATGCGCTCGCGCGGGACGCCGCGGATCGCGAACCGGCTGCTCAAGCGGGTGCGCGACTTTGCCCAGGTGAAGGGCGACGGCATCATTACACTCGACATTACGCAGGCGGCGCTGTCGAGCATTCAAGTCGATCCGCTGGGACTCGACGAGATCGATCATAAGATGCTGCGGGCCATCATTTTAAGCTTTCAGGGCGGTCCGGTCGGGCTGGATACGATTGCCGCATCGATCGGAGAAGAAAGTCAAACGATTGAAGACGTCTACGAGCCGTATTTGCTGCAAATCGGATTTTTGCAGCGGACGCCCCGGGGACGAATGGTAACGCCGAGCGCGTGCAAACATCTCGGGCTGCCGATGCCAAGCCGCTCTTAAGCGGAAGCGTCGGCGGTTCCGTCAAGAGAGGGGAATCGGCGGTTTATGCATGAAACGAAACGGCCGCTCGACCGGATGGGACAAGCTCCCATGGGGCGGGCGGCGCGTCGCTTAAGATCAGGAATGAAGATGCCGGCCGCGCTGCTGCTTGCGGTAGCCATCGGTTTGGCGGGACCGGCAGGAGGCGTGCTTCCTGCCGCTTACGCCGCGGTATCGGTGCCGAAGCTCGACAATATTCGTGTCGCGTTATTTATCGATACGGGCAAATATGTTAGTCCGGCCGCTGCAGTTACGCTGTCGGCAGACGCCGGTCTGCAGCTCGGCTTGCGTGGGGCAGCCGGGGTGAAACCCGTCCATCAAGCGGCTGCAAAAACGCCGTTTCGCGTTTATGCGGACGGCTACTATGCACAGCTGCCCGAGACGGGCGACGTTACGGCCGCGCGTTCGCAGGCGCAGAAACTCACGGCTGGAGGGACCGCTGCAGGCGTAGTACAGCGCGTGAAGCGCGGCCAGTCGGCGTACCGGGCCTATGTGGGCCCATTCGCTACGAAGGAAGCGGCCGCGTCGGCCGCTGCAGGCCAGTCCGGCGCTACCGTCAGCGGGCCGCTGCGCTGGAGCGCGGGCAGCTTCGCCGGCGAGGCGGAGGCAAATGCGCAAGCGGTAGCGCTGTCGCAGGCAGGCTTCGACGCCGACGTGGCGCTGACCGAAGCCGGCTACGCCGTGTTCGTCGGCGAAGCCGCGGACAACGCGGCGCTGCAGGCGCTGAAGGCGCAGATCGCGGCCGCGCTGCCGACCGTGGCGCTTACGCCGGTGGACGCCGCGCAGACCTACGTGCTGAAGCGCAGCGAGCTTGATATGGGCGGCGAAAGCGCCGGCGGACCGCTAGCGGCCTTCGCCTTCAGCGGCGGAGCAAAGCTGTGGGCCGCGGCGTCGGATGCGCAAGGCGGCGTAACGGTCCGCGAGCGGTTCGATCGCGCCTACCGCGGGGGGATTGAGTTGTCCCGGTTCAACGGCAAGCTGGCCGTCGTCAACGAGCTGCCTTTTGAGCAGTATCTCGTTTCGGTCCTCGGCTCTGAGATGAGTAAAGAATGGCCTTTGGAAGCGCTGAAGGCGCAGTCTGTCGCTGCGCGCACGTTTGCGCTCAAGCAGGGCGTCAAATACCAGATCGCCCATGTCACCGACACGACCACGGATCAAGCGTATAAAGGGGTGGCAGGAGAGTTCGCCGCCGCGCAGCAAGCGGTGCAAGCGACGCAAGGCGAAGTGATCGTAGATAAGAGCGGGTTGATCAATCCGCTGTATTACTCCAATGCAGGGGGAATGACCGCGGCTCCGACGGAAGTATGGGGCAACGAAGTGGCGTATTTGAAGAGCCAGAAATCCCCGGACGAAGGAGCTCAGGCTGGCAAGAAAGTGTGGTACCGGATCGTTCTGCCGAACGGCAATACCGGCTACATTCACTCCGACTACGCAAGGGCGACGGGGCAAAAAAATCCGGCCGGCTTGCCTTATTACGAGTCGACGGCAACCGGCGTGAGCGTCCGGCCGGCCCCCTACGTGGACAATGCGACTAACCCGACGACGTTCAAGGTGGACATCGGGGACCGATTCGTCGTCATCGATCAAGAGGTCGAATCGAACGCTTACTCCTGGGTCCGCGGCCCATACGATGCGGCGAAGTTAAAGGAAAAACTTGGCGCGTCTTATACGGGCGGGGCGTTAAACCGCCTTGAAGTGTCGAAAAGAGGAGCGTCCGGCCGCGCGATGGAAGTAACGGCGAACGGGCAGCCGCTCAAAGCCGCTTATCCGGATTCGCTCCGTACGATGCTCGGCGGCCTGCCCAGTACCCGGTTTGATATTGAAGAAACGGGACGCTATACTATATTGGGAGCAGGGGGGGCGACACGAAGCCAGACCTCGGCCTCTCAACCCGTCGTTGTCGCAGGCAGCGGCGGAAAGGGAAAACAAACCGATGACCAGCTCTTTATGATGAATGCGCAAGGCAAAGTGCGGCTGGCTACGCGGGACCCGCAGTTTATTTTCAAAGGCACCGGCTACGGTCACGGGCTGGGGATGTCTCAATGGGGCGCCAAAGGCTATGCTGAGCTCGGTTACGATTACCAGAAAATTTTGCTGACGTATTACACGGGCGTCTCGATTCAGAAAGCGGCTCCTTGAGGCGCTGCCGACGATGCCGATGGTGCAGAACAACATAAAAAGTTGAACTAAATACGAAACCTAAAGAAGGATGAAACGTATCATGCAAGTGGACTTGTTCGACTACCATTTACCCGAATCGCTCATTGCGCAGACGCCGCTTCCGGACCGGATGGCCTCGCGCCTGCTCTCGCTGGATAAACGAACGGGGGAAATCGGTCACCATCAGTTTGAACAATTGGAACGGTATCTTGAGGCGGGAGATGTGCTTGTGCTTAACGATACGCGGGTCATTCCGGCCAGGCTGTTTGGAGTGAAAGCGGACACGGGTGCCAAAGCCGAAGTGCTGCTGCTGAAACAGCTTGAAGGGGACCGCTGGGAAGCGCTTGTCCGTCCGGCAAAGCGTCTGAAGACCGGGACCGTGCTGCATTTTGGAGGCGGTGCTTCGTCTGAAATGGACGGAGATGCGGAGCCGCCGCTGCTTGTCGCTACCGTCGAATCCGAAGGCGACATGGGCAGCCGGGTGCTGCGCTTCAGCTACGAAGGCATTTTTAACGAGATTCTCGACCGCTTGGGACATATGCCGCTGCCGCCGTATATTAAAGAGCAGCTGCCGGAGCGCGAGCGGTACCAGACGGTGTATGCGAAGCATCAAGGATCGGCTGCGGCGCCTACGGCGGGGCTTCATTTCACGCAGGAATATTTGAATCGGCTGGAACAAAAAGGGATACAATTAGCGTATGTTACGCTGCATGTCGGACTGGGAACGTTTCGTCCCGTTGGGGCCGAGACTGTCGAACAGCATGAGATGCACGAAGAATATTACGAAGTATCCGCAGAAACCGCCCATCTTGTCAATGCCGTCAAGCGAAAAGGCGGACGGGTGGTTGCAGTAGGGACGACTTCGGCCCGGACACTGGAAACGGCAGCGGGTGAAGATGGCATGCTGCAAGCGGGAAGCGGCTGGACGGGAATTTTCATTTATCCCGGTTACCGGTTCCGCATCATCGATGCACTGCTAACCAACTTCCATCTGCCCAAATCGACGCTGCTTATGCTGATCAGCGCGCTCGCAGGGCGGGAGAACGTGCTTGCCGCATACCGCGAAGCCGTCGAGCGGGAGTACCGCTTTTTCAGCTTCGGCGACGCGATGTTCATTCATTAAATAAGGAAAAATTGACCGGAAAAGAAAGAAGTGATTGGATTGGCCGTTACCTATGAGCATATCAAGACCTGCAAGCAATCCGGCGCGAGGCTGGGTCGGGTGCATACGCCTCACGGGGTAATCGAAACACCGGCTTTTATGCCCGTTGGTACCCAGGCTACCGTGAAGACGATGAGCCCCGAAGAACTGAAGCAGATGGATGCGCATATTATTTTGAGCAATACGTATCATTTATTCCTGCGTCCCGGCCATGAGATTGTGAAGAAGGCGGGAGGACTGCACCGCTTCATGAACTGGGATCGTCCGATTTTGACGGATAGCGGGGGCTTTCAAGTGTTCAGCTTGAGCGAGATGCGCAAAATCAGCGAGGAAGGCGTGCAGTTCCGCTCCCATTTAAACGGGGACAAGCTGTTTATTTCGCCCGAGAAATCGATCGAGATTCAAAATGCGCTCGGTTCGGATATCATGATGGCCTTCGACGAATGTCCGCCTTATCCGGCGGAGCACAGCTACGCCAAGCAATCGCTCGAACGGACGACCCGCTGGGCGGAACGGTGTCTGAAAGCCCATGCCCGGCCGAACGACCAAGCGTTATTCGCAATCGTTCAGGGCGGCATGTACGAGGATTTGCGCAAGCAGAGTGCGCTTGAGTTGACTTCCATGGATTTCCCGGGGTATGCTATTGGGGGACTCAGCGTAGGCGAGCCGAAGCCTCTGATGTACGAGGTGCTCGATTACACCGTTCCTTATCTGCCTGCCCATAAGCCGCGTTATCTGATGGGTGTAGGGTCGCCCGACGCTTTGGTGGAAGGGTCGATCCGTGGCATTGACATGTTCGACTGCGTGCTGCCGACGCGTATTGCCCGCAACGGCACCGTCATGACGAGCGAAGGCCGGCTGGTTGTCCGCAATGCGAAGTTTGCCGAAGACTTCGGTCCGCTTGATCCGGAGTGTTCCTGCTATACGTGCCGTCACTATTCGCGGGCTTACATTCGCCATCTGATCAAAGCCGACGAAACGTTCGGCATCCGGCTGACGACATACCATAACCTTCATTTCCTGCTGGAGCTAATGCGCGGGGTGCGTCAAGCGATCCGGGAAGACCGGCTGCTTGACTTCCGTGACGAATTTTTCGCGAAATACGGCATCGACGAGAACAGCAAAGGGTTCTAAAAGCCCGGTGAATCTTGAGCGCAGCCGCTTGGGGTTCACCGGACTTACCAATGGGTATACGTAGAGAAAGTCTGTAGAAAGGGGGGAATCAGACAAATGTGGTTAGCGGCAAATGAAACGGCGGCGGCTCCGGGGATCGAGGGATATCTCGTGACTTACGGCCCGCTCGTCCTGATGTTCGTCGTTCTTTATTTCTTACTTATCCGCCCTCAGCAAAAACGTCAAAAGACTCGCAACATGATGCTGAGCAACTTGAAAAAAGGGGATAAGATCGTTACGATCGGGGGCCTGCACGGCACGATCCTGGAGCTTACGGACGATACGGTCGTCCTGCGGGTGAACGACGTCACGAAGCTGACCTTCGAGCGTTCGGCGATTAATACGGTAACGTCTTCGGGGGCAGCCTCCGAAGGAAAGTAGTTCATCCCTTAACGCTTCGCTGCAACGCAAACAAGCGAGGTCTCGTACCATCCGGATTCCGGCGGGTTCAAGAGATCTCGCTTTTTTGTTTCGGTTCCGTACGGAGGGAGCCGTATTGGTTTGGACCGGCGATCCGGTTCATTTCTTCAAATTGATGCCGATCATCCCGCCTAGCGCCCCGGCCAGCAAAGCTACCACCGCAAGCCCCAGCATCTCCTTGGAAAAACCTGCATCATAAGCCAGAAATCCGATCATCCATACGACCACGGTATACATGGCCCCCAGCAGTCCCCCGTGGTACCAGCCTTTGCTCCCGCTGCGTTTGCCCGATACCGCGCCCCCCACCAACATGGCGACTCCGTGAATAAACAGCGTCGCGCCCAGCCACGATTTCTCCGGAATATTCGTTCCCAGCAATACAAGCGAAGCGAGCAGCGTTCCGGCCAGCATGAACGCCACGGCATACACCAAGCCGGCAAATAAGGGAGAACTTTTCATCATCCCGCTTGACCTCCTGTTCCAAGCCATTCTATTTTCCATTGTATGGGCATGTACACCGAAATAGTACAGCTTCCTCGACTGTGGAAGCAGCGATTTGTTACCAGCAATTCACCCGCATGACAATCGTTCCCCGGGGCTACAATAGGCATTGAACTGCATTCAGGGAGGCCGAGTCCATGGATCTACTGCCGCTTTTTTTTCGCACCATCCTGATCTATGCGATCGTATTTTTTACCCTGCGCATTATGGGAAAAAGGGAGATCGGCAAGCTATCGGTTTTCGACCTCGTCATTTCCATCATGATCGCGGAAATTGCCGTGTTCGTACTGGAGGATATGAAGAAGCCTTTGCTCGAAGGCATCCTTCCCATGGCAACGCTGGTCGTGATTCAGCTGACAATTGCTTTTATTTCGTTGAAAAACGAGAAGCTGCGCCGCTTGTTTGAAGGCAAGCCTTCTCCCATTATTCAGAACGGCAAGCTGAATCGGAAGGAAATGAAGCGTCAGCTATACAATTTGGACGATCTGCTGCTGCAATTAAGAGAGAACAAAGTGACGAACCTTGCGGATGTGGAATTCGCCCTTCTTGAATCGTCCGGTAAGCTGACCGTAATCGAAAAAAAACAAGAGGCGGAACGGTCTGCCGAAGAGCCGGCGTCGTTTCGTTACGAAGGACTTCCTTTGCCGCTGATTATGGACGGTAAAGTACAGGACGAAAACTTGACCAAGCTCGGCCAAACCCGGTTTTGGCTCAAGAGCCAGCTTCAGGATAAGGGAGTCAAAGATTTCAAGGACGTATTTTTTTGTTCCATCGATCATCGGGGCCGCTGGTTTATCGACAAAAAAAGATGAGCTGGCGCCCCCGTTATTTCACAAACCGTTTGCCAAGCCATAAAATTCGGAAAACGTCGTCGCGGTTAATGAGTTTAAGCAGCATGGCGATCAGCAGATAAATGATAACCCCTGTCAGGCAGGAAAAGGAAAAACGCGTAAAGCCGCTGGCAATCCAAGGCGTATACATCACGACATAGCTGGCGAAGCCGGCGACCGCCATACTTATTCCGACTTTCAGGAAATCCCCGGTTTGCATGCGAAACTGAAGCAAACGCACGACGCTGTTCCAATGCAGCAAGGTAACGAGCATGATATTCACGCTGATGGCGACAACCGCCCCCAAGATACCGAATTCCGGCCGGCTGGCCAAGAAATAAATCAGCGTCAGCTTAACGATGGACCCGACGAGCGTATTGATCAGTGCGCTTCCGGGTCTTTCGAGCGCTTGGAGAGTTGATTGCAGCGGCGCCTGAAAATAAATAAAAAGGGCGGCGGGCGCCATCATCCGAAGCATGGCCCCAACCCCGGGCTGCCCGTACATATACTGGCAAATTGGCTCTGCCAGCACATACATCAATACGGCAAAGGGGGCGCCCGTCACCAAGGCAAGCTTCAGCGATTGGTGCAGCCGCATATGGATCGTTTTCATGTCGTTCTTGGCCGCCGCCTCGGACAAAGATGGGATGAGTGAGACCGCGAGGGAAAAAGTAAGGGCGCTAGGGAGCATCAGCACCGGAATAATCATGCCTTGCAATGCTCCGTACTGTGCCGTCGCCACACCGGTTGCCACGCCTGCGACAGCGAGGCTTTGAATAATCAGAATCGATTCGAGAAAATATGAACCCGAGCCGACCAGCTTGCTTCCGGTGACGGGCACGGCCAACTCCAGAAGACTCTTCAGACTCTCGAAGCGGTTGAGCGACCGCCGAGCTCCAGTCTTTGCCCGGTGAGGCGTCAGCCGCTGCGATCGGTTATGCCGGTACAGCAGCACCAGAACGAGCAGGGCGCACAGTTCCCCGATCATGACGCCGATCATCGCTCCCGCGGCGGCAAATTCGATGCCGTAAGGCAGCAGCATGAACGCAAAGGCGAGCACGGTAACAATGCGGACGAGCGTCTCGACTACTTGGGACAGCGCCGTCGGAATCATGTCCTGCCGGCCTTGAAAATACCCGCGGAATACGGCCGATATGCCGACGAGCGGGATGATCGGCGTCATACACAGGAACGTGTAGTATACCCGGGGGTCCGTGAACAGATGGTCGGTAATCCAGCGGGCGCCGAGGACGATGACGGCCGTGAAGACAAAGCTGATGACGGCCGCCAGGGCAAGCGCTACCCGAAAGATCGTGCGGACCCGGGCCGCGTTGCCTTCGGCTTCGGCCGCAGCGATTAATTTCGCTACCGCAACCGGGATGCCTCCGGTGACGATCGTAAGAATGACGATGAGAAACGGCCACCCCATTTGATAAAGGCCAATTCCTTCCGGGCCGATCACCCGCGGAAGCGTAATCCGGGGAATGAAGCCGAGGATGCGGTTGACAATGCCTGCTGCGAGGAGGATGAGCGTTCCTTGGATAAACGATTGTTTTGTCAAGGGACCGACCTTCTTTCTTCCTGGATGGGCTTGTATTCCTGTGTGTTATTAATGGATATGCACAACCTGTCCAAGAGCATGCTAATATTTTTAGAGCTCGCCGCAGGCACAAACGGCAGGAAAACGCTCGGGTACAGCGAATAGGTACAATAACGAGGCTGCGCACGCGGGAGGGTTGCAAGATGGAAAACGACAGTTGGAAACAAGATCGCAGCGACGGCAAGGGTCCGGATGCCATGGAAGCGGGATCGGAGCACGCCGCCTCCGCTCCGGAAACGGAACCGGGAGCCGGGAACGAGCATACGGGCAGTTCGGAGGCTCGGAATCCGGAAGAAGACGGTGCGCGGGAAGCTGCAGCCGAAAAACCGCTTACGGAGCCGATCCCTTATATGGAGCTTTTTTACTCGGAGAGGGAGAACGGCGATCACCCGCAGGATTCGTCGGCGGAAGAGCCGATTTCGGCCTCGAGTGTGCTTGAGGAAGAAGGAGCGGTCGATCCGAAGCCGGTTGAGCCTCAGCAGGAGAGCGGATCGGCCTCGGCTGAGGAACACGACGAGGAGTGCGAACCCGAAGTGGGCGATCTGCCGGAGCTTTGGATGAAGCACATGGAATCGGAGCCGGACCCCGACCCCGAACCGGAAGAAGCGCCCATGAATGACGAGGAGCTCAGCCGGGTAATCGAGGAGATTTGCCGGAGCAAAGCCGAGGAGTTCCGCATGATCGGTTACGAGCAGGTGACAGGAGAGGAAATATGGGAATGCGTCAGCGACAAATACCATAAGACCGGCGTACCTCCGCTGCACCGGATCGTCAACGATATTTTATCATTGAAGGCGACGCAGTTCATGAACTGGATGACCATGAGCATATATAAAGATGCCCATCGCTAGCGACCGGGCTTCTTTTTTGCGCGCGTCTTTACAGAAAGGAAAAAAGAGGCAAATTGACTCGTTTTTCGCACGTAGGTATAATAGGAATATTGAGTATGGAAGGAGACTTTTATGGACATCAAAAGAATCGTCGCTTTTTTCGCTATCGTGCTGATCGTCTTTGCCGCGATCGGAGTGACGAGTCCGCAGCTTGTCAGACAAGTGAAGCTGGGGCTTGATTTGAAAGGCGGCTTTGAGATTCTGTACGTTGTGGAGCCGATTGAGCCTGGGAAGCCGGTTACCCCCGAGTCGCTCAAGCAAACCGCGATCAGTCTGGAGAAACGGGCCGATAGCCTCGGGATTGCAGAGCCGGAAGTAACAACCGAGGGAAACGACCGAATCCGCGTGAAACTGGCCGGGGTGTCGAATGAAGAGGAAGTTAGAAAGATCATCAAAGAGCCTGCGCAGCTCACATTCCGCGGGCCGGACGGTACAAAGGAAATGCTGGGGAGCGACTTCGTAGAGGGTGCTGCCAAAGTCGGTTTCGACCAACAGAACCGTCCGATGATTTCGATCGAAGTCAAGGATAAAGAGAAATTCCGCAAGGTCACGGAGAAGCTGCTCGGTCAACCGCTTGCCATTTATTTGGACGAGACCCAGCTGTCCGCGCCGGTCGTACAGCAGGTGCTGACCGACGGCAAAGCAACGATCTCAGGCAATTATACGTATGACGAAGCCAACAAGCTGAAAGACACGATCAACCTCGGAGCCCTTCCGTTGAAGCTTACCGAGAAATATACGCAGAGCGTAGGCGCTACGCTTGGCCAATTGTCCCTGCAGGAAACGGTTAAAGCCGGCCTTGTCGGTTCCGTGCTGATCCTGCTCTTCATGCTGATTTTTTACCGGATACCGGGCCTCGTTGCCTCGATATCGATCATCACTTACTCCTGGCTGCTGCTCGTCGTCTTCGACTGGATTCATGCGACGCTGACGCTGCCGGGGATCGCGGCGTTTATTCTCGGTATCGGGATGGCGGTCGATGCAAACATCATTACTGCAGAGCGGATCAAAGAGGAAATTCGCAGCGGCAAGAGCATTCTTTCCTCGATGAAGGCGGGTTCGAAGCATTCGTTCAGAACGATTATGGATGCCAATATTACGAACATCATTTCCGGCTTTGTATTATTTTACATCGGTAACGGAGCCATCCGCGGATTTGCGCTTACGACGATGCTCAGCATCGTGCTTAGTGTAATCACAAACGTCTTCTTTGCGCGGTTTTTGACCTTGCTGCTCATCCGAAGCAATTTGTTCAAGAAGCCGGTCTATTTTGGCGTAAAGGAGTCGGAAATCCGTGAACTCTAAAACTAAAATACTTTTTGATTTTGTCAAACACCGCAAAACGTTCTATATCATATCGCTTCTTATCTGTATTGTTGGCGCCGTTGTATTGTCGGTCAGCGGTCTGAATTACGGGGTAGAATTCCGGGCGGGTACGTCGATGGACATCTCGGCCGGACAAGCGATGGATAAGGCCAAAGCCGAAGAGCTGCTCAAAAGCGTCGGCGTCGAAGCCGGTGTGATGACCCTTGGCGGGGACAACAACAACCGTCTGTCCATGAGATTTAACGATATCTTGCCCGAAGCGACCCAGAAACAGATTCAGGAAAAATTCAAGGCAACCTACGGCAACAGCGTATCGCAGGAAGTCAATACTGTTACGCCGGATATGGCGCTGGAGCTTCGCAATAAAGCGCTCCTAGCTATCGGAGTAGCCAGCTTGGCCATTTGTCTCTATGTCACGATCCGCTTCGAGTGGCGGTTCGCGATCGCTTCGATTATTGCGATTCTGCACGACGCCTTTTTGGTCATCAGCGTGTTTGCGATATTCCGGCTGGAAGTGAACTTGCCGTTTATGGCGGCCGTGCTCACAACGATCGGTTATTCGATTAACGATAAAATCGTCGTCTTTGACCGGGTCCGCGAAAATCTGCGCTTTGCCAAGCTGAAGACGCCGGACGATTTGGCGTCCTTATTGAACGACAGTATTTGGCAGACGATGACGAGAAATATCAATACGGTCCTTACAGTATTGATTGCCGCCGTTTGTTTGCTTGTGCTCGGCAGTCCTTCCATTCAGCTCTTCGCGCTTGCGAAGATCGTCGGTCTGACCAGCGGCGCTTATTCTTCCATCTTTATTGCAGGTCCGCTTTGGTACGATCTGAAAAGCAAATCGATCGGCTCGAAAAAGAGCTCTGCAGCGAAAGCGTAAGAACCGCTTTTACCGAAGCCATGGTTCATCTGCGGCCGGCCGCGCGAAACGGCAAGTTTCCGCGGCCTTTCTATCAATCTCATGGAGGAGTGGCCCATGACGGAGGAACGTTACAAGCAAGCGGCAGCGGGCGCATGGATCGGCATAGCAGGAAATCTTGCCCTGGCCCTTCTGAAAGGCGTAACCGGCTATATGGCCAACAGTAAAGCATTAATGGCCGATGCGTTCCATTCGGCGTCGGATGTCGTAGGATCGGTTGCGGTGCTGGTCGGGCTTCGGGCGGCTAAGCGGCCCCCTGACGAAGATCATCCGTACGGACACGGCAAGGCGGAGCCGATAGCGGCCATTGTCTTATCGGTGCTGCTGCTTGTGGTCGGCGTGGAAATCGGCATTTCGGCAGCGAAATCGATCTATGGCGGCGTGCATGAACCGCCGGAAGGCTTCGCGCTGACGGTGCTCATCTTGTCCATCATTGTCAAAGAAGCGATGTTTCAATACAAGTTCCGGCTTGGGAAAAAACTGGCTAGTCAAGCCCTGATCGCTAACGCTTGGGAGCACCGCTCCGACGTGTATTCTTCGATTGCCGCTTTTGTCGGGGTCGGGGGCGCGATGCTCGGTTCCTATTTCGGAAATCCTTATCTGTATTACTTGGACCCGATTGCGGGTTTGGTCGTCGCGGTCATGGTGCTTCGAATGGGATACCGTTTATTGATGGATTCGGTTCACAGCACGATGGACCATGTACTGCATCAAGAAGATGCGGCAGATTTGCTTGAAACGGTACAGCGCATTAAAGGCGTAATTGCCGTGGATCAACTGCGGGCGCGGGAACACGGCCATTATGTCATTGTCGACGTGAAAATCAGCGTCAATCCGCGCATCTCGATACAGGAAGGGCATGATATTGCCAAAATCGTCAAGCATACGCTCATGAAACGGTTTCTGCACGTTTCCGACGTGTTCGTTCACGTCAATCCGTACGATGCAGGTTATCCGTATAAGAGTGCGGATTCGGAGCCTGACGATATGCCCACGGTGCTTCATTAAGAGGAATAGGGGGAACGGCCGTCATGCTTCAGGCGAAGGCAAGATGGAATATCGGCGCGGCAGACGGCAAAGCGGCTGAAAGGTTGGCGGAGGAGCTTAATCTGCCGCCGATCATTTCAAGACTGCTCGTTGTCCGGGGAATAACAGATTCCACGCAAGCCGCTCATTTTTTAAACGGAGGAACGGATCAGACGTACGATCCGTTCCTTTTAGATGGTATGGAACAAGCGGTAGAACGAATTCGAAAAGCGATCGACACCGGAGAACATATTCGCATCTACGGCGATTACGATGCGGACGGTGTCAGCAGCACGACGCTGATGGTTCATCTGCTGCGGCAGCTCGGCTGCACGTTCGATTATTACATTCCGCATCGCGTTCACGAAGGGTACGGTCTCAATACCGCTGCGCTTGACGCGGCGAAGGAGCAGGGCGTCGGGCTGATCGTGACGGTCGATACCGGCATTAGCGCCGTGAAGGAAATCGCGCATGCGAATGCCCTGGGGATCGACGTCATCGTCACCGACCACCATGAACCGCCGGAGGTACTCCCGGAAGCTTATGTATTGATCAACCCGAAAAAGCCGGGTTCTCCATACCCTTACAAACAGCTTGCAGGGGTAGGCGTCGCTCTTAAGCTCGCACAAGCGCTGCTCGGCCGTTGGCCCGAGGAGCTGCTGGAGTTTGCCGCCATCGGTACGGTGGCCGATCTCATGCTGCTGACGGACGAAAATCGGATCATCGTGAAGCAAGGCTTGGAACGGATGAGATCGACATCGAATTATGGTATTCGATCGCTGCTGGAAATAGCCGGCATTCCGGTTCGGGAGGTAACCTCTACGCATATCGGGTTTGCCCTGGCGCCCCGCATCAATGCAAGCGGCCGTCTGCTCAGCGCGGACACGGCGGTCAGGCTGCTGACAACGACGAGCGAACAGGAAGCGGATCAGCTGGCATTCGAGCTGGATCAGCTGAACAAGGAACGGCAGCGCATTGTCGACGAAATGGCCAAGCAGGCCGTAGACATGGTCGAAAAACGCAAGGCGAGCGGTGGACTGCCGGATGCTATCGTACTGGCTCACGAAGAGTGGAACGTCGGTGTGATCGGCATCGTTGCCTCCAAGATCGTCGACCGGTTTTACCGGCCGACCATTATTTTGGGCATCGATCCGGAAACCGGTATGGCCAAAGGCTCTGCGCGTTCGATCGCCAGCTTCGACATGTACCGCGCCTTAACGCATTGCTCCGATATCATGGATCATTACGGCGGTCATCCGATGGCGGCGGGCATGACGCTTGCCAGGGCACATTTGCCGGAACTCGGCCTTCGGTTGGAGCAGCTGGCGAAAGAATGGCTGACGCCGGACGATTACATACCGCAGCTGGAGGCGGATCTGGTCTGCGATTTCAGCGACGTAACCTTGGAGAGCATCGGACAGCTGGAGCGGCTTGGACCGTTCGGGATGGGGAACCCGTCCCCACGTTTTGTGTTCGGCGATCTTGCTTTAAATGACATGCGCACGATGGGCAAGGAGCAGCAGCATTTGAAGCTGTCTCTCCGGTCTGCGCAGGATGAGACGGCGGCCGCCATGGATGGGGTCGGATTCGGCAAAGCCTCTTTGGCCGAATGGATATCGCCGTCGGCACAACTTGAAGTGCTCGGGGAGCTATCCATCAACGAATGGAACGGAGTACGCCGTCCGCAAATTATGATCCAGGACGTGCGCGTGCCGGAAATACAGCTGTTCGATTGGCGAGGGGCTCCGAAGCCGGAAAAGAAGCTGGCGGAACTGTGCGAACGGCTTGAACGGCATCATGCGGGGCAGCATGACTCTTTGCCTGCCGTAATCGTGTTTGGAGAGGCGGTTCCTGCTCCGCTCCAATCGCCTTCTGCCCGATACGCGCTGTGGTGTGCCGACATTCACGGCCGGTTTCGGCCTGTAAACGAGCGTGCAGGACTCACGGCGTTATCGGGGACATCGGACGTGTTCATTTACTCCCTCCCGCAGAGGATGGAGCAGCTGCACGCGCTGGCCGCCGAAGCGTCCTCTGCGCAGCGGTATTACGCTGCGTTCGGAGGCACCGAAGAGGATAAGCAAGGCAGCATCATGCCGGGCCGCGAGATGTTCAAAGCCGTATACGGCGCCGTCATGGCATTGCGGCCGGAAGCCGCGAATCGGTCCGCAGGCGGCCAGGTTGTTCAGGCAATTGCAAGACGTTGCGCGCTTTCGCCGCATCTCGTCCTTTTTATATTGGACGTTTTTACTGAGCTTGGCTTGATCGAGCCGGAAGGGGAGGGGTACAGGGTCGTGCCCTCCTCCGACAAAAAAGATTTATCCGCATCGCTGCTTTACCGCAGCCGTTCGAAACGGCCGGACGTAGAGCAGGAGCTTCTGTACTGCTCCGCAAAGGAGCTTCGTTCGAAGCTTCTGAAGGGACCGGGACCAAACCATTCCATGATGGAGGAAATTGTATGAACTTTAAAGATTATATTCGCGTTATCGAAGACTTCCCGCAGCCGGGAATCAGCTTTAAGGACATCACGACATTGCTGAGAGACGGCCAAGCCTACAAAGCCGTTATTGAAGAGCTTGCCCGCCTCTTGAAGGATAAAGAGATCGATTGCATCGCCGGACCGGAAGCGCGCGGATTCGTGATCGGCGCTCCGCTCGCGATCGCACTGGGAGTCGGCTTCGTGCCGATCCGCAAAAGCGGAAAGCTGCCGGGGACGACGATTGAAGCGGATTATGCGCTGGAGTACGGCAAAGACAAGCTTGCGATGCATAACGATGCGATTGCTCCGGGCCAAAAAGTGCTGATCGCCGACGACTTGCTAGCCACAGGCGGCACGATTGCAACCTCGATCAACCTAGTCCAGCAGTTGGGCGGAGAAGTGGTTGGGGCGGCGTTCCTGATTGAGCTTTTGGAGCTTAACGGACGGGAGAAGCTGAACGGGATCGAAGTAGTTTCGCTCGTGCAGTATTAATCTTGCTCATAAGAAAAGGCGACCTTTAAGGAAGAAATTCCTTAGGGTCGCCTTTCTATTATTCCAAGGCTCGCCGCTGCTTAAG
The DNA here is from genome assembly GCF_024158745.1 of Paenibacillus tyrphae. GTDB lineage: Bacteria > Bacillota > Bacilli > Paenibacillales > NBRC-103111 > Paenibacillus_G > Paenibacillus_G tyrfis_A. The sequence goes on along the minus strand of NZ_JAMZAW010000003.1, from coordinate 90,309 downwards.
GGCGGTGGACCGTTTTGACATGATCGATATGCATGAACATCGACGCGCCGCCGGAAGTAATGAGTTCGATAATGGGGGTGTCGGCGGCTTTTAGCAGACCTATCTTGCCAGGGTGTTCACCCAGGTTCAATACGACAAACTCCCCTTCTAATTTTTTCAATTGCTGATCGATCGTTCTCGCCAGAGCCATGGTCGGTATGCTGACCGGAAAAGAAGACGGATTCATGGCATAAGGCGTTGCATTCGGACCGTACGGAATCAAATATTTTAAATGCCGCATGGCGATTAAAACGGAATGAAAGACCGGCGACTGGAAAACGAAGAAATCGTTCATAATGCTCGTTACGTACCCGTGAATCGATTGATTTCCGGTAATATACAGTTCGGTGAACATTCCTTTGGCGTTCATCAGCACTTTACGGTATGACAAATCTTGCGATGGTTCCCATGAAAATCCCGAAAATTCCGCCTCTTGTTTGACGGAGAGAGACATTTGCTGCAGATGCAGAAGCGGGAGGTAAAGAAATTGTCCTTCATCATGAAGAACCATGATATCGCTGCCGATATCGATGAACAAGCCTCGAATAGAATCCTTTTTACCGGAGACGGACAACTCGACGTATTGGTTAATATACGAGCGCATCGTTTTCATATAAATACCTCCTCCTTATCATCATGTGGGTAAAAGGATGGATCGGGGTTCCGGGCTACTCAAGTCGGCGTATCATGTTTTTGGCTCCTGCTTAAGAAAGTAAAAATGTTTCCAAATAAGCTTTGCTCGTCTCCGCCGCTGCGATGGCTTGGGGAATATCCGCTGCGGTCGCCGCTTGAGAAATTACTGCGGTCGCCTTCCGAATATCTGCTAACGTCGCTGCCGAAATATCCGTCGTGGTCGCCACTGCGTAAGCCGCTGAGATGTTTGTCGGCATTATTCGGCGTGTTCTTTATGTCGTTGTTGCTTTTGTCGCCCAAATTGTTAAGTCCGACTTTTTTAGTGCGCAAATGAGCCTTCCGACTGTTTTTTCCTTTCGAACCGATTGAGCTTTTAAACGCACTGCTTTTTGCCATCGATAGTTCCCTCCGTAAATAATAATTGTTTACCATCCTCATGGATCGATTCCCTGCGGACAGCTTATCACTGAATCCCTAACTTAACGAATAGCCATCCGCCTCCTTTCATTTGCCGATAGCGGTGATTTGTAATTTATTTATATGTATCTCGCATCGTTTGGAATGGTCTGAAATCTAGTTGATTTGCAATTTCCGCTTCTACCATGCCAGGCTGTTGGTAGATATGTCGGACAAGATAAACAGCACGTTTTTCAAGAAGCTACGTTTGTCTATGTTCGCTTTACGCAGCGAGCCTGCTTTGATATATTCACAGAATCGAAGGAAGTGTTCCAGACGTTCTCTCTTAATTCGGATGAATCGGGTCAAGAGGCGAATGCCGTGACTGAGGCGTTTGCGGACGCATACCGTAAAGTAGCACAAAAAGCCTATCCTCAAGGATAGGCTTTTTGCTTTGTAGAGAAAGGCGGAAGGTCGATGGTTGCGGAACTGCCTGTGCGGCACATGATAATTGGCGAGCAGCAGTTGAAACAGCTGCAAAAAAATGTCTGGAGCAACCGTTTCGTTCAAGGAAGCATCGTGTCCGAAGGAACAAAGGAGATCAAGGTTCGCTACCGGGGCGGACATACGCGCGACTACCCGAAACGTTCCTACGAAGTGGTTTGCAGCGGGAAAACGTATCATTATAATGCCGAGTACGACGATCCTTCATTGATTCGGAATGCTTTGTCGTTTCGTTTTTTCGAGTGGATCGGCGTGCCTTGTCCTGAAACCAGACATTGTTTGCTGCGGCTCAACGGTCAAAATTTAGGGGTATATCTGGAGATTGAAGGGGTCGACCACTATTTTTTCCGAAGACGGGGAATCTCGGTTCAGTCGCTATTTTATGCGATAAACGACAATGCTAACTTCAGCTTGTATGCGAACGATTCGAGCCGCAAAAAATCCTCATTGTTATCGGGCTACAAGCAAATGATCGGGTCCACGGATGACCAGGGCAAGTTCACATTGTTTATCCGCAAGCTGAATACGCTCGGCCCGGACAGCTCTAAAACGCTATTATCCTATCTGCTGCTTCGCTTGGACATCGACAATTACCTCCGCTGGCTGACCGGTGCTGTTTTAACCGGAAATTATGACGGATTCGACCAGAACTATGCCATGTACCGTCACCGAAAATCACAAAAATACCGAATCATTCCATGGGATTACGAAGGCACCTGGGGGAGGAACTGCTTCGGCAAACCGTGCGGCAGCGATTTGGTGCGCGTGACGGGTTATAACCGGCTGACCCGTACTTTGCTGAAATTTCCAACCGTCCGGAGCAAGTATAAAAAACTGCTTGCGGCTATGCTGAACGACCCGTTCACGGTAAGAAGAATCATTCCCGTCGCCCACGCCATGCACAGCGCGATAAGGCCTTATGTGGTGCGGGATACGGCTCGCAAATGGCCGGTTTCCGAGTTCGAGGGCGAAGTATGGATGATTCGCAGGTACATTGAAGAACGCCGAAGGCTGGTAGCCGATGCGCTGCGGGATTTGTAACCGTCAGCGTACGCGGAGCGTATACAAATGTTCGTTTTGCGCGTAATATGTCGGTTTGTCCCGCAAATTCTTGACGCAGCCCCCGGTTCAAGGGCATAATGGATTAAAATCGAATTAAGGGAATGGATGAACGGATGGGGATAGAGCAGCTTCTTGCGAAGGCATCCACATATGTGAAAGAAAATGACCTGACACGAATCCGGGAAGCTTATGAATTTGCGGATCAGGCGCATTACGGCCAAGTGCGCAAATCCGGTGAGCCCTATATATTGCATCCGCTTGCCGTAGCGGATATTTTGGTTAATATGCAGATGGATACGACTTCCATCATTGCTGCGCTGCTCCACGACGTGGTGGAGGATACGACGGTATCGCTCGAAACGGTGCATGAAAAGTTCGGCGCTACCTGTGCGATGATCGTCGACGGCCTCACCAAACTCGAGAAAATCAAATTCAAGAGCAAGGAAGAGCACCAGAACGAAAACTACCGCAAAATGTTCGTCGCCATGGCGCAGGACATTCGCGTCATTCTTATTAAATTGGCGGACCGTCTGCACAACATGCGAACGCTCAAGCACCAGTCGGAAGAAGCGCAGCGGCGCATCGCGGACGAGACGCTGGAAATCTTTTGCCCGATCGCACATCGTCTGGGGATATCGGCGATCAAGTGGGAGATGGAAGACATCGCCCTGCGATATTTGAATCCCCAGCAGTATTACCGCATCGTGAACCTTATGCAGAAGAAGCGCGCCGAACGGGAACAGTATTTAAGCGACGTCATTGCGTCGGTAGGCGAGAAGCTGCAGGAGATGGGGATCGACGGCGATATCTCGGGAAGACCCAAGCATATTTACAGCATTTACAAGAAGATGACGGTGAAAAGCAAGCAGTTCAATGAAATCTACGATCTGCTGGCGCTGCGGATTATCGTCGACAATATTAAAGATTGCTACGCCACGCTAGGGATCATCCATACGCTGTGGAAGCCGATGCCCGGCCGTTTCAAAGATTATATCGCCATGCCGAAGCCGAACATGTATCAATCGCTGCATACGACGGTCATCGGTCCGAAAGGCGAGCCGTTGGAAGTTCAGATCCGCACGTTTGAGATGCACCGTACCTCCGAATACGGGGTCGCTGCGCATTGGGCCTATAAAGAAGGCACATCTGTCCCGTCAGGCAGCTACGAAGACAAGATGCATTTTATCCGCGAGATCCTAGAGCTCCAGAACGATACGCAAGATGCGCAGGAGTTCGTCGAATCGCTCAAAATGGACTTTTTCTCCGATCTGGTGTTCGTATTTACGCCGAAAGGGGAAGTCATCGAACTGCCTGCGGGCTCGGTCCCGCTCGACTTTGCTTACCGGATTCATACGGAGGTCGGCAACCGTACGATCGGCGCCAAAGTCAACGGTCGCATCGTCCCGCTCGACCACAAGCTGAAAACAGGCGATATCATCGAGATTTTGACGTCCAAGCACTCGTATGGGCCGAGTCAGGACTGGGTGAAAATCGCTCAATCGTCACACGCCCGGACCAAGATTCGTCAATGGTTCAAGAAAGAGCGCCGCGAAGAGAACGTGCTCAAGGGCCGCGAAATGATCGAACGCGAGCTGAAAAGGCTCGGTTACGACATTCCTGCGCTGACGAAAGATGACGAGATGCTGGAGGTCGCCCGAAAATTCAACTTTAACGAAATTGAGGACATGCTGTCGGCCGTCGGCTTCGGCGGTATAACCGCGGCCCAGATCGTAACCCGTTTGACCGAGAAGGTTCGCAAAGAAGCGGAGGAAGCCCAGCAGCAGGCGATGCTTACGTCCGAGGTTAAGGAAATGAAAGCGCCGGTGTCGGATAAGGAGCGCAAAGGCCGTCCGACCGGAGGGGTCCGGGTCAAAGGAGTGGACAACCTGCTCGTGCGGTTTGCCCGCTGCTGTAATCCGGTGCCGGGCGATGTGATTATCGGGTATATTACGCGCGGGCGCGGGGTATCCGTTCACCGTTCGGACTGTACGAACATTCCTTCGCCGGAATGCAGCGACGAAGGGAATCGCGTGATCGAGGTGGAGTGGGCGGACAACGTCGAGGCGAATTACAATGTCGAGATCGAAATTACGGGTCACGACCGGCGTGGACTTCTGAACGAAGTACTGCAGGTCGTATCGGAATGCAAAACGGTCATTTCCGCCGTTTCCGGCCGCTCGGATAAAAATAAGATGGTGGTCATCCACATGACGATACTGATCCGCAATATCGATCATCTTCATTCGGTCGTGGAAAAAATCAAGCGGATCAAGGACGTTTATTCGGTACAGCGCATTATGCAGGCTTAAAGGCCCAGAAATTTTATTTTTGAAACGGAGTCAGGACGTTCATGAGAGTGGTACTGCAAAGAAGCAAAGCGGCACAAGTGACGGTGAACGGCGAAACGGTAGGACGCATCGACCACGGCTTGGTGCTGCTCGTCGGCATTGCGGACGGGGATACCGAGGAGGATGCCCGGTACGTTGCCGATAAAATAGCGGGCTTGCGCATATTTGAAGACGAACAAGGGAAAATGAACCATTCGGTGCTTGAGACCGGAGGCCAGGTGTTGTCCATCTCTCAATTCACCTTATATGGGGACTGCCGGAAGGGAAGACGGCCCAATTTCATGGCGGCCGCTCGTCCCGAGCTTGCGGAGCCGCTTTACGAACGGTTTAACGGTATGCTTCGCGAAGCGGGGCTTCATGTAGAGACCGGGAGGTTCGGCGAAATGATGGACGTGTCACTCGTCAACGACGGACCGGTCACGCTCATCGTCGAAAGCAAGCAGGCTTAGAGTCCGATAAAGGTACGAATAAGCAAGGCTCAGGCGGGGGACAATGAGAGATAAGCCTGCGCACGACTCATTTTGTGGGCTGCCCGACATCTAAGGAGCCTATGCCTACTATGTACCGATCGCCGAAAGAACAAAGCTTACTGATGCCGGAGCTGCAACTTGGTTCCGGCGGTCTGGCGGAGGCGGCGGCATTGCAATCGTCCGGCATGGACGATACGGAAATCCGTGCCGATTTCTCTTCTTCCAGCGAGCAATTGAAGCGGACGGCGCGCAAACCGTTCCGCTGACCCAAAAGCAGGGCCGTTTTCGTGGATTGAGCGAAAGCGGCCCGTTTGTTTTCATTAGACAGCCAAATATGCTAAACTATTGCTAGTTTTGTTCCAATTTGAAACTTCTTGTGCGGCAGTCCCGTCTTAAAAGAGACGAAGTATTTATTTCGGCATCCGGCGGCTGACTCGCACCAGACGAATAACGGAGGATGGAATGCATTGAAAATCGAATTCGAGCGTCTCGGTTTCGGTGAACAGGCCAATGAGCTGTTTCATATATGCAAGCTTTTTTTCGAAGAGGTCGAAGCGAGCCGCGAGAGAACGGACGATGCGCGTCTGCACGTTCGCGTCGAGGTGGAAGCCGATGAAACGAGGCGTGTGATCAGGTCCAAGATCCGACTGACGGACCGGGAGACGGGAGCCGCTTATGACTACGAGCATGAGCGGGCGATGGATGCGCGGGACGCCGGGCATAAACGCACCGTCAAGCGGACGGTCGGCTATGGACTGCTGCAGGTGCTTCGCGAGTATACCGGGCTGGAGCAGGCATGGGGGATTTTGACCGGTGTGCGTCCGACCAAGCTGATGCATAACATGATGATGAAACAACCGATTGAAAGCTGCAAGCAAACGCTGCGCGACGAGTATCTCGTCACCGAACCGAAAGTGGAACTGCTCGCCGGCATAGCCGAACGCCAACTGAAAGTGATCCCTGATTTGTTCCATTTGGACCGGGAAGTAAGCATTTATATCGGGATTCCGTTTTGTCCGACCAAATGCGCTTACTGTACATTTCCGGCCTACGATATTCGGGGGAATAACGGGTCCGTCGAGGCGTTCCTGGAAGGACTGCATTACGAGATTCGCGAGATGGGCCGCTGGATGCGGGAAGCCGGAGTCGGCATAACGACGATTTACTGGGGCGGAGGAACGCCGACAAGCATTACGTCGGAGCAGATGGATGCGTTGTTCGTCACGATGCACGAATCGTTCCCGGCGATGGACCGTGTCCGCGAGCTGACCGTCGAGGCCGGCCGTCCGGATACGATTACCGAAGACAAAATCGAAGTGATGAAACGCTGGAAGGTCGACAGGATCAGCATTAACCCGCAAAGCTTCACGCAGGCGACGCTCGATGCGATCGGAAGGCACCATACGGTGACGGAAACGATCGAGAAGTTCAAGCTCGCGCGAAAGCTCGGGCTGAACAACATCAACATGGATCTGATTATCGGGCTGCCGAACGAAGGAATGGCCGAGCTGCAGAGGACGCTCGATCAAACGGCCGAGCTGCTGCCGGAATCGCTGACGGTTCATACGCTTTCCTTCAAGCGCGCTTCCAAGATGACGAAGAACAAAAGCGAGTACGAAGTGGCGGAGCGGGATGAAATAGCCGAGATGATCCAGGCTGCCTCCGAGTGGACGGAGCAGCACGGGTACAAGCCGTATTATATGTACCGGCAGAAAAACATTTTGGGCAATCAGGAGAACGTCGGCTATTCGCTCGAAGGCTTCGAGAGTCTGTACAACATTTTGATGATGGAAGAGCGCCAGACGATTATCGGACTCGGCTGCGGCGCGGTAAGTAAAGTGCTTTATCCGAAGGTCGAGCATGAGGACGGCTACGAGCAGCGCATCGAACGGTTGCCGAACCCGAAGGAGCCATCCTTCTACAACGAGGCATATCAAGAGTATGTCGACAAAAAAATCAGGCTGTTGAACGATGCTTACGGCGTTCCGGCCGGCCAGCCGTCATAATGGCGGCATAACGAATCAGGCTTCGTCTTATTTTTCGAATGATCAGGTTTTAATCATAACATGGCAGAGGTGTATTATGGCAGGGAAATCGAACTATTCCGGAGGCAGCGCAAAAGGATACGTACTCGTAATCGCGCTAATCGTTCTAATTGCGGCTGGCGCCGGCGCATGGCATTACTGGAAAGCAGGAGGAACAAAAGCCGGAGCGGGGGGCAGTGAGCGAAAAGCCGCCCAGAAGCTGGAAGAAGTGAAAACGGTAAGTGCTCCAAAAGACAGCTATGACCTTATCGTGGCCGGTACAGACCCCGAGGGAGTGGCGGCAGCCGTTTCCGCGGCGCGCAACGGCCAGAAGACATTGCTGGTTGACGGAAAAGACCGCGAGATCTTGGGCGGACTGATGACCCTCGGATGGTTGAACAGCTTGGACATGAACTATGAACCGGACAAAAGTGTCCTCCATAAACGGGAAATGCTCAACAAGGGCATCTTTGCGGAGTGGTACGGCAAAATCGAAGGAGATTCGTTCGATGTCGTGACGGCGGCAAATGCCTTTAATTCGCTGGTAGCCGCGGAGAAAAATATCGACGTGCTGCTGAAGGTCAAATCGATGGAGCCGATTACTTCCCCTTCGGGTACGGTTTCCAAAATCACGGGCATGAAGCTGACGCTGGCCGACGGCAGTGTCAAAACCGTCCAGACCAAAGCGCTCATCGATGCAACGCAGGATGCGGACATTGCCGCAGCCGCCGGAGTTCCTTATACGACGGGACGCGAAGATCTTGGCGACAAGAAGGCGCGTATGGCCGTGACGCTCGTCTTCCGGCTGAAGAACGTCACGCCAGACGTATGGGAGAAGGTCCGTAAGCGTCTGGACGGAGATAACGACGCCGGAACAGGTGCGAACGAAATGAGCGCCTGGGGCTACAAAGACATGAAGGATTATCCCGCGGTTAATAAAGATCGCGTGCGGATGCGGGGATTGAACATCGGGCGTCAGAACAACGATACGATGCTGATTAACGCGCTGCAAATTTTCGGAATCGACGGTACCGACCCCAAATCGCGTGAAGAAGCATTTAAGCTCGGCAAGGACGAGCTTCCTAATATTGTGAAATACATGAAGGAAAAATATCCTGAATTTTCCGGCATCGACTTGGACGATACGGCGCCGGAGCTGTATGTGCGCGAAACGCGTCATATCCAAGGCGAATACCGCCTCAGCATTATCGACGTGCTCGAAAACCGCGATCAATGGGATCGCGTCGGTTTCGGCTCCTATCCGGTCGATATTCAGCGCATGTCGCCTGCGGACACCGGTGCGGTCGTGACCGTGCCTCAGCAATACGCGGTGCCGTTCCGCAGCATCGTGCCGCTGAAAGTGGACGGGCTGCTGGTCGTCGGACGCGCGGCGAGCTTCGATTCGCTCCCGCACGGGACCGCGCGCGTCATTCCGGTCGGCATGGCAGCCGCCGAAGCGGCCGGAGCGGCGGCAAAAATCGCGGCGGACTCCGGAAGCACGTTCCGTCAAATGTCCGCCAACAAGGAAGCCATTACGAAGCTTCAGGATACGCTGAATAATCAGGGCATGGTACTGAAGCCGTTCAGCATTAAGGCGCAGCCGTTCATGGAGCATAAAGCGTACGAAGGACTGAAGGTAGCGGTCACGCTCGGCCTTGCGACGGGCGGATACGACAACAACTTTGCGCTGGACAGCAAGTCCAACCAGCAGCGGTTAGTCAACCTCCTCTTGGGCATGCGCAAATTCAAGCCCGAGGCCATGGCAGGGAACCCGGGAGAGGCGCTCGCCAAAGGCAGCGATCCGAAGACGCTGCCGGTTACGCTGGACCAAGCGGCGCACATGATCGCCCTTCTGCTGAAGGTGGAAACAGCGCCCGAGCAAGCGCTGCAGACACTGCAGAGCAAAGGATTCCTTGCTACTGCGACATTGGACGGCATTGCAAACAAGCAGGAGCTGACCAACGGCGATACGTATATGCTGATGAAAGACGTATATAACGCGCTGAAGGCGGCAAAATAATCCAAATGAAAATTTGCAAGCAAGCGGATGTTTTTTCTTGACTTTGGATACCTTCGCGGGTAGAATAAATTCTAATTCCATGTCATATCTTGTAGATCCGTTGATGGGACAAAGTAATTCGAACCTTGCGTATTCAGAGAGGGAAGCCCAGGCTGCAAGCTTCCTTATGCGAATCGGACGAACAGACCTCCCGGAGGACGAACGGGGAACCCCGGCCGAAGGCGTTCATAGCCAGTGCCGGATAGTAGTCGTTTGCGGCTGGCGGACGTTACCCGCTTGAAGAGTGTGAGCGAGTTATTTTGCTTAAGCCGGATTCGGCAGCGGCAAGCTCGTTCGAATCGTGGGTGGTACCGCGGGAGACTTTTGGGTAAGTACAATCTCTCGTCCCTGAATTTGTTCAGGGGCGGGAGTTTTTTGTTTTTTGTGCTGAAACGCGACAGAAAGGAGTCTGGGCTTACATGAGCATTCAAAAACCGAAGGGCACGCAAGACCTGCTGCCCGGCGAAATCGAGAAATGGCAGTATATTGAGGCGAAGGCCCGGGAACTGTGTCAGCGTTTCAATTTTCGCGAGATCCGTACGCCGATGTTCGAGCACACGGAGCTGTTCCAGCGCGGCGTAGGAGAGACAACGGACATCGTCGAGAAGGAAATGTACACCTTCCTGGACAAAGGGGACCGCAGCATCTCGCTTCGTCCCGAAGGGACGGCCGGGGTTGTTCGCTCCTATGTGGAGAACAAGCTGTACGGCGAGCCGGATGTCAGCAAGCTGTATTACATCGGCCCGATGTTCCGCTACGAGCAGCCGCAGGCCGGCCGCTACCGCCAGTTTCACCAGTTCGGCATCGAAGCGTTCGGTTCGGTAGACCCAAGTCTCGATGCGGAGATTATTGCGCTCGGCTATACGTTCTATAAAGAGCTCGGGTTAAAAGACGTCACGGTGGAAATCAACTCTGTGGGCAACCCGGCCGTACGGGCCGTGTACCGCGAGAAAATTCAGCAGTTCTTCGCTCCGGTGAAGGATAAGTTGTGCAAGGACTGTCAATCGCGTTACGACCGCAATCCGATGAGGATTCTCGACTGTAAGGTCGATCAGAAATACGGCGAAGGCGCACCGACCATTCTCGAATACTTGGATGAGGAATGCCAAACGCATTTCCAAGCGGTGCAACAATATTTGACTGCGATGGAAATTCCGTTCCGCATCAATCCGCGGCTGGTGCGGGGACTGGATTACTATACGCACACCGCGTTCGAGTACAAAGCGGCCGGTATTGGCGCAATCGATACGATCGGGGGCGGCGGACGTTATAACGGCCTTGTCGGACAAATCGGCGGAACCGACCAGCCGGGCGTCGGCTTCGGGCTCGGAATGGAGCGTATTCTGCTTGTTCTGCAGGCGCAAGGAGTCGATATTCCGGCGGCTAAACCGTTGGACGTGTACTTGATCGGCCTTGGCGAAGCCGCAGAGCGCGAGTGTGTGAAGCTGCTGCAAAATCTTCGTTTGGCGGGACTATCCGGGGAAAAAGACTACCTGGGCCGCAAAATCAAAGCGAAAATGAAATCGGCCGACCGGTACAACGCAGCTTATGTCGCCATTCTTGGTGACGACGAGCTCGCGAAGGGCGAAATTACCTTGAAAACAATGGCTACCGGCGAACAAGAAACGCTGGCTCTCTCCGATTTCGTGCAGACATTGCGCGAGCGGGCTGGGCAAGTTTAACGATAAAATGGAGGTAACAAACACCATGACGACGATGTTAAAAACGCATCATTGCGGCACTTTGAGCAAAGCTAATGTGGGAGAGACGGTAACGCTGAACGGTTGGGTGCAGCGCCGCCGCGACCTGGGCGGGGTATTGTTCATCGATCTGCGCGACAGGAGCGGAATCGTGCAAATCGTATTTAATCCGGCTTTTTCCGGCGAAGCGCTTGCGGTAGCCGACCGGGCGCGCAACGAGTACGTGCTCGCGGTACGCGGCGAAGTCGTTGAGCGGGATGCGGAGACTGTCAACCCGAATCTTCCGACCGGAGAGATCGAAGTTCGCATCAAGGAGATCGAAATCTTGAATGCCGCGAAAAATCCGCCGTTCTTCATCGAAGACGGCATTGAAATCGACGAATCGCTGCGTCTCAAGCACCGCTATCTCGACCTGCGCCGTCCGGAAATGCAGCGTACGTTGATGCTGCGCGCCAAAGCGGCCAAAATATTCCGAGATTATTTGGACGAGAACGGCTTTATCGAGGTGGAAACGCCGATCTTGATCAACAGCACGCCGGAAGGCGCGCGCGATTACTTGGTGCCAAGCCGTGTCCATCCGGGCGAATTTTTCGCGCTGCCGCAGTCGCCGCAAATTTTTAAGCAGCTGCTGATGGTAAGCGGCATGGAGCGCTACTACCAAATCGCCCGCTGCTTCCGCGACGAAGATTTGCGCGCCGACCGCCAACCGGAATTTACGCAGGTGGACATCGAGACGTCGTTCCTGTCGCAGGATCAATTGCTCGACATGATGGAGAAGCTCGTCGTACGCTTGTTTAAAGAAACGGCCGGCGCCGACATCGAAACGCCGTTCCAACGCATCACCTATGCGGACGCGATGGGCAAATACGGCTCCGACAAGCCGGATCTTCGTTTCGGCCTGGAGCTGCAGGACGTTTCGGACATTGTCGCCGAATCGGGCGTCCAAGTATTTGCGAACATCATTAAAAAGGGCGGCCAGGTGAAGGCGCTCAATGCCAAAGGTTGCGCCGCTTGGAGCCGCAAGGAAATCGACGATCTCGGCGTATTCGCCGCACGCTACGGGGCCAAAGGGCTTGCGTGGATGACGTATAAAGACGGTGAGCTGAAAGGGCCGATCGTGAAATTCTTCAATGAGCAGGAGCTGGAGCAGCTCAAGCAGCGTCTGGAAGCCGAAGAAGGCGACCTGCTGTTGTTCTCCGCCGATACGAAGAAGGTCGTTGCCGACGTGCTCGGTAACCTTCGATTGAAAATCGGCCGTCAGCTGGGCCTGATCGACGACAGCAAATTCAAGTTTGCGTGGGTAGTGGACTTCCCGCTGCTCAGCTATGACGAAGAAGCGAAGCGCTATGTGGCGGAGCATCATCCGTTTACCCGTCCGAAGGAAGAAGACATGCATTACTTCGACACCGATCCGGGCCAAATCCGTGCGCAGGCCTACGACCTTGTGCTGAATGGCTACGAAGTCGGCGGCGGCTCCATGCGGATTTATCAGCGTGAAGTGCAAGAGAAAATGTTCGCTACGCTGAACCTTCCCAAGGAAGAGGTGCAGGAGAAATTCGGCTACCTGCTGGAGGCTTTCGAATACGGTACGCCGCCTCACGGAGGCATTGCTTTCGGTTTCGACCGGCTCGTGATGCTGATTACCGGCCGCACCAACCTGCGCGAAACGATTGCCTTCCCGAAAACGGCCAGCGCATCGGACCTGTTGACGGGAGCTCCGGGTCCCGTGGATGCCAAGCAGCTTGAGGACCTGTCCATTCGGTTGGCGCTCAAGCAGCCTTCCGCTAAAGCTTAAGACCCGAATAAGAGGAGTGTGGACAGTAAGCCATGCTGCATCAATTTTCCCGTACGGAGCTGGCAATCGGCCCGGAAGGGCTTGAGGTAATGAAAAATAGTACGGTGGCGGTTCTCGGCATCGGCGGCGTCGGTTCGATCGCCGCCGAAGCGTTGGCCCGCACCGGCGTCGGCCGGATCATCATGATCGACAAGGATGTCGTCGATATTACGAATGTGAACCGGCAAATTCATGCTTTGGTGACGACGGTCGGCCAGCCGAAGGCGGAGCTGATGCGAGATCGTATCCTGCAAATCAACCCGGAATGCGATGCCGTCGCCCTGCGCATGTTTTATACCGAAGAAACGTATGAGCAGCTGTTCCAATATCCGTTGGATTATGTATTGGACGCTTCCGATACGATCAGCTACAAAATTCATCTGATCAAGCAATGCCTGCTGCGCAAGATTCCGCTCATTTCCAGTATGGGCGCCGCGAATAAGATGGATCCGACCCGGTTTCAAGTGGCGGATATTTCCAAGACGAGCGTCGATCCGATGGCACGGGTGATTCGTCACAAGCTGCGGAAAGAAGGCATCAAGAAGGGCGTCAAAGTCGTTTTTTCGACGGAAGAGCCGATCAAGCCGCGAGTTGACGTTACGCAGCGGATCGTGCCGGAGAATGCCCCTGAGATTCGTAAAGCGCAGCAGCCGCCGGCCAGCAACGCGTTCGTTCCACCGGTCGCCGGACTGATCATGGTCAGCGTCACTGTCCGCGACTTGCTGGCTAAGGCCGGACTGAAGTAGCGTAGTCAGCGATTCGGCATAAAGAAAGCATCCTTTGCAGCGAAAATGCGAAAAGGATGCTTTTTTTGTCATTTATGGGGCAAGATAGAAAAAGTGAGTTCAAACGTTATTTCATCGGAGTGCGGACCATGGAACGAAGCCCAGAAACGGGAAACTACAGGCGCTATTTGGCTTATTTCGGAACCTTGAATATCAATGTGCTGCATTTGCGCAAGCCTTGGGTGAGCGCTTGGTGGTCGGCCGCATTCCCGGGTTTCGGCCATTTGCTTCTCGGTAACCAAATCAAAGGGTTTATCTTGATGTTGTGGGAAATTGGGATCAATATGCAGTCAAGAATCAATATGTCCATGGTTTGCTCTTTTACGGGACGGGTCGATCTGTCGAAGCAGGTGCTGAATCCGCGTTGGGTGCTGCTGTATATTCCCGTCTATATTTACGCCGTCTGGGACAGCTACCGTAAAACGATTGAGCTGAACAAGGAGTGCGTATTGGCCGAGTGGGAGCGTGCGCCCATTGTCCCTTTTAAAATGGACGGAATGTGCTTGAATCATTTGGACAAAAGCTCGCCCTGGCTCGCTATGGCTTGGTCCATGCTCATGCCGGGGCTTGGACAGCTGTATCTTCGCCGCATTCCTATCGGTTTTTTGCTGCTGGCCGGCTGGATCGGCTTGATGTATTTCTCGAGTGTTGCGGAAATCGTACTCGTCACGATGGCAGGGAGTAACGCACAGGCGTGGCACTCGATTAACGCGCAATGGGCCTTGTTTATGCCTTCTTTTTACTGCTTTGCGGCTTACGAGGCTTATGTGTATTCGGTCGAATACAATAAATTGTTCGATAAGGCCCAGAAGCAATGGCTGGAGCGAAGCTATGGGACACTGCGCCTCAGCTTCTGCCGGGCGACGGAGCGGTAGAAGATGTATATCGTAGCGACTTTTCGTCATTCGTCGGAGCTTGAGCTGGTAATCTGCGAATTGGAGCGGCAAGGCATCCTTGCCGAAGCGATTGCCGCGGTTCCGCTTAAGGAAAACGCCCCACAGGAGATGCGGGTATTCGATACGATCCGCCATTCGGACGGGATTAGCCTGCTGGACGGCCCTGCTGTAGTCGGCACGATCTGTTCCGTCTTGGGAGCATCGCTGGGCTTCCGCTGGGCCATCGGTCCGATTGTCGGCGGGCTGCTAGGCCTTGCGGCAGGCGCTGCTGTTGGCTTTATATTGGACTGGCTGATTAACTTCAAACGGCGAAAAAAACGGAAGCGGAGAGAACATGGCGCGGACGTCATTATGATTGTGGAGTGCAGCCCCGATCAAGCATCGGATGTCCAGCACATTATGGAGCGTTGGCTTGCCATCGGAATCGGCCAGCTTGGCTCGGGCTGAGTCCCAAACCTTTGTAAATCGTCCACAGTGCTTTTATAATAAAAGCATAGGTCATACGTTCGCAGGCACATATGCGGCGTCGGGGGCCTGTGCTTTTTTTGCGAATATTCAGGATTGGCGGTCAGAGAAAACCATGGACTTATTCGATTTTAACCGGACGAACGAATACAAGCCGCTGGCGGAAAGAATGCGCCCGCAAAATCTGGAACAATTTTTCGGACAGAAGCATTTGCTCGGCGAAGGCAAGGTGCTGCGCCGGCTCATCGAAACGGACAAGATCGGCTCCATGATTTTGCAAGGTCCGCCTTCCAGCGGCAAAACGACGCTCGCCACGATCATTAGCGGAATGACGAGCTCGCATTTTGAGAAATTGAACGGCGTCTCGCTTTCGGTTTCGGATCTGCGGGAAGTCGCCCGAAAAGCGAAAGACAACCTGAAGATGTACAATCAGCGGACGATTCTGTTCTTGGATGAAATTCATGCACTCAAAAGCAACGTGCAGGAGTCGCTGCTGCCGATCGTCGAAGACGGAACCATTATCCTGATTGGCGCGACGACGGAAAGCATCGCACATGATATCATACCGCCTCTTGTCAGCCGCTGCCGCGTGTATCGGCTTGAAGCGCTGCAAAAAGACGATCTGGAGCAAATTTTGCGTCAGGCATTGGCGGACCCCGAAAGAGGGCTAGGCGGGGAATATCGGATTACACAGGAAGCGATGGATTATTTATGCGACGTCTGCAATGGCGATGTAAGAAATGCTTTGATCGCCTTGGAAACGGCGGCCTATTCGCTTCATGAATCTCAAACGATCGAGCTGCAGACGATTCAGGAATCGTTCGAGTCCCGGATCAATGCGATAACCCATACCGATTTTTACGACATGACATCCGCCTTTTGCAAATCGCTCCGCGGCGGACAGACCGACGCGGCCATCTATTGGCTGGCGCGCATGCTGTATTCGGGTGTGGACCCGCTATACATCTGCCGCAGAATCGCCGTTCATGCGACGGAAGATGTGGGCATGGCCAACCCGACCGCGCTGCAAATCGCATTGGCGGCCAAAGATGCTGTCGAATTTGTCGGTATGCCGGAAGCGCGAATGGCGATCGCCGAAGCTGTCGTGTTCATTTGCGAGAGCCCGAAAAGCAATGCGGTCTATAAAGCAATCAACGGAGCGCTCGATTACGTCAAGCAGACGAAAGCTTACGAGGTTCCCGCAGATGTCCGCGACGGTACGAGAACTTATTCGAATCCTATCGATCATCCGAACGCCCGGAACGAATATCTTCCTCCGGAAGTGAAGGGCAAGCGATTTTATCAGCCGCAAAATAGCGGAGTGGAAGCGAAGATTTACGCGAAATATAACAAGCCTGCGGCAGAGTAAAGCCGCAGGGTATCCCGGTAGAGGTCGAGGGTAAAACATTTCCGGGGAAATAAGTTTGCTTAGGCCCGCTGCAGCGGAGCTTCACCGGCTCTTCCCCCGGCCGGATCGGAAATTTCGACAGCGATGCGTCCGAAGAATAAGGCGCTTAGACGAATTAGTTTATTGGTCACCGGCAGAAGCAGCAGACCGATGCCTGCATAAATAAGCGAGATTTGGAGCGAACTGAAATCCGACGGAAGTAAAAGGGCGAATAGTTCTCTCTCGAATATATCAATGCCGATCGATTGCAGCAAAATCGTATAGACGAGCGGCGACGCCAAGAGTGCCAAATTAACGGCTACGATCGTAACGGCAAGCGTAAACGAAATGATGCCCAAGGGCAGCTTGACGATTTGGAACAGCAGTCCTACATAAGTTGCCGGGTCGGAAAGCTCCGCTCCTAACTGGGCGAAGAGACCTCTTCTGCCATGCCGCCCGGAATTGAAGTCCTCTGAATGGGAGGAAGCTGTGACAGTCGAAGGAAATTTAAGCAGCCGGTTGGCCAGCCTTGCATCCAAAACCATCATGTGCTTGGCCAACCGCGCTGTCATAATCATAAGCGGGAAGCCGACGAACAATGGCATAAGTCCGATGGACAAGACGATACCAACAATCGTCAGCGTGAATCCGATGATGCCTGCGGGCAGAAGATATAGCAAATAGTAAAAGGCCCCGATAAATCCTAGTTTTTGCGTATTCAATGGTTCCACATCCTCGTATCGTTTTGAACCCTTTGACGTTCGTGATTGGTTTACCCCTTCAAGTTTTTCATTTTTAGACTTCCTTCCCATAGCTTGCCTGCGGTTAAGCCCCCTTGTTTTTTCGTTCTAGTCTCGGAGCATGGCGTATAGTGTAATAATGGATCCGCGTATGTCCTAAACTGTAAACATGCCGCGGATAACCTGCATACATCCGGGGGAGGTGCGCCTGTTCGCCTTACGCGGGCGGGTAGGCGGAGCGTTGATTAACGATCCGTTATCGCTTATTTGGGGCGTCATCCTTGTGCTGCTTCTGGTGGCGTTGAACGTCTTTTTTTGTCGCTGCCGAATTCGCGATGGTGAAAGAGACGTACAGCCGTGTGGAATCCCGCGTGCGCCCGGAATCCAGACATGTTCGGTCAGTCCGGTTCAGCTGCAAAATGTAGATGCTCATTTATCGGCCTGCCAGCTAGGCATCACGCTCACCTCACTTGGACTTGGCTGGATCGGCGGGTCGGTTGTCGCAGCGCTGCTTGAACCGGTGCTCAGACATTTGCATCTGCCGGAGCCGGTCATCGGGACGCTTGCCTTTTTGATTGCGTTTACGTTGATAGTTGTGCTGCACATGACGCTTGGCGAGCAGGTTCCCAAAGCCTATGCCATTCGTAAATCGGAGCAGATAACACGGTTGTCGTCCGTGCCGCTTGTCGGCTTCTACAAAGCGCTACGTTCGTTGATCCGGTGTTTGAACGGCATCTCGACCTGGCTGCTGCGCATGACGGGCATCGCTTCATCTATGGAGTATCGACCCGCCCACACGGAAGACGAAATTCGGAGGCTGATGAAAGAAAGCAACCGCAGCGGGTTCATCGACAATACCGAACTGGCGCTGGTCGACAATATTTTCGACTTTGCCGAAACGTATGCCCGTGAAATTATGATTCCGCGTACGGAGATGATCTGCTTGTACGCAGGACGCTCCTACGAAGACAATAAAGCGATAGCGATCAGCGAGATGCATACGCGTTATCCGGTATGCGATCCGGACAAGGACAGCATTATCGGGTTCGTACATATGAAAGATCTGTTGCTTGCGGGAGAGCAGCCGGAAACGATCCGGTCGATCCTCCGTCGGATCATGAAAGTTCCGGAATCGATGCGTATAAGCGAGCTGCTGAAATTTATGCAAAAGAAGAAGACGCAGATGGCGCTGCTCATTGACGAATACGGCGGGACTTCCGGGCTGGTCACCTTTGAGGATATCATGGAAGAAATCGTCGGTGAGATACAGGATGAATTCGATGAAGAACGGCCGCTAGATCGAGAAGCGGGGCGATCATTTGCACTCGATTGACGGGCGGCTGCTGATTGAGGAAGTCAACAGCTATTTCGGGCTAGGGATCGCGTCCGACGATTACAATACGATCGGTGGATGGATGTACTCTCAAGTGGAGATGCCGCCTAAGAAGCAGCAGTCTGTCGTCTGGGAAAACCGCTACCGGTTTATGATCGAGGAGATCGATCATTTGCGGATTACGCGCATTTTAGTTGTTCGGCAGGAGCAGACCGGCGGATCATCCTGCGAAGACAGAGGATGAAAGGGAGCGTACGCGAACGAAGGACGGGCGTTCTTAGGGCGGAAGCAATCGGAGTGCAATGGCGTAATGAAACAACCCCTACATAGTTTCCTCAAAAAAGGCTTCGATCTTTGAAGCTTTTTTTTATTCTATAATTTACAACGTAACAATGTTATGTTACAATTGTTTTTGTAAGGAGGCGTTGAAGGTGACGGAACGGGAATTAATCTCCAAAAAAGATTTGCTTGAACTGACAGGCATTTCTTACGGCCAATTATACCGCTGGAAACGAAAAAATCTCATTCCGGAAGAATGGTTTATTCGAAAATCGACATTTACGGGACAGGAGACCTTTTTTCCAAAGGAGAGTATTTTGGCGCGGATCGATAAAATCGTGAATATGAAAGACGATTTATCGCTGGATGAGCTAGCGGATGTGTTTTCTCCGAATTTGAGCGAAGTTGCCCTTGGGCGTTCGGAGCTGGAAAAACGCAACATTGTTACGAAAGAGACGCTCGATTTTTACATCGAACAGCAGGGAACAAGCGCGGTCTATGATTTTGAAAACATGATATGTATGTATGCGCTCGACAAGCTGCTGCAAACCGGAGAGATGACGTTGGAGGAAGGGAAAGGCCTGATTCAGACTATGGCGGAGCATTATCCGAAGCTTCAAGGTAAAACTGCCGAGCTGATCTTTTTTCGCAAGATGGGCATGTCAGGCTTCGTGATTGCGACAAGTCCGGGCGAAGTATATTTCGAACCGCGGGTAAGAATAGTGGCGCGGATTTCAATAGGCCAGTGCGCAGAGGAATTGAAAATCAAATTATCGTAATGCGTTTTACGAAAATATAAAATGCAGCAAGTACGGAGGGATAACTATGGACAGCAACAACCGCCGTGATCTCGTTATTTCGGGTAGCGGCTCTTCCTCGGGCGGAAGCTACCGGGACGTGAAAATTAACGGCGAAGGCAAAGTTTATGGCGATATCGATTGCTTGCAGTTCAAGACGAACGGAGTCAGCGAAATCTCCGGCCAAGTGAAGGCCAAGTTCATTCAAGTGAACGGTATGTCGTCGATGAATGGTAGCGTCGAGAGCGAAGAAATTAAAGTTTACGGGGACGTCAAGCTGGAAGGAAACGTGTCGTATCTGGATTTTAAATGTCGGGGCAGCGCACGGGTTCAAGGGAACATGAACGGCGACCGGATTGATCTGGAAGGGGATTTGACCGTCGCCGGAGACTGTGAGGCGGAAACGTTCAATGCTAAGGGAGCGTTCCGGATCGACGGATTATTGAATGCGGGCGTTATCGATATATCGCTTTACGGTGCCAGCTCCGCGCAGGAAATCGGCGGCGAAGTGATCACGGTACGCAAAAAAGGCTTCAAGTCGCTTCTCAAGTCGTTACTGCCGATGCTCGACGCGAAGCTCGACGCTGAAACGATCGAAGGGGACGAGATTTATTTGGAAAATACGACGGCCAAAGTCGTCCGCGGCAGCCGGATTACGATCGGCCCGGGCTGTGAAATCGATCTGGTCGAATACAAGGAAAGCTTGAGCCCGTTCAATGGAGCAAAAATCCATGAGCACCGGCAAATTTAACGGGAGCCGTCTTGGCTTCGTCGTCGCCGGCAACCCGCAGCGCCATCCCGGCACCGATTCTGGACAAAAAACTTCATCGTGCAGTATGAAAGCCTGCTGAGCCCATTCAGCGGGTTTTTTATTATTTTAAATCTCATCCCCCTAATAACATGTTACAATAGGTATGTATATCCAAAATTGGAAAAGTGAATGGATTGAAGCTGCTCATTGGTAAATTAGGGAGCCGTGCAAAATGAATCGAAATAACATGCGATTGAAACTGCTTCTTTGTTTTATTTGTCTGGCAACCGGTTGTTCCGGCATAAAGCCAGAAGATACAGGAATGAAGCTAAAGGTATTTTATCACGATAAGAGAAGCTTTAATGACATCTACGGTAAGCTGTTTACTTCTCAAAACCCTCATGTCGAGATCGAAGTCGTCTCACTGAATGATTATTACAAGAAAGGATTTTCCGAGGAAGGGTATCGGGAGCTTGTAAAAAAAGAACAGCCCGATCTCATCTTCAATTTTAATCTTCCGAGCTTCGTCGAGGACGGAATGCAAATTGATCTGGAGCCTTTGCTGAAAAAATCAAAAGATGTGAACCTCGAGCGGATGAATAAAAATATGACCGCTTATTTAAGGAATAAAGGCGGGGGACGATTATACGGACTGTCACCGACCTTTCAATCCAAAGCCTTATTTTACAACAAGACGTTGTTCGATCAATTCGGGATACCTTATCCAACGGATCATATGAGCTGGGTGGAAGTGTTGCAACTGGCCGAGCGTTTTGTGAAATCGGAGCGCAATGCTGGCAAAATGTACGGTTACCACCATAACACCCGCCATGCATTCTGGCTTGTTAAAGATGTAGCGGAAACCGAAGGATTAAGTTTGACGGATGCAAAAATCCGTTCACACAAGGGCGAGCAGCCATGACGGTAGAGTACTCGTATGAATTGGGATATCTTTCAGGCGCTAGTTTTGAATGGGGAGTCGTTACGGAGCCTGTAAATCCTGCTGCACCCAACCAAAGCACGTCCATTGCTCCCAATGAATTGTTCGGTATTTATGCCGGTTCCAAAAACATAGACGGAGCATGGCAGCTGCTGGAGTATATAAATAGCGAGAAGCTTTCAAAAATGAACGGTCGGGCAGGTATCCATGGCAGTCTTCCAACTTATATAGATAGCATGCAAAAGAAGGATAGTAACATGGAAGCATTTTATAAACTGTCCCCCCAAGACGCTTATACGCCTTCCGTCCCCTATGAATTTTCAACCGAGTTTTATGAGCAGGTTCAACAATCTATGACTCGAGTGATTGAAGGAGAGCTTGAATTGGACCACATGCTGGTTGAGTTGAATACAATCGGACAATTCAAGCTGGATCAAGCGTTGAAAAAATAAAGCCGGCATAAAAAGAGGGAACCTTCCGGCTTACACCGGAAAGCTCCCTTTTATTACACATATATGCAGCCTCATTGCAAAATTTTGTCGATTACCGCGCCGCCGAGACAGACTTCTCCGTCATAAAAGACGACGGATTGCCCTGGCGTCACCGCCTTTTGCGGCTGGTCGTACACGATTTCGCAGCGGCCGTCTTCGCCGAAATGAACCGTGACGCCTTGGTCGGGTTGACGGTACCGGAACTTCGCCGTACAGTGCAGCGGCTCTTTCGGCGGTTCGCCAGCGATCCAGTTCAAATCCGTCGCCAGCAGTCCGGTCGAGTAGAGCGCCGGATGCTTCTCGCCCTGAACGACATACAAAATATTGTTTTCCAAGTCTTTGCCGGCAACGAACCAAGGCTCTCCGCTGCCGGAGCCGCCAATGCCGAGGCCTTGGCGCTGACCGAGCGTATAGTACATGAGGCCGTCGTGCCGTCCTTTTACTTCGCCTTCCAGCGTTCGCATCTCTCCCGGCTTCGCGGGCAGATAGCCGCTTAAGAACTCCTTGAAGTTCCGCTCGCCAATGAAGCAGACGCCGGTGCTGTCTTTTTTCTTTGCGGTCGCAAGTCCCGCTTTTTCTGCGATGGCCCGGACTTCCGGCTTCGGAAGATGGCCGATCGGGAACATCGCTTTCGACAGCTGGTATTGGTTCAGCGCGTGCAGGAAATACGTCTGGTCCTTGTTGTTGTCGACCCCGCGCAGCAGCCGGTATTTGCCGTCCCGCTCCTCGACGCGGGCGTAATGGCCGGTGGCGATATAGTCGGCGCCGAGTTCGAGCGCTTTGTTCAAAAACTCCCCGAATTTGATCTCCCGGTTGCACATGACGTCGGGATTCGGCGTCCGTCCTTTGCGGTACTCGTCGAGGAAGTAGGCGAACACCTTATCCATGTATGGTTTCTCAAAATTTACCGTATAATAGGGAATGCCGATTTGGTCGCAGACGCGGCGCACGTCCTCGGCGTCCTCTTCTGCCGTGCAATGCCCGAATTCGTCGGTATCGTCCCAGTTCTTCATGAACACGCCGATGACCTCGTACCCTTGCTCCTTCAGAACAAGCGCGGAAACGGAAGAATCGACGCCGCCCGACATCCCGAGAACGACTCGCGGTTTTGTTGTCATGATCATTACCTCGCTTCTATACCTGTACATCGTTCGTACATTAAAAGTATTATACATTCAAATCAGGAAAGAATAAAATTTTTCATGAATATGCCACGGTTTTTCTCCCAAATTACAAGGTTTTATGTTACCATAGAAACGATACAAAAATGTATGAAATGTAAACGAGGTGCTACAAGTTGAAGATTTCCACCAAAGGCCGCTACGGACTCACGATCATGATGGAGCTCGCGACGAAGTTCGGAGAAGGCCCCACCTCACTGAAAAGCATCGCAGAAAAGCATCAGCTTTCCGAGCATTATTTGGAGCAATTGGTTGCTCCGCTGCGTAACGCAGGTCTCGTTAAAAGCATCCGTGGCGCATACGGCGGATATATTTTGTCCAAATCGCCCGAAGACATTTCCTCCGGCGATGTGATTCGGGTGCTGGAAGGTCCGATCAGCCCGGTGGACTTCACCGAGGAAGACGATCCGGCCAAGCGCCAGCTCTGGATTCGGATCCGCGACGGAATTGCGCAGGTGCTTGATTCGACGACGCTGCACGATTTGATTTCTTACAAAGACGAAGGAAATCAGAATGACAGTTACATGTTTTACATTTAGACCGCTTTGAAATCCTCCTAACAGATGTGGTGAAAGCTTTGGAGCTCATTTATTTAGATCACGCCGCCACAACGCCCGTACTTCCCGAAGTCGTGGAAGCGATGCTTCCATATTGGACCGGGGCGTACGGGAACCCCTCAAGCACGCATCAAGCCGGTCGGGAAGCCAGAATGGCGCTTAGCGCCGCCCGAGACCGGATCTCCGCTTTTGTCGGCTGCGCGCCGTCCGAGCTCGTATTCACAGGGAGCGGAACGGAAAGCGACAATATGGCGTTGTTCGGTGCGGCTGAGGCGTACCGGGAACGCGGCCGGCATATCATAACGACACAGATCGAACATCATGCCGTTCTTCATGCTTGCGAGCGATTGGAACAGCTTGGATACGAAGTGACTTATGTACCTGTGGACCGATTCGGCCAAGTTTCGCCGAACGATGTGGAAGCGGCCATTCGGCCGGATACGATCCTGATCAGCGTCATGTATGGCAACAACGAAGTCGGTACGCTCCAGCTGGTCGAAGCGATCGGACGACTTGCCAGGGAGCGCGGCATTTGTTTTCATGTCGACGCCGTTCAAGCGTTGGCTCACGTGCCTATCAATCTTCGTGAGCTGCCGGTAGATTTGATGAGTTTTTCCGCGCATAAACTGAACGGTCCCAAAGGGGTCGGCGCGTTATATATAGCCAAAAACACTCGCGTCACACCGCTGCTCTACGGCGGCGCTCAAGAACGGAAACGCCGTCCGGCGACGGAAAATACGGCAGGCATCGCAGGCTTTGCAAAAGCCGTAGAAATTTTTGACCGGAATAGGTATGAAGTGCAACAAAAGATGGAAAAACTACGTCAAGAAATGGTCACCGAATTGGAACGGCGTCTGGCCCCCGGGCAGTTTGTCGTCAACGGTCATCCTACAGAGAAGCTTCCGCACATTTTGAATGTCAGCTTCCCCGGCATTTCCACCGAGACGATGCTGATGAATCTGGATCTTGCGGGAGTGATGGCTTCAAGCGGCTCGGCTTGTACGTCCGGCTCCTTGGAAATCTCTCATGTGCTTAAGGCGATGAGGCTGCCGGATGAGGTGACGCAATCGGCCATCCGATTCAGTTTCGGACCGGGCAATGACTCCGGGCAAATGGCTGCTGCCGCTACGGCCGTTGAAACCATTATCAGCCGATTACGTACTAAAGGATAGGGCAAATTTCGATTTGCCGGCTGGGAGAGAAGCTCGTTGAGAAAAGCGCGCGATGTTATCGGATTGCCGGTCATTTGCGTAGAGACAGGGAAACAAGTAGGCAGCGCCAAAGACCTGTTGCTGAACGAAGGCTGGGAGGTCGAGTCCGTGCTGCTCGAAGCGGGGCATTGGTTTTCCGAAGCCACGTGTATTGAGCGAAAAGACGTGATAGCGATGGGCGACGACGCTGTTACGATTGCTGCAGAACAAGCTGTCCGCCCGCTGAATCCAAGCTCCGCTTGCAGGGCGCTGCTGTTTGGCGAACGCAAGCTGAAGGGACTCCCGGTCATTACCGTCAACGGGCAGCAGCTCGGGGTGGTCGAGGATGTTTATTTGGATGCAGATGGGGGCATAAAGGTAATAGGTTACGAATTGACCGAAGGTTTCATCTCGGATCTAACGGAAGGGCGCAGATGGCTGCCGATGCCGGATGCGGTCAAGGTCGGCGACGACGCCTTAATTGTTCCCGTTCACGCCAGCGAAGCGCTTCAAGAAATCTTCGGACCAAAAGAAGAATAGGGTGATACCGATGTTACGTTGTCCAAATTGCAATTCCAAGGATATTGGAAAGATCGGCTCCCATCAGTTTTACTGCTGGGGCTGTTTTATCGAACTGACGGTGAACGGGGAAAAAATGTCCGTATTCCAAGTGGAGGAAGACGGCACGCTTAGCTCGCTCGACGATTTGTTTTTTGAAGAGGAAATGCCCGAGCTTCATGCCAACTGACAGGATGCTCCAGAGATTCGATAGGGGAGTTCCGGCTCGAGCATCATCGTATAGTCAAGCCGCTTTCCCGGACGCTTTGAACAGGCGTCTCGGGATAAGCGGTTTTTTTATGTGCTGGGTTAAGAGCCCGGACTTGTACATATACTGTAAAAAGGCCAACGCTTCGTCAGAAGTCAGAAGAGGTAAAGGGGGGCGCTATGGACCGGTTCCCGAAACAACGGCTGCTCGTCGGCATGATCTATACGCTGCTCGGTTTGATCATTTTGTACATGCTGCTGCAGCTCCGTCCGATGATTGCGGGCTTGTATGATTTTTTGAAAAAAATTTTGACGCCGTTCGCGATCGCGCTGATCATTTCTTACGTGCTGAATCCGGTGGTGACGCTGCTTGGCGCCCGCAAAGTGCCGCGAACGATGGCCGTGCTGCTCATTTATGCGGTTTTCATTACTTCGGCGACCGTCGTGTTGATGAACCTTATTCCGATGTTCGTGCGGCAGCTCGCGGAATTGAACGATAAGATGCCCGATGTCGCCTTTAAGGCACAGAGCGTTGTAAACGGCTTAAACGGACTCAACTTTCTCCCGGACAGCGTACGGATGGGTATACAGCAGTCGCTTTCCAAGCTGGAGAACGGAATCTCGCTCGCGATTGCGGAATACATTAACGGTATCGGCAGCACCATCAATACGGTCTTTCTTCTCTTCATCATTCCGTTTGTCTCCTTCTATATCCTGAAAGATTTTCAACTGATCGAAAAATCGACGCTGGCCATCGTGCCGAAAACGCACCGCAAAGAAATCGTGTCCATGCTCATGGATATCGATATGGCGCTCGGCAACTATATCCGCGGCCAGTTTACCGTTTGCATGATCGTCGGGCTGCTCGCCTACATCGGGTATTGGCTGATCGGCATGCCTTACGCGCTGCTGCTGGCCAGCGTCGTTGCGGTATTCAACATTATCCCTTACCTCGGCCCGTTTCTCGGGGCGGCACCGGCGCTAATCGTGGCGTCCACGATTTCCTGGAAGATGGTGCTGTTTGTCGGACTCATCAACACCACGTGCCAAATCCTGGAAGGAAACGTAATCTCGCCTCAAGTTGTCGGCCGTTCGCTCAATATGCATCCGCTCGTGATCATTTTCGCGCTGCTTGTGGGCGGGGAGATTGCCGGAATAACGGGGCTCATCCTGGCGGTTCCGTTTTTTGCGGTGATGAAAGTAATTCTGCAGCATGTGTTTATGTATTACATTCACCGGAAGACGACGTGATAATTTTTTAGAAAAAAATTTTGTATCGGGCGAAACCAAGCGACCATCTTGTGCGTATATATAGGTTGGCAGCGGCAGGGGGGCGTTTCTTCGGTATCCGGCCGTTGACCGTATGCCTGCCGGTTGCATAAGACAAGTACATAATCGCGTTGATTTTCGGAGGAGCCTGTCACCAAGGGCTTCTTTTTGCTTTTTTTAGGGTTATGCGGAAGAGCGGCGCGAGTTGGCGGCACCAATAAAATTGCATCGGAGAGAGGATTTCGTTATGGATCAACAAGCTCTTATCGCTATCGGATTGTTTGCGGTAGCCTACGGTTTTATCGTTTCGGAAAAAATTCACCGGACGATCGTTGCCATGATCGGCGGCATTTTGATGGTTGTTCTGGGCATCGTCAATCAGGAAACGGCGCTTCATCATATCGATTTCAACACGCTTGGCCTGCTGGTGGGCATGATGATTATCGTCGGTATTACCGCGGAAACGGGATTGTTCAAATATATTGCAGTCTGGTCGGCCAAAAAGGCGGGAGGTCACCCGGTCCGCATCATGATCGTGCTTTCGCTGGTCACGGCGATCGGCTCGGCGTTTCTGGATAACGTGACGACCGTGCTGCTGATGGTGCCGGTAACATTCAGCATTACGCGGCAGCTGCGAGTGAATCCGGTCCCTTTTCTGATGTCACAAATTCTCGCTTGCAATATCGGCGGCACGGCGACACTGATCGGCGATCCGCCCAACATCATGATCGGCAGCGCAGTGAAAGAATTGACTTTTATGGCCTTCATCAACAATTTGGCGCCGATTGCGGCGATCGTCCTCGCGATCACCGTGCCTTTCTTCGTGTTATTTTACCGCAAACAGATTCGCACGACGGAAGAGCTGCGGCTAGGACTGATGAAAATGAATGAAAAAGCGGAAATCCGCGATCCGGTGCTGTTGAAAAAATGTCTTGCGGTGCTTGGATTGACCCTGATCGGCTTCTTCGTCCACCAGATCGTCCATTTGGAGTCGGCGACCGTGGCGCTCGCCGGTGCATTCCTTCTTCTGCTGTTGACCGGCGAGCACTTTCTGGAAGAGGCGTTTCAGCGGGTCGAGTGGACGACGATCTTCTTCTTTGTCGGATTGTTCGTGCTTGTCTCGGGCTTGATCGAAACCGGCGTGATCGCCGCGTTGGCGAACTACGCGGTCGGAGTAACGGGCGGCGATGTGACGAAATCGGCGGTTCTGATCCTCTGGCTCAGCGGAATCGCTTCGGCGTTTTTGGATAACATCCCGTTCGTGGCGACGATGATTCCGATGATTCAGGAAATGGGCACGATGGGGGTCAGCAACCTGGAGCCGCTTTGGTGGAGTCTTGCGCTCGGGGCTTGTCTCGGAGGGAACGGCTCGCTGATCGGCGCGAGCGCGAATCTGATCGTAGCCGGTATGGCGGCAAGGGAAGGGCATCCGATTTCGTTTATGAAATTTTTCGTGATCGCCTTTCCGCTCATGCTGCTTTCAATAGCTGTTGCAAATGTATACGTGTATGTGAGATATTTGATGTAACAGCAGTCGGTTAACCGAAGGAGGCTTCACCCATGCTACACTATGAATACGACCGTGAGCTTCTGACCATTGAAGAGCAATCGAACGGACAAGATGTCGAGTTCCGGATGAAGCTCCATCGCCCCGATGCCGGTGTCGAGAAAGCAGTAAAGCGGATTCGCGATTATTTCGACGATAACGACGTGATCACGGACGTCTTATTCTACGCTCACGAAGACGCCGAGTATCAATGGATTGTCCGGCACGATTTCTACGAGGATTTCGTCATCAGCCTGTTCAGGCACCGGCTTGTCCAGCGCATAGCTTGGGAGCAGTAGGCGTTCTGTTGACAAGTCTGCTGCCCGAAAGCTATAATTTTGATAAATAGTGCTTATTTTTAAGCACATGAAAGCGTTGATGAAATTTAAGTACGTCATAGTCCATTAGCCAGAGAGAAGGTTTTGGAGGCATCGCGCGGCAAGCTTGCTTGCAGTCTCGCAGCTCCAGCTGGGAAAACCTTTCTAATGAAGGATGACCGAACGCTCATTTCGGAGCGCGGATTCAAAAAGTCCGCCGGGCGGACCCGTTATCGTCCGGACAGAGGAGATTGTGAAGGCGCAACCATGCTGCCACACAATAACCAGGGTGGTACCGCGAGCAAATCGTCCCTGTTTCAGGGGCGTTTTTTTGTATTAAAATGAAGTGTCGGGAGGAAAATGAACCCAATGAAAGCAAGTGAAATTCGCGAAAAATGGTTGAAATTTTTTGAAAGCAAGGGACACACGATCGAGCCCAGCGCTCCGCTCGTGCCTCACAACGATCCGTCGCTGCTGTGGATCAACGCAGGCATGGCGCCGCTGAAGCCGTATTTCGACGGCCGCGTCGTCCCGGAAAATCCGCGGATCGCGAACTCGCAGAAGTGCATCCGCACGAACGATATCGAGAACGTCGGCAAAACGCGCCGTCACCATACGTTCTTTGAAATGCTCGGCAACTTCTCCATCGGCGATTATTTCAAGGAAGAAGCGATCACGTGGGCTTGGGAGTTTCTGACGAGCCCCGAGTGGATCGGCTTCGATCCGAACCGGTTGTCCGTCACGGTATATCCTGAAGATACCGAAGCGTTCGAACTGTGGAATAAAAAAATCGGCTTGCCGGAGGAGCGCATCTACAAGCTGCAGGACAATTTCTGGGACATCGGCGAAGGTCCTTGCGGCCCGTGTACGGAAATTTTCTACGACCGCGGCGACAAGTACGGCGATCTCAGCGATCCCGAGTGCTGGCCGGGCGGAGAAAACGAGCGCTTCCTTGAAGTATGGAACCTGGTCTTCTCGCAGTTCAACCATAACAAGGACGGCAGCTATACGCCGCTTCCGAACAAAAACATCGATACCGGCGCCGGCTTGGAGCGCTTCGCTTCCATTCTGCAGGATGTCGATTCGAACTTCGATACCGATCTGTTCCAGCCGATCATTCAAAAGACGGCCCAGCTTGCCGGCGTGACTTACAAGCAAAACGAAGAGTACGACGTGGCGCTGAAAGTAATCGCCGATCACATCCGTACCGTTGCCTTCTCCGTCGGCGACGGCGTGCTTCCGTCCAACGAAGGCCGCGGCTACGTCATCCGCCGTTTGCTCCGCCGCGCGGTGCGATACGGCAAGGTGCTCGGCATGGACAAGCCGTTCCTGTATACGCTGACTCCGATTGTCGGCGAGGTGATGGGCGTCTACTACCCGGAAGTGGTCGAAAAACGTGAATTCATCGAGAAGATCATCCGTATCGAGGAGGAGCGCTTCCACGAGACGCTGTCCGACGGCCTTGCGATTTTGGCCGAAATGGTCGACAAAGCCAGCAGCGAAGGCAGCACGGTCATCAGCGGACCGGACGCCTTCAAGTTGTACGATACGTATGGCTTCCCGTTCGATCTGACCGAGGATTTCGCTGCCGAGAAGGGGATGACGGTCGACCGCGCAGGCTTCGATCAAGCGATGCAGGAGCAGCGCGAACGCGGCCGCGAGGCCCGCAAAGAGACCGACAGCATGAAGGTGCAAGGCGGTCCGCTGGCCGATTTCACGGTTAAAAGCGAGTTTGTTGGATATACTGATTTGGTAACTGCTGCTAAAGTGATCGCGGTCGTGCATGAGAACCAGTTCGTCGATTTGGTCGGAACGGGCGAGACGTGTCAGGTGATTTTGGACCAAACCCCGTTCTATGCCGAAAGCGGCGGTCAGGTCAGCGACTACGGATATATTACCGCAGGCGATACGGTGCTCAAGGTTGAGGACGTAGGCAAGGCGCCGCACGGACAGCATGTGCATACCGTTGTCGTGGAAGCGGGCGTGCTGCGCAAGGGCGATACCGTTCAAGCGACGGTAACGCAGGATGTGCGTGAAGATATCATTAAAAATCATACGGCGACCCACCTGCTGCACAAAGCGCTCAAGGAAGTGCTCGGCGAGCACGTGAATCAAGCCGGATCGCTTGTTGCGCCCGAGCGCCTGCGCTTCGACTTCTCGCACTTCGGCAGCATTTCCGCCGAAGAGCTGCAGGATATCGAGCAGCGGGTTAACGAGCAAATTTGGAAGAGCATCGAAGTCGATATTTCGCTCAAACCGATTGCCGAAGCCAAGGCTATGGGAGCGATGGCGCTCTTCGGCGAAAAATACGGCGACATCGTCCGCGTCGTGCAAGTCGGCGGCTACAGCCTGGAGCTGTGCGGCGGCTGCCATGTGCGGAACACGAGCCAGATTGGCTTGTTCAAAATCGCCAGCGAGTCGGGGATCGGCTCCGGCGTACGGCGGATCGAAGCGACGACGGGACGGAACGCTTATCAATATTTGGACGGGCAGTTGCAACTGCTGCGCGATGCGGCAAGCCTGTTGAAATCGAACATCGGCGACGTGCCGAAACGGATCGACGGCTTGTTCGCACAGCTGAAGGAAGTATCGCGCGAGAATGAATCGCTCAAAGCGAAACTCAGCGGCATTGAAGCGGGCTCGCTCACCGATCAGGCGAAAACGGTGGACGGAGTAACGGTGCTTGCCGCTCAGGTGAGCGCAGGCGATATGGAGTCGCTCCGCAATATCGTCGATCAGATGAAAACGAAGCTTGGCTCGGCCGTGATCGTGCTCGGAGCCGCTGCGGAGGACAAGGTCAATCTGGTTGCGGCCGTGACGCCGGATCTGGTGTCGAAGGGCTACCATGCCGGCAAGCTGATCAAAGAAGTCGCTTCCCGCTGCGGCGGCAGCGGCGGCGGCCGTCCGGACATGGCGCAAGCCGGCGGCAAGGACGCTTCCAAGCTGCAGGAAGCGCTGCAAAGCGTGGAGCAGCTCGTCGCGGCAAAATAATAATTTTGCCGTAAACAGGAATTTTTAGGATCGTGGCGAATAAGTCAGTATTGATCAAATGCAGGGGGGGGGCCTCTAAATGAGTTCGATGGATAAAACGATGAAGTTCAACGTAAAAGCGGAAGAGATCGAGACCTCGCCCAAAGAAGTCATTCTAGCGGTGTACGATGCGCTGCAGGAGAAGGGGTACAATCCGATCAACCAGATCGTAGGCTATTTGCTCTCGGGTGACCCGGCTTACATTCCGCGTCACAACAATGCGCGCAGCATCATCCGCAAGCGGGAGCGGGACGAATTGATCGAGGAACTGGTTCGTTCCTACTTGCAGCACTATAAATCCTAAAAGTCCGGTGAATGCTGCGGAGGGGGCAGAATCGTTCTGGAGAAGCGTCAGCGGTCGCCTTTGTCTCCGGATTCTAACCTTTTAAAAGGTTATCTGATCAAAGAATCCGGAGACAACAGTGATCGGAAGAATGATCTGCTCACGCAGCCGCCTATTATTCAACGGACTTAGCCACCAGACTGGAGAACCTCATGCGCTTGATGGGACTGGATTACGGGGACAAGACGATCGGCGTCGCCGTCAGTGACGAGCTTGGTTGGACGGCGCAAGGGCTTGAAGTGATCCGTAGAACGACCGAGGAGCGCGATATGGCCCGCCTTCGGGAGATTATCGCGCAATACGGCGTCACGGAAATCGTCGTAGGCCTGCCGAAAAACATGAACAACACGATCGGTCCCCGTGGAGAAATTTGTATCGCATTTTCAGAGCAACTGCATGAAACCCTACAATTGCCGGTGCATTTGTGGGATGAAAGGCTGACAACCGCCTCCGCCCAGCGCACGCTGCTGGAGGCGGACGTCAGCCGCAAGAAACGAAAGCAGGTCATCGACAAGATGGCGGCTGCGCTCATTTTGCAAGGATATATGGATGCCCAATCCAACTCGAAGAGGTGAAGAACGGTGACAGATAAAGATCAAAATACCAACCAGGAGCAACTGCAGGAAGAGCCCGAAATTATTTACATTCCCGACGAAGAAGGCAACGAAGAAGAATTCGAAGTCATCATGAAATTCGAAGTGGACGGCTCGGATAAAAAGTATATGATGGTTGTTCCTGTCGATGCCGACGAGGAATCCGACGAAGTGTACGCGTTCCGCTATGAAGAGGACGGCGACGACCTGCAGTTGTACACGATTGAAGACGAAGAAGAGTGGAATATCGTGGAAGAAACGTTCAACACGCTGATGGACGAATACGACGACGAGGAAGAAGAATCGTCCAAGTAAGACGGCGCCCGGCCTCCCGTCCGGGAGGCGGGCCGTTTGTATAAGGAGGCTGGAACGTTGAATCCGAATATGGAAGCGACGCCGACCCGTCAGTTGCGGGAAACGTTCGGAGATGATATTATTTTGTATGACGAAGAGCAGGAATCCGTCGTCTATCGTATCGTCTCCGAATTGATCCTGGGCGATCAAGGGTACGCGATGCTGGAAAAAGCAAAGCCGGGCAAGGAAGACGAACCGGAAATTTACCGTGTGACACGGAAAGATGATGGGGAGCTTGAGCTTGAAACGATCGAAGACGACGATGAATGGGAAAACGTCTCCGAGCTTTTCGACGAGTTGACTTTTCCGGCTGACGAACAGTTGTAATTTACAACTTTTTTCTTAAGGAAGCCTGAGCGGAGATGATCCGCTCTTTTTCGTTTGTTTGCGGAGATGTAAAAGGAGCGGCGCCGTGAAACGGGTATGGATTTGGGGAACAATAGGAATTGTAGCAATGTTGGCCGGAGCTGGAACAGGGTTTGGATGGTATGTCACCCGCTCGCTTCAGCCAATGCCGGTTGCGGAGACGGAGCAGCGCATCTCGCTGCCGCCGGGCGCCGGAACGGGGCAGCTCGCAGCCGAGCTTGAGAGCAAGGGCATTATTCGCAGCGCCCGCGTCTTTACGTGGTACTTGAAATACAAGCAGGAAGGCGGCCGCTTCCAAGCAGGCGAGTATGCCATGACACCCGGGCTGTCGCCGGATGAGATTATCGACCGCTTGAACCGGGGAGATACGGTTAAGGAAGTCGGCATCCGCCTGACGGTGCCTGAGGGCTTTACCGTGCGTCAGATCGCGGAAAAGCTGCAGCAGCAGGAAGGCGTTGACTTGCAGCAGTTCACGAGTCTTGTCCAAAGCTACAAGGGGCCGGAAGGCTCTGCAGCCGCGCAAATTCCGGCCGACGCGTCCTTGCGGTCCCGTCTCGAAGGATATTTGTTCCCGGAAACGTACGAATGGAAGAAGGGGACGAGTCCGCAAGAGATGATCGAGACGATGACGCAGGAGCTCGACAAGAAGCTTGGGCAGCTGCCGCAGGATTGGAAGCAGACATTGGCCCAGCGCGGCTTGAGCGTGCATCAGATGCTGACGCTGGCCTCGCTCATCGAGCGCGAGGTAGTTGTCGAAGACGAGCGTGCGCTCGTCAGCGGCGTTATTCATAACCGCTTAAAGCAAGGCATGCCGCTGCAAATCGATGCGACCGTGCAATATTTATTCGACAAGCCGAAGGAACGGCTGTTTGAGAAGGATTTGCAGATCCAAAGTCCTTATAATACGTATTTGAATAAAGGGCTGCCGCCCGGACCGATTGCAAGTCCGAGCCTCGCCTCGATCAAAGCGGCGATTTATCCGGCAGATACCAAATATTTGTTTTATGTAACCAAAAAGGACGGAAGCAAGGCGCATTTGTTTGCGGAAACGTTCGAACAGCATAAGAAGAATATCGCGGAGAGCGCCAAGAGCGCCAAGCCATAGCTTTACAATGTGAGGAGAAGGTGAGCAGGGCACATGAAAAAACCGGAACTGTTGATTTCGGCGGGATCATCCGCAGAAGCGAAGCGGTATATCGAGGCTGGGGCGGACGCCGTCCTCGTAGGCGAGCACCGGTTCGGCTTGCGGCTGCCGGGGGAAGTAACGGCGGAAGAGCTGGCCTCGCTCGTTTCATGGGCGCATGAACACGGAGCGAAAGTATACTCAGCCGTCAACAATATTATGGACAACGACTTGCTGCCTGAGCTGGAAAAGTATGTAGGCCAGCTACAGCAAGCGGGCGTCGACGGCATCGTCTTCGGCGATCCGGCCGTGCTGATGGCGGTTCGCGGCTTCGCACCCGGCATGCGTTTGCATTGGAATGCGGAGATGACCTCCACCAACTACGCGACGGCGAGCTATTGGTCAAGCAAAGGGGCGGCCCGCATGGTGCTGGCCCGCGAGCTGAACCTGGAGGAGACGCTGGAAATTGCGCGCCAGCTTGACGGTTCGATGGAAGTCGAAGTGCAGGTGCACGGCATTACGAATATATATCATTCGAAGCGGAGCCTGCTGACCAATTACAAGGAGCATCAGGGGCGTCCGCAAGAGCTTGAAAAGCTAGAGCTCGATAAAGAGGAAGGATTGTTCCTGATCGAGCAGGAGCGACCGAACGAACGATATCCGATCTACGAGGATGCGAACGGCACGCATATTATGAGCTCGGACGACATCTGTATGTTGGATAGCCTGCACGAGCTGATGGAAGGCGGCATCGACAGCTTCAAGCTGGAGGCGCTGCTAAAGTCGCCGGAGTACAATGAAGCGGTTGTTCGAGGTTACCGGCAAGCGATAGATGCGTATACGGCGAATCCGGACGGCTACGAGTTTCAAGAGGAGTGGCTGGATGCCATCCGCGCGCTGCAAGACGAACGGCGCGAGCTGACGTACGGATTCTTTTTCAAAGAGCAGGTTTATTAATACGATCTGAAGATATAAGCGAGGTGGAATAAAATGACATTGTTGAAGCAAGAGCTGCTCGGCAAGCGAGTGCGGTTCGAGAAGCCCGAGCTGCTCGCGCCGGCCGGAAGCCTGGAAAAGCTGAAGTTCGCCGTTCATTACGGGGCGGATGCGGTTTATATCGGCGGGCAGCAATACGGGCTCAGGTCGAACGCGGACAACTTCACCTTCGAGGAAATGCGGGAAGGCGTCGAGTTTGCGGAGAAATACGGCGCCAAAGTATTCGTCGCGACGAATATTTATGCCCACAACGAAGATTTGTCGGGCCTGGAAGATTATCTTCGCGGCATTCAAGATGCGGGCGTACATGCGATTATCGTGGCGGACCCGATTATTATCGAGACGTGCAAGCGCGCGGCTCCGAAGCTGGAAATTCACCTGAGCACCCAGCAGTCTACAATGAACCGGCAGGCCGTACAGTTCTGGAAAGAAGAGGGCATCGACCGGGTCGTGCTTGCCCGCGAGGCAACCATGGAAGAAATCGTCGAGATCAAGACGCACGTCGGTATGGAGATCGAAGTTTTCGTCCATGGGGCGATGTGCAGCTCCTATTCGGGACGGTGCGTACTGTCGAACCATTTTACGGACCGCGACTCGAACCGCGGCGGCTGTTCGCAGTCCTGCCGCTGGAAATACGATCTGTTTACTACCGAGGAAGAGCTGAGCGGACCGCAGATCGGCATCAAGGAAATTCCGCTGTTCCAAACGGGCGACAATCCGTTCTCGATGAGCTCGAAGGATCTGTGCATGATCGAGTACGTTCCGGAGCTGATTCGCGCCGGCGTCGACAGCTTCAAAATCGAAGGCCGCATGAAGAGCGTTCACTATGTGGCCACGGTCGTCAATGCGTACCGTCAGGCGATCGATGCGTATTTTGCCGATCCGGAGCATTACGAAATGAAGCCGGAATGGCTGTATGAGATTCAGAAGGCGGCTAACCGTCCGCTCAATACCGGGTTTTTCTACGACCGTCCGGGGCATGAGGACCACATCTTCGAGCCCGAGGACAAAGCGGCTCCGTACGATTTTGTCGGCGTTGTGATGGAGTACGACGAAGCGACGCAGACCGCGCTCATCCAGCAGCGGAATCATTTTAAGCCGGGGCAGGAAGTGGAGTTCTTCGGTCCGAAGGGCACGTTCTTCAAGCAGGCGGTGGGCGAGCTGCAGGATGAAGAGGGCAAAGCGCTCGACGCTGCGCGGCATCCGCTGCAGCTCATCCGGATGAAGGTGGAGCAGCCGGTCCGTCCGTTTGATATGATGCGCAAAAAGATGAGAAAATCGTAATGGCCGCGGCATAACCGCTGCTTGACGACGGCTCCGTCCTTTAGGGACGGGGCTTTTTTGCATTTGCAGAGATTTATCCCGGTGTGCGGAGTCGGCCCAATGGCCTAAGTATGCGCCTTCGGTCATGTAGTCGCATTTTTTGTTTAAATATCTATAACATTTTACCTACTTGGTCCCGATATAGATAAAGATACTCTTTTTTTATTAATTAAAAATTTATATATTTCGTAAGGTGATTTTGAATTGAGGCGGTGGAACTAACATTTTTTTTCGATCGCAACCCAATGAAGTAAAGGGATTTTGACATTTCATGTCGAATACCAAGATTAACCGGTTAAATGCTTGCATACTTATCAAACTAATACATATCTAGGTGGTGTTTCCTGTGAAGGATCAATGGTCTTCACTTAAAGCCAGCCTGCAAAAAGCCGGCAAATCGTTGAAAAATGGGCGCTCCAATTCGTCCGACCCGAATCGTTCCGAAGGTTCGCGTGCTTCTAAAGTCGTGGATTCGCTGAAGGAAGTAGGTCTAATGAACTTGTTGAGGTCGGTAGGGGGCAAGCTGTTCCTTATCTTTTTTATCAGCATCTTGTTTTTCGTGTTGACCGTAGGTCTGACTTCTTATAACATCTCCAAAGGCGTTATTCAGAAAAAGGTGGCCGATGCGTCGGAAGGAACCATTACGCAAGCCGGGCAAAAGCTCGATCTACTCTACGCCACGTATGAAGACTTGTCAATGCAAATTTTGCTGGACGAAGATTTGAAAAAGCTGCTTGCGGATATGGATACCGTGAACAAAAACAGCTACGATTTTCTCCAGCTCCGGCAGAAGCTCGGCGACAAGCTGAACGTTTATTCGTACTCGAATAAAACGCTTAAATCAATCTATCTGTTTAAAGCAAGCGGAGAACCTGTGGCTTCGGCCGGCTCGCAAATGAGTAAAGAAAGTCTGGCGCAGGAAGATTGGTTCAAAAAGATCGTCGATGGCAACGGCAAAGCGACCTGGCTGGAATCCAGAGCGAAGGGCTACTCGGATTCGCTGGGCAATGCGGGAACAGCTTCGTTCGGTTTGGGCCGCGTGCTGAAGAACACGACGACCAATGCCGTGCAGTCCGTGCTTCTGCTGGAGATCAATCTGGAGGCGGTCGGTAAGGAGCTCGGCCAAATCTCGATGGGCGAAGGCGGAAAGACGGTCATCGTCACGCCTGAGATGAATTACATCTATAGCCATGACGCTGCGGAAATCGGCAAGCCGAGCGATTTTGGGGTAACGAAGGAAGCTTTTGCCGAAGACAAAGGAAAGCTGCAAAACAACAAGCAGGATATGCAGCTCGTTTATTTCAAATCGGCCAAAACGAACTGGCTGTTGGTCGGCGCGATGCCGGTGGCGGAGCTCGTGAAGGATGCGGGAGTCATCTTCGGCATGACTTGGTTGATGGCTTTTGTGGCGATGATTATCGCGGTTGTGATCGGATACTTTATCGTACGAATGATCGGTCGGCCCGTCGTTCAGCTTCGCAACCTGATGAAAGAAGGAGAGCAGGGCAATCTGAAGGTGCGGATGACCGTCACGAGCCAGGACGAGATCGGGCAGCTTGGTCAAAGCTTCAACCAGATGATGGAAAAAATTACGACGCTGGTGCAGCAAACGAATCATTCCGCTCAAGAGGTACTGCAAACGGCGGGGAGCTTGTCGGACGCTTCGAAGAAAACGGCTACGTCGGCGAAAGAAATCGCCGTCGCTACGGAAGAGATCGCCAGCGGCGCATCCAGCCTGGCTGTGGAATCCGAGCGCGGCAACGAGCTGACTCACAATATCGGCATGCAGATGAAAAGCGTGGTTGACGCCAACATTGTCATGGGTTCCGCGGCTTCGGAAGTTCAAGCGTCGAGTAAGCAAGGGATCGAATATATGTCCGA
Organism: Paenibacillus tyrphae; assembly: GCF_024158745.1. Taxonomy (GTDB): domain Bacteria; phylum Bacillota; class Bacilli; order Paenibacillales; family NBRC-103111; genus Paenibacillus_G; species Paenibacillus_G tyrfis_A. The sequence goes on along the minus strand of NZ_JAMZAW010000003.1, from coordinate 51,542 downwards.
GCTGATCGGCAAAACAAACGCAACGGAAGCGATGACCCGCTCGATGGTGGAGAAGGTCGATAACCTGAAGGAAAGCACGCGCTCCATTCGCAAAATTTTGGACGTGCTCAGCAACATGACGAAGCAAACGAACATCTTGTCGTTGAATGCTACGATTGAAGCGGCCCGGGCCGGTGCGGCGGGGAAAGGCTTCATGGTCGTCGCGGACGAAATCCGCAAGCTGGCCGACCAATCCAGACAATCGATCGCGATCGTTGGCCAAATTACCGAAACGATTCAGAAAGAAATTGACGAGACGGTTAACGTGCTTTCGCAGGCTTACCCGATTTTCCAGGAGCAAATCGAATCCGTGAAAGAAGCCGATTCGATCTTTAAGCAAGTCGATTCGCAGATGGGCGAATTCATTGAACGGTTGTCCGAAGTAACGGAATCGATCAGCGAGCTTGAAGCGTCGCAGATGGTGCTGAGCGATGCGATGTCTAACGTCAGCGCTGTGGCCGAAGAATCGTCCGCGACTTCGCAAGAGGTGGCATCCTTGAGTTCGGAGCAAATGAGCATCAGCTCCGGTCTTGTGAAGCTGTCCGACAGTCTCGAGGGGCTGTCGAATTCGTTGAAGGAACAGTTGTCGAAATTCCAGGTTTAAAGTTGGTTTATACGGCGTCTTCTCCATTCGGGGAAGGCGCCTTTTGTTTGGATCGTTTGCAGGGGGAGCTTCCTGACCATACTTGTATCATCATACAAGGTACTGGCGGGTGCTCGGGATGGACAACGGAACAAAGCTGCAAAAGAACCGGATTTTTATCGTATTGCTCCTCATCATCGGGGTTTTGGCCGCTTGGAATTTACGGTTGTTCTGGATTCAAGTGGCGGCTTCCCGCAGCTTGACGGAACGAAAGATCGACTTGGTGGAAAATTCGGTCATTCAGCGGGCCCAAGGTCTTGTGCTCGATAGCGGACGGGGCGATTTTACGGACCGAAACGGCGTTCCTTTGACGGGAACGGAGCAGAAGGTGTTGGTCGTTTTCCCCATCCGCGAAGAAGCGTCTGCGGGGAACGATACGGCTGCTGCGATGGACCGGGTGGCAACTATCGTAAACGCTCCGCTTTCCGCTTGGCAGTCTTTTGTCCGCCAGTTGAAAGGTCCGGCCATTTGGTCCGTGTCCGGCCGCCCGGTCCCTTTAACGGCCGCTCAGGCGGTCAAGATCGAGGCTTTAGGTCTGAAATCCGTTCGGGCGATGACCTTCAAGCAGCGCTATGCCGAGCGGCAGCAGGCAAGCCAGGTGCTCGGCTTCATCGGGCAAAATCCCGAGCGGATTACGCGGCAGTTCACCGACCAATTCCATAAGGGAGAGCTGCAGCTCACGAGCAAAATCGGCAATTCCGGGCTGGAAAAAACGTTTGAATCTTGGCTACAGGGCATCGGGCCGTCCTACGTTTCGCTTTTTACCGACGGCTTGAAACGTCCGCTGCCCGGACTCGATACGCGCCAAATCGCTCCGAGCAATCCGTATTATCCGCTTAAAGTCGTCACTACCCTCGACTCCGGGATACAGCGGCGAGTCGAACGGAGCTTGGAGCGCTTGCACGTGACGGAAGGCGCCGTTGTCGTATTGGATATTCGAAATGGGGATACGATCGCGATGGCCGGCACGCCCGCATTCCAACCGGAGCATGTCGATCTGGCCCGAGGAAATTGGAGCAACAAGGCACTAAAAGCGGTCGCCCCCGGATCGATTTTTAAAACCGTGACTGCCGCCGCTGCCTTGGAAGAGAAGGCGGTTAAGGCGGACGAAACGTTCGAGTGCACAGGCGCACTTGGCAAATACGGCTTCACCTGCTGGAAGAAGGAAGGGCACGGTAAGCTTACGTTGGAAGAAGGCTTCACCCAGTCGTGCAACATCGTGTTTGCGAAGGTGGCGCAGCGGCTTGGGGGAAACAAGCTGGAGGCTTACGCGCACAGGCTCGGGCTGGAAATGCACGTCGGCTGGAGCGGAGACGTGCCGCACCGGAAGGCTTTTCGGCAATGGGATGCCGAGGAGCAGGGGCAAATCTATGCCGCTGCATCGGACAAGTCGGACGAAGGAGCGCTGGTGCAGACGGCCATCGGACAGCGGGACGTGCTAATGACGCCGCTGCAAGCGGCTAACTTGGTCGTGACGCTGTATAATCAAGGGAAAGTAGCGTCGCCGCGAATCGTGCGGGAAATCCGGTTCCGGAACGATCGGTTATACCAGTCGTTCCCGTCTCATGAGCTTGAGCAGGCTGCTAAACCTATCAAGCCGGCGACGGCGAAGCGGCTGCTGGGTTGGATGGCCGCGACGGTGGAGCATGGCACCGGGAAGGCGCTGCGTTCGGCGAAATGGAGCTTAGCTGGGAAATCGGGGACGGCGCAGGTCAAGTTAAAAAATGGACGCCCCGGCGAGAATCATTGGTTTATCGGCTACGGTCCTGCGGAAAAGCCTCGCTATGCCGCAGCGGTGCTCGTCCAGAACGTCCCGGAAGGGGGCAGCCATAGGGCGATTCCGCTTTTTAAGGAAGTGATGGATATTTTGGCTGATAGTTCTGAAAAGTAGGAGTGATCATGAAGGGGTATTGCAAGAGGCTGCGTTTTCGCGAGATGTACGGCGAAGACTCAGCCTTTTTTCATTGGGGTTAATGATAGGTAGAGGAGTGCAGCGACGGAATCAAAATCGAGAAACAGGTGCCTTTGCCCACTTCGCTCGTCACGTCGATCCGGCCGTGAATGTTTTGAATGGCCCGGTAGGTGACCATCATGCCGAGGCCGGTCCCTTTGCCGCGGGTGGAATAGAACGGCGTGCCGAGCCGTCCGACTTCATCCTGCGTCATGCCGATTCCTTGATCGATAATGTCGATGCACACTGTTTGATTTTGCAGCACGCCGACGATTTGCAGCTTTCCTCCACCGGGCATCGCTTCAATGCCGTTTTTGCACAAATGCATGATGCACTGTGCGAACTTATCCGGATTGGCGCTGATCATCAGCTTGTCCTGCAACTGCGTTTCCACCAATACGCCCCGAAGATCGGCGTACGACTGCAGCGTTTGGACCGTCTGTAAAATAAGCGGCTTGGCGTCCACGAGCTGGATCTCTTCCAGCTGGGGCTTGGCGAAGGATAAGTAATCGTTAATGATCGCCTGTGCTTTATCGACTTCTTCCAAGACCATCTGGCTGTAAATTTGCCGTTTGTCTTCCGCCAAGTCGTTTTGACGCATCATTTGCACGAACCCGCGGGCGACCGTCATCGGATTGCGGATTTCGTGAGCGAAGGAGGCCGCCAGCTCGCTCAGCATATTCATTTTATCGTTATGCTGCAGTTGCTTGCGCAATTCGATATTTCGCTTGATCTGCCTGATGATATAGACAACAAGTCCGGCGGTAAACGAATGGATGAGGCTGAACAAAGCAAAAAACAGGAAAAAATATCCGGTAACTGGAATGTGCTCCACCCATAGCGAGAACAAGGCGACAAATGCCGTAATCAATGACAAAACGAATCCCAGTCCGGCCGCTGTCGCGGTATTGAGCAGCCGGGCCGCATCGGCGATCCGGCGTTTGCAGTACCACAGTAGAATGAGATTGAAGCCGAGGGAAATCGGCAGCGTATGAAGTCCGTACCGTTCCGACTTCCAGTGGTAGGCCATAATAATGGCGGCTACGCCTAGAGCCGGCAAGGGTCCGGCATAAAAAAAGCACAAGGCGAGCGGAATCAAGCGGAAATCGAACAAATATCCGGAGGAGAGCTCGAACGGGTGCATCATGCTGACCAAAGAGGCGACCGTGCAGATGACGGTAACGATGATCTGGTTCGTACGCACGTTCACATGCTGCAGACGGTCAATCCAAAAAACATGATACAGCATGACCGGCGTAATTATGATAAGCATGTTTAACAGCAATTGGTGGAGCAAGTTCAATGTCATCACCTTTTGGCAGCGTGTTTTGAGAAGTCTCTCCGGCCTTGAGTCAAGTGATTGGTTATACAGAGCTGCGTTTATCGTCGGAGACGTTCTTCATAAAGAACGATCTTGCAAATATAGCGTAAGCTAGGCTTTGACTGGAGCTGTGCCTTTCAGCGGTACCGTCCAGACGGCAGCGTCAATCCATGAACGGTCGGAGAATTCCCGTCCTTTGACCACAACCTTGTTCCGGTAAACCTGCACATACATGCCCTGTGACGGCGATTTGGCTTTCCCGTCGGCTTTCGGGCGCGTTTTGCCCACCGAGGCGTTGTTGAACCAGTGGAATGTGTTCTGCCGGTTATAATGATCCTCGCCTTCGAAATTGCGGTGAGAATGCCCGGACAGCACGAACACGTTGCGGTACGGCTCAAGAATGGCACGGAACCGCTTGGCGCGGATCAACCGGTGCGAGCCCCCGTCGGTGCCGGGATCGGGCAAGGGCTGGTGAATGAAAACGAAAGCCGGACGTCCGTCATTATGGATTTTCATCGTCTCCGCAAGCCAAGCGAGCTGTTCGTCGGAATACCATGCGCCTTCGCCGACTTCCGGCTTTTCCTGCACATAGACTTCCTGCGAAAGTAAAATCAAATGAACGTCGTTAACCCACACATCGAAATAAGGCTTCTCGTAGCCAAAAAACTTCAGGAACCGCTCTCTGGACATGGCATCGGTCTTGCCGTTCGGCATCGTTTCCGTAGAAAAGGCGCCTTCGGATGTCAGCCAAATATCATAATAATCGTGATTCCCCATATTGGCGTAAACCGGAGGCAGCTTGTAAGCGTCCATGACCGCCTTCAACCGTTTGTATTCGATCGTTCGGCCGAAATCGGTCAAATCGCCGCCGAGCACGATCGCATCCACATCGGATTCGAACGAGCTAATGTCCTTCAGCGCCAGATGCAGCTTTTTTTCCATCGCATCGTCGGCTACCGAGATATGCAAATCGCTAAGCAGGAAAAAGGAGAGCAGCAGCGTGGGATCTGCGTCTTGGCCGCTCTCGGCGGCGTTGGCCGTAGGCAAGGTTGCCGCGTTCGGCGTCTCTTTTTCCAGCATGCGGGATGCGGCGTATCCGCCCCCGGACAGGACGGCAAGGAAAGCGAGCATGCGCTTGACAAATTGTCGTCTGGACATCATATGGGGAATTTCCCTCCGGTGTGTGGTTCAAAATAGCTATTCTACCATTATATCGGACCATTTGTAAAAATAAAATATGCGCAAGGAATGGAATTAGCGTCGAAAAAATCCTTATTTTTGTGCAAATCCAAATTACCTTCCTGCATGTGCGGGGCTCGGATTCTTCCCTATAATGAGGGCATCGTCATACTTCACTTCCTGGGAGGAAAAAGGAATGAGCCGTCCAACTCCTGTTTTGTTGACCGATGAGCAAATGAGAACGTTTATAACCGAAGGTTTCCTGATTCTGCAAACGGATTTCCCCGAATCGTTTCACCTTGCATTAACGGATCAGTTGAATCACGTGTACGAGCATGAAGGGAACCCGGGGAATAATCTGCTGCCGCGCATTCGCGAACTGCAGAAAGTATTCGATCATCCGGTCGTTACGGGAGCGCTCACCAGCGTTCTGGGGCCGAATTATATGCTGCACGCGCACCGTCACGGACATTATAATGCTTCTCCCGTGGCCGGAGGCTGGCATAAAGACAGCTATTGGGGCTACAAAAAAATGCGCAATCATCATCCGTGGTGGGCAATGATTATGTATTTTCCTCAAGACACGCCCGTGGAACTCGGACCGACGGGGATCATGCCTGGCACGCAAAATTACGAGAGCCGGACCTTCGAAGCGGACAATCCGGAGGGCGAGGCGGTAGCGAGCGGCAAAGCGGGGACTTTTGCGCTGATCCATTATGACATCTGGCACCGGTCGACCCCGAATCTTCTCGGACGGCACAGGTACATGCTCAAGTTCGAGTTTATGCGGACGGAAGCGCCGCAAGCTCCGAGCTGGAATTGCCGGGAACCTGAATGGAAGCGACCGGCCTCGTTCAGCACGCCGATTGTGGAGCATGAAGCCATGTGGCAGGAGACGTGGAATTGGTTATCTGGCCGGCTGGGGAGCTTGGCGGGAGCTCTCGATTCAGGAGCGGGAGCGGTTCAAGAGACAGCGACAAAACTGGAAGATCCGTACGAGCCAAATGCTTTGAACGCCGCATACGAGCTTGCAGGCATGGGCTCCGAAGGGGTAAAAGTGTTGATACGCGGTCTGCATCACGATGATGTGAAGGTTTCCCGTACGGTGGCTTACGGCTTGGCGGTTGCCGGGGCCGAAGCGGTCGCGCCGCTCGAACAAGCGCTGGGCAGCGACCGGGACGAGACGGTCGTCCACGCGGCCTATGCGCTCGGCGAATTGAGGCACTTGGCGGAGCAAGCCGTACCGTCGCTGGTCAAGCTGCTCGATCATCCGTCCCCACCGGTCCGGCAGACGGTCACCGAGACGCTCGGGATGATCGGCACACCCGCGGACCACGTTGTCTCCGCCTTGATTCGCTGCCTTCAAGATGAGGATGTTCAAGTCCGCTTCATGGCCGGCTTGGCATTGTGCCGCGTCGGGGCGGCAGGGGAAGCAGCGGTGCCGCAGCTTGAGAAGGCGCTGGAGGATGACAATCGATACGTTCGGGCGCACGCAGCCGAAGCACTGCATTACATCGGCACCGACTCGGCCAAGGACGCGCTGATCCGTTTCCTGCTCAACTCCCGCTGGTGTCCGACAACGACGCCGCAGAGCACCTTTTATCCTTGATGGTTTTTGTTCGATCCAACCTCATCCTGCGAATGCAGGATGAGGTTGGATCGGCCGGTCGGGTAAAGAAGCGTACGATGCGATTGAATTTTGTGCATGTTTCGAGGGGAACTAACGTTCATAGTACTAGCGGAAGTTAGTACTTCCTTTTCCTCTCGGACGGGATATACTTGAGGTATCAACACTCGCACAAGATATTACGCAAACAAGGGGTGCATTCCGATGAGCCGAAAATGGTTGGAGAAAGAAACCCCGATTTGGGTGGAGCGGGGCATCGTTACCCGCGAGCAGGCAGATCAGCTTCTAAGCATGTACGAAACGAAAAATCATGCCGTCGGCTTGCTGCCGATCCTCGGAAGTATTTTGGTCGGGCTGGGCATTCTCAGTTTTATAGCAGCGAACTGGCAGGATATCCCGCAGCTTGTCCGCCTTGCCATGATCGTACTACTGATGATGGGCTTTTACGCCGGAGGCGAGCTGGCGCTGCGGCGCGGTCACGATAAGCTGGGCATCGCGCTGATCAGCCTCGGGGTCGTCAGCTTTGGTGGAGGCATCGTGCTGATCGGCCAGATGTTTCACTTGGTCGCTTACAACGCGGGAACGTTTATTTTATGGGCATGTGCGGGAATGGCCGCGACCTTTATATACCGCAGCCGTTACTTGTATTTGCTAAGTCTGCTTCTTTTTGATATTGCCCAATTGTATAGCGTTGCAGAGTTCGATTACTTCAGTTATACCGCGTTCGCGCTTCTGGTGGCAGGTCTCGGGTTTTACGGCTGGAAACGGCGTCATCCGCTGCTGATCTGGTGCTTCAGCTTAAGCGTCACGGTGCAGGCGCTGATGTGGGCGATCGCGGCGGACGTGCCGTTCCTCTGGATGTTTATTCCGGCCATGGCGCTTTATGTCCTCGGTGATTGGCTGAAGGACGAACGCCATGGAGGCTATGCGCTGCAGACGGCTCCGCTTGCCGCAGCATTTATTTTCGCGATCGTCATGGTGATGATCGGACATGAAAGATGGGCTGTCGATGACGGTTGGCTGCTGGCTAAACCGCTCTATTACTTCGGGGCGCTTGTCCTTCTCTTTGCCGTCTCGATGGCCGGCAAGCTGCGAAACGGCCGGGCGTCCAGCGCCTTCGAATGGATTTTGCTCGCACCGTTCGTTTACTTGCCTTCCGGCGTCGACGTTCTGTACCTGCTTGCGCTGTTTTTCTTCTCGCTGTACGTGCTGTGGCGCGGCTATGCCGAGGAATGGCGGTTCAAGATCAACTTCGGAACGGTTCTGTTCATCTGCAGCACGATGGTGGCATACGGCAAACTAACCTGGGACTTTATGGATAAATCGCTGTTTTTCATTCTCGGAGGCTGTATACTCATCGGCTTGAGCTGGTTCCTGAACCGGCGGAAAAAACGGTTTTTCGACGATTCGAAGGAGGGGAACGGACATGTCTGACAATGCTGTTACCGGTGGCAAACGACGTTCGCTGCTTACGGCCGGCATCGTTCTGCTGCAGGCGCTTGTGCTGATTGGAATCGCCCTTTCCTTCTACGCGATTGGCTGGTTCGGAAAGGACATCCGCGTCCGAACGGTACCGGTGGATCCGCGCGATTTGCTGTACGGCGATTACGTGACCCTCGGCTATGACATCAGCCGTCTTGACCCGTCGCTGTGGAAAGAAACGGCACGGAAGCCGGAAAAAGGCCAACCCGTCTACGTGGTTTTGAAACCGGGAGCGGACGGCATTGCCCAGCCGGTGGCCGCATATGGCTCGAAGCCCGCGGTGCAGGAAGGCGAGGTTGTGATGAAAGGCCGGATCGACAATCGTTGGAGCGAAGAGATTTTCGTCAAATACGGAGTGGAAAAATATTACGTGCCCGAAGGGACCGGCAAATCGCTTGAGGATAAGGCAAGCCGGTTAATCGTGCACATGAAAGTTGCCCCGTGGGGCCAAGCAAAAATCGAAGGACTCGAAGAGCGTTCGTAGCGCCGCGGCGATGATAAGATATGAAAAAACTCGGCTTCCCGCAGTTCAGGGGAAATTCGAGTTTTTTGCTTTTGCTGCAGCTGCAGCTGTCTAAAGCTCCGAGGGTTCCGGCAGATGGTTCAACTTATCCGGATTGTTCACAAAATACATCGTCCGGATCCGCGTATCTTCGAATTCGAACAAGATGGCGATGCGGGAGCGGGAGCCTTCAACCAGCAGCCCGGCTCCGCCGTTGAGCGCAACGGGAGCGCTCCGCGTCAGGACGGTGCCTTTGGACGCTATGCCGAGCAGAAAGGCAGCGATTCGGTCTGCGCCGAGTATCGGCCGGAGCGCCGCGCGCACCTTGCCGCCGCCATCGGAATACAGGACGGCATCCTCCGTCAGCAGATGGATGAACTGAAGCACGTCTCCCGTGCTGACCGCCTTCAAAAAGCTGCGGACGAGCGATTCCGATTCCGGGAGGCAGGGCTGAGGGGGGCGGGCCTCTGCAGCATGCAGTTTTTGCTTCAAGCGGCTGTATGTTTTACGGCAGGCGGCTTCGCTTTTATCCAGCATGTCGGCGATTTCTTTATAATCGTAATCGAACGCTTCGCGCAGAACGAAAATCGCCCGTTCAACCGGGTTCAGCTGCTCCAGCAGCAGCAGAAAAGCAAAGGAAATGTCGTCGTTCCGGGCTGCCTGCAGCAGCGGATCATCCTTGTCCGAAGTTTGCAGCGGCTCGGGAAGCCACGGCCCGACATATACTTCCCTGCGGGAGCGGGCGGATTTGAGCTGATCGATGCAGCGGCGGGTAACGGATTTGCACAAATACGCCTTTGGGTTCTGAATCGCGCCCGGGTCCGTGCGGGATACGGCCAGAAACAGATCGTGGATGATATCCTCCGCTTCGGACACCGACCCCAGCATCCGGTAGGCGATGGAAAACAACAGCGGTTTATACTCGGTATACCAGTCTTCCAACGGAAGCTGCGTCATGGGCGGGTTCTCCTTTGCGGTAAAAATCGAACTGCCGGCTTCAGCGCGGTTCGCTCATAAGAAGATAAGACGAGACGGCGGGCAGGTTTGTGACAAGTCCTTTCCATTGTAGCACGGATCGCTTTCCGGCGGCAGAAAAACCGGGCCTTTGCCGTGAGCACACAGGGAGGGGTGAAACCGGGTACTTGCAACGGCCGCCGGACCCTTTTAGAATGGGGGTAGCTTAGACGAGCCCGCGAAGCGGAATCAGGAAAGGAGCGGGTTAGCCGCTATGGACAAGCAAGAGATGACGCAGCCGCAGAAGAACGGGCTTTCGGATCTGCTGCTGCTGGACCGTTCGCAAGACGTAACGGAGCAGGACGTGCTGTACCCGTTTGCGCTGGAGGAGCTGTTGTGCAAGCACGTGGGGGAAGGCGGGGCGCCGCTGTGCCATCTGTGGCGTCACCCGCGCGCGTTCGTCATGGGTCTGCGCGACAGCCGGCTGCCCGGTGCGGCAGAAGCGGCCCGGCATCTGGAGGCGCAAGGCTACAATGTCGTCGTCCGCAATTCGGGCGGCGCGGCGGTGCCGCTTGATTTGGGCGTCGTCAACGTGTCGCTGATCATGCCGAAGCGCCGGGCCGGGGAAATCGACTTTCGCGACGACTTCGAACGGATGTTCGAGCTGATCCGGCTGGCGCTTCAAGCGACCGGATGCGAAGTGCGCAAAGGGGAGATTGAAGGGGCCTACTGTCCCGGAGATTACGATCTGAGTATCGGCGGCCGCAAATTTTGCGGCATCGCCCAGCGGCGACAAGCTCATGCGTACGTCGTGCAGGCGTTCGTTATTGCCGAGGGGGCCGGGGCGGAGAAGGCGCAGCAAGCGCGCGAATTTTACGAGCGGGCTTCCGCCGGCGCGCAGGATATCGATTTTCCGCAGGTGACGGCCGACAGCATGGCCAGCTTGGAAGAGCTGACCGATCTGGGTGGCGGCGCGGCGCTCAAGTTCATCGAGGCGGTGAAGCGGGTCGTGCGCGAGCGTCAAACCCCCGAAGGGATGGAGCGGGCGGCTGCGGGACTGTGGGTCCCGGAAGCCTCCCGGGTGCGGGAAATGGCAGCTATGCTCCGCGAGCGTTACGGCATTCGCGGGAAGGAGTCCGGGGAATAAGAGGCTTTGTAACGGATTCAGGTCAAAAATCGCTTCAGCATGCCCGGCAGTTCATTTTGCCAGAAGCCCCAAATGTGTTTTCCCGGCTTTTCTTCATAATGCAGCGAACAGCTTCTCGTGACGAGGAGCTGTTTTGTTTTGCGGTTCGCTTCTACGAAATCGAATGTCCCGCGCTCCGTCGTCACTTCCGTCTCGTCGAGCCCGATGACCATGGACAGCTTCAGCCACGACAAGTCGTCCTCGGCTTCGATCCGCTCCTGCGTCGATTGTAAAAATGCGCCGGACAAGGATATAACTTGGCAAAAAAGGCTACGATAATCTAAGGCAAGATGCAGCGATACGGTGCCTCCGAGCGAATCGCCGGCCAAGATCCGCTCGTTCAAATCGGCGCGGACCGGGTAATGATCTTCTATAAACGGGATCAGCTCTTCGGCAAAAAACGCGCAGTAAGCGGCGAAACGCTCTCCCTCGGGCGCGTACTCGGAAGTGCGGACCGTTTTGTCTACGTCTACGCCGACGATGATGGCGGGCTCCACATTATCATCGAAGATAAGCCGGTTCATCGTCGTGGCGATGCGCCCGAAATTAAAAAAATCTTCGCCGTCCTGGCAATAGATGACAGGATATGACAATAGCTCGTTGTAGCCCGGCGGAAGGTAAATGCGCAGCGATCTTTCCTGCCCGAGAGCGCGGGAAAATACGGTTTCTTTTACGATGGTACGCTTGTAGTACAAGCTGTCGTCCATGTGACAAACCTCCCAGTGTATTATAATAGTTTTATGGATTTTATTAATCTGTATTATTATTTTTTAGAAACTGTTATATACGTCTAATCGAAAAGAAATCATATTTTACAAGTATGTTCTTGTGCAAATCACTAAAACAGGTTTATAATAATACTATAACAGAAACACCCCAATTTCGACATCCCTTCAAAATCTATCGCTGAGGTGAATATGGAAATGAGCAAGCCTTATGTTGTGGGCGTACAGGAAGTACAGCCGTTGTCCGTTCTGGGCACCGACGGTACCGTTACGAATCCCGAAGCTATGCCGAATCTGACGGATGACCAATTGAAAGAAATAATGCGCCGCATGGTGTTCACGCGTACGTGGGACCAACGCGCTGTCAATTTAACGCGTCAAGGACGCCTCGGATTTTATGCGCCGGTTTCCGGCCAGGAAGCAACGATGATCGGCAGCGAATTCGCGCTGAACAAAGACGATTTCATCTGCCCGGGCTACCGCGACATGCCGCAACTCGTATGGCACGGTCTGCCGATGTACCAAGCGTTCCTTTATTCGCGCGGACATCAGCACGGCGGACAAATTCCGCAAGACGTTCATGTTCTCATGCCGCAAATCATCATCGGCGCGCAATATTTGCATGCGATGGGCGTGGCGATGGCATTCAAACAGCGCGGAGAGCAGCGCGTTTCCATTACGTACACCGGTGACGGCGGTTCGTCCGAGGGCGATTTCTACGAAGCTATGAACTTCGCGGGGGCGTTCAAGCTGCCGGCGATTTTCATGGTGCAAAATAACGGCTACGCCATTACGACGCCGTTCTCCAAGCAAACGGCTGCGCTTTCCGTAGCGCACAAGGCGGTTGCTGCGGGAATCGAAGGCGTACAAGTCGACGGGATGGACGTGCTCGCGGTAGTCAAAGCCGTTCAAGACGCAGCGGAGCGCGGCCGCAAGGGCGAAGGCGCGACGTTGATCGAGGCGATTACTTACCGGTTCCTGCCGCACTCCATGTCCGGTGACGACCCGTCCAAATACCGCACAAAAGAAGAAACGGCTGAATGGGAGCTTAAGGATCCGCTGAACCGCTTCCGCGCGTATCTCGTTTCCAAAGGCTTGTGGTCTGAAGAGGAAGAAGCCAAAGTCGTCGAGGATGCGAAAAACACCGTCGCTGAGCAGATCAAGAAGGCCGAAGAAACGGAAAAAATGACGGTTCCGGGCTTGATCGACAGCATGTTCGAAACGACGCCGCAGCATTTGGAAGAGCAAAAAGCGGATTACTTAGCGTAAAAGGGGAGGAACTTTCAGCCATGGCTCAAATGACAATGATTCAAGCGATCAAGGACGCGATGCGAGTCGAGCTCCAGCGCGATCCTAACGTGGTCATATTCGGGGAAGACGTAGGTAAGGTCGGCGGCGTATTCCGCGCAACGGAAGGCTTGCAGGCCGAATTCGGGGAGAACCGCGTATTCGATACGCCGCTTGCGGAATCCGCGATCGGCGGGATGGCGGTCGGGATGTCCACTCAAGGCTTCCGTCCGATCATGGAAATCCAGTTTGTCGGCTTTATTTTTGAAGCGTTCGACCAAATCGCCGTACAAGCGGCGCGCATGCGCTATCGTTCCGGCGGCCGTTACAACGCGCCGATTACGATCCGTACGCCTTTCGGCGGCGGCGTTAAAGCGGCAGAGCTGCACACCGACCCGCTGGAAGGGCTGATGGTGCAAACGCCGGGTATTAAAGTTGTCGTGCCTTCTAACCCTTACGATGCGAAAGGGCTGCTTATTTCGGCGATTCGCGACAACGATCCCGTGTTCTTCATGGAGCATCTGAACTTGTACCGCTCGTTCCGCGCGGAAGTGCCGGAAGGCGAATATACGGTGCCGATTGGCAAGGCGAACGTCGTTCGCGAAGGCTCCGATGTCACGATCATTACTTATGGCGCCATGGTACACACTTCGCTCAAAGCGGCCGAGGAGATCGAGAAGACGCGCGGCGCGAAAGTCGAAGTTATTGACCTGCGTACGCTGATGCCGCTGGACATCGACACCATCGTCGAGTCGATCAAGAAAACGAACCGTGCGATCGTCGTGCAGGAAGCGCAAAAAACGGCAGGTATTGCGGCGGAAGTTATCGCGCAAATCAACGAGAAGGCGATTCTGCATCTCGAAGCGCCGGTGCTGCGTGTAACGCCTCCGGATACGGTGTATCCTTTTGCGCAAGTCGAGGATCAATGGCTTCCGAATCCGGCCCGTATCGTCAAAGGCCTGAATCAAGTACTGGATTTCTAATATTTTACTAAGACGCGAGGACGGTGAGTAACCGATGGCAAACTTTGAATACCGCTTTCCCGAGCTGGGCGAGGGCATTCACGAAGGCGAGATCGTGAAATGGCACGTAAAACCCGGCGATACGGTAAATGACGAAACGATCCTGATGGACGTTCAGAACGATAAATCGACGGTGGAAGTACCTTCTCCGGTAGAAGGGAAAATCATCGAGCTCAAGGTCTCCGAAGGTACGGTATGTACGATCGGCGACGTGATCGCCGTCATCGAAGTGACCGGCGAGGTGCCGCAGCAGGCCCATGGCCACAGTGAAGCGCCGAGCGCTGCACAAGCGGCGACTCCGGCGGCAGCGGAAGCTTCGGCTGCGCAAGGCGGCGCAGAATGCGCGGTTGGCGGCGCCGTAGCGGCGAACGTGAACGCCTCGAAGCTGGATACGCCGATGGCCGGCGGAGCCCAAGCGGCTGGCAGCGCTGGCGAAGTGCTTGCGACGCCAAGCGTACGCAAGCTGGCGCGCGCCAAGGGCGTCAACATCGCGGAGGTTACCGCGACAGGCAAGAACGGACGCGTGACGCGCGAAGACGTGCTCGGCTTCGTTTCCGGCGGCGGTGCGCCGAAAGCGGCTGATGCACCGGCGGCAACGGCTCCGGCAGCAAACGCGGCTGCGCCTTCGGCAGCAGCGTCGGTCAGCGGCGACCGCGAGGAAGAGCGCGTACCGCTGAAAGGTATCCGCAAGGCGATCGCGAATGCGATGGTCAAGAGCGCTTATACCGCTCCGCACGTGACCCTGATGGACGAAGTCGACGTGACCCGTCTCGTTGCACTGCGCGAAAAAGCGAAGCCGGTTGCCGAGAAGAAAGGCGTCAAGCTGACCTACCTGCCATTCATCGTGAAGGCATTGGTGGCGGCATCCCGTCAATTCCCGGCGATGAACGCCATGATCGACGAAGAGAAGCAGGAAATCGTCTACAAAAAGTACTACCATGTCGGCATCGCGACGGATACGGACAACGGTTTGATCGTACCGGTCATCCAGGACGCGGACCGCAAAAATATTTGGACCATTGCCGCCGCGATCAAGGATCTTGCAGTACGCGGCCGCGAAGGCAAGCTCGGTCCAAGCGAGCTCAAAGGCTCCACGATTACAATTACGAATATCGGCTCCGCCGGCGGCATGTTCTTTACGCCGATCATCAACTTCCCAGAAGTGGCGATTCTCGGAACGGGCCGCATCAGCGAGAAGCCGGTCGTCAAAAACGGCGAAATCGTCATCGCTCCGGTCATGGCCCTGTCGCTCAGCTTCGACCACCGCATTATCGACGGGGCTACGGCTCAAAACTTTATGAACTATATCAAGCAGCTGCTGGCAGATCCGGAACTGCTTGTCATGGAGGTGTAATCCGAGATGGTAGTAGGAGACGCATCGGTTGAAATTGACGTTCTGGTCATCGGGGCCGGCCCCGGTGGCTATGTAGCCGGTATCCGCGCAGCTCAGCTTGGCAAAAGCGTGCTGATCGTGGACAAATCCGAACTTGGTGGCGTGTGTCTGAACCGCGGCTGCATTCCGTCCAAGGCGCTGATTTCCGCGGCGCATCATTTCGAAGTGATGAAGCATGCCACGTCGATCGGGATTTCGGCGGAGAATGTGACCGTCGATTGGCCGAAGATCCAAGAGTGGAAAGACGGCATCGTCAAGAAGCAAAGCGGCGGCGTAGGGATGCTGCTGAAAGGGAACAAGCTGCAAATCTTTAACGGCGAGGCGCTGTTCATCAACGAGCATGAAGCGCGCGTCTTCAACGATAACGAAACGGCACGTTACCGTTTCAACTACTGCATTATTGCGACAGGCTCCCGTCCGATCGAGCTGAAGGCATTCCCGTACGGCGGACGCATTCTGTCCTCGACCGAAGCGCTGTCGCTTAGCGAGCTGCCGAAGAGCCTCGTCGTCATCGGCGGCGGTTATATCGGTATCGAGCTGGGGCAAACGTATGCCAAGTTCGGCGCGAAAGTGACGGTGCTGGAAGGCTCCGACTCCATCCTGCCGGGCTTCGAAAAAGAACTGTCGCAGCCGGTGGCCCGCAACCTGAAAAAGCTCGGCGTCGAGGTCGTCACTGAAGCGATGGCTCAAGGCTGCGAGCAAACGGATAAGGACGTGACGGTAACCTACACCGTCAAAGGCGAAGAGCATAAAATCACCGCGGACTACGTGCTGGTTACCGTCGGCCGTCGTCCGAATACCGATGGCGACTTGTCGCTGGAACTTGCAGGGGTACAGGTCGGCGAACGCGGCTTGATCCAAGTGAACGAAAAATGCCAAACGAACGTTCCGCATATCTACGCGATCGGCGATATTGTTCCGGGCATGGCGCTGGCTCACAAAGCTTCGTATGAGGCGAAAGTGGCGGCAGAATCCATTGCCGGACTGCCGAGCGTTGTAGACTACAAAGTTATTCCGGCCGTCGTCTTCTCCGATCCGGAAATCGCCGGCGTAGGCCTCAGCGAGACCGAGGCGAAAGCCAAAGGCATCAACGTATTTACCGGCAAATTCCCTTATGGGGCGAACGGCCGCGCGCAATCGATGAACGTGACGGACGGCTTTGTGAAGCTTGTCGGCGACAAAGACACCGGCCTTTTGATCGGGGCACAGGTGGTTGGCGCGGAAGCTTCCAACCTGATCGCTGAGATGACGCTCGGCATCGAGATGGGCGCTACGCTGGAAGACATTGCAATGACGATTCACGCACATCCGACGCTTGGCGAAATCACGATGGACGCTGCCGAAGGCGCGCTCGGTCATCCGATTCACCAGCTGGCAAAAAAATAAATCCGTATATCCAAAAACCGAGGCGATACCGGCTTTAGAGCTGCGTCGCCTTGGTTTTTTTATTTTATTTCAAAATTTTTTCAGACGATTGATTTGAAACTATAAGCCTACTCCCAGAGGCATATTTACTTATAAAGATTTAAAGGTAATATTGAACTGTAAATCCATAATTTTCATTTTACATTAGCGGAACGAAGGAACTCGGACAAGGCGCCGTCCGTTTCCGATACAACATATGCAGCTTAAACGATTTCAAATCTAATTATGCGGGAGAGTGTTTGAGGTGAGTTTTAGCTTTCAAGGACAAGGGTTAAAAAAATTAATCGCAATACTTTTGAGTGCAGCTTGTTTCACGGGCTTGGGTACGAGGGAAGCTTTGGCCTCGCCCTATCAGACGTATTGGGATTGCAGCGATAACCTTTATGACTGTCAAGCGGCCGATCTGGTGCCTGAACTTGCACAGCTAGCGCACACTGTTAGAATCTATATTCCCGAAGGGAAGGTCATATCATACCATTACAAGGATCTCAGAACGAAAAATATGTATGATAGTTCATACACGGAAATTTTAGTTTCATATGACGACCGGGGTCAACAACGACAAGTTGCTTCTGTGAATATCCCTGTAGGGGGCGAAGCCGGAGGAGATCTGATTGCGCCGAGATCGGACTATTATTATCTTACGATACAATGTTATTATGGAGGCAATTGTGACGGCTCAGGTTACTTACGCACATCGAAATAACATGATGCGGCCTTGCTAAGCGGTTTGCTCTGTTGCTTGTGATACAAAATGTATCCATTCGGGGTTGCAGCTCAATTTCTTCGCATCGGTAAGAATAGGGGGATGCTTTCATAGCCGATGCAACGTTCTAACCATTTCCATAAGGCTGATGAACTTCAAGAGAGCAGGCCGTCCCAGCCTTAGCTTGTCGCCCGCTCCAGTGCTTTCAAATACGCATAGGCCTCTTCGTTCGAATGGCCGCACATCTCTTCCGAGGCTTGTAGGCTGCCGCATACGGCCGGGCGTTCCGGGCTCCCGAACAATCCGCAGCGGTTATCCGCCGTGAGCTGGACGCAGCGAACCCCGGCAGGCTTGCCTTCCGGCATGCCCGGAATCGGCGAGGAAATCGAGATGACGATGCAGCAAGCGGCGCATCCGACCCGGCACTCCATAGTTCTTACCTCCTATTCTTTCGCGCTTCAACCACGCTCTACGACTCATTTTCTTATTATACCATATTCGTTAAGAAGATCGGGGAAGCCTGCGGGCTTTCCCTTATTTATTAGAAATACGCTATTAAAAATGGAAATAAATAATAAGTAGATAATTTTATCCCACCAAAGTTGAAATGTATACCTGTGACGCGTCATGGCGCGATTTTATAATAAAAGCAAGGTGAAGGTCACCGATACAAATATGGACTTAGGGGGATTCCCAGATGAAGAAAAGTGTACTTTGTTCCGCAAGCGCAGCGCTCTTGCTGACCACCGTACTGGCTGGCTGCGGCAGCTCTGCGCCGGCTGCGAATAACGACAAAGACAAAGGCGCGGAGGCCGGCAAGTCGACAGCCGGTACGGAGGCGAAAGCCGGCTCGTTCCAAATGACGGTGCGCCACATCAACGTCCGGGACACGGCGAAATCGACGCTCGAACTGCTGCAGAAGGTGACGGCGAAAACGGAGCAGGAAGTTCCGGGACTCAAGCTGAACCTCGACGGCGTCGAAGATACCGTCAACCGCGATGTGAAGCTGAAAGCGGAAATGTCCTCCGGCAAGCCGCCGCATATTTTCAACTTATTCGGCGGTGCGGATACCCAGAACTATGCCAAAGCAGGCCATTTGCTCCCGTTGAACGATATTCTTAAAGAGCTTGGTTTGTCGGACCAATTCTACAACCTCAGTGAATTTACGGTAGACGGCAAAATCTACGGTCTGCCGGAATCGGGTTATGTGGAAGGGTTCTACTACAACAAGAAAATGTTCCAGGACGCCGGCGTACAGGTTCCGAAAAACTGGGAAGAGTTCCTCAAAGTCTGCGAAGCTTTGAAAGCGAAAAAAATTACGCCGATCGCGTTGGGCGGCGGACCTGAGAGCGCTTGGGCCATCAATATGCTCGGTAACAGCTTGTTTGTCGGCTTAGGCGGTACCGAGCTGCAGGAAGGCTTCAAACCGGGCAAAACCAAGTGGACTGACGCTCCGGTTGTAGAAGCGTTCAAGCGGATGAAGGAATTGAAGGAAAAAGGCTACATCGATCCTAACGTGTTGGGGCTGAAATATGCCGAAGGTCAGGCGAAGTTTTACACAGGCCAGGCCGCTATGCTGTTTGACGGCACATGGGCGACTTCCGCAGTGCTTGACAAAGAAAAATCGACCGTGAAAGACAATGTCGGCTTCTTCCGTCTCCCGGATGTGGGCGGCAAAGGCGACGGCTACATCAACGGCGGCTGGAGTAACGGCTACGGCTTCTCCGCTCACCTGAACGACAATGAACTGAAAGCCGTGAAAACGTTCATCAAAAACTTCTACACGGTTGAAAATCAAGCCGATCAGCTCAACAAAGCGAACCGGATTCCGGCCATGAAAAACGTTAAAGGCTCGAATGACGCGCATCCGCTGGTTAAAGAAATCAGCGACGCTCAAGGGTCGTCCAAAGGCGCATTCCCGGCGTTCGACGCTTTGGTTCAGCCGAAAGTGAAGGTAACGCTTGAAACTTCGATGCAAGAGCTGCTAGGCGGACAAATCGCACCGGAGAAAGTAGCCGAACGCATGCAAAAAACGCAGGAAGAAGCGAATAAAGCCGACGGCGAAAAAAAATAAACAGCTAAACGAGGGTGCCGCCATCGCGCGGCGCCCGCATTTTGCTATCGGAGGGTGATCCATGAATAAGGTGCTGAGGAATCCGGTGGCCTACTTGATTTTTGTCGTCCCGGCCCTGGTTTTGTATGTGACGTTCTATATCGTCCCGCTGTTCTCGTCTTTAAGATATTCCGTCACAAGCTGGAACGGGATTAACGAACCGGTGTTCAACGGAATCGATAACTTCCTTAAAGCGCTCCAAGACGAAAAGTTTTGGATCGGATTTAAAAATAACGTCTATTTTGTCGGATTTTCGCTTATTATTCAGGTTCCGATTATTATCGCGGTCGGCATTATCATCAGCAGGGCGAAAAAGATGTTGGGACTTTATAAAGTATCGGTATTTTTGCCGAGCGTGCTGTCGACGGCCGCCGTTGGGATTATATGGCAATTCATATACCAACCGGATGCCGGGCTGCTCAATCAGCTTCTCCGCGCTACCGGGTTCGCCGATGTGGCCAAGCCGTGGTTAGGAAACCCGGATACAGCTATGACTGCGGTGCTCGTAGCGAACGCTTGGCAGTGGACCGGATTTTATATTGTTCTGGTGCTCGCGGCCATCTTCGCGATTCCTTCGGAAGTGCTAGAGGCGGCGGAAATCGACGGCGCCGTCGGCTTCAAAAAGGCGTGGCACATCACCGTGCCGCTCATTCGATCGGTCATTGTCGTCGTCATGCTGCTGTCGATCACGGGCGCGATGAAGGCGCTGGATATCGTATTGATTATGACCAGCGGCGGACCTTTCGGCAGTTCGGAAGTCATGGCCACGTATATGTACAAGCAGGCGTACTCGGCCGGCGAATACGGTTACGCCAATGCCATTGCGATTATCATTTTTGTGTTTACGTCTGTTGTCACGCTCATTTTCCATCTGTTCTCACGCAGGGTAGAGGAGGTTAAATACTGACATGAAGAAAGCGTTGGCCAAAAGTATTCCTCATCTCGTCCTGATTCCGTATGTGCTTATCGTCGTTTACCCGATTTACTTCATTGTGATCTCGTCTTTAAAGAAAAATAACGAGATCATCACGAATCCATGGGGCTTGCCTTCGGAGTTTTCCTTTTCGCACTATGAGAGCGCGCTGACGAATTCGCATTTGGGCACGTATTTTATTAACAGCCTTTATATCGCTACCATCGCTACGGTCGGGTCCTTGCTGCTTGCCATGGGGATCGCCTTCGCGGTCACGAGAATGCGGTTTCCGTCGATCAGCAAGCTGGTGTACGGGCTGCTGCTGCTCTCGCTGCTCATTCCTCCCGCTTCGCTGCTGATTCCGCTGTATATTATGGTGAAGGACATGGGGCTGTACAACACCCCTTTGGCGCTCATTATTCCGTATATGGCGTTTGGGATCCCGTTAACCGTCTTTGTCGTAGCGGCTTTCATGAAAGCTATTCCTACCGAGCTTGAAGAGGCCGGCATCATGGACGGGCTGTCCGCTTACGGTTTGCTGTTCCGAGTTGTGTTCCCGCTGTCGCTGCCGACGCTCGTTACAGTGTTTATCATTAACTTCCTCGGCCATTGGAACGAATACGTCATGGCGAACCTATTCCTGTCTACACAGACGCTCCGGACGCTGCCAGTGGCGGTCGTCGGGTTTGCGGACAAATTCAACATGAACTATGGCGCCCTGTGCGCTTCGATCAGTATCAGCGTCATCCCGATCATTATCATCTTCACCTTTTTGCAAAAACAAATTATTGAGGGCGTCACGGCGGGTAGCGTAAAGGGGTAATCGCCCCTTCTGCCCGCCTTCGCTGCGTCAAGCTTCGAAGCTCCGGCCGCATTCGGCACGGGCTTCTTTGCGTTCGTCCGAAATTCTCCCGCTTAGGCAAGCGGCGAGTCGGACAAGCCGGCCGGGCTGGCGCACGAATGGACAAGCGTCCGGCACTGTAGGAAGCGGGATAGCGGATACCTGAAGCTGCCAAAAAAAATGGTTAGTTTTCTATTGACAGGTTAGATTATCCAGTATAAAATACCAATCAGAGATCGCTTGAACAAATGTTCAAAACAAACGTTCAAATTCGTGTTCAAATCGAAAGGGAGGTCTTCATGAAACCAGAAGCGCAGGGAAAAGACGTCAAGCTGAAAATATTGAACGCCGCCAAGAAGCTGTTCGCAAAAAAGGGCTTCGAAGGCACGACTGTGCGGCAAATTTGCGATGAAGCGGGAGTGGCGCTCGCTTTGGTGTCTTATCATTTCGGCGGCAAGGAGAATGTGTTCTACGCACTGTTCGAAACGTTTGCCCCGGCGTTCCTGGCAGCGGAGTACGACCTCGAAGATCCTGTGCAGGATTTGCAAGCGTTCGTCCGGGAGTTTGCGCTCTTCCGCTTGGCGGAGCCGGAGCTGATCAACATCCTACAGCAGGAGGTCATGATGGAGAGCCCGCGGCTGGAGAAGCTGCAGACGATCATTCATGTGCTATGGCGGCAGCTGCGTCTCATTCTTGAAGCGGGCAAAACCAAGGGGCAGTTCGAGTTCGATTCGACCCGCCATACGGTGCATTTTATCGTAGGTACGCTTGTGTTTTCGCGCAGCAGCCCGTTTCTGGACCCCGTATTTCAGGACGAGAATGAATCGAACCAGACTACGGCGGCAGAGACCGAAAAAATGGTTGTGGAACTGACAACCAAATTCATTCTTAACGGAATCAAAAGCAAGATATAAAGAAGAGAAGCATCGGGAGAGGGGAACGGAGGAAATGAAGAAACAAGTGGCGGCGATCGTCGTATTGGCATTAGCGCTCAGTGGAGGAGGTTGGATGCTGGCGGCACAGGGCAAGGATGCGGTAACGCTGGCTTCTTCCAATAAAGGAAGCATTCTGACGGCAGAGCAGGTGAATGCTTCGTTTCAAGGCGTTGGCGGCAAAATCATCGATCTGCCGATCAAAGAGGAGCAGACGGTGCGCAAGGGCGACGTGCTGATGACGCTTGATCCGACGGATATCGACCTGCAGCTCCGCAAAGCGCAGGCCGATGTGGAGGTTACGACCTTAAAGATCAAGCAGGCGGAAGACGGCATCCAAGTCGCCCAAAGCAAGCTGGGCAATGCGGTGAAGCAGGCGCAGCTCGGCTTGTCGCAGGCGGAGACGCAGGAGGCGCAGGTAGCGGACGGAGCGAGAAGCGAGGACATCGAACGGCAGAAGCTTGCCGTCGCGGCCTCGGAGGAAGCCTACACGCATGCGCTCAAGCTGTATAACCAGCTGCTCAATACAGAAGAGACGTACGATAATAATCCGTATTCGTACAAGGATCACCGCGACGCGGTCGAGAATGCGCGCAGCCAGGTAACGACGCTGGAGAATGCGAGAAACCAGCAGAAAGCCGTTTTGGATAAAATGCTCGCCGGCGCTACGGATAAAGAACGCAAGCTGGCGGCGCTGCAAGCGGACCGCGCTAAGGCGGTCGTCGAGCAGCAGCAGCTCGCCGAAGGCGATATCGCGAACCAGCGAATCGGCATTGAGGCGCTGAACAAGCAACTGGAGCAATTGAACATTTTGATGGAATCGCTGAAGGTGCAGAAAGACCGCTTTACGCTGCGTGCTCCGGCTGATGGCAAAGTGGTCAAAATCATGCCGAAGACGGGCGAGAATGTCGGCTCCGGGATGCCGGTCGTCTTATTGGAAACAGGCAAGCTCTATTACGACTTGTATGTCGATGAGCGACAAGTTGGCAAATTCCAGGCCGGTTCCGTTGTTCCGACGCATTTTGCCGCACTGCCGGACAAAGTAGAGGGCAAAGTGCAGTTCGTCACAGCCGCGCCGCAATTCGCCGCGCTTCGCATGAGCCGGGAGAAAGGTACCGCAGATTTGAACTCGTTCCAAGTGCGTGTTTACGTAGAGCGGACCGACAAGCTGCTGCCGGGCATGACAGCGGAGGTACAAGTCGATGAAATCCCTGCTCGATGAAACGAAATACGCGCTATCCGGCAAATTCGTCCTGGCGATTCTGATCGCTCCGCTCATCGTAGCGGCGCTATTCGGCTACATGTTCAAGAACGGTCAAATCAACGAAGCGCCGATGGCGGTCGTCGATGAAGACAACAGCTTGTACAGCCAGCAGTTTATCGACAAGGTGAACGCGTCCCAATATGTGAACGTCGTGGACGTGTTCCACGAGGCGATCCCGCCGGAAAAGCTGATGGCCAATGAAAAATATATGGTCATTATGTATCTGCCGCGGGGGATGGAGCAGTACCGTTTCCAAGGGAAGCAAATTAATATAGGTCTGCTCATCGACAACTCGATGCCGTCGGCTATCGGGAACATACGTTCCGGTATGCAGGAGCTGATTACGATCGAGAACACGACGCTGTCCGTAGGGAAGCTGAAGGTCATGGGCCTCGGCGACGATGCGGCGATGGGGATCGCCTCCCCGCTTTCGCTGCAGCAGCGGCTGCTGTTTAACCCGACTTCCGATTTTATAGGCTTTATGGTCATCGGCTTCGTTAATGTGGTGGCTCTGGGAATTACCGCCATCGCCGGGGCATCCATCGTCCCTCGTCTGCGGGTGGAGGGCCGGCTGGAGGAGGCGCTTCGTTCGCCGATCGGGCTCTGGTCGCGCGTACTGCCATATGCGGTGATCTCCTGCGTAAGCTTGATGCTGGCCTTCGGACTTCTGAAGCAGCTTGGCGGGTTGAGATTTGTCGGAAATCCGCTGGAATTTCTGGTTCCGCTGCTGCTCTACACGCTGACAGTTACGCTGATGGGTATGGTCGTCGGTTGGACGGCGGCGGACCCGTCGAAGGTGGCGCTTCGCACCTATGCGATTGTATACCCGTCCTTCATGCTGTCCGGTGTGCAGGTGGCCACGATTATATTCCCCGGGCCGATTCAAGCGGTCAGCAACATGCTGCCGCTGACCTGGCTGTTCAAATTCATTCGGGGCATCGGTTACCGCGGCGGCGCGCTTGAATATTTCGCAAGGGAACTCGGTGTATTTATAGTGATGATCGGCGTGATGTCGCTTGCCGTCGGTTTGCTGACGATGTGGGAGACGCGCCGGGTTAAGGTAAATTCAACAGTGGGAGAGGTTGCAGCATGACGAATTCGAACCATCAATGGAAAAAAACGGCACTATCCGTCGTTTTGACGGCTTCCCTGCTTGGCACGGCGTCCATTCCGCCTGCCATGGCGGCTTCGGCCGCGCCGGAAGCTGCGGTAACGGCGGACGCGTCGAAGGCAGCTTTGGGCGGCCAAGCATCCGGCACGATCGCCGGAACGCCGCAGCTGCAAAGCTATGCGCTCACGGATAAGCTGCAGGTCGAAATCAAGAGCTTGCTGAACGAAACGACCAGCGAAGGCACGCGTATCGCTGCGGTCGTGCGGGTTCGGAGCTCGGACGCCAAGGTGGCGAAAATTCCTGACCTGGAGCTGCGGGTCAAAACCGCCGGCGGGTATGAGTATCCGATGCAAGCGAGCGTGTTTAACGCCCATGCCATTCGTCCGGGCACGACCGAGGAATTGAACTTCCTCGTCAAGGTGGACCGTCGGGACCCGTCGGAGTTGACTGAACTCGTCTGGTATGCCGTCGATTGGTACTCGTATCCAAAGAAGGAAACCGTGCAGCTCACAGTGCCCGTGAAAGGGCAGGAATGGACCGGACCGCTGTCGAGCTTCACGAACTCCGCTTCATCGGTGCTCCCGTGGGAGCGCTCCTTTACGTTAAGTCCGGCGCTAGAATCGCCGCTCGTCTACACGCCGGTTTCAGTGAACCGCGACAATACGCAGCAAGGCCCGGTAACGACGGTGAAGATGCGCGTGGAGAATCCATCCGCGACCAAAGAGGCTGTTCCCGATTTTAGCATAGACGGCAGATCGAACGGGAACGGAAGCACCGATAAAACCGTCTTCCCAGGGAAACGGGTTGAGGCATCGCCGCTGGTGCTCGAACCGAAGGAGCAGCGGTATATCCATTTCGCCATCCCGACCGATAAAGATACCGTGCTCACGAGCTTCAATGTGCTGACTCGGGAAACGTTCCGCCAGGTTGATCCAAAGACTCCTCCAGTCGAAGTTCCCTACAACGTGGGACGCTATCAAGTGGCGCTGCCGGTCACGAGCCGCACGACGGAGTACAATGCAGCCAAGCCTTACGAGTTAGGCCAACCGTTCGTATTCGACAGCTTGTCCGATACGATCGATCCGCACCTGTCGGTATCGATGGTTGAGTTCCATCGTCATCAGAATGACGGCGAAGGCTATCAGACCGTGATTGCGAAGCTGCTGCTCACGAATAATAGCGATCTGCCGGTTCCGGTGCCAACGTTCCAGACGAAACTGATTACGGCGCAGGGCATGACGTATTCCGGCAACCGTCAAGCGGGGGCCATTGCGGAAATTATGCCGCAAACGAGCTATGCCGTAAGCTATGCGTTCAACATGCCGACAGAGAACCAGGACGAGCAATACGTTCTGAAGTTCACGGATGCGAAGACGGCAGCGCCAGCCTCGACGGCGATCGGAGCGTACCGTGTGGCCATGCAGGAAACGAAGCTGAATGAGGAAAATATGTCGTTCTATCCGTTCAATGTCAAGATCAACTACTGGACGCTGAACGCGCGGACGAGCACAACGCCGGGCAATCCAATCACTTATACGTACCGTATGAAGCTCGATATGGACATTACCCGCAACGAGCATGTCGTGGTCGATCCGAACTCGTCCAAAATGATGTTTGAGCTGGTAGATAAGACGGGCAGAATATTGTCGACCAAGTCGCTGCCGTTCAGCGGCGTCAACCGGTTGATCAGCGGCGTACAGTTTATTCAGTTCGATACCCTGCGTACCGAAGAGCACGAGTATCCGCTGGATATCAATATTTACGAAGTGATCACGACCCCGACGGGCGAAGCGAAGCGGCTTGTCGGCGTTTTGAAGCAATAAGGCGTTTTTTAACGGATTACGGCATACCCAAAGAAGCAGGTTCTCTCAGCGAGGGCCTGCTTTTTTATAATGATAGAAAGGCTTCGATAAGAAGCTTTTCTTATTTTAGGCTGGCGATTCAGAAGCTGGTAAGCGTATGATAAAATAACAGCATGTGGAGTTCTATTCCGAACAAAAGATGGAGACATATTCGATGCGCTGCGATACAAATGAGACAAAGGAACAGGAAGTTCAGCTTCGTTTTTACCGGCGCGAGCACGATGTGGCACTCCGGGCGTTTGAACTTCCGGAAGAACAGGCCCAGTTTACGGCGCTCCCTGGCGAGGTGCTCGAGGCTTCGTTAAATGACGAGAACCAGTATCCGGTCGTTATATTGGCCGGGGATATGCCGGTCGGCTTTTTTGTCTTGCATCGTGGTGAAGTGACTGTCCCGTTTTCCGATAATCCGAATGCGATTCTTCTCCGGGCATTTTCCGTCGATCGGGCTCATCAAGGACGCGGTTATGCCAAACGGGGCATGCAGAACGCGGCCGCTTTTGTAGCGAAGCATCTCCCTGGAGTGGAAGAGATCGTTTTGGCGGTTAACGAACGAAACCTTGTTGCCAAGCGGCTGTATGAAGCATCCGGGTTTCGGGATACGGGAAGGAAGCGGCAGGGGCCGATCGGAATGCAGCACATCTTAAGCCTTTCCTTGGAGTAATGACGTGCGGTTCAAATGATCCGAATAAGGAGAGATTGGCATGAATACTGCCGAAGCATTGGGATACCGCAAGAGCGACAGACTGCTAATCGTCAACGCCGACGATTTCGGAATGTGCCATGCCACGAACGAAGCGGTGCAGCAGCTGCTATTGGAAGGCGCCGTTTCGTCAGCCACGGTCATGATGCCCTGTCCATGGGCCAAGGAAGCGGTGAGTTGGGCGGCACAGCATCCGGCTTGCGACGTCGGCGTGCATCTGACCTTCACCAGCGAATGGCCGACGTACAAATGGGGGCCGGTTACCCGCTCAGGCCCGGTCGCTTCGCTCCTGACGGCGGAGGGCTATTTTCCTGCGGACAGCGCGACCGTCGAACGCGAAGCGGACCCGGACGATATCCGCCGGGAGATCGTGAGCCAGATCGAGCTGGCGCTGCGGATGGGCCTGAATCCGAGCCATGCAGACAATCATATGGGGAGCTTGTACGGGCTGCATACGGGCCGGGACTTTCTGGAGATCGTCCTGGACGTTTGTGCCGCCTACGGGCTGCCGTTCCGCCTGCCCCGGTTTTTGGAGCCCGGCGACCCGGGCATTCCGCCGCAAGCGTACGAGATTGCGGCGGCGCGGGCAGCGCTGGCGGACCGAAAGGGCGTCGCGATCATCGATCACCTGCGTAGCCTACCCTTTGTGCAGGGGGCGGGGGAGACGTACGAATCGTTCCGGGACGACATGGCGGCGTTGCTTCGTTCGCTGAAGCCCGGCATCACGGAAATCATCATTCATCCTTCGCGAATCAACGAAGAGCTCAAGGCTATCCATTCTCACTGGGAAAAAAGGGGAATGGAATTCGAGGTATTCCGCGATCCGGTCATACGTCAGGTGATCGCTTCCGAAGGCATCCGTCCGATTCGCTGGTCGGATCTGCAGCGTCTTATGCGAAAGCAGGCTTAGCTTGAGCTCCAAAATCAAAAGATCCCGCCTAGTCTCCGAAAGGAGCCGGCGGGATCTTGTTTGTATAGGGGAACCTTTAACGCTGCCAGTGGGCAGGAAGCTCCGCTTGGTTTTCCCGCAAAATATCGTCCAACACCGACTTGGCCAGCGAAGCGGAGCCGACGAGCGGATGGAGGGTCAGCGCTTGAAGCGCGATGCCGTAGTCCCCGGTGACGGCAGCTTCGACCGTCAGCTCCTCATAAGCTTTTACGGCTTGCAGCAGCCCGCGGAT
This sequence comes from Paenibacillus tyrphae, assembly GCF_024158745.1. Taxonomy (GTDB): domain Bacteria; phylum Bacillota; class Bacilli; order Paenibacillales; family NBRC-103111; genus Paenibacillus_G; species Paenibacillus_G tyrfis_A. Next base: position 23,183 of record NZ_JAMZAW010000003.1, on the reverse strand, counting down.
TTTCGCGTCGATCGGCGTCGTAAGCTGCACTGGATGGGCGCCGTTCGCGTCGATCACGCAGTTCACTTCCACCGAGACGTCGTCCGGCAGGCAGCCGATGATGCCGTTGTTGCGTACGTTGACGGTTTGGATATCCTTTTTGTTGTTGTAAATGGAAGAGACCAGATTCAGCGCCGCTTCGGAATAGTAGGCTCCACCGCGTTTTTCGAGCTGCGGAGGTTTGACGTTCAGGTTCGGGTCTTTGTACATCTCGAACAGCTCGTCCTCGACCTTCTTCACGGCTTCGGCTCGTGTGCCGGTCGTTTCTGCTGCATGGAGCTGCTCTTTTAGCATCTCGTCGCGCAAATAATAATAACGGTGGTAAGCGCACGGAAGCGAGCCGAGAGATTTCAAAAATTCGAGATCCCAGCCGAAATCCGGGATGTTTTTCATCGTAAACCCGCTTTGTCCGCTTGCCGCTTGGAAGAGTACCTGCTGCGTCACATCGACGCCGTCCACGATCACGCGGGTCGTCCAGTTCAGATGGTTGATGCCGATCATCTCAATATCGACTTGAGAGACGTCGACGTTCAGCGCCTTGGCGATCTGCATCCGGGTGCCGATCGGCAAATTGCAGAGCCCCATCGTTCGGATACTGGAATGCTTCAGCACGGCTTCCGTTACGATTCCCGCCGGATTCGTGAAGTTGAGCAGCCAAGCATCGGGCGCAAGCTCTTCCATGTCCTTGCAGATATCCAGAATGACCGGAATCGTCCGGAGCGCCTTGGCGAAGCCGCCAGCGCCGGTCGTTTCCTGCCCGATCAGATTATAGCGCAGCGGAATGCGCTCGTCCCGGGCACGGGCGGTGAGCAGGCCGACGCGGAGCTGAGTCGTGACGAAGTCGGCATCCCGGATCGCCTCCCGGCGGTCCAGCGTTAAGTGGAGATTGATCGGAACGTTCGCTTTTTCCAGCATGCGCTTGGCCAGGTTGCCGACGATTTCGAGCTTTTCCTTGCCTGCTTCGATATCGACCAGGTACAAATCTTTCACGGGAAGCTCGGGATACCGTTTGATGAAGCCTTCGATCAATTCCGGCGTGTAGGAAGAGCCGCCGCCGATAACGGCTACTTTTAACGATTCCTTTTTCATGCTTCATACCCTCCGTAAGCTGCAAATTTGGAATGAATAGATTCGCCTGACGCCAGACCCAGATGGTCCATGCCAAGTAGGACGGCGCCGTAAACCGGAGCCATCTCCGGAATGATCAGTTCGATGGAGCCGTGCTCCTGCCGGACCGTCTCCTTCAAAGCGGCTAGCAAATGCGGATTGCGGCCTTTCTGCACGACGCTGCCGACTAGCACGATCGGAATCGTTTCCTTCCGGAAGCCGCCCAGCCGGCGGATGACCGAGCACGCCGCAATGCCGAGCTCCCGGCCGGTCTCCTGCAGGATGCGGATCGCGAGAGCGTCACCTTCGTCAGCCGCCTCGTGCAGCACGATCGTGAGATTCCCCTCCCGCAGCGAGTAGATGTCCCGGTCCAGAAAATCGTTCACCATCTGCTCGACGGTGTCGAAGCCGAAATAACGAGGCACTTTGTACTGCAGAACGGACGGAATTTCCCGGTATTCCCAGGAGCGAACCGACGCTTGGAATGTCCGCGTCGCCATATAGTGGCTGCCAGCGGCGTCGCCGTACAGCGTTCCGAGGCCTCCGGTTTGAATCGTGCGGCCTTCCTCGTTGCGTCCCGCCGCATTCGTGCCGCTGCCGCAGACGAGCACGACGCCCGCATTGTCCGGACAGCCGATGCGAAGGCCTTCCATCGTATCACAGACGACGTCCCAATTCGCGAAAGGCAGCGTTGCCAGCGCCGGACGAAGAATCGAGAAATCGCGCTCCCGGTCCGCACCCGCAAGGCCGTACTGGACGAAGGCGATATCGGCATAGGTCAGGCCGGCCCCTTGGACCGCCAGCTCCACCGATTGCCGGATATTCCCCAGCGCTTTATCGATGCCGACAATCTGGTGATTGCCGCATCCGGCAATGCCGCTTCCCCGCTTGTTTCCTTGCTCGTCGATAACGACCGCGTACGTCTTGGTTCCGCCGCCGTCTACGCCGATGATATAGCGCATGCTGAAGCCGACTCCTTTCCTTCTCTAAGAAGTATTTGTTATTACAAATATTATTAATTTGTATTTGTCACTACAAATTTAACACGCCTTCCGAGCGGCGTCAACGGGTCATTTTTCGGATAAAACAGGCCCTTGAATACCTATCTTCAACGTTGTATTCTATAGTTGTATCTAAATTTGTATCGAATGTATGGGTACAATGACTATGGTTTCTATCGGAGGTTTCAACGTGGCAAAAACGAAAGCGGATGCTCCGCTCTATCATAAGCTGAAAGACCGCATTCTGGAGCTGATCGAGTCGGGACGGTACCGGCCAGGGGACCGCTTGCCGACCGAATACGAGCTGTGCGAGCAGTTCGAGGTGAGCCGGACGACGGTGCGGCAAGCGCTGCATCATTTGAAGCTGGAGGGGCATATCGAGCAAACGCAAGGCAAGGGCACCTTTGTTGCTTCTTCCAAAATTCAGCAGCCGCTGTCCAGCTACATCAGCTTTGACGATTACATGAAGCGCCTGGGCCTATCCGGCGAAACGAAAGTGCTGGAATTCGCCGTGGTGCCGGCAACCGCTCAGTTGGCCAAGATGCTGCACGTCGCCGAAACGGACCCGCTCTTCAAGCTGATCCGCATGCGCTATGTAGACCGGACACCGTTGAAATATTCCATTACGTATATTCCGTGGAAAGTCGCGCCGGGTCTTGCTTTTGAGGAAATTCAAGGGTCGCTGTACGACGTGTTCCGCAGCAAGTATGGGCATCAATTAAGCAAATGCGTCGACTGGATCGAGCCGATCCTGACCGACGATCAATACAGCGAATATTTGGAGGTCGCCGTCGGGGCTCCCGCCTTGATGGTCCGTTCGGTTACCTATGATACGGCGGGCACGCCGCTGGAGCATTCGCAGGAAATATTCCGCGGCGACCGTTCGAAGTTCGTGCTGGAGCGCGATCTCCAGTCGCCTTCCGCCAAGTACACGGGACTGCTGCCCGACCCGTGGCAGCACGAGCCGGACGGCGCCGAATGACTCCGGAGCACGACAAAGCGGCCCGGTTCCAACGAACTAGACCTGCTCCACGCTTGTCTTGCTTATTCGGGCTAGCCGGAATGATGCTTTCTTACGTATTGCTCCGGCGACGGCCCCACGATCGATCTGAAATCGCGGATGAAATGGGACTGATCGTAGTAGCCGAGCGTCAAGGAAAGCTGCGACCAATCGGGAACGTAGCCATGGTGCATCTGCTCGGCCGCTTCATGAAGCCGGTAGCGCCGAATGACCCATTTGGGGCTTACGCCGACATAGCGGTCAAACAAGCGCTGCAGTGTCCGCTTGTGCACCCCGGTTTGGCGCACGGCGTCATCCACTTTGACGATGGTCCGGTCGTTTCGGATGCGGCTGACGATGTCGCTCACAAAGCTGACGTTGTCGTCCGGCGCCGGGAGCCGCTCGCCGAGAAACGTTTCCATCCGGCTTAGCGCCGGCTCGATCTCCTCTTGGGCAAAAATTTCTTTCTCTAGCGGCCCACTGTCCATACCGAACACTTCGCGGAAGCTGACGGAGCTGTCCGTCAAACGGGACACCGGCTCGTTCAGGAAAGGATAGAAGCCTCCGGGCTTGAATTTCAGGCCAAGCACCCAGCCTCGGTCCTGCAGCAAATGCGAGGAGGTCGCGCTGGCCACGCCGTAAATGCGCGTAAGCTCCGGTTCGAAAACCAGGTTGACGTTCGGATGGGTCAATACTGTCTGACGATACGGCGCTTCTCCGCGCAAGTCCCACTTGACGATCCAATAATGCTGCACGAAAAAGCCAATCTCCGTCGAAGGCTGGAAACGGGACAGCACAAACTTTGTTTCGCCGGTTTTCGGATGCAATATTCCTCTGGGGGTCTCGTCGGCCGTCCTATGCATCAAATCTCTCCCTTGCTCCGTGTGGTGGGAAAATCGTTCTGTCGCGTTTTTCCTATACGCTTGTCCGCAGCCGAATGTATAGTAAGAGTAGCAGTCGGGGCGTCCGATTGCAATTCCAAATTCATTGATGCGCGGAGGGATAAGGATGGATCTTGTGTACCATTACTATATCGGAGCGTCGCCGGAGGACGTTTGGCAGGTATTGATTTCGGACGAAGGTGTGAAAAAGACGATGTTCGGCTGTACGATCCGTTCCACTTTCGAGGTCGGTGCCGATTACGCGTATGTGGGACCCGGGAACGACGGCGACGAGACCGTCCACGTCTACGGCAAGGTGCTCACCATCGAGCCGAACCGTCTGTTCAGCGTGACCGAGCATGCCGGACCGTCTTACCGGGAAAACCACGCCGAGCTGGAGACCCGGATCACGTTCACGCTGGAGCCTATGGGCAGCTGCACCAAGCTGACGCTGGTCAACGACCAGTGGCCGGCCGACCACCCGTCGTACGAGAACACCCGGCAAAGCTGGCCCATGATTTTGAGCAACATCAAAACCTACGCCGAAACGGGCAAAACGCTTGATTTCGGTTATTGATATCGTGTCAAACGGGACGGAGACTTGCTTCGTTCCGTTTTGCTTTCTGCGATTTTTGCGGCGGCATAAGCAACGATCAGAAGGAGCGTAATCCAGACAGACCGTTCGAAGGCGATGCGAAAGCGCGCTTGCGTCAATAGGCCGTCGCCGATGATAAAATAAGCCACCCGATTGGAGATGCATAAGCCTCCGTCATGCATGCCGGGAATCAGATTGTAAAAGTAGTTCTGCCCCAGACCGAAGTTGGCGACAAGCGATAACAGCACCGACAAGAGCAGGGCCGTGGAATAGACGGCCTTCGCGCCCAGCCGCTTGAGCACGCCTGCGACCAGCAGAACGGCAAGCAGCGTCAGAGTCGCATAAAGCATACGGCGACCCTCCTTTTGCTAAAAGATGTCATCTCTTTCAGCATAGTGGGAACGAAGTGGTGTGACAATGACGCGCCGCTGACAATTGGATTACAAAAGCAGGTGCCGGGCGAGGCTCGAACATCTGCTCCGCGACATGAAGCTCCCGAATTTAGCGATTTTAGCCCTTCATGCTGCCAGCCGATAGGCCGGGGACTGGCTGCGGTTTCTTTTTGGCTTTTCCCAAACCGGTCATCCATTGCCCGAGGAACGGAATCCTGGACAGCACGAATGTGGCCAGCACCGACATCGCCGAGCAAAGAATAAAGGCAAGGATCGTGCGAAGCGTGACGTTCACCTGCGGAAGCAGTACGTCAGAGAGCAAGGTAGCACAGGTCAGCATCAGCGCATGGATCAAATAAGCGCCATAGGAATAGTGGCTGACAAACCAGAGCACACGGCGCGTAATCCCCTTCGCGGATTCGGCGACCCGTATGCCGAACTTATATGCCACAAGAATCGAAACGATCAAGAAAACCGCCGTCACCGGGCGCAGCAAAAGCAAGTCCTCGTAGTGATTCTGAGATGCGGGGTTATTTTCGAAGCCGGCAACGACACGATACGTCAAGTAAGCGGACAAGCTAAAAAAAACGGCATACACCAGCGGCCCGTTGCGTCTCAGCCATTCCCTCCAGTGCGTTAGCGCCAAACCGGAGACCGCTCCAAGGACGAAGTAGTAGAAGAAATAGAGCGAGTTGCGGTCTGCATATTCGGTCAGCATCGGAGTCAGCAACGGCAGATTCCATTGCTCCGCCGCCTGGTAAATCGGCCATATTAGAGTCATGCCATACACATACACGGCAGCTAAAAGCACCATGGCGGCGATCGCGCGCGCAGATGTCAAGATACGACTTTGCACATTCCGGATCACCCAACGCCAAAGCGGAAACGTCACGTAAAACGGAATGATCATCACAATATACCACAAGTGATACGAGGCTTTGCCGGTGAATGCCAGCCCCGCGAACTGCTGTATGCCTGTGAAGAGGCCGGTGCTCTGCAGCAATGCAGGAGCAGCATAGATGAGGGACCAGAATAAATACGGGATGCCGATGTCCTTCAGCCGCTTTTGCAGAAACGAACCGTAACGAAGCGGCCCGTCATAATTGTAAAACAGCACGAGACCTGTAATAAAGATGAACACCGGAACAGCAAATTTGGAAATAAGAAGAAAAAGTGTAAACATCACGCCATCCGAAAGCGTTGTATCCGGCTCGGACAAATAGTGGCCGATCGAGTGCTGCAGCACAACGGCCAGAAAGGCGAGCGCCCGTAAAACATGTATTTCTTCAATGTTGTTTTTTTTCATTTCTATCTTCTCTGACCCCCTGATGACAATAAACCTGCTGCTATGATTCAAACAACTCTATCATTATAGTGCAAAACATAGCGTTTATGAAAGAAATGACGGGTTCGGATTTCTGGAATTTTAGGAAAAATATCCACTTTCTTTTCGCAAGCGTCGGTTTATCTGCTTCAGGTCAATGCAGGTGGACGTCGCCCGTGGATGCGGCGGATGAAGTGATTTACCGGCGTCCTCTATGAAGCTTCGGGCCGAACCATACGACGGATGCCCCGGTTTTGGAAGGGGATTCCGGCTTCGGAGCTTTCGGCGGATGCGGAGCGAACGTGTGAGAAGGGGCGGTTTTGCGGGTCCGCGATTTGCCTCTCCGGCTAGCGGGCATGGTTTTGGCGACGGTTCGTTGTGCGGGTCTCGGCAGGTATGGCGATCTGATAGGCTGAGCCGAATCGTCCGGCGTAGGACTGGTCGGAGTAGAAACATTCGGAAGGTCGATGGATTCCGGTATGTCCGATAGCGGCGAGAACGATAGCGTCCGGGCCGCTTGATCATAAGCAAGCAGGCACAGTTGCCCGTTGTCCAGACGGAGCTTGGCCGCAGCGCCTGCCGACAGCACGAATTGTTCGCTCAGCTCGTTTGCGGGCACCGAGAGGCGGAGCTTGACGGAAGCACCCCCGTGTCTGGCCCGCACGGTCCGACTCCTTCGTACGCCGGCCATGCCAAGCTTGTTCAGTAACGAATACCCGATTCTTACTCTCGGTTTCGTTCGGCCCTTTCCGGTAAGCAGGATGACCTGCTCTTTGTTCACGGTAATTTTGGTCAGGGTAACGGTATGTTCAAGCTCGTTATATTCCAACAGGCAGCGGGCTCCTCCCCGCAGGTAAGCAGCTTTGGCCGTAGCCGGTCCCATTTCGATGTAATGAAATGGGCATTCGTCGTCGTGTCCCCGCACGATGCGGATTTGTTTTACCGGACTGCCGCCGTTTTTCAAAACGACCATCGTTCCATCCCGAAGCTTATGCAGCTCGTGTTCGTAGCCGTTCGCACAATCCGCGACCAGCGTCATCGTATCCTCGCTGTGCCCCGGGTTCACCACGACATCGAATAGTCCTCTTGCCACTTCGATCCTCTCCCGTATTTCCGATGTAAGTTTCTGTCGTCCTGCTTGCACCTCTATAGGGTATGTCATCCGCCGTCCCAAGGTATGTACACGTGTCCCTGGGCAACTATAACGAAAAAAGGCCACGGTCCCGGAAACACGGTATAATGGAGCTGGAACAGAAAACAGCCTGGCTGCTGCGCGAGAGGAGAAAGAGCGATTATGGGAATGACCCGCTATACACATTTGTTGTTCGACCTGGACGGGACCTTGACCGATCCGAAGGAAGGCATTACCCGGTCGGTTCAATATGCTTTGGGGCGTATGGGAATCGAAGAGCCGGATTTGGAAAAGCTGACGCCGTTTATCGGTCCGCCGCTGCAGGTGTCGCTGCGGGAGTGGTATGGGTTTACCCCGGAGCAGGCCCGGGAAGCCATTGGCTGGTACCGGGAATATTTCACAGAACGGGGCATGTTTCAAAACGAAGTGTACCCCGGCATCCCGCAGCTGTTGGCGGAGCTCGGGGCAGAGGGCCGCAAGCTGATCGTCGCGACATCGAAGCCGATCGTGTTTGCAAAGCAAATTTTGGCGCATTTCGGGCTGGACCGGCATTTCGCCCATCTGGCGGGCAGCGAGCTTGACGGGACGCGCTCGGACAAAGCCGACGTGATCGCCTATGCGCTGGAGCTGGCGGGCTCCCCGCCCGTATCCGCCTGCTTGATGATCGGCGACAGGAAGTACGATATCGAGGGAGCCAGGGTTCACGGAATGGATTCGGCGGCCGTCGCTTACGGCTATGGCACAGCCGAGGAGCTTAGGCTAGGGCAGCCCGCATATACCGCCGCAACCGTACATTCGCTTGCAGAACTGCTGCGCGGATGAGCCGCCGGGACTATGTCGGCGTCGACGGCTGTCCGGGCGGCTGGCTTGCGGTGGCGCTGTCGGAGGACGGACAGAGCTGGGCGGCAGACGTATATGAAGACCCCAATCGCCTGTGGGAAGTCCACCGGGAGTCCAGGCTGCTGCTGGTGGACATGCCGATCGGCTTGGCCGACGGCCGGGAGCCGCGGGCTTGCGACGCGCTGGCGCGGGAACTGCTGAAGCCTGGGCGGGCTTCCTCGATCTTCGCCGCGCCGGTACGCGAGGTGCTGGGAGCGTCCGGCTACGCCGAGGCGAATGCCCTGCAGCGGGAGGTCAGCGGCCGCGGCTTGTCGCGCCAGTCCTGGGGCCTCGTGCCGAAAATTCGCCGGCTTGACGAACTGCTCCAGCAGGACATAGAGGCGCGTGGGCGCTTTCGCGAGTCGCATCCGGAGCTGTGCTTTGCGCAGCTTTTCGGCGGGCCGATGCGCCACAGCAAGAAAACGCCGGAAGGCTTCGCCGAGCGGCTCGCGCATTTGCGGCGGGTCTGCGCGCACGCCGATGCCATCGTCGCCGAGCTGCTCGCGCGGTATACGCGCAAGGCGCTGGCCCGCGACGATATGCTCGACGCGCTGGTGCTCGCGGTCGCCGGCCGGCTCAGCGGCGGCGCATTGCGCCAAGTGCCTGCCGAAGGCGATGCGGACCGGACGGGGCTGCGGCGTACGATTTCATTTTACAAGCCGGAGGGACGCATGCTTGCTGCCGGGTCGCAAGAGCATGTCTAGCAGCACCGGGCTTCACAGCGGCTCGGATTTGCTTAATAAATATGCGGCGATTGCATAGGTCGGGATTCCTTGAAGCAAAGGGATTCCGGCCTTGTACTTTTTCCCGGACCGAAAATGGGCAGCTTCTCGAAAAAACATAATTGACAATGATAATCATTATCATTTAATATGGTTGAGGAAGTACATGGAACATTACGGAAAACGGAGGAGCTTGGAAATGAAACTGATTATTGTGTTTGCCAGCATGACGGGCAATACGGAGGAGATGGCCGACGAGGTCGCAGAGGGGGTACGCGAAGCGGGGATCGAGCCGGTCGTCAAAAACGTGATGGATGCCAGCGGTCATGAGCTGGGAGAGTACGACGGCATTATTCTTGGAGCCTATACTTGGGGCGACGGTGAGCTGCCCGACGAATTTCTGGATTTCTACGAAGAGATGGACGGTCTGGAGCTGAGCGGGAAAAAGGCGGCGGTCTTCGGTTCGGCCGATTCCTCGTACGCGCAGTTCGGAAAGGCGGTCGACCTCCTCAAGGAGAAGCTGGAGGAGCTCGGAGCGGACGTTGTCGCAGAAGGAATGAAGGTAGAGTTAAACCCGTCGGATTCGGATAAAGCCGCCTGCCGGGCACTCGGTAAACAGGTGGCGGACGCTTTGGCCTGATACGGCTGCGGCGCGCCGGCTTGTCGGCATCTTCCTCGGTCAAACGCTCCTTTTCCGCAATGGCATCCACGCTTCGAATCTCAAGTCGCCAACCGGTGTACGCAGCTTGGCACCCTCGTTGATCGGCGCTTTTCCCCAGCATCGGCATTCACCTCCCGATCCTAGATGGCATACGCTTGGAGCTCCGAAGGGAGCGTGATAAAATCAGTTCAGACGAACTTTGTCGAAGCTAGATTTCACGCTATGCCAGATCAGGAAGGGAGAGAGGGAAAGCGATATGTTTACGGCCTTTATATTCGATATGGACGGCGTTATCATTGACAGCGAGCCGCTTCACTTCAAGGTCGATATGGAGGTGATGGAAGGGCTTGGCGTTCCGATTACGAAGGAGGAACTGGAAGCGTATGTCGGGATGACCAATCCCGAGATGTGGACTCGAATCCGGCTCAAGTACGGCTTGACGCCATCCGTCGAAGACATCATCGAATTGCAGCTGAAGCGGAAGCTGGCGTACTTGGAGGTTTCGGACGACCGGCCGATCGAGGGGATCACGGAGCTGCTCCATTCGCTGCATGGCAGCAAGCGGATCGGTCTGGCTTCCTCCTCGCCACGGGTGTTCATTGAGGCAGTGCTGAATAAATTCGGTCTGCTTTCGTATTTCGATTTTGTGATCAGCGGCGAAGAGGTTGAGCATGGTAAGCCGGCACCGGATATTTATTTGAAAACCGCTGAAATGCTCGGGGCCTCGCCCGACCAATGCATCGTTCTGGAAGATGCCCGCCATGGCGTAGCTGCGGCCAAAGCTGCCGGCATGACGTGCATCGGGTTTCAAAATGCAAATTCCGGGGACCAGGATTTGTCGAAAGCCGATTGGATTGTCAGCTCGATCCGCCAGATCCGGCTTGAAGAGCTTGAGAGGCTGATCTCATCGGCCGGAGCGGGAGCTTAAGCCGCCGTGTAGCCGCCGGTCTAACACAGAGAAGCGCACCTTTTCCGGGCAAGACGTCATTTGCACCCGAATCGGGTGCGCTTCCGTTTTCCTCTACTTCCCCCAGAAGAATCCCGCCAGAACCAGTCCCCCTTGTTCAATCGTTTGTCTTCTCGCCAGAAGCTCATCTATGGCATAGACGCAGCGTGCAGCGCATAAATTACCAAGTACAGGGGAAATGGTAGCGTTTTCGGACATGCCGATCGTTTGCCCCAAACGGTCAAGGTGGACGGTCCTGTGGTTTGGACATCAGGGCGGTTAACCGTTTCCCCAATCGGCTGCCGCCGAGGCGTCATGCGTAACTGATGAAACTGTCGGCGGCAGCCCCCCCAGACCAAGGCAACCTTGCATGGAGGTGGTTTTTATGCCCGACAAGCCTTGGCTGCGTCACTATCCTGCCGAGGTGCCGCCGACGTTCGACTACCCGCGACATTCGCTGGCTTGTTTTTTGACGGAGTCCGCCCGTATGTATCCGCAGCGAGCCGCCTTGGATTTTATGGGCAAAACGATGACTTACCGCACGCTTCTGGAGCAATCGAGCCGTTTTGCGGACGCGCTCGTCCAGCATGGCGTACGCCAAGGCGACCGGGTGGCGCTCATGCTGCCGAACTGCCCGCAAACGGTCATTGCGTATTTCGGCACGCTGCTTATGGGCGGCATCGTCGTGATGACCAATCCGATGTACACCCCGCGCGAGCTGGAGTATCAGCTCAAGGATGCGGGGGCCCGGACGATCGTCACGCTGGATCTGCTATACCGGAGGGTATCAGAAATTGCCGAGTCCGCCGAGCTAAGACATGTCATCGTCACGTCGATCAAGGACTACATGCCTGTCCCGCAAAAATGGCTCTACCCGTTGTTCGCGAAGAAGCAGGGACTGGACCGGAAAGTCGTTTACGGCAACGGCGTCTACCCGTTCCGGCAATTTATGGAGCGGGGTTCTCCGGAGCTGCGGCAAGTGAAGGTGGACGCGGAGCGCGATCTGGCTTTGATCCAATATACGGGAGGCACGACCGGGCGGGCCAAAGGGGTGATGCTCACGCATTATAACCTGATTGCCAATTCGATTCAAAGCCGGCTGTGGTCCTACCGTTTGCAGCCCGGACAGGAAACGTACTTGTCGGCGCTGCCCTTTTTTCATGTGTTCGGGCTTACGGTGCTACTGAATCAGTCCGTTTATTTGGGCGGAACGCTGGCGCTCCTGCCGCGGTTCGAGACCGGCTTGCTGCTTGAGACCATCCGCCGGACGAAGCCGACCGTGTTCCCCGGCGCGCCGACAATGTATATTGCACTTCTTCAGCAAGCTGGCAAGCCGCGGTTCAACCTATCTTCGCTGAAGCTGTGCATCAGCGGGGCCGCTCCGCTGCCGCTTGAGGTGCAGGAGCGGTTTGAGGCCATCTCGGGAGGCCGCCTCGTCGAGGGCTACGGCTTAACGGAAGCGTCGCCCGTCACGCACGGGAACAACATCTGGGAGCGGCGGAAAATCGGCTCCATCGGGATTCCGTTCCCCGATACGGACGCGCGGGTTGTCGACCCGCAGACACTGGAGGAGCTGCCGGTCGGAGAGGTCGGCGAGCTTGCCGTCCGCGGGCCACAAGTGATGAAAGGCTATTGGAACCGGCCGGAGGATACCGCAGCGGTGCTGAAGGACGGATGGCTGTACACCGGAGATATGGGAAGGATGGATGAGGACGGCTTCTTTTACATTTTGGATCGTAAAAAGGACTTGATCATTGCCGGAGGCTTTAATATTTATCCGCGCGAGATCGAGGAGGTGCTGTACGAGCACCCGGATGTGGCGGAGGCTGTGGTGGCCGGCGTGTGCGATCCGTACCGGGGGGAAACGGTGAAGGCGTATCTGGTCATGAAGCAGGGCAGCGAGGCGGGAGCCGAGGAGCTCAACCGGTGGTGCCGGGAGCGGCTGGCCGCTTACAAGGTGCCCCATATTTACGAATTTCGCGACCACCTGCCCAAAACGATGGTCGGCAAGGTGCTTCGTAGAAAGCTGCTGGAAGAAGAGGCGGAACGAACGGAAGGCGAAACGCCCGGCGATTGACGGCAGGTGTGGCCGTTTGGCTGAAGAAAGCGGGCGGAAGGCGGCAGGGTGCCGCCGGGGCCTTGAACCGATGGACGGATTCGTCCGATTCAGGAGCGAAAAGCGGGGTGAGCGAGCGTGGCGATACGGGATGACATCGAGCTTCTCGTCGCGCGGATGAATGCCGATCCGGGGCCGATCCGAACGTTAAATGCGGTATACCAATTCGATTTTGGCGAAGGACGGCTGTTGCAGGTGCGGTTTCAAGGAGGATGGGCGGAGCTTGTGGACGGGGCGCCCTGTGCGGCGGACTGCAAGCTGACCTTATCGGAAGCAACGCTGCTTCGACTGATGCGGAAGCAGGTGAACGCCATGCAGGTTTATATGGCCGGCGAATTGAAAGTGGAGGGAAGGCTGACGGCGGCGTTCCGGCTTCAAGAGGTGTTGAAAGCCTATCCGCACCTCTAGAGCGGCCTGATCCGCGCCATAATGCGTAAGCAAATAAAATGAAATAAAGTGCTTCTGCAGACAGCGGTACACGCTGCGGCAGAAGCACTTTGCTTTGCTTTTGCAGGGCTGCCGTCCGAACGCATCCGGCAGATCGGGGGTGCGGCAGCCGATCACAAAATTTGTTCCCCAAGCAGGGAGGCGATCAATTCGACGGCGAGCTGAGCCGTCTTCTGTCCCGTATCGAGCGACGGATTCACCTCGACCAATTCGGCGGACGTCACGATTCCCGATTCGTGCAGCAGCTCAAGAGCCAGGTGCGCTTCCCGGTAGCTGAGCCCGCCTTTTACCGGCGTTCCCGTACCGGGCGCTTCGACCGGATCGAGGCTGTCGATATCGAAGCTCAGATGTACGCCGTCCGTGCCTTTGCCGGCCACCTGAACGGCTTCTTCCATCACGCTGCTCATTCCGCGCCGGTCGATGTCATGCATCGTGAAGCAGGTAATCCCCTGCGCCTTGATGCAGGCTTTCTCGCCGGGATCGAGATCTCTTACCCCAAGAAGGACCGTATGCTCCGGCCTGATCTTCGGACAAATGCCCCCGATTCGGGTCAGCCGTTCGTCGCCTTGCCCGAGACTTGCGGCGAGCGACATGCCGTGGATGTTGCCCGAAGGCGTCGTATCGGGCGTGTTCAGATCGGAATGGGCATCGATCCAGATCACGCCGAGCTGGCTATAGTGGGAAGCCAGCCCTGCCAGCGTACCGATCGCGATGCTGTGATCGCCCCCGAGAACGAGCGGGAAGCTCCCCTGCTGCACGATACGGGAGACGCTGGCGGCCAGCGCTTCGGTCACTGCCAGCACATCGTGCAGATGCTTCAGGGCCGTAAGAGGAAGCGCATCCTGATCGAGCTGCGGCTCCGGCCAAGTCAACAATCCGGCATCGTTCCATTGGATGCCGAGCCGGCGTAATTTTTCCGGCAGACCGGCTTGCATAATAGCCTCCGGTCCACCGCAGGCCCCCCGGTGTCCGGCCCCCAAGTCAAAAGGAACGCCGAGGAGGGTGATTGAGTTTGTGCGGGTCATGAAGTCCAGCTCCTTCTTCTGCGCTTAGTTTAAGAGTCTATGCGCTCTCATGCTGCGGCAGCAATACTTCTTCGAGCTGCTCCAGCGCCATATCGAGCTCTGCCTAGGCAATAATCAGCGGGGGAGTCAGACGAATCCGTATGCTCGTGCGTTTTCTTGCACAGAATTCCGCGCTCTTTGAGCTTTTCGCAGTAAGGTCTTGCCGCCGTCTCCAGCTCGATCCCGATAAACAGCCCGCGCCCGCGAACCTCACGAACAAGCGGGCTGCGGAGCCGTCGGAGCCGCTCAAGCGCATACTCGCCCAGCTCCCGGGAGCGCTCGGCCAGTCCTTCGGACTCGATGACCTCCATCGCAGCGATCGCGACGGCGCAGGCGAGCAGATTGCCGCCGAAGGTCGAGCCATGCGAGCCGGGGGAGAACAGTTCCAGCACCTCCAGGTCGGCCGCTACGGCAGAGACGGGCAGTACGCCGCCCCCGAGCGCTTTTCCCAGTATATACATATCGGGCACGACCTGTTCCCAGTCGCATGCGAACCTTTGGCCGGTCCGCCCGAAGCCGGTCTGAATCTCGTCGGCGATAAACAGCACGTTCCGCTCCTTGCACAGCTGCCAAGCTTTGCGCAAATAGCCTTCCTGCTATAAATATATTCCACGCGGACTTCGGCATTTCAAATATATTTAATGATCCGCTTGCCGTTCCAAAGGCCCGACTTCTTTACTGCTTGACATTTGGAGATATGAGAGGCTTGATCGCCTTGTTACAAGATCTAGAGGGACACCTAAAGAAAACAACACTCCGCCTAGAATTTGTCGCTTCCTTATTTGGATGAATGGGATTACAACTTAATTAACGTAATATTTTTTCACACATCCCAGAAAATGGTTTTCCATTCGCCGATAAAAGGGGGGATTTCATACTATTCATGGGCCGGTACGATATGCAGCTGATTTTCCGTCCAAGAGAGGCAGTAAAACCTATTTACCAGAAGGAGGACTGTTTATATTGGCAGCAAAAAAAGGTTTGATACTGATGCTGAGCGCGGCGCTTGCCATGACTTCCTGGGGCTTTTTTTCGGCTTCGCAAGCGGAGGCCGCCGGGGTGCACCCGTCGCTTCCGGATTGGTCCCATGCGGGCTATAAGGGCGGGGCGCCGCTGCCGACCGGAGGGACGGTCATCGATCTGGCCGCCAAAGGCATAAAGGCCAACGAGGGCAAGGACGATTCCGACGCGCTGCAGGCGGTCATCGACGCGATCCGCAGCGGTTCGTTAACCGTCAACGGCGCCAAGGTTAGCGAGACGAACCGGGCGATTCTGCAATTTCCCGCCGGGGAAATCAATCTGAGCAAATTCATCCGGGCGGATGCCAGCTGGGTGACCTTCCGAGGCGCAGGCACTGATCCGGCCACGGGAACGAAGATTGTGTTCAGACCTGCCAGCACGTATACATCGGACAATGGTCTGCCCGTCATCGACGGCAAGCTGTGGCCGGGGTACGGCGCTTTTCGCGTGGAGGACCGGGACAAAGATCCGGGCGAGCCCGACTATGAAGGCAGCATCAACTTTCACTGGAAATCCGGCGTCAAAGTTGCCAATGCCGGCGGCGGAACGAAGGGCGGCAATCAGATCAAGCTGGCCAGCGGAGGCGGCAAAAAATTCAAAGCCGGGGACACGGTCTACGTCGGAGCGGCCAATACGGCGGACTTTTATCAAATGATGGGCGCGCCGCAAAATTACTGGATCAATCAGCACATGCGCAGCCAAATGTTTAAAGTGACAAACCTGAGCGGGGATACGCTGACGATCGACAAGCCGCTGGAATTTGACATTCCGTACAGCAACGGCGGGACGATTCTGGGAACGACCTACTACAGCAAGGTCATGCCGATCAAGCTCGTGGAAGGCGTCGGTTTTGAAAACTTTTATTTTACGCAAGACATCTCCTACACGCAGTACAGCAATAAAAATGTAAACGATTACGATCCGGTTACCAATCCGAACGGCGTCGGTCTGAAGTATACAAACGAGGCCCCGGAATACGCGATCCACGCGATTGTGTTTAAATGGGCGCAAAACGGCTGGGTGAAGGGCATCCGCACCTACATGACGGGCTCGCACCCGATTGTCACCGAATTTGCCAGATATATGGAGTTTCGGGACAATGTCATTTTCGGTTCGTGGAACAAAGGCAAAGGCGGCCACGGCTACTTCCGCGGCTCTAAATTGTACGACAGCAAAATTATGAACAATACGATCGACCGCGTCCGCCATCTGACGCTGCAATGGTCGGCTACGGGCAACGTCGTCTCGGGCAATACGATGACGGTGGATATGAATCTGCACGGCGGCTGGGAGCGCCGCAATCTCATCGAGAACAACGTCATTACCGTTCCATTCCGTCATCGCAGCTGGGGCGAGGGAGAAGGCGGCTCGGAGCCGGAAGGCGGAACTTGGTACCCCATCTGGTACGGAGCGGGGCCTCACGCGTCCAAGTGGTCGGGCTCGACCGGCGAGCAGAATGTGTTTTTCAACAACACGATGAGCAAGCAGGAAACGGACGGCGGAAGCTACACGACGTATGCGCCTTATAACGATCCTCACCGCATCTATCAAATCGGCTGGGACGGAAGCAAGTGGGCGCACCTGGAGAAGCCGGCCGGGACGCTCATCAGCACTTGGACCGATAACGAGAAAGTGGACTACGCGCTCGCTCCGAACAAAGGGGTCTACGACTGTTTGACGTTTTCGGGAAGCTCTTTATTGGGCGGCGGAACGGCCGTATTGAACTGCAAAGGCAGCAATCCCGGGGATACGCAAGCGCCGTCGGCACCGGCCAATTTGACGGCAAGCGGCGTCACGTCCTCCTCGGTGTCGCTTTCTTGGAATGCTTCCACGGACAACGTCGGCGTCACGGGCTATGACGTCTACAATGGCACGGCGCTGGTCGCCACAGTAACCGGCACCGGCGCAACGGTCAGCGGGCTGAGCCCGAATACGACGTACACGTTTACGGTCAAGGCGAAGGATGCCGCCGGCAACGTCTCCGCAGCGAGCAACGCCGTTAAAGTAACGACAAGCGAAGGCACGCAGAACCCTGTGCCTATAACGCTGACGGCAGCCGAAGATAGCTTCGTTCGAGGCGGGACGTATGCCAACGACAACTACGGCTCTTCGGACACCATGAGCGTCAAGCTGAGAGCCTCCAATGCCTCTTACGACCGCAAGGGCTATGTGAAATTCAACCTGTCTTCGATCAGCGGAAACATCAGCTCGGCGATCCTGAAGCTGTATGTCACGAATATTCACAGCAACACGACGTCCTACAAGCTGGAAGCCAGGGGGCTGCAAAACGACGCGTGGAGCGAAGCGACGATTAACGCCGCGAACCAGCCCACGGAAGCAGGAACCTCCATGGGCACGGCAACCGTCAACCAAAAAGGCGCGTACGTCAGCTTTGATGCGACCGCTTTTGTGAAAAGCCAGACCGACGGAACCGTCAGCTTCCGGCTTGTCGGCTTGGACGAGGATTTGGGCGCCGATTACGCCACCAAAGAACATGCTAATGCGGCAATACGCCCTGTTCTTATCGTGAATGCAGGGGGAAGCGGCGGCGATACGCAACCGCCTTCGGCGCCAGCCGGGCTGTCGGTTACAGGCAAAACCTCCTCCAGCGTATCGCTCGCATGGAATGCCTCTACCGACAATACGGGTGTCACGGCCTACGAGGTGTATAACGGGTCGGCATTGGCTGCTACGGTGACGGGAACAACCGCGACCGTCGGCGGATTAAGTCCGAAGACGACATACACCTTCACGGTCAAAGCGAAGGATGCAGCCGGCAACGCTTCCGGCGCAAGCAATCCGGTCAACGCGACGACGGATGCGGTCGGAGCCGGGTGCTCGGGCGCGTTGAATTCGACGCCGTCGATTCAAAACGCGATGAAAAACGCGAAGCCCGGCGATATCATCAGCATTGCTCCGGGGACTTATCTTGGCGACGTGTCGACGTCCGGGGATACGCCCAGAACACCGGAAGATCCTTATGGGCCCGGACTGTTCTTTTCGCCGAAAAACGGGACGGCCGCCGCTCACATTGTGCTGAAAAGCTGCGATCCCGGGAACCGGGCGATTTTAACGGGAAAAGCGGTAAACGACGGGTCCTATGGTATTCATTTGACGGGGGATTATTGGGAAATTCGCGATCTGATCATTACGAACGCCCAAAAAGGAATCGTGGTCGATAACGGCAACAACAACCTGCTGAACAACGTTGAAGTGCATCGGATCGGGGACGAAGGCGTCCATTTTCGGGACGGCAGCTCATACAATACGCTGGAATACTCCAAAATTTACGATACGGGCAACTACCAGCCGGGGTATGGGGAAGGAGCTTATGTCGGCTCGGACGAGAGCTCGCCATACGAGCATACCGTGATCGGCAATACGATCCGGCACACCGTCTTCGACGGCGGGATTACGGCAGAGCACATCGATATCAAAGAGGGCGCCGACGGCACCGTGGTCGAGTACTGCCATTTCAACGGAACCGGCATGACGGGAGACAACAGCGCCGACAGCTTCATCGACGTCAAGGGCGTCAATTCCGTGATCCGTTACAATGAGGGTTACCGGAACGGGAATGCGAAGGTGGCGGACGCGTTTCAGGTACGCACACACGGCTCCAAGTACCCGACCGGAAAGGACAATACGTTTTATAACAATAAGGTGAATCTCGATAGCGCGCCAGGATACGTTGTCAATGCCACGAGCGCCACTACGGGCACGAAAGCGCACGACGATGTCCGAATCGGAGGCGGCAATTTATACAGCAAAAATGTGAACAAGTAAGGGCCGGGAGAAGGTGCTGACTTTGACGTGACTTGCGATCAAAGAACATGCGAATACCGGCACCGACCTCTGTTTTGTCATCAACGAAGGTTCACTCGGCACATCAACATGGAGGCATTCTCTCTTCGCGGGGAATGTCTTTTTTTGCGAAATGTGCTCAGAGGGTATTATTTGGTAAATGTAACCAACTATGTTAAAATAATATGGAATCCTAAAACATAGAGAGGGATATTCCAATGAACAAAACAAAATCAAATGAAGCTGTGCAAAGCAATTTCCTGAATACTTTAAGCGAGGAGAGGATACCCGTTACCTTAATCACCAAAAATGGATTTCAAATGAGAGGGGTAGTCAAGTTTCATGATCAATATACGATTGTTCTAGAGGTGAATGGAAACGATACTCTGATCAACAAAGCTGCCATATCCACGATTATTTCAAGCAAGCGAGTGGCTATTTGACAGCATAGCGCTTTCTTTAATGTTCGTAAATCCTTTTGTATCATCCATCCGGTATTTATGTGTTAGGCTTTTTCAATTAGTGAGAACTTCAAGTCGACTTGTTTCATTTGCTGCGCATCGAACGTTAGTAATTTAAGGAGAACTCCTGTTTCAGTGTCTACCCAGAGTTTAAATGTGTTTCCAAATTTCTCGGATAGCGTTGATGTTAATTTGCCTCTCGGAAGGGAGGTAATGCCTGTGGATGTGAAAACGTACTGACGCTGATTATAAAGATCATCGAACTTTCGCAGAAAAAGAAATAGACCGCCCTCGACAAAGGTAAACGGTCTATTCTTTGGCATACCCTTTGAAAGCCACCGCCCTTAAAAGCGGCTATTGTGTATGGGAGTGTAGATGTTACAGCATCTGCATTCCCTTTTTTAGTATACGCTAACCTGAATCAGTTGGAGGTGGTCTAAAATACCCATATAATTCGACAAATAATTCCAATAGTAGTATTATAGATTCATGAATTAAGATTGGGTGGTGTTTCTATGGAACTAGTTTGGAATGTTATTGGGTTAACTCTTCTAAGTTCGACTTTGTATTTATCTTTAAGAGTATTTTTTAAAAAAGTGGATTAAAGCAATGCAAGATGTTGGTACGTACCAATGATTGAGCTTATAAATGATTCCCCCTGTAGCAAAACAAGGGGGCTTCTGCGGTACCGGGGAAAGCATCTAATAGCAAAAGCATAAATAGACCGCATGGTATAATTATTACTAGCTAGGCTTGATTGTTCGCTTTATCCGCTCCGGGCTTTCTTTAATCGTCCTGTCGGTCTTTCAGTTTCCTTGGATTCACATCGTTATCGATATCAAGATCGTCTCCGAATGTTTTCTTGAACGCTTTGGAGATAGCATCCCATTTCACAATCTTGAAATTCTGATTGATCACCGCTCCGTCCTGCAGATTTTGATCGTCCTGAGCAATAAAAATTCCTTTAGGGTAAGCGCTGCCGAGTCCGAAACTCAAAACATCAATGCCGTCGGTTTCGCTTGTACCGTCGATCTTAGGACCGTCTGCAATAACGAAGCTTCCCCTATAGTCCCCGTCTTTGCGATCGAACACGGCGTAGCTGCTGCTGCCCTGACTCGAGGCGATGAGGTATCCATCCCCATCCTTGCCGTAATACAAGGTTAGTCCTTCAACGTCGGCCGTCAGCCGCTTACTATCAACCGCTGCGACCAGCTTACGGGACTCATCGCAGTACGGTTCAGCGCTATATTTCCAAATGCCCACCTCTTCTTCCGCGATGTACAATCGGCCGTATTCGTCGTCCGCTACCATTCCCTCCGATTGGGATGCGAGTTGAAAGGCTCTCACCTTCTTGGCGTTTAGGGCGCCTTGTCCATTATCATACAATTCGTACTGTTCAAATTCGCCTGCTTTACCGAGAACAAGCGCGTAGAATTTTCCCGTTTTCAGGCTGTGATACAGGCTAAAGCCGTAAACTTCGCTCATCTTGGATTCGATCGGCGTACCGTTAATCTGCTTGAGCGCTCCGCTAGAGGAGTCAATGGCAAAAATATCGATCGTATTCGTCGTACGGTTCGTCACTGCTGCAATGTCTACCTTTTTCCCAGCCAGAGGCACACCGTAGCGTACGTCGATGTTGTTCATTTTGCCCAGCGGATAAGAATATTTTTGTTTGCCGTTAAGGTCATAAACCAGAATTCCGCCGTCTTTATTCGTTGCGATAATCTCGCTCTTCGACGGGTCGGAGGGGTGTACCCAAATCGAAGGGTCATCGGCTGCATCGCTGCCGCTGCTTACGGCATCGGTCTCCGCTGCAGCAAGCACGTTGGCCCGGAGTTCGCCAGCTGCATAGGCATAGCTTCCGTATAATGATGTCGGGACTGCGGCCGGAAGGGCAAGGGCAAGAACGGCAACGACTATGGACTTTGTTTTTCTCATCAACTTCACTCCATCCTATTCTTTATTATCTTCCAATATTTAGGATATCAATAAAAGGTTAAAGGTAGGCTGAGTGAATTTGAAGATCTTGTGACAATGGGCTCTTAGACTCTCTTTTTAGCGACATAACATCGTCTTTAAGGCACCAGAGTTGTAAATGATGAATACTGATCGTTAGCCAACCTTGAATCTGGAAAGAAAGTTAACAATTTTCCTTCCACAAATGTCGTTATCCGGATCATAACGATAAAAATCTGATTGGTTATAGGATCCTTATTGGAAAGGAAGGATGACATGTCATCGGAATAATAATGTAACATAAGTGCTTCTTTTTTTGTGTAGAAAAAAGGGGTGCATACCACACAAAAACCTTTGTGGATGAACCGGAAGTACCCTTAACATGATTCAGAGGCCAGTGAGCCTCTTTTTTATTTGGCCGAAGCGGGAAATGTTTAAACTTAGATTCAATCGAAGCTTGCGAGCGGTAAAATTTAGAAAATAAAAAACTACAAAGTTTTGTTAATAGCCTTCAGGCGTTTGAGAAAGTTGGTGCTTTTCAAAAGAGAGATGAATGCATTAACGTTCTATTATCAATATTATCTATAGTCGGAACCAAGGATGACTCGTTCAAAACTATGATCAAAAAAATAAAAAAAATTTTCCATTTGGAGGATGTCACTTATTAAAACACTTGACTCCGAATTGTAAAGATTATTTTTCTCGAAAATTTTTGGATATTATCTTTAACGTAAACATATACCAATTTATTGAAACAGGCATATTCGCCTGTTTTTTTATTTGTTTTATGTTTTTTTTTCTTTAAATTCTAAAAAATCCATTTTAAAGGGAAAACCAATATACTTTTCTTAAGGTTTAATGGAGGCTCTTGAGTGGAGGATAATGCATGAAATTATTAGTTACTAGAAGGGAGGTGTCGGATTCTTCAATACTCAATATGAACGATGAAGAATTGCAAAAAGAAATGATGACCATTCTTAGACAAATGGAAGAAGCTGTACAACAAGGAGAGAGTTTGACTTGTGAACATATCGTTCGTTTAAGTCAAGAGTTAGATAATTATATTTTAATCGCTCAAACAAGGAAGATGAAGTGTTTAAATTAGAGCCGTTTTTATGACAATTAATTCATTTTATTAATGGACATTTTTATTTTGAGGTGTTTTGATGCACGAAGACATAAGAACCGGAATTATTAGAGTGGTAGACAACTTTGGGAGAATTACGATCCCCACGGAGGTTAGGCGTGCATTGAATCTTGATACCAATGTTAAGACGGAGTATTTTTGCGATGACGAGAGAAAGGCGATTATAGTTTATAGATATAATAGCAAAGAATGTTTGTTTTGCTTAAGTAAGGAAAAAACCATTTACTTCAAAAAATTTTATATTTGTAAGTCCTGTATCCAAAGCCTTCCGGCGCTTCAAGTTTTCTTGGCGCGGGTAGAACGTGAACGAGTTGAGGAGGTAAAAAGAACACTTCCAAAAAAGAAAAAAACTACTTCAAGAAGGAAAGAAGCATTGGATCGCCTGCATAAAGCGATTAAGGAAAACCCTGAAGCCTCACAAAAAGAGCTAGCTAAAATGTTAGGATTTTCAGAGGCGTGGGTTAGTAAGTTGCTTAGGAATATGTAGAT